>JBFIKF010000023.1:0-1549 GCA_041600415.1 Porticoccaceae bacterium | reverse complement strand
GATATCACCCGTTTTAACCTTACCCTTGGTATAAGCGTCGATGGACAGCAACTCTTCCGGATAGGCTTTGCTGATGTCGCCGGTATTACCGATCAGAGGCCACAGCGAGGTTAATACCCCGGCACCCATGGCGCCCTTGGCCATTTTGTCCATAAAAAAGCGACGGCCGTAGTCAAAATCGTATTTTTTAATATGCATTGTCACCCCTCGATACTTTCAAGTAGTTGCTAACGTGTTTGTAGTAAATTGCTTATAGTTTTATACGTTTTCCAGCCAGCGGGTATTCCAAGCGTTGTTATGGGTGCCATTTCTACTACATAAATATCGTTCATTCAAGCTATATATAAATATGCATGTTTGCGGAACGGCCTGCGATACACTAATTAATTCTTACGATTCTGCCAGAGTGCCCAACCATCACTACATTGTGCGCCTCACCAGCGGTGGCCACGTTGACGGACTGATACCATTTAACAGAAATATCGCCGCCCTGCACACTGCGCCACGTTTGACCAAAATCATCGCTGCGCAACAACTCCCGAATGCCAGTAATAACCACTTCTCCGGTGGTCGAGGACCACACATCCAGCAGAATTTCCGGCGAGCCGGCGTTGACCACAGACCAGGTCAGACCTCCATCGACGGTTTTTAAAATCCGACCTTTCTGACCAACGGCGTAGCCATTATCCGCATCGCTAAAGTGAATCGCGGATAAAGAGGCGTCAGCCTTGTTAACTGGTGTCCAGTTATCACCGCTATCCTCGGAACGCAGGATGAGTTCGAATTCACCCACCAGCGTGACGACGCCCTGATCCGAAATCGCCACATCGAAGATATGCGGCTCGAGAAAATCGTTGAGGATGCCTTGCCAGTCAAAATCCACGGGGGCCCAGGTGAACCCGCCGTCCGTGGAGCGCAGTACCGCACCGAAGCCGCCCACCGCAAACGCCAACCCATTGGCATTCATTTTGACAGACAGCAGGCGGTTTTCCGTACCGGATTCCACCTGCTTCCAGCCATCTGTGCCCTGGACAAAGATGGTGCCAGCCTGGCCGACGACGATATCCCGCTCACCCTCACAGGAGACCCCCAGCAGCGCCAGTTCGGTAAAGCCCGGCTCGGATTGCCAGGTTAAACCACCATCTGCGCTATTGAGGACCGTCCCGGCGACGCCCACGGCAATCCCGCGATTGCCGTTAAAACAGACGTCGTAGAGGGCGTCGTGAGGTATCCCCTGATGGAGCACCGACAGGGCATCATCCCCCGCGGTTGCCGCTACCGCTGACACCGCGGTAGCAATTGACCCCAGCCCGCAGGCCATACCCACCAGAAAACTTCTCAATATCATCGACTTAGCCACACTCACTCCAAATTTGCCAGTTACTGATTGCGGACGATTAATACCATCAGGTACCCATGCGCTGAATTGCCTGTACGGTGAGGTACTTGTCGTACGCGTCGTCGATACCGGTGGTATCGAACCCTTCCTTAATACCGCCGCGAACTTCCTCAGCATGGTTAAAGCGGGTCATAAAGCCAGTCTGAATGT
>JBFIKF010000022.1:0-2081 GCA_041600415.1 Porticoccaceae bacterium | reverse complement strand
TTTCAGATCTTCCAGAGAATCGTTGTAGTAGGCCGTGTCGTAAATGGACGGCTCTTTTTCATTTTTGCGATAGCGCTGGTAACGATAGGGCATCCAGTAGTGCACATCCTCGGTGAGCATCTCCAGCCAGTCGCGAAACTTCTCGCCGTCCTGCAGGCGCGCTTCCCGATACAGGAACTGCTGCACCTCATTGACTAACTCCACCGAAGCAACGGCGGATGTGCTGCCGCTGATAGTTTGTGCCTGACTCATAATGTCCGTCTCCTAGCAGGTGGGTTTGCCGGTGTAGCGCGGGGTGTAGCGGGTGGGCACGTCATCCCAGGTATTGGCGTTCATCAAATCCGCCCAGCGCTGATAAAAGTGGCGCTGGTTGGCGTCGTTGAACTGGCTCGCGTAAACAATGCCGGGTAATTCAGGGTGTTCAATACGGCGTTTCAGGCCGCACCCATAATGTAGTTTTTCCCGGCGTGTCACTACGCCTTTATTGACGCGAGTGTTGCCCTCCCAGTTTTCGCCGTCGTCCATTTCCAGCACCCCGGCGGGATTAAAGGTTTGCATACAGCCGATATTAATCGCCTGTTTCACATCATCCGGCATGTTTTTATTAACGATGGTCCACATGCGTATTTCAAATTTGCGCGGGCCGCGGGGCAGCCACACGCGAAAGGTTTGAATGCCGGGCAAAAAAGAACAATTTGGGAACAGGGAGACGGACGCCAGCGACCCGAATATTTTCGAACGCATCTCACCCAGGCGTTTGGCCATTTTGGGGCGCAGTTTTTCGTAGTACTCCATGACTTTGGGCTGGCCGAGGATGGCGATATCCGCCAGGCCGTCGGTGCCAAACTCCCAACCGTGGCCATTCACACTCACATGGTAACTGCCGGTGGGGTCGGCGGGTGGAAAACCCACGTTGTTGTTCATCGCCTTAAACCCGGAGTCGTGGGTCCACAATGCGTGGTAGGCGTCCCCCACAAAGTTTTCGACGCCAAATTTCCAGTTGGCGTTAATGTAGTTCTTGATGCCACCACCGATAAATTCGGTGCCACCATCTTCCTGATCGAGCATAATGTCCAGATACCAGCGGAAATCTCCGAGAAATTCCTCCAGTGACGGCGCTTCCTCGTCGAATGTAGCGAAAATTAATCCTTTGTAGCTATCCACTCGCGCCTGCTTGAGTCCCCATTTACTTTTGTCGATATCCCCTTCGTCGTAAACGTGTTCATTGGACAGGCCGAGCAGGTCGCCCGCCGGGCTGAATCCCCAGCCGTGGTAATTGCAAGTGAAGTTGCGGGTATTGCCATCGTCGGCAAAGCAAATTTTATTGCCGCGATGGGGGCAGGAGTTGAGAAACACCCGCACGCTGCCATCTTTCTGGCGCGCCACGATCACGCCATCCTCGCCGATATAAGTGGTGTAAAAATCGTTGGTGTCAGGAAGCATCGAATCGTGGGCTACAAACTGCCAGGTTTTGGCGAAAATCTGCTCCAGTTCCCGCTGGTAAATTTGCTCTTCCCAGAAAATACGGCGGTCTACCCAGCCCTCCTCAACATTGACGTACTGGTGATGATCGTGGGGATCAGGCGTTATCGCATTCACTATGATTTACCTCCAAGGTTGACATTTCCAGCGGCGGCGCCTTAGGTTCGCGGCGAGTTTATAGCACACATCTAACAGTCAAACAACTAACTCATCGGTAGTATGGCCGCGGTTTCGCGGGATGGTCGGGGGCTGCACAGCCGGTTTTTTTGCGGGCAACACAGCGTTGGTGAAGTCGGTGGCTTCACGCTGGCAAGGGGCACTCTTCGGGGACGGGTTGTGCGGTCAGTTTGCGATCAGGTAAAGATCGGAGGGTTCACTTAGAGATACACATTCAGACTCTTATTCATAAAAATATTCTGGTCGAGAATAATTTTACGTTTGGCGAGTTTTAATACCCTCTGCACACGGCGGAGGATGTCCTCGCGATGGCCAACCATGGTGTGTTCCTCGTCCTCGTTCATATTGCGGTGCACCGTCACCAGGGAATAGACCCGAAATTCCTCGGGGTTTTCCGTGAGTTCCACTTCGATATTGGTCAC
>JBFIKF010000021.1:0-2178 GCA_041600415.1 Porticoccaceae bacterium | reverse complement strand
ATCCACCAGACTGCCGTCGGTGCCAAACACCCAGCCGTGATAGTTACACACAAATGAGCGGGCATTGCCGCTGTCCGCATGGCACACCTGATTGCCGCGATGGGTACAGGTGTTCAAAAATGCTTTAACCGAACCGTCCTTCTGACGGGCTACGATAACCGGGTCTTCCACCATATACGTGGTAACAAAATCGCCAAAATTGGGAATTAAAGAATCGTGAGTCAGGAACAACCAGCAGCGACCAAATATTCGTTCCAGCTCCTGCTCGTAAATCGCCTGGTCCCAAAACACCGTTTTGGACTGGGTGGCATTTTCCAAATCCACCAGTTGTTTGACGTCGATACGTTTCACAAGCGCACCTGAGTGGTTAATTTTTCATTACCCAATGGCATTATTGTCGCCCGACCAACTTTTGAACACTAAGCGTCCGGTTGCTCATTTACGCAAAAAAGTACAGATTTTTATCCTGCGTCACGCGGGCATCGATGTTCAGCTTACGCCGCGCAATACGCAGCCCATCCTTAGTTTTACGCAACACATCTTCTCGCCCAATATGGTGCTCCGTTATCTCCATCTGCCGACGGTGGCGATAAACAGCCAGATTACAGTACACCTTGAACTCGTCCGCCTGCTCCCCCGCGTACGCTTCAATATTGCTGATCATGTAGCGAATCCGCGACGGCGGGTCTTCCATCCACACCTGACCAGTACCCAGACGATCTACCCGTTGCTTGAGCTCGCCGTAGTCATCGTTATAAATAGCGGCATCATTCGGTGTCGGTTCTGGGCGCTTGTCCCGTATCAGACGCAACTCGTATACAGGCATCCAGTAGTGAATGTCCTCGGCCACAAATCCCTCCAGCCAGTCGACATAACGCCGCTCCTGCAGAGTGCGCGCCTCGCGATAATAAAATTGCGAAATTTCGTGGTGTAACTCCATTGATACGGGGATCAAGGTACTGGGATTTTTTGATGCCGTCATGTAATTGCTTCTCGCTCTAATCAAATTAAAATTCGGTGTGATGCCTTAAGCCTGGGCGTCAAACAACACCTCTGTCCCGCCAAAAATTCTTATTTGACCAAACATCATCCCAATGCGCATCGTTGTTGCGAATATCGTCCCAACTGTCAGCCGCCATAATCTCCGCCCAAAAACGGTAAAAGCCCCGGTACGACGTTTCGCCAATAAAACTCGAGCCCACAATACCGGGGTATTTGGGATGAGGCCCCTCGTAGTTGAGTCCCATGGAGGAATTCATTCTGCCCTTGCGCGCCATACGGCCCCGGTTGCTGTGGGTGCAGGTCATCATGTTTTCGCCATCGTCGCTTTCCAGGGTCCCCGCCGTGCCGAAGGAGCGGATCGCTTCCCGCTGCAGAGTACGTTTGGTGTCCTCGTCCATGTCGCGATGCACCAGCGTCCAGGTCCATACCTCTATTTTATGGGGGCCGAGGGGGTGCCAGGTTTTAAAGGTATTAGTGCCATACAAAAACGAGGTATTAGGGAAAATCGACGTGTTCCAGTGGCCGTGATAGAGCTGTCCCCGTTCCGGGCCGAGGTTTTCGGTAACCGTCGGCCCCGTGTCCTGTAAAAATTTGTCGTATGCTGCGCGCTTGATATGAATCGACGGACCTGCGTTGTGAATTACACCGAAACCGTGGCCGTGGCGAGTTGTAAATTGCAGACCGAGATCATCGTAGGGCATATCGGCTTTATTGCCGGAAAGGCCCGCCAGTTCGCCACCGAGTACATTGAGTCCCGCGGCGTGGGTCCAGCCGACGTGGTAGGCGTCGCCGATAAAATTTTCCACCGGAACTTTCCAGTTGCAGTCGAGGGTCGATTTCAACGGCGGCCCGAGTAATTCCACACCGCCGCCGGCACCCACCATAAAAGTATCCAGATACCAGGCAAATTCACCCAGGTATTCCTCCAGGGAAGGCGCCGACTCGTCAAAGCAGCCAAACACAAAACCGCGAAATGTTTCCACCCGCACCTGGGGTAGTCCGTGCTCACTTTTATCCAGATTGTTGTGATAGCAGCGTTCTTCGAGGGGCACATCCACCAGACTGCCGTCGGTGCCAAACACCCAGCCGTGATAGTTACACACAAATGAGCGGGCATTGCCGCTGTCCGCATGGCACACCTGATTGCCGCGATGGGTACAGGTGTTCAAAAATGCT
>JBFIKF010000020.1:0-2193 GCA_041600415.1 Porticoccaceae bacterium | reverse complement strand
TTTGCGTAGCGCCACCTCAGCACAGTGATCGCGGTGCAGCGGAGTGTCTATGTCGCCATAATCAAAAATCACTTTGGCAGACATTGCATCAGGGTTGATAAAAACCGGGCTCACATCCTGATGTATCTCTGGGGTTTTTTGCTTGGTGGATTCCGGTGGCATTTCGCCGTGCAGCTTCACATACTCAACAAAGGCTGCAATCAGATGGGTGCTGAATTTGCCGCGAAACCGCGAGGCGCTTTCCATGTACTTTTCAAGCGAAACTACCTCTGCGCTACCGTCACCCCGAGGTAGCACGGTTGTCGGAATGGCCGTTGGGTGCGCCAGTCCTCGGGCAGAGGCGGACAGCGCCTCGATGTGTTTTAGTGCCTCAGTCAACATAGCTGTGTTACTCCTTCTCGCCGAACATTTTCATTTGGTCGGGCGGGTTAATGGTCATCACCCCTTTCGGGCCGACGTACATGATGGTGCTGTTTTCATCGCTCTCAACGACGTTGCCGTTCATGGTGGGGTAGTCGGTTTTGATCTTGTGGACCACCTCAACCTGAGAGCTGTTGCGGATTGGCTTCAGCTTCAGCGACAGTAAAACCTCGCCACCTTTAGCGGTGTCGACTGCTCTTATCGCCGTGGCTGCCAATGCCCGCGAAACCTTTTCCGACAGCGTGCCGCCGTCCAGGTCGTCCATCAGTTCCGATATATCTCTGCTCATAGCGTTCTCCTTGGGGCTTGCTTTCCGATAGGAAGGCTTCGTACCGGGGCTTTAAGGGTTTAGGCGCCTTTAATTAAAAGGCACGTCATCATCGAAATCATCGAAAGCGTTGGGCGGACCGCCAGCGGCATAGCCCTGGGCTGGCTGCTGTTGAGCCTGGGGGCTGCTGTGCTGTTGCTGGTGTGACTGTTGAGCATGGCCACCAGCCCACTGGCCCTGGTGCGGCTGCTGCTGAGGTGGTGGCTGCTGGTAACCCTGCTGCTGAGGAGGCCGCTGCTGCGGGCTGCCTGCATTGCCCTGCATGTCGGACAACATCTGCATTTCGCTTGCAACAATCTCGGTGGTGTAGCGATCTTGGCCATCTTGACCCTGCCACTTGCGAGTGCGCAGCGAGCCCTCGATGTAGACCTTGCCGCCCTTCTTTAAATACTCGCCAGCAATTTCAGCAAGGCGATTAAAGAAAACGACACGGTGCCACTCAGTCCTTTCTTGCGGCTGGCCGGTGTTTTTGTCTTTCCACTGCTCACTGGTGGCGACCGAGATATTGGTCACGGCGCCACCTGCTGGCATGTATCGAGTCTCCGGATCCTGACCGATATTGCCGAGCAGTATCACTTTATTAATACCCCGCGCCATGCGCTTTCTCCTTTTCGCAATCGCCAATCATGGCGAAGTAGATTTCCATGCAGGCAGTTGCATCGGCGAGCGCGTTATGGGCGTTCTCCAGTGTCTTGCCGGTAAAGTATTCGTAGGCTTCCGCCAGGGTGTGCCCGTTCCGGCCGCCCATAATCTTTCGGGCATTCATCAGGGTGCAGAAGTACATATTGCGGTCCTTCCACTCATCGTCGGAAACCAGATCCGGGCGGAATCGCTTGAGTGCGATGCGGACAATGCGGTTGTCGAAGGTGGTGTTGTGTGCCACCCGCAGATCGCATTGCTCGTGCAGCGCCATGAACTGATCCAGCGCTTCTTCCTCGGGTATGCCTTCATCCATCGCGCGCTCTTGCGATATGCCATGGATCTCGGTTAGCTCCGGTGGAATCTCCCAGCCATCAGGGCGGACAATAACGTCCATCTGCGCCTTGATCTCCTGGCTTTCCGCGTCCGCCAAGATTGCGGCAAGCTGAACAATGTGCGGCTGGCCCTCGCTTTCTGAGGGTTCTTTCCAGAGTGGAAGGCCGTTGGTCTCGGTATCAAACGGTAGGACTATCATGCTCGTCTGCCTCCAGTCGGCGGGCGCGCACTTCGTCGCGCTCAATGTGAATGTCATCCGGGGCCTCAATCCCCAGTCGAGTCTTGCCGCCACTTTGATCCACAACGGTGACGGTAATGTCGTCACCGATGTAGATGCGTTGGCCCTTGTTGCGCGTTAGCACCAGCATTGTGATTCCTTAGTAGGTGATGTGGATGTTGGGGGCGCGACCTTTCACGATCAGTCGCACGGCATGCTCTGCATGTTCCTGGGGAAGTCCGCCATCGATAAG
>JBFIKF010000019.1:0-4108 GCA_041600415.1 Porticoccaceae bacterium | reverse complement strand
ATCACAAAACGAGCGAGACGAGCCATAGTTAAATCATCAAGCACGAAACTAAAAACTAACGTTACTGCAACAAATCATCAATATCAATCGAGTCTGACCCCCATTGATTAACAAATCATCAAAATCAATCGAGTCTGACCCCATTGATTAGATTTAGCGAGACGAGCCATAGTTAAATCATCAAGTACGAAACTAAAAACTAACGTTAAACGTTACTGCAACAAATCATCAATATCAATCGAGTCTGACCCCATTGATTACGTTATTTTGGGGGAAGCTCAGTCTGACCCCTTGATTCTTGATTTGCCTTGATTTGTTAACCTCGTCTTTATAGTTGTATTCAAAATTGTTATTGTAGAATATAATTAGTTCATTTTGCTGTTCGCCATATTGCAAAATAAGAGGTACCTTTGATTTACTTTTTAATGACAAATAAACGTCCTTTAAAAAGCGATCCTCTAACGTGATACTGAATTTTTGCTCAGGCGAACAACTAGCAATTATACTTATAGCGTGACTTTTAATGTACTCAGCGGCGGGCATTCCATCGATAAAGTCTGTTCCATTAGAATATATTTCTACTACGCCAGAAATTGGGCTCGCATAATAAGACCCTGAATCAAAATATATGGTCTTTAAACCAACTTGAAAATCATCTTTTCCGTGCACCCTATTTAAATACTCCTCCGCAGCTTTAACGTCCTCCTCACATCCCTTAATAAAAGGAAATCTATAAGCATATCCTTCATCCGGCGTTTTCTTTAAGCCACATCCGCCTAGAATTAGAAATAAAAATAGAAGATTCTTATTCACTTACCTTAACCTCAGAGATAAATATGCTATCTACTGATAGATCCACGAAATCTATCGATTTCTTTACCCAGCACAAGGTTTTCAGTTTTAACCCATTGCCCCCCTGCACCGTATCCAAATCTACCACCTCCAAGATCAATGCGTACGATACTTCCTTCGTACCTATACTCTTGCAATGCTGAATAAGTGACAGTGTCTGTTGCTGTTGTTTCAAAATCCAAGGTGGAGCCAGCGGCCCCCCCTGCTTCACCAACTATGACACGGCGCACTGGGTTGCGACCACCTGTAACAAGCCCGGTTAAAATATTAGCCAATTGCTCAAAAACCCCACGCGATCCACCAATAGGTTGTGTTTCCATTCTTGTCACGGTCGTGCGCACCCACTTTAAGTCACCGTCTTGCGGTGGTCCTTCCCCCTTTTGTGCAATCTCTTTAGCCGCCCCAGCCGCCGCATTATAAGCATATTGCATCGCCGCCGTTTGTGCACCATTTGCGAATTTTCCTCCCGTCAATTCCGAAACTGTACCACCGGTAATAGCCGCAACCACGACCGCAAAACCGTGTCCTCCACTATCATAGGCTCGTAGCTGGACACCCACCGTCGCTTTGACAAAGGCAGCCGATACAAACCCATGGCCAAACTTACCTCCCTGCAATTCAGCCATCACACCACCAATCGCGCCATGAATAGCAACCAGCTTGGCAAATTGCGCCACAGTTGCATAGCTGTCGACTCCAACCCGGATACCTTCAGTGGCAGACGGATTTACTCCTGCCCAGCCTTCCGCCTTACCAAATGCCCAGGCCGATACCCCTGAAATCGCGCCGGCTTTAACCGCATCGCCAAATGAGCCACCATTTGAGTACGTATTACCAAACGACGAAGCTGCACATGCCCATGGCCCACCGCTGATGCACACATAGGCGTGAATCAAGGGTTGTAACTCTGGGAACAGTTCCCCAAGAAGTCCATGGGTAAGAAAACCAACCAGTTTTCTCAAAAACCCATACCCACTGGGATCAACACCATTGAGGGGGTTGTTAAACCCATAGCTATACCGGTTAAGGCTCTGGGTATTGGTCGGCTCCTGGATAAACGGATCGGCCTGCAGGAAGCGGCCGAGTTTGGGGTCGTAGATGCGCCCGTTCATGTGGATGATGCCCACTTCGTCGAGTATCTCGTGGCCGGTAAAGCCGCGGGTGGTGACGCTGTGGTTGAAGCCGGTGAGTTGCGCGCTGAGCAGGTCTTGCCAGTTGACGGCGTCGCGGCGCTGACCCCAGGCGTCGAAGGACTGTTCCTGCACGATCTGTCCGGCGGCGTCGGTGATGATGTCGAGGCTGCCGAGGTGATCTTTGTACAGGTAGTGGGTGTTACTGCTCTGGGTAGCGCCGCTGGTGTCCAGCGCCAGGGTCATGATGGCCACGCCGCCGATGTAGCGTTTGATCTCTTTACTGCCGTCGGCCTGGGTGATTTTTTCCACACTGCCGATATACAGGGTGGTGGTGACACCGCTGGTATTGCTGTCCACCCGTTTGTAGCGGGCGCGATCCGGCCCATAGGCGAAGGTGGTGGTGTGCCCACCCTTGACGATGCTCGCGGCCTTGTCGAAGGTGGTGTAGGCGATGCTGCGGCCATCGCTGGAGCTGGTGTTGTTGCCGTTGGCGTCGTAGCTGTAGGTGGTGCCACCGGCGCTGATGACAGCGTGGGGGCCGGGTCCGGTGCCGCTATCCGCGCTGTAGCTGTAGTTGCCTACGTCAGACTTGTTGGTGATATTGCCGAGGCTGTCGTAGCTGATGGTTTTGGCCGCCTGCCCCGCCACCTGGTAGGAGCTAAGGCGGTTGAGGCCGTCGTACAGGAAGCTCTCGCTGAGGTTCTTGGCACCGGACTGTTCGAGGCGACTGGTGAGGTTGCCCAGGGTGTCCCAGTTGTAGCTGAGGTTTTGCAGGTTGCCGGTGATGCCGTGGTCGGCGCTCAGGGTTTTGATGCGCCCGGTGAGGGCGTCGAAGGTGCGGCTGGTGGTGGCGTTGTTGCCGAGTTTTTCGCTGGTGACGTTACCTCGCGCGTCCATGGCCAGGACTTCAAAACACGTTAATCAGAGGTTTTATTTTTTATTCTGTTCAGGTATACATGGCATCATAGGGCATTACGGCGACAACCAGCAGTTTCCAGCCATGAGCATTTCTCATTGATCGCCTTATCGACATGCTGGTTTTTCAGAAGGCCGAACGCGGTCCCGATGAAGACCCGCGCTTACAATTTGAGGCCGTTTCCCGAATGCCGCCCGAGGACAAGAGAATCATCAAAGCCCCGTTAAAGGGTATGATTGTGAAGTACCAGGCCAAGCAATTAGCCGGCGGCTTAAGCCGCTAAACAGGAAATCCACCATGCAAACCCTCAGTGCCAAGCAAGAAGCCATCGAAGCCATCCAGCGCCTGCCCGACACCGTCGACACAGAGGAGATCATGTACCGCCTCTATGTACTGGAGAACATCCGACGCGGGCAGCAGGACGCTGAGCAGGGCAAAACCGCGCCCGCCGAACAGGTACTGAAAGATATTCAGACATGGTGAAGTGGACCGGCCACGCCAGGGCCCAGCTGCGCCACATTCACGACTACATCGCACAGGATTCCGCGCTCTATGCCAAGCGCGTGGCCGAGGCTCTGGTGAGCAAAACCATTGTCCTTGATGAACTGCCGCGCCTTGGCCGTATCGTGCCGGAGCTGAACGAAGAGACCGTGCGCGAGCTGCCGCTCTACTCCTACCGCATCCTCTACGAGATCAAGCCCACGCATATCGATGTGCTGGCCATAATCCACAAGCGCCGCGACTTGCAGCCGGATGAGATTGCGCGCGGACAGTAGGCCGTAATATCAAGGATCCCTTGATTGTGTCTATCCCCTATTGTTATGTCCCTTATTGTTAATCGTTATTTTGGGGAAGGTTCAAAGTGCCTATCGGGAGTTATTTAAATCCCGTATCGCAGAGCGAACCCTGGATGAGATACGCCAGGCCACCAACAAGGCCTGGGTGCTGGGCAGCAGCCGGTTCAAGCAGCGGATTGAACGCCAGTTGGACAGACGCGCCGCCCCCTCGCTACGCGGCGGGGACAGGAAGTCGGTGGATTACCAACGAAAAGCAAAAATCAATCGAGTCTGAGCTTCCCCCAAAATAACGGACTGATTTATTGAGAGGCACATTTGCTCTCGTATTCTACTGGGCTGATATAGCCCAGATAGGAATGCCTGCGTTGTCGATTGTAAAAAACTTCAATGTACTCAAAAATGCTTTGCTT
>JBFIKF010000018.1:0-4932 GCA_041600415.1 Porticoccaceae bacterium | reverse complement strand
GCGTGCCTTGATCGAAATTGAAAACCTCGATGTCACTCATTGCTGGGTCTTCGCCTTCAGTCGTTCAGCGCGCCGTAGAACCTGCTGCATGGCGGCATCGAAATTGGACTGCCACAGATCCTCAAGCTGAAAGACGCTCCAGGCCTTGCAAAATGCCCCCTCGGCGCGATCGCCCTGCGCCTTCAGGGCGTTGCGCAGGGCGCTGAGCTGGGTCGTGGTCAGTGTCGGATTGTTGTTGGCGTTGGGCTTTTTGCCGGCCGCGTTGCCGTCGTCGTCTTCATCCAGCTCGACCAAGTTGAAGATCAGGCCAGTCAGATAGCGGCGCCCATAGCTAGTGCTTGAGCCCAGCGCGTGAGGCCCGGTTTTGTTGACCGTGCCTTTGATGCCGGCGCTATCCAGCGGCACATCCATGCCGCGATGCGTCGTATATCCGAGCCTATGGCGGACCTCACAGATAACGCGGACACAGCCCTCTTGTTGTGGCGCCTCTGTCCCAAACGACAGGCTGAAGCCATGCTTTGAGTAGATGGGGGTGATTGCCTGATTAATTGTTCCCAGTTTTGCATAGTGGCTTTTTGTTTGATCGTTCCACGCGCCTTTGACGATGGGGTGCTCCGCCATTTCGCCCTGCGCTGCAGTCATTGAGGCGGAGTAGGCCTGTTCTGCCTCTCGATCAAGAATGCGCTCCTGCAGCGCGATCATTTTCTCCATTTTGTCGGGGTCGACGTTGGGATTGTTGGCCAGCCGCTCGATGACTGTGATGATGTTGCTGGGAGCGGAGGTCGGCATGGGCGCCTCGCCTCGCTCTGCAATTTCTTGCTTCTGCGCCGGCTCAACAGTTGTGTCGGCTTCGTGCTCAATAGTTTGCTGTTCCATGACAGACTCCTTGATGGTCCGGTGTTCTTTTGGTGATGGAGTGGTGGTACTCATTTGTGCCGACGTAGATGTAAGCGGCGAGCACCAGCGCCAGAATGGCGGCGTTTTTCACAGCTCGCCCCGTCCGGCTTTGTAGCGGGCAACCGCTTTGGCGTGGCTATCAACGCGCGTCATTACCAGTCGACCAATCTCGGACTGATCGCCTTGCCAGACGGCATTAATCAGGTCGATCTCAAAAACAGTGCAGGATCCCTCGCTGATAGCTTCAAAAATCAAATCGCCATCAACCAGATCGGCAGCCTTCTCGGCTATCTGCTCGGCGGTGAGAGTGGGACCGTTAAACTCTCGGTCGTGGTCTGCCTGGGTGCAGCCATCGGGATAACCGGCGGCGCTAATTAGGGTGGGGTTGGATGTGTTCATGGGGCTGATCCTCCTGACCGTGTGTGCCCATGAATAATAGGAAAACAATTAATAGTCTGTCAATGGTAATCCTATTTTTATTTTTGTTTTTTTGATTAATGTCTACCAGGGGGGGCTAAACAAGATTCTCGTGACAGGGCGCACAGAAGTGTGTCAAAGTCATTAAATAATGGCGGTCTCAATGGGCCACCTGTACGCAAGACGGATTACGGAAGTTTATGTGGCGTCAGTAAATAAAAACTATGAAGTGCTGAGCGATACCGAGAAGGCCGCCTTTCTGGAGTTTATGGAGAGGTTAGAAAGGATTGCGCTTACTCGCCAGAATCAAGCTGTCTCTTTGAGGCAAGGAAGTTTAGATACTCCAGTGCAGCAGCCTGCAAATCGTCCGGCAGCTCTTTAAGTCTAGTCTCCAGGTTCTCTGCATCCTTCCCCGCAATTGCGCGGTTTAGCTTGCTTTGAATGCGAGAAACACTGGGGCGGACCTCGCGCGGATCAAAGTCGAGCGAAAGCGCGAGATCCAGTAGGATCTCGAACGGCGCGGCTATATCTCCGCGGAAAATCTGTTGCAGGGTTCCCTGTGTTACACCCAGCTGGGCCGCGAAGGATTCCTGGGTTGCCCCTGTCTCCTCCTTATGCGCCAGCCACCTGCGTCGGATAAAGGCACCTTCCCGCTTTTTTTCTTCAGCTGGAACGCCCTTGTAGCTTCGGGTAATGGTCGTTCTCTCTCTGTTTCGGCGCCTTGGCGCGAATTCTTATGCCGTAAATCATATTTTGCATCGGGCGATCTACACAAATGGGATAGCTATTAAAAAAACCTTGACCTTTAAAAATGGTAATCCTATTATCCCGGGCATGAAAACAGTCTCTCTTAAGAAATTTGTTGGCATCCATGGGCAGACCGGCGCTGCAAAGCAGATCGGGATAACGCAAGGGGCCGTTCGTTCGGCCATGCCATCAGATAACGTCCACATCATCGTCGATGAAGGTAATTGCTTTATCGACGGCTATAGGGTCACGCCGTTTCCCAACCCAGCTGCTGTGGCGCGATCGAAAAAGCGAGAAGTGTAACGAACCATCCAGGTGTGCCCGGCTTCGGCCGGGCTTTTTTACACCAACTGTCAGGAGGGCAGGACAATGACGCACGCGAAACGGGAAGACGTACTTGATGTTCAAGTCAAAGTGCTTTTCACCCAAGCCCAAATACCAGCCCTGGACTACATGGCTGCGCGCGCCGGCAAACAACGCGGCACCTTCATTCGCGATCTGGTGCTCAGTCAAATCGAACTCTCCCTTAATCCTCCCACTGAGTCCAAGTATGTCCAGTAACTTCCAAAAATTGCTAGGGCCAGAAAAAGGGACCGAAAAAGGACCGCGGGAGAATCATGGATAAGCCTGATGTATTTATGCCGCTCTATATTGGCGACTACCTTGCTGGCACTAGCCGCCTGTCGACCGAACAGCACGGCGCCTACCTGCTGATGATGATGGACTACTGGATGAACGGTCCGCTGCCAGATAACGATCACTCGCTGGCAAACATCGCCAGGCTTTCACCGGATGCTTGGAGCATGCACAAGCATGTGCTTGCGCAGTTCTTCACGATTACCAGTGGTGAGTGGCGTCAAAAACGGATTGAGCAAGAGTTAGCGAACGCTTACGCCAAAAAGGCCAAGGCACAAGAGAAGGCCAAAAAAGCAGCTGATGCAAGGTGGGGCAAGCAAAGCACAAGCAATGCTACAAGCATAGCTCAAGCAAACCATGAGGAATGCCCTTCACCTTCACCTTCACCTTCACCAATAAATAAACCTAAAACACCCCCCAAACCCCCCAAGGGGGTTGAGTGTGAATTATTCAAAGCATTCTGGTCTGCCTACCCGAGAAAAACCCAAAAGCCGCTGGCGCTGAAGGCGTGGGAAAAACTCAAGCCCAGCGAGGAGCTGGCCGACATAATCCTGTCCAGCATATTTGCCCGGCTTGAGAAGGGTGAGTGGTCGGTTGATCGCAAGCAGTTCATCCCGCACCCGGCGACATTTCTAAATCAGGCCCGATGGGAGGACGAAATTATTCCTCGTCAGGATGGCCCACAAAAACCCAAACCCGAAACCGGCCCTGAATTTCTCGCATCCCGCTTTGACCGCACTTGGGCAGACGGAATGCGCGAGCCACCCAGCACGCCCAAAAATCTACCACCCGGAGGTACCCAATGACCGTTGCCGCCACCAGCTTGGACGCCTATCACGACCGCAACCGCTTGCGCCGCGAGCCCAGTCAGCGAACGAAGGTGTTGGATCGCATTATTCACCGCCCGGACCAGACCCGCGAGGAGATTGCTCTGGCCACCGGCCTGAAGCTGTCCAGCGTGTGTGGCCGTGTCAACGAGCTTATGCAGCGAGAGCAGGTGGTTATCTCTGGCCGCCGCAACGGTGCGAACACGCTCCGTGCGGCACCGGGGCAGGCGGAGCTTTCGCTGTGAGGTACCCCGTCGAGCACAGCGAGCGAAAGGCGCTGACGATCAAGCAGACTGCAGTGCTGGATTTTATTCAGGATTACCTGGTTGACCACCATCGCCCGCCATCAATGAAGGTGATCAGCGAGCATTTTGGCTGGGTGAGCCCCAATGCCGCCCAGTGCTACCTGGATGCCCTGCGCCGCAAGGGCTACCTGGAGCCCGGCCCTCATATCAAATTGATTGGCGTGCAGTTGATTCTGCGCAGGGCGGATGCGGCATGAAGGTCTGGCCGGTTCTGACCACCAAAAGCTGGAGCTGATTCATTGAGCGCAAAGTCGATCAAGGTTTACGCCGCGAGCAAGGCTGACTTAGTGGCCAAGGTATTGCGCGCACTGAAGGAGTGGGACTGGTCTCGCCCGGTTGTTGTCACGCTAAGCGATGGCCAGAAGAAGTCCGACCGCCAGCGAGGCTACCAGTTCGGATGGGTTTACAAGCAGATTGTCGAGCAGCTGCAGGGTGCGGGCATCGATATAGAGCACCCGGACGGCAGGCTGGAGCCCTGGAACGTGGATCTGCTGCATGAGGTGATGAAGCGCAAGATTTTAGCTCCACTGGTTCTGGAGTGGGGCGGCACGCCGTTTGTCACGGTTGACGGTGAAGAGGTGCCCACTAAGGCGCTTACCACCGAGGGCTCGATGTCCCGGTTCTGCGAGTACATCGCGCGCGTGAAAGAGTTTGTGTGGACGCACTGGGAGATCGCGGTGCCTGAACCAGTTGACGAGTATTACCAACAAATTGAGCGCGACATGCGGAAAACCACTTTGCGAGAAGCGGCATGATCGGCCAGGTCTGGATCGCGGTATTCGGTGTGGCGGCTATCTGGCTGAGCATGTCGCCAAACCAAAAGACCGCGCGCTGGGGATGCGTGTTCGGACTGCTGGGCCAGCCGGGCTGGTTTTATGAAACATGGATAGCAGGGCAGTGGGGCATTTTCGCCCTGAGCTTTCTGTACTTGCTGAGTTGGATTCGCGGCATCAAAACCCATTGGCTTGATAGGAGATCAGCATGATTGGACCAGACACAAAAGTAACGGTGGATCGCGCGTATTCCGCAATAAGAGCGCGCAGCGGAAGCGTACTGGTGGTGGTTGAGGGGCCGGACGAGGTTCGCCTGATCAAAAGAGAAAG
>JBFIKF010000017.1:0-7476 GCA_041600415.1 Porticoccaceae bacterium | reverse complement strand
ATGCGAATCTCCAGGTCTTTTTCGCCGGTTGCGCCCGTCGGCGTTCTGCCCGCCTCGCGCAGCCCTGCGCCATACTTCTGATCACCGCGCGCCATGCTAGAACTCCATCAGCTCGGCCGCGGTTGTTGCCATCGCGGCCTGCGAGATAACCATGTCGCTGTTGATCTCGACTTCCCAAATTCGGGCCAGGAAGCCAGACGGCAGGCGAACAGCGCGGCCAAAATCAGTGGTCGAGAATTTAAGCTCCTTGTCGGCAAATATTCGGCAGAAGAAATAGCGCGCTCCAGCCTCTGGAGGATTACGCAGCGCATCATGATTGACTGCGTACTCGTTTATGGCTGCGCCGTTGAGATCGCCGCCGATAGTGCCAACACCAGGGCTCCCTTGAAAAGAATATTGCCTTAGAACCTGAGCGATACCGTAAAGGCGAGTGCCGTCGCTCTTGAAAAATATTCCCTTATAGGAAGATGTAAGTGCGAGCGATTCATTATCATAGACGGCCGATGAAATATCCCACGGGACAGACAGCGAATATTGATGCACAGCTTGAGAGCTGTTCCCAGACACATACATTTTTGTGCCGTCAGGCTTAATGAATAGCCCTTCCGGCGAAAAGTCCTGAGCTCCAACTGAAAATGCTAAATTATCATACGTCGCCGTATTTACAGCCCATGGAGTGCTTAGCGTGTACGACCTTACTTGGTTCCCGAATTGGCCAAGGATATACATGGTCGTTCCGTCGTCACGGAAAAATACGTTCTCGATCTGGGTTTCTTGCGCTCCCACATAATAGAACGTAAGAAGCGACCCTGTAGACAGCTCCCACGGCGTCGACAAACTGTATTGGTACACCCGGTCGTTAATATTACCGGCGACATAAACCGCCGATCCATCGGGCTTAAAGAAAATTCCAGTGGAAAGAGAGTCGACCCCTCCGGTGCTAAGAGATACGCCGTCGTAGGTAATGCCGCTCAGATCAAAAGCGGGCGATACACTATACTGATGAATGGCATCACCGCTATTCGGATTGTTGTTGTCGTGCGATATGTATAGTTTGTCGCCTTCTGGCTTAAAGAACATATCTACCGCGAACGAAAATTCGGCCGGATTGTATTCAACATTATCGTAGGCTGCGGACGACAAATCCCATGAATCTATGACTAATGGCCCGGTGTCGGCCAGAAGCGCCTGATTCTCCGCCATGATTGCCGCAATTTCGGCATCGATCGCGGCTTGGTCGCTGGCCGATAGCGCATCCTCGGCTTCAATATAAAGCGCGCCGAAGTTGGTCGGCTTGGCCACGACAAACTGCTTGGATTTCCATGTCTGCGTTTTGGGCGGCGCACCAATAGTGTCCCAGCGAAACACGTTGCGACCAACCAGCATGAACAGGCTGCTTTCTGTCACATCGAAAAAGAAGGCCGCCGGGTATTCATCCGTTCGGATGGTGAATGGCTGCTCTCCGCTCAGGTCAATGATCACGGTTTCCGCGCGCGCCTCGCCATCGACAATGGCCTGATACGCCATGAAATAGCGCCCATCGTATTGGCCGGCAACAGTGTTCTCGATATTGAGCTCTTGCCACTTCTGCTTGGTGAAGACGCTCTCAGTGGCGATGTTTGCGCCGCCGCTAGTCACCATCACAAGGCCGTCATGCGATGGGTACGCGACGGCATAGCCCATGTCTGCGATGCCCCTGCCGTTTATGCACGGAAGGTTAAGCTCCAGTCGCTCCTGGACCATACTTGCAGGATGGGCGCCGGCCGCTATGTACGGGTGCCCCTCGGTCATGATCGCCAGGGACGTGCCAAACGCGCCCAGACCAACCACGGGGTAATCAACAGTCAGAATGTAAATCTCGGGCCAGGCATGGGGCCGATAAGGCTCGCAGAAATACACATCCTTACCGCGGTGCGCGACCATCATGCCATTGGGCATCGTGATCAGGCCTTCCAGGTCATCCGGCGGAGGCTGCCAGTCTGCTGACGGCAACAGGCCGGCAACGTTTTCATCTGGCACGTTGTCTAGAAATGGCTCGGTCGTAGCGGCTCGCTCAGCTATCAAGAAGAATTCGGCAGTGCCGCCGGCCGTGGTAACGGACCGGTAGATCCGCTGCTGGATTGCGGTCCGCCCAACACTTTCCATTGTGGTGCTGAAATTGCTCAGCGTGACCGTCTGCCCGGGCCGCCAGTCTATCGGCAGGCTTGCCGGCGCCGGCTCCGATTCTTCGCCGTACTCAGTAACCAGGGTATAGGTGTACGTGCGAACAGTGATGTCATCCGAAGTCTCTGTGCCGCCGAGAACGGTCGTTAAAGGCAAAGCCGGCGTAGTCAGGGCCAGCTCCATTTCCTTGCCATCAATGCGCAGCTTGGGCTTGCCGTCGCCCGTGAAGTACAGCCTGTCGTCGGCGACCGGGCCTGGCGCGGCATGCACTACCGACTCCCAAGCCAGCCACTCGCCCTTGTGACGGTAAATAGACTGGTAGCCCAAGGACGGCGCTGAAAAGGCGTGCTCGAAGAATGACTGGCGAACCGGTGATAGGCCGCCATCATTTAACCGGGTGTTAATCGCGCGCTGTGCAGCGGCGCCCGGCAGCAGCCTTGGGATAAGGCCGGGTATCTCGCCGATGAAGCCTGTGATATTTAGCTTTGTCATAGCTTAAGCAAACGCATGAGCGCGTATGCGCCAGTTGGTGCCTGCGGTTTCTACCTTTGCCCCTGTTGTTCGGTTGAATACCAAAATGGTGCCGCTATAGTCACCGCCCACCACAACGCCAATTACAGTGCTGTTGGCATACACTGTGATGCCTGCTGGCAATCCGCCATCAAACCAGTGCGACGACTCGATATAGTCGCCAACGGCATACCCGGCGACGGCAATGACGCACTCCAGGAAAACCTGCAGCTTTTTAGGCCTTGCGCCCAGCCCATGGTTTTGCGTTGAAACGAGGCCCGGCGCAACAGAAATCTGGGTTGTCTCAAAATAGCGAGTATCCTTCCAGAGCCCAGTGAGATTGGCGCCGGTCACATTGCCAGTCACCGCCAGGGCGCCGGCTAAAGCCATGTTGCCGTTGGTGCGATCCAGCGTAACCAGATCGGTTGTGCCGTCTGTGATAGCCAGATTGCCGGTAATGAGGTCCAGCACTGTGCGCGTGCCATTAAAGCGCAGCTTTGCATCGCCGTCCGTGCCCAGCACCAGGTCAATGGAATCATTCAGCTTGACGGTGCCGGCGGTAACCGTGCCACCGCCTGAGTGAAGAATGTTGCGCCATGCGCTCCACGCCCCACTGAATGTGCGGGTCCAGGCCTCGACCGCGCTAACCCCGGAGCGCCACACAATCTGCTGCGCGCTGGTTGATGAAGACGCAACAACAACGCCCTCCCAGCCGGTGGCTGCGTCGTCGGGTGAGTTGGCCTGCCCCTGTGAGCTGTTCGATCGATAGAATGCGGTTTTGGTCGCCGTGTTCCAGTTGGAAGTCAGCAAGGCAGATTGCTTGCCCAGACCAAACTGGCCAAAGGCCTCGTGCACGCCCAGCGGCGAAACAAACTTGGCGTCATCAACGCCGGTCTGCGCCTCGGCAGTGCTGGCCTTTTCGGATGGGATGAAGGTATCAATTGCGGCTTTGGTCAGCCGCAGCTCAACCCGGTCGCCAGCAGAGAATGACTCGGCCTGCGTGCCCTCCTCCGCCCGGGTCACGGTCAGGCTGTCACCAGTGCGAGCAGAGCAGCGGCAAATCTCGCGCTTGACGATATTGTTGCCGCCATCAAGCTGAACTAGGGTGATGGGGAACCAATCACTTCCAGCCAGCTCCGGGAAGAAGGCGCCCTCTCCGGCCTGCAGGGGGATAACGGTATCGGTGCTCGCAATCGCGCTTGCAAGTCTACCGATGGCGTTATTGGAAACCTTTAATGGCATGCGCTACTCCTCAGTAAAATCGTGCTTTCACGCCGCGACGGGCTCGAATTTGGCCCTTGGTGCCGGCATTCAGGTAGCGGCCAATCTCGCTCATGAATTCTGCTTTATGGGCATCAGCCAGACCGGGGTTTGTAAAGACTTCGCCGGGAATGCTGAATATCTCAGCGAGTGCTCCGGCGCGAATAGCTTTGCGGTATTGCGTGCCCATGAAATCCGGCAGCGTGGTGGCGCTATAGGCAGGCTTGAGCTTGACGCTAATAAACAGGTCACCGGTATCTTGGCGCGGTACCAGCCGGATTTTGTCGATGCTGATCTGCGTAATGTTCTCCGGCGCACCGTATTCGTCGCGCCAGTCTGGCCACTCTTCATCCAGGGTCTGGAGCGCAATAGGGGTAATCGTCTGGCCGTCCATGCGCGCAAAGCTGATGTCGTGCAGCACAGAGTCCGCCGGCAGTGAAGGCGAGATCTCTCCCGTATCCGAATCGATCGTATCGAAAGTCGTGCCGTTAACGGTCGACGTATCAAGGTTCAGCTCAGCCAAAGGTAGAACGCGCTCGTAATTCCACGCACGGGTCCGCTCCAGGAATTCCCGTGCAGCCGTGATAACCGCTTCATTGGCCGTGGGCTCAGGGCAGCCCTTGGCGCGCGTCAGGATGTACGGCAGCAGGTCCTCTATGTTCATCCGGCGCCCTCATTCGGTGAGACGGCAGAGGTCACCGCATTGCGGGTGGCCAAAGCCTCGTTGAACATTGTGAAGTGCTGGGTCGCAATGGCGCCGTTGCCATACTCGCTATCCTTGCTCATGGCGCGCCAGATCACATAGGACGTCAGCGGGCCAATGTAGGCGCGGTCCAAATCAATTTCAGTGGCGCCATCATCTACCTGGGCTGGAGTCAGCACGGGCGGCGATTCGGAATACCGGATCTCTACCTGGTTGCCGTTCACGGCTTGCGGAAATACCCAGAACTGAGTGGGGTCGCGCTCGTCAAAGGCGAAATGTTTTGTCACGGCTCCGGCGGCGCTGTGCCAGTCCGGCAGCTGCTCATCGAGCATAAATCGGTTGATCAGTCGAATGGGGCGGCCCGGCGTCTGGCCGTCGCTCCCCATATTGCGAATGACATCCATCAGCTCCAATCCATTGACCGGGATGTCTTGCCGCGTGCCGGCCACAAGAGCCAGGGATGCGGTAACCGCGCGCGCTGCCGGGCGTCGGATGACAACCTCGGCAGCGCCGTCGTTAATCCAGTCGGTCAGCTCATCCAAGGACCAGCGAGTGTAGGCCGGGCTGGAGTCCTGCAGCACAGTCTGCACTCGCCGTACAACATCCTTGGCAATGATGCCCATTAACCTTCAGCCTCCAGCTCCTGCTGAATACGCTCGGCAGTCCACTTGCCATGAGGGCGCTGGCCAAACTTGGCTTTGTAGGCCTCAGCCAAGGCATCGCGATCCAGGGCGGCAGCATCGTCCGGGGTATCGCCAGCGTCAGCGTCTTCGTCTTCATCATCGCTGCCATCAGGCACCAATGTTTGCGCGCCATCGACAGTTGGGGTAACGGTCGGCTCGTTAGCGCCACCTTCTCCGCCCTCGCCGTCATCGCCGGTCGCATCCGATCCCTCAACCGGAGGCAGATCCGGAAGCGGCTCGCCCTCGTCATCGGCAATCTGATAGCCCTCTGGAATTGAGAGGAAGCGCTGGATGTGCTTTGAATTCTTGACGTCGCACACATGCCGGCCGTCACTGTCAGGTGCGAAGCGGTACTCCTCGCCATCGATTTCGACGGATGTGCCGCCTTCGCGCTGCAAAATACATTGAATTTTCATGCGGGATGTCCTCGCTCGGTTTTACGGGATTCGATACAAAAACGGGGGCCAAGTGGCCCCCGAACTCCTACGCACAGCTCCCGCGTTTACTGCACGTAGAACAGTGTCAGCGCGACCACTTGGTCGGACGCCGTAACTCCAGCACCACCGATCTTAATGCCGATTGACCGATCGTTATTGTTTGCCGGGTCGCGCAGTGCATCGACCTTCGAGGCGCGTTTAAAGCCGGCGGCCGCAACATCAGCAGCGGCATAAAGCTCATTGCCTGAAGTGCGACCAGCGTCATCGTCGCCTACCGCGCCCGACATGAAGCCAACATCAGCTGTTACGCCGGCGCCAAGAGCGTCATGATCCAAGTGGTAGTCGACCAGCGTGCAGCCTGCAGGCAGGTAGCACAGCTCAATGATGTCGCTAATGCTCAGGTTCGCACCAATGACGTATGCGAAACGCTGGGACGTAACGACGCCAGCCTCAAAGTTTTGCTTGGTCGGAAGCTGAAAGCCGTCGACATATTTGCTTTGCTTAAGTGCCATGATTGATTCCTCAGTCAGCAGTTAACCGGTTAACCCGAACTTAGTTCGGGTCTTTGGCGTAGGTATCCAAGGACAAAACACCGAAGTCCTTGCCGTTGAACTGCGACTTCTTGAAGCCAAGGATGGTGCCAGAGGCAACAACCGGCTCGTTGTCGAAGTCTTCCCACTCTTCTTTCCAGTCGAAGCGCATGCCGCCGTTGGTGCCGTAGGCGATGATGCCCGCCTGGCGACCCATGAACAGTGCGCGACCAGCGTCGAGGTTTGTGCCTGCGCCGTAGTCGTTGAACCGGATGCTGTTGCGGTGACTGTGCAGTACCACGTTGTTGATCATGCCCAGACCGCCGCGGAAGATCGGGTTGTTTCGACCTTCAGCTGCAGCCGCCTGTTTCTGGATTTCCAGCCAGGCCTGTGAGCCCTCAGAAGTACGCAGATCGTATTCCTGGAAGGGAGACATCAGGCAGACATAGTGATCTTCACCGTTGATGGAGATCGGCACCATGTTCGCGGTATTGGGATTTTTCGCCTGCATCATGTGCGCCTTGGTGGCGGCACGCTCAATCAGCTGGCGGTCCATTTTGTCGGTAGCCGCAATAGTCGCTTTGCTGGTGGCGCTGCCTGCATACAGAATGTGATCCGTATCTGGCGCTACCAGAGCGTTGTTTGCGCGCCCAGTCCAATCAACGTCTTCGATGAAGTCCTGGTTAATGCCTCGGGCACCGGACAGGTACACAAAGCTCATTTCGTCGATGTAGCGCGACCAATACTCAGAAGATCGCTCTTTACCGACCGACCGCAGATCATGCACGGTGCGCTTACGCGACATGCGACCGCCGGCAGAAACGGATTTCCGAATCTGATCAATGGACACGTTATCGGTATAGAACTTGAGTTGTTCCTCGTTGCCCTTCAGGCGGCGATCACCTTCGGTAGGCTTGCCGCGTAGCTGCACGGACAGATCGAACGAGATATTGTCGCCGGCATCGGATTCCAGCTCAGTCTTGCGCTGAATCAATGCGTTTTGATCGGTACCAATGAATTTGCGCTCGAAGTAGGATTTCTTCGCGACATCGACTGCGAGTCGGCCGCCCCAGCGCTTAACGGCTTTAGCATCGCCGAAAGGAATTGCGGTTTTAGTCATGAGACTGCTCTCCGTAGTGGTTGGTTTTCAACTCACCACGTAGGCAGCTCATGCGCTCTACGATGGGGTT
>JBFIKF010000016.1:0-15945 GCA_041600415.1 Porticoccaceae bacterium | reverse complement strand
GAGATGGTAATGCCGGGAGACAACATTCAGATGACGGTGACGCTGATTGCTCCGATTGCGATGGAAGAAGGGTTGCGCTTTGCGATACGCGAAGGCGGCCGCACGGTGGGTGCGGGCGTGGTGGCCAAAATTATTGCGTAAGGCGGTGACACTGCCAGGCTGGGGTGTCAGGTTGGCTAAAGTTGTGGGATGGCAGTGGTCAGAGTGGAACCCGCTGTTCGTATCAGGGGTTTTGTTGGAGCGACTGCAATACCGGGTTTTGATTTCAGGCCAGTAGTTCAATTGGTAGAGCACCGGTCTCCAAAACCGGGGGTTGGGGGTTCGAGTCCCTCCTGGCCTGCCAGGATACGGCGCGGCCAAAAGGTCGACAGGTGAGACAGTAGTATGAGCGCAACGGCGGAAGAGAAGTCCTATCGTTTCGATACGCCGAAGTGGCTGCTCGTAACCTTAGTGGTGGGCGGTGGCATTTACGGTAATTACTACTACGGCGCCGAGCCAATTTTGTACCGGGCAATTGGGTTGATTGTGCTGGCGGCCGTGGCGGTAGCGATCGCCATGCAAACCGCGAAGGGCGCGGCAGTCTGGGGCCTGGCCAAGGGCGCCAGAGTTGAAGTGGGTCGGGTGGTGTGGCCGACTCGCAGTGAACGCAATCAGACCACTCTGGTGGTGGTCGGCTTTATCTTTGTGATGGCGCTGATACTGTGGGGTCTCGATGCCCTGTTTGGCTGGATTGCAGCCGGAATTATCGGTTAGGAGAAGGCGATGGCGAAGCGTTGGTATGTGGTACACGCCTATTCCGGTTACGAGAAGAAGGTGGCGGCTGCGCTTCAGGAGCGGGTTGCGCGCATGGATATGCAGGAACAGTTTGGCGATATTCTGGTGCCCACCGAGGAAGTGATTGAGATGCGTAGCGGCCAGAAACGCAAAAGCGAACGCAAATTTTTCCCCGGGTACGTGCTGGTGCAAATGGAATTAACCGACGAGTCCTGGCATCTGGTCAAGGAAACGCCGCGGGTACTGGGCTTTATTGGCGGCAAAGCCGACAAGCCAGCGCCGATTACCGATCGCGAAGCGGAATCGATTCTACAGCGGGTGCACGATTCCGAGGACAAACCTAAACCGAAGACCATGTATGAACCGGGTGAAATGGTGCGCGTCACTGACGGCCCATTCAACGATTTCAACGGCGCGGTTGAGGAAGTGAATTACGATAAGAGCAGGCTGCGTGTGGCCGTTATGATTTTTGGTCGTTCGACGCCGGTTGAGCTGGATTTTAATCAGGTCGAAAAGGCCTGATCACTAAGGTGCGCTGATCTAGATCAGCGCGGGGAGCCGGCGACGGAGAGCGTACATTCAGTGCGCAGATCCCGAGGCGCTAATACCCATTTGGAGATGAGCAATGGCAAAGAAGGTACAGGCGTATATCAAGTTACAGGTTGCGGCCGGGAAGGCCAACCCAAGCCCCCCGGTGGGGCCGGCCCTCGGGCAGCACGGGGTGAATATAATGGAGTTCTGCAAGGCGTTTAACGCGCAGACCCAGCACCTTGAGCCAGGATTGCCCACGCCGGTGGTGATCACCGTATACAGCGACCGCAGCTTCACCTTTATTATGAAGACACCGCCAGCGGCGGTACTGCTGCTCAAGGCAGCGGGCGTTGCCAAAGGCAGCGGGCGGCCCAATACCGAAAAGGTTGGCAAAGTTACTCGCGCGCAGCTGGAAGAGGTTGCTCATCAAAAAATGCCCGATCTGACAGCGTCGGATCTGGATGCCGCAGTGCGTACTATTGCTGGCAGTGCACGTAGTGCCGGTCTCGAAGTGGAGGGCGTGTAACATGGCCAGAATGTCAAAGCGCCAGCGCGCCATTCAGGAAAAAGTTGTGCCCGGCAAGCTGTACAGTATTTCCGAGGCAGTGGAGCTACTTAAGTCCGTAGCTACCAGTAAATTTAGCGAAACCGTCGATGTGGCCGTGAACCTGGGCATTGACCCGCGCAAATCCGATCAGGCGGTGCGCGGTGCAACCACGTTGCCCCATGGCACCGGAAAAACCGTCCGCGTCGCCGTATTCGCCCAGGGCGCCAGTGCGGAGGACGCCAAAGCGGCGGGTGCCGATCTGGTGGGTATGGACGACCTCGCTGCCGAAATCAAGGCCGGTAAGATGGATTTCGATGTGGTGATTGCCAGCCCGGATGCCATGCGCGTCGTTGGCCAGCTTGGTCAGGTGCTCGGCCCGCGCGGCCTGATGCCCAACCCCAAAACGGGTACTGTCACGCCCGATGTGGTGACCGCGGTCAAAAATGCCAAGGCGGGCCAGATACGTTTTCGGGCAGACAAAAACGGGATTATCCACGGCGGTGTCGGCAGTATTGCGTTTGACGCTGCAGCGATTGCAGCAAATCTGGAAGCGCTGATTGCGGATCTCAAAAAAATTAAACCCGCATCGGCTAAAGGTGTCTATCTACAGAAAATTACCCTGTCCACCACCATGGGCCCTGGTTTAAGCATAGATCAATCGTCTCTGGAGAGCTAAAGACGACCACAACAGACTTTAGGGTTAGTGCCGTGATGTTGGTGGTCGCGGCGCCGACCGTTAAAGACCGCCGGTTCCCCGCAGGGGTTTAATGGGGGTTTGTTGGGGCTCTGCACGCTGGAGCCGCGACGCCACCGCCAGCGTAAACGGCGTGACCCGATTCAGTGTTGGTTAGCTGGATTTGTTCACCGTAACAACGTCCCGGTTTGCAAGCTGAACCGGGGTAGACGCTGGGTTAATTGCCCAGCAAATCCAGGAGATATTTTTGTGGCATTAAATCTCGAAGACAAGAAAGCGATTGTCGCAGACGTTAACGAGACTGCCCTTAATGCATTGTCACTGGTTATTGCCGATGCCCGTGGCGTCACCGTTACTGCTATTACTGAGCTGCGCAAGCAAGCCCGGGAAAATAACGTTGACCTGCGCATCGTCAAAAACACCCTGGCAAAGCGCGCGTTTGTCGGCACAGAGTTTGAATGTGTCGCGGCCGCGCTGGTCGGACCCTCCCTGTTTGGTTTTTCCATGGGAGATCCAGGTGCCGCGGCGAGATTGTTTAAGGAGTTCGCGAAAACTAACGAACACTTTTCAGTCAAGGCGCTATCCGTCAGTGGCCAAATGCTTAGCAAGGAGCAACTCGATGTGCTTGCCAATCTGCCCACCCTGCATCAGGCATTGGGTCAGCTGGTTAGCGTCATGATAGCTCCGGTTACCAAGTTGGTGCGTACGTTTAACGAAGTGCCGACCAAAGTAACCCGCGCGGTGGCAGCCGTTCGCGATCAGAAACAGCAGGACGCCGCATAAGCGGTTTTCGGCTAAAACGAAATTCATTTGTAACAGGAGATAGAGTCATGGCTCTTTCCAAAGACGATATTTTAAATGCTATTGCCGAAATGAGTGTGATGGACGTGGTCGAGTTAGTGGCCGCGATGGAAGAAAAATTCGGCGTGTCTGCCGCTGCTGCTGTGGCTGTCGCCGCCGCGCCCGGCGCCGCCGCCGCTGCTGCTGTTGAAGAGCAAACCGAGTTTAATGTTGTACTGGCTGCGGTTGGCGAGAAAAAAGTAAATGTCATTAAGGCGGTACGGGCAATCACTGGTCTTGGTCTGAAAGAAGCCAAGGACATGGTTGACGGCGCACCGGCTACCGTCAAAGAAGGCGCTTCCAAGGCAGAAGCTGACGATGCCAAGAAGCAGTTGGAAGAAGCTGGCGCAACGGTTGAACTGAAGTAAGTTTGCCAACGACTGGATGCGCATTGTCTGAGGTGATCAGGCGCTGGGCTGGCGGGGAATCCTCGCCAGCCTTTTCCTGCTTGTGGGTCAAACCGCAGGCAGTCGCGGTCTCCTGTCGGGAGTGGCCGCGGGTGGTGATCCGACAAGGTAAATGTTCTGGGGAAGAATACTGATGGCATACTCGTACACAGAGAAAAAACGAATTCGCAAAGATTTTGGCAAACTGCCGCAGGTAATGGATCAACCCTACCTGCTTGCGATTCAGCTCGACTCCTATCGAAAATTTACGCAAACCGGGGTAGCCGCAGCAGACCGTGGCAATACCGGATTGCACGCCGCGTTCAACTCGGTCTTTCCGATTGAAAGTTTCTCCGGCAACGCGCGCCTTGAGTACGTCGACTACCAGCTCGGTAAGCCGGTTTTTGATGTGGAGGAGTGCAAACTGCGCGGCGCGACATTCGCGGTACCATTGCGCGTGCGAGTACGCCTGGTGTTGATGGATAAGGAAACCGGCAACAAGGCCATCAAGGATATTAAGGAGCAGGAAGTGTACATGGGGGAAATACCCCTGATGACTGACCACGGAACGTTCGTTGTCAATGGCACTGAGCGCGTGATCGTGTCTCAGTTGCATCGCTCCCCCGGCGTGTTTTTTGACCACGACAAGGGTAAAACCCATTCGTCCGGCAAGCTGCTGTACTCTGCGCGTATCATTCCCTATCGTGGTTCGTGGCTCGATTTTGAGTTTGACGCGAAAGATCTGGTGTTTGTACGGATAGACCGGCGTCGTAAATTGCCCGCCAGCATTCTCCTGCGCGCGCTGGGCTATAGCTCCGCCGAAATGCTGGAAATGTTTTTTGACACCAGTACCTTCAATATCGGCAAGAAAGGCGAATACACCCTCGAACTCGCGCCCGCGCGTTTGCGCGGCGAGATGGCTGGCTTCGACATCAAGGGCAAGGGCGGCAAGGTTATTGTCGAAGAAGGTCGGCGGGTTACTGCGCGGCATATTCGTCAACTGGAAGCCGACAAGATTACCAAGCTCGAAGTGCCCGCAGAGTATCTGTGTGGCCTCGCTTTGGCGAAGGATATTCCCGACCCGGCAACTGGCGAGTTGTTGTTCGAATGTAACACGGTGATCACCCCCGAAATCCTGGAGCAACTGGCCGCTGCCGGGTTGAAAAAAATCGAGACGATATATACCAACGATCTCGATTGTGGACCGTTTCTGGCCGACACGCTGCGCATTGATGCGGCGCGTACGGAACTGGATGCGCTGGTGGAAATTTACCGCATGATGCGCCCCGGCGAGCCACCCACCAAGGATTCTGCGGAAAACTTGTTTAACAACTTATTTTTTAATGCCGACCGCTACGATTTGTCCGCTGTCGGGCGTATGAAATTCAACCGCCGTCTCGGGCGCGACGAGATCGAAGGCCCCGGCACGTTGGAAAAAGAAGATATTGTCGCCGTGCTGAAAACCCTGATCGCGATTCGCAATGGTCAGGGTCAGGTAGACGACATCGATCATCTGGGTAACCGGCGCGTGCGTTCGGTTGGCGAAATGGCTGAAAACCAGTTCCGTATCGGTCTGGTGCGGGTGGAGCGCGCGGTCAAGGATCGGCTGTCGGTGGCCGAAACTGAGGGCTTGATGCCCCAGGATATGGTTAATGCCAAACCGGTTGCCGCCGCCATGAAAGAATTTTTCGGCTCCAGCCAGCTATCCCAGTTTATGGATCAGAACAATCCCCTGTCGGAGGTGACCCACAAGCGTCGCGTATCGGCGTTAGGGCCGGGCGGGTTAACCCGTGAGCGCGCCGGTTTCGAGGTGCGCGACGTGCATCCCACCCACTATGGCCGGGTGTGTCCTATTGAAACCCCGGAGGGGCCGAACATTGGTCTGATTAATTCGTTGGCCAATTATTCTCGCACCAACGAGTACGGATTTCTCGAGACCCCTTATCGTCGTGTGGTAGACGGTAAAGTAACTAAAGACATCGAATTTTTATCCGCGATCAATGAGTCGGAGTACGTGATTGCCCAGGCTTCCGCGGAGCTAAACGACAAAGGCCTGCTGATTGAGGATTTGGTCACTGTTCGCCACGGCGGTGAATTTACTGTCAAGCAACCCGCCGAAGTTCAGTATATGGATGTGTCCCCGCGGCAGGTGGTGTCGGTGGCGGCGGCGTTGATTCCATTTCTGGAGCACGATGACGCCAACCGCGCACTGATGGGTTCCAACATGCAGCGCCAGGCGGTGCCCACCCTGAAAACCGATAAACCGCTGGTTGGTACCGGAATGGAGCGCATTGTTGCCGGAGATTCCGGTGTGTGCGTGGTCGCCAAACGGGGCGGCGTGATTGAAAGTGCCGACGCGGCGCGAATCGTAGTGCGCGTCAACGACGGCGAGGTGGAAACTGGCGACGCCGGTGTGGATATTTACAATCTAACCAAGTACACGCGCTCCAATCAGAACACCTGTATCAACCAACGTGCGATCGTCAAGCAGGGTGATGTTGTTGATCGTGGAGATATTCTGGCGGATGGCCCGTCGGTGGATCTCGGTGAACTAGCCCTCGGCCAGAACATGCGGATCGCGTTTATGCCGTGGAACGGCTACAACTTTGAGGACTCCATTCTGGTTTCTGAGCGGGTGGTCGAAGAGGATCGTTTTACGACCATTCACATTCAGGAACTGACCTGTGTGGCACGGGATACCAAGCTTGGCTCGGAAGAAATCACGTCGGACATTCCCAATGTGGGTGAGTCCGCGCTGGCGCGTCTCGACGAATCGGGCATTGTCTACATCGGTGCGGAAGTAGACGCTGGGGACATTCTGGTGGGTAAGGTAACCCCCAAGGGCGAAACCCAGCTGACCCCGGAAGAAAAACTGTTGCGCGCTATTTTTGGCGAAAAAGCCAGCGATGTGAAAGACACATCCCTGCGCGTACCCAGTAGCACCAAGGGCACGGTTATTGACGTGCAGGTGTTTACCCGCGAGGGCCTGGAAAAAGACGAGCGCTCGAAGCAGATCGAAAAGACCGCCTTGAATCAGTTTCGCAAGGATCTGAACGACGAATTTCGGATTATGGAAAATGCCACTTTCGAGCGTCTGCGCGCCGCGTTGGTGGGGCATAAGGTCGTCAAGGCGCCTGGTTTGAAAAAAGGCGAGGCGCTTACCGACCGGGAATCCGCGGAATTTGACCACGAGAAATGGGCCAAGGTGCGTATGGAAGACGACGCGCTGAACGATTTGCTGGCCAGGGCCGAAGAGCAATTGGCCGAGCGCCGCAAGTTGCTGGATGAACGTTTCGAAGACAAGAAAAGAAAACTGCAAAGCGGTGATGATCTGGCGCCAGGTGTACTGAAAATCGTCAAGGTCTATCTGGCGGTTAAGCGGCGCATTCAACCGGGTGACAAGATGGCGGGTCGCCACGGTAACAAAGGCGTTATTTCCGTGATCATGCCCGTTGAAGATATGCCCTATGACGAACACGGCGAGCCGATTGATATCGTCTTGAACCCGTTGGGGGTGCCGTCGCGTATGAATGTGGGCCAGATTCTGGAAACCCATCTTGGGCTGGCTGCCAAGGGCCTTGGCAAGAAGATCGATCAGATGATTCGCGAGCAGCGTAAAGTGGCGGAAGTGCGCAAGTTTTTGCAGGAAATCTACGATTCCGGTGAGAGCGTCAACGCTGCCAACCTGAAGCAGTTAAAGGATCCCGAGGTGCTCGAACTCGCTGAGAATCTGCGTGGCGGAGTGCCCATGGCAACTCCGGTATTCGATGGTGCTACTGAGTCCGAGATCAAGGCGCTACTGAAGCTGGCGGATCTGCCGGACACCGGACAGATGACGCTGTACGACGGGCGTAGCGGTGATGCGTTCAGTCGACCGATTACGGTCGGCTACATGTACATGCTCAAGCTTAACCACCTGGTGGATGACAAGATGCATGCCCGTTCAACCGGTTCCTATAGTCTGGTCACTCAGCAGCCGCTGGGTGGTAAGGCGCAGTTTGGTGGCCAACGGTTTGGGGAAATGGAGGTGTGGGCGCTCGAGGCGTACGGCGCGGCCTATACCCTGCAGGAGATGCTGACGGTCAAGTCCGACGATGTTAATGGCCGCACCAAGATGTATAAAAACATTGTCGATGGCGATCACCAGATGGACCCGGGGATGCCCGAATCTTTCAACGTACTGGTTAAAGAGATTCGTTCGTTGGGCATCAACATCGAGCTGGAATACGAGTAACGGTTGTAGTATTTGCGCGCTAGCAGCCGGGGCGCCTGCCCTGGCAGAGGCAAGTATCCATCGGAGGAAGAGCCTTGAAAGATTTATTAAGTTTGCTGAAGTCTCAGGATCAACGCAGCGATTTCGAAGGAATTCGCATTGGGTTGGCATCGCCGGACATGATTCGCTCCTGGTCGTTTGGCGAAGTAAAAAAACCCGAGACCATCAACTATCGCACCTTCAAGCCGGAACGGGATGGCCTGTTCTGTGCCAAGTTGTTCGGGCCGGTCAAAGATTTCGAATGCCTGTGCGGTAAATACAAGCGCATGAAACACCGCGGCATTGTGTGCGAAAAATGTGGTGTAGAAGTGACACTTGCCAAAGTGCGTCGCGAGCGGATGGGCCACATAGAGCTCGCCAGCCCGGTAGCGCACATCTGGTTTCTGAAATCCCTGCCCTCCCGCATCGGTTTGATGCTCGATATGACGTTGCGGGAAATTGAGCGGGTGTTGTATTTCGAATCGTTTGTGGTTGTAGACCCGGGCATGACGACACTGGAGCGCGGGCAATTGCTGACCGACGAACAGTATTTCGAAGCCATGGAAGAGCACGGTGACGAATTCGTGGCGATGATGGGCGCCGAAGCGATTCAGGCGCTGATGCAGGATATTACCCTGGTGGACGAAATTGCTCGCTTGCGCGATGAGCTGCCGCAGACTCGCTCAGAAACCAAAATCAAGAAGTTGTCCAAGCGGCTTAAATTACTTGAGGCGTTCCACACCTCGGGCAATAAGCCGGAATGGATGATTCTGGAAGCGCTGCCGATTTTGCCGCCGGACTTGCGCCCACTGGTACCCCTGGACGGCGGACGTTTCGCGACGTCCGATCTCAACGATCTGTATCGCCGTGTTATCAATCGCAACAATCGGTTGAAAAGATTACTGGAGCTGAATGCGCCAGACATTATTGTGCGCAACGAAAAACGCATGCTGCAAGAAGCGGTGGATGCGCTGCTCGATAACGGCCGTCGCGGTCGCGCGATTACCGGTTCCAACAAGCGCCCGCTGAAATCCCTGGCGGATATGATCAAGGGCAAGCAGGGGCGTTTCCGCCAGAACCTGCTGGGCAAGCGGGTGGATTACTCCGGCCGTTCGGTGATCGTGGTGGGTCCCACCCTGCGTCTGCACCAGTGCGGTTTGCCCAAGCGCATGGCGCTGGAGCTGTTTAAACCGTTTATTTTCTCCAAACTCGAAACCCGGGGTCTGGCGACTACGATCAAGGCTGCCAAGAAAATGGTCGAGCGCGAGGAGGGGGTGGTATGGGATATCCTCGAAGAGGTGATTCGCGAGCACCCGGTGCTGCTCAACCGCGCGCCGACCTTGCACCGCCTGGGTATTCAGGCTTTTGAGCCGACGCTGATTGAAGGCAAGGCGATACAGTTGCACCCGTTGGTGTGCGCCGCCTACAACGCCGACTTTGACGGCGACCAGATGGCCGTGCACGTGCCGTTGACTCTGGAAGCCCAGCTCGAATCCCGCGCATTGATGATGTCGACCAACAATATTCTGTCGCCAGCCAGCGGCGAGCCGATTATCGTGCCTTCACAGGATGTGGTGCTCGGGCTGTATTACATGACTCGCGAGCGGATTAACGCTAAGGGCGAGGGCATGGTGTTTGCCGATCTAAAAGAAGTGTCGCGGGCTTATTACAGCAACGCCGTAGATCTGCAGGCGCGGGTCAAGGTGCGTGTCGAGCAGGTCAATATCGACGACGACGGCGAATGGCACACCCGGGCCAGTCTCGAGGAGACCACGGTGGGCCGCGCCCTGTTGTGGGAAATCGTTCCCGACGGGCTGAGTTTCGATCTGGTTAACCAGGCGATGACCAAGAAAGCTATTTCGCGGATCATTAACCACTGTTATCGCACGGTGGGCCTCAAGGCGACGGTAATTTTTGCCGATCAGCTGATGTATACCGGGTTTGATTTCTCGACGCGCTCAGGGGTCTCCATTGGCGTTAACGATTTTGTTATCCCCGATGAAAAGGCGGCGCTGATTAAGCGCGCGGAAGCGGAAGTACTGGAAATTGAATCTCAGTTTTCGTCCGGTCTGGTCACTCAGGGTGAGAAGTACAACAAGGTAATCGACATCTGGTCGCGGGCTAACGACCAGGTGGCCAAGTCCATGATGGACGTGATTTCCAAGGAAACTGTCAAAAACCGCGAGGGCAAGGACGAAGATCAGCCGTCATTTAACTCGGTCTTTATTATGGCCGACTCCGGAGCGCGTGGTTCACCTGCGCAGATCCGCCAGCTGGCGGGTATGCGTGGCCTGATGGCGCGTCCGGATGGCTCCATTATCGAGACGCCGATCACCGCAAACTTCCGCGAGGGGCTGAACGTTCTGCAGTACTTTATCTCCACCCACGGCGCGCGCAAAGGTCTGGCGGATACGGCGTTGAAAACCGCCAACTCCGGATACCTGACTAGACGCCTGGTCGACGTGGCCCAGGACCTGGTAGTTACCGAGGTTGATTGCGGTACCGAAGAGGGCCTGTTGATGACGCCGGTGATTGAGGGCGGCGATATTATCGAATCCCTTGGTGATCGTATTTTGGGCCGCGTTGCAGCGATCGATGTGTGTCGTGCTGGTAGCAAAGAGGTCGTGGTGCCAGCCGGCATTATGATCGACGAGAAGTTGGTGCACTTAATTGAGGCCAATAGCATTGATGAAGTGCTGGTACGTTCGCCGATTACCTGTGCCACCCGTTACGGTATCTGCGCCAACTGCTACGGTCGCGATCTGGCGCGGGGCCATCTCATTAACGCCGGTGAAGCGGTCGGTGTGATTGCCGCGCAATCTATCGGTGAGCCTGGAACCCAGTTGACCATGCGTACGTTCCACATCGGTGGCGCCGCGTCGCGGGCATCCGCAGTGGACAATATACAGGTTAAAAACGCGGGTACCGTACGGCTGGTAAACGCCAAAATGGCGGAGCGCAAAAGCGGCGAACTGGTGGCGGTGTCCCGCTCCAGTGAGTTGGCAATAGCCGATGAAAACGGTCGCGAAAAGGAGCGTTACAAACTGCCCTACGGCGCTGTGGTCAAAGTGCGCGACGGTGCGAAAGTTACCGCTGGGCAGATCGTGGCGGCCTGGGATCCCCACACTCACCCCATTGTCAGCGAAGTACAGGGCCGCGTGCGGTTTTCGGGTATGGAAGAAGGGTTGAGTATTCGCGGTCAGACGGATGAGATGACCGGCCTGACCAGCACCGCCGTCATCGATCCTAACGAACGGCCTGCGGCAGGCAAGGAAATGAAGCCGATGGTGACCCTGCTTGATACCAAAGGCAAAGAGCTGTGTTTTCCCAACTCCACAGTACCGGCCCACTACATGTTGCCGGCTAACGCCATTATCACTATCAACGATGGCGACCAGGTAGGTGTCGGCGACATTATTGCGCGGATTCCCCAGGAAGGTTCCAAGACCCGCGATATCACCGGCGGTCTGCCGCGGGTAGCGGATCTGTTCGAGGCCCGTAAACCCAAGGATCCGTCGATTCTCGCCGAAGTCACTGGTACGGTCACGTTCGGCAAGGAAACCAAAGGTAAGCGTCGACTGGTAATTACTCCCAACGACGGTAGCGAGCCCCACGAGACATTGATTCCCAAGTGGCGCGAGATGGGGGTTTACGAAGGCGAGCACGTGGAAAAGGGTGAAGTAGTATCGGAAGGATCCCCCAGCCCCCACGATATTCTACGTTTGAAGAGTGTGGATGCGTTGGCCAAGTACATCGGTAATGAAATTCAGGAGGTTTATCGTCTGCAGGGCGTGAAAATCAATGACAAGCATATTGAGGTCATTGTGCGTCAGATGTTGCGTAAAGTGGAAATCACCGACAGTGGCGATTCCAGTTACGTGCAAGGTGAGCAGGTTGAGTACAACCGAGTTCTGGAGTGTAACGAAAAGCTCCTGCGCGAAGACAAGATTGCCGCCAAGTACGAACGCGTGCTACTGGGTATCACCAAGGCTTCTCTGGCGACCGAAAGCTTTATATCTGCCGCTTCGTTCCAGGAAACCACGCGAGTGCTCACCGAGGCAGCCGTTACCGGCAAACTCGACCCTCTGCGCGGCCTGAAGGAAAACGTGGTTGTCGGTCGTTTGATTCCCGCAGGTACCGGTTTGACCTACCACAACACCCGTCGCCTGGCGCGCGAAGCCGCTATGGCGGACGTTGCCGGAGTCAGTGCCAGCGATGTCGAGGCAGCGTTGTCCGAGGCGTTAAGCGCAGAGGATACAGAGGGCTGAGAGCGATAGTTATCGGGGCGGTCAACGCCCCGGTATCTCTTGACTCGGTAGGGTCGGCTCTTTAGAATGCCGCCTCCCCGAGGCCAGGAACACACAACGGTCGGGCGGAAATGTGCTATTGCGCAGTGTCGGCGACATGGAATTTAGCCTGTGCAGCAAGTTTGTGAAGGCGATAAAAAGCGTATTCGGAGTAATATTACATGACAACGATCAACCAGTTGGTGCGCCAGCCGCGTAAGCGCAGAGTCGTAAAAAGCGATGTGCCGGCACTGCAGAGCTGCCCGCAACGCCGCGGCGTGTGTACCCGGGTGTACACCACCACGCCGAAAAAGCCCAACTCGGCGCTGCGCAAGGTGTGTCGGGTCCGCCTGACCAGTGGGTTCGAAGTGTCTTCCTATATCGGCGGTGAAGGCCACAATCTGCAGGAGCACAGCGTAGTGCTGATTCGCGGAGGTCGTGTCAAAGATTTGCCTGGGGTGCGCTACCACACGGTGCGCGGAAGTCTGGATACCTCGGGCGTGGACGGACGCAGACAGCGTCGTTCCAAGTACGGCGCCAAGCGGCCGAAGGGCTAGCAGGCGTTTTATAGTCGGTATTTACACCGAGTAAGGCCGGGCAGCGCAATACAGCCAGTCCCGGGTTAACCTGAAGAGAATAGAGCTATGCCAAGAAGACGCGTTGTCGCCAAGCGTGAAATCCTGCCGGATCCAAAATTCGGCAATGTAACCCTCGCCAAATTCATGAACCACGTTATGGTTAGCGGCAAAAAATCTGTCGCCGAGCGCATCGTGTACGGTGCCTTGAATACCGTTGAAAGCCGACTTAAAAAAGATCCGGTCGAGGCGTTTGAAGAAGCGCTGGAAAATATCGCACCGATGGTCGAGGTAAAATCCCGTCGCGTCGGTGGCGCTACCTATCAGGTTCCCGTGGAAGTGCGCCCTTCGCGCCGCACCGCGCTGGCCATGCGCTGGTTGGTAGATTACGCGCGCGGACGCAGCGAAAAATCCATGGCCCAACGGCTGGCTGGCGAAATCGCCGACGCGGCGCAGGGTAAGGGCGGCGCGGTCAAGAAACGCGAAGACGTGCATCGCATGGCCGAAGCTAACAAGGCATTTTCACACTACCGTTTCTGATTAGACGCGTTGGGTTCCGATTTACTGGCAGGCCGCTGCGTGACATGGCGTCGCCTGCCGCAATTTTAGCGCAGTCATTTTTGACGCTTCGTTTTTGGGGAAAGTATCGTGGCACGCAAGACACCTATCCGCCGCTACCGCAATATCGGTATCGTTGCTCACGTCGACGCTGGTAAAACGACTACCACTGAGCGCGTTCTGTTTTACACCGGCCTGTCACATAAAATCGGTGAGGTGCACGATGGTGCGGCCACCATGGACTGGATGGAGCAGGAGCAGGAGCGTGGCATCACCATTACCTCCGCCGCGACCACCTGTTTCTGGAAAGGGATGGAGGCTCAGTTTGAGGAGCACCGCGTCAATATTATTGACACGCCTGGCCACGTTGATTTCACGATTGAGGTGGAGCGTTCGCTGCGGGTGCTGGACGGCGCGGTGGTAGTGCTGTGTGGTTCCTCTGGCGTACAGCCGCAAACCGAAACGGTGTGGCGTCAGGCTAACAAATATGCCGTGCCGCGCATGGTGTTTGTCAATAAAATGGATCGTGCCGGCGCCGATTTTAAAAAGGTGATCAAGCAGTTAAAAACCCGACTTGGCGCCAATCCAGTGGCGCTGCAGATGACCATCGGATCGGAAGAAGAGTTCAAGGGTGTCGTGGATCTGGTCAAAATGAAGGCAATTCGCTGGAACGAAGCCGATCAGGGTATGACCTTTGAATACGAAGAAATTCCGGCCGACATGCTGGCTGAGTGTGAAGAGTTGCGGGAAAGCCTGGTGGAAGCGGCCGCCGAAGCGAACGAAACATTGATGGATAAATACCTCGAAGGTGAGGCGCTGACGGAAGCTGAAATCAAGGCGGGCATTCGCGCGCGCACACTGGCCAATGAGATTGTGCCGGTGCTGGGCGGGTCGGCCTTTAAGAACAAGGGTGTGCAGGCGGTGCTGGATGCGGTAATTGAATATCTGCCGTCGCCCACCGAAGTTAAAGCTATTGAGGGTGTGCTGGACGACGAAGTGACGGTAGAGGAGCGGGTTGCCGACGACGACGCGCCGTTCGCTGCGCTCGCGTTTAAAATTGCGACCGATCCGTTTGTTGGCACTTTGACCTTCCTGCGGGTGTATTCCGGCGTGATGAAGCAGGGCGATGGGGTCTATAACTCAGTAAAGGGTAAAAAAGAACGCATTGGGCGCATGGTGCAAATGCACGCCAACCAGCGTGAAGAAATCAAGGAGATTCGAGCCGGCGATATCGCTGCAGCCATTGGTTTGAAAGATGTGACCACGGGGGACACGCTGTGCGCCCTGGATAACATTATTATTCTTGAAAGAATGGAATTTCCGGAGCCGGTGATTTCGGTGGCTGTTGAACCAAAATCCAAGGCGGACCAGGAAAAAATGGGTGTTGCGTTGGGCAAGCTGGCGCAGGAAGACCCCTCTTTCCGGGTGCGCACCGACGAAGAAAGTGGTCAGACCATTATCTCTGGTATGGGTGAGCTCCACCTCGACATTCTGGTCGATCGGATGCGTCGCGAGTTCAGTGTGGAAGCCAACATCGGCAAACCTCAGGTCGCCTACCGCGAAGCGATTCGCAACACTTGCGAAATCGAAGGCAAGTTTGTGCGCCAGTCAGGTGGTCGCGGTCAATACGGCCATGTGTGGGTGAGATTCTCGCCCCGGGAAGATGGCGCTGAAGGGCTGGAATTCGTCAATGAGATCGTGGGTGGTGTAGTGCCCAAAGAATATATACCCGCCGTTGAAAAAGGCATCGCGGAGCAGATGAAAAACGGTGTGCTGGCCGGTTACCCGCTGCTGGGTCTGAAAGCCGTCGTATACGACGGTTCTTACCACGACGTCGATTCCAGTGAGATGGCGTTTAAGATTGCGGGATCGTTGGCTACCAAGCAACTGTCAGCGCATGGCGGTGCGGTGTTGCTGGAGCCGACCATGGCGGTTGAAGTGGTCACGCCGGAAGAAAATATGGGTGACGTGGTCGGCGATCTGAACCGTCGCCGCGGTTTGATTCTTGGTATGGATGATGGTGGTGGCGGCAAGGTAATTACCGCTGAAGTCCCGCTGGGTGAAATGTTTGGCTATGCCACTGACTTGCGCTCCGCGACCCAGGGTCGAGCGACCTTTACCATGGAGTTCAAAAAATATTCCGAAGCGCCGCGCAATATTGCGGATGAAATCATCGGTAAAAACAAATAGCGCGCCAGTAGCGCAATTCAGACTTACACACGGGAGGATAGTGACGTGGCAAAAGAGAAATTTGAGCGTAAGAAGCCGCATTTAAACGTTGGCACGATCGGACACGTAGACCACGGTAAGACGACGCTGACGGCGGCGTTGACGCGGGTATGCGCGGAGACGTGGGGCGGAACGGCGGTCTCTTTTGACGGGATTGACAACGCACCGGAAGAGCGGGAGCGTGGGATTACGATAGCGACGTCGCACGTGGAATACGATTCGCCCAAGCGTCACTACGCCCACGTTGACTGTCCGGGTCACGCGGACTACGTG
>JBFIKF010000015.1:0-17463 GCA_041600415.1 Porticoccaceae bacterium | reverse complement strand
TAGTGATCCGGTGGTTCTGTATGGAAGGGCCATCGCTCAACGGATAAAAGGTACTCCGGGGATAACAGGCTGATACCGCCCAAGAGTTCACATCGACGGCGGTGTTTGGCACCTCGATGTCGGCTCATCACATCCTGGGGCTGAAGCCGGTCCCAAGGGTATGGCTGTTCGCCATTTAAAGTGGTACGCGAGCTGGGTTTAGAACGTCGTGAGACAGTTCGGTCCCTATCTGCCGTGGGCGTTAGAGATTTGAGGAAAGCTGCTCCTAGTACGAGAGGACCGGAGTGGACGAACCTCTGGTGTTCGGGTTGTCACGCCAGTGGCATTGCCCGGTAGCTATGTTCGGACAGGATAACCGCTGAAAGCATCTAAGCGGGAAGCCCCTTCCAAGATGAGATCTCTCTGGGGACTTGATCCCCCTGAAGGGCCGTTCAAGACCAGGACGTTGATAGGCTGGGTGTGTAAGCGCTGCGAGGCGTTGAGCTAACCAGTACTAATTGCCCGTGAGGCTTGACCATATAACAGAAGTGATTGTGCAACGACTGGGTATGCGACTTATACGGACAGTTGTGTGACGATAATTTGCCTTGTGCTTCAACACTTTCATCGCCCTATTTGCACTGAAATTGTCCCCGATAATTTCCGGCATCGCCTGCTTTCGTAGCGCTCGATGCTGCTAGCCAACCTGGCTGGAGGCATACAAGTTTGCTTGGCGACCATAGAGACATGGACCCACCTGATCCCTTCCCGAACTCAGTAGTGAAACGTGTCATCGCCGATGGTAGTATGGGGTCTCCCCATGTGAGAGTAGGTCATCGCCAGGCTTCTAAAAATAAAACCCCCAGCAGGAATCTGTTGGGGGTTTTTTTATGGCGTTCGATGTCCTCTGCCCACCAAGTCGATCCACACTCTGTCCGTCCACAAAGTCGAACGTTGACGCGCGGCCTTACTTACCGCGACTCTGGGTCCGTCCGGGGATCCAGTTGCAATGCGCCCTGGGCAGCGGCGGTAGTCACCATCTGGAATTTTGTAAAGTGATCTGGATGCGGGCGGCGCGAGCGCACCATGGACAGGATCAATAAACCACCAATCGCAAGCACGACGGCGTTGAACAGAAAAAACGCGCCGGACCCAAACCATTGCATTGCCTGTGCAGCGGCCAATGGACCAACGATGGCGCCGGATGCGTTCATTACCAGAAGCCCTGTACCAACTTCCATAAACGAGCTGTTCTCGATATTGTCGCTGGCATGGGCGAGACAAAGAGCCTGTATCGGCATGACACAGGCGCCGAACACAAACATCAGATAAGGAATAGTAGCGACAGGCGCAAATGCAGTGAAAACGGCAGTTACAGCGCCAACTAACATAATGGCAAAAATTATCAGGCGTCTGTCGCGGCCATCAGAAAATCTTCCCAACGGTAATAAGGTAATGGCACCACCGATAATGCCCAGGGCCATCATGGAACTGATGCCGCCAATCTCCATGCCCACTTGCAGGCCCCATGCGGGCCCCAGTGCGTAATAAATTGCCGTCACCATCCCTGCCACCAGTGCGCCCACGGCTGCTGCGCGGGATGTGTGCAAAATAAGTAATGGTGAGAATGTTGCCGAAGGAATCTGCATCGGTTGCGCAGCTCGTGTCACACAGATGGGAATGCTGGCCAGTACAATCAGCAAGGCGGCAATGACAAACAGCTTCTCGCCATCGAGCGGAGCGACATTGAGCAGCAATTGACCAGTCGCCATTGCCGCCAAGACGATTGCCGTATAGAAACCCAGAACACCACCGCGAGCGTCGTTATCGGCCATTTCGTTCAGCCAGCTTTCTATCACCAGGTACAACCCCGATATGGCGATACCGGTGATAAATCTCAACGCCAGCCACGACGCAAAGGTTTCCAGCAGGGTGAGTGCCAAAATGGCGGCGGTTAACAGTGCGCTGAGCGTGGCAAAACAACGGATATGGCCGATACGACTCACCAGGCGTGGAATACAGAAGCACCCCAGTAAAAAACCTGCAAAATAGGCCGAACCCAGCACGCCTAGCGCTACATTGCTCCACTCAAGAAGTTCAGCGCGCAGGGGAATCAGCGCTAGTTGCAAACCGTGACCGGTCAGTAATACAGCTACGCCAATCAGCAATGTGGAAACGCGAATAACTGAGGAAATCATATACCGGCCCGCTAATCCACAGGCTCCCTGGAAGAATAAATTGAAGCAGAAAAATTAGCGCATCAGTGTAGCAGATAAGTAACCGGACTTAGCGGTTGTGCTTGAGGGGTCAACCGTTGCCTTTGCGCTCTTGGTAAATAGCGTAAACCAGTATTCCGTTAGGTGTTATGTTCCACTAACGTGTATTTATTGGATGCCATTGGTGGTTGAGTATGGGCAACCTTCAGCTCGGATCGTACGGTTTGGCGTTTGGACGTAAACTGCAGCCTGTGTTATTCAGGTCAATGGGCCGGGTAGCGGTCCCGCATGCTTTGCAGCCTATTTGCCGCAGGCTTGCTGAAGAGAGGCTTGTATAAAAAGGATGGCACTGTTGCGTGTGTGGCGCTGAGAAGATCGTCTAGAATCAGTAGGGTTAATTTAGACGTAAGATGGGCTTGTAGGTTGGTTGCTGTCCGGGGTTGAGATAGGGCATATGAACAAATTGAGAGTCGGGAGCTCTGGAAGCTGCACGGTGTGACAGCAACTTGTGCCAGGCTTATATCCCTATAATTTGATATTCTTAAAACCGCACAACAGCGGTTGTTGCGGTGGCGTTGAGTCGACTGCCTCATCTGCTGTGTATGGGGCTTTCGCTTGCTAATAGCTTTAAGGCAGGGGTAGAGTACGGTTTTTTTGAGTCACTTGCCATCGGAAGTGGGGTGAGCTAAATCGTTCGGTTTGTTTGACGGGTGCTTTTAGGCACAGGCCCGTATATGCTGCTGATTTGAAGTGCATACTTCTCGTGGTCTATATGTTATTACCACCAAATAAATAAGGGGTTTAGGAGTAGGAGGCTTCGTAACGCAGTTCGGGGTTTTTAGGGGTTAGTGGGAACGAGTTTTGTTAACTAAGTTAAATCTAAGGAGTAGATGTTTATGAAATCTAAGGCTCTGGTGGTTTCCCTGTTATTGGGGGCTGGATCAATAATACTGATAGTGCTAGGGCTGTGGTACTTGGGGGGAACTGGCGATGTGCAAGATGAACGAAATGCCATTCCAGAGAGGATTCGAAATGCATTTGACGGTATGGACAGTGACCGTAGTGGCGCGATTAGTTTGTCTGAGTTTGAGCTAAGTGTTAAAAAAGCGGAAGAGATTACGCGTGCGCGGCGGCAGGCGGTGTGGCTAAAACGAATTGAAGGACAATTTCACACTCGGGACGAGGATGGCGATGGGTTTATCAATCAAGCAGAATATGCCAAGCTCGCGATTGTAAAACGACTTGACAAAAATGCGCCAAATTTGTCTTTGTATGATAAAAATGAAGACCAACAGCTGGATCTCGAAGAATATATAAATTTTCGCTCGCAGGCTTCGAAAATGGTTGCCGATTCAGACTAACCTAACGTTGACAAATTGGATGTCCGCCTAATCGTTGCTATTATTGACCCGCTTTTGATCCAAGGGAAGAAAATAATACTGGCGTAGTGGTGGTGTAAACGCAACTACGCCAGGGCTGTTATTAGATCAGAGCGACAGCTTTGCCGATAAATCGGTCGTATAGATAAGAACATGACCTGTTTATCGCGCTGTTCATCCCCAATTGCTGCCGCTAAACGTTACGGAGGGTGATTATTCCTTCGCAAAACCCCAGAATACGCCCTGGTTTCGCCCTGAGGGGCTGCGATTTGCCGATAGTTGGCCGATATACTGGAAGACGGCATGTTTGCCGCGCATAGACCGCGACGTCTATTGCTACCGACAACGGTGCTGGTAGCGCATGGACGGCGTTTGCTTGCAGTTTTTGATTGCCTGAAGTTCACGTGAGCGTTTATGAAACTAAAAATAGCCACTAAATACACGGTGCTGGTAATCGGGCTGGTGCTCCTGTGCGCGGCCGTGTTTATGGCAGTGATGGTGGTCTGGACTAAGGATCAGGCCCGCGAACGCCTGTTGGAAAGGGGTGCGAGACTGGCCGAAGATGCCGCACGGGTCGAGCTTGCCGATACGGCGGCGGGGGCGCAACGGGCGTTGGAGCTGGTGTTTAACGATCCGGCGGTGGTCTATGGAGCGGTGCTGGATGCCGCCTCGGTGGTGGTGGCGGAGCGCAATAAGCATTCAGACGTTGCGATGGTGGACATTGCCTCGGTTCCGGTTGGCGGCGGCACGCGGGTCGCCAGCATTGTCGGGTCGGACGGTGCGCAATTGATCGAATTCGTCAGCCCGCTAAAGTCAGCCAGTCCCGATAGCCCCCTGGGTTATATCCGCCTGCTGGTGCCGCAACGGGCGATCAATGCCCATGTGTGGGAAAATGTGGCATCGTTCGGCTGGGTGGTGGCCTTAACTGTACTGCTGGCGGCGCTTTTGACTTTCGTGCTGTCGCGACGTATGACCGAGCCCCTGCGGGTGCTGCACACGGCAGTAGACAACCTCGGCGTGGGCAGTTTCAACTACCAGGTGGAAATTTTCACCGGTGACGAAATTGAAGACCTGGCCAAGAATTTCAACAAGATGGCCGACCAACTGTACCGCTACCGGACCGAGGCGGAGAACCGCAAGGATAATCTGGAAGAGCTGATTTACGAGCGCACGGTAGAGCTGACCGAAAGTAACCAGAAAATCCGCAAAGTCATGCGTCAGGCGGTAGAAGCCAAGCGCGCCGCGGAGCAGGCCAGCAAGGCCAAAAGCGATTTTTTGGCGACCATGAGTCACGAAATCCGCACGCCCCTGAACGGGGTGCTGGGTATGGCGGAGATTCTCGAGCACAGCCGTCTCGACAAGGTGCAGCGGGAGTACCTGCAGATTATCACCCAGTCGGGGCGGGTGCTGCTGGACCTGATTAATCAGATTCTGGATTTTTCCAAGATTGAAGCCGGCAAAATTGAGCTCAACTACAGTGATTTTAATCTGCGCCAATTTGTCGAGGAAATTGCCCAGACGTTTGCCGAGCGGGCGCATAAGAAAAATATTGAGCTGGTGTGTCGTATTCCCCCCGATTTGAATTTGATTGTGAACAGCGACGTGACGCGCCTGCGGCAGATCGTCTCCAATCTGGTGGGTAACGCGGTCAAATTTACCGACCAGGGTATGGTCGAAATCAGCGTCGATGTGCTGGATCGCACCGCCCACAAGGCGAAGCTGCGGTTTGGCGTGCGGGATACGGGTATTGGTATTGCCGAGGACAAGCTCGATCATATTTTTGAAACCTTTGCCCAGGCCGATTCTTCCACCACCCGCAAGTACGGGGGTACCGGGCTGGGGTTGGCGATCGTCAAACAGCTGCTGGGGCTGTTAGGCGGCGAAATTACGGTGAGCAGCGAACAGGGCAAGGGTAGCGTGTTTGCGTGCGAGGTCTGGATGCCCGCGGAAACTTTTGAAAACAAGGATATGTTACATATCTCGGAAAAAATTACCGGCATCCGCACCATTGTCGTGGACGACCTCGAGGTGAACCGGGAAATCGTGGTGCATCAGCTCAAGGTGTGGGGACTGAAATGTGATCAGGCGGAGAGCGCCGATCAATGTCTGGCCAGACTGCGGGAGGCCCACGCCTCTGGCGAGCCCTACCACATGGCGTTGCTCGACTACCATATGCCGGATAAAGATGGGTTTGCCCTGGCCCAGGAAATTTCAGCGGACCCGCTGCTGCGTGACACGGTGTTGATTATGCTCAGCTCGGTAAATAGCTTGATGGATCGCGCCGAGCTGCAGAAAACCGGTATTCAAAGTTATCTCACCAAACCGGTGCGCCAGTCCGATCTGTTCGATGCCATCGCTTCGCTCACGCGGAATGTGGATACGCGCGCGCCGGGCGACGAAGGTGCGGATGATTATCTGAGCGGCGAAGGTAGTATTGCCGCCAACATCTTGCTCGCCGAAGACAACCCGGTCAATCAGAAAGTAGCCACCGCCGTGTTTTCGTGGTTGGGCTGTATGCCCAAAATTGTGGGTAACGGGGAGCTGGCAGTCGCCGAACGGATGGCCGGCACCTACGATATGATTTTTATGGACTGCCAGATGCCCGAGATGGATGGCTACGAAGCCACGCGGGCGATTCGTGAATGGGAGCAGGCCAACCCCGGGGCGGGGCGCATGCCCATTGTGGCGCTGACCGCCAACGCGGTAGAGGGTGATCGCGAAAAATGTCTGGCGGCGGGTATGGACGATTACCTGGCCAAACCTTTTAAGGCCGAAGAGATTCGCGCCAAAATACTGGCGTGGAGCCTGTCCGACACCACCCCTGTTTCGGCCGCGCCGGACGATGCCGCTGGTGACCGTGCCGCGGGCTCGATTCCCGCACTTGCGAGATCGATATCTGACTCTGACGCAATACCCTCGCCTGTTCCACCGGTCACCAGCGCGCCACACAATGGCAGCACTCGGAACAGCGCCCAGGGGAATGGCAGCAGCGCGCCGGTTGCGGGTGCGGCTGAACATACACCCGAGCAAACTCAAGACGTTGGCGATATAGTGGATCTGAGTGTTCTGGATGGTTATCTGGCGATACAGTCGAAGGGCGCGCCGGATTTGCGCGTGACGCTGGTGCAGGCCTTTCTTGCCGATGCGCCGGACTGTTTGGCCAGGGTCCAACAATCCCTGAGTGAGGGCGATACCGTTGGCCTCTACCAGGCGGCCCACGCGTTAAAATCGAGCAGTGCGAATGTGGGTGCGGTGGCCGTGGCCAAATTAAGCAAGGAAATCGAGCTTAAAGGCAAACAGGCGCAGGTCGAGGGGCTGGCCGAGCAGGTGGGCCATCTCGATTCTGCCTATCGGGAAACTGTCGCGATATTCACCCGCACCTTCGAGCTGTAAATCTGCGATGGTTGCGCGGCTACGGTTGTGATTACAGGTAGAATGGATTTCCAATAAACAGGGCGAACAACGATTGACGGCGTTTGCCTGGTTCGCGACAACTTATGGCCTGGTTGTTGCGGTGATGGATTAATGAAAGCAGCGGGAGCAGCACAGGGTGATCAGGGGTGAGTGACGCCAATATTAAAAAGACGGTGTTGATTGCGGATGATGACGCGACGTCACTGTTGCTGATGCGTCAGGTACTCGAAAATTTCGATTACAACGTTATCGATGCCAAGCATGGCGGCGAGGCCATGGAGCGCTACTACGAGCAGCGTCCGGATGCCGTGCTGCTGGATTTGCACATGCCCGAGAAAAACGGGCTGCAGGTATGCAGTGAAATACGCGTCGACGAGGCGGGAGAGCATATTCCCATCCTGATTATCACCGGCGCGGACGATGTGGAATCGATAAACGCGGCGTTCAGCGCCGGCGCCACTGACTTTCTGGCCAAGCCGATCAACTGGCATCTGCTGGGCTACAAAATTCGTTACGTGTTAAAAAATGCCGACACCCAGGCGCAAAAGCGTCGGGCGGAAGATCTGGCGGAGCAGTTGGGCACGGTGGTGGAAAATTCTTCCAACGAAATCTTTCTGTTCGGTGAAAATTCCCTGGATATCAAATACGCCAACGCCAGCGCCCGTAAAAATCTTGGTTACGATATGGATTACTTGTCGGGCCGTTCGCTGCTCGAACTGGTGGCCAAGTCGGAAAAGGAAAATTTCGTCCTGCAAATGGAGCCGGTGGCGAGTTCGGAAAAAAAAGAAGTGGTGTTTGAAACCTATCTGCAGCGCGAGGATGGAACTGGTTACCCGGTAGAAATTCGGGTGCATCGCACGGTGCAAAAAGGTGCACCGGTGCATCTTGCCATTATTCAGGATATTACCCGGCGCAAAAAAACCGAAGAGCGCATGCGCTATCTGGCGTACTACGATGCACTGACGGGGTTGCCTAACCGGCAGTTTTTTAAAGAACAGCTCGCCCTGCTGATCGATATGGTCAAACGCAGCAATAGTAAAATCGCGGTGCTGTTTATCGATCTCGACAATCTCAAGCGCATTAATGACAGCCTTGGGCATTCCGTGGGGGATTTGTTGCTCAAGCAGGTGGCTGAGCGCCTTAAACACTGTATTCGACAGAGCGATATGGTCGGTAAGATGAGTCGCATGAGCTCCCAGTCGATGATATCCCGCCTGGGGGGCGACGAGTTCACTCTGGTGTTGAATCATGTCGAGGATCGCAAGGCGGTAGATGGGGTTGTAAAACGTATTCAGCAGGGTATTGCCGCGCCACTACATCTGGGTGGCCACGAAATCGTGCTGACCGCGAGTATTGGGGTCGCGTTTATTCCCGACGATGGCGGCGATGTGGAGACGGTGTTGAAGTGCGCCGATACTGCCATGTACAACGCCAAGAAAGCGGGGCGCAACAGTTTCAAAAATTATGATAAATCCATGGAGAAACGCAGCCTGGTGCGCCTCAACCTGGAGAACGAACTGCGCCGTACCCTGGATAACAACGAACTGATCGTGTACTACCAGCCGCAGATCAATATCGAGACCGGCAAAGTTATTGGCGCCGAGGCCTTGGTGCGTTGGCAGCACCCCACCGAGGGACTGGTACCTCCAGACACCTTTGTTTCCGTTGCGGAAGAGGCTGGTTTAATTTATCAGCTCGGCTCCCAGGTGCTGGATAAGGCCTGCGGGCAAATAAAAATCTGGGAAAAGGAGGGTCTCGATCTGCAGCATGTGGCGGTGAATATTTCCAGCGTTCAGTTTCAACACCCGGATTTGTTCGGCAGTATCATGGATATTATTTCCCGCAACGGCATATCGCCACGCAAAATCGAACTTGAGGTTACCGAGAGCGCGATGATGGACGACGGTGAAAAGACCGTGCAAACACTACGTTTGCTGCGTTCCATGAATGTCAAAATCGCGGTGGATGATTTCGGCACGGGTTACTCATCGTTGAGTTACTTGAAGCGGTTTCCGTTGAACAATTTAAAAATCGATAAAACGTTTATCTCTGATGTAGGTGGTGGACGCAGTGGCGAAGGCATCGTCTCGGCGATCGTTGCCATGGCCCGATGTCTTAACCTGGGTATTGTGGCAGAGGGGGTGGAAACTGCGGAACAACTGTCATTCCTGAAAAAACAGGGCGTGAAAATTGTGCAGGGCTATATGTTGAGCAAACCCATTACCGCGGATCAGTTTGCAAAGTTTGTGCAACGTAATAGTGCCGGCCAAAAATCGTATTGACAACACTTCGTTCTATTATCATCAGCCAGTGATTTGTCCATGACCGTATTCCCGCAACGGGGCATAATGGTCGTTGGGGATAGCAGTCTTACTGGACATCGCGGCCTATGGAAATCCTGGTGGTGTATTTGCTGGTCGGCGCGCTGGCAGGCCTGGTTGGCGGCCTGTTCGGCCTCGGCGGTGGCGCCGTTATCGTCCCCATTCTGATCTACAGCTTTGCGGCTTCCGGCTACAGTCCCGAGGTTCTCACCCACCTTGCGCTGGGCACGTCGTTGGCCACAATCATTATTACCTCCGCCAGCGCGGTGGTGGCGCACCACCGCAAGCGCGCGGTGGTGTGGCCGCTGATGTGGTCCATGGTGCCGGGTATTTGTCTTGGGACGGCGCTTGGTGGTCTATTTGCGGCTAATTTAAGCGGTCCACTTTTGCAGCTGTGTTTTGGTGCATTTTTGTTATTGGTAGCGGCGCAAATGGGGTTGGGTTTACGGCCCCACAGCGCGCGGGAGTTGCCAGGTTTGCCCGGTAAGTTTGCGAGTAGTGCGGGCATTGGGTTTTTCTCCGGTATTTTCGGTATTGGCGGTGGGTCCCTGACCGTACCGTTTCTCGCCTGGTGTAATGTGGCCATTACCCGGGCAGTGGCAACGTCCGCGGCGCTCGGGTTTCCGATCGCGGTCAGCGGCGCTATAACTTATATGGTGGCCGGAATGGGGCGCTCCGATTTACCCGAGGGTTCCCTGGGCTACGTGTACCTGCCGGCTTTGTTTGGCATCGCTTTAGCCAGTACGCCTTGCGCGCGGATCGGCGCTAATCTGGCTCACCGACTACAGGAAAAGTTGCTCAGGCGCCTCTATGCCCTGGTGAGTGCGGGGTTGGGGGTATATTTTATTATCGACAATATTGCGGCACTGGTGGGGTGGTTATGACTACGCTGGAACAGGTGCTTGAGGCCCTCAGCGACGGCCAATTCCATTCCGGCGAGGCCCTTGGGCGGGCGTTGGGGGTGAGTCGCACCGCAGTCTGGAAGCACCTGCAAAACGTGGTGGATATGGGTATTACCCTGGATAAAAAAAAGGGCCTTGGTTACCGCATTCCCGGCGGTATGGAATTATTTGACAAGGAAAAAATTCTCCAGCGGATACCCGGCGAATCCCGTCGGCACATACAGCGTTTCGAGGTGGTGCGCAGTATTGATTCCACGAACGCCCACGGGCGCCGACATATTGAACAGGGCGGTGGTGGTGGCTGGGCTTGCGTGGCCGAGCGCCAGACCGATGGTCGCGGTCGTCTTGGGCGTCCGTGGGTTAGCCCCTTCGGGCGCAATCTGTACCTGTCCACAGTGTGGGAGTTCACCGGTGGCGCGGCGGCCATCGAGGGACTGAGTCTTGCGGTGGGGGTTGCCGTGCACCGCGCGATTACATCTGTCGGCGTGTTGGAAATCGGCCTGAAATGGCCCAACGATATTTTGCGGGACGGGCGCAAGTTGGGGGGCATACTGTTGGAAATGATCGGCGATCCGGTGGGCCAGTGTCAGGTGATTGTTGGAATCGGCATCAATGTTGGTATGCCCGCCGCAGCGGCACAGGAGATCGATCAGGACTGGGCCGATATCAGTGACGCCCCTGGTGTAACGCGCAACGCCCTGGCGGCCGCGGTGCTGGCGGAGTTGGTGCCGGTGTTATCTACCTATCAACGGGACGGTTTCGCCGCCTACCGGGAAGAATGGCAGCGTTACGATGCCTATCGCGGTGCGACGGTGCAAATTATGACGCCCGGGAAAATGCTGGAAGGCGTCGCCACCGGTGTCGCTAATAACGGCGCCATCTGTATAGATATCAATGGCGATATAAGACAATTCAGTGGTGGGGAGATTAGTTTAAGGTTAACTTCGTAACTGTGGCACAAATTTTCAATCCGTTGACCTGCCACAAAACATTAATCGATGATTAATTCCTGAACTGCGCCATTACCAAGTCTGTTGCCAGCGTCGTAGAATTTTTTTGCCAACGCCGAGGGGTCAAAATTAAATTTGTTTATTAGTTCCAGCAGCTGCCCTTCCTGACCGGCATAGGGAAATGTATGTTGCTGATTCACTTTGGGCGGCATTTTGAGAGAGGCCTCTGTTGTATTAAAACCCAGGGCGTTAAGCAACTTAACCGCTCTGTTGGGGCGCAACAGGTCTTCTAAATACACGTCATGGAAAATAATATTTTTTTCTGGTGCTAGCAGCAATTTATAGTATTCGGCTCGCGTAAATATTTCATACACGTACCAAAGCGCGCACCCGAGCTGACCGTAGTCAGTAAAAGCGTCTGAATTTAAAATAGTATTTGGCGTTCGTGGATCAAGATAAAAAATCCAGGTAGCTCCGGCATTAGCGAAATCGTGCCGGTTGAACAGGCTCCAGGCAATTTTAAATATATCTCTTTTGAGGACAATTAAGTGTATTTTAGATGCTCGTGTCGCCAGTTTTGGCAGGTTTTCACACAGGCCTGCTTTGCTTAAAAGGTGAGACGTCTCTATGTAGGTGGATTGGTTATGAAGAGAGTCTAAACGAAATTTTTTGTCCCAAAATGCCTGAACCCGCTCAACATTACCCGCGCTGTTGTACAGCAACGTGTGCGAAAGATCGGGTGTCACTTCGCCAAACAGCTGCCAGCTAGTACGTTCGTGATAGACAGCGCTATCATAGGTATTTTGCTCTAATAACTGAGTCAGAAAGGCAGATCCACTACGCCCAGTGGTTATGGAATAAATATATTTTCTCTCTTGCATTGAAAGTGTTGTTTCCTGCAGTCAAAAAAGTGTTGTAACGGATACGTTTAATGGATGTGTCAACGGGAGTAATTTTATTAAATAGCCAGTTCATCCATCAACCTGGCCCCGAATCGAGAAGGCTAGCTATCCATTACTTCTGTTATCAATTCCTGATAACGATGTTGTACGGCTTTGTTATGAATAGAATAACGTTTTATAAAAGCGTGATTTTTTTTCAAGTTGGCCTCTACTGCTTTGTCGCGAATAGCCCTTACGCATTGATCTCGGCCTTCCATGACTTCACAGTCGCGATAATAGTAACCTGCTTCCTCAAATGCTGGAGAGTTATGTGCCAGGGGTACGCCTTTCCATAGGGCTTCCAGGTACAGGTAGTTGAGCTCGCAGCCCATTTGGTGGCCGAGTAATATGTCTCGCTTTTGAAAAACTTCCTCAAATTTATATCTGCCCGTAAAGTACACTTTATTGGCGTGGCTGATAAGGCTGTCGAAATTTTTGACAATATTACTGAGAAAATATTCCCGTTGGTGAAAATGCATACCGTTGAGTATCATGGCTTTGCCAAAAGAATCCGGCTCAACTCGATAGATGCTTTCAATGATAGCGAGCGGGATCAATGCATTTTTCAGAACGCTGATGTTAGGCTCCATCACATAGATATCGGGTTTCGCTCTATAATCGCTACTCTCAAACGGCGTACCCACAAAATCTGATTCCCAGATATAGGGGCATTCCTGCACGGGCGCGTTATAGATCGTTGCCAAATAAGAAAATGCTACCTTAAAATGCGGCGATGCCCAGACAAAATCCGGTTCTTTTTCGTACAGCCCGCCCGTAAGAGTTTCCTGGTAACACATTTGCTCCATGTCCATATAAAGGCTATGCCCGTAACGGAGCGAGATAATTTTGCCACCGCGTTCTCGGAATGCTGCTCGTGTTGCGGGGGCGACTGTAACTCCAGCTTCAAAAATTAGCGCGAATGGTTTGACACTTTGTAAAATGCCGTCATTAGTTGTCGCGCGGTAGAGTTTACCAGTAATCCTTAGCCGGCCATTATCGACTGGTTTTGCGACCAATAAATGAGGTTTATGCCCTATTGCTTCGAGCAGGTCGTAAAAAAATTTAACGTTTTGACTTAGGCCGCTTCCGAACAGCATTTGATCATGTGGAAGGTCGTCCCGAAGGGAGATAGCCACATTCAATTTTGCCATGATCGAGACTGCCTGATTTTATTTGAGCAGCCCATTCTACCGGTTTTTGCGTCGGCTGTGCTCACGATGCGCACTGGATTATGTACAAGAATAAAAAAGGCCCCTTCATCGAAGGGGCCTTTAGTGACTCCTAAAACAACAGTTAGATTACCATTGGAAAGATACGCCCGCTTTGCCGCCGAATTCGACGCCATCTGCGTCCATGCCGACGCCAAAATAAACTGCGGTGTTGTTGGTCACTCTTCCTGCGCCAGTTACACCGACGGCTTGCTCACCACCGTAAAAGCCGCCCCCAATCGTCATGCGGAAGTCTTTTCCTGGATCTGGCAGAAATACCTGCATGGCGTTAGAGATAGCGATGCCTCTCATGGCCTTGTCGTCCAGTCGGTCTATGCGCTTGTCTAAGCCCTGAATAGCTACAGCATTGGCCGCGATATTGGTGCTGTTTAAACCAATATTTGTGGTGTTGGTGGATATATTGGTGCTGTTAACAGCAATATTGCCGCTGTTCACCGTGATGTTGGAGGTGTTGGTGGAAATATTGCCGCTGTTCACGGTGATGTTGGAGGTGTTGGTGGAAATGTTCGATTCGTTGGTGGAGATATGGTTAGCGCAGTCGACGCCTTCCACGCCCGACGAAGTATCGGTACAGGGCCCCGTAGCAAACGCCGTCGGAGCCAGCGTTATACCGCCGACCGCCGTTGCGGCGGTAACGGCTACTGCCAGTGCATTGCGCCGGAACTGGTTTGTGGTGTTAATTTTTTCCATCATCTGTACCCCTCAGGTTATTTTTACTACAGCAATGAGGGGTAAGGGCGCTTTACAAAAAAAAGCGTACAGCGACAGATCGCCGATATTTGCTCCAATTGCTTCCTGCTTCCCCTACCCAGCAAACTATTTTTTCGTTACAAATCAAACGATTGGTTTATGTTACCTAGTTTCGCGCCGACCAGGCTGATCACGCGGGGTCAAATGCCCAAGTCTGTCAACGGCGTTCACAACCAGTCTGCCTGTCTTTATAGCCAATGTTGAAGATGGTTGCAACGCTAAAAGCGCACAAATTACACCGTTTTACTCTGTTGCTCTATGTTTAGATTTCAGACTACTTTATCTATCTGATAAAAAGCCGTCACCATCGCAATCGGCGCAGGCCGGTGCCGGTGCCGGTGCGTCGCGGTGGTTGGACGCGTATACTCGGCGGCGAATAATGGGGCTGGTTCTGCATGTTTCTCGATATTGACCTGGGCAACACCCGCCTTAAGTGGCGCATACAAAACGCCGACGGCGGTATTGTGGGTCGTGGACACGGCACCCATAAAACACTGGCCGAGATAGCGCCCGCAATTGCTGAATGCGTAGCGCCCAACCAGATCAAACGCCTGCGGGTCGCCAATGTGGCAGGTGCGGCTGTGGCTGAGGACATTGCCGCATGGGCTGACGCGAGTTTTGGAATGGTGGCAGAGTTCGCGGCGGCCCGGGGCGAGTGCGCTGGGGTGACCTGCGGCTATGGGCAACCAGCGAGCCTCGGTACAGATCGCTGGTTGGCGCTGCTCGCTGCCTGGCACCGGTGGAGGGAGCCCTGTGTGGTGGTAGATGCGGGCAGTGCGCTAACCGTGGATTTATTGGCTGGGAATGGAGTGCATCTGGGCGGCTATATTGTGCCGGGGCTGGGTTTGATGCACGAGGCCCTTGCCCGGGGCACCGGTGCAGTCAAAATAGCGCACCAGCCGCCGGTGAGCACTGACCCGGGGCGGTCGACCCAGGAAGCGGTTAATCAGGGTTGCGCTGCCATGGCGCTGGCGCTGGTGGAGCACGCGGTGGCTGGCCTGGTGTCGCATGCCGGTGGCGCGTCGGTCAGCGTGGTATTGACGGGCGGGGATGCGGACAGTTTGGCGCCCTTTATAAAGGCTCCTTTGAAATTGGAGCCGGAACTGGTGCTGGACGGGTTGGCGGTGGCGCTGCCCTGACGACGATTTCTGGCGAACAAACTACGTCGAGATACGCAAAGACTTATTAATGATCAGATGCTATGACTAAGTGGATATTATTGTTGGTGGTGTTGGCCAATGGCCTGGCCTACTTCTGGTTTTCTGCCCAGCAGGCGCAGCGAGCGAGCTTCGCCGATAGCGCCCGCGTTCCGTCACTGGTGCCGGAGGGCGGTTCAACCCTGGCGTTGCTGTCCGAGCGTGATGGAGCAGCTCTGCGTAAATCAGCAGCCGAAGGTGTTGCGACAGAGGTAGAGGGCGCGATAGACAGCCAGTCCAGTTCACTTGACTCAAGTGCAGCCGGGACAGAAGCCGATCCGGGGAGGGTCGCGGATCTTTCTGCTGGAATTACTGATCCCGCGCAGGAGGCAGACGTGCCGGCAGTAGAAGCCGCCGCTGTGGATTCGACGGTGGAAGCGGTGGTGGATGCGGATGCGGGTCAATGCCTGCTGGTGGGCCCGTTTGCCCAGCGCCAGGAAGTGGATAATCTGGTATTTAAACTGGGTGCGCTAAACGTGGACGCGACGGTAAAGAGTCGCGAGGAGGAGGTGTCGTCCAGCTTTTGGGTTTATCTGCCGCCCTTATTGTCAGAAAAAGCCGCTGCGCGCAAACTTCAGGAGCTGAAAAGTAGTGGTATCGACAGCTTTATTTTTCAGGATGGCGAGTTGAAGAACGGGATTTCCCTCGGGTTTTTTGCCGCCCGGGAAAATGCTCTGAAACGGCAACAGGAGTTAGCTAAAGCGGGCTACAAGACTCGTATCTTCAGCGCGCCCAATCTGGTGAGAACCTATTGGGTGCAAATGCCCGCGGCCGCCCCGCGCGCGCTGGCCGACAGTTTCTGGAAAGAGCTGGGGGCGTCGAACCCGACCATCAATCTGGAGCGCGAAAACTGCGGCTAGTGCAAATTGAGCAGTTCGGCGCGGGGCGGGAAAGTGTTGGATTGTCAGATGGCGCTGTGAATCATTGGCTCTCGATTGAGGTGTCCTCGGGCGTGGTCCCTGTGCTTTCAGGGGGGCTATTTCATGTTGCAGGATGTACGTCGGTTTAGCTTGCATTATTCCCCGATAAAAACAGCCAAACGCGGTTGCGTCCAGGGCCGACTTCCCATAGAATCGCGCCTCCGTTTTTTGTGGGTCGTCGCTGGCGTAGCTCAGTTGGTAGAGCAGCTGACTTGTAATCAGCAGGTCGGGGGTTCGACTCCTCTCGCCAGCTCCAAACGATGTAGTCATTGTCCGCTAACGCATTGAAAGCAGAGTAATTGTTGACAGGCGGTAGTTGAACACGGACAATACTCGGCCTTTTGCGGAGGGGTTCCCGAGCGGCCAAAGGGATCAGACTGTAAATCTGACGCGAAAGCTTCGGTGGTTCGAATCCACCCCCCTCCACCATACATTTTGGTGGAAAATGGCGCAAAAATGGTGCCGCAAGTGAAAGAAATTTAGGCTGGGGTGGGTGAGAAACACCGTGTTCGACTGACTTGCGGAGCAAGTCAGAGCGACGAGCGCAGTGAGTAGACCCGCAGGGAGAGCCGCCACAGGCGGCGAGTAATCCACCCCCCTCCACCATATATATGGTGGGAAAAAGACACCCCACACGGGTGCTGAGCTGAATTTGAATTTGAAGAGTAAGAGGTAGTGGTCAGATCGATGGGCAGGGCAGGGTCGCCCATCAGTACGGAACGGGCGCGGGTATAGTTCAGTGGTAGAACCTCAGCCTTCCAAGCTGATGATGCGGGTTCGATTCCCGCTACCCGCTCCAACTCTGGCGCTGAGCAAGGTTGTTGCTCATATAGCTCAGTCGGTAGAGCACTTCCTTGGTAAGGAAGAGGTCACCGGTTCGAATCCGGTTATGAGCTCCAGTAATAGTAGCGGCAGGGGTCAGACTTTGCCGGTGGGTGGTAGACGTAGTTGAAAGAACGTAAATAAGACAAATTTAGACCCGTTAAGGAGACGCACGCAATGGCAAAAGAGAAATTTGAGCGTAAGAAGCCGCATTTAAACGTTGGCACGATCGGACACGTAGACCACGGTAAGACGACGCTGACGGCGGCGTTGACGCGGGTATGCGCGGAGACGTGGGGCGGTACGGCGGTCTCTTTTGACGGGATTGACAACGCACCGGAAGAGCGGGAGCGTGGGATTACGATAGCGACGTCGCACGTGGAATACGATTCGCCCAAGCGTCACTACGCCCACGTTGACTGTCCGGGTCACGCGGACTACGTG
>JBFIKF010000014.1:0-21540 GCA_041600415.1 Porticoccaceae bacterium | reverse complement strand
GCCTGGACCCGCGCAGCGGTCGCTATCAGGGCATCGATCGATCAGCAAGCCTGGACACGGCTCTAGCCTCTGCGGGCGCCCAGAATCAGGCTCGACGACAAACGGAGAGCCAAGGCCAGATACTGCGCCAGAATGCCGCCAACATCGAAAGCGGCCTACCCAGCCAGGCGATGTCAGCCCAGCAGCTGGGTATCGGCGCAGGCTCGGCGGCCGCGGGCAATCGCCGAGGAGCTGATTCCAGCTATTTCGCCAACCGTGGCGTAATGAGCCAAGGCTTCCAGGGCGCCATGAGTGGTCAGCAGGGAATGGCGAATACTTTCAGCAATCTTCATCAAATGGAAATGGATGGCTACAACGCCGACACGGCTGCGGATGCGGCGATAGTAGGCGCTGCAGCGGGCGCTGCCGGCACCTATGTCGGAGCTGGCGGTACTTTTAGCAGCAAGGAAAAGAAAAAGAACAAGCGCCCTGTGAAAGATGCGCTTCAGGCCATTAACGGCTTGCCTGTCGAGTCGTGGGAATACACAGAAGCCGCCAAGCGAGAGAGGCCCCCATCCGGTGTAATGCCGGCAACCGATGGTACCCACATCGGCCCATACGCTGAGGACTTCCAAGAAGCGACTGGCAAGGGCGATGGCAAGAGCATCGGCTTCCAGGACGCGCTGGGGCTGACCATGAAAGCAGTTCAGGAGCTGGACTCCAAGGTAAATAAAATTGCGGCGCAACGAGGAATTGCAGCATGAGCATTAGCGGCACAGGTGTTGCGAGCATCTTCAATAATTTTTCGCGCGGCCTGCAAACTGGGCGCCAGCTAAAGCAAGTTCGCCAGGAAAATGAGCTGGATGACGTGCGCCGCAAGGGCCTTGAGGCCGCCAAAGAAAAGCGCAAAGCGGAAGTGGCCGGCATGGTGAAAATGCAGGGCCTGCCCACGCTGGACGCATCAAACATTGTAGCGCCGGAAGAGGTTCAAAACCTGCCCGAGCTGGATGCGAGTGCACTGCCCAGTCAGAACATGGGCCAGCCAACGCAGCCGAAGTTTGGGGTTGGCGATCAATCGTTTGACTCGAAAGATAAAGCCACTCGGTACGCCGAAACAAAGGCGCCTTCGCATGAGGACATTTTCTACAAAGAGACCGGCCCCAAGGTCTACGAGACGCTGGTTACCCAGGGCAAGCTGGAAGATGCCCAGGACTGGCAGAAATTTATGGATTCTCGCGACACGCGCAAGGCTATGAAGCGATTTGGCTCGATGGCGCGATCTGCACAAACCGGCAATCACGAGGCGGCCATTAAGGAGTTCATGGGCATCTATAACTCTGACTACGCCAATGATGGCGCCGAGGCCTCGGGCTATGAAACCAAAACCGATGACGACGGTAATGTGACCGGAGTTTCCGTAACCTTCAAGGAAGATGGAAAGACCTGGACGCAAGACTTCAATAACCTGGGCGATTTTTACCAGCTGGCCTATACCGAAATGGCGCCGGAAAAGATGTTCGACTACTTCGGCAGCCGCATCGAAACCGATAGAGCTGCGCGCAGCGAGTCGGCCAAGGACAGTCTGGGCCATGAGCGCAAGAAAGAGCTGGAGCTGATGAAGCTGGCCCTGAAGGGTGACGACGTAGGCAACAAGTATTCGGCGAAGGTAAACATTCTGCGCAGGGCTGGATTTTCGCAGGCTCAGATTAACGAAATGACGCCCAAGATTTTGGGTGCGGCGACCGAGCGCGCAGGCATGTCGGAGGTTGATATTCGAGCGAAGGCACTGGCGGCCCTGAAAGATACGTTTGAGTTCCAGGGCGCGTCAGAGGCAGAGAAGCAGCAAATGATGGCGGCGACGGTTGATCTGATTCGCGGAAGTAGTGCTGGCGACTCGCCCTCATCGCCAGCTGGTGGAGGTGGCGGCCGGCCCGTGTTCCGGGATGCGGACGGAAACCGCTTTGTGCGCGAGGCAGACGGCTCGCTCCGACCGCTAGGCGGGCAGCCCGCTCCAGCGCCTCAGCAGTCCGGAGCACCACAGCCACCGCAAGCAAGCGCCAATCCGGCCGCGTCCGGCTTGCCGCCCCAGCAGCCTGGCGAGCAGGCGCCACCGCCTGAAACTCGTCAGCTACCCCCGGCAGGTCCGCCGCAGATTGCCGGCCGTCGAAAGCCCAAGATTAACCAGCGCACCGAAGGTGTAGGCGCCATGGCGAATTCTGCCGGCGAAGCTATTGGCGAGCAGCGTGCAGATGTGGCCGCGCGCGCTCGGCTTGAAGAGGCCCTTGGCCCGGCATCCACACGGCGCGACCTTCAAGAGCGCGCAGCCAAAGCGGATCAGATCTTGTCGGCCCTCGGCAATGACGCAACCCCTGAAGCGATCGATGCGTTGGTTGCCTTTGCTGCGCAAGAGTTTGGTGAGGCTGGACTGGCCGCATTTAATCCAACACCGGAGAACCTGGACAAGCTGGATCGCTTCATGCAGGCACGAAACCAGACAATCGCTCAACGATAGGATAATCCCGTGGCAAAAAACGTATTCGCCGAAGACCCGTTGAACCTGCATACACGGGAAGTTGAGGAGCAGGCCGACGCCTTGCGCAAGCGCAATGCCCGCTTCAGCCTGCCGCCGATCGATGGACGGCCGCAGAACCAGCCAGAAGCCGCGCCGGAAGGGCTTACATTTGAAGGCTACCTGGGCGATGAGCAGCAACCCGAAGCGCCGGAAGGTATGCAGTTCGATGGGTACCTGGAAGACGAGGCGCCAGCGGAAAGCGAGGAGGAGCTGGAGCGAACCTGGGGGGAGGCCTTTAAAGATACGGCCGCTTCGTTTGGGATCGGCGCAGGCTCATTGCTGGAGCTTGGCGGCACAATAACCGGGCTTTTCGGCGGCGATATGGATGGCAACTGGGGAACCCGGCTAGGCGAGAGCACTCGCGAGTTTTATGAGGGCTGGAAGTCCGACGCCCTGCTGGCCAAAGAAGAGGCCAGGCAGGCCAAGATTGATGCAGCAGGCAGCGAGGCCGCAAAGCTGTGGGTTACTCTGACAGAGACGGCTACCGACCCAGCACTGGGAGTGAGCTTCGCCGTTCAGCAGATACCCAACCTGGTGACCTCCGGCCTTGGCGGTCGTGCCGCTTATCTGGCCACAACAAAGCTGGGCGCCAAGCGATTGGCTGCGCGCAAAGTTGGCAAGTCAAAAGCAGAATCCATGGCGCTGGATCAGGCCGCCATGAAGACGGCCGGAAAATACGGTACCGCTGGTGGTGTAGCAACCGGGGCGATCATGCAGGGCGCCGACGTGGGTGGCGACTCCTACATGCGCCTTATGGATGAGGATGTGGCGCGCTTTGCAGCCCAGGAGGCCATTGCCGGCTTAGTGTCTGCTGGCGTACCAGAAAGCGAAGCGAAAAAGCAGATTGCGCTAGAGCTCTCACGTCTGGCGGCGCTAAAGTCGGCCGCAATGTCGATAGGCGTGCAGGCGCTTATTCCCGGGGCGCGCAGCATTGAGCGCGTACTGGCTGGCGGATCTCGATCTGCTGGTGGCGGACTGAAAGGCGCCGTGTCGGGCTCTGTCCGCGGCACCCTTGGCGAGGCTGTATCTGAAGGCACGGAAGAGGGTTACGGACGAGTAGCATCTAACCAGGCTGTGCAGGCGTTCAATCCAGACCAGCGCACGTTTGAAGGCGCGGGGCAGGCCGTTGGTGAAGGCGCGCTGTTTGGTCTCTTTGGTACGGTTACCGGCGCAGTTGAAGGCGCTAAGCGGAAAGTGGAGCTGCCAGACAGCGGTCCGCTGAGCCGGGCTGTTAATAAGTCTGGAGCCCTGGACGAGCAGGCCGAGGAGAGTGCGCAGGCCGAGGCTGAAGAGCTCGCCGCCATGACCATGGCAGCGGAGAATCAGCAGCGAGTAACCTTGCGTGATGAGACCGGTGAGATAGCCGGCACGCTGGTGTCGCACATCCAGGCGGCCGATGGTACATGGCAGGCCAAGGTGCTGACCGACGATGGCATGCTCATGGATGTCACCGACGCCGATGGCATTGAGCTGTTGCCGCAAGCGCGCGCAGATGATCCTATGGCGGTCGACCTGCCTACAGGAGAGGCTGAGCTGACCGAATCGCTGCCGCTTGAGGGCGCGCCTGCCGGGGAGTTTGAGCCCGCCGGGGATCTGCAGCCACAAGTCTCTGCCGCGACTCTTGATCCCAGTCGCCCAGTCCTACAGAACCGTGATCGCTCTACGCCGGCCAGCATTACTCAGATGCGCAGCATTGCATCCGACCCCGATTACGATCGGCTTGGCTTTTCTCGCGACTTCGCCAGTGGCGCGCCAGTGATCGAGCCTGGCGCTGATATTCCAGCGGAGCGGATGGGTCGATCTGACAAAGTAACATCGAGCCGCGGCCGCAAGATCCCCGTGCAGTATGCGGTGGTTGAATCTGACCAGCTCTTGCCCAGCAATGACATCAATGGATCGGCAAATCCAGCCTATGAAGGCGGTGAGCCTGGCCGGTCTCGCGTCATCGCGGGCAATGGTCGTGCCGCCGGTCTGCAGCAAGCCAACATCGCCGGCACTGCCGCGCAATACCGCGAGGCCCTGGCGGGGGATGCCGATCTTCATGGCATTGATCCGACTGTCATTGATGGCATGAAAAACCCCGTGCTCGTGCGCGTGATGCCGCAAGAGGATGTCACGGCCGACATTGGTGATGAGTCCAATGTAAGCGGCTTGTCCGAGCTCTCGCCTGCTGAGCAGGCCAAGAATGATGCTCGCCGCATCCAGCTGACTGACCTTGAGTTCTCAGAGGACGGCCGGATTACGCCGACCGCAGTGCGCCAGTTTGTGCAGGCCATGCCGGAGTCGGAGCGCGGGGCCCTGCTTGACCGGGACCAGCCATCTAAGCGCGCCTACGACCGCATGGAAAATGCGATCTTTGCTACCGCCTATGAAAGCGATGCACTGATTCGACTGCAGGCCCAGGCAGTAGATCCCGAGGCTCGCACTGTGCTGAGCGCGCTGCTGATGGTTGCGCCGCGCATGGCGCGCCTTAAAGGCACTGGCGATCTGGATATTCGAGACCTTGTTGTTGAGGCCGCCGAAGCGGCAGTGAATGCCCGGCGCCGCGGCGAGAAGCTGTCATCATTTATTGATCAGATGGATATGACCGCCTCGCCTGAGCTGCGCGAATTTGTTGTCCTGATGGCTGATAACATCCGCTCTGCCAAGCGCATGGCCGGTGAACTGGAAAATATTGCTAATGCGTTTTATGCTGAGGCCTCGCTGCCAAGCGAAGATATGTTTGGCGCGGTCCAAAAGCGCGACCGCAGCCAATTACTGAAGGAGCTGACCGATGGCAACCGAGAAGACACGCAAGCTGCTGGGAACCAAAGCCGGTCAGAACCTGATCCGCCAGCTGAGGAAGGGCGAGGAGCCGAAACCTGGAGCCAAGAAGGTTCTACTGGATCTGGCCGGCAAGAAACCGACGCCGGACAAGCTGTATCGCAGCAAGAAGAATCCGACCCGCTAAACCCTGACACCCCTGAATCACCTGGTTCGAGCCCCCGTGAGTCGGCAGGCGCCATAGCTAACCGGCCTGAATCGGCGCCGAGCCGGGCAGCCGAGCAGGAGCTGGTGGATGATGCCAGCCTGTCCGAGACTACCCGAGCCGACGTGGCCGGAGAGACGCCGCAGCGCGCCAAGGCCATTTTTGCGCGCAACCTGTTGGGCGCCTGGCAGGACGACTACACCGTACCCCCCGAGATTGGACAAGCCGTAGGTGACGCTGTGCGTGGCATCGATGAGGCGCTGTCCAGCAATACCGTTTCCGATGAGTACGTGTCACAGCTTGCCGGCAATATGCGCGAGTGGGCGCAGCTGGCCGAAGAAGATACTGCAGCCGAGCTACGCGCCCTGGCTGACAAGATGGCGCCGGCTGAGTCGACGCAAGAGCTGAAGGCGAGCGATGTTTTCAAGGTCGGCGATCTTGAGTCGAAGGGCGCAACGTCGAACATTTATGATTACCTGAAAGACCCTGACTACTTCCGCTCGAAGAAAGGCATTGCTACAGAAGTAGTACAGATGTCGCCAGATGAGTACGTGCGCAGGGCCGCGAAGACCCTCAGCCAAAACGAAGGCCGGGAAATTACACCGAAGGAATTGGCGGGCCAGCGGCTTGAATCTCAAGACCGCGACGGCGGCACTATCGTGGACGGCATGGTGAAGGCTATGCGCCAGGGTACCCAGTTTGCCGCGCCGTATTTATCTCCGGGCGGGCAGGAGGGGCTGCATCGCGCCTTGGCTGCAAAGCAGCTTGGCATGAAATCTATTCCTGTCGTGATTGTCAGTAACGTCCCTAAAGCATCTGAACAGAAACCCGCAATCGATAGCGTCGAGAGCAAGCCCGTTGTCGCCAAATCCGGCAAGCCCTTCAAATCAAAAGGGGTGGCCATATCCAGCGCCAAACGCAGCGGGGTAAAAAACCCAAAGGTTGTTCCTGTGGGCGATGGCTTCGGGTATGTGGCAGATGAGCAGGCGACTGCTGAGTCAAGCGCGCGGGTTAAGTCGGAGGCACCAGAGCACGCCGCAGTTGGTGTTGATGATCGCGACCTAAGCGAAATTGTCTCCACGTTTAATGAGGCTCAGGCCAGCTCGATTGAAGATGGCGATAAGGTTACGCATGTATTTGATGCGCCAGCCAAGTCCGAGATTGTGCGCCTGCAGAATAAAGTTAAGGTGCATCACGCCGAGCATGGCTGGATGACGCCAGCTGAGGCCAAGAAGCGCATTCAGGAATGGAAGGATCATGCTGACTCTCAGTATGAGGATGCGAACATTCGCAGCGCCAATAGCCGTCGCGTCGTGCTGTCGCTGTTTGACCTGTCGGGCAAGTGGGCGCAGCCGTGGGCAGATGCCGGCTACGATGTCTACCGCTTTGATATTCAGGATGAGTGGTTCTACGACGATAATGGCGTGGAGCGCAATGCCGGCGATATTCACAACTTCACTGTTGAGTTCTTTGCCGATATGTTCGGTGATTTCCAGGGCAACGAAGTACACGCCATTCTGGCGGCCTGCCCCTGCACCGATTTCGCGGTAAGTGGTGCACGCCATTTTGCCGCCAAGGATAGTGACGGCCGCACCGTTGCCAGCGTCAAGCTGGTCCATCAGACCATGGCCACCATCGAATACTTCAAGCCGGCTGTGTGGGCTATTGAAAACCCGGTAGGGCGCATCGAGAAGCTGGGCGGCCTGCCGCCTTGGCGCCTGTCATTCGACCCCAACCACCTGGGCGAAGACTACACCAAGAAGACGCTGATCTGGGGCCGCTTCAACGCGGACCTGCCGATTGCGCCTGCCGAGCCCACTGAAGGCTCGAAGATGCACAAGAAGTACGGCGGCAAAAGCCTGGCGACTAAAAACGCCCGCAGCGCGACACCCGAAGGTTTTGCCTACAGCTTCTTCATGGCGAACAACGCCCACGACAACCCGGTGCTGGCCATCCATGGCAAGTACGATCGATTGGATCGCGGTCTGATTGAGCAGGCTGTGGAGGTTGGAATTACCGAGGAGCAAATCTCGGACGCAGTAGATGATTTCTACTACATGGATCTGGACGACGATGCGGCCAATGACGCTATTCGAGAGTTGATCGCTGGGGCTGGCGAGGGCGGCTTTGATCTCGACACCCAAACAGAGACCGACCTGCAAGATAGGGCCGAGCGCGATTCCGGTACCGACGCCGAAACAAAGGCCCAGGTGGATCGCGAGCGCGACTACTTCACGCTGGATAGCCAGACCCAAGACAATGCGCCTGACCCCGTGAAATCGACCGGCGACCTATTTCGAGAGACTTCAGGCAACTACTCCACCCGCAAAGCCGGCCAAGTGCTCGATAAGGTGTTTGGTGGGGATGGTGTGTCCGAAGGCCAGGCTATCTATGCAGCCAATGTTTCTGGGCTGGACCGCTCAATAGATCGCTTCAAGATGGGTGATGCCGAGCGCGCTGCCTTCTTGGAGTTTATGAACGGCCGGCAAGACGCGCCGGATATACTGAGTCGCCTCGACCGGCTGCATGACACGCCCTGGGCAAAGCAGGCCATTATGGGCGCACTGTCTCGCCAGGCCATGACCGACATGCTGGCCGGCCGCGAGGTTAAGTACGATTCTCCGTTGAATCGTAAGGGCGGTGACAAGCTGCGTCGGGCAATCGAGAAGCGCGGCGAGGAAGGTCTGTGGGATTATCTTGCGGCCACCACCTTTATAGGCAACCCCGAGAAGCCGGTAAATGCGGTTAATGGCTCGTTTTTGGATTGCAATCCATCGAAGAGCTGCGCCAAGTTCTGCTACGCCACCAAAGGGCACTACAACTACGCCACCTCCATCAATAAGGCTGAGCTGATCACCTGGGCGGTAGAAAACAACCCGGCACGCGCGGGCAAAATGATTGCTCGCCAGTACAAATCGATGTCGGAGTTTGAGGCGCAAAAAGCGTTGCGCCTGTTTGACAAAGGCGACATTAGCGCCGCGTGGCTGCCGGTCATCAAGGAGCTGAACCGCCAAGGCGTCCGAGTTCAGATTTTCTCCAAGCGACCTGAGATTCTGCGCCAGGTATCCGATAAGAACGTCCGCATGCTGTCGATCGATGAGAGCAACCTGGAAATGGCGGCCGGCAATCAAGACCTGATGGTCGCGCTGGTGTATGACGGATCTGAAAAGCTGACGAAGTGGGCGCTGGACAATGCCGACAACCTGTCGGTGATCCTGCCCATCAAGATCGGCAGACGCACCCTGTCGGACGCTGAAATTGCCCCGCTGAAGGACAACATCAAAACCCGCCGCCGCCTGTGCCCGATTGATTCTGGCTTCAAAAAACTGGGCGAGTGGAACTGTACCAAGTGCGACAAGGATGGCGGCATTGCTTGCTTTTACGGAAGCTCGACCGCTACACTGAACGCAGTGTTGGCGGATATTGATGTAGCTGACCCGGATACACAGAAGCTCGTAGAGGAGCTGCGCAATGTCTCAGAACAACTCGACGGACCAAAGCGGTCGGAACTACTTGACCAGCTGGATCAACTCTTATCTGTCTACCGGACGGAGCCTGACCCCGAAACAGCGCGAACAGACCCGGAAGCGTTTTATTCAGCAGCAGAAGGAAGCAGCCGCCGCGGCCGAAAGGATCAAGTAAGTGAGCCAGAAGCCGGCAGTGTACAGGGCGGGCAACGTGGTGCGAGTGACGCGCCCGCAGCTCCCAACCTTAATGACAGCGATCAACTCGATCTATTCAGCGAGCGCACCAACGCCGCCACAAAGTTCTTCGCCAGGGCAGCCCTCCAACAAACCGGCGAGATAAAGGCCGGCATTGACCGCGTGTCCTCTCCAGAGGATGCCGCGCACATTCTCTCCCCTTTCCGCAAAAAGGCCCAAGAAAACATGGTCGCCTTGGTGCTGGATGCTGATGGCAAGGTGCTGTCGATCGTTCATCACACTAAGGGCGGAAACTCGTCTGCGTCTGTGTTCTCAGGTGAGCTGGCCGGCGCCATTGCGGCGACACCGGGCGCAGCCAAGGTTTATCTGGCGCACAACCACCCCAGCGGTACCCGTGAGTCCAGCGGCGCCGACAAGAAGATCACCGATAAAATCAAAGGCACCCTTGAGCCTTCCGGCATCATGGTTGAGGGGCACGTTATTCTGAGCGAGGGCCAGACCGCGACGTATTTCTACGATGGCGCAAGCTCCGACCGGGCGGTGCGCGTTAAGCCGATGGTGAGGCGTCGCACCATTCCGATTACCGAGAAAGTGATTCGCACCCGATCCAAAGTCGAGGCAATCAGTAGCGCCGCGAGCGCCAAGCAGTACGCCGACGAGATTGGCGAGGGCATTATTCTGCTGAGTAACGCCCACGCTCCAGTCGCCTACCTGCCAATGACGGCCGACCAGATGTCGAGCCTGAAGGGTGAGGGCTATCGCCGCATCCTGGAAACCATCAACAACACCAATGCCGCGGCCGCGATCATCGCCGTGCCGGACGGGCGATCAGAATCAAGTCGTAACGCCGGGCGGGCGCTGGACAACGCCGAGCTGCGAGTGCTTGATGCGTTTGAGGGCGGCAAAAGTCAGGCCGAGAAAGGACTGAACCACTTCCAGCAAAGCGGTATGTTCTTTTCTCGTAGCTCCAGGGTTGCCACTGGCGCCACCCCGCGCGGGGTATCCAAGGGCGCAGTTAACGTTGAAGTGGGCCGATTCCTCAAGCAGTATAAGGGCGCCGACGATGTAACCGTGAAAGTGTTCCGCACCTATGAAGAAGCGCATGGCAAAAAGCCAGATTTCAAAACCAAAGGCGGATACGAGCCCAAAACAGATACCCTATATCTCTATACCGAAGCATTTGATTCCGTCGCCGACGTCCGCGAGACCCTACAGCACGAGATCCTGGTGCATAAGGGCCTTGGCCATTTTGATCCTAAGCTGCTGCAATCCTTCCTTGGCTCAGTTCGCGCTGCTGCGAAGGAATCACCACAGCTTGCGGAAATCATGGATGAAGTGGAGCGCGTAGAAAAGGGGCGCTCTGAAGCACTACAGTCAGAGGAAGTGCTGGCTCGCATCGCCGAAAAAAGGCTGTCCCTCCCTGACCGAGTATGGAACAAGCTGATGCTGGCGTTGCAGCGACTGCTGCGCTCGATGGGCATCAGGGTGGAAGTCTCTGCCCAGCGCCAGGCAAGGGAATTCATTTATAAAATCGGCGATGCTTTTGCGGAGGGCAAGAGAGCCCCGCGACGTAACACGGCTGGCATTTTGAATCAGTCTGTCTACCACGGCACCCCCCACAACTTTGATCTCTTTTCCCTTGCGGCTGTTGGCTCCGGTGAGGGCGCCCAGGCTTATGGCTGGGGCCTGTACTTTGCCGGCAAGCGGGAGGTGGCGGAGTATTACCGCGATGCCTTATCGCGAGACCTCTATGGCTCGGTTTATCGCGGCAAGGAAAAGGTGGGCGGAGCGCCCAGTAAGGCCGCGGTAGCCGGTAAGAACGAGACAGTTCAAAGCATCTATGACGAGATAGGTGGCGACATAGGTGCTGACGCCCTTTGGGTGAAGCACGCGATCAAGCGCATACTCATAGCGCGCCGCGAGGACGCCAAGGTGGATCCGCGCGCCATTGCGAAAAAGATAATGGGCGAGTTCTCTCCGATGCTGGATCAGATGGCGGATCTAGTTTCGACGGTCGACGCGGCGATGGCGGACTACGTGGTTCGCCCCGGCGGAAACCTCTATCAGGCAAACGTACCTGAAGACAGCGAGCTGCTGGATTACGACAAGCCCCTGAGCGAGCAGCCCGAAGCGGTCCGCGAGGCCCTGGAAGAAATGGACATTCCCGACCTTAGCCTGGCGAAAGCCCAGCGAAGGCTTGAAGGGCGCGACGGGATCTTTCAGCAGGACGAGGCCTACGATTTTGAGTACGACGAGGATGAGGGCGGCTATGTTGCCATTGATCCGAATGGCGAGCACCACCGGGACTCAGGTGGCGGCATCATGGTGTGGCAGTCACTGGCTAAGGCGCGCAAGGAAATGCTCGACCAGTTCGCAGATGACGCAGAGCGCGGCGCGTTTGGCCCCACTGATACCGGGCAAGATATTTATGAGGCCCTGAAGATCACACTGGGCTCAGATCAAGCCGCATCCCACGCACTGAACGAAGCCGGCATTCCCGGCTTGCGCTTCCTCGATGACTACTCTCGCGGTGACATGCGCGCGGTGAAATTCCGCGCAAACGAGCTGTCGATGCGCCGAAACATTGATGCCTACACCAGTGAAGAAAAGGCCGCTTTGTACCTGGGAATCTATGGTCGAGACCGGGCGGGCGAAATGCTGCGCATGGACGAATACGGTGACGCTGCTGCCGCCCTTGAGCGAATCACCGAGGGCGACATCGAGGTGGTAGACCGGTCGACTCGTAACTACGTTATCTGGGACGAAACCCGAGTGAGCGTCGAGGCGGTGAACGAGCAGATCGACGCGGCCGAAGAAATGTTCTTTAGTCGCTCCGATGTCGAGGAGAAATTTGACGACCTGGACGGCGACCAAAAATCCTTCATGGGCAAGATTGGACCGCAGTCGCTGCCTCGCCAACTTAAAGACCGCTGGCGCCAGCTTACGGACAACCTGGCGTTGCGTGTTCGGCAGGCCGGCGTGGATCGCTATGCGGCCCTGCTGCGCAATGATAAGGCGTTACTGGGCGAGGACACGCTAGAGGGTTCTATCGCCGACAGCTCATGGGTGCTGGCTCGCATGAGCAATGCTGCCGGCGGTGCCTTGTCGGCGATGATGGGTACTGGCCGCATCTTCTACGATGGAAAGTCGAAGCTCATCGATGTCAAAGAGGGCACCCAAGGGCTGGCCGACACACTCAAAAAGCTGGGCTCACCGGCAGAGATCGACCGCTTTATGGGCTGGGTGGCGGCTAACCGGGCGCGGAAGCTCTCGGAGGAGGGCAGGGAAAACCTGTTTACTCCAGAGGAGATCGCCGCGGGCATGAAGCTCAACACAGGCGAAACGGAAACCGGGAAGCGCCGCCCTATGCTTTACGCCACGGTCTGGAAGGAGTTTCAGCAACACCGTGATGATGTGCTGGGAATAGCCGACGCTACAGGCCTCTTGCGCAAGGGCATGGAAGAGCAGGATGCGCTCATGTTTTTGGCGAAAGAGAACGGCATCAACCCGGAGCTGGCTAAGCGGCTGAGAGGGGCGCAGAGTAATCTTGACCGGGCTGAGGATGCCGACGAGCAGGACGAGCGGCAAGCTCTTGTTGGGCGGCTTTACGCACAGCTATATGACGAGGTGGCGACGGCCGTAGAAAGTTTTGAGTCGGATATGGAGCGCCTTCAGACTGATCAGCGCGATCTGTGGGCTGAAGAGTTTTATGTGCCTTTTTACCGTGTGCTGGACGAGGACAACATTGGCGGCCCCACTGGTAGTGGCGGGCTGTCGCGCCAGCAGGCCTACAAGCGTCTTAAAGGTGGCAGCCAAAACCTGAATGATCTGCTGGAAAATACCCTGCTTAATTTCCACCATCTACTTCAGGCCAGCTTGAAGAACCGGGCGGCCGCGCAAGCCGTTGAGAATGCGGAGGCGCTGGGCATTGCAACGCCGGTCTCGGAGGCTGAGCGCAACAAAAAGACCAGCACCTGGGTGTTAATCGATGGCGCCAAAGCGTGGTATGACATCGACGACCCGCTGACCTTTAAAGCCGTCTCGATGCTGCAAGATGCTGGCTATAACAATCCAGCCATGAAAATCGGGCGCGCCTTCAAGCGTTTCTTCACGCAGATGACAACCATTACCCCGCAGTTTGTTGTGGCAAATGCTATCCGCGACACGCTGAGTGCTCTGGCGACATCCCCGGCTGGCGCTAATCCGGCGGCCAACATCGCCAAGGGCACCATGACCTATATGAACAACTACAAGCGCGGGCGCATGCTGGCATCTGGCGGCGCCTTCAGCTTTGGTCATGTCTACGGCACGTCTCCGGAGGATATTAAAAAGAGTCTGTCTGGTGATCTTGGGCGCATGAACATCCGAGAGGGCGCTGAAGTAGTTCCAAAGTTGATTGTGACGGCCTGGCGCAAATGGGGCGATGCCACCAGCGTAGCCGAGAACATTAACCGGGCGGCTATCTGGGAGCGCAATGTAGGGGAGGATAAGCTCAAGGCTGCCTTCGAGGCTAGAGACCTAATGGATTTCTCCGCGCAAGGTGATGCGGTCCTGATTCGCATTCTGGCCGACCTGGTGCCGTTTATGAATGCTCGACTGCAGGGCCTGGATAAACTCTACCGCTCTGGCGTCCGCACTGGGGCCAAAACGGTGGCAGGCAAGGCCAGCAAGGCTGAGCGCCAGGCGTTTGCCCGGTTTGCCACTGTCACGGCTGCACTGTCCCTGGTGTCGATGATGCTCTACCTGCGCGCCAAGGATGACGAGGAATACCGCGCACTGGAGGATTGGCAGCGCGACACTTACTGGCCCATCCGGATCGGCGACAGCATGATCTTTATTCCCAAGCCGTTTGAGGTTGGCGCCATAGCAACCATGAGCGAGCGACTGCTGGAGCAATTTGTTGACCCGACGGCCGGCGGAGATAAGTTCGCCGAACGCTTGGCCCACGCCCTGGGCGAAACCTTCGCCATGAACCCAATCCCCCAGGCGCTGATGCCCATTGCTGAAATCTCGACAAACCGCGACTTCTTTACGGACCGTCCTATTGAAAATATGGGCATGCAGCGCCTGAGCCCCAGCCTGCGAAGCCGCCCAAACACATCGGGATTCTCGGAAACCGTATCCAGCGGACTGGAAGCGGCCTTCGGTACCGACTCGGTGCTCACGCTCTCCCCTGTGCAGCTGGATCACCTGATCACCGGTTACATAGGGCAGGTGGGCACCTATGCATTCACGTCGGCTGACACGCTCTGGCGCACAGCTCAGGGGCGCGAGAATGCCGCTCGACGCTGGTACGAATACCAGCCACTGCGACGGTTCTACCGAAAGCTGACCGATGAGGTTGGCTATACGCGATATTCCACCATGTTCTACGACACGCTAAGGGAATCGAATCGCCTTTATAGCGACGTTCGCCACCTCCAGCAGATCGGTGAGGCGGAGCGCGCGCAGGCCCTGATGAAAGAAGGTGGCGACAAGCTGGCTATGCGCAAGGCCCTGAATCGTGCTCAGCGCAGGCTATCCGGGATCAATAAGCGAATTCGAGACGTTCGCCTGGACTCCGAAATGGACGGAGAAACAAAGCGTCAGGAAATCGATCGATTGATGTCTATGAAAAACCTGATAACCAAGCGGATAGGCGTGGAGCTTGAGCAGCGAAAAGCGGCTCAGTGACTGGGGCGGCGGTGAGCGCAGAGCGCGCCAAAGGCGAATACTGCGCCAATGCCCAGCACGGGCACGTTGATAAGTATGGCGGCCACAAGGATAACGGCCGGAATGGCGATGAGCGTCAGGGTGAAGCCGGCGATATTCTGCCAGTCCCTGGGGTATTGCGTCATGATGAGCAGCACCACTGGTGTTAGCACAAATGCGCAACCCATGGTGTTGGCCAGCCAGTCAGGCATAGCGACCTCGTTGGTTGCCGCGGTAAACCGCTTGCAGATCCTCGATAGTCTCATAAAATGACCCCAAGTACCGCATAAAAATAACGCTCCTCCAATACAGCTCCCGCATCACCTCGCACGCAGGTTGTCTCTGCTTGCGAGCCCCACAGAGCGGGCAGCCATGGAAACCAGACAACTGATAGCCTATGTCATCCGGCCTGTTCTTCAGGCGCTGGATATGTACTCCATTCCCGCGCTGACGCTGGTGGCCGGTACCGCGGCGCAAGAGTCTCAGCTGCGGTTTATTCATCAGCTGGGCGGCGGTCCAGCACTTGGATTGTGGCAAATGGAGCCAGCGACCCACGCCGACATCTGGGACAACTACCTTCGGTATAAGCCAGACATCGCCAATAGAATCAAGAATCTAGCCGGTATCACTACGGCCGGCGAGCGGTACCTGTTGTTCAACTTGTTTTATGCGTGCGCTATGTGCCGGGCTCATTATCGACGGCGACCCGAGGCGCTGCCGGAGACGCTTGAGGCGCAGGCCGCGTACTGGAAAAAACACTACAACACTCCTTTGGGCCGAGGCACCACAGAGGAGTACACGCATAACTTCAGGCGCCTTGTGCTGCCATACCTCACCCCTGAAGAAAGACGGTTGTTGAGAGAATGAGCCTCGGAAGTCGGCTATCAAGGCTGGCCAACCATCAGCGTCTTTTCCGGCGCCTCGTTTTGTTGTGGGCCTGCGCGCTCATCACCTGGGTGGTTGTGCGCACATGGATTGATCCGCCTGACATTTCTCCCGGGACCGCCGGGGCGCTGGCCACCGTGGTCGGCATACTGGCCACCGTGGTGGGATTTTACCAGTGGCACAGGAAGGCCGACGACGAGAGGCGGCGCGAAGAATGATGGCGCCAGAGGATTTCACCCCGATATTCATAGGGGCAATCCTCGGCATCGCACTATCTGGTTATGCCTTCTGGAGTTTTGGGAAATGGCTTTATCTATTCTAAGGCGATACGCGCCCCATTTTGTGGTTCTGGGGCTGCTTGCCTTCCTTTGGTGGCGCTACAGCTCCGTCGTTGAGGAGGCGGGGCGCCTTGAGGCTGCGAACAGCCACTTGTTCGCGGCAAACCAGGCAAGCACCGAGACGATTGAGCAGTTGACCGGTGAGATTGCCCGTAGGGAGCGCGTGCACCGCGAGATCCAGTCAGACCTGGCTGAGCTGCGCACCCACCGACAAACCCTAAAAGATCAGCTTATTAAGGTGAATGATGATGCGCCCGAGGTATTTCGTGACTGTCTTGCTGTTAGCTTGCCTGCTGAATACATCAGCCTGCGGATTCCTGCCAAAGCAGATTGAGCACCGCACAGAATACATCAAGGCCCCGGGTGAGTGCTTCGACCCGTGTGCCATACCTGAAATTCAGGGGGATACCATCGGCGCGGCACTGAATCACCGGCTTGATTTGTACTTTGCGCTACAGGAATGCAACGCTCGATTGGCCCGTTGCGCAGAGTGGAGTGAGTAGGTTCTGGCAAGTTTTTTGGCAAGTTTGTGTATTTTGCTGTGTTTCATGTGGAACATAAATTGAGTAAAAACAACAACATAAGTCACTGTGAATCACAGCAAAACACGCTTCCCCGAGTTCGAGTCCCGTCCGGTCCGCCATACAAATCAAGCACTTAGACCTCCCTTGGCAAGTCCCTGGCAAGTTTTTCATTTTTCACTGCCGCTTCGAGCAACGCTATCTGAGATTTATCCTCGTCCGACGTGATGTACTTCCCGTACACCTCCAGCGTCATTTTCAAACTGTGCCCCAACTGCTGTGCAACAAAGGCTGGCTTCAATCCGGCGGTCAATGCCCGTGATGCCCAGCTGTGTCGAAGGTTGTATGCGCGCCTCGGTCGCACGCCGGATGCTTTCAGCGCCTCGCGCCACGCCTTGTTCGGTTGATCTCCATCCAGCTGGTGCCTGCCCTTGGTGTTTGGGAAGGTGGGCCCACCGGTAAAGCGGCCAGGGTGGTTGCGCAGGACAGACTGTGCGGCACCGGTCAGCAGCACCTCGCGAGCCCGATAGTTTTTAACCTCCTTGAGCCGGCGACGAACAATTGCCTTGTTCACTCGCAGCCGATCGCCTTTGAAGTCATCCCATGTCAGCGCCATTGGCTCTGCCGGGTGGCGCATCCCTGTTTCCCATAACAGGGTGAAGTAGGGCTTCCAGGGGTCGGCCAGCTTCTCGTAGATGGCCAACCACTCGTCGGCGGTGAAGGGATCGATCTCCGGCTTCTGGTGTTTAACCTGCTTGAAGCGCACCGCTGGGTTATCCGGCCGCAGGTTGTCAGCCACTGCCAACTCAAACACGCCGCGCAGGGGAATTAGGGCATTCTTGCGGGTCTTGCCGCTGGGCCAGTCGATCTTGTTTACCAGCGCCAGCAGATCTGAATAGCGGATCTCGGCGATGTCGCGCCTTGCCAGGCTGGGCATCCAGTATTTCTCCAGGATGCCGTGGTAGCTCATGGCCGTGGAGAGGGCGACATCCAGCGACTCCAGGTAGAGCTGGGCCAGCTCAGCGAAGCTCTTGCTGTCCGGAGCCACCGTGCCTTGCTTGGCGTCATCTATCCTCTGCTGGCGAATCTTTCGGGCAGCGTCAAGGTTTGTCTTGTTGGGTCGGAGGTCGATCGTCTCAAAGGTGTGCTCGCCCCCGACGGAGTAGTTGATCTGGATGCGGTTGCCGTGCGGTCTGACGCCACGGTATTTCGGGAGATCAGCCATGCTTCTAATTGCTCCGGGTCGATGAGGGTGGTCTTGCCTTCTACCACAAAATGGACCCCTCGGGTTAGGTGGCGATATATCCAGCCGCGCAGCGTTGATTGCGGTATCCCGCTCTGCTCCGCGTATTTTGCCTTTGTAATAAACATCTATGCACCTCAGTACAGGTACTCGCTACCGCCCTTGATAAGCAGCCTGCCTACCAGTGGGCTTTTCCCGCCGTCCTCCTGCCGGCAGATTTTAGTGCTTAATGCTTGTTACGACGCCATTGCATCGCTGGCATTTGTCGCCAATTTCAAAGCTCTCGCTCTCTTTGCGGAAAACGAAATCGCAGAAAGGGCACTCTGCATCGCCGTAGTTGTCGCCGCACTCGCGGTTCTTCCGCAGCTCGCACGACATTACGGGCCAGTCGCCGCGCTCTAAATACTTTCGCAATATAGCCATAACACCTCATTGATCGGGACGCTGCGCGCCCGGTAATTGCCCGTTATTGCGCCTTCATCTTCCGCAGGCAGCGCGGGCAGGTCACGGATTCGTCAGCATACTCAGACCATCCAGCACTGCGTCGCCCCGGTTCTGCGCCGCACAGTGATTGCCAATTGTCGGCTCTTACCGCGTGTGATAGCCGACCGCTATCTCGCTCGTAGCCATTTGCACAGCGTCCCAGCATGTGCCGCGCGATGACAGCAGGCTGCAAGGCGGGCAAGCCTTCCTCCGCGCCTGCTTCAAAAAAACCGTTGTTATCCCCAACGCCTTCGCATTCAACTCGTTTCATTATCAATCCTCGGTTTGCCTAGAAAAACAGGGTCTCACAGCTCACTCCCCACGCCCTGGCCTCATATTTGGGGTGTTATATGCTTGGTGCCCGCTGCTCGTGTTGTTCACCGCGCCGGTATTCGTAGGCTTCCAAGCTGAGCAAGAAGCGCATCGCCATTGCCGCCGTCTGTATTGCTTCTGTCCGCACATCGGCCAGCGTGGCCTTGTCCGGCTCGTAGGTCACTTGCAGCACGGCCTTTTGCAGCTCGCCGTATTCCTCGCCAAGAACTGCGACCGCGTGTAGCGGATCAGTAGGCCAAGTCGGGAATTTCGCCGTAGCCTTCTGGATTTCTTCAAGCACTGAGTTGCTTATGTCCATTGTTCTTCCTCGCATATAACAATCAAAGGCAGCGCGACTCGCTGCCTGCTTATGGGGGTTATGGCGCTTTATTGTCGTCGCGCCACCTCCCAATAAAACCAAGATTTTTCCCGCACTTGTGGCAAGTCGCATCGCGTGCCGATGTTTCGCCAATTGAGCCATCGTGCGCACACTTCCACTGCCGGAAAGCGGCCCGCGAAAAAACAATGGCAGCAACCAGCGCGATAAAAAACAGCGCTATCAGGCCAACAATGTCGCTTATCGTCCAAATAAACATTCCGTCCTCCCGCGCCATAACAAGGCGCTGTTGTGGGGGTTAGGCGCCAGCCCAGCTCAAAGTCTGCCAGTCCTTGTGGGGTCGCTTTTGCTTCTGCTTCACCACGTCATCATCAGGGCGCGGACACTCTAGCGGTATGCGCCAAAACGTCGCCTGCTTGTCCTCACTGCTTGATTTGTGGGGTATGGTCAGCCCTGTTTTCTCGCAGCCGTAGATTTTCATTCCACCTGGGAATTCATTGTCCATCAGAAACTCGCAGTCCCTGCAGGTTTTCAGCTTCGTGGCCGTCATCAAAATTGCCGACATAAATCCTCCTTTGCTGCGGGTGAGTGTTTCACCCGCGCCACTCGATCTTCACACAGCCAGCCTTTGCCACTAGCTTTGCGTGTGCCGCCCTGGCGGCTGCGAAAAATAACGACTGTCCGCGATACCATTCAAAATAATCGTAGTCGTCGAAGTCTGTCGGAAGCCATGCAAGGACTACCCATTTGTTACCCATACCTCACTCCCCGCCCTGTGATTTGAGCATTTCGCTAATGGCGCGACGCCACCAGAATTTACCCTTCCGTTTTGGGTTTGGCTCCCCGAAGTCGCAGCCCTCAAGGTCGTTAATCCCTTGCAAGAACTCCCAAGCCCTAACAGGAAATAGCACCCAACCTTCCGGCACCTTGGCGGGTGCTGGGATACGGTAATACGTGCCGCTCATGTCTCCAGGCTTATTGCAGGAATATGCCGGTGCGCTGTTGCCGTGGCAGGTAAACGTCACAGCCTCCTGTACCTCAGCCCCTGCCAGCTGGGCGCGCAGGCGGGTGATTTCTTCGGCGGCTTCTTTGCAAATAGCTGGCGTGAAGCTCCCGAAATCTCGGTCTTCGTAGACGCCTTTCGGGCCAACGGAGTATTTGCCCTGTAATCGGTTAATTAGATCGTCACTCACTGCCTTGCCTCCTGCTTCTGCGCTATACATGGTCGAATGGCCAGGGACAGGCCACCGCCTCATCGACAGCAGATCAGCCCACTCGTACACACTCACGCCAGCTCCTCGGCTGCTTCGATGCGCACATTGATCCCGGTCTGCTCCCTGATAATCTGTGCGATATTGTCGGCAACGTCCGTGGTGATCTCAGGACCGTGTGAGCCGTCATCAGGAACACTGGCATTGATCTGCAGTGTCGGCTTCTCAAACAAACTGTCTGGAATGTCCAGCTCCATGCGCACTGCGATTTCATCGGCGTTGGTGCTGGGTTTCCTTTTCCGGACAGCGACCTCTCCAAGCTCTCGGTGATTTGAAAAGTTGTGCAGCTTCCTGCCCTGGATTACTAAAAAAAATACAGCTTTCATTTCTCGCTCCGGCAGTCTTCTGCATCATGCGCTTCTACCGACTCAATGAGCCCATCGATGCCTTGGTGGACAGAAATCACATACTCGCGAAGGCACTCTCCGATCGCCAGTTCTGCAAACTTATCGGAGTACCCTCGGTACTCGTATTTATCTGAAAAATAATCCAGCTCGACTTTTAGAGGCACAAATCCTAGCATCGCAAGAATCGTGGCGGTCCTCTCGTAGTTTTCTGAAACGAATCTACTATCTAGCCTGAACAATCCCAGTTTCCGCGTGCCAAGGATCATGCGTACTCACCTCCAATGGATGGGCCTTGCTTCCTGCAAAGCCCAGGTGGTTTTTAGAAAGTGCCGATCAGCGTTTTGCAGGGCAACTCTTCCTGCATGACCCTGGCAAACTCATTGGCCAGATCGTCCACCAGTGCCTCATAACCAACGATGCGCGTCAGAATGCTGGGCCGGCTGGCATCGGTGCGAACACTGGTGCGCAGTCGAATGGCGCGAGCAGGCAGGCCGTAGTAGGGCTCGCAGATCACATTGATAGCCGCCGGGAATTTCTCGGAGCTGTCCAGCTCGACCGACTCCATGACGCCGCGAGACACTTTTAAGTCGTTATCTTCGGACTGGGATTTGCGCTGCTGGGTCAGATCGATCTTGCGCACAGCGCGGACAGCTGCATTGAGTTCGAGCGGTTCGCCGTTGCTGGTGAAGCATTCAACGAAGCCTTCCCAATCCTCCAGCCACTCAGCCAGGGCGCGCTGCTCATTGGCCTTGTTGTGCAGGATGTCGATGATGGACTGGTAGCACTGCGTTTTGCGTAGCGCCACCTCAGCACAGTGATCGCGGTGCAGCGGAGTGTCTATGTCGCCATAATCAAAAATCACTTTGGCAGACATTGCATCAGGGTTGATAAAAACCGGGCTCACATCCTGATGTATCTCTGGGGTTTTTTG
>JBFIKF010000013.1:0-22797 GCA_041600415.1 Porticoccaceae bacterium | reverse complement strand
GGACCCTTCCATCAAGCGCAGCGCTTCGATTTTAAACTCGCGGGTGTACGTCTTGTAAGGCTTTCTTTTGTTGACCATGGGGATACTCCTTTGGCGACATTGTCGCTAATTTAAAGTATCCGTTAAACTGGGGGAGGTTCAAGGTGTCCCTGTTTGGATTATAATATAAATGTTAATAAGTGCCCACACCATGAATTATGATTTATTAATTTCGGCGTATGGGGTCACTGGGGCGCAAAACGGGCACAGTCCGCGCGGCATTCTGTGTCGCCTGCAATGATCAACGTGTTTTTGTGGTACCAGAGGCCGGACTCGAACCGGCACGCTTTTTAGGGCGCGGGATTTTGAATCCCGTGTGTCTACCAATTTCACCACTCTGGCACAGGGCGGGGATTATAGCAGCGGGCCAGTGTCGGTCAACTTGGATGGGTGCCGTACTCACTAAAAGGGTATAAAGCACGGGCCCCTGATACGCTCAGAGGTTTGGTTATTGCCTTGATTTGGGCTAATCTTGCGCCTTTTTCGGGATCACCACGGCCAGTCTGCCATGCGACGCGATCAGTTCGCCTACCAGTTACCTGATCACCTCATTGCCCGGCAACCGCCCGCGGCGCGGCGGGACAGTCGTCTGCTGGTGCTGGATGGGGTGACCGGCGTCGTCGAACATGGATTGTTTCCCTCGCTGCTGGAACGGGTGAATCCCGGCGATCTGATGGTGTTCAATAACACCCGGGTGATACCGGCCCGTTTGTTTGGCCACAAAGCCACCGGCGGCAAGATCGAGGTGCTGGTGGAGCGGGTATTGGATAATCATTGCGTTCAGGCCCAGGTGCGGGCCAGCAAATCACCGGGTATTGGCATGGAGCTCAGGTTTGATAGTGGTTTTGTCGCGCGAACCGCCGGGCGGGAAGGGGATTTATTCGAATTGGTTTTTGACGGCGACCTGCCGGTGATGGAGATTCTTGCGGCGGTGGGTCACGTTCCGTTGCCGCCGTATATTGACCGAGCGGATACCGCAGCGGATCGGGAGCGCTACCAGACCGTGTACGCGACCCGACCGGGGGCGGTAGCCGCGCCAACGGCGGGCCTGCATTTTGACGAACCGTTACTGGCCCAACTCAGGGATAAAGGGGTGCAACTTGCGTTTACCACGCTACACGTGGGGGCGGGCACGTTTCAGCCGGTAAGGGTCGAGGATATTCGCGAACATAAAATGCACAGCGAGGTAATCGACGTGAATGCCGAGCTGTGTGCCCAGGTGGAAGCCACGCGCCGGGCGGGCAAGCGGGTTATCGCCGTGGGGACCACCAGTGTGCGCTGCCTGGAAACGGCGGCGGCCAGTGGCGCGATGACGCCGGTACAGGGGGAAACCGATATCTTTATTTACCCCGGGTATCAGTTTCGAGTGGTGGACGCGCTGGTGACCAATTTTCATCTGCCGGAATCCACCCTGTTGATGCTGGTCAGTGCCTTTGCGGGGTACGCGCACACCCTGGCGGCTTATCGCGCTGCGGTGGAGCGGGAATATCGCTTTTTCAGTTATGGTGACGCCATGTTTATTACACGCAATCCACAGGCCGCGCAGCTGTCCGTGCCACAGTCTGGCTCAGGTGAGGAGTCGGCATGATTCGGCAGTGCGCCATGAGTTTTGAGCGCGACGCCAGCGATGGCGAGGCGCGCCAGGGGCGGCTGCGGTTTCCGCGGGGCGAGGTGGCGACTCCGGCGTTTATGCCGGTGGGCACCTACGGCACGGTGAAGGGGATGACCCCGCAGGATATTGCGGCAAGTGGTGCGCAGATCCTGCTGGGCAATACCTTTCATTTAATGCTGCGCCCCGGTACGGAGGTAATCGCGGCCCACGGCGATCTACACGACTTTATGGGCTGGCCCGGCCCGATTCTGACGGACTCCGGGGGCTTTCAGGTATTCAGTCTGGGGGCCATGCGCAAAATTACCGAGGACGGGGTGTCGTTCCGCTCGCCGGTGGATGGCAGCCCGGTGTTTCTCGACCCGGAAACATCCATTCAGGTGCAACAAAAATTGGGCGCGGATGTGGTGATGGTGTTCGATGAGTGCACACCCTACCCGGCGGACGAGCCCACGGCGCGGCAGTCCATGGAATTGTCCATGCGCTGGGCGACCCGCAGCAAGGCCGCCCATGGCGCCAGCCCGGCGGCGCTGTTCGGTATTGTGCAGGGCGGTATGCACGAGTCACTGCGCCGCGAGTCTCTGCGGGCGCTGGTGGACATCGGTTTTGACGGGTACGCCATTGGCGGTCTGTCCGTGGGCGAGCCCAAAGCCGATCGCCTGCGGGTACTGGACGCGGTGGCACCCGCCATGCCAGCGGATAAGCCTCGCTATTTAATGGGGGTGGGTAAACCCCTCGATATCATTGAGGCGGTGCAGCGGGGCATTGATATGTTCGACTGCGTGATGCCCACTCGCAACGCCCGCAATGGCCATCTGTTTACCAGTGTGGGGGTGGTAAAAATACGCAATGCACGGCACCGCAGCGACACTGGCCCGCTCGATCCCGTTTGCGACTGCTATACCTGCACTCATTTCAGCCGCGCCTATTTACATCATCTGGACAAGTGCCGGGAAATGCTCGGCGCCCAGCTCAACACCATTCACAATCTGCGTTTTTATCAGAACTTGATGACCGGCATTCGCGCTGCCGTTGCAGAGCGACGTCTGGATCAGCTCGCGGCTCAACTTCAGGAAGCGGACCGGGCGACGGTTGCGGACGACGACGCGGAGTCGATTGGTGCTGGCGGATAATTACCCTATAATGCACCGCTTTTAGAGCAATAACCCATCGGCAGCCGCCTATCCATGTTATTACCCGCCATTAATACGCTACCAGTAGTCATCCTATGAATCGTTACCCCCTGTGGAAATACCTGCTCATTTTGTCGGTGGTCATTCTTGGCTTTATTTACGCATTGCCTAATCTGTACGCCCCCGATCCGGCCATTCAGATTTCCGGTCAAAGCGGCGCGGTGGTTATCGACGAAGCGGTGCTGGCCAAAGCCGAAGCAGCTCTTGAAAAGAGTGAAATTTCTTATTTCGGTGTGCAGACCAGTGGCAAAAGCGGCCTGATACGGCTGCAGGATGCGCAGCAACAACTGGCGGCCAAGCGCGTGGTGCAACAGGCGATAGGGCTGGATTATGTGGTGGCGCTTAACCTGGCACCGACGACACCCCAGTGGCTGATGAGTATGGGGGCTACACCCATGAAGCTGGGCCTGGACTTAAGCGGCGGCGTGCATTTTTTGATGGAGGTGGACACCAAATCGGTCGTCGATAAACATCTGGATACCGAAATGAGTCGCCTGAAAACCGCATTGCGGGAAGCGGGTTCCCGGTATCGCTCGATTCGACCGGAAGGGCAAAGCCTGCTGGCGATGTTCGATAAGCTGGAATGGCGCGATCAGGCGGCAGATATCGTGCGCGACGATTTTCGCGATTTGATCGCCGTTAGCAAAAATGGAAACGGCAAGTTTATGCTCGTCCTGTCTCTGTCGGACACCGCGCTTAAGGAAAAGCAGGAATATGCGCTGAACCAGAATTTAACCACGTTGCGCAACCGGGTTAACGAACTGGGGGTGTCCGAACCCATCGTGCAACGCCAGGGCAGCAACCGTATTATCGTCGAGCTGCCCGGCGTACAGGATTCAGCGGAAGCAAAGCGTATTATCGGCAAAACTGCCAATCTGGAATTTCGTCTCGAGGCGGACCCCGCCAAAACCCTGGGACGGGAGCAGTTCGAATTTCGTGGTAGCCAAGCTGATTCTCCACCGGCGTGGCTGGAAAAGCAGGTGGTGATCACCGGGGATCGTGTGATTAACGCCAATGTGGGCTACGACGAAAACGGTATGCCCCAGGTGGACATTTCCCTGGATGCGGTGGGTGGTCAGGCCATGCATCTGGCAACCCGTAAAAATATTAAACGTCGCCTGGGTGTGTTGTTTATCGAATCCAAGGCGCGCATGGTGCAGCGGGTCAACGATCAGGGTGAAACCGAACAGGTGCGCGCGCCGTATCTGGAAAAGAAAATTATTAGCCTGGCGACCATTCAAAGCGCTTTGGGTGTGCAGTTCCGGATCACTGGACTGGACAATCCGGAGGAAGCGTCCGAATTGGCGCTGCTGTTGCGCGCCGGGGCATTGGCGGCGCCGATGGATTTTGTGGAGGAGCGGACTATAGGTCCGTCGTTGGGTGCGGACAACATCGCCGTGGGTATCAAGTCGATTCAAATCGGCATGGGAGTGGTGGTGCTGTTTATGTTGGCGTACTACCGCTTGTTTGGGGTGTTTGCCAATATCGCCCTGGGCATGAATCTGGTACTGATGGCGGCGCTGATGTCGATGATTGGCGCCACCCTCACCCTGCCCGGTATCGCCGGTATCGTGCTGACTCTGGGTATGGCGGTGGATGCCAACGTGTTGATTTATTCCCGTATACGGGAGGAAATTAATAACGGTATGGCGGTGCAGGGCGCCATTGATGCGGGTTACAGCCGCGCCTATATCTCGATTGTGGATGCAAACCTGACCACGCTGATTGTGGCGGTGATTTTATACGCGATCGGGTCGGGTCCGGTGCAGGGTTTTGCCGTGACCCTTTCCCTGGGGATTATTACTTCCATGTTCACTGCGATCATGGGTACGCGGGCGCTGACCAACCTGGTGTACGGTGGTCGCAACGTGACAAAACTGTCGATTTAGGTGGCCGCGATGATGAATCAAAAAACAATCAATTTTATGAGCTGGCGCCACCTGGCCACCGGATTTTCGGTCCTGCTGGTGGTGGCATCCCTGACCTCACTGGCGACGCGCGGCCTGGTGCTGGGTCTCGACTTTACCGGTGGTGCGCAAATTGAAGTGGGTTATCAGCACTCGGTGACCACCAGCTATGTGCGGGAACAGTTGCGCGCAGCGGGATTTGACAACCCGGTGGTTGTACATTTCGGCGCGGACACGGACATTCTCGTGCGCTTGCAGGCGGCACCACAGCAAGACAAAGAAGCGGCGGCAAGTGATGTAGGATCAGCGGATCAACCGGAAGCACAAAACCTTGGCGAACAGATTGCCGATGTATTGCGCCGTTCCGGAGATGAAGTGGAGCTGCGCCGGGTGGAGTTTGTCGGTCCACAGATTGGCGCGGAGCTACGGGATGACGGTGGGCTTGGCATGCTGCTCGCGCTGTTTGCGGTAATGTTATACGTAGCGATCCGCTTTCAGTACAAGTTTGCCATTGGCGCGGTGGTGGCACTGTTCCACGATGTCATTATCACTATGGGCGTATTCTCGTATTTCAGGCTTGAATTTGATCTTACGGTATTGGCTGCGGTGCTGGCGGTTATCGGTTACTCCATAAACGACACCATCGTGGTATTTGACCGGATTCGAGAAAATTTTCGATTACTGCGTAAGGCTGGTCCACAGGAAATATTTGACGAGTCCATTACCCAAACGCTGGAGCGTACGCTAATCACCGGAGTTACCACGCTGATCGTGTTGACCGCTTTGTTTTTAATCGGCGGTGAACTGATTCACAATTTTTCCCTGGCGCTGATCGTGGGAGTCGTCATCGGTACATACTCCTCCATCTATATTGCATCCAGTATTGTTCTCAGTACCGGAATTACCCGCGAACATCTGGTGCCGGTTGAGAAAGAAGGTGTCGAGTTTGACGGTCTACCCTGAGGGCGGGGACGCCGCTAACTAAAAATTTGCCCATGGCACCCCCGCTGGTGCAGCCAACACGCGACGCAATAAATATCGGCTTACCAGATATGTACCCGCTGCTCCTCGGGTAAATACAAACCGTCTCCCGGTTTGACATCGAATGCGTGATAAAAGCTGTCGATATTTGGCACCACCCCGTTGACGCGAAATTCCGGTGGAGAGTGCGGGTCGGTTTTTATCAGTTGCTCGGTCAGCTCATCCCGACGTTTCACCCGCCACGCCTGGGCCCAACCTAAAAACACCCGCTGTTCACCCGTAAACCCGTCAATAGCGGGTGCTGGCGTGCCTTGCAAGGCGAGCATATAAGCTTTGTGGGCAATACTCAGCCCGCCCAGGTCGCCAATATTTTCTCCCAGGGTAAGTTCGCCATTAAGGGTTAATCCGGGCAGGGGTTCGTATGCTGCAAATTGCGAAACCAGATTACGGGTTTTTTCCTCGAATTGTTTTCGGTCTGCGTCGCTCCACCAGTTCACCAAATTGCCATCACCGTCGAACTTGCTGCCCTGATCATCAAAGCCGTGGCCGATTTCGTGGCCAATAACGGCACCAATGGCCCCGTAGTTCACCGCGTCATCGGCATTCAGATCAAAAAAGGGAGGTTGTAAAATCGCTGCCGGAAACACAATTTCGTTAAGACCGGGATTGTAATAAGCGTTAACTTTCTGCGGCGGCATATACCACTCACCGCGATCCACTGGCTTGCCGAGTTTATTCAGGTCGTAGTTGTGATTGAAAATCCGCGCGCGGCGCATGTTGCCCACCAGGTCGTCCGCTGCAAAGTGCAAATCATCATAATTTTTCCAGCGATCGGGGTAGCCTATTTTGGGCGTAAAGCGGGCAAGTTTTTCCAGCGCCGCCCGTTTGGTTGATGGGCTCATCCAGTCGAGTTCCTCAATCGACTGGCGATAGGCGGCGACCAGATTGTCTACCAGCGCCACCATTCTGATTTTTGCCTGTGGCGGAAAATGACGCGCCACATACAATTGTCCCAGTAGTTCCCCGGCAGTGCTATTGATCGTGTTAATCGCGCGTTTCCAGCGTGGCTCCTGTTGTGGTTGTCCGCTCAGGGTGCGATTGTAAAAGTCGAAATGGGCGTCTGCGTAAGATTTGGACAGAAAGGGGGCGAAGCTGGTTAGCGTTTTTACGCGCAGATAATCTTTCCAGGTCTGCACACTCACCGTGGTAAATAATTCGTTTAGCGCTGCAATGTACGAGGGCTGCCGCACGATTACGTTGTGCTGCTGGCCGATGTTGGCGTTGAGCCCCAGGCCTTGCACGAAACCTATAAAATTGTACTGGTCGAGCATGGTCGCTAGTTGTTCGTTAGTGAATTTATTATACGTTTTATCGCGATCGCGATTAGCTACTTTGGTCCAGTGATGGGTGGCGAGTTGGGTTTCCAGCGCGACGATGCCCCGCGCTGCGGCGGCGGGGTCGGGATGGGCGGACAAGGTGAGCAGCAGGGTCAGAAAGGCGGTATATTTTTCGCGAATTTCCACGCCGCGCGGCGAGTTGTCGAAATAATAATCCCGATCCGGCAGCCCGAGGCCGGACTGGGTGAAATACACAATATACTGAAGGGAGTCCTTGGCGTCCTGATCGATCCAGAACTGCAACGGCGAGTCGATGCCGATGGCATTGCCGACGCCAAAATATGCTGCTACATCAGTATGGCTGTCGAGTGCTGCAATGGCTTCAAGCTCCTGGGCCAGGGGTGTCGCGCCGAGGGACTCAATGTTCGGCTCGTCGACAAACGCTTTATAAAAATTGCCAATTTTAAGTTTTGCCGTATCACCGTCGGGATGCGTCGCCGCGTCGTCGACAATAACCCGTAGTTGTTCGAGACTTTTCTCCTGCAGAATATTAAATGAACCCCACGAGGATTTATCCGCCGGAATTTCGGTAGTGCGCAGCCAGGTGCCGTTGGCAAAGCGGAACAGATCATCCTGTGGGCGAATGCTGTTATCGACACCGGCAAGATCGAGACCGGATGCCGGTGTTGAGGGCACAGATGGCGTGTTAAGGGTGGTGGGTGTCTTGTCGCATCCACTAAGCACAATCAGGCAGGCAAAAATAGTGGCAGGTATTCTCATCAATTTTCCCACATGAATCAGGGGGGCAAAAGGAGGCAGTTTTCGGTATGGCGGTGTCAAGAACATCAGATATAAAAATTACCCGGCCGGGTTGCGGCCGGGTAGCAGAGCTTTTGTCAGGACTGTGGGTCAGGCGTTTTGCAGGTGCCTTGTCCGCACAGGCTACAGGATCCTGCGCCGAGGCCAGCGATCATCAGCAATCCGCCCATAATAGCCAGATTTTTCATAAATATGATTTGCTCTTTAGCCTGTGTCGCCGCGTCCTCGACACCCCAGAAGCCATGAAATACGACGGTCACGGGAATCAAAAACAGGGCAATGACCAGTGCGGCTTCGCGGGCGCGCCAGCCCAGCAGGATCATTAAGCCGCCGCCCAGTTCGATAATAATGGTTAACACCAGCAACAGGTCTGGCATCGGCAGGCCTTTACTGGCCATGTAGGCGGACGTTCCCGCAAAGCCGGTAATTTTGTGGATGCCGGCGGGTACGAACAATGCTGCAATCAAAATGCGGCCCAGCAAGGGGGCGAAACGCTCGGTCATGGAACAGGCAGTACTAATGGGATTGCTCATGGCGGTGGCTCCTTAGTTGCTTTTATGATTTTGTACGCGCACAGTTTACCCTTGATTGTTCGCGAAAAGCGAGTGTGTCTGGGAAGCCTGATTTCTGTTGTCGGCCTGGGGGGCCACACCATGACCGTACTGTACGATAAAGACGAGTGTCCGTTTTGCTGGAAGATACGCCTGGCGCTGGTGGAAAAAGGTATTGCCTTTGTAGAACACCGGGTGGATACCGACAACAAACCTCCTGAGTTGCTGGCGCTTAATCCGCTGGGTAAGGTGCCAGTGTTAAGGATCGACGATCTGGTGCTCACTGAGTCCACGCTGGTTATGCACTATCTCGAAGATCGCTATCCCGAACCAGCCCTTCTGCCGATGGCACCCGCGCAACGGCACCAGGCGCGCTGGCTTAATCATTACGCGGACACGGTGATCGGGCCGCGTATTCGCGAAGGCATATTCGAACAACGCAGTAAACCGCAAGCGCAGTGGGATTGGGAACGTATTGGCAAGGCGCGGGAAGGCTGGCAGCAGTGTTTGCGGGAACTGTCCGAGCAATTCGGTGGTGATGAATTTTTTGTCGGAGAGTTCAGCGTCGCGGAATGTGCGCTGGTGCCAAGATTTGGGCTGGCGTTGGCCTACCAGTTAGGAGGGCTCGACGATTATCCGCGCCTGTCCAGCTGGTTCGAGCGCTGCCGCCAACGGCCGAGTTACGCCCGCAGCGCAGCGCAAATTTGTGTAACGTAAATGGGTTGGTGTGGACCACGGTAAACAATCTTTACGGGACTTAGCGTGGACCTTTTTTGCGGGCCGGAGGCTTGCTCGCCACGGGTTTGCCAGCGCCCGATTTTCTGTTCGTGGGTTTGCGCGGCGACGACTTTTCCGGCGAATATTTTCCTAGTGTCAAGGTTCCGGGTTTTGTCTTACTCGAGACGCTTTTCCCTGCTCCAGCTTTACTGGATAGGGTTTTGCCCTGCGGGGATTTTCGGCGCGCAGGTTTGCCAGGACTCGACTTGGGCTTTATGGCAATCCTGGGACTTGTTCTGATGCTGTTTTCTGCGCTCGAGCGCTGCACGGCCGCAGGAGCGCCGGGTCGCAGGTCAGATACTTCAGAGATCGCCATTGGTGTCTGGCGCACGCGCACATTTTTCAGGCGATTGAATATTTCCCGGGGCATGCCCTCAGGCAGCTCGACCGTGCTGTAATTTTCGTGAATAGCGATGCGTCCGATATAACGGCTTTCTATACCCGCTTCGTTGGCAATCGCGCCGACGATGTCGCCCGGTGTAGCGCCCTGTTCTTTGCCAACTTCGATGCGGTAGCGAACGGTGGAGGCATCTTTCGCGTCTCTCTCGATTTTGTGCGATCGATCTGGTTTACCCTTGCGGTCCGCGCCGGTGCTTCTTGTCGGGCGCTCCTTGTGGTCGTTGCCAGTGTTTCTCGCGGGACGCTCTCTGCTATCGGTGCGCTCCCTGCGTTCTGCGCTGGCGGCACTCGCCAGGGGTTCGAGTTTGGGAAACAGCGGACGATCCTGCTGAATTTCCCAGGCCAGGGCGGCGGCAATCTGACCGATGTCCAGTTCCTGGTCGTGGGAAATTTTTTCCAGTAACTCGCGTATTTTGCCGAGATCCTGCTCCTGCAGCGTTTTTTGTAACGCCAGTTGAAAGCGTTGTACCCGCTGTCCGCTAACCTGTTCGCCACTGGGAACGGTCATGGCAGTCAGCGGTTGGCGCGTGGCCTTTTCGATAGCGTACAGCAGACGCCGCTCTTTGGGGGTGGCGAACAGAATGGCCTTGCCGCTGCGCCCGGCGCGACCGGTGCGACCGATGCGGTGTACGTAGGATTCGGTGTCGTTGGGGATGTCGTAGTTGACAATATGGCTGATGCGATCCACGTCGAGACCGCGCGCGGCGACGTCGGTGGCCACCAGAATATCCAGTTGCCCCTTCTTGAGGCGATTGATAGTACTTTCCCGCAAACTCTGGCTCAGGTCGCCGTTGATGGCCGTCGCGGTAAAGCCGCGGGCTTCCAGTTTTTCCGCCAGCTCTACGGTGGAGGATTTGGTACGTACGAAAATAATCATCCCGTCAAACTCTTCCACTTCCAGAATGCGCGTCAGCGCGTCCAGTTTGTGGTGGTTGTGCACCAGCAGGTAATGCTGCTCAATGCGCTCGACCGTGCTGGTTTTCGCGGCAATACGGATTTCTTCCGCGGCGCCGAGATATTTGGCGGCCACGCGCCGAATGGCGGGAGGCATGGTCGCCGAGAACAGCGCCCGCTGGCTGTCAGCCGGAGCCTTGCCGAGAATTTCTTCGACATCGTCGATAAAGCCCATGCGCAGCATTTCGTCGGCTTCGTCGAGGACCACGGCGCTTAGTTCGCTGAGATCCAGCGTACGTCGGCTGAGGTGATCCATGATGCGCCCCGGCGTGCCGACTACCACATCGACCCCCCGTTGCAGCGATCGCAACTGTCCCCTGATATCCTGGCCACCGTAGATCGGCACGACGTGAAAATGGTTGATATAACGCGCGTAACTTTTAAACGCTTCGGCAACCTGTATGGCCAGTTCTCGGGTCGGGGCCAGTACCAGTATCTGAGGTTTTTGCCCATTGGGCTTGATCCGGCTGAGCAGCGGCAGCGCAAAAGCGGCGGTTTTACCGGTGCCGGTCTGCGCAGTGCCCAACAGGTTTTTGCCTTGCAGCAGCAAGGGAATACTTTGTGCCTGAATCGGCGAGGCCTGTTCGTAGCCGAGTTCTGTAATGGCCCGAAGTACCGGGGCGGACACTCCGAGGGTGGCAAAATCTGAGGTTGACATGTTGCTGAGATACCGAAATAGGGTGAAGCCAAAGCAGGCTGAGCGAGACAGGCGCAGTATACGCACGCAGCGTGCAACATTACAGGAAAAATGTTTATTTTTTCGTGCGTTAGGTGGTCCTGATAAAGCCCTGGCAGATATTTTTCAGATACCTTGGGGGTAGTTGTCTCGCGGTGAAGGGGGGTAGTGGGTAAATCGGTGTGTTTGCCAAAACCGCATGCTATGCAGGAACGCCGATAGACGAGTCGCCGGGAATTAGAGCAACACGTCGATGGCGAGATGGGTGAGTAAGGTCACCACAAGAATGCCAGTGAGGTTTAACCAGAATCCCGCGCGGGCCATTTGTGGAATGCGAATCAGGCCGGCGCCAAACACGATGGCGTTGGGGGGTGTCGCTACCGGTAACATAAAGGCGCAACTGGCGGCCATGGTGGCGGGCACCACCAGTTTCAGGGGGTCGATACCCAGGGCGGTGGCGAGGGCCGCGATGATCGGCACCAACGCGGTGGTGGTTGCCACGTTGCTGGTGAGCTCGGTAATAAAAATCATCAGGGTGACGACCACGGCGGTCATCATCAGCGGAGGGATGTGACCAATTGCACTGAGTTGGGTGGCGAGTAATTCCGCAATACCGTTAGCGCTAATAGCGGCCGCCAGGCATAGTCCACCGCCAAGAATAAGTAGCACACCCCAGGGCACGCGCACCGCAGTATCCCAGTCCATTAGAAACATGCCCTGTTTGCGATCGGCTGGGATGGTGAATAACAACAACGCCGCGATAATAGCGATACCCTCGTCGCCCAGGTGCGCAAGCAGCGGTAGTTGCGTCAGCAGGGGTCGCGTCATCCACGCCAGCGCGGTGAGGGCAAAAATAATCAAGGTCAGTACTGCGCCGCGCTGCCAGGGTTCGGGCGACGTATCCAGATCGTAGTCGTCGGCACTGGACTGTGCGGGCAGGGGGAAAATAAAGCGGGTCAGCAGCAACCAAATCACAGGCACAAAAATTATCACCAGGGGCACGCCAATTTTCATCCATTGCACAAAGGAAATGTTGCGCCCAAATTCGGTGGACATATACGACACGGCGAACATGTTTGGCGTCGTGCCCACAATGGTGCCGATTCCGCCCACCGAGGCGGCGTAGGCAATACCCAGCAGTAAACACAGTGCAAAGCGGTCTTTATAGGGAGAGTCAGGGCGCTCCAGCGCGATCACGCTAAGGGCAATCGGCAACATCACAATGGTGGTGGCGGTATTGGTAATCCACATACTGAGGATCGCCGACGCAATCATAAATCCGCCCACCAGGCGGCGCGGTTGAGTGCCCACCAGACGCAATACGAACAGGGCGAAACGGCGGTGCAGGCGCCAACGCTCCAGCGCCAGCGCGAGAATAAATCCGCCCAGGAACAGGAAAATAAGTGGGTGGGCGTAGGCATTGGCGGCGTCGTTAATCGACTGGGCGCCGCTGATGGGTAACACCGCGAGGGGCAGCAGGGCCGTGGCGTAAATAGAGATAGCTTCGGTTAGCCACCAGACGGCCATCCATACTGCTAGCGCGACCGTCACTTTTCCCGCCAGCCCCAACACCAATTCGTTGCCGTCCAGCGTTATAAACTGTTGTGGCACCAGCGTTGCGGCAAGCAGGGCCAGGATTGGACCGCCCAGCAAACCGTACCAGCGTAAACGGGGTGTTTGACCTGCAACTTCGGGCATCAGACTATTTCCGGGCAATCGTCAAGCGTGGCTAACAAAATTTATTTTTCAGGATTAGCGAATGAGTGGTGACTAGTTAACCTCATAACCTGCAAGTTAGCATCACCGCACGCAAAAGCCAACGTGCGTGAATTTTTGCCGGGTAATATTGCGCGGGAGATCATTGCGTCAGGCAGGCGTCTACGCTGAGTTGCTCGCCAATCTTTGGGCAAGGGGATGGTTATGATTGCGGTGCTGTGTTTTTCGGTTAGAATAAAGTGCGACGATGTCAGTCGGCAAAAATTGTTGTGGGGAACTGAAGCGGGGTTCAAAAAAGGGAAGTAGATAATTTTGTAACATCAAAATAATTCTGCTGTATTCAGGATCAGGCATTAAAGAGAATTGATTTATGGCAATTGCAATTATCGGCGCGGGCTTTGGCCGTACCGGCACCGTATCCTTGCGTGCAGCGCTGGAACGACTCGACTGCGGCCCTGTGTACCACATGATGGAGGTGTTTAAATATCCGGAGCACGGCCCAAAATGGGTGGCGGCCTTGCAGGATAAATCCGAATTGGACGAAATATTGGGCGACTATCGCGCCGCCATTGACTGGCCTGCCTGTTATTTCTGGCGGGAGATGCTGGCGGCCAACCCCCAGGCCAAAGTGATTCTCACGGTGCGCGACTCCTCGAGCTGGTATAAAAGTATCCATGACACGCTCTACCAGATGTTACAAAAAGCGCCCGCCACGCTACCCGGGCAACAGATCAATATGGGAAGAAAAATTATCTGGGAAAATACTTTTTCAGAAAAGTTGGGCGACCGAGATCACGCTATAGCGGTGTACGAAAAACATAACGCGCAGGTGATCGCGGCAGTTCCCGAGGAGCAGTTACTGGTCTACCAGGTCAGCGAAGGTTGGCAACCGCTGTGTGAATTTTTGCGGTGTCCGGTGCCGGACGAAGCGTTTCCCCGCACCAACAGTACGCAGGAATTTATGGCGCGCTTTGATCGCCCCTGAATTTGCCCGGCACAGCGTACGCTAACAGCAGCCCCCGCCCTGAGTCGCGGCGCCGTCGAATGTGTCCACCCAGTGCGGCATATCCACCATCAACTCGTCCCGTGCGGCGATGCGTAGTGTTTTGCGGGGATCGACCACCCAAGGGCCAGTGCGTTCGACACTGAGGGTCGCCCGTTGCCCCTCCTTGAGGGTGCGTTCGCGATCGCCATCGAAAGCGAGAATGCCCGGACCCACAATGTCAACTTTATTGCCGATGGGGAGCGCCGCATGATGCTGAATATGCGCCGAGCGGAACAAACCGGGAGAGACCGGCGCCAACAATAGGCGACCGCCCTCTTTATGACTGCAAAAATCCACGCGCACTCCGAAGTCATCGCTGTGGCTGGCGGGGCATAGCAATCCCCCCAGGGGCGACATGCCGACCGAATCCGGCTCGGCGCGTGCCAGCACCAGGGTTTTCATATGTTCGGGTTCGAAGGGGCCTAAATTACCGATGCGATCGCCCACCAGAAAAACAGCGTCAATCAGCGCCAGGTCGGATGCTTCACCTTCAATGTCAACACGGACCAGTTTGGCGCGGGTCGCGACTTCTTCGCGCTGAATTTTTCCGTTCGCGACCAGACCCGCGGCCATACCCGCAATGGTGGGTTCGATCAGGAGTGGGAAGACGTTATTGGTGCCAGTGGAGAGGGGCACAATGGCCGCGTCGGGCCAGGCTTTGGTAACGATGCGGTTGGTGCCGTCCCCGCCCAGGACGACAATCACGTCGCAGCCGCGTTCGCGCATGATACGCACGGCCTGAAAGGTGTCCTCGGCACTGTGGGTGATCGGCACTCGTATTTCCTCTACCTGGGCACCGATATTCATGTGTTCCAGCGCACCCACCGCCAGGCGTCTCGGTTCCCAGGGCACCATAATACGGTTGCAGCCAGCGGCAATGGCGCCCACCACGATACGGCTGACCTGGTTGCGTTTGCTCTGATGACTAACCGAATCTGCCCGCGCCACCAGTCGTCGACAGTCCCGCCCCGACATTGGATTAACAATAATTCCCAGGCTACCCATATGCTTGCCTCGCTGTGCGATCGCTCGAAGTTCCATCGCAATCGGTGAATGAATTGAAAATAATTGTAAGTTGTGAAAATTACCGCGAAAGAGAGCAGCATTATAAAGGGGCTGCTCCGTCAATGCTTGACCTTTACCGCACCGGCAGGTACAAACCGATTAACAAATTTTCTGCGTAAAATACTTTGGCCCTGAGACCATTATGAAAATCTACCTGTGCCGGGACAATCTCGCTTACATTCAGCGCCTGCTCCAGGCGCAACTGCCGGACGACGAAGTGCTAATGTGCGCGGCACACGACATAGTTGCGGCGGCACAGGATGCGCAGGTGTTAATCCCTACTTTTTCCAGCATTGACGCCGCGGCACTGGCGGCACCGAACCTCAAGCTGGTGCAGCAGTTTGGCGCGGGTCTAGACGGTGTGGATATTGCGGCGGCAACGGTTAACAATGTATTGGTGGCAAATGTACCCGCTGCGGGGACCGGCAACGCCGAGTCCGTAGCGGAATTAACATTGTTGTTTATGCTGGCGTTGGCGCGCCGTTACCATTTTGCACAACAAACCTTTACGGAAGGAAAGTTTGGTAGCCCGGTGGGTATGGCGCTAAAGGGCAAAACCGCAGCGATTATCGGTTATGGGGGCATCGGTCGCGAGGTGGCAAGACGCCTCGCGGGTTTTGAGATGACGGTGTTGGCTCTGTCCCGCAGTGGCCCGAAAAATACCGCAGAAGAAATTGCGATACCTGTCGCAGCTCATTATTCCGGGGATAAATTGCTCGACTGTTTGTCACAGGCAGACTTTGTCATCGTGGCGCCACCCCTGAATGATGACACTCGCGGCATGATCGGTGCCGCGGAAATAAGTGCCATGAAAGCGGGGGCGTTTATTGTCAATGTGGCGCGCGGTCCGGTGGTCGATTATGGCGCGCTGCTTGCCGCGTTACAAAGTCGGCATCTTGCCGGGGCCGGGCTGGACGTATTCTGGCACGAGCCTTTCGACCCGGCGGATCCCCTGTTGTCCTGCAATGTGGTGGTGACGCCCCACATTGCCGGCTCCACTGACCTGAGTTTGCAGGGCATTGCCGATAAGGTTGTCGAAAATATTAATCGGGTGCGGGCGGGACTGTTGCCGTTTAATTGCGTGAATGCTGAGAGCGTCGCGGATTAAAGTGCACCCATCTTACGCAAACTGTTGCAGAACCTGTCGGTGTCAGGGCCATTTAAATTACGCCCAGCTAGCGCCGGTAGCGTCGCCATATGAGTAACCCGCCAAGCGTCAAAATTATCCCGCTGGCAATGGCCAGTGTTTGGCGCGTGCCGCTGTGATAGTTATCCGAGCGAAATAATGCACTGGCACCGGGAATGCTGGTGAGATCGCCACTGCCACGGCCCACCCTGATTTGTCCCTTCATGCCTTTTTCCATGTGCTGAGCGAGATCACAGTGCACCAGGTAGGTCTTGTTATCGCTGGGCATGATCAGCGTGCCAGTCAGGGTTGCGCCACCCATGGCTTCGAGGTGAAACATACCCTGGGGATACAGGTAGCGGGGCAGGCCGTGCACCATAAACTGATGGCGAATGGCGTCTTCGTTGATAAAGGTAAAGTTGATGCGGCTACAGGGCTCTACTTCGAACAGGTGTTGGCTCATGCCAAAAATATTGCCCGGAAATGCCTCCGCATAGCGAGTGCCCGCGTGCACCGTGAAACTGTACTCGCGGGAGATGGCCGCACAATCTTCCGGTAGCCGGTCGGCGTTGCTGTTCATGACCATGCCGCGGGCGTCAAAGGTCATGGCGTGACTACTGTGGTCCATATCTCCGTGGCCCATGGCGCTATGATCCATGCCCTCCATGTTTTCCTTTCCTGCTGTAGTGCCATTCTCCATAGTGGAATGATCCATAGTGGAATGATCCATGGTGGAGTGATCCATGGAGGAGTGATCCATGCCAGAATGATCCAGTGCGATGGGGGCGGGCACCGGTTGCGCCTTGATCGGATTCGGCGCCTGCTCGCCCTGTACGCTAAAAGCGGTCGACAGAAACAGTATCGACAAACAGGTTGCCAGTGCAGTGGGTTTCATGCGCTGCGTCCGCGTCTAAAAAGCGGCATAAACAGGATTACCAGAAAGCCGGTGCTGGCGGCGCCGAACACCATCAGCTGTAACAGCGGGCGCAGGGGAGCGCGTGGGTCGGCAAACAATCCACCCGGATCGTAGTCCAGCCAGATCGGCACATCCTTGCGATAAAACTCTGCGGTAAAAAATTTCTTCCAGTCGGTTCCCTGGACTTTGGGAAAGCCGCCGCTATCCACGTAGGAATCGAACGCAATAGTACTGACGCTGCCACCGGGATAAATGCCATCGGTGGTTTGCGCGGTTTCGTGGTGGTCGTGAAACAGCCAAACCCCTTCGCCATAGTTATGCAGGCCGTCATCGGTGGTTTGCAGTACCATATCGACCCGTTGCGCTGGCGCCAGGTCGATCACATCCCGGGTGATTTCATTCCCGGGGTTGAGGGGTATGCCATCCAGGTGGGTGACAGTGGGTCGAAAGCCGTGGGGATGCAGGGCAATGCTGTCGGAGCCCCCATTCAGGGCCCGTAGTTTTACTTTTTCATCGGGTTTAACGACGATCAGTGATTCCTGCAACGTGTAGGGGAATGATTTGCCGTTCAACAAAAAATAATTGGCGCTATCCCGGGTAATATTCCAGCGACGATGTTGTTCGATCAGTGTCAGACGAGGATCGTTGTAAGTTTGTATGGTCTCTGACAAGTTTTTAAACAGATCAAAGTAATGCAGGTCGTACTCGCGCTGGTACTGTTCGCGCACGGCCACGGACGGGTGGCGTACCTGACCAGCACCGATATTCAGGGTTTGCGGCCAGTTGTTGGGACGGTTTTCTTCGATGACGAACATACCTTGCATGCCCATCAGAATATGTACATTGGCTTGCACGTGGCAGTGATAGAACATAGTGCCAGCCACCCGCGGGCTGAACTGATAAGTTAACGTTGTGCCGGGCATGGCCGGCATTTCGCTGGTTTCGGCGACGCCGTCCGTGCCCGTGGCGTGTTGCTCGTGGTTCGCGCCTTCGTAATGGGGCATGCCGTGATCCGCGGAAAACGGGTGGTCGACCCCGTGAAAGTGGATGGTGTGGGGCAGGTAATGGCTATTTTCCAGGACCACGGTGACCCGATCTCCCTGCTCGACGCGGATTACCGGCGCTGGCGGACGTAGTAAGGGGTTGGCCTTGCGGGTTTCGAAATTTTCCGTGGACATACCAAACGACTTGGGCGCGAAGACCCACATACCGGGCTCGACACCAGGGGCGATGGCGAAGGTGGTCACCGGTGCGGGGATATCCGGCGACTGGCCGTTGAGCTCTATCACCTCCAGTTTGATGGTGATTTCGTCGGGATCGCCGTCGCCGTCGAGATCTTCGCCCATAATCACAGTGTCGGGCATTAATCCGGATTTCAGCAGGGTGCTTTGTGCTACCTGATTCGTGCCGCGGGTCACGGCAGCGACCAGATAGGGATTGTCCGGCACGCAGCCAGCCGCCGGTTCGATGACCACACCTTCGATGGTTTGTCCGTCTCGCCAACCGAGAATATCTGGCGGACAAATTTCCTCCGTGGTGGGCAGTGCATAGTCCTCGCTGGTTGGCGCGTAGCGATAGCTGTCTGTACCAAACCAGTTATAGGTTGCCACCCGCCACTGGTGTGGAACCCATGCGGTGGGTGCGGTGAGACAGGCTACGGCGAGCAGTGCCAGCGCGATGGGAATGCGCAGAGATGTTGCGTTAATCTTCATCAATCGTTCCGTTGTGGTCGAGCAACTGGTGAAAGGTGTGGGCGGTCCGAATTGTAATCCCCAATTCTGAATCGAGACACACACTAGCGGGGCACAGGTTAGCCTAGATAGGGGGGCTTGTCATGACATGGGGAAGGCGTAAACAGACGCTTGGCAGCGCACCAATTTCGAACTTCGATGGTGCGAACTGATGGCGCGGGACAGGACCGCGCGCCGTGGCCGGATTCAAAAAGTCGTGGGCTTAAACTTAATGTTCGACAAAAGCCCGTTCGATCACGTACTGGTGGTACTCCCCGTGACGTGACTCGCGAAAACCCCGCTCGTTCAGGATGGCGGTAAGATCCTTGAGCATGGCCGGACTGCCGCACAGCATAAAACGATCGTCCGCAACATTGGGTTTAGGCAGGCCAATATCCAGAAATAGCTTACCGCTGGTGAGCAAAGTGGATATGCGCCCCTGATGCTCGAATGGCTCCCGGGTGACCGTTGGGTAATAAAGTAACTGCTTGCTGACCTGTTCACCAAGCAGTTCATTGTTGGGCAACTCGTGGCGAATAAAGTCTTTGTAAGCCAGCTCCGACACGTGACGTACCCCATGTACCAGCACGATCTGTGAAAATTTCTCGTAGATATCGGGGTCCTTGATAATACTGATAAACGGCGCCAGCCCGGTGCCCGTGGCGAGTAGATACAGACGCTTTCCAGCCAGCACGTTATCCGCTACCAGAGTCCCTGTGGGTTTGCGGCTGACCAGAATCTGATCGCCGACCTGTAGCTTCTGCAGGCGCGAAGTGAGAGGGCCATCCGGCACCTTGATGCTGAAAAATTCCATTTCGTCTTCGTAATTGGCGCTGGCGATGCTGTAGGCACGCAGTAACGGACGCTCGCCGTTGTCGAGACCAATCATGGTGAAGTGGCCATTTTTAAAGCGAAACCCCGGGTCCCGGGTGGTCGAAAAACTGAACAACCGGTCATTCCAGTGATGGACGCGGGTAACTCGTTCGCGATTCAGGGTGGTCATGGCAATTTGGCACCTGTTAAAAGGGTAATAAACATAGCTAGTACTCTGGCTGGAAAAGAATAACGCCTTCCGCTATATTTGTTAAGCCGGTAATATAAGTTAATTTAATCGGAAAAACAGGTTATGCGATACAGTTTACGGCAATTGCAGGTGTTTATCGCGGCGGCCCACTACGAAAACATTACCCGTGCCGCCGAAAGTCTGGCAATGTCCCAGTCCGCCGCGAGCAGCTCCCTGCGGGAAATGGAGCAGCAATTCGACATTCAGCTCTTCGACCGTATCGGCAGGCGTTTGCAGATCAGCGAACTGGGTCGCCTGGTACTGCCGCGGGCGCAGGCCTTGATGGCGCAGGCCCAGGAGCTGGAATTTACGCTGTCGGATAACGCCGAAGTGGGCGAGCTCAATGTGGGCGCCACGCTGACCATAGGCAATTACCTGGCGGTGGGGATTATGGCGGAATTAATGGTGCGCCAACCGGGCGCCCGGGTGAACTTACAGGTGGCCAACACGGCGGCGATAGTACGCAAGGTGGTGGACTTTGAGCTGGACGTGGGGCTTATCGAAGGCGAATTGCAGCGTCCGGAACTGGAGTTAATCCCGTGGCGGGATGATGAACTGGTGGTGTTCTGTGCGCCGGAACACGCGCTCGCAGGGCGCCGCCGACTGACCGATAAAGATCTGCTGGCTGCCACCTGGATTATGCGTGAACCGGGTTCGGGCACGCGACAGACCTTTGATCGGGCCATGCATGGCTTGCTGCCAGATCTCAAATTGCTGCTGGAATTGCAGCACACCGAAGCCATCAAGCGGGCGGTGGAAGCCGGGCTTGGCATCAGCTGTCTGTCGCGGGTGGCCATGAAGGAAGCCTTTCGGCGTGGTAGCCTGGTGCCACTGGCCGTTCCCCACCGGGATTTTACCCGGCGTTTTTATTTTGCCCTGCATCGCCAGAAATATCGCACCGAGGGCATTAATCAATGGCTGGCACTGTGTCGCGAGGCCGTTTGACAAGTTTGGTGTGGTCGATGCCGCTGGACCATGTGTTCAATCCAGTCCGAGAAAGCGCAGGGCGTTGCCCGACTGTAACAGCGCCAGATGCGCGTCGCTGACGCCGAGTTCGAGTAAACGCTGGCCGGGACTTTGCTCGCGGATAACAAAGGGGTAGTCCGTTCCCACCAGCAGGCGTTCCACGCCAAACAGATCAATCAGATACTTCAGAGCGGGGGTGTCGTACACCAGGGTGTCGTAATAAATTTGACGCGCCAGTGTCAACGGCGAGGTTTCAAACATGCCGTCCCCCATGGTGCGCCAACCGTGGAGCATGCGCGGCAACACCAGGCCAAAGCCGCCACCGCCGTGGCTAAATGCAATTCGTAGATCGGGATAGCGCGTTAGCATGCCCCCACAAATCAGCGAGGCCACCGCCAGCGCATTTTCATTGGGAAATGCTACCAGTGCCGCCATACCCGCTGGGCCTATCACCCGCTCAATCCCTGCGGGGTGCAGAGCGTGTACAAAAATGGCGAGATCCTGTTCCACGGCGGCGGCAAACACTGGTTCAAAAAATGGATCGCCAATGGGTTTGCCATTGATATTGGTGCCGACCTCGATGCCCAGTAATCCGTAGTCGGCTTTCAGGCGCGCCATCTCGCGGGCGGCCAGTGTCGGGTCCTGCATGGGTACCATACCCAATCCATAGAAGTGCTCGGGCGCGCTGTCCACCATGGATGCGATGGCGCTATTGATGTGGTGACACATGCGCAGGGCATCGTCCACCTCGAACCAGTAGGACAGCAATTCCGGCATTGGTGACAACACCTGCCGCTCGACGCCTTCGGCGCGCATATCTTTTATACGCTCGCCCGTGTGCCAGCAGTGGTGGCTGACTTCGCGAAATGTTTTACCGTCGATCACTACCGCGCGATGGTGGGGTTGGTTGCAACTGGCCATCCCGGGCCACGGGGTGGCGGGATTGTTACCAGCATAAGAGGGAAACGACTCGGGAACGATATGGGTGTGGACATCGATAATCACAGCAGGCGCCTGGGGTAAAAGGGTGAAGTTAGGGGATTTCAGCCTGTTGGCGCTCTACAGCATGGTGCTGCCGCCGTTGACACTGATCACCTGACCGGTAACAAACGAGGCTTCAGGGCTGGCGAGAAAACTGACCACTGCGGCGACTTCGCGCATTTCGGCGGGTCGTCCCTTGGGAATCACACTGATATATTTTTCGTACAACTCGGGCATCTCCGCGCGGATACTGTCCACCTGGGGGGTGCGCACGGCGCAGGGGGCCACTGCATTGAAGGTTAAACGGCTGTGGGCGTATTCTCGGGCGAGGCCGGTGATAATGCCGTGCACACCACCCTTGGCGGCATTGTAGGCAGCGTGATCCCAAAGGCCGTTGCGCACCGAGTCCGCGCCGATGTTGATAATACGACCGTAATTTTGTTCGAGCATGGTCGGCAACACCGCGCGGCAACCCCAGATAGCGGTCCACAAATTGCGGTTAATGGTGGTTTCAAGGGTTTCCGGTGTGTGTTCCAGAAACGGCCGAATCACGCCACCACCGGCATTGTTGACTAATATATCCACTTTGCCGAATGCGCTGAGTGTCGCCGCGATTAGTCGTTCGTTGGCCTCCTGAGTACACAAATCACCAACGCAGGTTTCCACGGTCACGCCGTGCTCCGCACTAATTTCCAGCGCTGTGGCGCGTAGCGCTTCGTCATTGATGTCCCCCAACATCAGGTCGGCGCCACGGCGTGCGAGGTCGAGGGCGATAGCGCGACCAATGCCCTGAGCACCGCCGGTGACAATCGCCACCTGCTGGTCGAGGGATTGCGGCTGGCTCATAATTTTTTGCCGAGTAATTGTGGTTGCGCTGGCAGAATATCCCCCGCACTGGCGAAATTGGGCTTGGGCATGCCGCCCCAGTAATCTACGGAATCGGGGTG
>JBFIKF010000012.1:0-30060 GCA_041600415.1 Porticoccaceae bacterium | reverse complement strand
GCGAGGACAGTTATGTGTACCCGGACACACCGGTACTGACGTGGACGGCGGATCGCACGGGGCAGGCGATTTTTTACCATTCGCGGGAGCTCAACGACCGCTTTATGGGGGTCACCACCGGGGCCTGATGGGAATGAACTGATATGAGTAACGTATCCATAACCCGTAAGACCATCTCCTGCGCTGCGGCGATGACCGCGGCGCAGGCAGCTGTCCGCAAGGCCGAGGAGCTGGGCATTCGCATTAATGTGTCGGTGTGTGACTCCGCTGGGCTGGAGATGGCTTTTTTGCGCATGGACCGGGCGTTTATTCACTCCATGGAAATTGCCCGGGACAAGGCGTTTACGTCGGCCGGATTTGGCATGCCCAGTGGGCACTGGAAGACCATTTTCGAAGATAACCCAGGGCTTGAAGCGGGTATTGTGCGCCGCGAGGGGGTGGTTACCTTTGGGGGTGGTCTGCCGATTGTGGAGCACGAAGACCTGATTGGCGGTATTGGTGTTTCCGGTGGCAGTGAAGCCGAGGACACCGAGTGCGCACAGGCAGGTCTGGCCGAGCTGGGGTTAGCGTAACCAGCGGCGTATGGCCGCAATCCCGTTGCCACCTTAGTTGGTAAATCCAGAGGGTGTAATCAGCCTGTAGACCCGCGGACACCAGAAAGCTACACCGTTATAAGCGATTTGTTTTAGCCGTAAGGAATAAAGTATGTCGGAATTTAAAATTTCCCTCGCCGGTCAGGAGTCGGAGTTTGCGTGTCGTGAGGGGGATACCCTGCTGCGCGCGGCTCTGCGTAGTGGCGTGGGATTGCCCTATGAATGTAACTCCGGCGGCTGTGGCAGTTGCAAATTCGAATTGCTCGAAGGTGAAGTGGACAATGTTTGGGAAGATGCGCCGGGACTTTCTCCGCGGGATATTCAAAAAGGTCGCAAACTGAGCTGTCAATCCATTCCGACTGCGGACTGCACCATCAAAGTTCGCCCCGATGCCAAAGCGATCACCCAATTTCGACCCTGGCGTATGAGCGCAACCCTCTACGAAAGAGTGATGTTGACTGCCGACATGTGCGAGTTTCGCTTTAAAACCGAACGCCCTGCCCAATTTTTACCCGGCCAATTCGCGCTGATCGACTTCCCCGGCGTGCAGGGCTCGCGGGGTTACTCCATGTGTAACTTGCCAAATGATGAGGGTGAGTGGCATTTTGTGATCAAGAAAATGCCCAATGGCAAAGCCAGCGGCCTGTTGTTTGATCATATAAAAATCGGCGATGCGCTGGAGATAGACGGTCCCTACGGTCTGTCCTATCTGTGTCCGGAGGTCCCCCGGGATATAGTGTGCGTCGGCGGTGGATCTGGACTGTCCCCGGTGTTGTCCATTGTGCGCGCGGCAGCTCTGGATCCGCGCATGGCAGAGCGCAAGATTTATCTGTTTTATGGCGGGCGCGGTCCCCAGGATATTTGCACCACCCGCCTGATTGGCGAGGATCCGCTGCTGCGCGATCGCGTTATCAATTACAACGCAGTATCTGACGTGGAGCTGGCCAAGGGTTCCGACTGGGACGGCCCGGTGTGTTTTGTACATCAGTTGGTGGAACAAACTCTCGGTGAGCGACTCAAGGACTACGAGTATTATTTCTGTGGGCCACCCCCGATGACCGATGCCTTAAGCAAAACGTTGATTATGGAAAACGGTGTACCGTTCGACCATATTCACTACGATAGATTTTATTGAGGAACGGAGAATACTTGCACGGCTGGGTAGCAAGTAAACTCGATGCTCGAAACAGGCCGTAAACCGCCCATCGGCGAGGGCTATCATCCAGTAACTTCAGGTACTTTATTGACGACAATGTAAGGTGATTATGAGCGAATTGATTGAGTTATGCAGCACAAGTGATGTGGAAGAGGAAAAGCCTCTCGCGGTAAACCCGGAAGGATTTCCACCGCTGGCCGTGTACGCCCACGAGGGGGCGTTTTACGTCACCGGAAATATCTGCACCCACGGTATGGCCATGATGACGGACGGTTACCAGGAGGGAGAGGAAATCGAATGCCCCTTTCATGGTGGCGCGTTTAACATCAAAACCGGCGAGGCGACGTCGTTTCCCTGTACCGTGCCTCTCAAGAGTTATCCGGTGACGGTGCAGGGGGATAAAATCTGTATTCCCAAATCGTCGGCCGAGAGCTGAATGATGCTTAAGGTCGAGAAATTATCCGCGCCTGAATTGCAGTATCACGTCGAGAAATTGCAAGCCAGTTATGTGGAATGTATTGACGACGACAAACTCGAGGAATGGCCGGAGTATTTTGTCGACGATGCGGTCTATAAAGTCATTCCGCGCGAAAATGCCGATCGCAATCTTCCGGTCGCTGCCATTTTTTGCGACAGCAAAGGAATGCTGGTGGATCGCATCGTATCCCTGCGCAAAGCCAATATTTACGCTGCGCATTTCTATCGCCACATTATCAGTAATGTGAATGTTAAGGCCGTCGACAAAGGTGTGGTTTCAGTGCAAAGCAATTACGTGGTGTTGCAAACACGTACGGACGGGGCCACGGAAATTTATAACGCTGGCAAGTATCTCGACCAAATCGTGGCCACCGAGGATGGTTTGAAATTTAAGGAAAAGCTGGCGGTTTTTGATACCTACCAAATTCAGAGTTTGATGGTCACCCCGATTTAACGTCGGCGGGAGGTTGAGATGAACACAATATTTGCGAGTGACAGGACGGCTGTAACCTGGCCAGAAGATCAAAGCGTCTGCCGCGTGCCCTATGGCGTCTTTACCGATAGGGCAGTGTACGACCTGGAACAGGAGCGTATTTTTCGCGGAGAAAACTGGAGTTTTGTGGGGCTGGAAGCAGAAGTGGCCAACGCTGGTGACTTCAAGTCCACCTACATTGGCGAGACGCCGGTCATTCTGATGCGCGACGAAGAAGGCGGCCTGAACGTGGTCGTCAACAGTTGCGCGCACCGCGGTGCTCTGGTGTGTCGCGAGCCGCGCGGCAATGTTGCCAATCTGGAGTGCGTCTATCACCAGTGGGCCTACAACCTTAAAGGTGATTTGCTGGGGGTACCATTCCGTCGCGGTCTGGCGGGCAACGGTGGTATGCCGAAATCATTCGACATGAAAGAGCACAGCCTGCACAAGTTGCGGGTGGATGCGGTGGGCGGCCTGGTGTTTGCCACATTCTCCGAGCGCACCGCCCCGTTGCTCGACTATCTTGGGCCAATGACCGTGGATGCCATCAACCGTATCTGCAATCGTCCGATTACCGTGCTTGGGGACCAGCGGCAATATGTGCGCGGCAACTGGAAGCTGTACGCCGAAAATACCCGCGACCCTTATCACGCCAGTCTGTTACACCTGTTTCACACCACGTTTGGTCTGTACCGGTCATCTCAAACCGGCGTCTGTCATATGGACGCTGCCCGGCGCCATTCCATGTTAACGGCCAGTCAGGGCACGGATGACGGCAAGACCGACGACTACAAAGACACGCGTACCTTTAACGCCGACTTTAAACTTCAGGATCCGTCCCTGCTGGCGGGGCGCAAGGAATTCGCAGATGGTGTCACCCTGGTTATTTTAGCGGTGTTCCCCAATCTTGTATTACAGCAAATCGCCAACACGTTGGCGGTGCGCCAGATTGTCACCAAAGGGCCAGACGCTTTTGAACTGGTGTGGACCCAGTTCGGCTACGCGGATGACGATGCGCAAATGCAGGGCATTCGGCTCAAGCAGGGTAATTTGATCGGGCCGGCCGGATTGATCTCCATGGAAGATGGCGAGGCGGTTGAAATTGTCCATGACGCGGTAATTCGCGAGCAGGACAGGACTTCCTATATTGGTATGGGTGGCGGCGGGGCCGAAGATGCCGACCATCTGGTTACCGAGGGATCCATTGCGGGATTTTGGGAGTATTATCGCCAGACTATGGCTGTTTAGATTGACATCGGGCCGCTATTAACCGCACTGAGAAAAGTTGTTGATAGCCGCCAGGCGGGGGATCACAAAATAATTTAAGGCATGGGAGTAGAGCCAACATGGCCGCAAATACAATTGATTTTTACTTCGATTTCCTCAGTCCCTTTAGCTATCTTGCTAATACGCAATTGCCGGATCTCGCCGGGCGCTATGGCTACAGCGTTGCCTATCACCCTATCGATATCCCCCAGGCCAAAATCGCGGCGGGGAACTATGGCCCATCGAATCGGGAAGTTCCTGCAAAAATAAAAGTGCTGTTGGCCGATCTCGAGCGCTGGGCAAAAAAATATAATGTCCCCTTTGCATTCCCGAAAAATTTACAAGTTGAACCCTGGAATGTAGGCACCCTGTACGCCACGGAGCGCGGCGATGTGGCGCGCTATGTGGAGCGCGCTTACGCGGTAATCTGGGGGCAGGGTGTCGACCCGACCGATACCGCCGAACTGAGAAAAGTGGCCGATAGTCTGGGTTGGGACGCGGACGAGTTTATGACCTACGTGGAATCGGCGGCAGCCCGTGCGGCCTACCGCAAGGGTTGCGTTGAGGCTCACCGGCGCGGCGTGTTCGGGGCGCCTATCATGATGATTGGTGATCAGGCCTGGTGGGGCAACGACCGGCTGATGTTCCTGGAAGATTATTTAAAAGAGCACCCGGCTGGCTAAAAGTATTTAGCCCGTGCGTATTTTTTGCACTCCAGGCTGGCAAACGGGTTCGCACAGGTAAGTGGTGAAGGGAGGGGGATCGAAGATGGCAACTGTCGACAAGTACGAAGCGCTAATCCAGACCGATCGTATTCACGGTTCGTTGTACACCGATGAAAAAATATTCGATGAAGAAATGGAAACGATCTTTTACCGCTCCTGGGTATTTGTGGGCCATGCCAGTGAGTTACCAAACCCCGGCGATTATCTGACCCGGGATATTGGTCGGCGCTCGGTGATCATGGCGCGGGATCAGAATGGTGGTATCGGCGTCATGGCCAACCGTTGTCAGCACCGCGGCAATATGTTGTGTAATCAAAATCGCGGCAATGCGCGTAATTTTGCCTGCCCGTACCACGGCTGGATTTACGATTTGCAGGGCAATTTGCTGGATGTTCCCTACCGACAGGGGTTCAAAAAGGATTTTGCCAATATGGGTCTGGAGACCTTAAAAACCGAAATCTATCGCGGTTTCGTTTTTTCCACGTTTAACCCGGATGCGGTGCCATTTGCCGACTATTTGGGTCGCGGATTTGAGCTGATCGACCGCGCTTGCGATTTGTCCCCAGAGGGTGAAATCGTGCTCGAGGGCGGCTGGATGCGCCACCACTTTGATTCCAACTGGAAAATGATGCCGGAAAACGATACCGATGGTTATCACGTCAGCTTTACCCATCGCTCCATGATGCAAAGTCTCGAGTCCCAGTACGATGAGTTCGCTGGTGAAGAGGGAAAGATACCCGGCGAAGTGCGCGACTGGGGCAACGGACATACGGAAATTGACTTTACCGGCGGTTACAAGCGCCCCCTGGACTGGCTCGGCACAACTGCCGAAAAAGTTCCCGAGTATGTGCGTAGTCTCGAACAGGCGTATGGCGAGGAAGTGGCCAAAAAACGGCTGTTCGACGGCCCCCCTCATGCGGCGATTTTCCCTAATTTGTTTCTGGGGGAAATGAATATTGTTATTTTCCAGCCGGTGTCCGCGAATACGTCCATCCAGTGGGCTACCCCCATGTTTCTTAAGGGTGCGCGGGAACTCGACTTCAGATTACTGCGGCAATGCGAAGGCGCGCTCGGCCCGTCATCGTTTCTATTGGCGGACGACGCGTCGATCGCCGAACGTTCGCAAAAGGCCCTGTTGTCAGGTACTCCCTGGTGCGATCTGAGTCGTGGCCTGGAGCGGGAAAAACACAATGACGACGGGGTAATGGCCGGACATATGACGGACGAAACCTCGAACCGGGGTTTCTGGAATCACTACAAACAGGTTATGACCGCCGAGTAGTGACCACAGGCCATGTGGTATAACGTGGCCGTTAGTGCTGCGTAAAAACTAATAACTGTCGGGCATTTTTGGCTGTCGGGCACCGAAAACAAGGCCACTGTAGTGAACACTCTTAGCACCGAGCGGCGCGCTGCGCTGCTGACGTTTGTGACCCACGAAGCGCGCCTCGCGGACGAATCTGAATATCAGGCCTGGCAGGATCTGTGGGCAGAAGATGGGGTTTACTGGGTGCCCCGTAACGATGGCGACTACAGCCCCGACAAGCAGGTGTCCCACCTCTACGACAACTATCGGCGCATTCAAACCCGCGTTGCCCAGCTAAAGACCGGCTTTCGCTACTCCCAGGTTCCGGTGTCGCGCATGCGGCGCTTACTGTCCAACCACGAGTATTTCGCGGAAGCGGACGGGCGGTTTCGGGTGGAGGCCAATTTTTTCTTGCCGGAATTTTCCGTGCAGGCGGTGCACGATTTTCGCCTGTGGTCGGGACGGGTGACCTATGTAGTGAGTGAGCGCGGCGACAGCTATCAAATTCACCTGAAAAAAGTTGTGCTGGTGAATGCGGATGAGCCCATCCCGACCCTTGCCTTTCTAATTTAAGTTGGCTGACGCAGTGGCACTCACAGATAATAGGGCCACCGCAGTTCGCGCGGGGCCCGCCGGACTCTCGCCATTGGCACTGGCGTTACCGAGAGGGCGAATACGAGACTGGGAGATTAAGAGTGACCGACAAGAATGATGTGCGCCCTTTTACGGGCAAAGAATACCTGGACAGCCTGGGGGACGACCGGGAAATCTGGATGTACGGTAAAAAAGTCACCAAAGTGACGGAGCATCCGGCCTTCCGGAATCCGGCGCGCATGTTGGCCCGTTTGTACGACAGTATGCACGATCCTGAAAAACGGGACGCTGTTATCGTGCCAACGGATACTGGAAACGGCGGCTTCACCCACCCATTTTTCAAAACATCCCGCAATCGGGAGGAGTTAATTACCGCCCGGGATGCCATAGCGACCTGGGCGCGCATGACTTATGGCTGGATGGGACGCTCCCCCGATTACAAAGCCAGTTTTATGGCCACCCTGGGATTTAATCCCGATTACTACGCTCCCTACCAGGCCAATGCCGAACGTTGGTACCGAAAGAGTCAGGAGCGTTGCTACTTTATCAACCACGCCATTGTGAATCCGCCCATCGACCGGGACCGCCCCCCGGAGGAAGTTGGCGATGTATTTGTCCATTGTCACAAGGAAACCGACTCTGGTATCCATGTATCCGGCGCCAAGGTGGTGGCTACCGGTTCGGCGCTCACCCACTACAATTTCCTCGGTCAGTACGGCCCGACGCCCATGGGCGATGGCAAGTTCGCTATTTCGGCGCTGGTGGATATGCGCGCCCCCGGCGTCAAGCTGATTTGCCGACCGTCTTATTCCTATCAGGCGGAAGTGATGGGTAGCCCCTTCGATTACCCGCTGTCCAGTCGACTGGATGAAAATGACGCTATTCTGGTGCTGGACAATGTGTTCATCCCCTGGGAAGACGTGCTGATCTACAACGACTGCGAGAAGGCCTCCAAATTTTTACCGGAATCCGGTTGGGCTCCCCGCTTTGCCCTGCACGGTTGTACGCGCCTTGCCGTCAAATTCGATTTTATCGTGGGCCTGTTGATGAAAGCCGTGGAGATGACCGGCAGCAAAAGTTTTCGCGGAGTCCAGGTCGCGATTGGTGAAGCGGTGTCCTGGCGGCACGTGTTCTGGGCGCTGTCTGACGCCATGTGCCACAACCCGGACACGGGTCCAAGCGGCGCCGCGCAACCGAATCTGGGTGCCGCTATGGCGTATCGGGTGCTGGGCACCACCGCCTACCCCAGGGTCAAGGAACTGATTGAAAACGTGGTCGCCAGCGGTCTGATCTATCTCAACTCCCATTCGGCGGACTTCAAAGTGCCGGAATTGCGCGCCTACATCGACAAATACATACGCGGCTCCTACGGCAACGATGCGGAAAGCCGGGTAAAAGTGATGCGTTTGCTGTGGGATAGCATCGGCACTGAGTTTGGCGGTCGCCACGAGCTATACGAGCGCAACTATGCAGGCAACCACGAGAATATTCGATTGGAAACCTTGCTCGCGGCCCAGGCCACCGGTCTGGACAGGGAAATGATGGGGCTCGCCGAGGCCTGCATGTCCGAATACGACCTGGACGGGTGGACGGTACCGGACCTGATAAACCCCACCGATGTGAATCTTTTTATGGGGCGGTGACGGGCAGTACGCTTTAATGATAAATAAATCAATTGTTGAATATTGCGCCTGAGTTCATTAGACTTTTGCGAGTGATGCGGGGTCTGTGTCAGCGCTGTGGTGCGCGGTGTATTCGCCATTGAGCGTCCAATACGGCCTGGAATTCGCAGCTCAGAGGCCAACCGGTAGATTTGGAGATAAGACATGAACAGTATCATGAAGGGCAAATACGCCAGCTACGTGGACGAACGTCCAGACGAAGGTCTGTACCGCCTTGATCGTCGTGTTTTCACCGACCCGGAAATCTTCGAGCTGGAAATGAAACAGGTGTTTGAAAAAACCTGGCTGTACCTGTGCCACGAGAGTCAGATTCCCAAGCCGCACGATTTTATGACCACTTACATGGGACGGCAGCCGGTGATTATCAATCGCGGCGAAGATGGGAAAATTCGCGGCTTTATCAATGCCTGCGCCCACCGTGGAGCGCAACTGGTCAACGTGAGCAGGGGTAATAAAAAAGTTTTTTCCTGCCCTTTTCACGGCTGGTGTTACAAATCCGACGGCAAACTGATTGATTATGGTAAAAAACCCAATGCGGGCTACTCCGAAGCGTTTAATCCCGATGAGCTGGGTCTGACGGAAGTGCCGCTGGTGGATAGTTATCGCGGCTTTGTGTTTGGCAGCCTGACCAGTGACGTGCCGGAATTGAAATCCCATCTGGCCGAAGCGACAAAAATGATCGATATGCTGGCGGATCAGTCCGAACAGGGACTGGAAGTACTGCCTGGCGTGCAGATCTACACCTATGACGGCAACTGGAAACTGCAGGCGGAAAATGGCGTCGACGGTTACCACGTGGAGTCGATTCACGGTAACTACGTGCAAACTATCCAGCGTCGCGCCAAACTGATGATGGAAAAGGACGACGTCAAGGCGCCGGAAATTGGTGGCCTGGAGACACTGCCTGGCGGCTACTACGATTTGGGCAACGGCCATGTGATGTTGTGGAATGAATTTCCCAATGCTCAGTCCCGCCCACTCTATGAAAAATCCGAGCAGCTGACAGAAAAATACGGCGAGCTAAGATCGAAATGGATGACCAGTTATCTGCGCAACCTGCTGATCTATCCCAACGTGTTTTTCATGGATCAGATGAGTACCCAGATACGGGTGTTTCGCCCCATCGCGGTGAATAAAACTGAGGTGACTACTGTTTGTGTCGCACCGATCGGCGAATCGGCCGAGGCGCGCCGCAAGCGGATACGTCAGTACGAGGACTTTTTCAACGCCAGTGGTATGGCGACCCCGGATGATCTGGCGGCGTTTGGCATGAGCCAGGTGGGTTTTAATGGTGAAAATGCCCGCTGGAGCGATATGTCCCGGGGCGCCAAAAACATCGTGAGGGGACCCGAGCGCTTTGCCAAGGAGTTGGGTGTTAACCCGGTGACTTCCGGTACGCAACTCGAGGACGAAGGCCTGATGATCGCCCAGCATCGCCGCTGGCTGGAGCTGATGGAAGCAAATTCTTAAACTGGGGAATAAAGTAGTATGTCACAAGATTTACAACAGGCGGCAATCGCATTGATCGTTAGCGAAGGTGTTTACCTCGATCAGCGCGAGTGGGATAAATGGCTCAGTCTCTATACAGAAAATGCGTCCTATTGGGTTCCCGCCTGGGACGACGAGTACACAGTCACTAACGACCCCAATACACAACTGTCGCTGATCTATTACGGCAGCCGATCGGGGCTGGAGGACCGGGTGTTTCGCTTGAAAACCGAGCGCTCCCTGGCGTCCACTCCGCTACCGCGCACCTGCCATATGACGGCCAATTATCGCTTTGAACAACAGGGCGACAGCGAACTCAAGGTGCATTCTTCCTGGGTCACTTATTCCTATAAATTAAAAGTATCCACGCATTTTTTTGGCCACCAGGAACACCGCATTAAACAGACTGAGGGCGGCCTCAAGATCGCCGGGCGAAAGATCACCGTGCTCAACGATATGATTGCCAACGTTATGGATATTTACAGCGTATAGAGGGCCCGGGAACGAGGCGCAAAAACCGGGAAGCAGGTACTGGCCCGGTTTTTTTATGTCTGCCGGGGAGTTACCGTTGAGCGAAAAATACGCGGTGCCAGCGGTTAACATCGACACAATCTGGACTACATATCTTCAATCCGTGGGAGGCATATGATGCAAACCAGCAAGGTTCAAACGGGTTCTTACCAAACGTTTGTCAATGAAACGGGTGCTGGTCACGACTCCACGGTGCTATTGCTACACGGCTCCGGTCCCGGTGCGAACGCCATGTCAAACTGGCAGTTTGCGTTGCCCTTCCTGGGCGCCGACTATCATTGTCTGGCACCGGATATTGCCGGCTTTGGGCAAAGCCAGCACGATAATCCCCCCCACGGAACGCCTGCCTGGATCGATACCTGGGTGCAACAGATGATCGATCTTATGGATGCCCGCGGGCTGGAAAAAGTGCATCTCGTCGGCAATTCCATGGGTGGCGGTGTCGCCTTACATTTACTCGACCGTCACCCCGAACGGTTTGCCAAAGTCGTCCTGATGGGCGCGGTGGGCGCGCCGTTTAAAGCCACCGAGGGGTTGCAAAAAGGTTGGGGTTTCTACGCCAACCCTTCCGAGGCAGCGTTGGCCGACCTGGTTGGTAAGTTTTTGCATAACCCCGCGTTACTTGGGGGAGACATTGCAAAAATAGCCGCCGAGCGCTACAAAAATGTTATGCAGGACAGTGTGCGCTTACAGTTCGAAGCGATGTTCGCCAAAGACACGCAGCAATCCGTGGATGCGTTTGTATTGTCCGATCAGCAACTGGCGAACATTCGCCAGTCCATGTTGATTACCCATGGGCGCGAAGATTATTTTATTCCCCTCGGTAATTCCTACCATCTGGCTGAACGAATTCCCAACGCCCAGCTCCATGTTTTTCATCACTGCGGACACTGGATTCAAATCGAACAACGGCAGGCGTTCAATACCCTTGTGAAACTGTTTTTTGATGGCGTACTGGACTGAGTGTGTACTCCAGAGGTTTTAAGCCTGGTGCCGGGTTGCTGGTCTCTGTTGGTTTGACCCCTTGAGAGCATGGCATGATAATGTTGGCCGCATTTGGTCGGGGCTGGTGACGGCACCGGCATGTTAAGTACTGTGAGGATGTTGCATGAGTACGCTGGATATTAACCAGTTGGTGGACAACAAGACCGGTCGCCAGAGTCGGCTTATTTTTCACGAACAGTCGGTTTACGATCAGGAGCAGGAGCATATTTTTGGTCGCTGTTGGCTGTTTCTAGCTCACGAAAGCCAGATACCCGAGCCCGGCGATTACTTCCGCACCTTTATGGGTGAGGATGAAGTGCTGGTGGTGCGTCAGAAAGATCAATCCGTCAAAGCATTCCTCAATACCTGTACCCATCGGGGCAACCGCATCTGTAAAGCCGATCAGGGCAACGCGCGCCGCTTTGTGTGCAACTATCACGGTTGGAGTTTTGGCCCCGACGGCGAGCTGATCGGCGTTCCCCTGGAACAGGACGCCTACCACAACCAGCTCGACAAATCGAAATTTGGCTTGACGCCGGTCGCCCAGGTGTCGAGCTATAAAGGCCTGGTGTTTGGCACCTTTGATCCGCAAGCGCCGCCGTTGGCAGACTACCTGGGGGATATGAAGTGGTATCTGGATGTGTGGCTCGACGCGATGCCCGAAGGCACGGAGCTGATCGGCACCACCCAGAAAGTGGAATACCCGGTTAACTGGAAATTGCCGGTGGAAAACGTCTGCGGCGACGGTTATCACCTGGGCTGGGCCCATGCCGGCGTGATGACGGTGGCCTCGTCCATGAAGATTGAAAGTCTGTCGGTGGGTAATACGGATATCGACAGTTCAACTGCAATGTCGGTCACGGGTATGAACGGACACTCCGTGCTGTCAACACTGGATGGCTATGCGGGCTATGCGTTCTATCCCGATCCGCAGATGGCGGTAGATTACCTGGACGCCAACCGCGAGACGGTAATTTCCCGCCTCGGCGAGTTGCGTGGCAAACAGTTTTGGGGCTCGCAGATTAATTTTACCGTGTTTCCCAACGTGCAAATGTTGCCGGGTTTAAACTGGTTCCGGGTGTATCACCCGAAAGGGCCCGGAAAAATGGAAATGTGGACCTGGGCCATGGTCGACAAGGAAATGCCCGACAATTTGAAACAGATGATACTCGACAATGTGTGTCGCACTTTTGGCGCCGCGGGCATGTTCGACAATGATGACGGCGACAACCTGATTGCCTGCACCTCGCAGAACCGCGGCTGGCAAACCCGGCGGCAGAATATTTACACCAATATGGCCATGGGCAAGGAACATTCCCGCCCCGATATGCCGGGCGTCATTAGCGATGGCCTGATTGGGGAGCAAAACCAGCGCTTTTTCTATCGCCGCTGGCAGGAAATGATGGCGGCCGACAACTGGGCGGATATTCCGAGCTACAATAATCTGGAACAAGCTCGCGCCACGGAGAAATTGTAGTATGAGCGGTTCCCTGCCGATATCTGGCCCCGTAGACACTGACACCTATCTGGCATTTCAAAGCCTCTTGTACACAGAAGCTCGCTTGTTGGACAACGAGCAGTACGAAGACTGGCTCGGTATGTTGACGGAGGATATTCATTACTACATGCCGATGCCAACGCGCCGCGCGCGCGACGAAAAAGAGTCTGCGGTTAAGCCCCTGGAAGCTAATATTTTTAACGATAAAAAACCACACCTGCAGTTGCGGGTGGATCGCTTTCGCACCAATTTTGTGTGGTCCGAAAATCCACAAAATCACTTGCGGCATCTGGTCTCTAATATTGAAGTGTTTCCCACAGAGACGGAAGGTGAGTGGCAGGTGCTGTCAGTGGTGACGGTGTATCGCAACCGTCTCGACGGAGAAGAACGACGCATGATTGTGTCGCGCGACGATATCTGGCGGGTGGAAGGCAAAGCGGTTAAGTTGGCGCGCAGAACTATGCAGTTTAACCACGCTGTGGTGGCCGATAGTAACCTGAATATTTTCTTTTAATTAGCAAAAAAATATCTACAACGGGAGACAGTTTATGGGGTGGCTGGATAAGAAAGTTGCATTGGTAACCGGGGGCGCCTCTGGAATTGGGTTGGCGGTGGTGGAGCGTTTCGTTGCGGAAGGCGCACGGGTCGGGATCATGGATCGTACTCAGGCCGCAATCGATGCAGTGGTCGCCAGACTGGGCGCTGACAAAGTGGTGGGCGCGGTGGGGGACGTTCGCTCGCTGGCCGACAACAAATCTGCCGTGGCGGCGACGGTCGCGCAGTTTGGGCAACTGGATACGTTTGTTGGCAATGCGGGTATCTGGGATTACATGGTGCCACTGGTCGAGCACAGTGAAGATAAAATTGCCGAGATCTGCGACGAAATTTTTGCGGTCAATGTTAAAGGCTATATTCTCGGTGCCAAGGCGGCAGTCGAGGAGTTGCGCAAAACCGGTGGGAGTATGATTTTCACCGCCTCCACGTCCAGTTTCTACACGGGCGGTGGCGGACCCATTTACGTCGCCTCCAAACACGCGGTACTGGGCATGATCCGACAGTTGGCTCACGAGCTGGCGCCGGACATCCGGGTTAACGGCGTAGCGCCCGGTGGTACCCTGACCAGTTTGGGTGGCAGTGCCGCCGGCGGCCAGGCCGAAGCCAAACTATCGGAGATACCCGACGTGGACAAGCTTCTCGAAAGCATGACGCCCCTGGGGTTTGCATCGCTACCCGCCGATCACGCCCCCGCTTATCTCTACCTGGCGGCCAAAGAGCAGTCGCGTTTTCTTACCGGGACTGTGATCAACACCGACGGTGGCATCGGCATTGGCATGAAACGGCAGTCGTAACCCAGCCGCGCAAGCGTGGTCGCCTGACCGGCAGACCGGGTGATGCCGGTTAGCGGTTTACTTGTTGGCAACCAGAATCATTTTGCCAATCAAGGCCTGAATATCCACGCTGGCCTTGTTGTCGAGCAAAACGGCCACTCGGTTGATGGTCACGACGACGGACGTGTATTGTCCATGCACGTAATAGGAGTCTACCGGGTAAACCACTGTTTTGTCGTTTTGCGCGCGCTGGTAGCTCAGTTGGCTGATCCCGAAAATGGACATGCCCGCGGCTTCGGCGTGGGCCATCAGGCGCTCCGCTCGGTCTTTGGATATGGTACCCACAAACTCCACCAGGGCGGGCGGAGTGGCACTGGTGCTAACCACGGACGCTCTCCAGCGCACTGCACCCAGTACGCCATCGGTTTCCAGTAGTGATTTCAGGGCAATGGGTTGCGGCATAAAATTTCTCCAGCGTTACGTTGCAATAAAGATGGATTGAATCTACGCGCATTCGAGCAGATTAAGCACATAATAGGCTCCGTCACGCGGGTAACACCTTGATCAGTATCAATAACAGGATAGCTTAATAACCGCCATGGATCATTCAATATTGAGCGTCATCCAGCAGGCACTGATGCCCAGTGCAGTAGTGATATTGTTGGGCTTTATCTGGCGCCACACCGAACCGGGGGGCATTGCTTATCTCGACGTGCGTCGCACCATTGGCGCGCTGGTGCTGAATTTGTTCTACCCTGCGTTGATCATCGCGGTGATTCCCACGGTAAAGCTGTCCTTCGAGCTGGTCAGCGCGCCGCTGTTGTTCAATGCGGGAATCGTCGCCGGGATGTTTTTTAGCGTGCTTCTGATGCCCTATTTAAAGCGCCTCGGTATGGGTAAGCCCGAACTGGCGGTACTGATTCTGGCCTGCGCCTACGCCAATATTATCTCCCTGGGGGTGCCGCTGTTGCGCGCGGAACAGGGAGAGGCCGCAACCCGGTTCGCCATCTACATAGACGTGCTGGCGATTAGCCCTATGTTGTGGATTGTGGGCGTATGGGTGTCTTCCAACTGGAGCAACGCGGACAACGGCGATGGCAGTCTACGCACCTTCCTCAAGACTTTTTTTAGCTTACCGCCGATCTGGGCATTCGGCTTTGCGGTGTTTCTCAATCTAACCGGTATTCAATTGCCGGACTTTGTGCAGAGCGCCGCGCGCATGCTGGGTGATACCACCATCCATGCGATGTTGCTGGCGGTGGGGATGTCCCTCTCCTTTGCCAGTATCGCCCGTTATTGGCAGCTGTCGTTACTGGCTGCGCTAATCAAACTGGTGCTGGTGCCGGGGGTGGTGCTGGGCGTTGGATTAGTGACCCTCGGAGAGGGGGAAGTTCTGAAAAGTACCGTATTGATGGCCGCTACCCCTACCATGATGGCTACGCTCATACTGAGTGAGCGCTTTGGCCTGAATACGGAGCTGTTAGCGACCATTCTGGTCACCAGCACGGCACTATTCTTTATCTCCCTGCCCGCCTGGCTGTGGTTTATATAACCCGCAATGGGCTACATGCCGCCCATACACAGATATTTAATTTCAACGAATTCTTCGATCCCGTATTTTGAGCCTTCGCGGCCAATCCCGGACTCTTTCACGCCGCCAAAGGGTGCGACTTCGGAGGACACTATGCCGCTGTTAATGCCCACAATGCCGGTTTCCAGCGCCTCGGCCACCCGCCACACCCGTTGCATATCCCGGGCATAGAAATAGGCGGCCAGTCCAAATGGCGTGTCGTTGGCGAGGGCAATGGCTTCGTCATCATTTTTGAAGCGGTAGAGCGGTGCCAGAGGCCCAAACGTTTCCTCCTGGGTGACCAGCATCGCCGCGGTGGCATCGACGATGACCGTTGGCTGGTAGAAGGTTCCACCGAGCTTGTGGGGCCCGCCTCCGGTAAGAATTTTCGCGCCTTTGGCCAACGCGTCGTCCAGGTGTTCCTGAATTTTGTCCACGGCCGCCTGATTGATCAGCGGGCCCTGTTCCACACCGTCGTCCAGACCGCTACCGATCTTCATACGCTTCACGGCTACGGTGAGTTTTCTGGCAAATTCGTCGTACACTCCGTCCTGTACCAGAATGCGATTGGCGCACACACAGGTTTGCCCCGTATTGCGAAACTTGCTGGCCATCACGCCATCCACAGCGGCATCCAGGTCGGCATCGTCAAACACGATAAACGGGGCGTTACCCCCCAGCTCCATACTCACTTTTTTAACCGTGTCCGCGCATTGGCGCATTAAAATTTTGCCCACTTCGGTGGAGCCGGTGAACGACAGTTTGCGCACCGTCGGGTTGCTGGTGAGTTCGCCACCAATAGCACTCGCGCTGCCGGTGAGAATATTCAATACGCCGGGGGGAATACCGGCTTCCTCCGCCAGGACGGCCAGGGCCAGGGCGGAATAGGGGGTCTCGGTAGCGGGTTTGATCACCACTGGACAGCCCGCCGCCAGCGCCGGGGCGCATTTGCGGGTAATCATCGCATTGGGGAAGTTCCAGGGGGTAATCGCCGCCACCACGCCGATTGGCTGTTTGAGTACGATAATGCGTTTGTCCTGCGTGGTGGCAGGAATGGTGTCGCCGTATACCCGTTTCGCTTCCTCCGCAAACCATTCCACGAAACTGGCCCCGTAGGCGATTTCGCCCATGGATTCCGCCAGGGGTTTACCCTGCTCCATGGTCATCAACACCGCGAGGTCGCGCTGATTGGCCACCATCAGATCGAACCATTTGCGCAGAATATTAGAGCGCTCTTTGGCTGCCAACGAGCGCCACGCTGGCCAGGCATTGTCAGCTGCTTCGATCGCTCGACGGGTTTCATTGGCAAGCAGTTTAGGAATGGTGCCCAATACCTCGCCATTGGCGGGATTGGTGACGGCAATGGTGACACCGTCGTCGGCGTCGACCCATTGACCATTGATATAACACTGCTGCCGGAATAATTCTGGACGATTTAAATTCACTATCTATACCCCTTTGGCGCTGCTAAAACTGAAATTTTGTGTCTTTTCAAAGGTTCCATTTGGTGTACTATACTTATTGACAGTTTACTTATAAATTCACCTGAAGGGGAGAGTCTCATGGACTATACGCGTAGTACGGCAAAGCAATGGGCGCAGGAAAATGTGAAAGGGATGTTTAATTGCCCGGTCACGCCGATGAATCCAGATTTTACGTTTAACGAAGCGGGTATTCGTTCAAATATCGAAGCATTTATTGAAATGGGTGTGGACGGCCTGGTGGTCGGGGGGTTTATCGCCGAGTGCTGGAACGTGACCCTCTCCGACTGGTACCGCTATCACGAAATCGTCGCCGACGCGGTTAAGGGGCGTATCGGCCTATGGTCCATTGTACTCGATCCCAGCGTCCATCAGTGTGTTGAAAAAATGAATCGCCTGGAAAAGCTGGGCTATGACGGCGCCGAGGTGATGAACCCGTCCGTGCAGTTGCGCACCGACAACGAAGTGTACAACTGGTTTAAGTATCTGACCGACAACTCCAACCTCGCCGTTGCCCTGTACCGCACGCCGGTGTCCGGCAAAGTGCTGGGCTGGGATTTGATGAAGCGTCTGGCGGATATCGATACCGTGGTGGGTACCAAGCAAGGGGTGATGAACCGCGCGGAAACCCTGAAATTACGCAGCTTGTTGCGGGATGATTTTATCGTGTCGGATCCGTTTGAGGGCGTTTTCGCCGACGACCTGCGTCGCGGCGGCCAGGTGGTGTTTGGCGAGTTGTCGTACATTATTTATGGCAAAAAACGCCACCTTATTAACGAATACCGTGCGTTATCCGCACAGGGCAAGTGGGAAGAGGCATTCAAAAAATCTGAAGAACTCGCCCCGGTGCGCGAACTGTATAACGAAGTGTTTATCTGGGAAGTGATCAGCACGTTTACCTATGCCAGCGCGTTGGCCAGTATGAAAGCCTGGTTTGAAGCGATTGGACTCGAAGCGGGGCCGATTATTCCGCCCGTGGAGCAGTGCAAGCCGGAATTGCGCGAGCGCATCGTCTCCAGCCTGAAAACCCTTGGGGTTTCCTGAGTAATTTTCCTCAATCGTTTTGACGGAGTCGGTGGTTCATGACCAAGAAGTTACATGTTTGCATACACGGCGCGGGTGGCCTGGGTTCGGTGCTGGGCGGGCGACTCGCCCGCGCCGGACATCAGGTGACGTTAATCGGTCGTCCCGCACATATGCACGCCATACAGGCCAACGGCCTGAAAATAACCGGGCGCGAGGAGTTTGTCGTCAAAGACAATCTGCGCTGCACCACGCACCCCGATCAGGTGCAGGGGGATATCGACTATTATATTTTGTTGACCAAGCAAAAGGCGATGGTGGGTGCGCTGGCGGACGCGGCTGTCTTAAATGATCGCGTGCGGGTGGCGTTGACCTTGCAAAATGGAGTGGGCAAGGAGGCGCAGTTAATAACCGCGTTTGGCGCGGAGCGGGTTATCGGTGGCTCTATCATGGAAGGTGGCACGCTCATCGCGCCAGGGCACACGCTCAATCACGTCAGTACGCCGACCACGGCCTATTTCGGCGAGTTGCAGGGCGGCACATCCGAGCGCACCGAAACCCTGGCGGCGGCATTTTGCGAAGCCGGGTTAGGAGCCAAAGCGGTGACGGACATCCAGCACGTATTGTGGGAAAAAGTCGTGCAGGTGGGTGGTGCGTCGGCCTGGTCCGCCAGTACGTTGGTAGGGAATCCCGAACTGGATTTTTCCGACGGATTTTCCTGTCCGGTGGGCGCGGAACATTATGTCACCATCGCCAAGGAGTTACTGGCGATCTACGCAGGGCTGGGGTACGAACCGCAAAATTTTTACGCGCCGCTATCATTCCTCAAACAAATTCACGAGTCGGATTTTGACGGCGCCGTGGCTCACTGTATCGAATTAGGAAAATTCTTTAAAACCAAACCCAAGGGTGTGCGCACATCCATGCACGAGGATGTGCTGGCGGGTCGCACTACCGAGATCGACGCGATTATTTTGCCACTGCTACAGCAGGCCGAACGGCTGGGCATTGCCGTGCCAACGGTGTTGGGCGCCTATCGGGTGATTAAAACTCTGGACATCTACGCCAAATAAATTAGTGTCGATTGTTCTGGGGCGGTATAAAAGTTGGTGAAGCGGCTCGTCGTGGGCCGCGCCAACTTTTAATCGAATCGATACGCCGATCCTTACAAGCCCACCACTCCAAGTGCAACGCCTACCTGCTCGGCGTTTATTCTGGTCAGTTCGTAGCGGGTTCGTACTACCTGGTGCGACCATACTTAAATCATTTTAACGTCGCGAAGGCCACTGCTTTTTCCGCGTGAATAAGGGTTGTGTCGTACAGTCTCACCTCGGTGTCCCCCTGACTGACCAGCATGCCAATTTCCGTGCAGCCGAGAATGACCGCTTGCGCGCCCCGGTTGGCGAGTTCATCAATAATGCGCAGGTAATCAGCTTTCGCGGCAGCAGTGGTGTGCCCCAGACACAGCTCGTTATAGATCACATCGTGAACAATGCCTCTGTCTTTAGTGCCGGGGATCAATACCTCCAGGCCGTATTTTTCCGCGAGTCTACCCTTGTAAAAATCCTGCTTCATCGTAAACCCGGTGCCCAGCAGGCCAACGGTTTTAATGCCGTCCCGTAGCAACACTTCTGCCGTGGCATCGGCAATATGGAGCAGGGGAATGTGGATAGCCGCTTCGATATCGGCCGCCACCTTATGCATGGTGTTGGTGCAGATCACCAGACAGTCCGCCCCGGCCGCCTCAACCCTACGCGCCGCCGCGCTAAGAATGGTTGCGGTGCCAGCCCAGTCACCGGCGTGCTGAAGTTTTTCGATGGGCTCAAAATCGACGCTGTACAGCGCGATTTTGGCGGAGTGCAACCCACCCAGTTCGCGCTTAACGCCCTCGTTGATCGCGCGGTAATAGGTAACGGTGCTTTCCCAGCTCATACCGCCCAATAACCCGATGGTTTTCATGTGCTCTCCGTACTGGTTGTTATAACCGCACTGCCGTGGCGTGCACCGGCAAAAACACCCGCAAGCCCAACGGTGAGTCCGATGCATTCCGAGAGGGAGTATATCTAAATTCGTTCCGTGCTATTGAAGTACGTTCATCTGGGCCGGGGACACAGTCGATACTTTATTTGTTTCAATTTCAAAAGGTTATAGATCTGTTGCCCATGCAGCTTGTGGCAACATATATCGCACCAGCTCAATTAACCGCGAAAACGCTAAATAACAGCGCACGGGCGTCATATCTAGAGAGGGTTTGCTGGACTATTGATTTTCCCTTTGAAATCAGCGTATTGTGTCGCGAATAATTGAGCAATCAGGGAATGATATGTCGCATCCGTACCTTTCTGCCCAAATACGGGTATATCATGCACACCTGCACGTATTCCGAACAGTTATCGCGCGTGGCGTTCATTAATAGTTAGACGGCAAAATGAAAATGACAATCGCAATACTTGTTGTGCTTTTATTGGCTAGCAATGCTTTCTGGTTGTATCAGGTTGTGGATACTGGTGTAACTCTGTCATACCGAGATCAACAAACTTATGAGCTGGAAGAAACTCGAAGGCAACTAATGGCCACGTTTCCTGAAGTTGCTAAACATGCAACAAAAGAGGAAATTATTGCTGCTGCAAGTAAACACACAGACCAAGAAGTATATGAAAAAGAAGGTTGTACCTGGGTTGGCTGGTTGGGCTTTAAATTTGGTGAAAGTAATAAATTGAAATCAGTATCACCTTCATGGTCATATGGAGAAAAAGACCCATGCTACCCAGCCTTCTAACAAGGCAATCAACTTCGCGCGCAAACAATGCGCGCCGGACGCAGCAAAGCGGCGCCGGTTATTTTAGTCGTTAGCTCACTATGATCTTCTTGGAAATGTCACGCGTTGAGACGCATGGGGGAGGTGCTTGGGCGTTTCCAAACTGCATTTGGTCACCCTCAGTGAAAGAGAATGGTTCCAAGTGGCCGTTTTGGGAGAAGGTTCTTTCTGTTGAGGAAGGAGACACGGTTATTCATTTACGAGGAATTCAACCGAATGCTTATTTCGTAGGGTTCTCTCGCGTCGCCGGTGATGGTTTCGTTACGACAAAGCGACCACCAGATGCTAGGGCTTGGTCATTTGCGTCTACGTTTCACCGCGCTGACCTGACGGATTACACACCGTTCCATGCCCCCATCAATCTGACAAAGGTCTTTGCTGAGCGAAGATCAGAGTTAGAAGCATATTTCGATGCAAATAAATCACGAGAAGACAAGAGGAATATCTTCTATGTCAGACAGGCCAGCAGACTTCAGTGCTTAAATGGCGCGTATCTCTCCGAGGTCGACGATGAATTATTTATTGCACTATTCGAAATGCCTGTCGTTGAGTCACAAATATCAGATAAAAACGCTGTTGTCTCTGTTGAAACGGGTTCGCAATTAAGGATTATTCGTAGCCGTCTCGGACAGACAGAATTTTCCAAGGAGATTAAAAGGCTATACAACAATAAGTGCTGCTTCCCATCTTGCGAGGTTGATGATCCGCGCTTCCTTGTGGGAGCTCACATTGCGAGGTGGAGTGACAATGAGTCCTTGCGCGGGCAGCTAGGTAACGGCTTATGTCTTTGTGTGTTCCACGATAAGGCATTCGAATTGGGTCTGTTTACGTTGGATGAACGACTCAGTGTTTATCTCAATCCCAGGGAAGAAAGATCTTCGTCAGCTGTAATGGAGCGCTTGGCCCCATTCAAGGGCCAGAAAATTGCGCTTGCGGAGATCGCGCCTTTGGACGATGCACTACTTGAACATTGGATTCGTTGCGATGTTAGTCCGTGAGCTCAATCGTTAGCATGCCTAAGGGTAATCCAAAGGCTATTCTAAATAGAATCTATAGGGGATCAGTTCTCGCATTTGACAATGCAGTTCGACTTCATAACGATTCAATTTTCCTGTACGACAATAATCGAATACCTAGCGCGCTATACACATCGATATTATCTATGGAGGAAATTGGGAAATATTTTATGTGGGAGGACTTTTGCTGGCAAAGTGCATGTAAAGACGACCGCCCTTCATTAAAACTTATTGAGCAGTCTTTGATTCATTCTTATTCTCATAGATCAAAACAAGGCTGGTTCGCAACGCATGCAGAACTACCACAAAAGCTTTATCAGCTTCTATTTGATGGTAAGTTGGAGGAGCGTAAGCAAAAATCTGTTTATGTTGGATTTTTTCGAAACAAGAAAAAGATAGACTTTAGCAAAAGAATATCTACTCCCGCCTCAACATCGCGTAAGAGAGCAAGCGAATATATAACTACAGTAAATGATTTTCTAATAGGGCTTTCCGTTGGGATAAGAATGGAAGTATATGAGCTAGATATTGAGGAGGTGAATGGACGACTAAGAGATGAGACATTTGAAAAACAGCTAAGAAAAATGTGGCCTATAATGCGGTCGCCGACAAAGAAGCTTATAAATAGATGCTTAAAAGCAAATGTGTAAAACAAAGTATGATAATGACGCGCGCAACACTGACGGTTCGCCGTAGGTTCGCTTAAAAGGTATTTGTGGATATTTGGGGCCAGATGAAAAACTGTTGTTGGATATTTGGGGTCAGGGAACCTGCCCCGATATTCTTTTTTGGTGTGATGTATCACGTAACCCCACACGGCAATGGTCAGGGGCACATCTATCTGGCCAAATAGCGGCTCAGGCAAAAGACAAGGCCTGACCCGGATAACTGCAAAAGTTCAACCAACTATCCGGTTGTTGCCTTAATGCCGGTTGTTGAATTTACCCGTGGCCAATCCTTAACAGATGGACCTTCAGCCTTTCAGTCAGCGGATTTATTTTCCTTAACCCACTTCCACCCGGTGATCATCGGCTTGGTCAGGTTTTCTTTCTTCCACAGCCAGTAAAAAAGTATGGCGCTAAGGTGCAGGCCCACCAGCACCAAAAGAATTTTTGCATTCAGGTGGTGCCAGCCAGTTACCTGGTTGACCATCTCTTCGGACAGGTGTTTTGCCAGAGGGGCCGATTCGAAATAATCGTCCGACTCTATAAACAGGCCGCTAACAGCCTGAAAAGCAATGCTTGCCAACAGGATAATCGCCGAGAGCGAGCCTAAGGGATTGTGCCCAGGGCTGCCGCTGGGGCTGCGGACACCGAGGGTTTTCAGGTATTGCCGGATTGTCGCGGGTGAGTGCAGGAGGCTGCGAAATCGAATGGGCGCAGGGCCCACGAATCCCCAAAGCAGGCGAAACAGCACCAGGCCCAGCACTCCATAACCCAGGTAGAAATGCCAATCCACCGTAGCGAAGGTCATGTTTTCGCCGTACCACCACGCGGCTGAGACACTGATTACCAACAGCCAGTGCCACAGCCGAGAGATCGGGTCCCAGATTTTTTCCCGTTTAAAGCCTTTCAAGAGAACTGGAATTAATGCTCTTTCGCGTACTCGTCATGGCAGGCCTTACAGGAATCACCCACGGCACCAATTTTTGAACGCAGGGCTTCCAGACCCTCACCGGCTACGGCATCCAGTTCGATTACCGCCTTGTCGTGTTTCTCGGCATACTTTCCAATTTCCGGATAGGTAGTCCAGATTTCAGGCAAAGCCTTGCTATTTTCTGGATAGCTGTTGCTGTCCGTGCCCGGTGGCCAGAATCGACTGGTATCGAGATCGAGCAGGAATTTCAGATTGGCGGCAAGTTGAGCGGCAAGTTGAGCATCGTAGGGCATGTCTCCTTTTGCCATGGCCATCAGTGGGCCGAGATTGTGGGCCCGGATGTTCATCTCACCCTGACGCGCTTTAATGGTGGTGATATTGGGATCCTGGTCAGCAAAAGTCGGCATCAGCACAGAAAATCCGATAACAGCCAAAAAAAATCGCGACGCAGTTTTCATCAATCGTTCCTTTTGTTATGTTGAAATTGCCATAGCATAAACGCTGTGTTGCCGATACGCCAGAGTATTTGGGGTCGGAGTATTTGAGCCAGAGTAAAAACTATCCAAATAACACTGGCCCATTGCTTTTTCCCTTGAAATCAGCGTATTTTGGCGAGAATAATTAAGCCATCAGGGAATGATATGTCGGATCCACACGTTTTTGTCCCAATCCGGATACATCATGCACATCTGCACGCATTCCGAACAGTTATATCGCGGTTTGGAAACACGCACATCATGATTTACCGGGCCGCACAAGAAGTTTAGTCTTAGTGAAAAGATAACGCGCAAGAGGAAAGCTTATACAGTTTCGCAGCAGGTGAACCCATGAACAACTATGAGCTACTGTCGCTTTATTGGATAGATATTTGGGGTCAGATGAAAAACTGCTATTCGGCCGCCGCGCTGATGCAACATTAGCGCGCTATTCTCGCCAAAACCTGATTTGCCGAAAGAGCTATACTCGTTTGTTAACCGACCGCCGCAATTTAAAGCTTGAGCACCCGCACCGGGTCGGTGCCGTCCCAGCCCCGCGCGGCGTCTTCAATCATTAAAAACATATCTTTAAACACGGCGTGGTTATCCCATAACTCCACGTAGTGCCCGATAGTTTCGAGGGTGTCGAAGTACACCAATGGGGCGCCGCCCACTGTGCATGAAAAGGCTTCCCGGTGGCCAAGGGCGCGATAGTGGGCGGTGGTGGCGGCGTAATCGTCCGGCATCAGGCCGATGTGGTGCACGCCGATACGCCCGGCCCGCAAAAAGTCCCGGTATACGGATGGGGTGTGGTTGTGCTGGTAGATGAGTTCAATTTGCAGATTGCCGCTGTTGCCCAGCGCGATGGTCACATCCGCATCTGCTTCGGTGCCATAGTACTGCTGGTTTTCCAGGGGGCAATGCTCGAGGAGGAAAAACGGGCCGGCCTTGAGGGTTTGGGTCCAGTAATTGAGGGACGCTTCCATGTCGGTGGCGACGTAGGCGAGTTGGCGTACGGTTCCCAGGGGTTGGGTCATGGATTGTCTCCCAAAGATTTGTTATCAGGTAGTTAACACATCACTGCAAGGTATTTTTTCTAAGTATTTTTACTCTCAATTTTTCCTGACTAATTTTTCTGCCTATTTTATTGTGCCAATTTTTGTGCAAAAAAAAGGAGCGCCGGGGCGCTCCTTTCATCGTTGACTTATTGTGACCACCTATTGGTCAAACACACCCATCTTGCCTTCCTGCAGGTTGATCACGACGGATTTGGTGATGGTGTAGTGTTCCAGCAGTTCGTGACAGAACTCGCGACCGTAACCACTTTGTTTGTAGCCGCCGAGGGGCATGCCGGAAATCAGGTTGTAGTAGCGGTTGACCCACACGGTACCGGTTTGCATGGCCTTGGAAATGCGGTGAGCGCTGGCCAGATCCCGTGTCCACACACCGCCAGCGAGGCCGTATACCGAATCGTTGGCCTGGCGCAGCATGGTTTGTTCATCGTTCCAGGTGATGGCGACGGTAACCGGGCCAAAAATTTCTTCCTGGGCGATGCGCATGTCGTTGCGCACATTACTGAAGATGGTGGGCTGGATAAAGTTACCGGCGTCCAGATTGCCGCCGGTGGCGCGCTTACCGCCGGTGACCAGGGTGGCACCCTCTTTGGGGCCCAGTTCAAGGTAGCCAGCCACTTTGTCCCGCTGCATCACGGACGCCTGGGGGCCGAGTTGGGTGGCGGGGTCGGTGGGGTCGCCAATGCGAATTTTTTCCAGACCACTTTTGAATTTTTCCAGAAATTCTTCCTGAATGGCGTCGTGTAGAAACAGTCGCGAACCGGCAAGGCAGACTTCGCCTTTGTTAAACACGGTGGTCATAATCGCGCTTTCGACGGCGGCGTCGATATCCGCATCCGCGCAGACAATATTGGCAGACTTGCCCCCCAGCTCGAGGGTTTGTGGAATCAGGTTTGCCGAGGCGTACTGAATAATGCGCTGTGCGGTGGGTCGGGAACCCGTGAACGCCACTTTGCGCACATCGGGATGGGTAACCAGGGTTTCGCCAATATTCTGGCCGTAGCCGGTGACCACGTTGACCACGCCGGGGGGAATGATGTCTTTCATTTCGTCGAAAAATTCGAGAATGCCGAGGCACACGGTTTCCGCCGGCTTGAGGACCACGGTACAGCCAGCGGCGATGGCGGGCGCCACTTTGCAGGCCATCATCAGCAGGGGCACGTTCCAGGGAATGATCTGGGCGACCACGCCGATGGGCTCGCGGTGGACGATGCCGAGGGCTTCCGGGGTATCGAACGATTTGCCGTGCAGAGTGTAGGCCGCACCCGCGAACAGGTTAAATTGTTCGATGGCGTGGGGAAGATCGAAATACATGGACTCGGTGATGGGTTTGCCGTTGTTGAGGGTTTCCAGCAGGGCAAAATCGCCAGCGCGTTTTTGCATCCGCTGCGCGATTTCTACCAGAACGGCCTGCCGCTGGCTGGGGCTGGTATTGGCCCAGGCGGGCAGGGCGGCCGATGCGGCGGCCACAGCGGCGTTGGTGTCCTCGGCGTTACCGGAGGCAATCCTGGCCAGTACCGCGCCAGTGGCCGGGTTGTACAGGTCGATGGTTTCGCCACTGCTGCCCTCAACCCATTGTCCGTTAATAAAGTGGCCGTATTCGTTCTTGTACAGCGGCGAGCCGTCTGCTGCGGTGGGTGCGCCACCGGTGACTTGATCCAACATACTGTATTCCTCCTGTAAAACCTGCTGACTGATATTGCTGACCAGTTGTCGGCGGGTGGTTTGGTAGTTACTATTGATGGGTTTATTATCTAATTCGTTAGCTAATGTATGCCAAAGTGGCCATGATCGCAATTATACCGAGGGGTAAACATGCCTAATTCGCAGCGTGAGCAGGTAATCAGAGACTTTTGTGGCGCCTGGGAACGACTCGACGTCGATGCCATTCTGGGGTACATGAGCGCCGATGCGGTGTATCACAATGTACCGTTGCAACCGCTGGTGGGTCAGCAGGCTATTCGCGGCTTTCTGGAAGGGTTTTTCTCCCTGGCCACCAGTTGCCGCTTTGAGGTGTTGACTGTGGTGACCGATGGTGATCGCGTAGTCACTGAACGTTATGACAGTTTTGGCTTCCCCGATAAAGACCTCGACCGGTTGCCGGTACTGGGAATTTTTGAATTCGACGCCGCTGGCAAGATATGTCACTGGCGGGAGTACTTCGACCTGCAAACCTGGGTCGACAAAGGTGGCCCCGCCATCGCTTGATAGCGCTGTACTTGATTGAACTATAGTAACTTAACGGAAACGTCCCAATGACTGATTCTCGACCCCTTATCGCCACCATGATTGGCGACCCCTGCGGTATCGGCCCGGAAGTGATTGCCAAGGCCTGGGCCTCGGGGGAGCCGCACCGTTATTCTCGCCCCGTACTAATCGGCTCAGCGCCTGTTATGGAGCAGGCCGTCAAGTTCGCCGGGCTCGATCTACCGGTACGCACCATCGATTCCGTCGATCAGATCAGCGATTCACCCGAGGTGATCGAGATCATTGACTCGGGCAAGCTCGACCTCAAAGATGTCACACTGGGCGTGGACAACGCGATTTGCGGCAAGGTCTGTGCCGAGTGGTTGGGGGAGGCGGACAAGCTGGCGCGCTCCGGTGCGGTAGCGGGAACCATTATGGGGCCCATCAGTTCGGTGGCCATGAAAATGGCCGGTGTGCTGGATCAGGTGATCAATATTCAGCCCGGCATCAGTTATTTGTTCCTGGTGAGCGGGCCGCTGCGGGTGATGCACCTGACGGATCATATTCCCCTGCGCCAGGTGTGCGATCTGATCAAAAGCGATCTGGTATTTAGCGCCTTGCAAACCATGGACGGGCGGCTGCGGGAGTGGGGGCTGAAAAATCCGCGCATCGGTGTCTCCGGCTTTAACGCCCACGCCTTTGGGGAAGAGGATGAACGGGAAATCGCGCCGGGTGTCGAACTCGCCAAAGACGCGGGGATTAATGTCACCGGGCCCATTGCGCCGGATTCGATTTTTCGCCACTGCATCGAGGATAAATACGATGCGGTGTTGGCCATGTTCCACGACCAGGGACATATCGCCATCAAAACCTGGGGTTTCGTGGGCAACTGTGCGTTGATTATTGGCCCGCCATATTTACATATGTCGGTGGCCCATGGCACGGCGTTCGATATTGTCGGCAAGGGTATTGCCAGTCACGAAATGATGCAGTCCGCGATGATGCTGACCGGCAGCCTGGCCGCCGGAAAAGGCTTTATCGATACGGAACAAACGGCAGGGTAACGGATATGACAGACACTCAAGGCTGGACAGCAGGAGATTTTACCCGGGTACCCTATACGGTGTATCAGGACCCGGACGTGTATCGGCAGGAACAGGAACAGATATTTCGCGGCCCGGTATGGTGTTACCTTGCTCTCGACGCAGAGCTCCCCAACCCGGGGGATTACAAATCCACCTTCGTAGGGGATACCCCGGTGGTGGTAACCCGTGGCGCGGATCAAGGCTTGTATGCCTGGGTGAATCGCTGTGCCCACAAGGGCGCGTTGGTGTGCCGCAGCCCGCGAGGTAATGTGGCGGACGGTGCGTTCACCTGTGTCTATCACCAATGGGCCTACACCAGCCAGGGAGATCTTGCGGCGGTGCCGTTTCGGCGGGGCATGAACGGTGTCGGTGGCCTGGATAAAGATTTTGACATGAAAAAAAATGGCCTGCGCAAACTGCGGGTCGAGACCATCAACGGCATGGTGTTTGGGACTTTTTCCGACGCGGCGGGTGATCTGCGCGAGTTTCTCGGGGCCAGCCAGTGCGCGAATATCGAGCGCATTATCGACCGGCCTATCAAGGTGCTGGGCTATGCCCGCCAGCTGATGGGGGGAAACTGGAAGTTCTATTCCGAGAACAGCCGGGACAGTTATCACGGCGCGCTGCTACACCTGTTTTATCCCACCTTTGGAATTTATCGCCAGAGTCAGGAAAGTACCGGGTTTATGAGCGAGCAGGGATTTCACAACACCTTTAATGTGATGTTTCCCAAAGAACAAATTGATTATAAAAGTTATGGCAATGAAGCCAATCGGCAAATGGAGGGCGTCGAGCAGTTGCAGGACCCGCGGGTTTTACAATACCGCCCCGAGCGGGACGATGGGGTCGCGCTAAGTATTCAGTCTCTGTTTCCGTCGGTGGTGCTACAGCAAATTCAGAATACGTTGGCGACGCGCCAGGTGTTGCCCAAGGGTGTGAACCAGACGGAACTGGTGTGGACCTATTTTGGTTATCAGGACGACGACGCGGATATGGACCGCCACCGCATTCGTAATATCAATCTGGTGGGTCCGGCCGGGTTTATTTCCATGGAGGATGGCGAGGCGGTGGAGATGTGTCAAAACGGTGTGGTGCGCGATGGTGATGAGCGCGCACTGATTGCCATGGGTGGCAACAGCACGGCGGATATGTCCCCCATGGGCATGGATGAAAATGCGGTGCGCGGTTTCTGGAAAGGCTATCGTGGCCTGATGAACATTTAGCGCCACCCACGGGCGCGAGCTAAAGAGTTGTTATTTTGTAGTGTAGTCTGGAGGTTGATGTATGAATTTGATCGACGTGAAAGAATTGGTGGATTTGGAAAATGCCACCCAGTCCAAAACGGTGTTTTGGGACCAGGCGATTTACGAGCAGGAGCTGGAACGAATATTTGGTCGCTGCTGGTTGTTTCTGACTCACGATTCTTTAATTCCCAAGTTTGGCGATTTTGTGACCAGCAAGATGGCGGAGGATGTTGTTATCGTGGCCCGTCATAAGGACGGTTCGGTTAAAGCATTTTTGAACACCTGTACCCATCGCGGCAATCAGGTGTGCCATGCGGACAGCGGCAATGCCCGCTCATTTGTGTGTAACTATCACGGCTGGGTGTTTGGCACCGACGGCAGTCTGGTGGAT
>JBFIKF010000011.1:0-32891 GCA_041600415.1 Porticoccaceae bacterium | reverse complement strand
TTTCAGATCTTCCAGAGAATCGTTGTAGTAGGCCGTGTCGTAAATGGACGGCTCTTTTTCATTTTTGCGATAGCGCTGGTAACGATAGGGCATCCAGTAGTGCACATCCTCGGTGAGCATCTCCAGCCAGTCGCGAAACTTTTCACTGTCCTGCAGACGCGCTTCCCGGTACAGGAACTGTTGCACTTCATTGATCAGGTCCAAGGACGCGCATGCCGGGGTGGCTTGTCCGGGCATCTGCTCTACGCTGCTCATGGTTGTGGCTCCTGGCAGGTGGGTTTGCCGGTGTAGCGGGGGGTGTAACGGGTCGGCACGTCATCCCAGGTGTTGGCGTTCATTAAATCCGCCCAGCGCTGATAGAAGTGCCGCTGGTTGGCGTCGTTGAATTGTCCGGCGTAGATAATACCCGGCAACTCGGCATGTTCAATCCGCCGGTTAATGCCGCAACCGTAATGCAATTTTTCGTGGCGAGTCAGATAACCCTTATTGACGCTGGTATTGCCTTCCCAGTTCTCGCCGTCGTCCATTTCCAGCACCCCGGCGGGATTAAAGGTTTGCATACAGCCGATATTGATTTCCTGTTTGATTTCGTCCGGCATGTTTTTATTGACGATGGTCCAGATACGCAATTCCAGTTTGCGCGGGCCGCGGGGCAACCACACGCGAAAGGTTTGAATGCCGGGTAAAAAAGAACAGTTGGGGAACATGGACACCGATGCGAGCGAACCGTAAATGGAGGAGCGCAGCGCGCCGAGTCGTTTCGTGATTTTTGGTTTCAGTTCCTTCTCCAGATAGGCGGTCCACTTGGGTCGGCCCAGAATAATGGCGTCGGCAAAGCCATCGGTGCCAAACTCCCAGCCGTGGCCGTTGACACTGGCGTGATAGGAACCCTCCGGCGCAGCGGCGCCAAAACCCTCGCCATTGTTCATGGCTTTGAGGCCCGAGTCGTGATTCCACAGGGCATGATAGGCGTCGCCAATAAAATTTTCGACGCCGAACTTCCAGTTGGCATTGACGTAGGATTTGATGCCGCCGCCGATAAACTCCGTGCCGCCGCCATCGTTGTCCAGCATGATATCCAGATACCAGCGGAAATCGCCCAGCCACTCTTCCAGTGACGGAGCCTCCGCGTCAAAGGTGGCGAATATCAGGCCTTTGTAGTTTTCCACTCGCGCCTGCTTCGGGCTCCATTTACTTTTGTCGATATCGCCCTTGTCGTAGACATGTTCGTTGGCCAGGGCGCCGATTTTGCCATCTATGGAAAAGCTCCAGCCGTGGTAGTTGCAGGTAAAGGAGCGAGTGTTACCTTCGTCGGCAAAACAGAATTTGTTGCCGCGATGGGGGCAGGAGTTGAGGAACACCCGCACGCTGCCGTCTTTCTGGCGGGCCACAATCACACCGTCCTCGCCCATATAGGTGGTGTAAAAATCATTGGTGTCAGGAAGCATGGAATCGTGGGCCACAAATTGCCAGGCGCGGGCAAAGATCTGCTTTAACTCCTGCTCGTAGATGGCCTGTTCCCAGAAAATGCGACGGTCGATCCAGCCCTCTTCGGTATTGATGTACTGGCTAACGTCAATCGGGGCCTGTGCCTGAGGAAGGTTGTGCGCTTTTACGTTCATTTTCGTCATTCCTGTGGGTTTGCCGCTGACACCAGGTGCGTGGACAGATGCATCGCCCACAATGATGGTGCGCAAGTTACGGGCAATTGTCTGACAGGGGTGGGGAAGTGCAATTGATATGAATCAATATTTGCAGTGGGATTTTGTTCCCTGGCGTAGCGACAGGAGCGCAGTTGAAGTTAACCTGCGAAGCGTATTTGCACTAACGATCGATCGGCGCGGGCGGCGTTTCGAAATGTGTTAGCCGCGTGGACAGCGCGGCGATAATCAACGGCAGAATCAGCAGCACCGCGTGGGCCGCGGCCCAGTTGTGCGCGGGACCCACCAGGTAACCAATTAGCGGCGGGCCAAATAAAATACCGATGCCCTGACCGGTCACCACAATGCCGATTACCATGCCGGCGGCGGCTGGAGCCGCGGCAAAACGGGGCGCCTGTGCAAAAATCGCGGTGGGCACAATGCCAGTCACCAGGCCAAACAGAGTCAGTATTACAATGGCCAGCGCGCCGTTCCCCAGGGTGAGTACCGTCCACAACGTGGCGCTAATCAGTAGTGAGCAAACGACCATCAAGCGCGCGGGATGTAGCCCGCGATGCAACAGTACGCCCCCCAATAAATTGCCACCCATCAATACGGCGGGCAGCAGCGCCGCGAGTAGTGATGCCTGGGTTTTGGTTAAATCGTGGACTGTGTGCAGATAGGTTGGCAGGTAGGTCAGAATACTGAAAAAGCCGCCGCTAAAACACGCAAAAATAACTCCCAGCAAGATTGGTCCATAAGCAAAGGGCGCCGCGGGCAGGGGTCTGTATGCCGCGTTCGCGGTTACCTTCGGTAGTTTTAACAGCAGGGGTAGAATTAGCATCGCCATGACAGCGCTGGAGAGCCACAGGGTACGCCAACCCCCAACCGCCAACAGGGGTGGAGCGAGCAAAAATATCAGTGAGCTACCCACCGGCATCCACAGCGCCCACACGCCCATGCTCAACCCAATATCCCCAGGTCTGGACAGGGCAATAATCATGGCTGGGCCTGCCACCATCACCAGAATCACGCCGACGCCTTCCAGCGCGCGTTCCAGCAGCAACAGGGGCGCGGAGTTTACAAACCAGCTGGCCAGAGGGGCGATCAGAAGGATCAGTAGTCCGCTGGTCAGCACAGTGAGCGCGCCGAAGCGCTGCACCAGGCGGCCGGAAATGACGCCCAATAAAACGGTGGCGAGCGCCACCAGGGACATCACCCAGCCAATCTGCAATAAATTCAAATTCAGATCGGCTGCCAGATCAAGGGCGGCGGGGCTCGCCTTGGTCATGGTGAACGCAGCAGCTAGTCCTGCTCCAAAACACACCGCTATGCCGAACCAGTTACTTGTTTTCATATCATGCGTGTAAGTGGTCTTACGGGAGGTGGAATCGGTGACTGCTGAAACAATCAGGTGATAAATACGTACTCACCAGCTCAGGCGCCGAAAAAAGTTGTGAAATAAGGTGTAAGTAATACGTAGGCAACGGTCGATAACGTCATGGCGGTGCAGAACAGCTCCGTGTCCAGCTCAAAGCGATCGCACAGGGCAATGCCTACGACCACGGCGGGTGCCGCGGCAGTCATAATCGTGGCCAGCAGCGCGTAGCCATCCAGGCCGATGAAAGACCCGGCGCCGTAGGCCAGTATCGGGCTGACCACCAGCTTGATGACCAGCACCGGTACAATCAGCAATAAATATTTAGTCGACCCAATGTGCAACGACATGCCGACCATCAACAACAACATGGGTATAGCGGCGGTACCGACGAGGTGCAGGCCGTCTAATAGCGCGGCGGGCAATGCGACATCAAACGGCAACAATAGCAGTGCCAAAACCAGCGCCCACACCGGTGGCATACGCAACAATTCCCGTCCGAGCCCACCGCCAGCAATACGGGTACCGAAATGCGCGCACAACAGCACACCGCCAATCCACACGAAAGGCACGGTAATTAGTAAATCATAAATCAGTGGAATACCCGCCCAGTCCTTGCCCAGTAATGCACTCACAGCAGGTAGACCCAGACCCATGCCGTTGCCGAAGGCGCTGGCCATAATAAGCGCGCCCGCCTGCCGGCGGGTAATGGTGCGGGAGCGCAGCAGAGTGGTGTACAGAGCAACGCTCACCGCGAGCACGACAGCGACAGTCGTGGCACCGGTAAACGGAATCTGATACAGCTCTTTGTCCAGTGTTGACGTCAGCATCACTTCAAGAATTAGTGCGGGCGCCATCAGGTTGATGACCAGTGCCCCCATGGTGGCGCGCACCTGCTGGGTCGATAAGTTGGCCGGTTCGATATAACGCCAGATAACTCCGGCGGCGAGTACCAGTATCATCGGCAATAAATGTTGCATGGATTTATTCCTTACCTCAGCTGCGCACCCGCGCCGGCGCGACATAATGTTTCATCGCCGGTTTGTGTGCGGGAGAGTTTAACAAAGCGATAGTTTTTTCCAGCGCCATATCGTTGTCGGTCATCCGTTCCCGTTGGCGCAGGTATTCAAGCCAGGACTCTACCAGGAAGGTTTCTGTAAACTGATCGGGTTTGATGGCATCCTGAAAAACTTCCCAGAAAAAAGCACCGTTGCGTCTGCGGGTACGGCGAATTTTCTGCATCGCGGCCAGAAAGTCCGCCTGGTTATGGTCTGGCACACTATATTGAACCGTGACCATCACCGGGCCCCGGGAGTGTGCAATCTGTATGCTGGATTCCGGTTCTGCCCCCGCTCGTGTCTCGCTGGAAATATATTTCTGTTCGCTGGCAATCGGAAATAGTTTGCTGAGCAGTAGGGTCGCCAGTAAGCCGATCACCGCATAATAGATGCTGATGGAGACACTGGTGATATCGGACAGGTATCCCCACAGGGCGCTGCCCAGCGCAGTACAGCCCCCATAATTCAGCATCACGATGGACAACGCCCGGGCTCGCACCCAGTCGGGGACAGTGAGTTGCGCGGTAACGGTCATGGAGGAAAAAAGCACGATCCAGGCGATGCCAATCAGCAGGGTCAGGATGCCAACCAGCCATAAATTTGTGGTGGCGCTCAGTGCCAGTAACGCGAGCGCGTACAGCCCAGTGGCAGCGCCAAACTGCAGGTTGCGGGAAGAGTGCAGCCCGAGCCAGGGTAGCCACATCGCACCGAGCACCGCACCGAGTCCCGATACGGCCATAAGTAAACCGAAGATACTGGCGCTGGCGTTAAGGTCTCGAATCAATATCACCGCGATTAGCGACCAGAACGCACTGGCAAAAAAGAAGCAGGCAGCGCTGCGGATCAATACCACCTTTAAGTCAGGTTCGTGCAGGGTGTAACGCAATCCGGCTTTCAGGGCCGATACGAAACGTTCCACCGGCAGCACACTGTTGAGGGTCGGCAATTTGGGGTGCCAGATTAATAAAGCCACCAGCACAAACACGAAAGACACCGCGTTAATGATAAACACCGGCAGCGCTCCCCAGGACGCGATAACAATGCCCCCCAGTGCCGGGCCAATGGCTTTGCTCATATTGGTGCTAAGAGTATTTAGCGTCACCGCATTGCTGAGCTGCTCCCGGGGCACGTAGGAGGGAATATTGGCGGCCCAGGGAGGGCGCAGCATGGCGTTGCCGATGCCCAGGGCGAAAGTCGCAATTAGCAGCCACCATTCCGTGGTGAGTTCCAGGTGGGTCAAAAACGAGAGCCACACCGCGGTGGCCAGCATCCACAGATGCAGGGTGACCAGCAGCGTGCGTCGATTAACGATGTCCCCCAGGGCGCCGGCCGGATAGCCTACCAGTAGAAAGGGTAGCGTAGCGGCGGTCTGGATCAGCGCTATCATCAGGTTCGAGGAGGCGAGGCTCGCCATCATCCAGGTCACCCCCACCTCGTTCATCCAGGTGCCGATATTTGAGACCACCATGGCTATCCACATAACCCGGTAGATGGGGTATGACAGCGGCGTCCAGACGGAATTGGAAGGGGTGGGCATGGGGCTCGACTATGTGGGTTACGGGTCGGTTAGGGAGTACCTTGACGCTGGACACTAATAGCTCGTAAGCTCGGTTCCAGCTCGTCCGAGCGAGATAGTATCAGTGATAAGCAGCGCGTAAAGGAAAATGTATCATGGCTATTAAGTTGTTAGTTAATTAAGTTATGTGTAATTAAACTACTTATGCGATTTAGTTTCTTTAGAATGATTATTAATTACGGTACATTACACGGCGTCAATTGATATAACTGTCATAACCATTAGAAATAACTTCAAAGGGGGAGGAAGAGATGAAATACATCTCCGCTCGATCAATCACAACCACCTGTCTTGGTCTCATTCTCGCCTGTGCGCCCTTAGCGGCAGTTCAGGCATTTAACTTCCGCAGCGGCGATCTTTCCGGCGCGCTGGATACCGACTTAACCTATGGGCTGCAGTTTCGTACCGACGATGCGGCGACAGACAACAAAGGTGCCTACGGTAACCGGGCGCTGTACCCGGATCGCGGGGATATTTTCAGCAACCAGGTGCGCGCTTCGGTGACGTTATCCCTGGAGTGGGGCAACAACTACGGGGCATTGTTCCGTGGCAATGCCTTTTTTGATTTCGAGGGCAACGACGCCAAATTGCGCGGTGAAGCCAAGGACGAGCTGGAGAGCCAGGAAAATCTGACCGACGCTTACGTGTACGGTTACTTCGGCGATAACCAGCAACTGATGGTGCGTATCGGTAAGCAGGTGATTAGCTGGGGTGAAAACACCTTTATTCAGGGCTCCCTGAACGATATTAATACCGTAAACCTGAGCAGCCTGCGTTCGCCGGGTCGGGAGTTAAAAGACGCATTTGTCGGCACCGATGCAATTTACGCCACCTATAACTTCCTGGAAAACTGGACCCTGGAAGGGTTTGTGCTGCTGGATTTTGATCCAGTAGTTATTGACCCCATGGGCAGTTTCTGGACAACCCTGGATGGTGCCGGTACTGGGGGCGGTCACGACAAAGACGGCAATGGCGTCTTGGGAGAAGTTGGACCTGGACCTTTTGTTGGTGGTAACTGCGTCGCGTACGATGGTCGCGCTTGTGACTTACTTAACGGCGTGTTAACTCGAGTCAGCGATAAAGATGCTAGCAGCGGCGGCCAGTACGGTTTTGCCTTACGCCGTTTTCTACCCGGACTGTTTAATGGCTCCGAGGTGGGCTTTTATTACCAGAACCTCCATGATCACAGCCCTGCGTTTTCCGGATACCAGGGTACTGGTCATTACTTTCTTGACTATGCGGAAAATATCGAACGTTACGGCGCCTCCTTTAATACCAATATTGGCGGTTGGGCCATCGGCGGGGAATATTCCTTTCGCAATGGCGCACCAATACAGTTGACTGCGCCACTACTTGCGACGGTAGGTAACGCGCCTAGTGGACAGTATTTGAAGGGTTACGGGGAAGTTGATCGCCATCAGGTGCAATTTACCTTTCAACGGGTATGGGGCGTGGTGCATGCTATTGGTGCGGACGGCAGTATGACCCTGGCGGAAGTTGCCTACGGCTGGATTGATGACCTGCCTACCGACAAAAGAAATATGTTCGAAGTTTATAACGCTCCGGGCACTGTCAAGGTTGGCGACGTGACCAATAATTTCCACGGTTTCCAGATACTGCAAAATGTTACCTATGCGGATGTATTTGACCGGTTCGAAATGACCCCCTATGTGGCCTGGAAATGGGACGTCGATGGAGTCTCCCAGGAAATCGGTGGCGGTAAGCTGTTTATAGAGGATCGCCAGGCCCTGACCCTGGGGGTTGATGCCAGCTATCAGGGCGGGCGCTATAAAGCAGGTATTAGCTGGACACAGTTTTATGGTCAGGCCTCCCTGCGCAACGCGGCTGGAAGCCGGCTAAACGGGACTACCGATAGGGACTTTGTGGCCATTAGCGTTAGCACATCGTTCTAGTTGCTGAGTCATTGCGCTGAACTGCCTGAACCAATAATGAATTCGAAAGTGGGAGCAAAATTATGAAAGCTGTATTCTTAGCGAAAAAACTACTGGTCGGCACCGCCGTCGGTCTGGCCGCGCTGGCCTTCCCGGCACTTGCCGCAATGACAGATGCTGAACTGGCTGAAATCGGTCTGGAAGGCACCAAATACACGGCCACCGGTGCTTTGCGCGCTGGCAACGCCGAGGGTACGATTCCCGAGTGGTCGGGCACGCCCATACCGGTGCCCGCCGGGCGTGTGGAAGGCACCTGGCCCGACCCCTTTGCCGATGAAAAACCGCTGTTTACCATCACCGCCCAGAATTACACCCAGCATATGGATAAGCTGACGGCGGGGCAGATTGGCATGTTCAAGCAGTATCCCGAAACGTTCCGCATGCACATTTATCCCACCCATCGCACTGCGGTGGCGGACAAGTGGGTGTATGAGCAGACCTTAAAACAGGCCAAGGTAATTAAGCTGTGTCCGGATAGTCAGGAGAAGGGTATTGTGTGCCTGACGGATCAAATTCCCGGTGGTGGCGTACCATTTCCGCGGCCTAAAAATGCCTACGAAGCCGGGTGGAATCACTTCCTCGGCTGGCAGGGTCTGGGACAGCACGGGTTTGCCAACGGTGCATTGATTGATACCCAGGGGAATCGCACCGATGTGATTATCGAAAACCGCCAACTGTGGCCATGGTGGGCCAAGCCGGGCGAGATGGGTGACAGCGACTGGTATAAGCGCGATGGTGGCGCCATGCTGTGTGACTCCTGGCAGATACAACAACCGCCGCGCTCATCCGGGTTGGTATTCGGTGGCTGTAACTACGCCCAGAACGTGGATTTCCAGGTGTCTCTCTACATTCCCGGCCAGCGCCGGGTACGCAAGGCCCCGGAGATTGGTTTCCATGACAGCCCATCCTTCGGCTCGGACGGCCAGCGCACGGTAACCAGCCGCTGGATGTGGTGGTTTGGCGGTCGCGAAGTGCGCCATGACTACACCATCACTGGCCCCGTGGAAAAATACGTTCCCTACAACACCTATAAGTTGGCCCAGGAAGATGTCACTTCCGATGATATTTTTGGTAAGAAGCATATCAACCAGGATCTGATTCGCTACGAGCTGCATCGGGTGTGGGTCATGGACAGTATTCTCAAGCCGGGTATGCGCCATTTGTACAAGCGCCATACTGCCTATTTCGATGAAGACAGCTGGATTGGTCTTGGCTTCGAAGCCTACGATGCCAAGGATCGTCTGTGGCGCGTGGGTGAGCAGTACAATATCCAGTACTATGGTGCCAATGTGTTTAACGCCTATGGCGACAGCCAGATCGACCTGATCAACGGCCGCTACACCACATTCCCGTACTGGTTTACTCAGGTGAAAAACGAGCACGCCGGTAAGCCGATGGTGATGTTTTCTGAAATGAAAGATTTGCCCTACAACCTGGATATTTTTACGCCTCAGGGTTTGCGCAAATTCGGTCAGCGCTAGGCCAGCTGTTAGCCTGGTCGTTTAAACTGTCAGCAGTACCATTCGGGCGGCATTTGCCGCCCGAATACTGTCTATACTAGTCACAAGTTAAAGGGTGCGTGATTCGCTCATGAGATTATCCGCAGTAATAATCAGCATACTTTTCGTTAGCCAACTGTTCGCCACTCTGGCGCAAGCCAGCGAGGCGCCAAGACCCGCCAAAATTGTCCCCCTCGCCACCCGCGCGGTATTTCTGGATATCGCGATCAATCAGGATAGCGTGGTGGCGGTGGGGGAGCGCGGCATTATTCTGCGCTCTGATGATCAGGGGGATAGCTGGCGACAAATAGCGTCCCCGGTCGATGTCACACTGACGGCCGTGACCTTTACAGACGCTCTGACCGGCTGGGCCGTAGGTCACGAATCCACCATTCTCAAAACCCTCGATGGCGGCGCAAGCTGGCAGGTGGTTCGTTACAAGCCCGAAGAGGAGCGCTACTACCTGAATGTCTGGTTCAAAAATGCCAACCGGGGTGTGGTGCTGGGTACCGACGGCGAGTTGTGGAGTACCAGCGACGGTGGTGAAAACTGGTCTCTGGAGGTGCTGTCCGTCGAAGAGTGGTATCAGAATCACCTGTTTGCTTTTCACGAGTTGTCCGATGGCAGCGCGGTGATTGCCGCTGAGCGCGGTGGTGTGTTTGCGCGCTCGAAGGGTGAAACTAAATGGCGTGTGGTGGAATCGCCCTATCCCGGCACGTTTTTTGGCGTGACCGAACTGGCCGGGCGATTTCTGTTGTACGGCATGAGTGGTAAGGCGTATCAGCTGGAGTTGAAGTCCGCGGAGAATGAAGCAGATCAGTGGCGGGAGGTAGCCACCGACAGCGATCAGTTTTTACTCGCGGCAACTACCGCTCCCGGTAGCGGGAATGTGGTAATGGTAGGACGCGGCGGCATCGTACTTGAGGTTGGCGCGGACGGTGCAGTTTTACACAACCGGCAACGACCCAATCGAGTCGATATTACGGCCATCGCCGAGGATGCTCGCTACGTTTATCTGGCAAGCATGCGCGGCGGTATCGAGCGCCTGCCGGTCAATGAATTATTTGCGTCAACCGAAGACGCTATCGTCAACGATTAAGTAGAGCTTTATATGGAACACGCACAACAGCACGCGGGCTTTCTGCACACTATTTCCGATTCCACCGCTAATTTTTTGCTGCGGTACCGCCTACCGATTTTGATTCTGGTGGCCGTCGTAACTGTCCTGCTTGGCTACCAGGGCCTTAATCAACGCCTGTCGCCTGGGTTTGACAAAAGCCTGCCTCTGGCGCACCCCTACATGGCTACCTATCTGGATTTTCGCGCTGAATTTGGTGGCGCAAACCGGGTCACGGTTTTTGTAGAGGACAAGCGCGGCGATATGTTTAATCCAGAATTTTTTCAGATTCTGGATAAAGTCACCGCTGAAGTCCTCGTGATGGAAGGGGTAGACGCGCGCACCGTGACGTCGTTGTTTACGCCCAACGTAAACTATGTGGCCGTCAGTGAGGAGGGTTTTACCGGCTCGCGTATTGTGCCGGCGGATTTTTCGCCCACCGTGGAAGATATCGAGCGGGTCAAGGGCAATCTGTTCAAATCCAGCGAAATTGGTAAAACCGTGGCGACAGACTTTTCCGGCGCCCTGGTTGTTGCGGACCTGGTGGAATACGATCCAGTCACCGGCGAGCATATCGATTACGAGCAGTTTGCCACCATGCTCGAAGATTTACGGGCCCGTTACACCTCCGATAATATTGATATTCGCATTATCGGTTTTGCGCCATTTATTGGCGACATCATCGACGGCGCCGAGGGCGTCATCCTGTTCTTTGGCGTTGCGCTGCTGATTACGATTATATTCCTGATTTTTTTTGCTGGGTCCTGGAAGCTGGCGCTGGCCTCCATTGCCACCGCGCTGGTTGCGGTATTGTGGCAGCTGGGTCTCGTCAAATTGCTCGGCTTTGGTATCGATCCGCTGTCGATCCTGGTGCCGTTTTTGATTCTTGCCATCGGTGTGAGTCACGCGGTGCAAATGACCAATGTATGGCGGGTCGGAATCACGGAAGGGCAGACGCCGGTCGATTCGGCCCGTTCGGCTTTTTATAAACTGTTTATTCCGGGCGCTACGGCACTAGTGTCGGATGCCGTCGGTTTTGCGGTGATTATGTTGATCGACATTCCGATCATCAGAGAACTGGGTATAACCGCCAGCATCGGCGTGGCGGTAATGCTGGTTACCAATAAGCTTATGCTGCCCATATTGCTGTCTTACACCACACTAAACACGAAGGAAATTACCAGAGCGGAACGCGCGGTAAGTGGACTCGATCACCCTTTCTGGAAGTGGTTGTCGACCATGGCGACGCCGCGCAAGGCCGTGGTAATCCTGGCGGTTGGTGTGGCTATGGCGGGATACAGCTATCGCACGGTGGATCAGCTGGTGGTGGGGGATGCCGAAACCGGCGCGCCGGAGTTTTGGCCGGATGCCCTGTATAACCAGGATATTCGTACCATCGATGCCAAGTTTAATGTTGGTCTCGACGAAATTATTGTACTTGCGCAAGGCAATCGCGAAGAAGTCTGCGTCGATTTTGGTGTGATGCGTACCATCGATGATTTCGTCTGGGCGATGGAAAATGTACCCGGCGTGAGATCCGTGAAAGCCCTGTCGCAAGTGATTCGCGAGCGCAACATCGGAAACTATGAAGCCAATCCGAAGTTTTTTGGCATTCCGCGCAATTCGCAGATGATTTCTGCCAATATTTATCGGGTGGAGTTTTCGCAAGCGTTGTTTTCCAATGATTGTAGCGTCATGCCCGTCACGATTTATACCGGTGACCACAAGGCCGACACACTGCAAACTGTGACCGACGCGGTCAAGGCATTTAATGCCAGCAACACTAATTCAGATGTGCAGTTTCTGTTGGGCATGGGCAATGGCGGCATCATGGCGGCAACCAACGAAATGGTGGCTGAAGCGCAACTTAAAATTCATCTGATCTTGTTTGGCGCGGTGGGACTGTTCTGTTATCTGACCTTTATGTCTCTGCGTGCGGCGCTGTGTATCATCGTGCCATTAGGGCTGGTTGCCTACTTCGCCAATGCGGTGATGGTGCACCTGGGCATTGGTCTGAAAATTTCTACCCTGCCGGTACTCGCGCTGGGGGTTGGTGTGGGCGTGGACTATGGTATTTACCTGTTCGCCAGAATGAAGGCCCATCTCGATGATGGTACGTCTTTGGTAGAGTCCTATTACCACTCCCTTAAAGATGTGGGTATGGCGGTGATGTTTACATCGGTGACCATGAGTATTGGTGTCGCCACCTGGTGGTGGTCGGACCTCAAATTTCAGTCCGACATGGGTATCCTGCTCGCCTATATGTTTTTTGTGAATATGCTGGGGGCGATATTCCTGATGCCCGCCATGGCCGCCTGGCTGGTGAAACCCAAAGCCCGAAACGAAAATTCGGCAAGTTAGGTTTAATTATTTAGCGCCCGTCAAATAACGGCCATCCACTGAAGTCATTGGTGATGTTGCGGACAGGAAATGGAATTCCTGGTCGCGTCCGCGCGGCGGCTTTGCAATCCGTATTACGCCGCCGTTGTTCCTCTGATTGAGAAACTTCCGACAGCTGATCAATCATTTTTCCGAACAGGCGTTACGTCACAAAACATTCTGTGATAACCAAAAAAGCCATTTTTAAAAATGTGGTCAGATAGTTATCATGGCCGTTGTAGTTCGTTAGAGGTTACTCACAGTTGTCGCAAACCAGTGCATCAACCCGCGCGCCGTTTGGCACTCTACTGGGCTATGCTCCCGGTGGCGTGGCGGTTTACTCTTCGGATTACGACACCGCATCCGATCGGGATTATCCCCGGCGCAGTTCGTTTCGCCATTACGTCGACGGCATTTACATGGGTTACAAGTGGCAATGCGTGGAATTTGCCCGGCGCTGGATGTACATCAATAAAGGCTATATTTTTGACGATGTGGCGATGGCCTACGATATTTTTGCGTTGCGCTCGGTGCGGGACCTGGCCACCAACACCCGTTTACCTCTCCAGGCATTTCGCAATGGTTCGCCCGCGCATCCGCAGCCCGGTAGTTTGTTGATATGGGAGGAAGGTGGCGAGTTTCACCACACCGGACACGTGGCGGTGATTACCGAAGTGTTTGCCGATCGTATCCGCATTGCCGAACAAAATGTGGGGCATGTGGTGTGGCCGGCCGGCCAGTCCTACAGTCGTGAACTGCGCGCCAGGGTGACCGCGGACGGTGATTACTGGCTGGAATGCTCTTACAGCGACGCCACAATCCTCGGCTGGGTCACACAGACTGAGACCGCCGAATTTGCCGAGCCGAGCGCTAATGTGGACGGTAAACTTTTCGCCCCGCAAAGTCGCGAGGTACCACGGCGCGGGCAGGCGGAAAAGACCTGGCTAAATATCGCCAACGAGGATGAGCTCGCTTATGTGGAGATGATGGGAGGCCATAAACTCACCAGCATGGAGGCGGACCAATACCGCTATTACGTTGCCTCCGCCGCTGCGCAGCGGGAACTGGAGCGCGCCACCAATGATCTGCATGGCCTGTTTATGCACGCTACGGATTACGTGCTGGAGCGCCCCGAATTATTGGAAAAATTTAATTTACCACGGGCTATTTTGCCAAAAATAAGGCAATCCTGGGATAACCGTCTTAATCAGCTGATTACCAGTCGTTTCGATTTTGCCATGACCGATCAGGGGTTGAAGGTGTACGAATACAACTGTGATTCGGCGTCCTGTTTTATGGAGTGCGGCAAGATTCAGGGCAAATGGGCACGGCATTTTGGCGCTGACGAAGGTGTTGATGCGGGGCGTGAGTTATTTGGCGATCTGGTGCAGGCGTGGGGCAACAGCAAGGTTGATGGTTTACTGCATATTCTGCGCGACGATGACGCGGAAGAAAAATATCACGCTCTGTTTGTGAAGGAGACTCTCAGGGCGGCGGGGATTCGCTGTCGCATCGTTACCGGTCTCGAAGGACTGGTGTGGGATGCGGCGGGCAATATTCTCGACGCTGAAGGTGAGCAAGTCAGTTGGGTGTGGAAAACCTGGTCGTGGGAGACGGCCCTCGATCAATTGCGGGCCGAATGCGAAGCCGATGAACTGGCTCGCCAGACCTACGAGCCACGCTGGAAAGAGGGACACACGCCGCGCCTGTCGGATGTGTTGTTGCGGGACAAGGTGATGGTATTTGAACCGCTATGGACGCTGATACCGAGCAATAAGGCGATTTTGCCTGTGCTCTGGTCGCTATTTCCCAACCATCCACTGCTACTCAACACCGACTTCGAGCTGAACGATGACCTGCTTGCCAGTGGCTATGTCAGCAAGCCTATCGTGGGGCGCTGTGGTGAAAACATTCAGTTGGTGGACGAGAGCGAGGGCGTTATTGAAGCGACCGGAGGCGGGTTTGCGTCCCAGGATCAGATCTACCAGCAATTATTTCCATTGCCTTTTGTGAATGGATACTACGTGCAGGTGTGCACATTCACCGCTGCGGGCGTGTACTCGGGCAGTTGCCTGCGGGTCGATCCCTCCATGATTATCGGTAAGAACAGTGATTGCATGGCCTTTCGGTTTGTATCCGATAAAGAATTTATTGTGCACGAATCCGAGTGAGCTGTGGATTAATCGTTGCCAATAGTTGCTTAGCCAGTAAATTTTGTCGCCAGTGATTTGCCCTCGGGAACGGCCAGTTGAAATTGGTCGACATCCGCGAAGGCGCTAATAAATGCCGGACGTTTCGATAGCCGTGACAAATAGGCGCTGAAAATCGCGTTTTGACACAGGCCGTAGGCCCGCGCCCAAGTGACATTGTGGCCAATAATACAATCCGCCGCGGAAAAATCGTCACCGCATATATGCCTGGTTTTTTCCAGGCGCGCCACCAGTTGTGGCTCGACTTCGTCGATAAATTTGCTGCGGTAGCGAGCGATAGTGCGCGCGTCCCGTTCGGGCGTGGGCAACACGTGTTCGTGAATGCGGATTTGCCACAGCATCATATCCATCCACGACGCCCCAAAATACAACATCTGTAGATAGTCGGCGCGAGCCAACGACAGCGCGTTAGCCGGTGGTGCGAGTTGCTTGTCCGGGAACGCATCCGCCAGCAGCGCCACCATGGCCCCGCTTTCGGCCATGTACTTTTTTGAACCGTCAGTGAATGTGATTTCGAGGGTTGGCACGTTGTGATTGGGATTTTTTTGTAAATAATTGTCGTCGTACTGCGCGCCTTCGTACAGGGGCACAACTTCCACTTCAAAGTTGTCGCCAACGGTTTCGTGCAACGCCCACTTGACCCGCGCACTGCGCGTTGCAGGATAGTGATACAGCTTAATTTTCTGGTAGTCCATGTTGTTGTCTCCCGAGGGCAAATTACGGAGGCATGTGTTACGTCTGTTCACTGGCCGCGCAGGATCGTAATATACTGGAGCGGTATATAGTTCGCTACTGACTGTCAAATTGTCAGGGCAATGCCTGGCAGGAGTGGGTGTATGTAATGCCCGCTGGTAACCGGTGTTGTCGTTGCAAGGAGAATTCCTATGTCCATAGACGTGATCGGTGCCGGTTTTGGTCGCACTGGTACGCTGTCGTTAAAATTTGCGCTGCAACAACTGGGCTTTGCCAACTGTTACCACATGCGTGATGTGTTTGCGCATCCCGGTCACGCCGAGACCTGGACACGGTTAGCTCGGGGTGAAGAATCCCCCGACTGGCCAACTTTCCTCGCGGGTTATCGTTCGGTTGTGGATTGGCCCTGTGCCTACTTTTGGCGCGAGTTGATCGAACACTATCCCCAGGCCAGAGTTTTACTTAGCGTACGCGATGCGGATGCCTGGTACGACAGCATTGTTGAAACCATATTTACGGCGATCGGCGCGGCGTTCCCCAACGGCGCGACTGAACCTCAATTACCCGAAGGCACCCCTGCTGTGGCAGTGGCGCAAATTGTGCTGGCTAAAACTATCATCGTCGATCGTGTGTTTCAGGGTAAGTTGCAGGATCGACAACACTGCATCGACGTTTATAACCGACACAACGCGGAAGTGCAGCGGGTAGTCGCCCCGCAAAACCTTTTGGTTTACGAAGTTAAGCAAGGCTGGGCGCCGTTATGTGAGTTCCTGGACGTGCCCGAACCTTCCGAACCCTTTCCACGCTCCAATACCAAGGAGGAATTCCACCAGGGGCTAGGTACCCCCGCGGATTAAATGCATGCAAGGCATGCCGCGGTGACAGGCACTACGATTGACTTGTTCAGTTAGAAAACGATTTGCAAAAACAGTTGGCGAATTGCAGCCCTATTCGGCGTGCTCCACGACTTTGCGCATGCCCTCGACCGCCCGTGGTGCGCCTGCGTAAGCGAGGGCCGTCAGCATAAGTTCTTCCAGTTCGATTTTGGTCAGCCCATGGCGTGCCGCGGCGGGGATGTGAATATCCAGTTCTTCCGTACACCCCAGCGCGGTGAGGATAGAGATCACAACCAGACTACGATCGCGGCGCGATAATTGCGGGCGCGCCCATACTTCACCAAATACAAAATCGATGCCGTACTCACCGATGGGGCCGAGTTTTCCGGCTAATGCATTTAACACGTCGTCGGGATCGGGTGCATCGTTGCCGGACAGACGGCCCATCACTTCCGCGCCACGGGCGCGACGTTGCGCATCATTCAGTCGCTCTGAGCCCGGCAAACCTTCTGGGCCCGGTGGGTGACCCAGAGCGGCCAACTGCCGATTGGTCTCGGCCATCGCATCCAACGCTCTGGGAAAGCCCGCGTAGGCGCCAAGATGAATCATCACTTCGCGTATTTCTTCTGGGGTCAGTCCGTGGTTGATTCCGGCCCGTACAAAATTGGGGAGTTGGTTGGTTTGATGCAGAGCGCCAAGTATCGCCAATACGATCAAGTTTCTATCGCGCCGACTGAGCTGGTCGCGACTCCAGAGATCACCCATCACAAAGTCGAGAACGAAGGATCCTAAAGCACCGTTATCGGCCTCAAGTTTTCGGGCAAAGGCTTCGGGATTATCCGTGCCGTTGAGTGTTTTAATAACCCCCAGCCCCCGTTGACGACGCACAATATGATCCGCCTGCGGTACATCGCTGTTGTTATCAGCGCCCGATGGAGGAGTTGTTTTGTTATGCATAGTGCAGTCGCCCACAATTAACAAAACGAAAAGGAAAACCAAACTGTAATGCACACAACGGCGTGCTTCAAAGGCCGGTCAATAATGAAAAATATTGTCCGTTAAAACAGGCAAACTTTTCCCACCGGCGAATAACCAGGGAGTTACGAGCGGTTGGCAGCGTTAAACATCACTGCCTAACTGGCGTACAGGCACTAACCAAAAACCGCGTTGGGATCGAGCGCGGCCTTTACCCGTTGTTGCAGGTCGACAATACCGGCGTGGGTGAAGGACCCGGTGGCTTCCAGCAATATATCGGAGTCGGCATGGGTTGCGCCGTAGCCCTGTTCCGCCAGTTCGGTCAGTATGGCGCGCGCACACTCCCTGGCTTTTTCCAGGCTGTCTGCGTCGCTCTGCCGGTAGGGCACGCTGATGCGAGCCAGCATGGTGCGCCAAGTGATGGCAAATTCGGTAAACGCGCTGACGCCCTGTTTATCGGCAATGGCCTGCACGGCGTTACTCAGGCTCGTTGCGTCACCGCCTTCGATGGCCGCACCAAGCGTAAGGCGTACCCGTCCGAAATCGGTGGGCGCTGGAGTTGCGTTGACCTGCCCGCGCATGGCCTGTTCGCGGCCATTCCAGACTGGATTGTCGCCCATGTCCGCTGCGGTTTTCAGCTCCGCGCCCGGGATCGCGTCAATGGCGCCCTGTACCGCCCCCCACACCACGTCAATGTTACCCTGTATGCCGTACAGCGCGGCGTATACATTCCAGACACCGATATGGTGTTTACTGGCCAGATCCTGCGGGGCCAACTGCGTATCGACTGGCTCGCCGCCAAAATTAATCGCTTCCTGGCGGGCATCGCTGATAACGATGGTGTTGGGGATTAACATGTTCACGCGCAGAAAGTGTAGTGCGTCGACGGTTGCGGCCAATGCTTCCGCGTCGGCCAGCTGGATGGTAAACGGTTTGTAGACCGGCGGGGCAGGCATTAACCACAGGCCAATTTTGGTAATGATACCGAGATTGGACTGGGTGAACAGACCGTCCACGTAGGGGCCGTAACCGTATTTGAACAGCTGCCAGGTGTCGCTGCCCGGCATCGCACCCATGCCGGTACGCACCAGGGTGCCGTTGGCCAGTAACACTTCCATGCCGCACTGCATCAACAGGTGGTCGCCGTAGGGGGTGTAGCCAAACTCCCGCGCGCCGATGCTGTCGGCGATGGAGTGGCTGCTGTTTTTATCCACATCCACCCAGAACGGGATCTTGTTGTCGGCTAAATATTTTTGCATTTGTGCATAGGTAACGCCCGGTTCCACCAGGGCGTAGGCGGCGGGGGTATTCACTTCGAGAATCTTGTTCATGCGCTTGAGATCAAGCATCACGATATCCCCGGACTCCGGGGGCGGCGTGGCGCCGAGTCCGCCCGCGTTCGGCATAGTCCAGAGTTTGACCGGTTTGCCATCCACCAGTTTGAGAATACCCTGTAGTTCTTCGGCACTCCCAGGCGTCACAACGGCAATGATTTCCCGCGCTTCCTTGTCGTAGCTAACCGCGCGCCGAATGCGCTCAATTTTTTCTCGATAGGGCGCAGCCCGTTCTGCCGAAGCGGCAATGACATTGTCCGCGCCGAGCAATTTACTGATTTCGTTGACAACGGTATTCATAAAGGTATCGATCCCGAGAACAGTTTCTGTATTGGTCGTTAGTCACGACTGGGTGGTGGCATGACGACGGGGTATTTTTTGTCCATGAGGATACGCGAAAAAGGATCCCGTTTGGCGTACACAATGGACTCCTCCGGTTCGCTATCGCGCCAGGTGAACGAGCAGCGGGTGCAATAGAAAACCGTCCACACCAATTGGTCCTGAGCATCGCGGCCTTCGTGCTCCACACGGCAGGCATCCTGTTCAGACTGGCAGCGCGGGCAAAAGCTCATGACTGACCTCCCTGTTGCTGTAGCGCCTGAATAATTTTTGCCAGTTCGTCAATTTTTGGCCCGCTGGGCGGCGTCACTATTTTCGCATCGGCGCCGACTTTGTCGGGAGGCATAAAACTGGTGGCATCGATAATCAGGCGATGGCCCTTGCCGGGTACTTCCGCGGCCGGGTCGATAATAATCATCGGCATATTGGGCACCACAATAATGTCGTCGGCGCGGGTGCGGGTCGATAGTGCCCACATCACCTGGTTCAGATCAAAAGGATCGACATCGTCGTCCACCATAATTAAATTTTTCAGATACATCAGTCCGTGGGGCGTGCCCAGCGCGCGCATGGCGACTGATTTTGCGAAACCGGCAAAGCGGTTTTTAACGGAGATAATGCCGGTCAGGCCGTGTTGGTACAGGGCGTTAACCGCCTCCACCTCGGGAAAGTCTTCCTTGAGCTTGGCGTAGATGGGCGCCGACGTATTCAGGCCGATCAGGGTGTCGTGTTCGGTCCAGCCCTTGCCGATATAAATATTTTCGAAAATCGGGTTGTTGCGATGGGAAATTCCGGTGACGCGGAACTGGGGTGCCATGCGCACACCACTGTAGCTACCGGGAAATTCGCCGAACGGACCCTCGTACTGGCGCGAGCCGTGAATCAATTCCGCCTCGATGACCATCTCAGTATCCGCGAGAATATCCATGCCATTGCCGGATTCCGTCAGGCGCAGGGGCGCGCCCATCATCTGCGATGCATAGGCAAATTCAGATTCCTCATAGCCAATAGGGGTAGCGGCAAACATACACATGGCGGGATGGTTGCCCAGCATCACCGCAATTTTTAGCGGCTTATCATCCCGTTCCGCCGCGATAATCATGCGGCCCATATCGTGGGCGGGCACCGACAGCAGGGTAAAGATTTCCTTGCCCTGGGGTTGGATACGATAAATGCCGACGTTTTGTTTGCCGAAATTATCCGGGTCGTGGGGGTCGCGGCTGACCACATTGGCCTTGCCAATATAAAAGCCGCCGTCGTACTCGTTGATACGATACAGGGGTAGAACATCGTATAGATTAAAATTGGCGTCGATGCGGTTTTCGTGCACCGGGGCTTTGTCCGCCGCAATGCGTTTGAGCAACGGTTTGTCGGCACCCCAGCGGGAAATAATGTCGTAGAACAGCTCCTTGATGGTGGTGCCCTTGGGGTGACCCAGCAGGAGCGCCAGATTGGTAAAGCTACCGTGTACTCCCAGCACCATGCTTTTGCCGGGATAACCCTTAATGTCGTTGAAGATAATCGCCGGGCCATTCATGGCATCACGCCCGGCGGCGACCGCGATGTTGCGAATATCGGGTTCGGGCATGACCGCCTCCGGCCAGGTAATACACTGACCGTGTTCGGCGAGAAATTCGAGAAAATCCCGCAGGCTGGTAATGCGCGCCGCTACCTGCAGTGCGGATTCAGAAAGCGTGACATCTTTTGCTTGCGCGGCCGTGGCGGACATTGCTTTAGTGGCCATGATCAGCTCCGGGTAACTGGATAGTGATCCATTTCCATTCGGTGAGGGCGTCCACATCCACCTCGACCCCTTCGCGACCGAATCCGCTGTCGCCAGTGCCGCCAAACGGCACATGGGGTTCGTCGTGCAGTGTCGGCGCGTTAATATGCACCATGCCCGCGTCGATATTCTGGGCCAGCATCAGGGCGCTGTTGATGTTGGTTGTGCACACCGCGGCGCTCAGGCCGTAGCGGGTGTCGTTGGCCATGGCCAGTGCCTCGTCCACATCGGCAACTGAATAAACTGCGGTCACCGGGCCGAAAGTTTCCTCGTAGCACAAAGTCATATCTTTGGTCACATCGGTCAAGATAGTGGGCTGGCAGCGATTGCCCTCCCAGTCCCCACCGGTCACCACCGTGGCGCCCAGGTCCCGCGCGTTTTTGATATGACTGCGCACCCGCTCCCGTTGGCGCGGTGAAATAATGGGTCCGAGGATGGTGGACATTTCCCGTAGATCGCCCATGGACAGGTGGCTGGCGGCAGCGGCGAATTTTTTTACAAACTCGTCGTAGACGGGGGCTTCAACAATAATTCTACTGGAGGCCATGCAGGCCTGGCCCTGGTACAGGAACATACCAAATACGGCGGTTTGCACCGCCTGATCGAGGTCCGCGTCGGCCAGAATGACCAGCGGATTCTTGCCCCCGAGTTCGAGAATGCAGCGTTTCATGTGTTTGCCACACAGTTCGCTGATATGACGACCCACGCGGCTGGAGCCGGTAAAGGCGACGGTCTTTACCAACGGGTGGGTAGTGAGAAAATCCCCCACATCGACACCGAAACCCGAAACCACATTTAGCGCGCCGGGCGGAAAACCCGCTTCGGCAATCAACTGGGCGAAGCGATAGGACAGTGACGGCGCTTCCTCGGAGGATAGCAGCACGACCGTATTGCCAGTGGCCAGCGGCGACGCCACCAGTTTCGCGGCCTTAATTAACGGCACGTTAAATGGGGTAATTGCCGCCACCACGCCGAGGGGTTTGCGCACGCTCATGCTGATGCGGCCGGGCACGTCGGAGGGGATGGTCTGTCCGGTGACGCGTCGCGCAGCCCCGGCGGCGGCTCGCAGGTGACCAATGCTGTACTGCACCTCGAATTGCGCCTTGTTCATCGGCGAGCCGATTTCGTCAATCAGAATGTCGATAAATTCGTTGCGATCCCGTTCCAGTAGATCGGCGGCCTTGCATAATAATGCCTCCCGGTCTTTGGCCAGGCCCTGGCCATAGTTTTGAAAACAGGCATGAGCCGCTTCCACTGCCGCGTTAATGTCGGCCTCGCCGGCCTCCGCCGCCTTGCAGTACAGGGCGTCGTCGAGGGGGTTCAGCACGTCGAAATACTTGCCGCTCGCAGGTTTGGTATGTTTACCGTTAATCCAGAGGTCGTGGGTTTTACTCATAATCGGGTTCCTGGTGGTGCTCAATTCGCAGCCGACGCCGACGGGCTTGATTCGCTGGGCGCGGAGTTGGTGGTGGAAGATTCAGATTGAATGTATGCGATCAAACTGTCCAGATCCTGGTCGTTGATATCGGTGGGTCGAAACGGCGCCATCTCCATGAGTCCGTCGCGCACCACGTAGCGAATATAATCGGCGCTGAGGTCGGGCCGCGCGAGAATCACCGAATTTTCTTCACCCTTCAGCAATTTCAGTTTCATGGTGCCCGCGTGCCCCTCGCCGGGATTATGGCAGCCGCTACAGTACAGTTCGTATGTTGCTTCGCCGCGCTTCAGATCGACGGTTTTTTCGGCCGTGCCTGAATCCGGCGCGACAGCCGCGGGCTCCTGCTGGCCCGGATCACAGGCGCTTAACGCCAACACCAATACCACGGGCACCAACACAGTAACGAGGGTATTTTTCATGATTGTTGACCCCGCATTCTCTCCGGCCAGATACCCATTTTGCCCGGCGACAGAATACCGTCCGGGTCGAGGGCGTCCTTTAGGGTTTCATGCATACGCCACAGGGCGCGGTCGTTGTAATTATAGGTGTCTGCGATTTGATCCATAAACGAAAGGTGAGTGCGGTACTCGCCGTAGCCCAGTTTGGCGGCGTCGTCGATTAATACGCCGAACAGTTCGTGGGCGCGTTTCTTTTCGTCGTCGCTCAGGCGATCGAACATCAGCATAAAAATGTGGTGTTGGTCGCGCCAGCCGATCAGAAACTCGCCGATATAGTCAAAATCGTACTCGTGGGCGCGGTCGCGAATCATATGAAACTGCTTCATCGAATCCTTGCCGTCGGCCGCGGAAATGGGTGAGAAGTTAATATGCCCGCCGCCTCCGACCCAGTTGAGCAGGCTGAACTCGGTCATGTTGGGAATGCCACGCATCAGTTTGGCGCGGTAATCCCAGCCCGGATCGCCTTTGCGGTCGGCGTCGAAGTAAATTTTTGCACCGGGAATCTGGCGCAGGGTAGCCTCAACTATTTTCCAGTTGTTATCCATAATCGGTTGCGGGCCGTACAGCGCGGCATAAAAATTCCACATGCCGAGCTTTAAATCCGTCGCAATTTTTTTGCGAATACTGTCCGGCACCGGCCCCTTGCCGGTGTAGTACTGGCGCTTGGTCACTGACATCGCGGATTCCCACAACAGATCCGCGGTCAGGGCGCCATTGGCGATCACCATATTCAGCTTCAGTGGCAACACCAGATCGGTGATGAGTTCCAGGTCTTCTTCCCGCGGCAGGGTCACCATAAATGGCATATAGCCCGGCGGTTCGTGCATCAACCAGATACCCATTTTGGTAATCACGCCGAAATTCGACTGGGTAAAGAGCCCGTCTACCCAGGGACCGATGCCGTATTTGTACAGACTGCTGGTTTTGCTGTTGGGCACGCCGCCCATACCGGTTTCCACCACCGTGCCGTCGGCAAGCACGACCTCCATGCCACATTGCATCAGCAAGTGGTCTCCGTAAGGGGTGTATCCTGCGCCGTGGTCCGAGGTGTTGCCGACGATGCCGCCCCAGGCAGGGGCCGCACAGTCAATCCACAGTTTGATGCCTTTTTCCTGCAAATAGTTGTACAGATCCTGGTAGCTGACGCCCGGCTCAACCACCGCGTAACCGTGTTTTTCGTTGACCTCGATAATCCGGTTCATACGTTTCAGGTCGAGTACCACATATCCCGGCTTGCGGGGTGCAGGGCCGCCATAGGCGAAGTTTTTGCCGGTGGAAATGGTCCACACTGGTAGCTGGTGGGTGCGCGCCACCGCCAGCACGCCCTGAACTTCCTCGACGGTTTTTGGCGCGACAGCGGCAGACGGAGCGAAATTGCTGTCATCCAGTGTAGAGTAGGCGTCCCGGTAACTGCGCAGGTGGGCGCGATCGTCAGTGAACACGTACTCGGCACCGACTACCGCTTGTAATTCCGCGATGGCCGAGGCGAAGGTGGCGGGGCTGATGCCCTGTGGCAAAGGCTTATCCATAGTATTGATGTCTCTATCGTGGGCCGCTTTTTTTGTGGTGTGTTTGGTGGTGATTCTGGGTCGCAATTATCTCGGGTGCTGTCTAAGTCTGCCCGTCTAACTCACGCTGGTTCTCGCGGGAGTTTGCGCATGCGCATTAGTTGCTTTTAACATCCAGGACACCAGATAACCGGAATCTGCCCCGCTGTACGTCGCGGCCACCGCTGTTTGGGTGCGCGTTAACGCACCCTCCGCCTGGGCAATCAATGGCAATGCGCTGGCGAGCATCTGGGGCCAGGCTGCGCGCGCCTGTTGCAGGCTGGTACTCAGTGGCAGTGCTACGGGGTGGGGAGCGTCAATCTCATGCACCAGCGCAATCCCGCGAAAATCGTGGGTAGCGCGGTAGTGCAGGCTAAATCCCCGTTGCGCGGCAGTGTGTTCGAGTACAAAAAAATCCGAATCCCGGGTCAGTCCAAAGACGATACCATCAGGATGGGTGCGGCAAAAATTGTCGATTTCGCCCATTTGCCCGGCAACGTCCCGGGCGGTGGCGGAGGGCAGCGGTGCGGAGCCGTTCCAGGTATTGGCAAAAAGGGTGGCCTGCAGGTTGTTTTCATCCGCGAACACCAGAGTTGGTATGTCGTGCGACTCGAGTCGCTTACTCTGTAGTGCCGCCAGACCGGTGCTGCCGGCGATCGCCGAAGCCGCCACCGTGGTTTTTAGAAAAGCGCGTCGCGTTAACATAGGAACGCATCCTTTGCATATGGTAGGTTAATTGTTGCGGAGGGCAATTATTCTTTCCGCCTTCTTTCTTATAGACAGTCGAAAGACCTGTCGATATGTGTCGTATCCGCCGCAGTGCGGTTTACAGCCACCCGGCCCAGCTAATCCGGCCTGACCGTTTCCTTGATACCTTCCCAGCGTTTTACCAGACCGTCCTGTGCAACGCCGAGCAGGTCCAGAGTGCGGCCCACGGTCTGGTTGATAATATCGTCAATAGTCTCCGGGCGAGTATAGTACGACGGCACAGGCGGGGCAATAATGCCGCCCATTTCCGTTATGGTTGTCATGTTGCGCAGGTGCACCAGGTTCAACGGTGTTTCGCGAGTCAGCAATATGAGTCGCCTGCGCTCCTTGAGAATTACATCTGCGGCGCGCGACACCAGGTTGTCATTGATGCCGTTGGCGATGGCGCCGAGGGTTTTCATAGAGCACGGGGCGATGACCATGCCGTGGGTCAGATAAGAGCCGCTGGCAATACTGGCGCCAATATCTTTGGAGCTGTGTACCACATCCGCGAGTTTGAGAATTTGCTCGCGCTCAATGCCGGTTTCGCTGAACGCTGTCAGCGCCCCGGCCGCGGAAAGAATAAGATGGGTCTCTACATCATCCATCGTGCGCAGCACTTCCAGCAGGCGAATACCGTACATGGAACCGGTCGCACCAGTTATGGCGATGATTAGCCGTTTTTTCATTATCGAGTCACCCCCGTGCAGCATCGCACGTTAACGTTATGCCCCAAGGTGGTCAATAGCGGTGCTTGCGCGGCGTCCCATGATGTTGCAACGATGCCCGACATCGTCCTGTTGTCATGGTATTAAGTTTTATGTCACTATCCGGCGCTCAAATAAATTTGGCACCCATAGCCACCTTGTCCTATAACTGTGGCGACCAACAAATCACGGGTAGAGCCTACTAATTAGGTACGGGAGGATGAAAGTCATGACAAGTCAAGCGCAACAGATACACCAACAGGTTACCAATATCCTCGATCAGGGGGCCGAAGCCGTCAAGCAGGTGGTGGATGCCTACGTGGCAAACCGCACCCCTGAGCGGGATATGAACTGGCTGTGCCTGCAGATGGCCAAGGAGTTTGGCGCGGTGATGCTGCATACCGACAATGCCAGAGAAGCGATTCGCAATGGCACCGACGGCCGCGCCATGGATGCCTATATCGAAACCGTCAGGGAGGAAGTGGTTCATTACCAGGCGTATTTCAACCTGCTTAATCGCACCATTGGCGAGGACACCGAAATCCCGGTTCCCGATATTTATCGTTATCTGGTGACCAAGGTGGACAACGGCAAGCTCGCCATGGACGACGCCATGGTGGCGTTTGCGGACCGCTGGCCGGAGCACCACAAGTACATGGCCTGCGCGGCGCCCTATGTTAAAACCCAGCATCCCTGGGTGGCCAAAGTGTTTGGTGCCACCATGGAAGGCGGGGCGGGGGGCTGGCACTGGTGTATGAGCCAGGTGCCGCCCAATGATGACTTTCTGGTGCAGGTGGCGAAATTGCAAAAGGGTATCGCCATCGACGAACTGGAGCATGGTCCGGAGGAACTGGCCGCATTGTGCGCGGAGTACGATGAGGCCATGGGAGTGGATCTCGAAGAATTGTATCGACAGCTGCGCGAGCACCGTTTTCAGGAAGTGTTGCAGCGCAACGAACAATTTTTGTACCCCCTCACGGACGATCAGCTCGAGACGATTCACCAGCAGTTGTTAAATAGCGAACTGACTGGATTTAATCTGTATTCCCGGGCCGCCTAGGCCCGTGGTGTTGCCGAGGGAGGCGCTTGCCGGCAATCCATGCGACGCCGGGGGGGCACTGATCCCTCCGGCACGGATCGGGTAGTCGACGGACAATAACAACACAGGTTTTAATAACGCAGGGTTTCGCTGCGGCGACGGGTAGCACTATGACCTTTGATTTCAATCCCCTTATCAATAATCAGTTTCCGGTAGTGACCACACGTTTCGACGCGATCAACCCGGCTACCGGTACGGTGCTGGGTACGATTCCCGAATGTGCCGCAGTGGTGGACGACGCGGTGCGCGGTGCGCTGGCGGCGCAACAGGCGTGGGAAAAAGTACCGCTTTTTGGCCGTATTGCGAAAGTATCCGAGCTAATCGGGGTGCTGGAACAACATGGCGAGGAGCTGGCCGAGCTGGATGTGCTGGATAGTGGTAGCCCGCGCCACGTGATGCTGACGGACGCAAAATTTGCGATTGCCCTGATGCGCTACCAGACGGGGTTGGCGCCCCAGGTGCTGGGCAAGGGCGGGGATCGCTGGACCGGAGATAACATCCATTTCACACTGCCGCAACCCTACGGCGTGGTGGCGCGGTTTTGCGCGTTCAATCACCCAATGATGTTCAGTGCGTTGCGCATCGCCGCCCCCCTGTTAATGGGCAACTCCCTGATCATTAAGCCCTCTGAACACACCAGTCTCAGCACCCTGCGCATGGGAGAGATTCTCGCTCCACATATTCCGCCCGGCCTGATTCAGATTCTCACCGGTGGTGTTCCGGTCGGCGAGGCGATCGTCGGTCATCCCGATATCAAGCGCATTACCCTCACCGGCGGCAAAAACGCGGCACTGGCGTTTTACCAGATCGCGGCCAAACACGGCCATCTGAAGGATTTCACCTTTGAACTGGGGGGTAAAAACCCGATGGTGATCTACCCCGACGCCAATACCGAACAGGCCTTTCAGTCGGCGATCCACGGTATGAATTTTTATCAAACCGCGGGCCAGAGCTGCGGCTCGACGACGCGGGTGTTTATTCATCGCAGTATCTACGAACAGGCCAAGAAGGCGATTAAAGCGGGCTGCGAGGCCATTACCGTCGGCGATCCGCTGCGCGCGGATACCCAGATGGGGGCGCTGTCCTCCCGGCAGCAGTTTGAAAAAACGCTACGTTATATTCAGTTGTCGAAGGACGAGGGCGTGCCTCTGTTGACCGGGGGCGAGCGGGTGATGACGCCGCCGTTGGATAAAGGTTTTTTTGTGCCACCTACCGTGTTTTACGATGTGACAGCGGAACACACCCTGTTTCACGAGGAAGTGTTTGGTCCGGTGCTGGCGCTGATTCCGTGGGATGATGAAGATGCCATGCTGGAGAGTGTTAACGCGGTGGAGTACGGTTTAACCGCCAGTGTGTGGACGCAGGACATCGATCGTGCCATGGACATGGCGCGGCATTTCAAAACAGGCACCGTGTGGATTAACGGAAGCGCCAAGCATTTTCCCGGGTTCGGTTTTGCAGGCGCCAAAAATTCCGGCGTCGGCACGGAGGAAAATATTGAGGAGCTGGCATCGTTCTGTCAGATGAAGGCGGTGCATTACTTTGGCGCCGAAGGGCGAAAACACGTGGAGATAGGCTTGTGACAACCGCCGCACACCTTGCAAAAACTTGTCGTGCGCTGGTGCTGCCGGATTATCATCAGGCGCCTGAAGTACGGGAATTTGATATCCCGGCGGTCGAGGACGGCGGCATAATCGTGAAGATTGATCGCGCCACGATTTGCGGCACCGATCACCACATCACCCAGGGCGTACTGGCGCCGTTTTCCAAAACGCCCTGTATTCTCGGCCATGAAATGGTGGGGATTATTCAGGAGCTGGGCAAGGGCCGCGCAGTGGATGTGGCTGGAACGCCGATTGCCAAAGGGGATCGACTGATCTGGGCCTATGCGTATTGTGGCCGTTGTTATTACTGTGCGGTCGCCCTGCAACCGACCCTGTGCACGAATTTTACGCCCTACGGTTATGCGGATTCCAGGGTGCATCCCCACATTATCGGCGGCTTCTCCCAGTACAACTATATTCTGCCCAACTGCCACGTGGTGCGGGTGCCGGACAACGTGCCGAGTCACTGGGCTTCGTCGGCCAGCTGTGCCCTGCGCACCATCATGCACGCCACCGACCGCATCGGAGGCATTCGCCCGTCGGATACGGTGGTGGTACAGGGGAGCGGCCCGGTCGGCCTCTACGGGGTTGCGGTCAGTCGCGCCATGGGGGCGAAAACGGTGATCAATTTCGGCGCGCCCGACAATCGCCTCGCTGTCGCCACGGCTTTTGGCGCCGAACAGATTGCCAATATCGAAACCACCGACAATGGGCAACGTCTGGCCCTGGTGCAAGAGTTAACTAATGGCCGGGGTGCGGATGTGGTGCTGGAATGTTCCGGTTCCCACTTTGCCCAGGAAGAGGCGTTCAATGTGGTGCGGCCCGGCGGGCGTATTGCGGTAATCGGTGCGGGCGACCCTAAACCCATGGCAATTCCAGGTATGGCATTTATCGGCAAGCAGGTGCTGGTGGCCGGTATTCGCTCGGCGGGTATTCAGTACTACCGCGAGGCGCTGGATTTTCTGGCGCGGCACAAAGAAGATTTTGATTTTGAGCGCATGTTTGGCGCCACCTATAGCCTTGCACAAATACCGGAGGCGATGGAGAAAATGGGGCGCCTGGAAGAAATTAAGCCAATTGTGGACCCGTTTAAACCGGAGAATTGACCCGCCACGGGTTGTGCATAGTTGCCATCCACCTGGCGCGAGATTTAGTAACGCAGCAGAGCTATCCAGATTAACTAAAGGTATACGACGTGAATCAACCACTCATTCAAACGTCGGGGTCATGGAATAACGCTGCCATTGCCGAGTTGGTGGGCGATGGCCGTGTGCATTCGCGAGTCTATACCGATCCCGATATTTTTAATCTTGAACTGGAGCGAATTTATGCCCGGTCCTGGGTGTTTGTCGGTCACGATAGCGAGGTGCCCAAGGTTGGCGATTACCAGACGCGCACTATTGGTCGTACCTCGGTAGTCCTGGTGCGGGGCAAGGATCGGGTGGTGCGGGTGCTGGTCAACCGCTGTCGCCACCGCGGCGCCCAGGTGTGTGAAGCGGAGTCCGGCAATACCAAATTTTTTCGCTGCTGGTATCACGGCTGGGTATACGATACCGATGGCGCGTTGCTGGAACTGACCGGCGATGGGGCCTACGACGAGCGTATGGATCGCAACAGTATGGGGCTGGCGGAGGTCCCCCGGGTCGACACCTATCGGGGCTTCATTTTCGCCAGCCTGGCGGCTGGTGGAGAATCCCTGGCCACGTTTCTGGGCGCCACCACGTCCGTGATTGATGTGATGGTCGACGCCTCGCCAACCGGTGAACTGCACGCCGACGGCGGTGCCCACAAAATCGAGTATCGCGGCAACTGGAAGCTGGTGGGCATGGATGGTTATCACCCGGTCTATCTGCACGCCTCGGTACTGGAAACCATGCACCGCAATCCGGACGCGGGCATTGGTGCGACCCATCGCAGCAATCCATTTACCGACGACGCTCCCACCTACACGCGGGACTTCGGTCACGGACACGCGATGCTGGATTTTCGCGAACACCGTCTTAAACAGTACGATCAGCACAGCGCGTTTTTGCAAAAAATCCCCGGTGGCGCAGAGTATATTGCGGCCATGCACGCAGCCTACGGCGAGGAACGGGCGCGGATGTTACTGGCCATTAGTGGCGACCCGCATCTGGGTTTGTTCCCCAATTTACAGTTGATTCATAACCAGATTCGAATTATCAACCCGCTCGCGGTAGATCACACCCAGGTCACCATGATTGCGGTGCGACTCGGCGGCGTCAGTGACGAAATCAATGCGGAGCGCTTGCGCCAGCACGAATCTTTTTACGGCCCCTCCGGCGCCGGTGCGCCGGATGACTCGGAAATTTTCGAACGCGTGCAACGGGGCATGCTCGCGGAAGTGAATCCGTGGCTGGATATATCGCGGGGCATGACGCGGGAGCGCATCGACGCCGATGGCAGTGTGGTGGGTCGGATGAGCGACGAAGTGCCCCAGCGCGGAATTTTAAGGCATTGGTTAAAACTGATGACTCAATCTGCCTGAATTACGAGAAGGTAGGCTTATGAATAGTCCGGTCGACAACCCGGCGCAACTACATTGGCAAGCGCTGCGGGAAGTGGAGTTGTTTCTGTTTCACGAGGCGGCGCTGGCCGATGCCAACCGGTATGAAGAGTGGTTGGCCCTGTGGACCGAAGAGTTGCTGTACTGGGTGCCCTGTAATGCGGACGATCTCGATCCGCAGCGCAAAATTTCGCTGATCTATGATCAGCGTCCGCAGTTGGAGGACCGAATTTTTCGTCTCGGCACTCGACACGCCTACGCCCAGCGGCCCCGGTCGCGCCTGACACGGGTGGTCGCCAATATCGTTCTTGAAGATTATGACGCTGCGGTTGGCGGTTGGGTCAGTTCCCGTTTTATCGCCACGGAAATACGTCACAACACGCAAACCCTGTGGAGCGGACGCATGCGGCACCAGTTGACGCGGGTTGATGGCGCACTGCGTCTGCGCGAGAAGCACGTTTTTTTACTGAACAACGATACCCCGATGGGGAATTTGACGTTTATTATTTAGGCTGTCAGCGTCGCTGTTACTATAAGTTTGGTCGAGTGCCAATCCCGGTCCACACCCCCGCGAGGAGATCCCGTAGTTGACTGAGTCCGTCACTGCAACATTGCCGCTGATTGCGATCATGATTGGCGATCCGGCAGGTATTGGTCCCGAGGTCTGTGTCAAAGCCCTGGCGAGCGGCGAATTGGCGGGCCTGTGCAGACCGCTGCTGATCGGGGATATGGGCGTTATCAAACGTGCCGCCGCAGTGTGCGGCGCGCGGCTGGCGTTACAACCCGTCGCTGACCCTGACGAGGCGACGGCCAATCGCGACACCATTGCCGTACTCGATCCGGGGGGTTTTGAGGTGTCCTCGTGTCCCTTTGGCGTGGCGTCGTTGGCGGCGGGAGAGGCTGTGCTGAACTGGGTAGAACTGGGTACTTCCCTGGGTTCCACAGGGCGTATTCAGGGCCTGGTGATGGGGCCATTGCACAGTGAGTCGATCAAGTTGACTGGGCGCATCTCCAATATTGACGATCTGCAACCGGCGGGTACCTTTATGTTGCGCATTAGCGGGCGGTTGCGGGTAGTGCCCTTGACGGAACATCTTCCGTTGACGGAAGCCATTGGGTTGGTGACCCCTGACGCGGTGCGCAAGGTGGTAGAGCTATTGCACGACAATTTGGTCCAGTGGGGTTTACCGCGCCCACGGATTGCGGTTGCGGGAATTAATCCCCACGCCATGTTCGCCCAGGATCGGGAGCAGCTGTCCCCAGCAGTGGAGCAGGCGCAACGGCAGGGTATTGATGTCAGCGGGCCTGTTTCCCCCGACTCGATATTTCGCATGACCCTTGAAGGGCAATACGACGCAGTGGTGTCCATGTACCACGATCAGGGACAGATAGCGGTTAAAACCAGCAGTTTTGCCGGTGCCTGCACTGTTTACCTGGGTCTTCCCTATGTGATGCTCAACGTCCCCCACGGCACTGCTTTTGATATCGCTGGCACCGGGGTTGCGCAGCATCAAAGCATGTTGGCAGCAATAAAAATGGCAGCCAGCATGGCCTCCGGGGGCGGTATTCTCGGTTAGTTTTACCAGCCCTGTTGCATGATTGCCACCCCCACATCGATTGTGCGAGCGTATAGCCGCTCCCCAACGAGTTCACCCCGTTGCGGACCAGTCAGGCAGGATTCAACTTCCACACAAGCCGCCTTTCACCCCAACAAAATACCGCTCTCCTCTTCAACTTTGCGGGCGGAGCCGGTACTATTGACTAATTGCTAAATACGGCCCCCCCGACAGGCTATTGCCAAGGGCGCTGAAACATTATTTGCGAGGTTGAACTGGAGTGAGCGGACAGTATAAGGTTACGCTCCTCGACAGCGGTGAGAGCTACAGCTGCGGGGCTGAGAGCACGGTGCTCAAGGGTATGGAGCAGCTGGGCCGCAAGGGCATTCCGGTGGGTTGCCGGGGCGGTGGCTGTGGTATTTGCAAGATTGAGATCGTGCGC
>JBFIKF010000010.1:0-42526 GCA_041600415.1 Porticoccaceae bacterium | reverse complement strand
GTGACCAATATCGAAGTGGAACTCACGGAAAACCCCGAGGAATTTCGGGTCTATTCCCTGGTGACGGTGCACCGCAATATGAACGAGGACGAGGAACACACCATGGTTGGCCATCGCGAGGACATCCTCCGCCGTGTGCAGGGAGTATTAAAACTCGCAAAACGTAAAATTATTCTCGACCAGAATATTTTTATGAACAAGAGTCTGAATGTGTATCTCTAGGTATACGTTACAATCGCTAAAAATCTCTGAATGCGCCTATAAAAAACCCCGGCCTGGCCGGGGTTTTTTATAAGTACGCCGGACATCGTTTTAACACAACTCTAACGCAATTGCCGTTGCCTCACCGCCGCCAATACACAAGCTGGCGACGCCTTTCTTTTTGCCATAGGTTTGCAGGGCCGCCAACAATGTTACGATAATTCGCGCACCGCTGGCGCCCAACGGATGACCCAGCGCACAGGCACCGCCATGCACGTTGACTTTGGCGTGGGGTAAATCGAGTTCGTGCATGGCCGCCAGCGGCACCACCGCAAATGCTTCATTGATCTCAAAAAGATCCACATCCGCCACGGACCAACCCGTTTTCTCGAACAGTAATTGCAGGGCGCCCACCGGCGCGGTGGTAAACCACTCCGGCTCGCGGGCGAACTGGGTATATCCACAAACCGTCGCCAGGGGCTGCAAACCCCGTTTGGTCGCTTCGCTGTGACGCATTAATACCAGCGCCGCGGCCCCATCGGAAATCGAACTGGCGTTGGCAGCCGTCACGGTGCCATCTTTTTTAAACGCCGGTTTTAAATTGGGAATTTTGTCCGGTCGGGCGTTGCCTGGTTGTTCATCGGTATCCACCACGGTTTCGCCGCCCCGGTTCTTGACCGTGACGGGGGCTATTTCAGTTTTAAACTTACCGTCTACTATCGCCGCATTCGCGCGCCGCAGAGACTCAATGGCGTAGGCGTCCTGCTGTTCGCGGGTAAACGTATATTTGTCGGCACACTGTTCTGCAAAACTGCCCATCAGTCCGCCGCTGTATGCGTCCTGCAGACCATCTGTAAACATATGATCGAGAACCTCGCCATGACCAAGGCGGTAACCGCCCCGGGCCTTCGACAATAAATACGGGGCGTTACTCATACTTTCCATGCCACCGGCGACAACAATATCGGTTTGCCCGGCAGCCAGCGTATCGCAGGCCATCATCACGGTTTTCATGCCCGAACCACACATTTTATTCACCGTGGTCGTACCGGTCCCAACCGGTAGCCCCGCGCCCAGTGACGCCTGCCGGGCGGGTGACTGGCCGACTCCAGCAGGGAGCACGCAACCCATGAGCACTTCGCCAACATCCGCGGCGGCAATATTTGCCCGCGCCAACGCCGCGGCGATCGCCGTGGCCCCAAGTTCAGGGACGGCTACCCCGGACAACTCACCCATCATGCCGCCCATCGGCGTACGTGCCATACCCACTATTACTACTGGATCATTCATTGGTTTCCTCTTTATCCCCGACGTGACTGGTTTTGTTCACACATTCGATCAAATGCCCATGATGCAGAACTGGACCAGCCGCGGACCAGCCGCAACAGCGGCGCATTTATTACTCACGTAAACTGCACTGCAAACGCCCCCGGCGGAATTGCAGCGGTTTCTGCTTAACTATTTGACGATGCGCAACTTTCTTTCAGCGCCACTCGGCGTTCCTTTACCCGACTCTTTACCCGGTGCCTTGCCGGGACCCGGCCCAATCGGCTGGTCCGGCCCGTCTGGCGGCTCCTGCCCACCCGTCTGAAAAACCATGCCCTGACCATTTTCCCGCGCGTAAATAGCCAGCACTGCGGGAATCGGCACGCGAATATCCGTGGGCAAGCCACCAAAACGGGTGCTAAATACAATTTCTTCGTTGTTCATTTCGAAATGTCTGACCGAACGGGGCGCCAAATTCAACACAATCTGCCCATCGGTGACATAGTTCTCCGGCACTTCCACCCCCGGGGCAAAGGCATCGACCACCAGGTGAGGCGTACAGTCGTTATCGACAATCCAGTCGTAAAAAGCCCTGATTAGGTACGGCCGATTCGGAGTCATGGCCATGCAAGGTTCACCGTTAATGTGCTGCGCGACAGGCGCTCAGCCGCCAGCTCAGCGACGCATATCTCGCTCGGCTTCCGTCAAGCTGGCGCGAAAAGCCGGTCGCTCGAACACCCTCTTCATATAGCTCAGCAACGGTTTAGACTGTTTGCTGGTGGGAATTTTGATACCCACCGACTCCAGGCGCCACAGCAGCGGCGCGAGACAACAGTCCACCAGCGTGAATTCCTCGTGCATAAAAAAAGGCTTATCGGCAAATATAGGGGCGGTGCTGAGCAACTCGTCCTGCAATTCTTTGCGCGCCTTAATCGCGCCCTTCGTTTCAGGTTTATGGGTAATCAAATCGAGCCGTTCACACCAGTCTTTTTCAATGCGGTGCATGTACTGGCGACTCAGCGCCCGCGCAACCGGATACACCGGCAATAGAGGCGGGTGCGGAAAACGCTCATCCAGGTACTCCATCATGACCTTCGACTCGTACAACGACAAATCGCGATCCGCCAACGTCGGCGCTGTCCCATAGGGATTGAGTTCCAGTAATTCCTCCGGCACAGCGGATGGATTGATGGTTTCGATATCGACCGCGATACCTTTTTCGGCAAGCACGATACGTACCCTGTGACAGTACTGACAGGATGGATCGGAAAAAAATGTCATCGAAGAGCGTCTGGTTACAACTCCCATGGAGTTCACCTCGGTTAGTCACGCATTACCAGGGGCCAGCATCAGCCCGGATTGAATAATCAATGGATATCCTTCCAGTACTCCCGATTCAACAGCCACACCCAAATCAGCAAGAATGCAAGAAACAACAACACACCAATCGCCATGGAGCGACTTTCCTCCGCGACGGGATTGGCCATGTAGTCGAGAAAATTGACCAGGTCGTAAACCCTCTGGTCGAACTCCGCAGGTGACAACTGCCCCTCCACCGTCAGCTCGTAGCTGCCACAGGGATCGTCCAGTAACGGTTTGCTGGTTAGTGGATCGACTTTGATACCGCCGTTGGCGGCCAGCATCGGACCCGGCGCACAGCGTTGCAAACCCTGTAAATCCAGCAGCGCGTGGGGCATGCCCACATCCTTGAATACCTTGTTGTTCACGCCGACGGGACGACTGGGATCAGCATAGAAATTGCGTAAATAGGTGTATACCCATTCGGGTGAACGGGCACGGGTCACCAGTGTTAAATCCGGCGGCGCGGCGCCAAACCAGTCCTTGGCGGCACGTTCCGGCATGGCAATGGTCATCAGCTCGCCAATTTTCTGTCCGGAAAACACCAGGTTTTCGAGCATCAGACCACTGGGGATACGCAGGTCATCCGCCACCCGCTCCCAGCGGGAGTACTTTGCGGAGTGGCAACCCATGCAGTAATTGACAAATACCTGCGCGCCCCGCTGCCGCGACGCGTTGTTCAGCGCCGCGAGCTCGTATTTATCGAGCTGTCGACCCTGGTGTAACTGCGCAAGGGCCGGATTTTCGAAGCTATCGCAGGCCATCGCGCCACAATCAAACTCCGTTTCGGCACCCACGGCTTTCAGCGGAATAACCGTCAGCGCAATCACAATGCCGAGCACCGCGAGGGAGCGCCAGAAGCCCATGCCGCCATCCATGGTGATGCGTTCGGGTTCTGGTCGAGTAGACTCCAGACTGGTCCAGATCGGCATGGCCAGGAAGTAGGCAAAGTACAGCACCGTACAAATTTGTGCCAGGAAGGTGCGATCGTCAGTCGGTGCCTTGACCCCCAGCACGCCGAGAATAATAAACGACGCCGCAAACACCACAATGGCAACGCGGCTGAAGTTGCCCTTGTAGCGTATGGATTTAACCTTGCTGCGGTCGAGCCAGGGCAATACAAATAATATTGCGATGGCAGCGGCCATGGTCAGAAACCCAAAAAACTTGTCGGGCACCGCGCGCAACATTGAATAGTACGGTGTGAAATACCATACCGGGGCGATATGCTCGGGGGTTTTCAGGGGATTGGCGATTTCGAAGTTGGCGTGTTCGATAAAATAACCGCCCATCTCCGGCATAAAGAAAATAATAAAGCAGAACACGAACAGGAACACCACGATCGGCACCAGGTCGTGCACGGTGTAGTAGGGGTGAAAGGGAATACCGTCGAGGGGCACTCCATTGGCGTCCTTATGCTTTTTAATTTCAACGCCATCCGGATTATTCGAGCCCACCTGGTGCAGAGCCAGCAGGTGTAACACCACCAAACCCAGCAACACGATGGGTACCGCCACTACGTGCAGTGCGAAGAAACGATTCAGAGTAATGCCGGAAATCAGGTAGTCCCCGCGCACCCACTCCACCACGGCATCGCCGATATAGGGAATGGCACCGAACAGGGAAATAATGACCTGCGCGCCCCAGTAGGACATCTGTCCCCAGGGCAACACATAGCCGAGAAAGGCCTCGGCCATCAGCGCCAGATAAATGGCCATCCCAAACAGCCACACCAGTTCCCGGGGCGCCTTGTAAGAGCCGTACAGTAAGCCGCGAAACATATGCAGGTAGACCACCAGAAAGAACGCCGACGCACCAGTCGAGTGCATATAGCGCAGCAGCCAGCCGTATTCCACATCGCGCATAATGTATTCAACAGAAGCGAACGCGCCCTCAGCAGTAGGCACGTAGCTCATAGTCAGCCAGATACCGGTCAATAACTGATTCACCAGAACCAGGAGGGACAGCACGCCGAAAAAGTACCAGAAGTTAAAATTCTTGGGGGCGTAATACTTGCCCATATGGGTGTCCCACGCCCGCTGCACTGGCAGCCGCTGATCTATCCAGGTCCACAACGCAGTTAACCACTTCATGCGGCAGCCTCCTGGTCAATGCCAACGACAATAACGTTATCGCTTTCAAAGGAATAAGGGGGCACCGACAAATTAGTCGGCGCGGGGACTCCCTGATAAACCCTTCCCGCGAGGTCAAATTTCGAACCGTGGCACGGACAGAAAAATCCACCCAGCCACTCTTGGTCAGTACTGCGTAAATCCGCTGCGCCCACATCGGGACGATACTTCGGCGCGCACCCAAGATGGGTACACAAACCTACCAGCACCAGAAATTCAGGCTTGATGGCACGATTGTTCGGGTCGACGTAGCCAGGCTGAACAGATTTTTCGGAAGCCGGATCCCGTAGACGATCGGCACCGGTCGCGAGAGTCTCCAGCGCTTCTGGAGTGCGGCGCACCACGTACACCGGCTGGCCACGCCACTCAAAGGTGGCCATTTGACCCGGCTCAATTTTGGCGATGCTGATTTTTACCGGCGCCCCGGCGGCCCGCGCTTTGGCGCTGGGTACCCAGGACCCCACAAATGGGACCGCAGCCCCGACTACCCCAGCGGCGCCCACCACACAGGTGGCACCGGTCAGAAAGCGGCGACGCCCCTGATTGACACCGTCATTGCTCATAGGAGCTCTCCCTTACAACAGCAAAAATGGTTTAAGACTGGCTGAGAAGTGACTATCAATGACATTTATCAGCGATTAAATGCGCAAAAAAAGGTGCGTAATAGTAATGAAAATGGCGTGTCTTTACAAGCAAACGATCCAGCAAACACCTACAACGTACTGTTTTTTAAAATAAAAACGCCCAGCTAATAGCCGGGCGTCGCGAATCCTGAAGCTGTATTAGCGCTTCGAGTACTGCGGGCGTTTGCGCGCTTTATGCAGACCCACTTTCTTCCGTTCCACTTCCCGCGCGTCCCGTGTCAGAAATCCCGCTTTGCGCAACGTGCTTCGCAAGCCTTCGTCGTACTGCAACAGGGCCCGCGACAGGCCGTGGCGAATAGCGCCCGCCTGACCGAAACTGCCACCGCCGGCGACCGTTATCTTGACGTCAAACTGGCCTGTTACCTCGACCAGCTCGAGCGGCTGACGCACGATCATTCGCGCCACCTCCCGGCCAAAGTACTGATCCAGCGTGCGGTTGTTTACTGTGATATCGCCTGTGCCTTTACTAACAAATACGCGGGCCGAGGAAGTTTTGCGTCGGCCGGTGCCGTAATACTGAGTAGTTGCCATGATCAACGATCCATTAAAACTTCAATTCTTTCGGTTGCTGGGCAGTGTGCGGGTGAACTTCACCGGCGTACACCTTCAGTTTTTTGTACATCTCTCTACCCAGGGGACCGCGTGGCAACATGCCCTTCACGGCGGTCTCAAGGACGCGTTCTGGTGCTTTATCGATCAATTTCTCGAAAGTGATCGACTTGATACCACCGGGGTGGCCGGTATGGTGGTAATAGGATTTGTCCTTGGCCTTATTGCCGGTCACGCGAATTTTTTCCGCATTGACCACAACGACGTAGTCGCCGGTATCCATATGCGGGGTATATTCGGGTTTGTGCTTGCCACGCAATCGGGTCGCAATGCTGCTGGCCAGTCGACCCAGAGTCTGTTCAGCGGCATCCACTACATACCATTCGTGTGTAATAGTGCTGGGCTTGGCGCTATAAGTTTTCATCGTAACCTGCCTGGTATCTGGGGGCTTCCAGAAAAGAGCGCGAATTCTACCGATGAGAGCTACGTATATCAAGGGGCAAGGCAGTAGTTGTTGTGGGAAATCACAGTGACGGGCCACCCAGCCCGGCGCATTGCGTGGCAGCCTGACCGTATGGACACCGACTCGGAATAACTACCCGGGTACCCGGGTAGTTATTCCGGGCGATGGGGTCGGGCGAGATAGTCCCGGGACTGCATCTCCAGTAGCCGGCTGGTGGTGCGCGCAAACTCAGCACTCAGATTGCCCCCGGCGTAGAGTTGCTCCACGGGCACCTGGGAGGACAGTGCCAGCTTGACATTGCGATCGTAGAACTCGTCGATCATATTGATGAAGCGGCGCGCCCGGTCATCGCTACGCACATCCATGGCACTGACACCACTGACCACTATGGCGTGGAATTCCCGCGCCAGCTCGATATAGTCATTCTGACTGCGCGGCCCATCGCACAGCGCCATAAAATCGAACCAGGCTACATCCTCCCCCACAAAACGACTGGGAATATCCCGACCCTCCACCTCCAGCAATACCCCTTTGCGAATTTCCTCCACGCTCGGCACCAACTCTTCAAACAAATCAGTCAACGCCCGCTCTGCGGCGCCGTCCAGAGGACAGTGAAATAGCGGCGCTCGTTGCAGGGTGCGCAACCGATAGTCTACCCCGCCATCCACATTCACTACTTCGCAATGCCGCTGGATCAACTCGATAGCCGGCATAAAGCGCTGGCGTTGCAGCCCGTTTGCATAGAGATTCTGCGGCTCAATATTGGAAGTGGCGACAAAGGTGACGCCCCGCTTGAACAGCTGCTCCATCAATGTGGCCAGAATCATTGCATCGGTAATATCGGATACAAAAAATTCGTCAAAGCACAGCACCGTTGCATCGTCTGCGATACCGGCCGCCACTTTTTCGAGCGGGTTTTTAGTGCCCCGGCACAGCGTCAAATCGCGATGCACACGGCGCATAAACCGATGAAAATGCACACGCATTTTCGACTGGAACGGCAAACTTTCGTAAAAATTGTCCATCAGGTAGGTTTTACCGCGGCCCACGCCACCCCAAAAGTACAGCCCCCGTACCGGGACGCTCACCCCCGGACGAAATAGTCGACTCAGTAAACTGGTTTTGCTCTGGCGCGCTGCTAAAAGTTGTTCAAACAGAGCCTGCAACTTCGCCACCGCCTGTTCCTGCGCAACATCGGCCACAAAGCCTTCGCGCTGCAGGTCCAGTTGATAACGTTGTTGTGGGTTAAGAGGCATGGGGTTCGTCGCGAACTGAAAGTGTGGCGGAATCAAGGTCGCGGCACACTCTACCGGCACACCTATTCGGTTGCAACCAGCGCTAGCGCGGTGCACAACTCGGTGCGCACCCGCTGGCGCAAATTAACCAGTTCGCCATGGAAGAAATGACTGGCCTCAGGAAAAGACAGCAGCGTGGCCGGGGGAGATAACTGCGTCGCCCAACGGCGCACCGCCGCCGCATCCACGACTTCGTCCTGTTCCGCTACCAGCACACACACCGGACACGGGAAAGAGTTTGTCGCATCCATCCCATAGCGATCCGCTGGCGGCGCCACCAAAATTAAATGGTGTAACGGTAGTTTATCGGCCCCCGCGGCAGCTACCACCGCGCCAAACGAAAAACCCGCGACCAGGAGGCGATCGGCGCCATAGTGCTGCACCGCCCAGTTTGCTACCGACAGCAGATCATCGACTTCTCCACGGCCGGCATCGTGTTTGCCTGCACTTGCGCCCACACCGCGAAAATTGAACCGTACCGCCGGTATGCCCAGGTCGCGGTAAGTACGGGCCAGAGTGGCAACCACTTTGTTCTCCATAGTGCCGCCATACAAAGGGTGTGGATGGCATATCACCGCGCAAAACTTGTTGGCACCCTGTGCCGCGGGGGGCTCATCCAGCATCAACTCCAGCGCCCCCGCGGGGCCCGCAAGCAATTGTTTACTGACTTTGGCCAAACCAACCTCCCTCCAGTCGTTTACCGAAATCGCAACTGCGCAAGTGTGCCCCGGTCACGCCGCCGCGACCAGCGCCCGCTATTAGAACAGGCTGGGCCAGCAGCGCAAATCCGATTCGACGGCTGCACGGTTTACCGCTAGAATTCCCGCTGAGTTGAGCAGCACTAGGAGCCATTACCATGACCACCACCTTATTTTGGGTTGGCCTGATTTGCCTGGTCGTTGGCGCCTGCGCCGGGTACCTCCTCGCCCAGTCCGCTTCACCGACCGGCAAGAAGCGGCGCGAACTGGAAGCATCTCTGCGCGCCACAGAGGCCGAATTCAAAGCCTACCAGCAGGAGGTAACCACACATTTTGTCAAAACCTCTGAATTAATCGGCAATCTTACCGAGAGCTATCGCAGCGTACACGAACACCTCGCAATGAGTGCCATGAATCTGGCGAATCCGGATGTCAGTCGCAAATTACTCGACGCGGGAAGTGGACGCCTGCTGCCGAAAACCCGCCACAACCTGCCGTCGAGCACGGCGGCACCCAAAGATTACGCGCCGACCAGCGGCGTTTTGCGCGAGGATTACGGGCTACGGGATGATAACGACGATCCGGAAGATAGAATTCCGCTGCGCGCCGTGAAAACCACTTCCAGCAAATACGATGCGCGCGCCGATCTGGACAACGACGATAACTTGGACGACGATTCCGAATCGGATCCCACTTTTCGGGTCGGCTGAGTCAGCCCCCGAGAAAGCGCTCTTCCCGCTGCGCTGTCACGCCACCGATTGAGCTCTAAACATGCTCGTTATACGTTTCGTATTTGCCTCGGAGCATCCCGCAGGCATCTTTCCCGAAGCCTACAGACAACCGTTTTAAAGTAGCTCGCCAACCGAATGTCAGGTCGGCGTCACCTCAGGCATCGACGTCCCGGTAATAGGCCTGCAACACATTGAGTACTTCTGGCCGTGAAAAATTGTCCTCTACGGCTTCGCCTGCCGACAACGCCTGACGCAGTTTGGTGCCGGATACCAGCACCCGATCCTCGGCCGTGTGGGGACAGGTGCGCATCGACGCCATACTGGCGCACTGATTACACCAGAAGGTCCAGTCGATTTTTAACGGTTGCGTCTGCAGCGCATCGGGCGGGATTTCATCAAAAATATGGTGGGCATCGAACGGCCCGTAATAATCGCCAACTCCCGCGTGATCGCGCCCGACAATCAAGTGGGAACACCCGTAGTTCTGGCGAAACAGTGCGTGCAAAAGCGCTTCGCGCGGGCCGGCGTAGCGCATATCAAGGGGGTAGCCAGACTGCACCACGGTATTTTTGACAAAATATTTGTCCAACAAAACACCAATCGCCTGCTGGCGTACGTCGGCGGGAATATCTCCGGGTTTGAGTTTTCCCAGCAGCGAGTGAACCATCACCCCATCGCAGATTTCAATCGCGATCTTGGCCAGGTACTCGTGGGAACGGTGCATGGGATTACGGGTCTGAAATGCGGCCACTGTGGACCAGCCTTTTTCCTCGAACAGTGTGCGGGTTTGTGCAGGGGTCATATAAATGTCGGCGTATTTACGCGGAAATTCCCCCTCCGACAATACTTGCACAGCGCCACCCAGATTCACCTCACCCTGACTCATGACCATCGCCACACCGGGGTGCGCCGTGTCGATTGTTCTAAACACCTGCATACATTCGTGGGCTTTGTCGATTCGATACTTCTCCGCTACCGTCAAAATCCCCATAATCTCCCCGGTTTCACCATCCAGCAACGCGACCTCGCTACCCTCGGCAATGGTTTCTGCCTGCGCCTGAGAAACCGACAAGGTGATGGGAATTGGCCAGAATAATCCGTTGGCCAGCGACATGTTGTCGCACACGGAGTGCCAGTCGGCCTCGCCCATAAAACCGTCGAGGGGTGTAAAACCGCCGATGCCGAGCATGATCAGATCGCCCACTTCGCGGGAGGCCATCTCGATGGCCGGCAGCGCTTGCGCTCGACTTAGCGCTGCTGCGCGGGCTTCGCCGTCAAGTAACAGAGGTTTTAATGCATCGCCGCCGTGAGGCGCTACCAGATTAGCCATAACAACATCCTGTGCGTAAAAACGGTGCCCACAGTAGCAATAGAGGACAGTAAAAAACAGTCCAGCAGTAAGAATTTTTTGGCATAGTCCCCAGACTTTTCGCCGTAGCACCCCGGCGTTAGTGCGCCACCGCCGCGTACATTTGCATTGATTATGCGATAATTGCGAAAAATCTAATTCATAATTTTGGTGGCAGCAAACTTGGGGGAAGCGTGGATATACGGGAAGTGACCAGACGCCTGCTAAAATTTCTGGGCTGGCCTGTTGCCGTCGGATTGATTGCCGCAGCGATGTTGCTCGTACTGTTCCCGCAACTACTAAATCCCGGCAATCAACGTATTGCGTCGACCCTGGACAACCTCGCGCCAGGCACCAGACATCCCTGGGGGCAGACCACCTCTTACGCGCAGGCGGTGCGCAAGGCCGCGCCTTCGGTAGTCAATATCTATACCCGCAAGCGACTGACCACACGCCGTCATCCCCTGCTGGACGATCCCTATTTTCGGCGCTTGTTTAATCAGGACAACCCACAACGCCAGCAGCGCATGCAGTCTTCCCTGGGCTCTGGCGTCATCATCACCAAAGACGGTTTTATTCTCACCAACCACCACGTGGTGGAGGAGGCCGATGAAATCATTGTGTTGATGTACGACGGTCGCGAAACCCAGGCCGCGGTCGTCGGGCTGGATAAGGACACCGACCTTGCGGTGCTTAAAATCGAGCTTGGCAATCTGCGCCCGATCTCCCTCGGCAACCCCGCACAGGCAGAAGTAGGTGACGTGGTACTGGCGATTGGCAATCCGTTCGGGGTAGGCCAATCCGTCTCACAGGGCATTGTCAGCGCAACCGGTCGCAATAGCCTGCACCTCAATACCTTTGACAATTTTATTCAAACTGACGCCGCCATTAATCCCGGAAATTCGGGCGGCGCATTAATCGACGCCTACGGTAATTTGCTGGGCATCAACGCGGCAATACTCAACGAGACCTCGTCGGTGGGTATTGGTTTTGCCATTCCCGCCGACACTGCGATCAAGGTGCTGGATGATATTGTTGAATATGGTCGCGTGATTCGTGGCTGGCTGGGAGTCCAGGCTCAGCAACTGGGTCCGGAGCTGGCAACCCGCCTCGGACTGGACCCTCCCGCCGGAATTATCATTACCGATGTCCACGCAAATGGCCCGGCCCGCGCCGCCGGCCTGCAGGGGGGCGATGTGGTAACCCATATTAACGACCTGCGTATCGCAGATGGGTCGCAGGGCCTGAATATTATCGCCGGGCTCAAGCCGGGCGACCCGATCCGACTTCAGGTGGTACGCGGCGGCCAACCACTCACCATCAACGCTACCGCCGGGACACGCCCACCCATTAACTAGTCCCCCCGACAACGTGTCGCCAGACTAATCGCCACGACGCAATTCTGGAATAACGTCTCCCGACCCCTGCTGACTACGCCGACAAACCCGCGAATTAACGCCCGGATTCATCAAGCAGGGCCGCGAGCGCCGCGATCAACTGTGTATTTTGCGCGTCCGTACCGATGCTGATGCGTACATACTGGGCGATGCGCGACTGCCTGAAGTGCCGCACAATAACGCCGTGCTCCCGCAAACCCGCCGCCAGTTCCTCGCCAGTGTGGTTGGGATGCGTAGCGAACAAAAAATTAGCCGCCGACGGCAATACCGAAAACCCGAGTTGTACCAGTTGCGCGCGCAATGTTTCCCGACTCGCGATCACCCGCTGGCGGGTAGTTTCAAAATAGTCCCGATCCGCCATGGCGGCCACGCCCCCCGCGATGGCGAGGCGATCGAGGGGGTAGGAATTAAAGCTGTTTTTAACCCGCTCCAGGGCCTCGATCAAATCCCGGTGGCCGACCGCAAACCCCAGGCGCAACCCGGCCAACGAGCGCGATTTGGACAGGGTTTGCACGACCAGTAAATTAGGGTAGCTGCCGACCAGAGTTATTGCACTGGCGCCACCAAAATCGATATAGGCCTCATCCACCACCACCACCGAGTCGGGATTGTTTTGCAGCAGTGTTTCAATATCGCTCAGGGGCACCAGACACCCGGTCGGCGCATTGGGATTGGCGAAAATTATTCCGCCGTTGCGCCGCGGGTAGCTGGCGAAAGAAATACTGAAGTCCTGCTCCAGGGGTATTTCCCGGTAATCAATACCATAGAGCCCGCAGTACACCGGGTAAAAACTGTAAGTAATATCCGGGAACAGGACGGCTTGCGCGTGCTGGAACAGGGCGCAAAATACGTGCGCCAGCACTTCGTCGGAACCGTTGCCCGCAAATATCTGGTCGTCTGCGACGCCGTAATATTGCGCAATCGCCGTTTTCAGTTGTGGCGCGTCGGGCGGCGGGTACAAACGTAAATCATCACCCGTCGCCCCGCGAATCGCGGCCAGCACCTGAGGAGAAGGGCCGTAGGGATTCTCATTGGTATTGAGTTTCACCAGCCCCGCCATGCGCGGTTGTTCGCCGGGCACATAGGGTTCCAGCTCTGCGACCAGGCGACTCCAGTATTTATTTTTCATCGCATATCCCTCGTCACGGGGTCTATTCCGACTCGCGTTCGGCACCAGGCTCCGCCATGCGGCATTCCGCGGATAGCGCGTGAGCGGCAAGGGATTCCCCTCGCGCCAGCACTGCCGCCGTACGTCCGAGGGTTCGCGCCCCCCGCGGCGAGCACATAATCAGGGACGTGCGCTTTTGAAAATCGTAGACGCCCAGCGGCGAAGAAAAGCGCGCCGTAGCCGACGTTGGCAGCACATGATTTGGCCCCGCGCAGTAGTCCCCCACCGCCTCAGCGGTGTGCCGCCCTAGAAATACAGCTCCCGCGTGGCGTATTTTTCCCACCCAATCCTGGGCATTTGCCACGGACAACTCAAGATGCTCGGGGGCGATACGATTAGCAACCGCCACCGCCGTATCCAGGTCGGGCACCTGAATAAATATACCGCGCCCTTGCAGCGACGCCTTAATCACGGATGCACGCTCCATCTGTGGTAACAGCACCGCTATGCGTCGCTGCACTTCATCGAGAAACTCGGCACTCGGACTGATCAATATGGCCTGGGCGTTGGCGTCGTGTTCCGCCTGCGCGAACAGATCCATGGCAATCCAGTCCGCCGGTGTCTCACCGTCGCAAATCACCAGAATTTCGGAGGGGCCGGCTACCATATCCAATCCGACCTGACCAAATACCGCGCGCTTTGCCGCAGCCACGTAAACATTTCCGGGGCCGACGATTTTGTCCACCCGCGGAACGGATTGCGTACCGTAGGCCAGAGCCGCAATCGCCTGGGCACCACCAATGGTAAATACGCGATCAACCCCCGCTATATGCGCCGCCGCCAGAACCATAGGATTCAGCTTGCCCTCCGGTGCAGGTACCACCATCACTATTTCGTCCACCTGGGCGATTTGCGCTGGAATCGCATTCATCAACACCGACGACGGATAACTGGCCTGCCCCCCCGGTACGTAGATGCCGACGCGTTCGAGAGCGGTGATATGCTGACCCAGTACCGTGCCATCGTCTTCGATGTACTGCCAGGACTGCTGGTACTGGTGCTGGTGAAAGTCGCGAATGCGCTGCGCAGCCGATTCCAGTGCCTGCAATTGTTGCGGCGCGACCTTTTGCACCGCAGCGGTAATCGCCTGTGCAGTCACCTCCAGCTGTTGGGCCTGCTGCACATCGCGCCGGTCAAACTGGCGGGTGTACTCGAGCAACGCCGCGTCACCGTCGCGGCGCACAGTGGCGATAATCTCCGCCACCACCGCGGTTACGGTCGGGTCGACGTCACTCGCCTGGCCCAACAATCGGTCGAGATCCCGATCAAATTTTCCGTGGGCTGCATTGAGTCGAGAAATCGTTAAACCTGTGGTCACCGCTCGCCCTCACTTTTGGCGACCGCCAGCTTTAGATCTTTTAGCAGCGGTTGTATGGCGTCGTGTTTAAGCTTCATAGCGCTTTTATTGACGATCACGCGGGAACTGATCTCGGCAATAATGTCGCGGGGTTCGAGTCCGTTGGCTCGCAACGTGTTACCCGTGTCGACAATATCGACAATCTCATCCGCCAATGCCACTAACGGGGCCAGTTCCATGGCGCCGTAGAGCTTGATAATGTCCGCCTGGCGACCCTGCTCAGCGTAATAGCGGCGCGCCACGTTCACGTACTTGGTTGCGACCCGCATGCGTCCCGATACCGGCTGCGCACCCACTCTGGCCGCGGTCATCAGACGACAGCGTGCAATACCCAGATCGAGAGGTTCATAGAAGCCGTCACCGCCGTGTTCCAGTAACGTATCCAGTCCGGATACCCCAATATCCGCTGCGCCAAATTGCACGTACACCGGCACATCCGAGCCGCGCAACACCAGCAGCCGAATATTGTCGCGACTGGTGCCAAACAGTAACTTACGACTGGTATCGATATCCTCGTCCGGGACGATGCCGATCGCCGCCAGCAGTGGCAGCGCCTGTTTTAAAATGCGTCCCTTGGTCAGGGCGATAGTTAACTCGCTCATATTTTTTCAACCCGGAATACGGCGTATATTCGCACCTAGTTGCTGTAACTTTTCCTCGATACATTCATAGCCGCGGTCGATGTGATAGATACGATCCACTTCGGTTTTACCGTCGGCGACCAGACCCGCTATGACCAGACTGGCAGAGGCGCGCAGATCGGAGGCCATCACCGGAGCGCCCTTTAGCTTTTCCACCCCGGTCACGATAGCGGTATTGCCTTCTATTCTGATTTTGGCGCCCATGCGATTAAGCTCATGGGTCTGAATCAGTCGATTTTCGAAAATCGTTTCCGTGATCATACCAACACCATCGGCCACCGCATTAACGGCCGTCAGTTGCGCCTGCATATCGGTGGGAAATGCAGGATACGGTGCAGTGCGCAAATTGATGGATTGCGGCCGACGGCCGTGCATATCCATTTCGATCCAGTTTTCCCCCGTTGTTATCTCTGCACCAGTCTCCTGAAGCTTCAGCAACACTGCCTCTAGAGTATGGGGATTCGTATCTTTCAATTTGATATGACCTCGGGTCGCCGCGCACGCTGCGAGGTAAGTACCAGCTTCAATGCGATCCGGCATAATCCGATAACTGCCACTGAACAGTTTTTCCACGCCAGTGATCACAATGGTATCGGTGCCCGCACCCTGCACATTGGCACCAAACGCGTTGAGGCAATTGGCGAGATCGACCACTTCTGGTTCGCGCGCCGCATTTTCGATAATCGTCATACCCCGCGCCAGAGTCGCCGCCATCATCAAATTTTCGGTGCCCCCGACCGTCACCATATCCATACAGATATGTTTTCCCTCCAGCCGTTTTTTTACCCGCGCCTTGATATAACCCTCCTCCACATCTATTTCGGCACCCATCATTTCCAGACCGCGCAAATGCTGATCTACCGGGCGGCTACCGATGGCGCAACCGCCAGGGAAAGATACCGTGGCTTCGCCGAAGCGCGCCAGCAACGGCCCCAGTACCAGAATAGACGCGCGCATGGTTTTAACCAGCTCGTAGGGTGCCACGCAGGTATGAATAGTGCTGGCATCCACCTCGATCTGCATTTTTTCATTCAACACAACGCTGACACCCATGCAGCCGAGCAACTCGATCATGGTGGTAATGTCGTGCAAATGAGGAATATTCGATATCGTCACCGGACCGTCCGCCAGTAACGTTGCCGCCAGAATCGGCAGGGCGGAATTTTTGGCGCCGGAGATACGAATTTCGCCGCGCAGCGGCACCCCGCCTGAAATTAGCAGTTTATCCATGGAAATACCTTAAAGACCGTCGTTGTCGCGCCGCACATCAGCAGCGAACTTAACGTGTGACTAATTGGATCGCGGCTAACTGGTTTGACTGGCTTGCCACTCCGCGGGCGTAAAGGTTTTCATATTCACCGCATGAATTATGCCGGAAGAGATAGCTTCCCTCAGTACCGCGTACACTCGCTGCTGTCGCTGTACCGGGCGCAAGCCGTCAAAAATATCCCCGATAACAGTAATATCCACATGATTGCCAGCGGCACTGACCACCACCTCGCACCCAGGAAAGTTGCCGCTCAGCAAGTTTTTAATATCGGGCGCTTGCATAGTTACCTCATCACCCGCCGCGTCACCTTCAAACCGGCTCCGGCACCCAGCCGACAATCACCTGATTGATATCACCGCTATTTTTTTGTACGGCCTGGGCAAACTGGTTGCGAAAAGTTTTGCCCAAATTTATGCCGTTGATAATGACATTGATAATTTTCCACTGGCCGTCTTTTCCCAGCCCCATGGTGTATTCGAGGGGATGAATAGCGTCGCGGCCATGAATTTTCTGTACAACCGAAACTTTGCGCTTGTCGCCCACAGGCTCTGTGGCTGGCACCAGTTCAATTTTTTCGTTGCTGTAACTCAGCAGCCCGCGACCATAGGTTTCCACCAGACCGCGATGAAACGCCTCTGCAAACTGGCGACGCTGCTCCGCAGTAGCAGTCTTGCGGTACTGCCCCATGACGTTTAGCGCAATCCAGTCGAAGTCGATAACCTTCACCAGTGTATTGTCCATCACCGCAAAAAATTCATCGATGTGCTCTTCCACCGCCGCACCGCTGTATTTGGCACGGTAAGCGTCAATATGACCCAATACCTCGCGGGTCACGCAGTCCACAATCATATAGGGATCGGCCGGCGTTAGTTTCGCCTCTATGGCTTCGGCAGCGACCACGCCCTGCACTACGGCAGACCCGCACAACACCAACAACGCAGTTACCGCCCATTTTTGCATATGCGACATCATTGTATTTCTGGCTCCCAGCGTGAATCGACCCGTCGACTCACGATTTTTGTTGAATGTATCCTGTCGTCACCATGTAAAATCTCGACCAGGCGGCAGCGAAGCTTGGACCTCGACCGAGTACTTCAGTGCCGTTCCCGGCAGCTATAAAACTGCTGACGTCGGCAGCTGCGCACTATACCATTGACGGAGTTTATTGCGAAATATCCCACCATGAAAACCCGTCGTAAAAGCCATACCAAATGTTAGAGCTGGCACCTGCCATAGTGGCTCTGGTTATGGGACTCGCCTGCCTGATCTGGGGAGCAGACCGATTTATAGCGGGTAGCGCGGCGGCGGCACACAACCTGGGTGTGGCGCCCATCGTTATCGGCCTGACGGTGGTTTCCATCGGCACGTCGGCACCCGAGATTACTGTATCGATTAGTGCCGCACTACACGACGCAGGACAAATTGCCGTCGGCAACGCATTGGGATCCAATATCGCCAATGTGGCCCTGGTGCTGGGCTTCACCATACTGTTTACACCGATGACCACGCCCCGGCATTTGCTGACCACAGAAGGGCCTGTGTTACTGCTGGTGACTGCTGGCGCGGGTATCTGCCTCTACGATGGACTGCTCGATCGCCTTGAAAGCCTGCTGATGCTGGCAGCGCTCGCCGCGCTGATCTGGGCTACGTTGTTTTTCAAGCGCCTTACCCCTGTCCTGGAAAAAACTGAGCTGGAAGAGGAAATACCGGCTATGGCCATGCCCATAGCGGTGAAGTGGTTTGGCGCAGGGCTGATTATCATGCTGGTGGGTGCCGAAGCGTTGGTCTGGGGAGCGAAGGTGATTGCGACCCGAGCGGGCGTCAGTCAACTGGTCATAGGCTTGACCGTGGTTGCGGTGGGCACCAGCCTGCCAGAACTCGCCGCATCAATGGTCAGTGCGCGACGCGGGCACCACGCCATCGCTATCGGCAATATTTTTGGCTCCAACTTGTTCAATTTGCTGGCGGTCATGCCCGCAGCTGGCGTCGTGGCCCCCATTTATCTGGAAACTGCAACATTTAACCGGGACTATCTGGCCATGGCCGGATTGACCCTGTTGATGGTACTGGCCGTTGCGGTTACGCATAGAAACCAGAGCCTGCCATCGGCTGCGCCGCGGCGGCTGTCCCGCGGATTTGGTGGATCATTGCTGGCCCTGTACGGTCTTTATTATCTGATTCTGTTCGCGCCCGGCTGACCTGCACTCCAGTCGTCGTTATACTTAGCGCCAATTTGCTGCCGGACACAAGATGAGCAACTGCGACTTTATTACTCCCGCCAAGCGCACCGTGCGCATGGAAGCGGAGGCGATACAACTACTGGAGAGTCGCATTGCGGCCAGTTTTACGCGCGCCTGCGAGCTGATATTGCAGTGCCGTGGCCGCACTATCGTTACCGGCATGGGGAAATCCGGGCACATCGCCAACAAGATTGCTGCCACGCTGGCCAGTACCGGATCGCCCGCCTTCTTTGTCCACCCCGGCGAAGCGAGTCACGGCGATCTCGGCATGATTACCGCTAGCGATGTGGTTATTGCCATTTCCAACTCCGGCACAACCCTTGAAATTATCACTCTGCTGCCCCTGATCAAACGCCTTGGCATACCCCTGATCAGTATGACCGGAGACCCCCTGTCGACACTGGCCAAAGCCGCAGAAGCCAATCTCGACGTCAGTGTCGCCAGCGAAGCCTGTCCCCTCGGATTGGCACCCACCACCAGCACCACCGCATCCTTGGTCATGGGGGACGCACTGGCGATCGCATTGCTTGAGGCGCGCGGCTTCACCGCCCAGGACTTCGCGTTTTCACACCCCGGCGGCGCGTTGGGCAGAAACTTGTTACTGAAAGTTGAAGACGTGATGCACGGCGGTCGCGAAATACCGCGGGTCAGCACGCAGACTCCGCTGCGCGAGGCGCTGTTAGAAATGACCGGAAAAGGTTTTGGCATGACCACTGTGGTAGCTGCCGACGACACCCTGCTGGGCATATTTACCGACGGCGATTTACGCCGTGTTATCGACCAGAATCGGGACATCAACACCGTCGTAGTGGGTGACGTGATGACCCGCAACTGCAAAACTGTGCGCGCCAATATGCTGGCCGCGGAAGCACTGCGTATTATGGAAGACAACAAGATCTCTGCAGTGGTGGTTGTCCAGGATAAACATCCCCTCGGTGTCCTGCATATGCACGACATACTGCGCGCTGGAGTCGCCTGAGTTATGGGCGCGGTAGACAGAGCACTGCAAGCGGCACAGGCCATACGCCTGGTGGTGCTGGATGTGGACGGTGTGCTCTCCGATGGTCGTCTGTATTACAGCGAGAACGGTGGCGAACTGAAGGCATTTAACATACGCGACGGCCTTGGCATCAAACTACTGCAACGCAACGCTATACAGGTGGCCATCATTACCGGTCGCCGCTCGCAACTTTTGGCGCGCCGCGCACAGGAATTAGGTATAGAGATCGTCATCCAGGGTCGCGATGACAAGCTTGCCGCCCTGCAGGAACTACTCATCGATCACCCCCACCCCCTGGAACAGGTCGCCTATATGGGGGACGACCTGCAGGACCTCAGGGCTATTCGCGCGGTCGGACTGGGCATGACCGTTGCCGACGCGCACCCGATGGTCGCGGAACATGCGCTCTGGCAAGCGACCCGCGCCGGTGGCTGCGGCGCGGTACGCGAAGCGGCCGAATTTATTCTCCAGGCACAAAACAAACTGGCGTCCACCGTCGCGGACTATCTATAAAATGAAAAATATTTTCGCGATTGTGCTACTGCTGATGGGGGTCGGTGCTTTTCTGGTGTTCTGGGACTCCCAGCCGGACGTGTTTTTAAAGAAAAAATCGCAAACGACACAAGCCTTACCCCCCGCGGACAGCTTTATGGTCGAGACAATCACCCGCCAGTTTGGCGACAGCGGTCGCGAGGCTTACCACCTGACTGCCGACGCAGGCCGTTATTACCAGGACAAGGACCTGTTTGAAATGGATAATCCCCGATTACTCGCTTACCAGCACGAGAGTGGCGCACAGCCATGGCGTTTAGAGGCCAATAGCAGTCAAATTTTTGACAGCGGCGAAAAATTGGTTCTCAGCGGCGACGTGTATGCGTGGCAAGCCGTAGGGTCGGGTAAAAACGAGCTGAAAACGTCCCAACTTATTTTTTTTCCACAACAAAATCAGGCCCAAACCGATCGGCCAGTCACCCTGCTCGCACCCAATAACCGCACCACTGCGGTGGGTTTGAGAGCCGACTTTGAGAGCCATACCTATCAACTTCTGTCACGGGTGAGAAGCACACGCCATGGGTTATAACCGTTTCCTGATTATGCTGTTGGTGTTTATCTGGGGTTGGCCGCAGCTGGCCTCGGCATTGCCGTCGGATCGGCAAAAACCCATTTTGATTGAATCCGATCGCGCCCAGCACAACGACAAAACTGGCGTGACCGTTTATCAAGGCAGTGTCGTGATCACTCAGGGTACGATTCGCATCAGGGCGGACAAGGTCTCGGTCAATGCGGTAGGCAACAAAGTGACCAAGATAGTCTGCACTGGCAAACCGGCGCACTATCAGCAGCAACCCCGGCCCAATGCCAAACTGGTCACGGCGCGGGCCAACACCATTGAATACCACCTTAGCAAAGACGCCATTACCCTGCTCGGCGCTGCCAGCCTCGAGCAGGAAGGCTCAACATTGAAAGGAGAACGTATCAACTACGATCTGCAGGCGGAACTGGTGGAAGCGACCGGCGGCACTACCGGCAACCGACGCATTCAGATGGTCATTCCACCGCAAAAAACTGAAGGGGCGGAATAATGGCCGTATTACAGGCCCAAAACCTGGCAAAAAGCTACAAAAATCGGGGCGTGGTGAACAACGTTTCTCTGACTGTTGCCAGCGGGGAAATCGTCGGCCTGCTGGGACCCAACGGTGCGGGCAAGACCACCTGTTTTTACATGATCGTCGGTCTAATTAAGCAAAATGACGGGCGTATTATCATCGATGACGAGGACATCACCGACCTGCCTATGCATGGCAGAGCCCGTCGCGGAATTGGCTACCTGCCCCAGGAACCTTCGGTATTTCGCAAACTGAGCGTCGCCGACAATATTTTGGCGATTCTCGAAACTCGCAAGACGCTCAGTCAGGCAGCGCGCATGGAAAAACTCGAAAGCCTGTTACAGGAATTCCACATCACCCACATTCGCGACAACCTGGGCATGAGCTTGTCCGGGGGTGAGCGCCGTCGGGTAGAGATCGCTCGGGCACTGGCCATGGAGCCTGCATTTATGCTGCTGGACGAGCCGTTTGCCGGGGTAGACCCCATCTCGGTCAATGACATCAAGGAAATCATTCGCCATCTGCGGGGCAAAGGCATTGGTATTTTGATCACCGACCACAACGTGCGCGACACCCTGGACATCTGTCAACGGGCCTACATTGTGGACGACGGAACCGTCATCGCCGATGGCGAGCCAAAGGCCATTTTGACCGACCCGACGGTGCGACGGGTGTATCTGGGAGAACACTTTACGCTGTAAATTGACACGCTGACCGCTCAAGTGGGCACGTAACTTGCTAGGATTTATTGCGTCCTCCACTTCGCCGGACTACACTTAACCCGGCATTAAAAAACGAGCGCTCATTGAGCGCCTGAGAATTTGGTCAGCCATGAAATCAAAATTGCCATGAAACAGGGTCTGCAACTCAGGATCGGTCAGCAATTGACCATGACCCCCCAGCTGCAACAGGCTATCAAATTGTTGCAGTTGTCATCCCTGGATTTGCAGCAGGAAATCCAGCAGGCGCTGTATTCCAACCCCTTGCTGGAAATGGTGGACGAAATCGAACACCAACAGGAGCAACAACGGGACAAAGACGAACAAAAGAACCCTGACGGCGACAAAGAGGGGGGCGGCATTCTGGAATCTGGGTCGCTGCATGAAGAGTGGAACAAGGAGATTCCGGAGCAACTGGCGGTCGACGCCAACTGGGACGACATTTACCCGTCTTCCAGCTCGAGCCCCGCGACCGTCGGCCCCGAGTCGCGGGATTTTGACACCTTTCATACGGTAACCGAATCTTTGCGTGACCATCTGCTGTGGCAACTCAACCTCGCCACCCTGTCTGCAACGGATCGCCTGATCGCCGCCACCATTATTGACAACCTCGACGATAACGGCTTTATGGAATCGTCCGCAGAAGAACTGTGGCATAGCATGGATCAGGACGCCATCGACTTCGACGAGGTGATCGCGGTACTCCATCGCGTACAACAATTTGACCCGCCAGGCGTGGCGGCCAGCGACCTGCGGGAATGCCTGCTGATTCAACTGCACCAGTTCGCCCCGCAGACGCCGCACCTCGAAGAGGCCAAATTACTTGTCGCGCATTTTCTGCCTCTGGTCGCGGAGCGCGACTACCCGCTCCTGACCCGCAAAACCGGGTTGCCAGAGGAGGTGCTGTGTGCGGCCATCCGTCTGATTCAAACCCTGTGCCCCAATCCGGGCGAGCTGATTTCCGACGCCAATGTAGAATACGTTGTGCCTGACGTGCGCGTCGAAAAACGCGAGGGCCGCTGGCTGGTTTCCCTCAACGGCGACATTACACCGAGGTTGTGTATTAACCAGCAGTACGCCGACCTGGTACAGCGCGCCGACAACGGCGCAGACAATATATTTTTGCGCAATAATCTGCAGGAAGCACGCTGGTTTCTGCGCAGCCTGGAGAGCCGCAACGAAACCCTGCTGCGGGTTAGCCTGCGTATCGTTGAACGACAACGGGACTTTCTGGAGCAAGGCGCGGAGGCCATGAAACCAATGGTGCTGGCGGATATTGCCAACGAGTTGGATCTGCACGAGTCGACAATTTCCCGGGTTACCACAAAAAAATATATTGATACCCCTCAAGGCGTGTTCGAACTAAAGTACTTTTTTTCCAGTCACGTCAGTACCGCCAGCGGCGGAGAGTGTTCCTCCACGGCCATCCGCGCCATGCTGAAGCGAATTATTGCCGACGAAACGCCCAGCAAACCCCTGAGCGACAACGTGCTAACCGCGCTATTGCAGGACAAGGGTATACAGGTGGCGCGGCGCACGGTAGCCAAATATCGCGAGGGCCTTGGCATCGCTTCCTCCAGCGAGCGCAAGCGCTTTGCCCGGTGAAATATCACCCCGAATCCCGTTAACCCCACACCAAGGAGCTCTGAATGCAATTGACTATCAGCGGACACCATCTCGACATCACCGACGCCCTGCATGATTACGTTACCAACAAACTGTCCCGCCTGGAGCGCCACAACGACCGCATTACCAGCGTCAACGTTATTCTTTCCGTAGACAAGCTGATTCAAAAAGCCGAAGCCACCGTCCACGCCAGCGGCACAGATGTTTTTGCCAATGCCGAAAATGAGGATCTCTATGCCGCTATCGACAGCCTTGCTGACAAACTCGATCGGCAAATCATCAAACGCAAAGAAAAACAGCGAGGCCGTTGATAGAAGACCTATGAAGATCGCACATTTCCTCGCCCCGGAACGCACCTGCTGCGATGCACCGGGAATCAGCAAAAAAAGGGTGCTGGAGTTTCTCTCCGGTTTTTTAGCGCAACAATCCGAGTGCATTGATGCCGACAAGGTCTACCAGGAGTTTCTGGCCCGCGAGAAACTGGGTAGCACCGGCATTGGCGATGGCGTTGCCGTACCCCACTGCCGCCTGGAGGGCTGCCCGGACGTGATCGGCGCGTTACTTAAACTGGAACAGCCGGTGGATTACGACGCCATTGACGACCAGCCGGTCGATCTGGTTTTCGCCCTGGTGGTACCCAGCGAACAGAACGAGGAGCATCTGCGGGTACTGCAGAGTATTGCCAGGCTCATGCAACAGCCGACAGTGCGTCAGCAGCTAAGGGACTGCACCAGCGACGCCGCCCTCTACGCGACCGCCACACAGACGGATAATCCGTGACCACCACCCCGGAATTGCGACTGGTCGTTATTAGCGGGCGCTCCGGGTCCGGCAAAAGTACCGCGCTCAACGTCCTTGAGGACGTGGGTTTTACCTGTATCGACAATCTTCCCGCCAGCCTGCTGGCGGGCCTGTTTGAACAAACCAGAAACTCACAGCACCCCTCCGCACTAAAAATTGCGGTGGGTATCGACGCCCGCAACCTGCTTGGGGATCTGGATCAGTTTCCAGTTATTCTGGATACCCTGACCAATTCAGGGGTGGATTGCGAAGTGATTTTTCTCGACGCGCGCACACCGGTGTTGATCCGACGCTTCAGTGAAACCCGTCGTCGCCATCCCCTCAGTTCCGCCAGTATCGACCTCAAAAAGGCCATCGCCCTGGAACGGGAAATCCTCGATCCGATTGCCGCCATCGCCAATCGCCATATTGACACCAGCAATATGACCCTGCATCAGCTACGGGATCTGATCAAAAAACAGATCGTCCCCCACGCCAGCCAGGATATGGCAATTTTGTTCCAGTCATTCGCCTTCAAACGCGGCGTGCCCATCGATGCAGATTTCGTATTTGATGTGCGCTGTCTGCCGAACCCGTACTGGAAGAACGAGCTGCGCGCTTATACCGGCAACGACCAGCCGGTGATTGCATTTATGGAGTCGCAAACGGAGGTTGCCGCTATGCTCGCGGATCTGAACGGCTTTCTGTCCCGCTGGATCGGCAGCTTTGCGGCGAGTAACCGCAGTTATCTGACCATCGCCATCGGTTGCACCGGAGGACAGCACCGCTCGGTATACATCTGCAACCAGTTGGCGTTGCAGTTTGCCCATCAATTCCCCAATATACAGACCCAGCACCGGGAGCTGGGTGAGCCCGTATCCGCGTAAATCCGCGGTGCGAACCACCCGGTTGCACACAACACGTACGCGCATTATTGAGCAGCAAGCACCCATGATAAAAACCGAAATAACAATAATTAATAAACTGGGGCTGCACGCCCGCGCCGCAGCCAAACTCGCCTCAACTGCCAATCAGTTTGGCTGCACCATCAAGATCGGCTACCCGCAAAAGCTGGTGGATGCCAAGAGCGTCATGTCGCTGATGCTGCTGGCGGCCAGCCAGGGGACCGTACTGACGTTTGAATTTGACGGCGGCGACGAACGCCGGGCTCATGACAGCATTGTCAAACTGATCGAGAATCGTTTTGGCGAGGCACAGTAAAATCGCGCCGGGTTAACGCCAACTTTGCAATTCAGCCGATCGCCAACGACGAAATCACCCAACCAGCGATAAGATCGCTGGTAATTACGCGCATTCCCTGTCACTTTTCCCACGCGATCAGTAAACTAGTACCACCTTCTGGCGCTCGTGTTGCGCTTATCTGACCTGGAACAAATGTGACTACGCAACTTAGCACTGACAGAGCAGATCAACTTTCCATGCTGGCCCGCATCGATCAGTTTCTCGATCCGGTCAGCGTCAATCGCCTGCGCCATATTCTTAACAACCTGAAACCGGCGGACATCGCCCACCATATCGAATCCGCGCCGCCGAAAACGCGCCATATCCTGTGGGAGCTGGTTGACCGGGAACTGGAAGGCGAGGTGCTCGGAGAACTCAACGAGGGCCTGCAGCAAGAATTTCTGACCGCCATGGACAGCGCCGAGGTGGCGGCCCTGTTCGAAGGCCTCGATCCGGATGATGTCGCCGACATTCTGCAGCAATTGCCCAATCGGGTGATTCCGGAAGTGCTGCAGGCGATGGATGAACAGGATCGCCAGCGCGTGGAATCGGTGCTCACCTATGCCGAAGATACCGCTGGCGGCTTGATGAATACCGACACCATTACGGTGCGCCCCGACATGTCCATCGATGTAGTACTGCGCTACCTGCGTCGCCACGAAGAATTACCCGATACCACCGACAGTATTTTTGTGGTCAACCGCCGCGACACCTTTCTCGGCATTCTACCCCTGAGCAAAATTCTGACGTCCAGTCCGGCCATGACCGTGCGCGAAATTATGATCACTGATACCGAGCCGGTACTGGCCACCCTCGACGACTCCAGAGTCGCGCAGTTGTTCGAACGCCATAACTGGGTGTCCGCCCCGGTGGTCAACGAACAGGGCAAGTTACTCGGCCGTATCACCATCGACGACGTGGTCGACGTGATCATCGAAGACGCCGATCACTCTCTGTTAGGACTGGCCGGCGTCAGCGACGAGGAAGAAACGTTTACCTCGGTGCGCCGCACCGCGCCGCGCCGCGCTATCTGGTTGGGCATCAATCTATTTACCGCAATCATTGCCTCATCGGTTATCAATATGTTCGAGGGGGCTCTGGAAAAGGTCGTGGCACTGGCTATCTTGATGCCGATTGTCGCCAGCATGGGCGGCGTCGCCGGCAGCCAGACCCTCACCGTGGTAGTGCGCGGTATGGCGCTGGGGCAGATCAGCCGCAACAACCTGCGCTGGCTATTGGGTAAGGAATTTATTACCGGTGCGATTAATGGCATGCTGTGGGCCACGGTGATCGGCTTTGTGGCCTCCTACTGGTTCGACGATTATAAAATTGGTTTGATCATCGCTGCCGCGATGCTGATTAATTTGTTAACCGCTGCAGTGGCTGGCGCCCTGTTGCCCGTACTGCTCAAATCCGTAAAAATCGACCCCGCCCTGGCGGGCAGCGTGGTGCTCACCACGGTGACCGATGTGGTTGGGTTTTTATCGTTCCTCGGCCTGGCGACCCTGGTCTATGTCTGATTTTGATGTCGGCGACGACGATCAACCCGAACGCCCCAGTAAGTCCGAGCTCAAACGGCAAATGCTGGCGCTGCAAAAAACTGGCGAGGCGCTACTCAATCTTACCGCGGCGCAACTGGGTGAGATTCCACTGTCGACCACCATGCGCGAAGCCCTTGAGCTGTCAAAAGCGTTGAAACACCGGGAAGCAAAGCGCCGCCAACTCCAGTATATCGGCAAGCTGATGCGCACCGAGGAGCACGAAAAGATCGCCGCCGCCGTGGCCGAGCTGGACGACAAAAACCGTTATTTCCGCCAGCGCTTTCACCACATTGAACAGCTTCGCGAACAGCTTATCGAGGACGGTGACAACGCCTTCGAAACGGTGCTCGAACAGGCACCAACCATCGACCGACAACATCTGCGACAGCTGATTCGACAGGCGCAGAAGCAGCAAACGACAAACAAACCGGGCAACGCCAGTAAAAAGCTTTTCCAGTTTTTGCGCGATGCCTTACAGTAACCGATCGGTATAACCGTCGAGCAACGGGGCAGTGCTGCGCATATCCCAGTTCCGGCAGCACACAATAATTAACGTAACCACCGGGAGAACGCCGTGACCGCGTACATCAAAACCGAGATAGACGAAGGCATCTGTACGATCACCATCAACCGGCCTGCAAAGAAAAATGCTCTGCTAAAAGAAATGTATCAGCGTATGGCCGACCTGATAAAACAGGCGGACACTGATCCGGCCATGCGCGTTATTCTAATTACTGGATCGGGGGGTAATTTTTCCGCCGGCAACGATCTACAGGACTTTCTGGACAAGCCGCCCGGCGACGAAAACTCAATTGTGCATCAGTTTTTGCTGAGCCTGGCGGCCACTAATGTACCATTGGTAGCCGCCGTAGAGGGCATGAGCGTTGGGGTCGGCGCCACCATGTTGCTGCACTGCGATTTTGTTTATGCGCACCCCGACACACGCTTTATTTTACCCTTCATCAATCTCGCACTGGTGCCGGAAGCCTCATCCTCACTCTTGTTAACGCAAATGGCTGGCTATCATAAAGCGGCCGAGCTACTCATGCTGGGGGAACCTTTTGACGTAAACACCGCGCGCGACATCGGTCTGGTCAGCGCGGTGTGCGAGCCCGCGCAACTGTTACCCACCGCACGCGCGACGGCGGCTAAACTCGCAGCCAAGTCCCGCAGCGCGTTGCGCCACACCAAGGCGTTACTGCGCCGCCCGGCGGAACCCCTGCCGGAGCGCATGTACGCGGAGATGACCGTGTTTATGGAGCTGCTGAAATTACCCGCCTCGCGGGAAATCATGACGGCATTTGTGGAAAAACGTAAACCCGACCCGAGCAAACTCGATTAGCTGGCGGAAACCGCGTCCATGCATATCTCTCTGATACAGGAACTCGAACAACTGCTGGGCTCGGCGGGAATCACTCTGAATCCCGATCTGGATCCCGTGGGCAACTGGCGCAACTACCCTTACCGGAGCCAGGTACTGGTCAGACCGCAATCCACCGCCGAAGTCGCGCAGGTGATGGCCCTCTGTCACCAGACGCAAACCCCCGTGGTGGTCTACGGCGGCGGGTCGGGGCTGGTGGGTGCCACCGCCACCTCGCCGCAGGATATTACCCTGTCCCTGGAACGCATGAACACCATCGAGGAAATCAACACCATCGAGCGCACCATGACAGTGCAGGCCGGGGCAGTACTACAAACTGTTCAGGAAGCCGCAGCCAGTGAAGACTTATTTTTTGCTCTGGATCTTGGGGCTCGCGGCTCCGCCACCATCGGTGGCAACATCTCCACCAATGCGGGGGGCAATCAGGTGATTCGCTACGGCATGGTGCGCGAACAAATTCTCGGGCTGGAGGTAGTACTGGCCGATGGCACAATTTTATCGTCCATGAATCACATGCTCAAGAACAACGCGGGGTACGATCTCAAACAGCTGTTTATCGGGTCCGAAGGTACCCTCGGCGTGGTCACCCGCGCGGTGTTGCGCCTGCGCCCCGCCATGCCCGCCCGCAACACTGCGTTCGTCGCCACCGACAGTTTCGGCAAACTACCCCTGCTGCTCAGTCATATGGAAACCGCGCTGGGTGGCAAACTGAGTGCATTCGAGGCAATCTGGAATAACTACTATATGCTGGCAAGCAAAGGGCCGCATCTTGGAGCCCCACCGTTTCCGCCACAGCATGCATACTACGCGCTGATCGAATCCACGGGCAACGACGAGGTCCAGGAAGGCGAAGAGTTTCTCAACGCCCTGGAAGAGGCCCTGTCGGAAGACCTGATCGTCGATGCGGTACTGGCGAAGTCCGAGACGGAGCGGGAGGCCTTGTGGGCCATTCGCGACAATATTGATTGCCTGTCGGCGCTGGATCCCATCGCCATTTTTGACATCAGCCTGCCCATTGGCGAAATGGAAAATTATGTGCAGGAGCTGGAACACAATCTTGAACAACAACTGGGGATAACCGATCTCGCTACGTTTGGCCACCTGGGGGACGGTAATTTGCATATTATTGTCGGCGTCGGGCGGGATGACCCGGAGCGCTATCATCAGGTCGAGGAATTACTGTACCAACCCCTGCAACTTTGCGGTGGTTCGATTTCCGCGGAACACGGTATCGGACTGGAGAAAAAACCCTACCTGCGTTACAGCCGCAGCGCGGAAGAAATTGACGCCATGCGTCGTTTGAAGCACGCCTTCGACCCGAATAACATTCTTAATCCCGACAAAATTTTTTAACCGGCGCGTTCCGCCAACCCCGGCCCTGGTCGGCTAAGAACACTTGGATTCGCCGCAGCTCAGACAGGTCATACAGCCGTCCATCATAATCATGGCCTTGGTTAAACACTTGTTACACAACTGCGCCCCGCTGGGAAAACCGGTATCACCAGCGTCGCCCCCGCGCGCTTCAAACTCGGCGCGCTTCTGATCGAGAATCGCCTGCTGGTGGGCGCCGATCGGCTCGTCCTGGAGCAATCCGATGGACTTCATATGGGTCTCCAGACACTCGCCGATTTCCGCGACCAGTGAAGGCATAAACTTGCCACCCTTTTTGAAATAGCCGCCCTTGGGATCAAACACGGCTTTCAGCTCTTCCACCAGAAAGGTACAGTCCCCGCCTTTGCGAAACACCGCCGAGACCACCCGCGTCAGCGCCAGCACCCACTGAAACTGCTCCATGTTTTTGGAGTTAATAAATACTTCAAACGGGCGCCGCTGCTCGTGGGCAGTGCCGCGGTTGAGAACGATATCGTTCACGGTGATATACAAGGCGTGATCGGACAGGGGCGTTTTGATTTTGTAGGTCGTGCCGTGCAGGGTTTCCGGACGCCGCACATGCTCGTCCATCTCCTCCACCGCGCGCTCCAGACTCTCCGCAGACGGCGTGTGTTGCGGCCCTGTGCCAGGCTCCGGTGCCACCACCGCGTAGCCGACTATTTTTTTGTTGATTGCGGTAACCATAATTTTAAAACTTCCCGTAGTAGCCTTCTTTGAGAGCGTCAAAAAGATTGGCAGCGGAGTGAATTTCGCCGTCGTACTCCACGTCCTCATTGCCTTTGAGCTCCAACGTGGAGCCATCCTCCAGGGTAAATCGATACAGGGTATTTTCCAGATCCTTGTCCTTGACCAGCACTCCCTGAAAAGCCTCTGGATTGAACCGGAAGGTGGTGCAACCCTTCAGCCCCTGGTCGTAGGCGTAAAGATAAATATCCTTGAATTCCTCAAACGCGATATCGGACGGCACGTTAATGGTTTTCGAAATGGATGAATCGATCCAGCGCTGGGCGGCCGCCTGCACATCCACATGCTGGCGCGGCGCAACATTTTCACTAACCACAAAATAATCCGGCAGTTGCTGCTCCGCCAGGTTCGACTCCGGGGTCGCTGCACTATTGATCAATTCCCGGTAGGCGAGTAATTCGTAGGAATACACATCCACTTTTTCCTTGGACTTTTTGCCTTCGCGAATCACGTTGCGGGCGTAGTGGTGCGCAAAACTGGGTTCGATGCCATTGCTCGCATTATTCGCCAACGACAGGGAGATGGTGCCCGTCGGGGCAATGGAAGAGTGGTGGGTAAACCGACAACCCACCTCCGCGAGAGCCGCCACCAGTTCGGGGTCTTCCTGCGCCACCCGCTGCATGTAACGACTGTAGCGCGCATGCAATACGCGGCCGGCAACCCGATCGCCCACCACAATGCCGTCGCCCGCCATTTCCGGGCGTAGCGCCAACATCTCGTCGCTAATCGTAAACTCTTCGTCCATAACCAGCGCCGGCCCTTTCTCTTTGGCCAACTCGAGGCCGGCGCGCCAGCCCACCAGGGCCAGTTCGCGACTCACCTGCTCGGTGAAATCCAGAGATGCCTGTCCACCGTAGGGCATACGCAGCATGGTCAAGGTGGACCCCAGTCCGAGAAAGCCCATGCCGTGACGGCGTTTGTGCATAATTTCGTGGCGTTGCTCCTCAAGGGGCAGGCCGTTAATTTCCACCACGTTGTCGAGCATGCGGGTAAACACCGCCACTACCTGACGATAATTTTCCCAATCGAAGCGCGCCTGTTCGGTGAACGGATTAATCACGAATTTGGTGAGGTTGACCGACCCCAGCAGACAACTGCCGTAGGGCGGCAGGGGTTGCTCACCGCACGGGTTGGTGGCGCGGATGTTCTCGCAGAACCAGTTGTTGTTCTGCTCGTTCACCTTGTCGATCAGAATAAAGCCCGGCTCCGCGTAATCGTAGGTGGAGGTCATAATGACATTCCACAAATTGCGCGCCGGTACAGTGCGATACACCCGACAGGCAACCCGCCCCTGGGCATCGCTGACATAACCCTTGCTGGTGGGAAACTTGCGCCACAGAATATCCTCGCTGACGATATCCACCGCGCCCTGCTCCACTTCCCAGTCCGACACCGGGAATGACAGCGGCCAGTCCCCATCCGCCTTGACCGCCGCCACAAACTCTTCGCTGATCAGCAAAGATAAGTTGAACTGGCGCAGACGGCCGTCCTCGCGCTTGGCGCGAATAAAATCGACCACATCGGGGTGACTGATATCAAACGTACCCATCTGTGCGCCCCGCCGGCCACCCGCCGAGGACACGGTAAAACACATGCGGTCAAAGATATCCATAAACGACAGGGGGCCGGAGGTATACGCACCGGCACCTTTCACATAGGCACCCCGTGGACGCAGCGTGGAAAATTCGTAGCCAATACCGCAACCGGCCTTGAGAGTCAGACCGGCCTCCAGATTTTTTTCCAGAATACCCTTCATGGAATCGTTGATGGTGCCGGACACTGTGCAATTAATGGTGGATGTCTCCGGCTTGTGCTCCCAGGCCCCGGCGTTGGATACAATCCGCCCGGCGGGAATAGCGCCGTTGCGCAGCGCCCACACAAACCGCTCGTACCATTTGTCGCGCAGATCGGCGCGCTCCACGTCGGCCAACGCCCGCGCCACCCGTTTATAGGTGTCGTCGATACTGGCATCCAGAGGGTGCCCAGATTTGTCCTTGAGACGATATTTTTTGTCCCAGATGTCGGCGGACGCGGGTTGTAGTTTGATGGTAATCGATGCGGGTGAGGTGGCGGTTTTTAGCGCTTCTACGGACATGGCTAATCCTGTAATCGTTGTGCTTTTGTCCAGTTTTTATCCAGTTTTTATCGAGCTGACTGTCGCCCCTGGCGTCAACCAACGCCCAACATGATTGAGACCGGACCGCGCTTCAGTGTAGCAAACCCGATTGCAGCAGACACGGTCCAATTTGTATTTATTAAAACTACTTTGGTATTAACGGGCCTGAAAATCGTAAACCTGCATGCGCTCGAGATGGGGCTTCACCCACTGGTTCACAAACCCCACGTGAGTGGGATGGCTTAAATACCGCTGCAGATCTTGTGCCGATGCGAAATACACGTAAATGGCCAGATCGTAACTGGCATCCACCACGGGGCGCTCGCTGGCCAACGCCGCGCCGGTGCGAATTTCCCGCACCTCCGGAATATCCCGCAACACCTGGGACCGCGCCTCCACCGCGGCGATAGTTTCCTGGCTGGTACCCGGTACGAACCAGGCCAACACCACATGGCTGACGCCGTGGTTATCCGCCACTGCCACGGGGGCCAGAAATACCAACATTGTCAAAATAAAGCAACGCGCGATCATGGGCTCTCTCTCCTTACTGTTGACACGCCAACCCGGCACGTTTCGCGGGCAGCAAACCGGCAAACAGGGCCGCGCCCGGTCAGGCCCCAAGCCGGGTCATGGCGTTTCGGGTCAGGTATTTTTCATACATGCCGGGATCATTGACCCGCATACGATTACCGCCACCAACTTCCGCAACCTGCTCCAGGCGGGTAATGCGATTGGTTTGTATATCGTGGGCATGCACCCGGGTCCAGGACCAGTACGGATGGGCGCCATCCATCACTTTTTTGTCGCCGTGTTCGTAGAGGGAATAGGCGCCGTCAAAGGAGCGGAATATTTCACCGCGCCGGTCGTAGGACACCATGCTCAACGGCAACAGGGTACGGGCATCAAACCAGACCCGCTTTTTACCCACTGGAGCGCGAGGGAAAGCCACCGGTTCGGCTTCCACCACAATCACCTCGGGAATCAATTCCACTTCCGTATCCCAGAACGTCAGACCCTGGGGTCCACCGTGTGTGGTATGTTCCCAGTTATCGTGGTCGCCAGTCCAGCTGCCGGACACCGCCGCCAGCCCCGGTCCGCGGTGTACCACCTTGTAGTTGCCCCAGGTCAAAAACGGGTCACCCGCCGCCCAGGCGTCGGACAGGTACAGGTTAGAGCCTGGAATTAACGGCTCGAAACGCTGATTGGTGGGAAAGCGCCGTACCCGCTTGAACGCGGGAAGATAGCCATACAGATCCGGGAACTGACGCTGGTCGTAGTGCCAGATATTCAAAAACGCCGTGCCCTTGATATCGTTCGGACTCACAAAAAACACCGACTGATAGCGCAGCTTGTCTTCGTGGCCGGGCCAGTAGGGTTTCGGCTCCATCACCACCCGCGCCACCGGGGACATTTCCACCCAGCAGGTATCGTAATTGTAGGCGACCACGCCCTCGTCGTTGAGGTCGTACTCCTTGATGGCATAGAACGACGCATCGTGACGACCCCAGCTCAAGGTGACCCCGGCAAACACTTCAATCCCGGATTTCGGATCGGGAAACGGATTGCCACCAATCCACGGCTGGCCGGCCTGGGTGACCACATTGCCATTGGTGTCGAAGGTGCCCTGACCGTTATTTCTGAGAGTCGCCTCGATATATTCCCAGGGACTCAGACGCATAATATCGGTGGTGGTTTTGACCACCTTGAGGCGCCGTCCCATCTGGGCAATTTGCGTGTACTGAATCGGGTCCAGTAAATCCCGCACCTGCTCCACGTTATTGGCGTCAATCATATCCCCGGTGTTGACTTTCCCGGCGGTGAACGCGTCGAGGGACAACAGCTCTTCCGGGTACGCGGCAGTAATATCTCCACTGCGGGCAATGGTCGACCACAGTGGCGCCAGCACCCCGGTGGCCAACGCGCCTTTGGCCATTTGCCCGAGAAAATGGCGTCTGCTGTAACTGCTATCGTATTTGCGAATTCTCATAACCGCGACCTCTTCACTACGCGCCTTGCCTAACCCACTACGGGCACCGATACATTTGTACGGTTTTTTCGAACTCCGTGAGCACCCCCTGTGCCATATTGTGCTGATAACGTTTGACCTGCCCAGCCAGTTCACAGATGCGTTGACCATGTGCTTCACCCGCTTCGGTCAGGCTGGACAATAACGTGAGACGTTGCGTCATGCCCTCCAGCCAGCGGGGCGAGCCGTCGGGCACCGCACCGGTGATTTTTGCCCAACCGCGCTCCGCTTCGAACAGTCGGTTTGAGGCTTGCGCCGCGTCGGCATAAGCCACCCAAGCATCCCCCGAGTCTGGAAACGTAGCGACCATGTCCCGGGCCGCTGCGAATGCCGTTTCCCCGTCACCCCCCGCAGTTAATGCGCGAATGCGCAGCAATTGTAATTGCCGCTGGTCCTGGGGCTGTCCCTCCAGAGCCGGATAAAACCGCGTCGCCAGGTCAGCCACCTGAGTAAACGCTGCAGCGCGCTCCTTTTCCAGTAGAAACTGATAAATTTCCCGCTGCTGCCCAACCGGGATTGACTGCGTGGCGAGCTGGGCGATCAATTCCGCCACCCGCTGCGGCGGTCCCAATCCGTCCAGGGCCCGCAATTTCGACCACAGCAACAGGGCGCGCACATTGTCGTCCAGACCTTCGCGGGCCGCGAGGGCATCGATAGCAGCTAGCGTCTTCGACAGCCCGTCCCCCACAAAGGTCCGCATCTGTAGCGCCACCGCCATAAACCAGGGCTTGTTGCGTTCCCGCCGCGGCAAACTGTCGATGGTCTGTAAAATAGTCTTGGCCAGGCGCAACTGCACGTCAGCCTCGGCATTGCGCGCCGCCTGATTAAACGCCACCAGTTCGCGCTGCAGGCGTGTCAGGGAAATTCCTGCCACCAGCCTGCGATCGCGCTTTGCGGCGCTCAGATGGCGTTGTGCGACCCCCTGATCGGTGCTGAACTGGGCCAGCACCAGATGGGCGCTGCCAATATCCCCATCCTCTGGGCTGGTCTGCAAAAACCGTTGCGCCGCCTGTACCAACTGCTGCTCACGGGCGTTGTCCGGTTTCTGCTGGTACAGGGTTTGCGCAATCAGGAAGGACAGTTTGGGAATCGCCCCCGCCACCGTGGCGGACAGCGGCCGCGTAGCGCCCAACTCCTGCAGTGCCTGCCAGGCATCCCGCGGCAGTCCGGATTTCAGTAGCGCCACGGCATAGTGGTAGCGAAACAGGTCGAGGGTAATTGGCAGACGGGCACCGCCGCGTTTTTGAAATTCCCGAAACTTGAACACCGCCGTGTTGTACTGCTGGTAGGCATAGGCATATTCGCTGTCAACCAACAGGGAAAACACACCCAGATCCTGACCCACGATTTCGTCCCGATAACTGAATATGCGCTGCACCAGGCCGTCATTCAAAAACGCTGATTCGACAATGGGCTTAAGTCGCTGAGCCGCGCCAATGGCGCCACTTTTCGTTTTGCGGTGCTGTTCCAGCAGGGCAAACGCCTGCTCCTGTACCAGCGCAATGTTTTCGCCGTTCAGGATGCCCACTGGCGGCAGGCTGGATACGTCCTGTCCACGGCGCAGGGCCAGTACCGCTAACTCCGTTTCCGCGATGCGCCGCACCGGGTTGTCCGGATCGGAACGCAGGGCGTCGGACAGGCGGCGAAAATGGCGCTCCGCGCTATCCTCCTGGTGGCGCGCCATGGCCACATAGCCAATGCCCAGCCAGCTACCGTAGACAATGCCGGGATACAAAATCCGCACCGCGCTACCCTGGAAGCCACGCTCGGCCCGGTTCAACAGCCCCGGCTGTTCGCGCTCCCCCACATAGGTTTGCGCCAACCCCAGTAGCGTCCAGGCTTCCCAGTAACCGAACGCGGACATGGCGTAGTTAATATCGTGCCAGCCATCGGAGCGGTACAGCATTTCCAGGGCGCTTTCGTTGTCCCCGGTGGCTCGCTCCAGGGCGCGAATTTTGTCGCGGCACTGTTCCCGCAGGGCCTTGGCGGAGCGGAGTAGTTCATTAAACTGCGCTCGCGCCACACCCGCATCCCGCGCTTTGGACACCAGGTTGCCAAAGGTATCCGCCACCGCAATAAAATCCCCGGTCTCCAGTGCGGCGCCCCGTTGCGCCACCAGTTCATTCAGGCGACTGTTTAACGCGCTGATCTGCGCCGCGGACAATTCTTGCTTGGACTGTTGTTGTAGAGCATCCACCGCGCCTGCGCCGTAGGCTGTCGTGGTTAAAAAGCTGGCAGCCAGACACCACCCCAGTAATATCCAGGCGCACCGGGCGGATCTCAGGGCAGGAACGATCATCACAACCCCTCCATCAGCAGCGCCATTTCCGTGGCGAACTGCCCACCCATAATCAGCGATACCAACTGGCGGGTAATACGCACATCGCCATCCATCGTGGCCGCGACGCCGTTACCCGTATCGGCGAGCTGTTGAAAACTCAGCATCGGCTTATCCCGGTACAGGGCGCGATTCACCGGTCGTCCCAGCGTGGCTTCCAGCATGGCCGGGTTGGACTCGAAACTCACATCGAGGGTGGAAAGCTGCCCATCGGCAGCGGCGAAGGCCTTGCTGGTGGCAAATAGCGCGCTCACGTTGTCGCTGTGGGGCGGGGCGTCGCCGATCAGAATAATCACCCGCTTGGCCCCCATCCGCCAGCCGCCGTCATTCACTGCCACCCGCAAACCCTCGTACACCGCCTCTTCCATGCTGCCGCCGCCCTCGGCGGTCATGCCATTGAGAAATCCGGTGAGTTTGTTAAGGCTGTAGGTTAGTGGTTGCGCGCGGGTCACAAAGCCGGGACTGCCGTAGTCCCGATAGGCGACAATGCCGAACCGGGACACCGGCACCAGCATGCGCACCGCATCGACAATATCTACAATGCGACTGCGCACCTCGGCGATCACCCAGTCCATGGAACCAGTGGTATCCACCACGAACACCACGTCCAGACCGGTTTCCCGCAGGCCCTGTACATAGGCCGCAAAACGGTTGGTGCTGTTACTCAGCCCGGTGCCAATACCGGTACCGTAACCGGCCAGCCCCTTACCCGCCGTAGCAAAGGTATCGCTGAGCAAAGGCGTAGAAAAACCCGCGGCGCTGCTGCCGCCCGCTGCCGCTTCCATGGCCAGGTTCACATCTGGGGGTGGCGGCGCCAACGCAGCGGAGGGCACCAGCACGGGTGGCGGTTCAAACTCGATGGGGTCTTCAAACACCAGTTTTTCTTTTTCTTCCACCACCTCCGGCACGTCGAGGAGAATTTCTACCGGCGCATTTTCTGACGACCCGCGGCTGGTGGGGGACAACATATCCACGGCTGCCCGGGACGACAGCAGCAAGTGAATTACCAGGGATACCAGCAACAGGCTCGACCACAGGAGCATCGGCTTCAAATACTTCATTGAGACTCGGTCGCTAATCGTCTATTGAGATTTGGCATCGTTAATGGTCACCAGTGACACCCTGGCAATATGCAGCGCCTTAAATTCCGCCAGCAGTGGAATAATCACTGCCGCCCGCGTACTGGCATCGGCCCGCAGGCGTAATGTCGCGGGGATTTTCACCCCCTGTGCGGACAGTCGCTGGGCCCACTGGCTGACCGTGACAGGTTGTTCCTGCCACAGCAGTTTGCCATCCCGGGTCAACATCAGCTCCTGCAAATCAGGCTGGCTGGGCGCGGCGCTGGCAGAGGACGGCGGAAAAATATCTTTATGCATGACTTCCGTCAGACTACCGGCCACCATAAAAAACAGCAGCAGCAAAAACGTCATATTGATGATCGGAATAATGTTCGCTTCGCGACCGTTGGTATGATGCACAGCTTGCGATAATTTGATCGGCGTATTTTTCACGGTGCGCTGCTCGCGACGGCTTTCATGGCGTACCCGCCTCCAGGCCGACAATCTGAATACGCTGCACCTTGTTGGCGTGTAACTGGTCCAGCACCCTGACCAGAAGCTGCAAGGTTACATCGTCGCCGGCACGCACCAGCACCGTGGTTTCCCCATCCGCACCCAGTGAACGCACATAACCCCCGAGTTTTTTTACAGCCAGGGTTTCACCCTGCAACCACAATTTACCGTCGGGAAACACGTCGATGGTCAGCACCTGTCCGCTGCTTTCACCCTGCGGGTTGTCCGCTGGCACCGGCACACCCAGTTCGCGAAACTGAATAAAACTGGTTTGCAGAATAAAAAATACCAGCAGAATAAACACCAGATCGATCAACGGCGTCAGACTGATACGCCGCAGGGATTTGCGCGTGGCATTATTCAGCTGCATAACGGCTGCTGGTCACACACTGTGACGGAATACAGAAACATATGTTTATGTATCCGTCCGCGGGGCAGCGTCCTGACGATAGAGGTCGACCGTAAACAAACGGGTGATCTGGTCTTCCATACTGCCGCGAATACGAATGGCGCGACCGTCGAGTATGGCGTGTATCAACGCAAAGGGAATGGCCACCACCAGACCCACCGCCGTGGTCAACAACGCCTCCCAGATACCGCCTGCGAGAATCCCGGTATCCGCGCCACCCCCATCGCTGGCCAGACCGTGAAACACGTCGATAATGCCCAGCACAGTACCCAGTAAACCCAATAGTGGCGCCAGGTAGGCAATCTGTTCCAGCAGGGGATTCAGGCCGTTGATCTGGGCCATGATTTTCTGCCCACGGCGGGTGAGCTCCTCGCGAATTTTCTGCTCGTCCGGGGCGCTGCCAGCGAGCCAGCTCATGCCACTAAGCAACAACTGTCCAAACGGGCCACGCTCCCGTTCCAGCAGTGCCAGCGCACCCTGGGCATCCCCTGAGGCCCAGGTGTTTACTGCTCTGTCGACGCGATTAATCATGGTGCTGGAGTAGCGGCGATACTGAATTAACTTGTAAAACACCACCGCCAGACCCACTACGGACATAACCAGCAGTACCAGCACCACTGGGCCGCCGAGTTTCAATAAATTCAGGGTATCGAGTAGATTCATGTGAGGCTCATTTTTACGGGCTTAATTTAAGGGCTAATGTAAGGGGCAAAAACGGTTTAGTGCAAAATTTTCTTTACATAACCGGCCGGACAATTATGACGGATAACGCGCTACCGAACCGCGCCACTCCAACCTTAGCAGATTAACAATATAAGTGGCTGCGCATAGCAGTAATTTAGTTTGACCCGCACAATCAAAAAATATTCGCGCATGAATAACTCGTCTTCAAAAAGCGCCAGCATAAAAAAAGCCGGCACAAGTGCCGGCTTTGTGGGTTACCCCCTGTCGCGCTGGATTAGAACTGGTAGGTCAGGCGCAAGCTCACGTCGTCAGACCATTCAATCGGCTGGAAGATGGTGGCATTATCCTTGGAGTCAATGAAGTTGACGAACCCTTCAACGGTCCACTCGTCAGAAGGCTTGTAGCGCACACCGGGTTGCACCAGAAAGCCGCCGTTCAGGTCATACAGCACGGAGAGGTCCGCACGCCACACCAGGTTGGGGAACGGTTGTTGCAGCGCAAACACCAGGCCGTCCCAGCCGCGATCGTCTTCACCGCCACCGGGTCCCTTGTAGCGGTCGCCACCCAGGCCGCTCAAATGCCGTCCGAGCAGGTCGCTTTCGGATTTGTGCATCCATTCAAACACCAGAAATGTGGCGGGGAAAGCGTCGCTAAAGCGGTGGTATTTTTCAAACACCAGGCCCGTCACCCACTCGTCTTTTTCGAGAAAGTCGTGGGCCAGATTGGGGTTGGTGAAGGTTTTATCGGGGGTGTAAGTGCCCTCGAAACGCACCACTAACTGGTCGAGCAACGTATCGGGCTCGGCATAGAAAATGTAATTGAACCCAAAACCAAAGACGTTCTCGTAGGCATAGGTTGCTTCGATATCCGCACCCAGTCCGCCCAGTGCCGTAAAAAACACATCCAGAGTGGGCATTGAGGACGCTACATCGGTGAAATTATAGGTGCAGGTGGCGGGATTTGGGGCGGTACAGCTTCCGGGCGTTACGCCGAACAATGTCATTAATTTGAAGAAGCCATCGTCAAATGCAAAATCGTCGCCCAACTGATTGAGGGCATCAATTCCGTTCAGACCCGAAAGACCAGCGGTATCAAACCACTCAGCTGCGCTCGCGAGGCCGTAGGACTGAGTTTGAAAAGGCTGGGTGGAGAAGCCTGCAAACCCAGGCACTGCGTCCAGAGCAACCTGACCGCCGGGCAGCCAGCGAAACACCGGATCCGGGTTGGTGCGGCTGACAGCAAAGAACTGCATGCCAAGATTGCCTACATCACCACGCACCCGCAGACCGGTATTCCAGCGATCATCGACTTTGTCGAAGCCCATTTGATAATCCGGATTGAAAGCGTCAGCTATCACGTTGTAGGCAGAATTTCGCGCGGGCAAGGTGCTGGGCTGAAACATTTGAGTGAAGACTTCCAACGACCAGTCATTGTTTAAATTGTAGTTAACCCGAATGCCTGGCGCTGCCTGGCGTTCATCGGAGTACTCTTCCGCGGCAAAATCCAGGAACAAATGCCGGGTCAGGTCCAGGCCGTTGGGCACGTCTGCTACCCGGAAGAACAGCGACTCTCCCCAGGCAATTTGTTGTTGTCCTACACGAACCCACAATGGTCCGGAAGCGTAATCAATGTAGGCCGCGGGCAGGTCGACAAAATAGTCGTCGTCGCTGATTTCGAGAATTTCCGCTTTGCTGCCGTGCACGTTGCGCTCGAACTGGTTTACGTCTCCGTAATCCGCAAACACATCCGGCTGGTAGTAGCCGCGCACTTTGACAAAACCTGAGACATTTTCAGAAAAGCCAAGGGTGAAATCCACCTCGGCCTTAGTGGCAAACACGTTCCAGTCGTTGTCCTGCGATTGGTCGCCGTCAATTTTGCCCAAGTATTGGCGAGTATTTGCTACTGTATCACCATCGGGAATCAGGCCGCCGGTAACAAAATTCAGCGTGTCGTATAAACCACCGGGCGCAACAGCTGCTCCGGTGGCACTGGTGTTCGGCACCAGCACACTGTCGAAACGCGCACCCTGCCGGTTATACGGGTTTTCGTCCCCGGTGAATTTATAGGCTGCTTCCTGGCGAATAAATCCGGAAATACTAACGTCCAGCGCCACGGCGCTGTCCGCGGCGACTAATCCGGCGATAATCGCTGTTGGTAATAGCAATTTTTTCATTGTATTCATACTACCTCCTCACCCTAAATGTTTTGTTGCTGTCTTTGGCCAACGCGCTAACCGCTGTACAGCATTTTTTTGGAAACTCGATCTTATCTCGCTCCTTGCTTCTACTGTATTGCTTATGTATTGCTTATGTATTGCTTATTGTCTCTATTTGAAATCTCTACGTCTGACCTCGCTCCACTTTAACTATATCCTCGATACAAACATTCCGGCACCAATAAGCTGATCACTGATGCCGGAGTGGAACACAACCGCATGCGCCAACCGCTTTAGGTACCCATGCGCTGAATTGCCTGTACGGTGAGGTACTTGTCGTACGCGTCGTCGATACCGGTGGTATCGAACCCTTCCTTAATACCGCCGCGAACTTCCTCAGCATGGTTAAAGCGGGTCATAAAGCCAGTCTGAATGT
>JBFIKF010000009.1:0-47682 GCA_041600415.1 Porticoccaceae bacterium | reverse complement strand
TAAGTTTTCGGCTGTATTTGCAGAACACCTAGGTCCTGAAGTTACTGAAAATGAATTATCAGCCTACAAGGCATAACAAGGCGCTCGTTCGGACGCAGACTACGCTGCGCTTCGTTTGCGCCGCACAGCTTGGTCGTTAGGCGTATAAGGAAAAAACATGAAGCTCATTAATTTCATACTCATCGCCATACTGGCATTAGTTACATCATCTTGTGCAACAATTTCCAGTACTCCGATAGCCAGTGAGGCCACCCCTGAATCATACGCTGCATTTAGTTCTACAAAAGGGACAGTTATATTAGCAGTTAATTGGGGCCGTAAATGGGGGTGCGGTGCATACGAAAATGCAGAAATACTGAGCCTCGGTTTTGATCGCTTCCCATTATCAAATGTGACAAACAACTACACTCCTGAAATATTTATAGATGGACCGCCGCGTTTGTTAAAGGATCCTGTATTTATAAATTATGCTCTCCTGTTAGAGCCTGGACAATATGCCCTTACAAGCTTTGACATAAAGGCAGCACGCTCTGTTAATGATGTGGGTACTTTTAAAGCAAATCGCACGCATTTAGTCGTAAATAATGAAATAAAAAGTGGCTCTTTTAATGTTAAAGCAAATGAAGTTGTTTACATTGGCCACTTTTTCCTAGATTGCCATAAGGAACCAATAATATGGCGCTATTACCCTGAGGATCGAGATGCATTTAATTCGTATCTTTCAGATGTAAGCAAAAAGTATCCATTTATTGACACAGAAAAGGCCATTTTCAGATTATTTAAGACAACTAATATGGGTATAGATTTTGAACTACCAAAATAGTCATGTATAAAACGCCTAACAAATCAACCAAGCCGACGTCAAAAAACGCCGCGGCTTGTTTCAATCGTTATGCAGAGGGATATAGAAATGCAGAATAATTTAGAGAAATGGCTCATTTCTATTTTGGCCACCTTTGGCGGCTTTGTTAGTTTTGGCATCTTAGGAGCCTTCGTCTCTAACATATTAAATGTCTGGGAAATTCCCTTAATTGGCTTCTGCGCTGCATTTGCAACTGTATCTATCGCTTACTTATCTGCCCCCAAACTACCTAAGCACTATGCTTCTGCCATTTTTATTTTAGGTGCCATCCTTGCCTACTACTTACTTAGGCATGAGTTATATCCTGAAACCTATGAACAAAAAGCGTATCTACAAACCTGGCTACCTCTTTTACTTACTCTCGTAGGTGGGGTAATGCCAGTGGCTTTAATTTGGTTTAGGGGAAAACGTGCATAACAAGGTGTTCGTGTGTGCCTTCGGCACTGCGGGAGAGCTATGAAAATTCAGATTAACGAAAATGGAATGTCCACAGGGCAAATAGTCAAGTTCGTAGGCACTGGATACTTTTTTGGAGGATTACTGCTGTTTGGTATTCCTGCAATTTTTATTTTCCCTCTTTCATTTCTATCTGAAAATCCAGAAGAAAAATTTGAAGCCCTAGTGTTTTTCTTTGCGGTTCCAATAATTCTTGCTATGCAGGGTCTGATGTTTTCTCTGTTAGTTGCTGCGGGACATTGGTTATTCAAAAAATTTAAGCCTATTGAATTTGAACTGCCTGCTAACAAGGTAAACCAGTCAGGGACGTCGCAAAGCGACGCCCCTGTTTAAAGCGTTATGAGCTACTAAATAAAGGAGTACTTTAGATGTCTGGAGAAATTTTAGATCAGAATAATGATGAAACGGGAATAGTTAGCGTCGCGGATCAGCCCGTCAGCATGAAAGTAATCCAAAGTATCTATAACGAGATTACTGGGAAAACTGAAAAAATTGGAAAATCACTGAGCGACGACCACGATATTGATCTCGGCGCATTGAAGCAACTGAACCACAAAATTAATCAGATGCTCGAACAGTATAATGTCGTCGGTAAAAATTGCTCAGTCACTTTATATCACGTGGATGATTGCAAAAATCAATATAGCTCTTTTGAGAGATTTGAACTGTATGACTCAAGCTCAATGAGCCCATGTGAAAATGTACAGTTGAAATACAACTTTTTAATCGTTCTACCAGAAACAAAACAACCGCAGTCTTATAAGATAACTGTCAATCTCCACTCACGGGTTGCTCTAAAGAAAAAAGCTGAATCTGAACACGGAATAAGCCGAAGAATCATAACCATGGTCTCTAGACGAACGGGGCAATACGACATCGAATACGTCGATTACACGGTTGCCAGAAATTTCCAGACAGCAATTGATCAGTGGTATTCGTCCGTAGTAAAAGGCAAGGAAAACAAAATAGTCCAGTTTCTTCAAGACAAATCAGAACATTTTGATTCTATATTTAGAATACTTACAGTTGCTATATTGTCTTTTGCTATTTTTAAAAACGCGGAAAGCCTGATTGGAGAATTGCCGACGCTTCAATCCGTATTTTTAGCAGGAGTATTTAGCTTCAGCTCAATATATCTCCTAGGAATGATAGCGTTCAAACTTGGATCATTCGCTGAAAGATCGATTGACGGACATCAGGCAATATCGGGGCTTAGACTAAACATAGGAGATCAAAAGGCATTTGAAAGTTTCGGTAACTCTAATTCAAAGAGCCTAAAAGGTGCGTTTTGGTCTACTGTCCTTGTCGTAGCTATAAATGTATTTTCTACGTATCTTTCATCACTTTTAGCCTTTGGCTCATAACAAGTCACTGCACTCGGAAATTTTACTCGCTACGCTCCTAAAATTCCGGTGAGTGAGGCGTTATGTGACAAGGAGATATCGTGAGTCATAAAGAGAAAATTACTGAACTGTTTGATGTAATGGCTGATGAAGTTCGTTCATTTATCAAAGAGTCTGAGTCTGGATTTCCTGAGGGTTGGGTTCCAGCTGCTTATATTAAGGACCAGCTCGACCTAAAGAAATCGTCTTATCCCCAAAATAATAAAATTGACAATAAAACTGGTTGGCTATTTGCAACCCTTGCAAGGCATCTTGAAGATCAGCACAAGGTAAAATTCAAAAAAGTAGGCAGCAGGTCTTTTTATAAGTCATGCGCGTAAATCACATAACAAAACGCTCAACCACCGTTACAGCCGCAAAATCACGCGGCTTCCACTGGACAGCTTTTCCGGCGCTTCGCACCTACAATGCTGCCGGTTAGCTCAGCGTTAGCCTCTTAAGGGAAAAGAAGAAATCATGAAGAAGTTCATCACATTAACGGTTGGCGTGATTTTTAGCCTTTTTGTTTTAACCTCATGCACATACCAGGACATGATGGACAAACTTATTCCGAAAGAAGAAGCAAAAATGGCTGAGGACTATTTAACTAAATTAAGAGAAAAGGACTTTGAATATATAAAAAGCAAACTTAGCGATGAATTAAAACCACAGGTAACAGACGCACTGTTAATTCAATTGGCTGATTACTTTAGAGGTGGAGATCTAATATCGACAGAAATTATTGGGTCTCAGGTAAATGTCTTTAATGGAGTGTGGCAGGGAAATTTTACATTTGAGTACCAATTTTCAGAAGGTTGGAATTTAGCAAACGCGGCATTTCGCAAAGTGGGAGACAAATATGAAGTTATAGGACTAAATGTATATCAAACTAAGATGTCACAAAAAGAATTTCACGCATTTAATCTGTCTAATAAATCCCCTCTGCATTACTTAGTTCTTGTAATGGCCGTTGCTGTACCGGTATTTATCTTAATATCAACCTATTTCTGTGTCCGTACACCAATACCAAAAAGAAAATGGTTATGGGTAATTTTTATTCTTTTAGGCGTATGTGCAATCCAAATCAACTGGACAACCGGTCAATACGCAATTCAACTAATAAGCGTCCATCTCTTTGGAGCTGCTGCTAGCTCGGCTAGTCCGCACGCACCGTGGGTTATTTCAGCATCTATACCTCTTGGTGCCATTTTATTTTGGATTAAACGAAAGCGTTTCATACAGTTAAGCAAAGAGGCTAACAACTCGTTCAACCCTGATGGCGCAGACAACGCGCCACAGGGTTAATTCAAACGTTAGGCAGCACTATGTTTACGCGCACTTATCATCTATATGCAAAAGGAATGGGGCCCTATGAAATTGTGCCCAGTGGATGGTCTTTTCTAGCCGCGGTATTGGGGGCATTATGGGCGCTATCTAATGGCGTGTTCTTGCGTTATGCCGCATTGATGGTGCCGGCTATACCGTTTCTTGTTCTCTCCGAGTTGCATCAAGCATTTGCAGTGTTGGCTATAACTTATCTTTTTGCCGTTTCGTGGGTTTACTTTCCGCTTAAGGCTTTTTCATGGCGGGAACAAGTCCTTCGTTCAAGAGGCTATGAGTTACGCTGTAGTTTAGTTGCCAAGTCTTCCAACGACATGCTCAGAAAGTATACCGAACAACAAGAGGGGCTAGACCATGCGTCAGCTGCCTAACCAGTCGTTCAACCTGACGCGCCACTCGCGGCGCGCTTCGAAATTCTCGCGCCGCTCGTCAAAGGCGCGCGCAGGTTAACTCCAACGTTATCGAGATCTACAATCTGGAGATATTATATGTTCAGAAAAATCATTGCAGTTGCGTTATTTGTATCATTTCTCGCGATGTCCACATCAGGATTGATGATGTTTTTTATTGAGAAACCGTCTTTTACTATTCAAATGCACCCAGTGCATAAGTTCTTTGGGCTAATCATGATACTTTCCGTAATAGGTCACCTGAGTTTCAATTTAAAATCGATTCTGCATTACGTGAAAAATCGGTCGGTCGCAATTTTTGGCGGTGTTATGGTGTGTATGTTAGTACTTCTTTATGGTGTTGCCTTAAATAATGAAGTGCCGCCAGAAATAGCAATCCCCATGGATCAATTAGCGGCCGAAGCAGAGTCGCGTGACTGACTTGCAGCCTGTACTGGGCTGCCCAAAAGGCCGCGTGCTCTTATAATTAAACATCCTCATGCACAACGGAGGCACAACATGACTTCCAGATATTCTCGTGTAGCCGCTGTGACTGGCGCCACCTCCGGTATCGGTGAAGCCACAGCGCGAAAATTCATCGCTGCCGGGTACGCTGTGGTGGGAACCGGGCGCAATGCCAAGAAGTTAACAGCGATGGAAAAGCAACTGGGCGAGGGGTTCTGCGGCGTGGCCGGTGATGCAGCTGATCACGGGGTGCTCGAACAATTATTCGTCACCGCGCTCGAGCGCTTTGGTGGCGCCATTGATATTGTGGTGGTAAACGCCGGGCGCGGATTAGGTGGCTCGGTAAAGGACGCCAATCTCGCCGAGTTTGAAGATGTACTGAAGGTAAATGTCAGCGGTGCGCTTGCCCTGTTGCAAAAGGCTGCGCAAAAGATGCTGGGCGCACAGGAAAAAAGTTACCCGGCTACCGCGGCGGATATTGTCGTGATTGGCTCGGTGGTGGGGCGCCATATCTCTCCGTTCAGCGCCGTGTACGGGGCGTCCAAGTTCGCGGTGCACGCGCTGACCGAAGGTCTGCGCCGGGAAGTGGGACCCAAGGGTATTCGCGTTACGCTGGTAGAGCCCGGTGCCGTGTTAAGCGGATTTCAGGCGGGTGCCGGTTACAGTAAAGAAATGGTGCAAGGGTTTGAGAAAAGTTTTGGCCCGCTGCTGGTAGGGGACGATATCGCTAATACCATCCATTTCATTGTGAGTCAGCCGCCCCACGTGCACATCAGCGATATGGTAGTACGGCCCACGCGACAGGATTATCCCTGACCAGCACCCCCATGTTGGACTCTAACAGGGAGACGCCCGTCCGTCGCTCTATTACAGGCGGATCGGTATGTGGACAAATAGAGTAAAGACGTTGAGAATGGCGGTGCCAGGAACGGTTATCGAAGGGTACACTGGGTTAGAATCAGGCGCTGGAGCCTGACCTCAAAAAATAACGAATGACTTTTCTCAGACAACGGAGGTTATAAGGTGAATAAATCGACACTCACCGGGCTGGTGGCGGGCGTGGCACTGGCCTCAGCGGTTGGCGCGGTCGGTGGCTACCGCATGCTTAACAGCGACCCAGGACCGGCCTTCGCGACCGTACTGGAAATTAAGGACGTGATTACCGACAGCACCGTCCCGCGGGAGGTATGTGAAGATATTGTGGTAACCCAGCAACAACCCGTGAAGGACCAGCACCAGGTGATTGGTACGGTGGCAGGCGCCATTGTGGGGGGTGTGGTCGGCAATCAGATCGGCGGCGGTACCGGCAAAAAAGTTGCCACCCTGGCAGGGGCCGCCGCTGGCGGCTATGCCGGCAATAAAACCCAGGAAAACATGCAAGCCAACAACACCTACACCACCACAGAACGTAAATGTCGCACGGTGATGGATACCCACAGCTTGATTACCGGCTACGACGTACGCTATCAGCTAGGTGATATGGAGGGTACTGTGCGCATGAAAGAGGCGCCCGGCGAACGTATTCCAGTGGTTAATGGGGAGCTGGTGTTAAGCTCTCCCAAGTCCTGAGCAAATCGTTGAGCAAGTCTGATATCGGTAAACTTGATCGCGTTCTGGCGGCGCAGCGCGCCCAAAATGCCGAACGCGAAAAAAGCTACCGGGAACGGGCCCTTAAACTCTATCCCTGGATTTGTGGTCGCTGCGCGCGGGAGTTTTCCCGAGGCAATCTGCGGGAACTGACGGTGCACCATGTGGATCACAATCACGACAACAACCCGCCCGACGGCAGCAACTGGGAATTACTATGCGTGTATTGCCACGATGAGGAGCATGCAAAGTACACTGCCTTTGAACGCCATGGCCCGGTCGCGGAAACGGTTGTGGCACCAGCTACCCACTCGCCCTTCGCTAACCTGAAAGAGAGAATGCGATCCAGGGACTAATCGGGTCCGCAGTGGTAAAGCCGCGATAACTGAGTAGCGTTGATCGCGAATTTTGGTGTACGGCATCAGTGTTAATGGCTCGACGTTTACGCCTCCTGTCCGGATAACACACATATGGAATACCGCACCCTCGGCACATCCGATTTAAAACTGTCCGCAATCGGACTGGGCGGCAATGTGTTTGGCCCACCGCGACTGGACCGGCAAACGTCAATCAGAAACATTCACTTCGCGCAGGACCAGGGCATCAACTTTATTGACACCGCGGCTATCTATGGCCAGGGCGAGAGCGAGGCATTTATTGGCGCCGCCATTCAGGATCGGCGCGAGCAGTTTATTATCGCCACCAAATTTCACCTGATGAAACTTGCCGACGGCGAATCGGCGCAGCAGCGCATTCGATCTCAGTGTGAAGCGAGCCTGACCAAGCTGCGCACCGATCGTATTGATTTGTTCCAGATTCACTTTGTAACGCCGGGGATTCCACAGGAAGACATAATGCGGGTGCTGGATGACCTGGTTAAAGAAGGTAAAGTCCGCTATCTGGGGACCTGCAACTACAGCAGTTGGCGGATGCGGGATACCCTACATATCTCGACGGCGCTCGGAGTGGAAAAATTTGTCTCCTGCCAGAATCAGTACAGTTTATTGCACCGCCACGCGGAGCTGGAAACGCTACCATTTTGCCGGGAATTCAATTTTGGTTTTTTGCCTTATTTTCCGCTGGCTGGCGGTTTTCTGTCGGGAAAATACCGGCCCGGCCAGCCGGCACCGGAGGATTCGCGAGGCGCCAGGGGGAGCCCGATTATTCGCATCAGTCGCACTGAAAAAAATGAAGCTTTGCTGGCCGAACTCAGTATGTTTGCCCAGGATCACGGACACAGCGTACTCGAACTTGCCATCGCCTGGCTGCTGGCGGAAGCTGCCGTCACATCTGTTATCGCGGGCACCTCAAACCCCCAACAGATTGCGCAGAATGTTACCGCACAATCCTGGCGTTTAAGTCCGGATCAGAAAAAACAGGTTGATGCGATCGCCGCCTGGGACGGCAGCGGCAAAAATATCGAGCTGGACCCCGCCACGTTTATGTAGCGCCATTTACCGGCTTACCACCTATTTCTTACTGGGTTTTTGCACGGATTTTTCCAACGCATCCGCCCACCTGAAAGGTTTTTTGGCATCGCTATCCGGACGATAGGTGCGTTGCAGCCCATGCAGGAAATTGCGCAGAATCTGATCCTGACAGACACGGTAGTGGCGGTGGCTCGATTTGCGAAAAAATGCACTCAACTCGTGTGGGCTGATGTTCGCCCCCCCCAGTGTCAGAATCGATAACACATCATCGGCGCGAAGACTGAGGGCAATTTTTATCTTATTAAAGATAATATTGTTGGTTAGACGGGATTCCAGAACGGATGGCAACCCTTCTTTTTTACCGCGCCGGTCGTTAATCAAACCATTCAGGAAAATCGCCAGCTCCTTATCGGTACAGTGGACAAAAGCGGGATCTTCGTCCTTCTTTAACCAGTTACTTACCTGTTGACGGGTGACCTTATGGTCCGCCTGAGCAAACAGGGCGATCATTTTCGCATCGCTATAATCGAAGATATAACGCACACGGCGCAACACATCGTTGTTAATCACCAGGGACTCCCCGACCCATGATTGCCCGTATCCCTCGTCAGGCGAATGCCGTCTTTGTGAATAACGATAAGGCGTTTTTTGTACAGCCCACCCAGCGCTTTTTTAAACGCGCTTTTGCTGATACCGAACAGATTCGCGATCAGTTCGGGGGGCGACTTGTCGTGCAGCGGTGCAAACCCATTTTGCTGCTCGAGGTAATTCATAATCGTATCCTCGTTTTTTTCGCGCGCTGGTGGACCATCCTGCAAGCTTAAATCAATTTTACCATCGGGCCGAATACCTTTGATGTAACCATTGATACGCTGACCAAAACTCAAACGTTGGTGCACCTCGCTTTTATACAACAGACCCCAATGGCTGTGATTGATAATGGCTTTAAATCCCAATTCGGTCGTATTGGCGATAATTAAGTCCACCGGCTGCCGCGCTGCGAATGTGTGGGGCGCCTTATCATCCAGAAAATGATCGATTTTGGACGAGGCGGTAATCCGCCCATCTGCGCGGTCCAGATACAGATACACCAGGTAGGAGCGCCCCACCTCCATCGGTCGGTGCTGCTCAGCAAACGGCACCAACACGTCTTTATCGAGACCCCAATCGAGAAACGCGCCCACCCGTGTGGTATCCACCACTTCGAGACAGGCGAATTCGCCGACGCTGGCTTTGGGTTTTTGCGTTGTGGCGACCGGTCTATCTTCGGAATCGAGATACAGAAAAACTTCCACCTTAGCCCCCACGGACGGATCACGGGGCAGGTATTTTCGCGGCAACAGAACGTCGCCAAGATCTCCAGCGTCGAGATAAACACCAAATTCCACCAGCCTGACCACGCTTAATCGGTGGGTTTTACCAATCGTTATCATCAAAGGTTCTCTACGCCGGGTATCTGTGCGAAAGATGTATTATAGCGCCCGTGTGTCGTGATAAACGTACACGCTCTCGCGCACGGCCGATATGGGCACACGTAGCAACGAGCCGCTAAGATTTGCCTCACAAATAGCTGTAATATCTATCAGTATGGCCAGGAACGTAAGCGCTGTTAACAGGACGCGGCACAGGACGGAACCAGTCGACACTGCTGTTTAGATGTAGCAGCGATAATATGATATTAAAAAAACAATACGGGGGTGATGTATGCCTGTTCGCACCGGAAAAGAATATCTCGACAGTTTGCGGGATGGTCGCCGGGTATGGCTTGCCGGGGAGCGGGTCGATGATGTCACCACTCATCCAGCCCTCGCCGCCTGCGCGCGCAGCGTAGCCGAAGTCTACGATCTTCAGCACTGCGCGGAACACCAGGATCTGCTCACCATGCTGTCTCCCTCCACCGGCGACCGGGTGAGTATCGCCTATCTGGAACCAGAGTCCGGCGACGACCTGGTTCGGCAGCGCAAAATGTACGAATTCCTGGTGCGACGCGCCGGCGGAGTGGCGGCGCGCCTGCCCCACCATCTCGCCACCGTCGCTCTCGGACTCTACGACATCCGGAATCTGTTGGCGGAGGAAGATCCAGCGTATGCCGACAACGCTACTCGCTTTTTTGAGTTCTGTCGCGAACACGATCAGAGCATCGGCACCGTATTCTACGATCCCTTTCACCAGTCCCGCTCGGGAAGCCGCCCAGACTACCTGAAAGTGGTGGAGCGACGCCCCGAGGGGGTTGTAGTACGGGGCGCCAAGGGCGTCGGCACCCAAACGCCCTACGCCAACGAAATACTCTGTATGACATTACCGCGACCCGATTTGCGCCCCGAGGAAGTGCTGTATTTTTCCATACCAGCGGATACACCCGGATTGCAATTTATCTGCCGGGAACCCCTGACGCCGAACAATCCGCAGGATCATCCGCTGGCAGCAAACTGGGATGAAATGGATGCCATCGTCGTGTTTGACAATGTACTGGTGCCCTGGGATCGAGTTTTCTATCTGCGCAAGGACAACCCATCCGATCCAAGCCTGTATGGACGTCTACTGTATGGGGCGGTTAATGTCGGTCCGTGGTATGTGCTGGTGCGCATGGCAGTCAAGGCCGAAGTGTTGATCGGCATCTGCGCGGCGGCCACCGAATATCTGGGCACTGCGCAACAGGCCAACGCCAGGGAGGCGCTGGCGGATGCGATAGTCTACCTGGAAACCATGCGCAGCTTTATTCTGGCCGCCGAGGCAAAACCACTGCGCTCCGCCTCTGGACTGGCGCTGCCGGACCCCGTACTCGCACAGGCGGCCAGGGTCTTCGCCATTGAAAATTATCCGCGCGTGATCCACCTTATCCGCGAACTGTGTGGTGCCAGCATTCTCACCGCACCGGGGCGCGCCGACCTGGACAATCCCCAGATCGCGGCCTGGGTCGATCGCTATTATGTGGGCGATGATGCGCGGGCTCAGGACCGGTTTCGCATGCTCAAACTCGCCTGGGAGTACGCCTGTGACTCGTTCGGTTCTCGCCAGTTGTTGTTCGAGATGTTCAACGTGACCAGTCTGGCAACCAATAAACAACGGCTCGCCGCAGCCTATGATGTCGCACCCCATGTCGCGCTGGCGAAGCGGCTGGCGGGAATCACACAGGAATAGACACGCAGTAAATAAGCAGGCAGCTAACGCGCGGCTACCGTCCTCTTTTATGTATCACCAAATCAATTTACGCAACGGATAAATCTATTCCGACGCCACCTCGAGTTGCCGCGCGTCGAGAAATTTATCGTAATGAATATGCTCAACAGGAACATCATTTTTTTCTAAAATCACAAGCGCGGCATCGATCATTCCCGGCGGCCCACACAGATACGCGTGACAACTGCGCAGCTCGAAACCGACCGCCTCACCGGTAATATGGTCGGTCACCAAACCGCGCCCGCCCTGCCAGTCCGACCCGTCGGGTTCTTCCGACAGTATCGGCAGGTAGCGAAATGTCTCGGGCCACTGCTCGCGTAGCGCCTGCATCTCTTCGCTACAGTACAGATCGCGCTGTTGCCGCGCCCCAAACAGATACGTCACAGGACGTTGGATATTTTGTCCCGCGGCGTCCTCAAGAATCGCCTTGATTGGCGCCATGCCACTGCCACCGGCAACACACAATATGGGCGCAGCATCCGGTCGCAGCCAAAAATTCCCCGCCGGACCATAAAGTTCACAGGGTTCGCCGACGCGGTCTTGTGCAAACAGCCAGCCGCTATAACCACCCCCCGGTACCTGGCGTACATGGAAACTCACCTCGCGACCGGTGCTGGAAGGCGCCGGATTAGCAAACGAGTAACTACGCGGTCGCGCAAACCCCGACAGACCAAGATCGGCAAATTGCCCCGCCGTGTAATTAATCGGGCGATCGAGCTGTACGTCCACCTGCATTATGTCGTGGGTCAACATACGAGTGCGGGTGATGGTGGCTGCGAATGCTGTGGCGGGATGGGTAACCTCTGGAGCCGTATTTTCGAGCTCAATTACGGCGTCCCCCTTCAACATGCTTTGGCAGGCCAGAATGTAACCCTCGTCAATTTCCGCCCGCGTCAGGGTGTAGGAAAAATCTCGCAATGCCCGCACTTCACCCACTACCAACTTGCAGCGACAACTGCCGCAGGTACCCACCGTACAGTGTTGCGGAAAATGAATGCTCTGATCGTTGGCCGCCTGTAATAGCGTACGATTTCTCGGCACGTCGAAGGTCACGCCACCCGGATTAAGGGTCACCGTGCAGGGTTGATTGCGGGTTTTAAATTTGTCCAGCAGCTTGCGCATAGAGAAGCCGTTACGTAGGTGTATACAGCGAAGATTATCGGCGCTAAGCCCTCGTCGCGACAATCAGTGGGTGGATACGGAATTCATTGCAACATACAACCCGGTCGCAGCCAGGCAGGCCAGCGCAGATATCATCGGTCGACCCGGTTGGAGGTTGACCACCGCCTGCGACATCAGACGGGCGTAGCCCTGCCCCAGCCCGGCGGTACAAGTGCCGCATACTTTTCTGGGAGAGCACCCGGCAATGCATAGGGCACCACCTCGCCCCGGTCATAGTAGGCTTCGACAATCGGATGCATGACCTTGCGCCACAGGGGCGGAATAAACGCAATGGGAATCATGGTGAGGTAACCATGGGGGAGACGCGGCGCGTCCTTCATCACCCGTAAAATCTGGTACGGCCGCCCCACATTTGCGTGGTGATCGGAATGTCGGTCAATTTGACAGAACAACATACTGCTCACTGTGGCGCTATCGTCCCAGGCGTGGTTGGGGCGCATCGCTTCGTAACTGCCATCGGGCAACTGCCTGCGCCCGAGGCCGTAGTGCTCCAAATAATCGCCCACCGCCAGCAGGAAGCGCGGAAAAAGATACTGCACAAAACAAATCGGAATGGACCAGAGCCCAAACAGGGATACCAGCAACGCCAGCCATGCGGCCTGAAGGGCGATAAACCGGACCATTAAATTACTGGGGTGCCAGGTCGGTTTGCCATTGGCCTGCATGCGTTGCTTTTCTATTTGCCACGCCATGCGCGTTTTTGCCACGATACTTTTGACCATAAACGGGTAGGCATTTTCACCATAGCGCGCGGTGGCCGGGTCGTTGGGGGTGGCGGCGTGTATGTGGTGCATAAAGTTGTGATAGACGTGAAAATCACACATAAAAATCGGCATAAACACCAGATCGCCGATCAGTCGATCAACCGGCTGGGTGTGGTGACACAGTTCGTGGGCAGTGGTGGCCAAAAACCCCGTTGCCAGGGTCAACGACAGCAGAAAGCCGACCATCTCCCACAGGGTAAGACTGGTCTGGGTCAATAGCCAATGTCCAAACAACGTCACCAAAATAGACGCTGGTAGCGTTACCCACAGCATGGCGCGGTAGAACAACTTTTCCTTGAGTGCCACCTCGTGGGCCTCATCGTGATTGATTTCGTCAGTGCCGACGATGGGGTCGATAAGCGCAAGCCCCACCAACACGAACACCCCCAGCCAGTGGTAGATACCGCCACCGAGCAGGTAACCGACCACTGGTAACGCCGCAAATAGCAAGTGGGGTAATGTGGTTACCCGAGCCACCACGCTTAACTGGACAGGATTTTGAGCCGCAGTCTCTGCCATAATCACCTCTGCATTTGCGCTGTCCCGCCGACATTATTGGGGGCAGAATGATTCCGTTATTGTGGTTGCTTGCATAGACTAGCACCATAGTACGGCAGCTTTGCTTTTTTAGTCAATTTGCCGGCCCCGACAACGGCTTTACCAAGGTATTATTCATCTTGCGCAGGTAATGCATTACGGCCACCGCTTAAGGAGACGATCATGCTTACTATTCACCACCTGAACAATTCCCGTTCCCAACGCATTGTGTGGCTGGCGGAAGAACTGGGTATCGATTACCAGATAGAAAAGCATTTTCGCGACCCACAAACACTGCGGGCGCCAGAATCGCTCAATGCCATTCACCCGCTGGGTAAGTCACCGGTGATTGAGCACGATGGCAAAATCATTGCCGAAACCGATGCCATTATCGAATACATCACCCGCAAACTGGCCGGCGGTCGCTTGGCTGTTGACCAGGACTCGCCTGACTATGGGAGCTATCTCGAATGGTTGCACTTTCCCGAGGGCAGTTTACAGGGGCCGCTGGTGTTCGATTTGATTTATCAGTGGGCCAGGGGTGACAACGAAGTGCTGTTTGGTTTCTACGATGCGGAAATGCAGCGTCACTACACCTATATAGACGCGGAACTGGCGACCCGGGACACTGTGCTCGACTCCGGCTTCACGGCCGCGGATGTTAATATAACCTGGACTCTGGAGTTCGCCGAGGCCCGTGGCCGCACCCAGGCTCACTCGAATATCGGCGCCTATCTGACCAGGATGCGCGACCGCCCTGCCTATAAACGGGCGCTTGAGCGCGGCGGGCCGCAGGATTTACAGGTGTTTGGCAAAGGTTGAATTCCACACACTATATTTTCTCACGCGGGTCAGGATACAGCAGGAGGCGCGGATGGCTGGTGGCGAGCTGGACAACATTCACCAGTTAATTGATGACCGCCCCGCCGACGGGGTGTTTCGCGTAAACCGTGCCCTGTTTGTCGACCCCGCTATTTTTGCGCGGGAACTGACCCATATATTTGAGTCCACCTGGGTGTTTGTGGGGCTGGACAGCGAAGTGGCCAACCTCCACGACTATGTAACGGGGACCATCGGGCGCCAACCAATTATTTTGATGCGCGACGGCGCGGGCAAGCTGGGCTGTTTCCTCAACAGTTGTCGTCACCGCGGTACGCTGGTGTGCCCGTTCGCCAAGGGCAACGCAAAATTCCATACCTGCCGTTATCACGGTTGGACCTACAGCAGCGCCGGGCAAAATGTACTGGTGACGGACCGCGCGCAGGGCCACTATCCCCCCACGATTGCGGACCAGCAGCTGAATCTCGTGCCGGTGGCGCGGCTGGACAGTTATCGCGGTTTCGTTTTCGCGAGCCTGTCCGCCGACGTGCCGCCGTTGGCAACCCATCTGGGGGAAGCCAGTAAGTTAATCGATCTGGTGGCGGACCAGGCGCCGAATGGCCTGGAATACGTGCCCGGCTCGGTGAGTTATACCTACGATGGCAACTGGAAATTACAGTTTGAAAATGGCCTGGACGCCTATCATTTCGCCTCCACCCACGCCGCCTTCGTGGATATCTTCAGAGCGCGGCAGCCGCGCTCTGTACCCGCCCATGCCACTGACTTTGCAGGCATTAAGGAAGAGGTGGTATCGGGCACCCTGAGTTTTCCCTATGGCCATGCCATGTCCTGGTCCCTCGGTGCGCCAGGCCAAGGGCCGGAAGGGCGACCACTGCCACAGGATCCCGAACTGTTCAAGCAGGTACGGCAACAGGTTGGCGACGAGCGCGTTGGCTGGATGTTGCGCCAGCGCAACCTGACAATTTTCCCGAACTTACAAATTATTGATATTCAATCCTTGCAGGTACGCAGCTGGCAGCCACTGGCGGTCAACCAGACCCGCATGCATTCCCACTGCCTGGCGCCGAAAGGCGAAAACCCCGAGGCACGGCGCTTCCGGATTCGCCAGTACGAGGAGTTTTTTAATGCCGGCGGCCTGGCCAGCTCGGACGATAACCTGATGTACGAGCTAAATCAGGCCGGGATGGCCGCCACGGCGGCCGGGGCAACCGAAGGCTATGCCCGGGGCATGGCGGCACCACCCGCCGCTGCACGGCATTTCGCCGCCATCCCTGTCGACACTGCGGCCCGGACCTGCAGTACCAGCGGGCTGGCGTTTGGGGATGAAACCGCGATGCACAGCGGCTACCGGGAATGGCGACGCCTGATGCAGACCGAACGATAACGCGCGTGCGACCTGTAGTGAACGATGTTATCGGGCTGCGGCCAGGAGTGACACTGTTGTGATCAACGAGTCCCATCCACTCGAGTTTTTTGCAGGAGTCTGAGATGTCGGAGCTAAATCCATGCGCCATAGCGAACGATCTGCTGATTCGTGAAGGCATTTACCTCGACGATCAACGGTGGCAGGACTGGTTGCAGCTTTACGCGGAAGATGCCGTCTACTGGGTCCCGGCGTGGCTAAATGAATACGCGGAAACCAGCGATCCGGACAGTGAGATTTCACAGATCTACCACAATTCCCGCCGCGGCCTGGAAGAGCGCGTCATGCGCGTCGAGTCCGGCAAGTCCGTCACCGCCCTGCCCACGCCGCGCACCACCCATTTTTTTTCTAACCTGGTGGCGGAGCAACCGACACCCAGCCTGATTAATGCGCGCGCCAGTTGGATCACCCAGGTCTACGAACCGCGCACCACTAAACGCTACGCGAATTTCGGACACTACGAGTTACAGCTGGCGTTACATCAGACCACCTGGTTGATTACGCGCAAAAAAATTCATCTGAAAAACGATTGCGTACCCACCCTTGTGGATTTTTACACACTGTAAATAACAGCGCTCCAGAGCAACCGATCCGGGTTTACGCCGCTTCAAATACAAAGCCCTTATACCCCTCGGCTACTACCTGTGCACAGATTTCCCGGTATTGCGCCGCGCCGCCGATAAACAACTGAAAAACCCGTGGTTTACCGGGAATATTTCCGCCGGTATACCAGGATGCGGTTTGATTAAACAGCGTCTGATCGGCGATGGCCGCATTCAGCTTCACCCAGTCGGCCTCGGCCTCCGCGGTGGGCTCTATACTACGCTGACCCTGGTCGCGCATGTTGCGAATGCAGTCGCTAATCCAGTCCACATGATCCTCCACCGCCAGGGGCATGTTGTAGAGTACCGAGGGACTTTGCGGGCCGGTGATAGTAAAAAAATTCGGAAACCCGTTAACCATCAGACCCAGATAGGTGCGCGGCCCGTCGCCCCAGCGATCGGCGAGCGTGACGCCGTTTTTACCCTGTGGGTTAAGTCGCAACAATGGTCCCGTTATAGCATCAAACCCGGTAGCAAAAATAATGATATCGAGATCGTGGTGCCGGTCCGCGGTGCGTATACCGGTTGCGGTAATTTCCTCAATCGGCGCTCTTTTCAGATCGACCAGTTTGACATTGGGCCGATTAAACGCTTCGTAATAATTGGTTTCCAGGGGAGGCCTTTTGGTGCCCCATGGATAGCCCTTCGGCACCAGCAGCTCGGCGACGTCAGGATCGTTAACGCGCTCGCGAATTTTCGTGCGTATGAACTCCGCCGCGGTTTCATTGGATTCGGCATCCAGCAATAAATCACTAAACGTATGAAACATCGCCAGTCCCCCTTCCGCGTAGGCCGCCTCGTAGACGCGCTGCCGCTCCTGTTCATCCACGGCTTTCGCCGACGGCTGCGTATTGTCCTGGGGAAGACCAATAAAGGAGTGACGGGACTTGCTACGAATCACATCGTATTGCGCTTTAATTTCTGCATCACTGATGTCATCCAGCGGCCGGTTACGAATTGGCACCGCATAGTTGGGGGTCCGTTGAAAAACCGTGAGCTGTCGCGCCTGTTCGGCTATCACCGGGATTGCCTGAATACCGCTGGCACCAGTGCCCACGATACCCACCCGCAGGCCGCTGAAGTCGACCTCTTTGTCGGGCCATTTTGAGGTCATGTAGATCTGGCCGGCAAAACTGTTAATGCCCTTGAAATCCGGCAGATGGGGCGCCGACAAACACCCGGCACCGGAAACCAGATAGGTGGCACGCACCGTATCACCAGCACTGGTGCCAATCACCCACTGCCCCGCCGCCTCGTCATATGTCGCCGATTCAATGCGTGTCTCCAGGGCAATATCCTTGCGCAAATCGAAGCGATCCGCCACGTGATTCAAATAGGCGAGAATTTCTGGCTGGGCGGCAAAGTGTTCGCTCCAGCGCCATTCCTGTTGCAACGTTTTACTAAATGAATAGGAGTAATGATAGCTCTGGATATCGCAGCGCGCCCCGGGATAGCGATTCCAGTACCAGGTGCCCCCCACATCGGCACCGGTTTCATAGGCCCGCACCCGCAAGCCCAGCTTATCGCGCAAATTATGCACCGCATACAGGCCGGCAAACCCCGCGCCAATAACAACCGCATCGAATACGGTCGGGGTGGAGACGTCAGCGTGGGTTGGCAGAGCAGCAGTCATAGTGATATCCAGAGCGAAAATGTTGGGGTATGTAGTATGGTTGCACCACAGTCTGAGATGCATGGTAGCGACTCACAAAGTATCACACAATCCGCCGTGACTCCCTGAAGTCGATTGGCAGTAAATGTTACCCCGAACGCCGGGCACCGTAGATATGTTCAGTACGCCTGAAGGCAGTACGATCCGCCCGACAAAATGAAATTTGTGTTTTGGTTTACATAGACTATATTGACCAGGTGCTGCAGTCCTTTACGGACACACCATTCATGTATTTGAGAGCAGCTCGCTGGTTAGCACCTAATCTGGCACCATTCATTTCCACGGGTATCCGCCACCCGACCACGGTCGGACAGTAAACGGGAAATAAGGCTATGGATTCTATAACACTTTACGGTATTCAATTTTCACCCTACGTGCGCAAGGTGCGTCTCGCGCTGGCACACAAGGGACTCGCTTACGAACATATTCCCGTGGCGCCGGTTGGGGACGGTCAGCCACCGGAGTTCAAGGCGAATAGCCCACTGGGGAAAATCCCTTTGTTGCGGGTCGGTGACAACTGGCTGCCGGACTCGTCCGCAATCTGTGCCTGGATAGATCGAGCTACACCGCAACCACCCCTGTTACCTGCCGATCCCATAGCAGCGGCGCGCGGACTGTGGTTTGAAGAGTATGCCGATTCTCGCATGGTCGAAGTGATTGGCGGACACCTGTTTGTAGAAGTCGTCGTGGCAAAGCCGCTGCTGCAACGCGAGCCGATTCAGGCGGACATTGATGCGGCAATCAATGTAGAAATTCCACAAATATTTGACTACCTGGAAGGTCAGCTGCAGCACAATTATTTGCTGGGCAGCGATATAACACTGGCGGATTACGCCGTCGGTAGTTTGTTTGTCACACTGCTACATTGCAAATACCAGTGCGACGCCAAGCGTTGGCCCAGGGTTGCGGCTTATATCGATCGCCTGGTGGGCAGCACTTTGTTCACACCCATTATTGCCGAGGAAAAACAGGTCCTGGCAAGCATGGGCGCCCAATAGCGGACTGCGGCCGTTTGGACTGTGCCAATCTAGACTCACCCGAAAGTTGGAGCGCGCGAATTGACCATGGGAATCCTCAAAACTTGCGGACCGTTACGGTGGGTTATTTTGACACACTGCAGGCGGTTTGCGGTTGACAACCTGTACGCATCAGCCCTAGTGTGTGCAGTCCGAAATAAGCAACTTTTTTCCAATACCTGTGGAGAACCAACATGAAAGCTGCGGTACTTGAAGCATTTAACACGCCCATGAAAATTCATAACAAATGGCCCGAGCCCAAATGCGGCCCGGACGACGCTATTATCAAGGTAGCGGCGAATGGCGTGTGCCGCAGCGACTGGCACGTGTGCGTTGGCGACTGGGACTGGCTGGGATTACAGCCCGAACTGCCCCATGTTATCGGCCACGAGTTTGTAGGAGAGATTGCAGAAGTCGGCGCCAATGTGACAGGTTTTAAGAAAGGCGATCGGGTGGTATGCCCGTTTAATTTGGGCTGTGGCGGCTGCGAATACTGCCAGAGCGGCCATCAAAATACCTGTTCCACGGGTATTCTCGCAGGGTTTTCTACGTCGGGCGGTTATGGGGAATACGCCCACATTGTCAAGGCGGATCTGAATCTGGTCAGGCTACCCGAATCCGTGTCCTACATTGATGCCGCCAGTATGGGCTGCCGCTTTATGACGTCCTTTCACGGCATTGTCGATCAGGCCAAGGTGGCTGGCGGCGAGTGGGTAGCCATTCACGGCTGCGGCGGGATCGGTCTGGCTGCGACTCAAATCGCAACCGCACTGGGAGCCAACGTAATCGCTGTGGATATTAACCCGCGATCCCTGGAAATCGCTCGCCAGATGGGTGCTGTACATACTGTGAATGCCGGTGACGGCAACCCCGCCGAGGCGATCAAGGAGCTAACCGGCGGTGGCACCCATGTGTCCGTGGATGCACTGGGTATTGCGGCCACCTGCCTGAACTCGGTGATGAGCTTGCGCAAACGCGGTCGCCATCTGCAGATCGGTCTGACCACAAGGGCAGAGCAGGGCTTTGTGTCGTTGCCGGTCGACCTGATCGTGGCCACGGAGCTGCAAATAATCGGCACCATCGGCATGCAGCCGCGACGCTATTCCGCCATGCTCAATATGGTAGAGTCCGGCAAATTACGCCCCGGGGAAATGGTCACCAGCGTGATTCCGGTGGACGATGTACCTGGTGTTATCGACGCGATGGGTAATTTCGGCACCGTGGGCACCACCGTCGTCGAGTGGAAATAAATAATCTGAACCGCCGGTCGGGGGGTGCATTCGCCCCCTGACCTTGCGGATTGGCCGTCAATTTACCGCTTCAATCCACCCGCCTTTACGTAAGCTCGCTCCCCGCTGGCGGCGTCAGTCGTCGCGCTTCTGCTCCGACCGGAGGGGTATGCACCTGACAAACAGCCCTTTCCTTATACCTCCAGTTGGTCCATTATTTCAACCCGGAAGTCTCGCAATATCAGCCTTCACCCCATAAGACCTAGACAGGGAGGTTCGTGTTTGCAGTCTGATTTGCACTCCGTCGACGCCCATCCGGACATCTGGCTCGGGCGTCGGGTCATGCTGGTTGAAAACAGCCCCACCGACCACCCCCTGTTCGAGGAAATACTGCGCCCCCTGGGTTGCGACATCATCGACGTTCCGTCTGCGGAGCTCGCCAGTGACCTGTTAAAAACGGACGACTACGATCTGGTTATCGTTGACAGCGACACCGCCGCCATAGAGCGGATTGCAGCCGTATTAACCACCCGCCGACTCGAAACCGAAAGCGACCACTGGACGCCTGTTATCGCCTTGAGTAACAAGGACTTTGCCGACCTTCCGCAACATTTTTTGTCCTCGGGGCTGGACGATTACCTGCTCAGGCCCGTTCGGCGCGAAGCGTTGCTAACTGTTATGCGCCGCTGGTTACCGACCTCGCAGAACACTTCGAAACCGGTTGCAACCCACTTGCCCGCAACCTTTCCCACCACTACCGATAACGCTCACCCGGACACTAAAAGGGGTTTTCACAGTTACCAGTCAGCGACCAGTTTCGACGACAATCCAGCCGTGTTACTTGCCAGCGGTGATTCCGCCCACCAGCAAGCGGGGCGGCTCATGCTGGAAAAAAACGGACTGGAGGTAACCTGGGCTGAAGACGGACTACAGGCTCTGGCGTTAGTGAGGCACGCCCAACCCGACCTGGTCATTTTATCCGCCAACTTACCGCGACTGGACGGTTTTGAGGTACTGCGGCAACTGCGCGGGCTGTTGGAAACCCGTTATACGCCCATCATCATGATTCTCGAAGACAACGATATGGACGCTGCGCAACGGGCCTTTGAATTGCAGGCCACCGACTTTGTAACCAGCCCGGTGGGTTGGCAAAACCTGGTACAACGGATTCGTTACAACCTGCGTGCGGCTCAGGTTTTTCGAGACCTGAAACGCAGCGAACAACGTCTCGCCAATGCCGAGACAGTAGCCAACCTCGGCTACTGGGACTGGGACATGACCAATGACATTTTCTATATGTCCGAGCACGCAACCCAAGTCCTTGGGCATCCCAGCAGCGCGCTCACCAACCTGGCCGACTATCTGAAGATTCTGCACCCAGGTGACATGGATCGGTTCTACAAAGAACTCGAAGTAAAGATCCTTGACGGCGACAACTGGATGCTGGAGTACCGGGTGATCACCGCGCAGGGCGACGTGCGTACCATTCGCGGGGACGGGGCCACCCACCCCAATGACTCTTCCTGGTGCATGGGGACATTGCTGGACATTACCGCGCAGCGGCGCAATGAAGAAACTATTCGCCGCATGGCCTTTTACGACGACCTTACCGGTTTGCATAATCGGGTTTCGTTTCGCGACGAACTGACCCGCTCCATCAAATTGCACGAGCGTTTACAGGTCAAATTAGCGGTGGTTTATATCGATCTCGACGGCTTCAAAGCCGTTAACGACAGCCGCGGACACCATGTTGGCGATCTACTGCTCAAAGCATTCGGGGATCGTGTCGTATCGCAACTGCGGGACTCGGATGTCGTGGGCTACGATATGGATCCGTCAACCGTGGCCAGACTCGGAGGGGATGAATTTACCGTATTGCTCACCGGATTGGGCCGCGGTGTGGATGCCGGTGTTCCAGTGCAACGCATTATCGACAGTTTGACGGAGCCGTTTGTCCTGAAAGTTAGCGACGATGAATGCCACGAAATACGGATTGGCTGCAGCATCGGCGTTGCCGTTGCGCCAGATGATGGCAATAGCGCCACGGAACTGCTCACCCGCGCCGATAACGCCATGTACGCCGCCAAACAAGCCGGTAAAAACACCTACCGCTTTTTTAGTGCGAGCGACACTAGCTGAGATTGTCGCCACCCATTTTTTCGGGGGTCGTTTATTGACTACTTGCGGAACGGGTTTCACACAGGCCATTGATAGGCCCTTCGAGAGCGGGCCAGGCATTGTCCAGCAGCCGAGCCTGGGCGGCAGCGGTCGGGTGAACGCCGTCGGCCTGCATTAACCCGGGGTGGTCGCCCACACCCGTCAGAAAAAATTGTACGAATGCCACATCGTGCTCCCGGGCAACCGTTTCGAATACCCGAGCGAACGCCTGTTGATAGGCTGCACCATAGTTTGGCGGCATGAGCATCCCCAGCAACACGGGTATTCCGCCGGCTTCGCGCACCAAGTCCACCATACGTTGAAAATTGTTCTGCATATGATTCGGGGACAGGCCCCGTAAACCATCGTTACCGCCCAATTCGATGATCACTACCTCGGGACGATGCCGTTCGAGCAGCTGTGGCAGGCGAAACAATCCGCCAGCGGTGGTTTCACCGCTCACCGACGCGTTTTCCACCGCAATCTCTGGACAATGCCGCGCCACGCGGGTCGCCAGTAATTGTACCCAGCCATCGCCCTTGTCAATACCGTAGGCTGCACTGATACTATCCCCCAGCACGAGAATAGTCGCCGCGCCAACCCACTGACTGTAACTCAGCGCACCCAGCACCCAAACGAGCCGTAACCACATGAACCAATCCCCTTTGCTTGACGTCCGCGACCTGGGTAAACAGGTGTCCGGGCCCGATGGACTTCTGACCTTGCTGGACGCAGTGAATTTTAACCTGTTACCCAGGGAAAGCCTCGCCATTACCGGCCCCTCTGGCAGCGGTAAATCTACCCTGCTGGGACTGCTGGCGGGACTCGATGTTCCCACGTCCGGCGAGGTGCTGCTCGGAGGCGAGCCGTTCAGCGCGCTCTCGGAAGACGCCCGGGCGGTACGCCGCGGTGAGTTGTGCGGCTTTGTTTTTCAAAGCTTTCATCTGGTGGATGATTTGAATGTCCTCGAAAATGTCCTGTTACCACTGGAATTAAACCACATTCCAGACCCCCTGAGTCGGGCGCGACAATGGCTGGAGCGAGTGGGCCTCGGTCATCGCCTGAAACACTTCCCCGCCACGTTATCGGGTGGCGAACAACAGCGTGTTGCATTGGCAAGGGCGTTTGCGATGACACCAAAAATATTGTTTGCCGACGAACCCACTGGCAGTCTCGACCATGGCAATGGCGCGCGCATTATCGAATTGTTGTTTGAGTTGAATCGGGAAGCCGGTACCGCGTTAATACTGGTCACCCACGATGCGCAACTGGCCACGCGCTGTCAGCGACATCTGTGCCTGGAACAGGGTCGTCTCTACGAAAGTGCGCTGGAGAGTGCGCAATTATGATCGCGGCCTCGCTGCGCGCCTGGCGCGACAGCGCTTTTCGCCTGCTGGCGGCCGCGCTGTTTATCGCCACCTTCGCGCTCACCACCATGCTGTTGTTAAACGCCGAGCTGGCCCAGCGTTTTGCGGTGCGCACCGCCGAATTTCTGGGCGGCGACCTGCAATTGTCCGGCTCGCAACCACCTCTGGCGCAGCAGACAGCCGTTATCGCCGGCGCGGAGCACACCCTCGTTGTAGATTTTTCAACGGTCGTGGTGCACGCCGATCGCCTGTTACTGGTAAGCGCCCGGGCGGTGGACAACCACTACCCCCTGTACGGCATGCTACAGGCCGCCAACGATCGCTTTGCTCCCGCCGCCGCCCGCCAGCAGGGCCCTCCACCGGGGGAATTGTGGGTTGGGGATCAGGTGCTCGATCAACTGGGCATCGCGGTCGGCGCGCGCCTGACCGTGGGTAGCAAGGAATTGACCGTAAGCGGCCTGATCCGCCAGTTACCGGACCAGGGTGGCGGTTTTTACAGTATGAATCCCCGTATTTTACTGCACCGGGACGATCTCGCAGCGACCGGGGTTCTCGGACCAGGCACCCGGGTGCTGTATCGGCTGCTGGTAGGTGCTCCCAGCAGCGCCATTGCCGCGATGCACATCGGAATCACGCCAACACTACGCCCGGATCAGCGCCTCGAACAGGTGGCCGACGCAGCGGTGCGTAGCATGGGACCCCTACGGCAATTGACATTGTGGGCCAATCTCGGGGTGCTGCTGATCAGTCTGTTATGCGGCGCCACCATTTATCTTGCCACGCTGCAGCGGGTGCGCCGCCGAGCACGGCTGGCGGGACTGCTGCGCGCGTTCGGAGCCCAGCGCAGACAGCTGGTCTCGCGCTTGCTGGGCGCCGATATCGTCGCCCTGTTACCGGTGACCGTAACGGGCATTGTGCTTGGCGTGGGAGCTATTACGCTCCTGCAGTCCACCCTCGCCGGAGAGAACCTGGATGGCAACCGAACCCTCGCGGCCACTACCGGGGACTGGATGGCGATTATGTTTAGCCCATTACTACTATGGCTGGCGTTCTCCCTGCCCCAGCTCGTCGCCCTCACCAGGATACCTGCCATGCAGGTACTCCAACAGCGCATTCGCCAGCGCACCTTATCCGCCACGCTGACGCTACTGGGCGCGCTGAGTGCGCCGGTAGTACTGGCGGCATTACTGACCCGCTCGCTGGCCGACCTGGGGCAACTACTGCTGATTCTCGCGGGGCTCGGCACGTTGTTACCCGCGCTGCTGTGGCCACTGTTGAAAGGTCTGGATCTTGCCAGTCAGCATCTCGCGCTGCCGACTCGTCTGGCGGTGCGCCGTCTCAGTCGTCGCCCGGCGTTGACGTTACCCCTGATGGCAACCCTGACCCTGGCTATGGCGGTGCTGACCCTGGCGGGACAAACCGGATATCAGTTACTGACGAGCTGGCGCGCCCAACTGCCTGCGCAGGCGCCCAACTATTTTGTACTCAACCTGTTTGATCGGGATCGGGAGATCCTGGACCGCTGGATGACAGAGCACGGCGCACTGCCTCAGGAACTCTATCCAGTTATGCGTGGACGCCTGACAGAAATAAATCAGGTGCCAGTACGGGAGGCCATTACCAAGGAAAGTGACGGCGAACCGGAGGCCCTCAACCGGGACCTGATCCTGACCCAGGCCGCCCGGTTGCCAAACGGCAACCGGGTGCAGAGTGGCCGGTGGCACTCGGAGAATGGTTCGCAAATCACCACTGGCGTGTCGGTGGAGCAGGAACTGGCGGAGAAGCTTGGACTCAAACTCGGCGACAACCTGCAATTTGTCTCTAATCGCGGTGCATTTCATAGCACGGTAACCAGTGTCCGCGAGGTGGATTGGGAAACCTTTGCGCCTAATTTCTATTTTATTTTTTCACCGGGCAGTCTTGCCGATCAGGATATCACCTGGCTGACCAGTTTCTGGTTGCCCCCCGGCGACGGCGCACGCCTTGCGCAGCTACTGCAGCAGCTACCGCACATTACCTTGCTGGACATCAACGCGTTGCTGGACAAGGCCCAGGGCATTGTCGGTCAGGCCAGTCGCGCAGTGTTTCTATTGGCAACGTTGTTAATGCTTGCCGCTCTACTGGTGCTCACCACCGCATTGTTGGGAGGACGCGACCGCCGCGGTCGCGACTACGCCCTGGCGCGCACCCTCGGTGCACGGCACCGGTTACTGCAACGCACTACCTGGACAGAATTTTTAATCCTGGGCGGCGCTTCTGCGGTGTGTGCATTTGTCGCCGTTCAAGTGGCTCTTTACCCGTTGTCGCAGCGTTTATTTGCGGGTGAGCCTGCCTGGTCAATATGGCAGTTATTGCCCCTGATCGCGGCCCTGCTGGTGGTCTGCTGCGGCGTCATTGGCAGTCGGGCGGCACTTTATCAACCGACCGCGAGCCTGCTACGGGAACAGGGTGATTAGTTACTGACTGCGAGCTTTCCCGCGACGCGACGGTTGACGGCGCGGGGCGACAGCCTTTGAATACCCCTATAGCCGAACCAGGAGTATCGAACATGAGAGATTATATTCGTCACTCAGCAAAATTCCCGGTGTTGGTAAAACTCCCCAGCGATACGTCAGAGCAAATCGAACACACCCACAATATCAGCGCCAGCGGGCTTATGGTAAACCTGTCGCGGGCCGTGCCGGAAGACGCGTTAGTCGAGGTGACTATAACTTCGCTAATACCGCCGTTTGACGCGCCGGCGCGGGTGGTGTGGTGTCGCGCCGCTGCAGCTGGGTTTGATGTCGGCCTGCGTTTTGTTAACGCGGATGATTTTTTTGCGGTGCGCATGGTGGAACAGGTTTACCAGATTGAAGAGTACAAAAAGCACGTCCTGGCTCGAGAGGGCAGAGAGCTGAGTCTGGAAGACGCCGCCCAGGAGTGGATCGATAAGTACGCTGCGCGATTTCCAACATAACTGACACCGCCCAGGCGCAAACCCGTTCGGCGTCAGCCCTCAATAGTAACTCGCCGATTCTCCCGGCCGGTGTTACACTGGACGCGCTGTTTCCATATTCGGAAACACGCTTTATTTAAACTGACAAGCTCCGAGCACCGGCATCTAACGCCCTCAATGGCCATGAATCCGGTGCCGAGAATCTCAGTCACGAGGTTCTAAGGGATATTCGGGAAACCGGACATCCTCCCGTATTTGGAAAGGTGTTTGTATGTTGCGAGACGAATTCGGGCGCGAGTTCCACTACTTGCGCCTGTCCATCACCGACGTATGTAACTTCCGTTGCAACTACTGCCTGCCGGACGGCTATCAGGGCAAATCCGGCCCGAGCTTTTTATCCGTTGCGGAGATTCGCCGCCTGGTCGCCGCATTTGCGGCCACTGGCACCCGTAAAGTTCGTATCACGGGGGGAGAACCCTCGGTGCGCCGCGATCTGCCGGAAATTATTGCCGCAGTCAAAAATACCGCAGGCGTCGATAAAGTCGTTATTACCACCAACGGCTACAAACTTCCCGAACGCATTGATCGCTGGGCGGCGGCCGGACTGGATGGCATTAACCTCAGCATGGACAGCCTCGACCCCGCTATATTTCAAGCTATAACCGGTCACGAACGCTTACAGGACCTGCTCGACGGTCTGGAGCGCGCACTGCAACTGGGGATTGCCAACGCCAAGATCAATACGGTCTTAATGCGCGGCTTTAACGATAATCAACTGGAGCGCTTTCTCGCCTGGTTGCAGCACAAACCGGTCACCCTGCGTTTTATCGAGCTGATGCAAACCGGTGACAATGCCGAGTTTTATCGACAACACCACCTGTCCGGTGAAACTATCAAAACCGCGCTGCTGGCGCGGGGCTGGCAAGCCATCCAGCGGGCAACAGATGCGGGGCCCGCCCAGGAGTTTCGCCATGCCGACTACCGCGGCAAAGTGGGTTTAATCATGCCCTACAGCAAGGACTTCTGTGCCACCTGTAACCGCCTGCGGGTCAGTGCGACTGGCAAGCTACACCTGTGCCTGTTCTCTGATAACGGTATCGACCTGCGGCATTTATTACAACGGGACGATCAAAAAGAAACATTGGTGGCTTTTTTGCATGAACAGCTGACGGGCAAACAGGTCAGCCACTACCTGCACGATGGCTACAGTGGCGGCACCCGCCATCTGTCAATGCTGGGAGGCTAACCGACCAGCGCTGTTAGTACAGTTAGATGTTGGAGATTTTTACCATGGTTAAAAATTATTCCACAAATTTTCAAGCCCTGAATATCGTCGTGCTCACCGTCTCCGACAGCCGCGACGAAAGCACGGATACCTCGGGCCAGTTGCTGGTGACAAACCTTCAAAGTGCAGGACATGTGCTGGCCGATAAAGTCATCGTGCGCGACGACCTGTATGCCATTCGCGCCCTGGTTGCCAACTGGATTGCCGCCGCTGACGTCCAGGTGGTGTTAATTACCGGTGGCACTGGTTTCACCGGTCGCGACTCCACGCCACAGGCGGTGATGCCGTTATTCGACACCACCATTGATGGCTACGGGGAGCTGTTCCGCCAGCTGTCCTACGCTGACATCGGCTCGTCCACGGTGCAGTCCCGGGCCGTCGCCGGCCTGGCCAATGGCACCATCGTGTTCTGTATGCCGGGCTCCACCAATGCCTGCCGTACCGCCTGGGATGGCATTATTCGCGACCAACTGGACGCCAGTCATAAACCCTGCAATTTTGTAGCGCAACTGAAAACTACCAGTGTTGCCGATTGCAACACGCGGGCGGCGCCATGAGTACGTTGAACCATGTAAACGCTGCGGGCGAGGCTAATATGGTGGATATCAGCGGCAAGGCGATCACCGCACGCACCGCTGTCGCCCAGGGTTTTGTCGTGATGCAACCCGCCACTCTGGCGTTGATTCGCGATGGTGGCCACCACAAGGGCGATGTGCTCGCGGCTGCGCGCATCGCCGGTATACAGGGCGCCAAGCGCTGCGCGGATTTAATTCCTCTATGCCATCCCCTGATGCTGGCAAACGTGCAGGTACGGTTTGAATTACAACCCGACCGTCAGCGTATTCGCATCGAGGCATCGTGCAAGCTGGATGGCAAAACCGGCGTCGAAATGGAGGCACTGACCGCCGTCTCGGTGGCCGCGCTGACGCTGTTCGATATGTGCAAGGCCGTCGACCCCGCAATGACTATCGAGGGTATTCAGGTACTGTCCAAGGAGGGTGGTAAAACCGGGCAATGGCGACGGGACACCCCTGGCGCGGAGACTACATCGTGATAAAAATCTTGTTGTTTGCGCAACTGCGGGAACTACTGAACTGCGGGAAAATTGAGTTTCCGGTGTCGACATCCATTACAGTCGCCGAGTTGAAAACCCGGCTGGCGGCACAAGGTGATCGCTGGCATTTGCTGTTTGCCGAGCAGACGGTACTGGTGGCCGTAAATCAGGTGCTGAGGGACGACAATCATTATGTAACCGTCGGCGATGAAGTGGCTTTTTTTCCGCCGGTGACCGGTGGCTGAAAGCGTCATGACTATTGCAGTGCAGACAACACCACTCGATCTCGGCGCACTCACCAACGCATTGATTGCACGGGTGGCCCAACAGACTCGCGCCGACCAGGGCGCAGTGGTCACCTTTATCGGTCTGGTGCGCGACCAGGTCGACAACCCGGTCAGCAAGCTATTTCTCGAGCACTATCCGGGCATGACCGAAAAGGCGCTGGAAACCATTGTCGCCGAAGCGAGCGCGCGCTGGCCACTCGGACCCCTCAGTCTTGTCCATCGCGTCGGCACCCTGTATCCCGGGGACCCCATCGTGTTCGTGGGGGTTACCAGCGCACACCGCAAAGCGGCCTTCGAAGCGGCAGAATTTTTGCTGGATTATTTAAAAATTCGCGCACCTTTCTGGAAAAAAGAAAGCACCCCCCAAGGTGAACGCTGGGTTAGCGCCCGTGCGAGTGATTGCGAGGCCGCAAAAAAATGGGGGTGAAATATCGGCTGCGGAGATCAAAGATTCCGCGTTTTAAAGCACTCATCCTTACCCTGCTAATGGCATCTATCCCCGTTATCGTCGACGCGGCGTCGTCGCCGACGATACTCGGCGGACCGCTGCGGATTGCAGTGGCCAGTAACTTTCGCCCCCTGCTCGAACAGTTGGCTGTACAATTCACGCAGCGTACTGGTATCGAGCTGGAAATAATCTCCGCATCCAGCGGCACCCACTACAGCCAGATATTAAACGGCGCGCCGATGGATATGTTTTTGTCCGCGGACCGGCTACGCCCTGAACTCCTCGAAAAACAGGGGGTTGCGTTGCCCGGTAGTCGCCATACTTATGCGCTGGGACGCCTGGCCTTGTGGCAACGGGACGGCACCGAAGTCAATGTAAAGACCCTGCACATGTGGCCCGGCAAACTGGCCATCGCCAATCCGGAACTGGCGCCCTATGGCGCGGCCGCACAGCAGGTGCTCGAGCATCTGGGTGTGTGGTCGGTTTATGCTCCGGGTCGCCTGATTCAGGGCAATAATATCGCCCAGGCCATGCAGTTTGTGGCCAGCGGCAATGTCGGTATGGGCCTGGTGGCCTTGTCGGATTTACGTTTACTCGGCATCAAACACGGCGTGTGGATTGTGCCTGCTAGTATGCACATCCCGATTGAGCAGCAACTGGTGATTCTACAGCGCAGCTCCCGCGTGTCTGAGGCCAAACTGTTTTCCGCATTTATATTGTCCGCCGACGTCCAGCGTCAACTTGCGGCAGCGGGTTATATGCTCGCGACCCCCTCTGGATTTGACCAATGATATCTGCAGACGCGCCGACATTGTCCGCAGCGGACTGGCAGGCCGTGTGGCTGACACTGTCCCTGGCGGGGGCAACTACCCTGTTATTAATACTGTTTTCCACACCGTTAGCATGGTGGTTATCGCGCACATCCAGTCGCTGGAAAAATGTTATTGAGGCCATCGTCGCGGTGCCGCTTATTCTTCCCCCCACCGTGCTGGGGTTTTATTTACTGGTGCTGTTTTCCCCGGATCATTTTGTGGGGTACTGGTGGTTACAAATTAGCGGCAATACACTGGCGTTCAGCTTCACGGGCATTCTGATTGGTTCGATTATTTATTCCCTGCCATTTGCAGTGCAACCGCTATTAAACGGGTTTGAACAATTCAACCGCCAGTATCTGGAGGTGGCATCCACTCTGGGTGCCAAACCCGCCGATCAATTTTTCAATCTGGTGTTGCCAGTAACCCGCAGCAGTTTTCTTACCGCCGCCGGGCTCAGCTTCGCCCATACCATTGGGGAATTTGGCGTGGTGTTAATGATTGGCGGCAATATTCCCGGCGAAACCCGGGTATTGTCCATCGCGCTATTTGACCATGTGGAAGTGATGAATTACGGCGCCGCCCACTGGTTGGCAGCGGGGATGCTGCTCACGTCTTTTGTAGTACTCCTGCTGATCAGTACGCTGCGTCCGGGACGGGAATACCGGGTATGACCTGTCTGACCATCGACATCGCCTTGTCGCGACCCGCCAGCAAGCGGCGCGGTACCTTTCGTAGCCATCTGTGCACACGCTTTGCGGGACCTGGTATTTACGGTATCAGCGGACCCAGTGGTAGCGGCAAGACCACCTTGCTACGCTGTCTGGCGGGACTAGAACCTAGCGCCACCGGCACTCTGTGGCGAGACGACGAATGCTGGCTGGATAGCGGCCGCGGCATACACCTGCCACCACAACGGCGACAGGTTGGTCTGGTGTTTCAGGACGCCCGTCTGTTTCCCCATCTCAATGTCGGGGACAACCTGCGTTTCGCGCACCGTCGCGCCCATTCCGATCAAACCCTCGCCTTTGACGAGGTGATCGACTGGCTTGGTCTACGGCCACTACTCGCCAGCCCGGTACAGCAACTCTCCGGCGGAGAACAACAACGGGTAGCGATCGCCCGCGCTCTGGTCAATGCCCCGCGGGTGTTACTGATGGATGAACCACTCACCGCACTCGACAGCGCCAGTCGCAAAGCGTTGTTGCCAAAAATTAGCGAACTGCCGGCGCGCTTTAATATGCTGATGGTCTATGTCAGTCACGACGAAGAGCAAATCGCCGCCCTGTGCGATCGCGTGATTGATCTGACCAATACCAATGGCACTCTCAGTGGCGAATCATGTTAACCACTACCAGCAACATTGCCATCAGCACAGGTGATAGCTATGGCGATAGCTGACCACAAACTGATTGGCGCAATTCTGACGGGGGGTAAATCCCGGCGCATGGGTAGCGATAAGGCGCAGCTGCCGGTGGCTGGAGGAGGTACCCTGCTGGAATGGATGCAGCGCAAACTGCAACGCGCAGGCGTGGAACACACGCTGGTATGCGGATCGGGGCCACAAGCGTTGCCCGACGCCATCGCAAACCTTGGCCCGCTGGGTGCACTGCACACGCTGGCGGAACATTATCCAGATCACCTCGCATTGATCGTACCGGTGGATATGCCGCTACTGGAGCCCCGCGCCCTGACCGAGCTGGTAGCGCAAGGTGAGGTTACCGTGCCCCACCATTATGTGAACTATTTTTTCCCGCTGTTACTCCCTCTGCACGCTACTACTGCTGACTATCTGCGCCGCACCGTCGCCCAACCGGACGTGGATCACTCCATTGCCGCCTGTCTGCGTGCGCTGGGTGCGACCACCATCGATCCGGGCAGCCTGACTCCACCGCTAGATGACGGCACTTTTGTAAATATCAACACATCGGAACAGTGGCGCAGCATTCAGGCGCACCTGCAATAAGCACGACTGGTTACTGGTCCCAGCGACCCCTACGGGTTGGTTAGTGCGGAAACCATCCACGACGGTGGTGGGCGTTTTTTCCAACGCGCAAACTGCGCTTTTTGCCCGCGATAAAAAGCGCGATAAGCGCGTACCGGATTATTTTTATAACGATATTCCTCGGGCATCACCTGTACAAATTCCGTTAAGCCACTCGGCGACCAGTTGCCCTGAACATTATCCGGGAGTGCTGCGATGGCGCCGTGGTCACTGGTCTTCCCGTAACGATAGCGGTACTCCCGATTTAACTCGACGGCCAGCTCCCGCAGCCACAAAAAGTTGTCCGGCGAGGCGGCGGCCCACAGTACGCAGGGATGTTTCGGGTGGGTGGACTTGTACGTTGTACTGATGCCCCGCTCATTTAACACCGTGCACAGTATCTGCACACTTTCGAGGGTCATTTTCACCACGTGCTGGTCGCAGTGATAGCGGGCGCATTTTCTGATGTTGCGATCGAGTACAAATATATTCATTGCGGTGAGAGCGCTGGGTACTCCTGTTGGCACCAGTCGGCAAGCGTCGCTAACCAGTCCGGGTGGTCGTTAAGGCACGGAATCAATTCCAGGGATTCGCCGCCAGCTTCGATAAAAATTTCCCTGCCGCGCAGACCTATTTCCTCGAGAGTCTCCAGACAGTCCGTAACAAACGCCGGACAGATTACCGCCAGGCGCTTTACACCCCGCTGCGCCAGTTCGCGCAAAACATTTTCGGTGCTCGGCTCCAGCCATTGCGCGCGACCCAGTCGGGACTGAAACGCGACGGAATAACGGTCGTCTGAAATCTTTGCCTGTTGCGTAAACAGGCGTGTGGTTGCAAAAACCTGATGACGGTAACAGGTAGCGTGAGCAGGCGCAGGCGTAGCGCAACAGTCCGCCCGCGCCAGGCAGTGCGAAGCGCTGGGGTCCGCGCTGCGCAAATGGGATTCCGGCAGTCCGTGATAACTGAACAACAGGTGGTCGTAGTCTTTCGCCAGACAGCCCTGAGCGCTGCTGACCAGCGCGTCGATATAATCGGGTTGCGCGTAAAATGGCGGAACAACGGTTACTGTCAGGGATAATTGATGCACCCGAATAACACGCCTGACCTCAAGTATAGATGTCAGCACGGTACTGTCGGCGTGGTGTGGATACATCGGTAATACCAGCAGCTCCCGGACGACGTCATTTTTCGCCAGCTGTAACAGCTGCTGTTCTATACTCGGGCTGCCATAGCGCATCGCCATGACCACAGGCATATTCAATTTCTGCTGTAGCGCTTTTTCTACCCGCTGCGATAGCACCACCAACGGCGAGCCGTTCGCCCACCAGATGCTGCGATAGGCCGCGGCCGATTGCCTGGGTCGCCGCGGGAGTACCAACAGGCTGACGATCAGGCGTCGCAGAATCCAGGGTAGCTGAATCACCTGGGGATCCATAAGAAATTGATTCAGATAGCGGCGCACAGGGCCCGTTTCAGGGGCGCCGGGGGAGCCTAAATTGATCAACATTACTGCACGTGCGCTCATAGTGTCCCACTGAGTATCTGTCTGACGATGTCGATGAGCTGCGCCAACCTGTTGGCCTTGATACGATGGCGCAGTGTCCTGCGACATAGTACAACAGCAATCCCTGCGTGGCTAAATAGCTTCACCCGTTGACCTGGCCCCATAATTGAACAGAATCAGCGGCCATAGCGATAGAACCCGCTGGTCCAAAATAGTTACACTACGTGTTGCAACACAGTCGGCACAGCCGTAGATTAAACTTCCCCCGACCAACCGCACCGGACCACAGCATGCAACGGGAAAATTTGTTTACCGAAGAACAAACCATGTTCCGCGATGCCTATCGAAAATTTTTGCTTCAAGAAGTCGTACCCCATCGGGAAACATGGCGAGAACAAGGCATCGTACCCCGGGAGATGTTTACCAAAATGGGTGAGCAAGGCTATTTGCTCACCTGGGCCGACGAAGCGTACGGCGGCCTGGGAATTGAGGATTTTCGCTATCAGCAAATCATGATTGAGGAGGACGCCACCCACGGCGAAGCCGGCTTTTTTCACACTCTACACAGCAGGCTGGTAGCGCCCTATCTGAAACACTTTGGCAACGAAGAACAAAAAGCACGCTTTATTCCCCGCTGCGTTTCCGGTGAATGCATTCTTGCCATCGCCATGACCGAGCCGGACGTGGGCAGCGATCTGGCGGGTATGAAAACCCGCGCCCAAGAGCAACAGGACCACTGGGTCCTGAGCGGCTCCAAAACCTATATTTCCAACGGCATCAACGGTGATCTGGTGATCGTTGCGGCCAAAACCAACCCGGACAATCCCCGCCATATCGGACTCTTTCTGGTAGAGCGCGGCATGCAGGGTTTCGAGCGCGGCCGCAACCTCAAAAAAATGGGCCTTAAAGCCCAGGACACCGCTGAGCTATTTTTTAACGAAGTCAAAATTCCGAAAGCAAATGTTCTGGGCGACCCTTACAAGGGACTGCATTATCTGATGCAGGGTCTGGCGGAAGAGCGGTTGATAGGTGCCACTGGCTATATTGCAAATTGTCAGCGCGCCTTCGATATCACCCGGGATTTTGTCCAGGAACGCAAGGCATTTGGGCAAACCATCGCCGATTTTCAGAACACCCGCTTTAAGCTCGCAACCCTGCGCGCGGAAATCGATATCGCACAAACCTATCTCGACAAATGTGTGGAAATGCACAACCAGGGCGAACTCACTGCCGACATGGCCGCCAAGGCTAAACTGTACAATAGCGAACTGGAAGGACGCATGACCGACGAAGGCGTGCAATTGCACGGTGGAGCGGGATACATGGAAGAGTACGAAATCTGTCGCATGTATACCAACGCGCGCATTTCCCGTATTTATGCTGGCAGCTCAGAGATTATGCGCGAGATAATTGCGCGCTCCATTTTTAATCAGCGGCATTAGCGGCGCACGCACCACGACAAACCAGTTTAGCAGCTGGGCATATCGCCATAAACACGTCTTCACTTATCACCAGGAGCTTAATATGCGGTTAAAAAATAGTGTGGCAATTATTACCGGCGGCGCCTCCGGCCTGGGCAGAGGCACCGTCGAAAAATTTGTCGCTGAAGGCGGCAAGGTAGCAATTTTCGATTTAAACGAATCCGCTGGTGCCGAAATCGCTGCGGCGCTAGGGGATGCGGTTATTTTCTGTAAGGTCAATGTCACCGATGAAGAGTCCGTACAACAGGCTATCGATAAAACCATGGCTACTTTTGGTGCAATACATATATGCGTCAACTGCGCTGGCGTCGGCAACGCTATAAAAACCTATGGCAAAAAAGGGCCATTTCCCCTCGCCGATTTCAACAAAATAATTCAAATCAATTTGGTGGGCACGTTCAACGTACTGCGTCTGGCCGCCGAACAAATGGCCAAAAATGATCTGGTGGACGGACAGGAGCGCGGCGTGATTATCAACATCGCTTCGGTAGCGGCCTACGAAGGCCAGATCGGTCAGGCCGCCTACAGCGCCAGTAAAGGCGGCATCACCAGCATGACGCTACCCATCGCCAGGGACCTTGCCGACTATGGAATTCGCGTCAACACGATTGCACCTGGACTGATCGAGACACCTTTGCTTGGTGCCCTGCCGGAAAATGTCAGGGAATCTCTGGCGCAGAGCGTGCTGTATCCAAAGCGGCTGGGAAAGCCCGCGGAAATCGCCCATCTGGCCGCAAGTATTGTGGAAAATTCTTATATCAACGGCGAGTGCATTCGCATGGATGGCGGTATTCGTATGCAGCCCCGTTAAGATTATCCAAAGTAGCCTATACGCGACTCTGGTCAGGACGCCCAGAGTCGGTAATCGGCACATAAAAATTAACGTCTGATATATTTTCCCTTTCGAGTAACGCTGCGCGTATGCTTCGCTCCAATGGCATGTCCTGTATTTGACGTATCAGGGAGACGCTATTTCCATCTGGAGTTTTGCGCACCGTCTGCGCGACAATTTCACCGACCACCAGCGCGTAACTGATGCCAATTAATCCGCAACAGGAATTGTCCAGCTCGGCGTCGCCCAGGCAGTACAAAATTTCGCGTTCCTGAACTTGCAGCTGTTTGATGCAATGCAAATGATAAGAACCATTGACGTATTCCACCCGTTGCGGCACACGGTGCTCGTAGTCGAACGTGCTCATTGATCGTCACCCGGAGTGTAATGCAGTGCGACCCGCCCAACCCGGTGACAAATCTGCCTCGGCAATAGCATTACTTCAGCAGCTCATCGAAAGGCAATACGGATACAATGGCGCCCGCGGCGACAACCTGCTCTCCCGGCTCCAGTAAAATAAAACAGTTGCTGCGACTCATGGCGCTCAACACGCCAGATCCCTGCTGTGGGTCTGGGCTCACCACGGGCAACCCATTTTGACCGGATTGCAGCCAGCCCCGTTGCAGGTCGAGGCGCAGGTTATTGCGAGCCATAGCTGTGGTGGTTGTCGCCGACAGGATTAACGGCGCAGTGGCGGTGGCGCCCTGCATTTTTCGCAATGTGGGCACCACCAGCTGGTGAAAGGTAATCAGTGCGGAAACCGGATTGCCGGGCAATCCAAAAAAAACTGCCTGTTGTAAGGTGCCAAACAGAAATGGCTTGCCCGGTTTAATGGCGACTTTCCAGAAATCCACAGCGCCGAGTTCCGCCAGTAGTGTGCGCGTATAATCCGCCTCGCCGACCGACGCACCGCCGGTAACAATCAGCGCATCCGCTTCCGCCGCACCGCGCACAAAAGCCTGCCGAAGTAATTGCGGGTGATCCGGCACTACCCCCAGATCAATCACGCACACCCCTAACCGTTGCAACATAGCGGTGAGAAAATAACGATTACTTTCGTAAATCTGTCCCGCCGCAAGGGGTTCTCCCGGGGAAATTAATTCGCTGCCAGTCGCGCACAGGGCTACTTTTAAAACACGTGTTACACGAGCCTCGCGCCGACCTACAGAGGCCAGCAGACCCGGATCGATCGGGCCGCAGCGGCGCCCCGCTGCGAACAGCGTCTGACCCAGCGCAATATCCTCCCCGGCCCGGCGAATATTTTGCCCCGCTTGCTGTTGCCCAGTTAGGCTCTCATTAAAGCGCACCGTCGGCGATTTAATATCGTCACCCGTTACGCCAACCACCTGCGCCTGTTCTTTGACAACCACCGTATCGGCTCCACTGGGAATGGCTGCGCCGGTGGTAACCAACACGCATTCCCCCGGTGCAACAACTCCTATGAAGGGCTGCCCGGCCAGTGCTTGACCCACTAACCGAAACCCAGCCGTCGCGGCGAGATCGGCACAGCGCAACGCATAGCCGTCCATCGCGGAATTATCGGTGGGTGGCACCGCGCAGGGCGACACCACATCCGCCGCCAAAATACGTCCCGGCAAATCTGCTAGCGCAACTATTTCACTGGCATCGACGGGTTGCACTGCCGCCAGCATGCGCGCCCGCGCCTGCTCAACAGGCAGTAGATCACTCATGTAGCACCGCCGACCAGGTCGCCCTGTACGGAATCACCGCACACCGGACAGTCCACCCACTTAGGTAATGCAAAACTGTGCCACTCCCCAAGCGCCCCGTCGAACATCAGTACTTTGCCAGCCACCGGTTTGCCCACCCCGGCTATCAGCTTGATAGCCTCCAACGCCTGCAAATTGCCGACTATGCCAACCACGGGAGCCAGCACGCCCGCCTCCATACAACTCAGCTCCTGTTCACCAAAAAGATGACTAAAACATTGATAACAGGGGTCGGTAATCGTCATGGGAAACACCGACAACTGACCCTCCATGCGTATGGCGGCGCCCGACACCAACGGCACTTTGCCTTGCCAGCACAGCCGGTTTAACTGCTCGCGGGTGGCCAGATTGTCACTGCAATCGAGGACCACCGCGGCGGCAGAAATTTGTTCCTGCAAGGTCTTGTCATCAGAGCGCTGCTCTATGGCATGCAGGTCGGTGTGCGGGTTTAACTCCTGTAGCCGGGCAACTGCGGAGCGGGCCTTGGAGTGCCCAATATTTGCCTCGGTAAACAGTATCTGACGCTGCAAGTTACTCAGCTCTACGGTGTCGAAATCCACCAGTACCAGGCGCCCGATTCCAGCGGCGACCAGATATTGAGAGGCGGCGCACCCCAGGCCACCCGCGCCGACGACCAGCGCGGTCGCCGCCCGCAATTTTTCCTGACCGTCAAACCCAAAACCTGGCAGCAACAACTGGCGGCTGTAGCGCTGTTGTAGCCGGTTGGAAAAATCACCTGAGAGGCCCGCCAACGAGTCCCGGGAGCGTCTTTCCGACATAATGGTATTCCGTTGTACCCGAACCGCCATAGTAGAGTATTCGACAGCGGTATTTAACCGCCCCATGGAGCGTAGTTTTACCACTGTGCTATATTGTGGAATCTTCAGTCAACAACCTTACGCCTCACAGTTTGTGGCACTTGATAGCGACGCCATAAATAATGGATGAGCCCGTGGAGTCCCGCCATGCAACTCTATGACTTTCCAAAAGCACCCAACCCTCGGCGCGTCAATATTTTCCTCGCTGAGAAAGGCCTTGATCTTCCACGGGTCACCGTGGACATGATGCAGCGACAACAGTTATCACCGCAATACCGCGCCAAAAATCCCGCCTGCGATGTGCCTATGCTGGAACTGGACGACGGCACCTGTATCAGCCAGATTCGCGGCATTCAACGCTATTTTGAGGAAACCCATCCCAACCCGCCGCTGCTGGGCTCAACACCGGTACAAAAAGCCTGTGTGGAAATGTGGGATCACCTCGCCGCCATGAACGGCTTAATGGCCGTCGCCGACGCCTTTCGTAATACGACTCCCGGATTTGCGGAGCGCGCCGTGGTGGGACCCCACGGCTACCCGCAAATTCCGGAGCTGGCGGAGCGCGGCAAGGCGCGTCTGCAAAATTTTTTCGCGGATTTCGACCAACGTCTGGCCGATAACGAATATGTGGCCGGGGACTTTTACTCCGTAGCGGATATTACGACACTGGTGACCTGCGATTTTGCCGGGTGGATCAAAACCTCGATTCCGGATAATTGCCCGCATCTGCAAGCGTGGTACAAGCGCATTGCGCAACGTCCCGCCGTGCTGGCTAACCCCTGATCTATGGGCTTCCGTAAGCCAGCGGTTCGCTTTATTGAGACCAACTCTGTATTATCTGGCGCTTGCCACACCACCATTTGAGGGAGTCTAACCACATTATGGCCGCGATCGATCCACGTGAATTTCGTACCGCCCTGGGCGGCTTTCCCACCGGCGTAACCGTTGTAACCGCGTGCGACCCGAACGGCGAACCCGTGGGTATGACAGCGAACAGTTTTTCCTCGGTATCCCTCGATCCACCGCTAATATTGTGGAGCGTAGCCCGCAACGCCAACAGCTTTGAGGCCTTTAACGAAGCAACCGAGTTTGCCATACACGTGCTACACAGCGGCCAGGAAAACGTATCCACTCTGTTCGCCACCAAGGAAATCGATAAATTCGGCGAACTCAATTACAGCAAAAGCAGTGGCAACGTGCCGTTGCTGGACGATTACATGACGCGCTTTGAATGCAAAACCGAAATGCGCTATGAGGGCGGCGACCATGTGATTATCGTGGGTCGTGTAGTCGCGTTCGATAAAAAAGAGCGTAAACCCCTCGGCTTTTACCAGGGGCGCTACGCGCAAATCGTGGTCGATTAACTTTCACCCTCCGTTATAAGGCTATTTACCATGTCAAATACATTCAATGCGCTGGTCGCCAACAAAGTTGACGGCAAAATTAGCGCGCAATTGCAACAACTGAGTATCAGCGACCTGCCCGACGAGGACGTGTTGGTGGATGTCGCCTATTCCACCGTCAACTACAAAGATGGTTTGGCCATGACCGGCACATTACCGATCTGTCAAAAATTTCCCATGGTGGGCGGGATCGATCTGGCGGGCACCGTGGTCGAATCCCGCAATGCGCAATTCAAACCCGGCGACCGGGTACTGGTTAACGGCTACGGTCTGTCCGAAAGACACTGGGGCGGGTACGCGCAGAAACAACGAGTCAAATCGGAATTTCTGGTACGCGTTCCGAACGCCTTCAGTTTCGAACAGGCCATGGCCATCGGCACCGCCGGCTACACTTCCATGCTGTGTGTGCTGGCGATTCAGGATCACGGTGTAAAACCGCAAGATGGCCCCATCATCGTCACCGGCGCCGCCGGTGGTGTGGGCACGGTGGCGATTATGCTGCTGTCCAAACTGGGCTACCAGGTGACCGCCAGCACTGGCCGTGTGGAGGATGCCCGCCCACTACTGGAATCGCTGGGCGCCACCGACATTATTCCCCGCGATCAGCTGGCACGCGCGCCAGGTCCGCTGGAAAAAGAAACCTGGGCTGCGGCGGTTGACGCAGTGGGCGACACTACCCTCGCCTCGGTGCTGGCACAAACCAAATACGACGGCATCGTTACGGCCTGCGGCCTGGCCGGCAGTCCCAATTTACCCGCCACGGTAATGCCGTTTATATTGCGCAGTGTGACCCTGCGCGGTATCGATTCAGTGATGGCACCCCTGGCCCGTCGGCAGCGGGCATGGGATGCGCTCGCCGAGCTTATTGATCTGAAGCTACTGGAAAAAATTTACCGGGTCGAGCCGCTGTCCAAAGTCCCCGAAATTGCCGGCGCAATTCTGGCCGGAAAAATCAAGGGGCGGGTGGTGGTGGACGTTAACGCGTAGAACATGCGAGTTGGTGCGCCGAGGCGATTAGGAATGGCCTCGGCGAATCGCGGACAGTCCCACATAAAAACTGGCACCCACCACCATGGCGCCGCCCACCAGATGATAGTTGCCGAGGGGTTCGCCCAGAAAGAAATACGACATGACACCGGCGTAGATCGGAATGAGATTCATATAAATGGAGGCGTGAGCCGGACCGATGAGTTGTACGCCCCGGTTCCACCAGAACAGGCACAGGATGGTTGGGCCGATACAGATAAACGCCAGCGCGAACACCACAAAACTGTCGATGTGCGGCGTAATCGCAGTGCTTTCCCAAACCGCCAGCGGTAGAACCGGCAGGAGCGCAACCATCATCCCCAGGGCGGTAACCTCCATCGCGGTCAGCTGCCCCATTAGACGCTTACCCAACATACTGTAGATGGCCCAGGAAAACACCGCACCGAGAATCAACCAGTCGCCCACATTAAAGCGCAGGGTCAGTAATGCCTCGATACTACCCTTACCCATAATCCAGCCAATGCCGACTATGGTGGTCAATACCGCCAGCCATTGATTCCAACGCAACCGCTCACCAAAAAAGAACAACGCCATCAGCGCGGTGGCCATAGGAATAAAGCTGTTGATAATACTGGCGTTAAAAACCGTGGTGTAACGCAGCCCGTAGTAAAACAGCACCTGAAACAGAATAACGCCACACAGGCCCATGCCCAGCACGGCGGGCCAGTCGGTGATGCGTTTATACAGATCCCGCCGCCCAAAAAACCAGATCACCGCAGCGAACACCAGGCTACCCACCAGGGTGCGCACCGCCACAATAAACAGGGGGCCAATGGACTCCCGCAACATACGCCCAAACAGCAGATTACCGGCCCACAACAGACAGGTAGTGTTAAGCAGGATCATGGCCTTGATATGGGCCGCACGATCGGCGGCCACTCTAGGATAAGCCCTTAAGCCAACATGGCAGGATAACTAATTCCTCGCCTAACCGTTGCTCAGTTCGCGATGAATGGCTGCCCACATTTCACCGGACTGGCGGGCACCCGCCAGATATTGCTCCGGCACAATATGATAAGGCGGGCGTACCGGACCGGCTTTCATCCACCCCGCCGCATTCATACGCTCCTTCTCCAACCCGATGTTATAAGTTGAAAATTCCTTGAAGCTGCCGTTTGGAAATAGCGGTGCCGCCGTAGGCGCAAGCCGCTGGCTAAACGCCTTGGCCTTACTCCAGTCGCCAGTTTTACGAGCTTCGTCCACCAGATCACGCAACTTGAGGGTCACCGTCGGACCACAGACCGCGCCGCTGCTCCAGAACGCGTCCACAAATTCATCAATACGCGCCGCCGCATAGTAATCAAAGTCGATAGGCAGAAACTTGATTTTGCCCTGGGTCAGCATCAGGTCGAGCGCCAGGGTCGCAACACCAATATATTTTGCCGTTACCACCTGGGGCAACTGCGCTACCTGGGCCCAGAAAGGACGCGGAAAATCGAATTTAAACGCTTCTGGATTGGCATAGATAGCGATATTCATATTCGGTACCGCCCCCGCCACATCCTTGTAAAACTGTACCGCCACATCGGTACTCGGCGCGCACCACATCGGCACTCCCAGCATGGTGCCATCGGCGCCGATATCGTAGGCAAACTTGGTTTGCTCAATGGTATCCCGCGTGTTGAGTGCCGTGGTACCCACAAAAATTGGCACGCGGCCCGCTGCGCTCTCCACCATGGTCGTCATCAATCGCTTTTTTTCGTCCCAGGTCAGCGTCGCACACTCCCCCAACGTACCCATGGACAAAATGCCATTCACCCCCGACTTGATTAACTCATCCACCACCCGCGCGGTTTCGTCGAGATCGAGGGTATCCGTCATGCGCCAGTCGCTCGCCCCTTCTTTCGCGGGCGTAGGGATAATCGCCCATGCGCCTTTGATATCGCTAATCTGTAGTAAGCCCTGATTTGCCATGGAATCGCTCCTGTTAAGTGATCTGGTTACTGCGCCGGAATTGCCTATGGACACTCACGACGATTTAAATTGTAATTGAGTAGTTTATCATCACTGTACTTAAAATAAACGGAGAACCTATGAAAGCGCTGCGCATCTGGATGATCTCAATCGGCATTTTTTACTTACTGAATCTGTTGTTGCTGTGGCCCTCGGTGTGGGGCCCGCAGCTAGCCGGCATGTACCCCGGCGTCGAACTCTATCAGGGTGAACCCATATTTCAGTTGCTGCTCGATGCCTGGCTGATCGTGGGTCTCGGTCTCGCCGCCATTGGCGTGGTACTACTGGTCGGTTCGCGCCAACCGCGGCGCTACTACGCCGCGCTGATTCCCATTGTGCTACTGACGGAAACCCTGTTTGGAATCTGGGACATCTACAGCGCCATGGGTTATGAGGCGGTGCCGCTGGCCGTGATCACCCTGGTGATTCATGTGGTTATCATCGCCACCGGGGTATGGGTGTGGGGCAAGGCCAAAGCTTTGGATTCCGCCAACTGATCACGCATTTACCGGACGGCTCTTAGCCGATCCCACCCCCGGCAACATACAGGGTTTGCCCGGTAATGTAGGACGCCTCATCAGCGGCGAGGAAGGTGATCGCCGCCGCCTCTTCGTCCGGAGTACCAAAGCGTTGCATGGGTGTATCCCGCAACGTCTGATCGTATACCCCCTGCATGCCGAGGCGATCCACTTCGGTCAACGCACTCACATTGCGCGGGATAGCCCGCTCGCCGACATCCACCCCACCGGGCGCCACGCAATTAACCCGCACCCCGTAATCCACCAGTTCCATGGCCAAACAGGTGGTGATAGCCTGCACTCCCCCCTTCGCGGCGGAATAGGGCACCCGGTTGATCCCTCGTGTCGCGACCGAGCCCACATTAACGATGGCTCCAGCTTTCTGTTTCATCATGTAGGGGATAACCGCCCGGCAACACCACAGGGTCGGCCACAGGGAGCGCTGAATTTCCTTTTCAATTTGCTCGTCAGGATACTCCCAGAACGGTTTCGCCCAGATGGTGCCACCCACGTTGTGGACCGACACATCGATGCGACCATAGGCCTCTTGCACCTGCTCCATCAATTCCCGTGCACCCGCGCTGGTTTCCAGATCGACAATGCTAACGCGACCCTCGCCCCCAGCCGCTTCGATTTCCGCCAGCACCTGCTGCGCCTGCGCCTGCGCCCTGTCCGCCACGGTTACGCGGGCGCCCTCCGCGGCAAAGCGTAGCGCACAGGCGCGGCCAATACCCTGAGCCGCGCCGGTCACGATCACGGACTTACCAGAAAATCTTGATGCGCTCATGCTTTTTTCCTGTTCGCGAAAAGTTAAATGGGTGTTACCAGCAGCGTCTGAATGCGGTGGGTATCAAAAATACAGGTCTTTTTCCGGTATTTAAGCTGGCCGTCCACGCGCACGATTTCGTCCACGTATTTTCCGGCGTTATAAATTTTAGTATCGCCGTCCATACGGGTTTGTAGTACCAGATAATTGCCCTCGGCGTGAATCACTCCATCCTGCGCTGCGGTGACGCGCATATTGCTGACGATATGCCGACTGTAGTGTTCGGGATAGATATTGGCCTTGCGCAACGCCACGATACGGTCGTGCAACATACCCTTGCTATCGCAAAATATAATCGCCGCAGGCAAATTTAGATCAGTATTTTCCCGCGGAATAATGCTGTATTCGCAATCGTCCACAAAAAAATCTGGCCACTCTTCGAGACGGTCGTCATCGATGGTCTGCACGTAGTCGTACAGTAGCTCCTCCACTTCGTAGCGCAACGCAGAAGCGTCGGCCATAGCGCTCGCGTGTGCCATCAGGCGGCACCCTTCAGTTCGGCAATGCCACAACCGGTAATCCATTCTGGAATGGGTTCGTAACACAGCAATTCGGCACCACTGGCCTGCATAGCTCCCATGGCCACCAGCCAGTTGCGAATTTCCAGCGCACCATTGCCGCCATTTTCAATCACATACTCGTCACTGAGGTTAATCAATGCCTCGGCGTTGCCTGCCGCCACATGGCCGAGCACCATCTGATCAAATTCCTGATTGACCCGCCCCATTTGCGCCGACCCCACCCAGTGACTGATACCGCCGGTACCGAGGATTGCCACCCGCTCATCCTTGTGCCATGCCTGCACTGCGGCGCCCATCATTTCGCCCAATTGATACGCACGTCGCGGCCGCAATAACGGCGTAACACCGGCGGCGGTGTACACGGGTATAACCTGCATACCGCTTTCCCGAGGTTTAACCGACAGGTGAATGGGCAACATCGTGCCGTGATCGACGGTCAGTGATTTCGCCACCGCCCAGTCAAATCCGTTATCGAAACCATAGTTCATAATGTGTTCCGCCAGCGCCGTGTTGTTGGCAAATTTATAGCGCTCAATTTGCAACCAGACCTCTTCCGGCCCCTCCAGATCACCAATACCAATCAGATATTGCGGCAAACAATGGGGTCCGAACATAGTGTAGTGATCATCGCCGACTACGATGACCGTATCGACCTTCGCCGCCACCAGTCGCTGATGCACGTCGGCCATACCGGCGAGAATATTGTCGGCGCTGTCCTGTTGATTAATCTGCGGACTGGCGCTCATTAAAGGGTCGTGGGGCATACAAAAACCCGCTACTAGCTGTGCCATATCGATGCTCCTGTTTGCACGTATCAACCGCTGCCGTCTGGCAGGCGGCCCGATTTAGTTTTTCGCTGAAAAATACACAAAAATTATCATTTATGTCTATCACGCGCCGGGCGGGGCAGGCATTTTGCCGCCGTTCATATGTTCCAGATAAACAAAGGGCATGCCTTCCGGCCCATTCAGCAACGGCCACACCATCATGGTTAACAGGGTACTGACCCCCGCGTCGGCCAACGCCTTTAAATCCACCGCTGACACCATTTCCCGCTCGGAATCAGTAAGATTGTAACTCGCAAGATATTCGCCCGGGTTGGCGCGGAATAGACCTATACGCGACGGATCGTTACCAAATTCCCAAAACACTTTTTCCACAGCATTGATACTCACTGACTATCTCCCTGGTGTGTTAATCGTTTATGTCACTCTCTAAACCTGTCTCAGACCACGCCCCGATCTTTCCAAAAATTCCGATTCTTCCAGATCTCGTCCCAACTGGAATCATTTTTTCTAATATCCGACCAGCTTTCGGCGGCCATAATCTCCGCCCAAAAACGGTAAAAGCCCCGGTACGACGTTTCGCCAATAAAACTCGAGCCCACAATACCGGGATATTTGGGATGGGGCCCCTCGTAGTTAAGGCCCATAGACGAGTTCATTCTGCCCTTGCGCGCCACACGGCCCCGGTTGCTGTGGGTGCAGGTCATCATATTCTCACCGTCGTCGCTTTCCAGGGTGCCCGCGGTGCCAAATGAACGGATCGCTTCGCGCTGTACGGAGCGCTTGGTAGCGTCATCCATATCTTTGTGCACCAAGGTCCAGGTCCACACTTCGATTTTATGTGGCCCACGGGGATGCCAGGTTTTAAAGGTATTAGTGCCATACAAAAACGAGGTATTGGGAAAAATCGAGGTGTTCCAATGGCCCTGATACAGATGCTCGCGCTCGGCACCGAGTTTTTCAGCCACCAGCGGGCCCGTTTCTTTGAGAAACTTGTCGTATCCTTCCCGTTTTATGTGGAGACCAGCAGCCGCACCGTTAATAACGCCAAAGCCGTGCCCATGGCGCGTCGTAAACTGAAAGCCCAGATCATCAAAAGGCAAATCGGCGCGATTGCCAGCCAGCCCCGCCAGCTCACCACCGATCATGTTGAGCCCTGCTGCATGGGTCCAGCCGACGTGATAACCATCGCCGATAAAATTTTCCACCGGAACTTTCCAGTTGCAGTCGAGGGTCGATTTCAACGGCGGCCCGAGTAATTCCACACCGCCACCGGCACCCACCATAAAAGTATCCAGATACCAGGCAAATTCACCCAGATATTCCTCCAGGGAAGGCGCCGACTCGTCAAAGCAGCCAAACACAAAACCGCGAAATGTTTCCACCCGCACCTGGGGTAGTCCGTGCTCACTTTTATCCAGATTGTTGTGATAGCAACGTTCTTCGAGGGGCACATCCACCAGACTGCCGTCGGTGCCAAACACCCAGCCGTGATAGTTACACACAAATGAGCGGGCATTGCCGCTGTCCGCATGGCACACCTGATTGCCGCGATGGGTACAGGTGTTCAAAAATGCT
>JBFIKF010000008.1:0-108049 GCA_041600415.1 Porticoccaceae bacterium | reverse complement strand
GCGCCCGATATCATCCATATCGGTAACCATAAAATTCACGTGATGCAAGCCGGGTTTGTTGTCCCGCAGTTTGGCGTTACCGACACCGAAGCTGTGGTGGAAAGGATTGGGATAGCAGCGCATAAAAGCGATAAAGCCGTCGACATAATCGGATACGCGAAAATTCATCACTTCCTGAAAAAATTTCACCGCTACGGGCCAGTCCGGAAAGCTCACCACCACATGACCGAGGCGAGCGATCTTGCTAACTGTAGGCTGATAGGTCAATCCGCGTTTGTGCTGGTGGCTATAGAATTCAAAACAAATGCCCGCATTGGGTTCCTGAAAACGCAGTGTGCGACCCTGGTGCAAGGCCGTACATTGCGCGGCAGGTAATTCGTAAACATCAATGCCATGCTGTTTTAAATGCTCAGTTGCGCGATCCAGTTCGGCGTCGCTTTCCAGTTCCCACGCAACCCGCTGTAAACCCGGGCTGGCGCTGTTGTAAAGCACCACATTGTGGTGGTCATCGCTGACGGAAAAATACGCGACGTCATCTTCCTGGGCATTAAGTTGCAGGCCGATCATATCCCGATAGTAGGGAATGGATTTGTGAATGTCGGTTACCCCCAGCGCAACGTACCCCAGTTTCTTATAGCGAATCATGTTGAGTCCTCTCGCGAATGTCGAACAGTGTGATCACAATATAATACTGACCCGGCCCTGCGGGCGCAGCGTGTCCGTGGCCAGCATGACCCGCTTGCTGCGAATCTTGAAACTGTCGCCATCTTTTACCAGGCGTTGGCGCACATAGCACACATAGGTGTCAGAAATCTGGCGTTTGCAGCGGTACACCACTTGATTGTAATGCACGGTAATCTCGTCGCCGCTTTGCGCGACGATGCGCACATTACTGATCATATGGCGCACCAATGAATGGGGAAATTCCGCATGGGCAGTGCGCTTGGTGAGGCGTACGGCCCGATGTTTCAAGCGATGGAAATCGTCGTTGATAATAAACAAAGCAGTGTTTTTATCAGCGTCCGGGTTTTCGGACGGTGGAACCAGGTATTCGGCATCTTCCGTGAACAGGGCGTGCCATTCAGTGGTGCGCCACTCGTCAATCAGAGCAGCTTCGTGGTAGAGAAAATCTTCTATTTCGGTGCGGGTACAGGTCATGTCAGAGCTCGCGTAAAGGTTTTCAGGCCAGCATCAATTTGTTCCATTGACGCCAGAATGTGCGCATTTGTAATTCATCATCGCTACCATTAACCGCTTTGCTCATCCCCTTGGAGATATCGTTCCACATCGGTTCCGGGAGATTTTGATAGCCCTGTTGGCACAGTTCCAGCATTTCAACGTCGTCGGGTGTGGCAAACCCCGCCGGCCCGAGAAATTCCAGGAAATTATACTGACGGTATTTACGCACATCCGCATGTTCTTCGCTGGGTGCGAGGGACCAGGCGTTGACTTCAAGATAGCCCTCGTTGACCGGCTGAAAGGTGCGCACAGTGAGGGCCATAATGTCGTTAATCACAAGGTTGGGAAAAATTAAAATATTGCGATTTTTTTCTGCGATGCGCTGTGCTCGCTGCGCACCGTGACGGGCAACCAGGTCCGCCATTAATTGCGTTACCGCAGTGCGGCCGTCCTCGCCCCATTGCGGTACCCACTGGGCAACCGGTCGCCCCCAGGGCGCCACGTACTCTATGGCGGCATGGCCATTACCTAGATCGACGCAGGTGCCGCCTATATCTGACGGGTTAAAATCCGTGCGAAAACTGCCGTTGGTAGACTGTAAATAATCAAAGTAGGAAGCATGGGTGGTCATTGCGTGGTAGCCGTCGGCGCTGTTCTCGAGCAGCAATTTCCAGTTGGCGCGCATGCTGTATTCGTGATTGCCTTCGGTGATTTCCATACCGACGGCAGATTGGTCGGCGACAATATCCAGGAATTCCGTCGCGCCGGCCAGATAGTCAATCAGCCCAGTAGCGTGCGCGTCGTAATTGACAAATATAAAGTCGCGGTAGATGTCCAGTTGGGGCACTTGCGTCAGGTCCTTGGCCCCGTCGTTAAAAAATCCCTCCGGAAAACCGCTCTCTGCGGGTTGTTGGGTCATTGCACCGGCGCTGTTAAAAGTCCAGCCGTGATACGGGCAAACAAAATATTTACTCTTGCCTGCCTTTTGTCGGCACACCATCGCTCCGCGGTGGCTGCAGGTATTGTAAAACGCGCGTAGTTCGCCGTTATCATCCCGGCTGATCACCAGTTCGCGGCCACCCACGCGCCGGGATACAAAGGCATTCGGTCCAGGAAGTTCCGAAGCGTGTGCGGCATATAACCAGCACGTGCTAAATATACGTTCCCGTTCAGCGATCAGCACTTCAGGGCAGGTGAAAGCCCTGCGCGGTACCAGAAATTCGTGTTTTTCCCGGTCGTCCCGAATAAATCCGGTGGGCCCCAATGGCAGTGGAATAGGCATAGATTTCCTCGAAGCAGTCTCTTTTTTAGCGTGTCCCAACTTTAACCGCGACCGCTAAGACTCTACGTCCAGTCGCGAACGGGATCGTTTTTTCCTCCCGAGTGTAGTCGTAAACATAGCATGGCTGGCAGGTCGAATCACTAATTAACTTAAGAGTTAATAGTGTCATTGAGTTTCCGTCAGGGGCGCATTTACTGGATGATGCCGGTCGTACGCACGCGTTTGGCGCCCGGGGTGATGGCCGTCACCGGGTGCGCGGAACGACGCTTGTGCCGTTGCAAATCCAGGCCGTTTTTGGCTGCGATCAACAGCCCGGTGATGATAAATGCGCCGGGCGGCAAAATAGCGACCAGCAAGCCGTGGCCCGCACCAAATAGATGTATGCGCCAGTGGACTGCTTGCGCGCCAAATAGCAGATCCATATCGGCCAACAGCGTGCCGCTGCCCAGGGCCTCGCGAATTGCGCCGAGCACCACTAACACGGTGGCGAAGCCCAGGCCCATACTCAGGCCATCAAAGGCAGCAGGGACTAACGAATTTTTGCTGGCAAATGCTTCGGCCCGCCCTAAAATCGCACAGTTGGTCACAATCAATGGAATAAAGATACCGAGAATCTGGTAGAGCTCATAGGTGTAGGCTTTCATCAACATTTCGGCGCAGGTGGTAAAGGTCGCGATAATCATCACAAAGACGGGAATACGAATGGCATCTGATACCTGGTGGCGAATGGCCGATACCGCACAATTGGAACCCACCAACACCAGCAACGTCGCCAGTCCCAACCCCAGTGCATTGACCACCGAACCGGTCACGGCCAGCAGCGGACACAATCCCAGTAGCTGCACCAGTGCCGGGTTGTTGTGCCACAGCCCGTTGCCTGCAATTTCGGCGTAGCGATTATCGTTCGTCAATGTTGCGCTCCCCTTCGGATATATTTTTTTGCACGGGGTCAGTCGTAAGGGTTTGATCCGCTGGTTTTTCAGAGGGCGATTTTTGTTCCGCCACTGAGGCCGACGAGGGTGTTAATTCCGCCAGTAAGCGGGCGCCGTCCTGGGCAAAATACGCCAGTGTGGCGTAGACCTGTGCGACCACCGCGCGCGGGGTAATAGTGGCCCCGGTAAATTGATCAAATGCGCCCTGATCTTTTTTTACACGCCACCCATCTGCCGCGGGGTTGCTCAGGGATTTGCCGTTAAAGGAGAGTATCCAGGGATGTTTCTTGAGATCAATTTTATCGCCGAGGCCCGGTGTTTCAGTGTGGGATCGAACTCTGACCCCCGCCACAGTGCCATCCATATATATCCCGACAATCAGTCGGATGGGTCCGCTGTAGCCGTCCGCCGCAACAGCGGGTACCAGAATGGCAACGGGTGCGCCCTGTTGACGTGCTACGTGCAGGTTGAACCCGCCTGCCGGGCTGTCGCTTTCGCGCAGGCCGAGGGTAGCCCAGAAAGCGCGGGGTACAGGGATGGTATCGAGTAGCAGATCGTTGTCGTGGTATTCCCGGGGCACGATTTCCAGCAACGCTTTTTGCGCGGCGTGACGCTCGGCCGCGGCAATTTTTTCGGCAGTCCCCAGGTGGGTAGTAGCCAGTAAAGTGGCCGTGATCGCCGCGAACAGGCCAAGCACGATGCTGCTGCGCTGTATGGCGTGTCGCAACATCAGTTACTCCCGTTCCTGTGGGCGTGTGGCGCGTGTTGGTTTGTCGTGACCATAGGTGCGCGGCAGCGTGTAGTAATCGATAAAAGGTGCGGCAAAATTCATCAACAGCACGGCGAATGCCACTGCATCTGGATAGTTTCCCCAGCTGCGAATCACAAATATCAATACGCCGATCAACGCCCCATAGATCAGGCGACCGCGGTTACTAACCGCGGAGGTGACCGGGTCGGTAACGATAAAAAATGCCCCCAGCATAGTGCCCCCGCTCAACAGGTGGAGGCTAAGTGGTCCTTTGCTGACAGAGCTGCCCCCGTCGTAAAAAACAATTGCCAGCACCGCCAGCGCGGCGAGCATGGCCACTGGCCCGTGCCAGGTGAATACTTTGCGATACAGCAGGTACAGTCCACCGGCGAGAAACCCGAGGTTCACCCATTCCCAGCCAGCGCCCGCCCAGTAGCCGTGGGTAAATACCGGGGTGACCTCGTAAAACTGATCGACCATCAAGCTGTGATTGTGCTTAAAGACATCCAGCGGTGTGGCGGCGGTCATGGCGTCGATGTGGCCTTCTGCACCAGCGAGGAAAGGAAATACGTGGTACAGGGATTCCCATAGTCCGAGTAGCTCCTGTCCCGACGCCAGCAGGGGTTGGGGCGCGGGCCAGGCGGTGACAGGTACGGGAAAAGAAATCAGTACCACCACGTAACCCACCATGGCCGGGTTGAACGGGTTGTAACCGAGCCCGCCGTATAAATGCTTGGCGATAATAATGGCCACGCCGGTGGCAATCACCGTGAGCCACCAGGGTGCGAGGGGCGGCAGGGTAACGGCGATCAGCAATGCGGTGACCAGCGCGCTGCAATCCCGCAGGTAAAAACTGACCGAGCGTTTGCGCAGGGCTACCATGGCGGCCTCACAGGCCACGGCGGTGGCGCAGGCGATTATCAAATTTAACAGCGTGCCCCAACCGAAGAAGCCGGTCAGGGCGACGATGCCGGGCAGCATGCTCAGCAGCACCTGTTGCATGATCCACGCGGTGTTGCGCCCATTGTGGTCGTGGGGTGAGGTTGTAAGTGTGGATGGGCGCGACCCGCTGCTGGCGATCAGGCTCATGGCGATTCCTGTCCGTCGTTGTCAGGGGAATTGTCGCTGTGGCTACGCGGCCGCTCCTTTTGGCCGGAGCGCAGGGCTTCCAGTTTGTTGTGCGCACCCTGTAAACGTAGCTCGGCCTCTTCTAATGCGGCGCGCAGGCCGTCCAGTTGTGCCGTGGGCAGGTGGTCCACGGTACCAGCCAGCCATTTTTCGTGGGCGGTGTCGCGCAAGTGTTGGGCGGCTACCAAACGCCGTTCGAGGGCGGCTAATTGCTGTGCGGGCGACGCCTGTTTTTGTGCCGCGCGCCGCGCCGCAGCCTGAATTAAATCCTCAGCCGGTTGGCCGGATACGGTTGCGGTGGTGGTGTGGGAGTCTATAGCACCCGCCAGTTCGCTGCGTCGCGCCGCCCGTTTAATTTCCCTCTGCTCCTGAAGACGAGCCATACGTTGTTGGTGTTGTGCAAAGCGTTGGCGCGCCAGATCGGCAGCGATACGCTCTTTTTCCTTGGCACGTATTTCCCCTTTACTGGCTCGATAATATTGCACCAGTGGAATATGGCTGGGGCACACATAGGAACAGGCGCCACACTCGATGCAGTCAAACAGGTTGTGGGCCTGCAGACGTGCGTGGTTGCCGGCCTGGCTGTACCACAGCAATTGCTGGGGCAGCAGGCTGGCCGGGCAAGCCTCGGCACAGAGTCCGCAACGAATACAGGCTTGCGCTGGGGGTAGCGGTGGCATTTCCGCAACCGATGGCGCGAGCAGACAGTTGGTGGTTTTGATCACCGGCGCGTCGAGGCTGGACAAAACGAAACCCATCATCGGACCGCCCATGATCACCCGTTCACTACTGCTGGCGGTGAAACCACTGAGCGCCAGCAGGTGGCGAATCGGTGTGCCAATTAATACTTCGTAATTACGCGGTTGCGTACAGCCCTCGCCAGTGACGGTGGTGATGCGCGAAATTTGCGGTTCACCGTGTACTACAGCGCGGGCAACGCTGTAGATGGTAGCAACGTTATGACACAAAACCCCAATTTCCGCGGGTATTTGGTCACTCGGGACCTCCCTCCCTGTGAGTAGTTGAATCAGCTGTTTTTCGCCGCCGGAGGGATATTTGGCAGGAAATGCAACCAACCGGATTGTTGTGTCTGCGCAGGCTGCAACCAGTATTTCGTATGCTTCGGGTTTGTCGTCTTCGATGCCGATCACTACCTGCGCGGGTTGGCCGAGAATATGGGCGAGAATCTGTATGCCGAGGACAATGTCCGCTGCCCGTTCGCGCATCAATATATCGTCCGCGGTAATGTAGGGTTCGCACTCGGCAGCGTTAATAATCAGCGTGTCGATGGGTAGCTGTGAACCCAGTTTAACCGCGCTGGGAAAGCCAGCGCCGCCCAGCCCGGCGATCCCGGCCCCGCGAATCACTGCCAGCAGTTCTGCGGGTGTCGCATGGGCATAGTTTGCGATGGGACGGCGTTCCGTCCAGCGCTCGTCCCCATCCGGGGACAGCACAATGCAGGGACCAGATAGCCCGGACGGATGTGGCACGGGGTAATCCCCCAGAGCGGTGATGGTGCCAGATGCAGGCGCGTGGACACCAACACTCAGGGCGCCGTCCGGGGCGGCGATTAACTGGCCCTTGGCGACCACGTCTCCCACTTCCACTACCGGCGTGGCGGGGTTGCCGATGTGTTGTTGCAGAGGGACAACCAGCAACTCCGGCAGCGGCGGTGTACAGATTGATTCCCCTAACGCTTGTTGTTTATTGGCGGGTGGGTGCACGCCGCCGGGAATGGGCCACAGTTGCTGTGCCGCGACCTGTCGCGCCGGAATCAACACGTCTGATGTGCTCGGCGAGCGGGTTGCGGGGGAGGGCGTGGTCATGGTGAGGTCGTTCCAACGGGACGATCAGTGGCGATCAGCGAGCTGGACTGCCGCAGTTGCCGAGGTGGGGCGGGGATCGGCCAGCGCCAGTCCGCGAGGGGGGTTGGCACCGGCAACATATCAATGCAATCCACCGGACAGGGTTCGACACAAAGATCGCAGCCGGTGCACTCGTCCGCAATCACCGTGTGCATCAGCTTGGCGGCGCCCAGAATCGCGTCCACCGGACAGGCCTGAATACATTTAGTGCAGCCAATGCACTCGTCTTCGCGAATATAGGCAACCGTTTTTACGGATTTTTCCACGCCGTGTTCTGCATTGAGAGCGGGGGCGGGGACGGCTAGAAGGTTGGCCAGGGCATTGATCGTCGCCTGCCCGCCGGGGGGACATTTGTTGATCGCGTCCCCTTCGCTGATAGCCTGGGCATAGGGTTTGCAACCGGGATAGCCACACTGACCGCACTGGGTCTGGGGCAATAGTGCGTCGATTTGCGCCACCAGGGGATCCCCTTCCAGCTTGAATTTGACCGCCGCAAATCCAAGCGCGCCGCCGAATACCAGCGCCATGCCGCCGAGACCAATAAGTGCCGCGACAATCGGGGATTGGGAAATAAATTCCAGCATGGCCCGGCTACACCAGCCCGCCGAAACCCATAAACGCCAGGGACATCAGGCCGGCGGTAATCATGGCGATAGCGGCGCCGCGAAACGGTGCGGGGACGTCGGCAACCGCGAGCCGTTCGCGCATGGCGGAAAAGAGAATCAGCACCAGGGAAAAGCCCAATGCCGCGCCCAGACCGTAGAGACTGGCTTCCATAAAGGAGCGCACTTTGGCGGTGTTTTGCAGGGCGACCCCTAATACCGCGCAGTTGGTGGTAATCAGGGGCAGAAAAACCCCCAGCACCCGGTGCAGCAGCGGGCTGGTTTTTTCGATAAACATTTTGGTGAACTGTACAACCACGGCAATCACCAGAATGAAGGCAATGGTGCGCAGGTACTCGAGGCCCAGCGGCAGTAAAATCCAGGTGTTGACCATATAGCTGGACACGGCGGCGAGGGTCAGCACAAACGTGGTAGCGCTGGCCATGCCGATCGCCGTTTCCAGTTTATTGGACACACCCATAAATGGGCACAGGCCCAGAAACTGCACCAGCACAAAATTGTTGACCAGCGTGGCGCTGAGAAGAATAACGGCAAATTCCTGCATAACCGATGTGCCTGCGCTGGCGCTACAGAGGAGAATTCAGGTCATTATTGCGGATAGACAGTTTGCACAGCAACCGTTGTATACCTGGCGGACGAACGATGTGTCGATAACTGTCGCCGCGCCGCGTAAAAATCAGGTGATGCGTTGTCCCGGTTGCGCACCGCTGTCCGGCGCCAGCAGGTAGATGCCGTCGTCGTCGCCGGCCGCCAGCACCATGCCCTCGGACAGGCCAAAGCGCATCTTACGGGGTTTGAGATTGGCCACCATGACCGTCAGTCGCCCCTGCAACTGTTCCGGACTGTAAGCGGATTTAATGCCCGAAAATACGGTGCGGGTCTCGCCGCCAATATCGAGGGTCAACTGTAACAACTTGTCGGCACCCTCTACAGATTCCGCTTTGACAATGCGCGCCACCCGCAGATCCACCTTGACGAAATCATCGATGGTGATTTCCGGCGCGATGGGTTCCTGCGCTGCGGCAGGCAGCGGTCCGGCCGGGGTGCCGTTCCCCTCGCTCTTACTGGCATCGATCATAGCGCTTACCTTATCGGGTTCAACCCGCTGCATCATGGGTTTGAAGGTGTTAATGGAGTGTTCCAGCAGGGGTTCGATGGAACTCTGCCAGTGTAGTGGGTCGTTGAGGAACTCTTCGGCTTGTTGCGCGACGCCTGGCAGTACCGGCTTAAGGTAGATCATCAGGGCACGAAACAGATTGATGCCCAGTGAGCATACCGCCTGAACTTCCGCCTCTTTACCTGGCTGCTTGCTCAGTTTCCAGGGCTCCTGGACAGTGATATATTCATTGGCGGCATCGGCCAGGGCCATGATTTCGCGCATCGCCTTGCCAAAGTCACGGGCTTCATAATGGTCGGCGATTACGGTTCCGGTCTGCGCGACGCGCTCCCACAACACCGGGTCGGCGACGCTGTCGCCCAGTTGTCCCTGGTGCTGTTTGTGAATAAATCCGGCACAGCGGCTGGCCAGATTGACCAGCTTGCCCACCAGGTCGCTGTTCACCCGCTGCACGAAATCGTCGAGGTTGAGATCCAGGTCTTCCACATTGGCCGACAGTTTGGCGGCAAAATAGTAGCGCAAATATTCCGGTTCCAGGTGATCGAGGTAGGTGCGGGCATTGACAAAGGTGCCGCGGGACTTGGACATTTTCTTGCCGTTCACGGTGAGAAAACCGTGAACGCAGATTTTGCTCGGGGTGCGGTAACCGGCGCTTTCCAGCATGGCCGGCCAGAACAGGGCGTGGAAATTGACAATGTCCTTGCCGATAAAATGGTACAGCTCGGTAGTGGAATGCCGTTGCCAGAAGTCATCAAAGGCAACGCCCTGGCGATCGCAGAGGTTTTTAAAGCTGGCCATATAGCCGATCGGCGCATCCAGCCACACGTAAAAATATTTACCGGGGGCGTCGGGAATTTCAAAACCGAAATAGGGCGCGTCGCGGCTGATATCCCATTCCTGTAACCCCGCGTCCAGCCATTCGCTCAATTTGTTGGCAATTTCATCCTGGACATGGCCAGCGCGGGTCCAGCGGGACAGGAAATCCGTGAACGCCGGCAGGGTAAAGAAGTAATGGGTCGAGGTTTTCTCCACCGGCGTGGCACCGGAAATTGCCGATTTTGGATTGATCAAGTCCGTGGGCGCGTAGGTGGCGCCACAGGCCTCGCAATTATCGCCGTACTGATCTTCCGTGCGGCATTTTGGGCAGGTGCCCTTGATGTAGCGATCCGCCAGAAACAGTTGTTTTTCCGGGTCGTAGGCCTGAGTTATATCACGGCGTGCGATATGACCGTTAGCGACGAGCCGCTGGTAAATTTGCGCAGCTAACAACCGATTTTCATCGGAATGGGTGGAGTGATAATTATCGAACTCAATCAGAAAGTCTGCAAAATCCCGTTCGTGCTCAGCCTTGACCTGGGCAATCAGTTGTTCCGGCGTGAGGCCCAGTTGCTCCGCGCGCAACATGATGGCGGTACCGTGAGCATCGTCGGCGCAAACGTAGTAACATTCGTGGCCGCGCAGCTTTTGAAACCGCACCCAGATATCCGTTTGAATATATTCCACCAGATGACCGAGGTGGATTGACCCATTGGCGTAGGGTAGAGCGCTGGTAACGAGGATGCGGCGGCGGTCGGATATGGTTTGCTCGGCGCGTTGTGGCGCGCTCTGGGAGGCAGTTTCGGGCATAGTGGGAGCAGCTATTTTCGGTGTCGTGACAGCGCGCCACTATAGCGGTTTTCAGGGGTTATTTCATTACGGTTTATCTCTTTAGAAGGATTCGAAAATTACAATGGCGGACGCAAAAGTTTCCGACGGGCTCGCTCAGGTTAAACATATCATCGCGGTGGCGTCCGGCAAGGGCGGAGTCGGGAAATCCACCACGGCGGTGAATCTGGCGCTGGCGCTGGTAGCGCAAGGCCACAAGGCCGGCATTCTGGATGCGGATATTTACGGGCCCAGCCAACCCATGATGCTGGGGGTGGCGGAAGGCACGCAGCCAAAAGTGGTCAATGGCAACGCCTTTTTGCCGGTCGAGGCCCACGGCATCAAATCCATGTCCATCGGCTATCTGGTGACGGAAAAAACGCCGATGGTGTGGCGCGGTCCGATGGCGGGCAGTGCACTGGTGCAAATGTTGACGCAAACCCTGTGGGGCGAGCTGGATGTGCTGGTGGTGGATATGCCCCCCGGCACCGGCGATATTCAACTGACCCTGGCACAGAAAGCGCGGGTGGCCGGTGCGGTGATCGTGACCACGCCTCAGGACATCGCCCTGCTGGATGCCCGCAAGGGGATCGAGATGTTTCGCAAGGTGGAAATTCCGGTGCTGGGCATTGTGGAAAATATGGCCCTGCATATCTGTTCCAGTTGTGGCCACAGCGATGCCATATTTGGCGCAGGCGGTGGGCAGCGGGTGGCCGAGGAATACGGCACCACATTGCTCGGTTCGCTGCCGCTGGATCGGCGCATTCGCGAGGAGGGGGACAGCGGTCGCCCGGTAGTCGTCAGCGCGCCCCAGGGAGAAATTGCCGCAGCTTACGGCGTGATTGCCCGCAACCTGATTGCTGCACTGGCCGGTCTCTCTGATGCGCGGCCGGAAATTACCATCGAAGAATAACCAATCGTTCGCCAGGAATCCCGACCGGGTTTCAGGCGTAGTTTCGCAACATATAGCAGGCCGCGCGCCTGGTGGGTTTAAGGAGTGCAGGGTGAGTATTAAGTCAGACAAGTGGATTCGGCGTATGGCGGCTGAGCACGGCATGATAGAACCGTTTGCAGGGACCCAGGTACGGGAGCCAAATGGCGACGGCCAGCGGGTAATTTCCTACGGCGTGTCCAGTTACGGTTACGACGTACGCTGTTCAGATGAATTCAAAATATTCACCAACGTGCACTCTGCCACGGTGGACCCCAAAAATTTTGACCCGGCCAGTTTTGTGGATTTCAAGGGAGATGTCTGCATAATTCCGCCAAATTCCTTTGCGTTAGCCCGAACCGTCGAATATTTTCGTATCCCTCGCAGCGTGCTCACCATCTGCCTGGGCAAGTCAACCTATGCCCGTTGTGGGATTATCGTCAACGTCACGCCCCTGGAACCGGAGTGGGAGGGACACGTCACCCTTGAGTTCTCCAACACCACCACCTTGCCGGCCAAAATCTATGCCAATGAGGGCGTGGCGCAGATGCTGTTCTTTGAGTCGGACGAAGAGTGTGAAACCTCCTACAAGGACCGGGGGGGTAAATACCAGGGACAACGGGGTGTAACCCTGCCCCGCGCCTAGCATTTAGAGAACTTTTGACTCCGGTAAACGGCTGTCCGCGGATCTCCAGCCAGAGTCAAAAATACCAAACTCATCGGTTAATACACCGCAAACTTTAGGCCGTTGGTCGGATAAACCCCTCTTTTTATGCCTAAGCGGCGGAATTTTGACACTCGAAGGCTTTAGGGGGCTTGATTTCCTCCCCCAAATCCGCCAATCTGACGCCATTAATTTAAGATAATTCATAGGGATATGGCATGTTTCTCATAAATTATCTCAGAGAAGGGTCGCAGTTTGAAAAAAGAGGGGGCAGCCTGGCTTATTGCACGCGCGCGCGCGGCCGTATCGCTGCGGGCAACGCGAGCCATTATTTTGACTCTTCTTGTCACGGTATCGGCATCTTCGCAAGCTGATCTGGTTTCCACCACCATCACGGTGGATGGTTCATTTGCCGACTGGAACCCCATACTACTCCACTCCCACCTTGCGCAGGTTGCCACCGATGGCGACGGCACGACCAATTCCCCCATGGATCGGGACTACCCGGTGCAAAGTACCGGACGCGACCTTAAAACCTTTGCCTACACCTGGGATATCAACAATTTATATTTTTACGTCGAACGCTACGGGTCTACCAAAAACCGCAACTGGTGGTGGTTTTATCTCGATCTCGATGCCAATGGCAGAATGGAAAGCACCGACAAAGTGCTTCTCGTGGAATGGTTTGGCAGCAATCGCTTAACCAACGTCATTTTGTACAATTATGTTCCCTTCAGCTCTTCCGATCCCATCGTTTGTGAAAATCCGTTGAACTGCCCGGCACCCGGGGCCGTTGGTTTTGCCGACGGCTACGACATGTTGGGAAGTATCAGTGGCGGTACAACAATCTATTCGAGTGTAGTAGGCGGAAGCGCCGACGGCGTGCGCATGGAGGCGAGCATGCCTTGGTCTATCCTGAGTCCGCCAGGCAAGCGGCCGCTGGGCTTTCATGTATCGTCGTCCAACAGTGGCAATCTGCCGGGCCAGATCGACGACAATATGGATGGCCCCGGCGGCAACTTTATGTTTGTCGATAATTTCGACCTGGGGGTGGTGAAAACCTCCAACGCGGTGCTGGTGGCGGGTACGCCTCAGGCGGCCGGGAATTCCGAATTTAACTATATCCTCACCGTAACCAATAACGCGGTGGGGGGCAGCGCGAATGCTGGAATAGCCCGCAATGTGACCCTGTCGGATGTGTTGCCGTCCCAGGTGACGCTGGTCAGCGCCACCCCGACCCAGGGATCCTTTGCCAGCAATGTCTGGACCATCGGCACACTGAATGCCGGAGCTACGGTCACGCTGACCTTGCGGGTACGGGTCAATAATCCCCCCAACGCAGGTAGCCCCAGTTCGCCGATTACCGTGACCAATACCGCCAATAATTTGCGCTCGCCATTGGGTTATGACACCAATTCCAGCAATAACCAGTCGTCCACCCCCGTCACCCTGCACCCGGCGCCCAATCTGGTGGTGACCAAGAGTTCGTCCCTATTCAGCGACCCGGTGGTGGGTACAGGGCCGGGCACCAAATACCACATTCCCGGCGCCGTTGTTCAGTACCAGGTGGTGTTACAGAACACCGCAACGTTTGCCACCGGGCAGAGCGTTGTGATCAGAGACCCGGTGCCTACCCAGACGACTTATGTTCCGGGGACGATCACGGTCGGTGGTGTTCCCAAAACCGACACGAACACGGACGGGGACGGCGTGGAATTCGATGGCACCAGTAAGAACGTGATCGTGGATTTGGGGACGGTGAATGTGAGCTCAACCACCACAGTAACGTTTAAAGCACAGGTGCAATAGGTCTTAGACCTGGGCGTTGGTAATAGTGAGGTTAGATATGCAAATTAAAAACAATTTTCTGAGTCGGGCATGGCGGGCTATGGCGTTTGTCCTGGTTTTGCTGGGTGGTAGTTCGGCACTGGCACTCACGGCGCCGGGCCAACCCATCACCAACCAGGCCGCCGTCAGTTACTCGGTGGGGGGTACGCCGTTTAATGCCTCGAGTAATTCCACCAGCCTGACCGTACAGGAACTGGTGGATATCGAAGTTACCTGGCTGGACTCCGCCAACGTAGCGGTGAGTCCCGGCTCCACCAACCAGGTGCTGACGTTTCAGGTGACCAATATCGGCAACGGCAGCGAGACCTTCGCGCTAAGCGCCGATAGTACCCTGAGCGGCGACGATTTCGACCCGACCCTGCAATCCATCTACCTCGAGACTGACGGTGTTCCGGGTTTTTCCGGTGGGGATACCCTGTATGTGTTGAACAGCAACGACCCGGTATTGGCATCGGAAACATCGGTTATCGTTTACGTTTTGAATAACATTCCCGGTGGGGCGACCAATGCCCAGACAGGTGACAGTGCGCTGACCGCCACTTCAACCAATGTGACCGGCGCTCCGGGTTCGGTCAACGAGGGTGATGGCGATGCGGGGACTGATGCCATTGTGGGTGCCAGCGGCGGCGCCGCGAGTTTTACCGGCACCTATGTGGTGTCCGACGTGTCCCTGAGTTTTGTCAAAAGCGTTCTCAGTGTGGTGGATCCCTTTGGCGGTTCCGAGCCGGTACCGGGGTCGGTCATTACCTATCGTATTCAGGTCAGTGTTTCAGCCGGAGCCGGCACGGCCACCGCTGTGACCGTCACCGATCCGATCCCCGTGAACACCACCTATAAAACCGCATCCCTCTATCTCAATACTAGCCTGTTGTCGGATAGCGCCGGGAACGACGCTGGGGAGCACGACACCGGCCTGAACCGCATCGTGGTGCGCCTTGGGGATCTGACCCTGGCGAGTGCGGTGCAGACCATCGAATTTGCAGTGACGATTAATTAAGTGACCGGCCAACGAGAACTGTACCCATCACCAAAAGAAGGAGATAGCCCGATGAACACATTGATACGTATAGCGGCAATCCCGCTGCTGCTGTTCGGCACCCTGGCATGGGCGGATAACCACGGGCCAGCAACAGGCGCCAGCGAAGAGTCCAGCAACCATCTGCAAGTTACGCTGATTTCCGAAAAGGAAGTCGTGGAAGTGAACGAGGAGGGTGAAGAGGTGGTACGCCGTATTCCGGTGGACGTGGCGCTGCCCGGCGACGAAATTATTTACAGCATTCGCATCGAAAACATCAGTGACGCTCCCGCCTCTGATGTGGTGGTGGTCAATCCAGTGCCTGAGGATACCACCTACGTGGAAAACAGTACTTTTTCCTCTATCACGGGGACCAGTGTGAAAACCTCGTTTTCTGCCGATGCCGGCCAAACCTATTTGCCCCGCGGCGATTTGGTGGTGACCGATCAAACCGGCGAGGTGCGCGGTGCCCTCGCCGTGGATATTAACCATATTCGCTGGCAGCTCGACGTGCCGCTGCCGGTGGGGAAATCCGCTCTGGTGGGTTACAGAGCTGTGGTGAAGTAGTGCGACTGAAGGAGTGTAGTTTTAGTGAACAGGAAAGTGCTGTTGAGGAAGTTGGACAACTCACAGGTGTTTTTACGGAGAACGCTCACGACGATCTTTGTAAAAATTTTGACAACAATGTTTATAAACAACGTTCGTAAATAAGTGGAGAGTAGCCATGTCTATTAAAAACTGGTGGGGCGGTATCGTCCTGTTATTGATATCGGGAGCGGCCTTGGCGTCGACATCGGCAGGCGTCGATATCACCAACAACGTCACGGTGGACTACAAGGTCAATACCGTGGATCAGACGCAAATTAACAGCACTAATTGCGGGGCTGGGACCTGTACGGATACATTCAGGGTCGATACCAAAATCGACTTGACTGTGGGAACCAATCCGGCGACCAACGTTTTTTCTGGCAGCGCTGATCAGGTGCTGACATTTACCGTGACCAATACGGGCAACTCTACCAAGGGTGTGGCCCTGTCATTGGTGTCGGGAACGGACGCCACGGACGATCAGTTCAATATGAACAATCTGGAGATCTGGATCGATAATCCCTCGGTGGGGGCGATCGGATCGTTCGACGCTGCCAATGATACCCGCTACAACGCCGGTAACGAGACCACGGAAGGCCTGATCAATGCGGGTGATCTGGTTAAAGATACGGGCGCGATAACCGTGTTTGTGGTGGCCGATTCTCCAACTGGTCGGGTTGCGGGTGATACATCCAAATACACCCTGGTGGCAAGAACGCTTAATTCCGGCACCGCCGTGAATGCCGCTGGCACGCTGACCACCGCCACTGGTAGCAATACTAAAACCCTGAACGACACCATGTTTGCCGACGGGGCGGGCTCGGGCGGTGTTACCGGGGTGACCGATGTAGCCCTGGATGGCCGTTATTCCAATACCGGCACCTATACGGTAGTGGCAGTGGGTTTGGTGGTGACCAAAACCTCCGCTGTTACCGACGATGGTATTGCCGGTAGTCCGGAATATGCCATCCCTGGCGCAACAATCACCTACTCCATTCGTCTCGAAAATTCGAGTGGCACCACGGCTGCTACAGACATTGTGATCGCCGATGCGATTCCGGCGGGTACTACTTTTACTGGCGGCAGCGTTGATATCGATGGCAACGGCGATGGCGACCTGCTCGATGCCGGGGATGACACCAACGTGCCCAACGGCACCACAGGCGCCAACAGTGGGGTGGGTGTGGCCTTTGCCTCGCCAAATCTTACCGTAGGTCAGGTGGGAGGCGGTGCGTTGACCATTGCCGCGGGCGGCGTCGTGATTATCACGTTTGATGTGACGATCGACTAGCGCTAACCCGCTAGCAGTACGCGTGCTCAAGACATGGCACTTTAAGCAGACCCTGTTCGCAGGGTCTGCTTTTCTCATTTTCAGGGGGTTGGCAAAGCAGCTGAGTGCTGTGGCGCGGACCCTGCGGGGTGCACTGTGGCCGCTACTAGCCTGTGGATTACTAGGGACGATGCTCACACCTGTTGCCCAGGCTTCCAGCCACGGCGTTGCGATCGCCAATACTGCCCAAATTAGTTACACCATTGCCGGCTTTCCGCAAACGCGATTTTCCAATACGGTAACCACGACGCCGACGGTGGTGCGCACCGCCGCTACGATAACCGTGCTGCGCTACTGGCCACCCAATCCGGCGGCGAACCCAACTAACGTACCACTCAGTTCCTACCAAACCGCTGGCGGCGGCACTGTGGCGGTAGGCGATGTGTATTTGCCGGGGGCTGCATCGCCACTCAATTTAGGCTCACCGGTGCCCCTGGCCGCGGCAAGCGTAATACTGGGCGGGGAGCCCATATTCGTACAGGTTCGCGACCCGGATCAGAATCTCGACCCGGGGCTGGCCGAGACGCTGGTAGTGGTGCTGCGGGCCGATGGCACGGGCGATATGGAAATACTGGTACTGACCGAGACCGGACCGGACACTGGTATTTTTATCGGCGTGATGCAAACCAGCACCGCGCTTGCCAGCGCCCAGAATGGAGTGCTGTCGGTACAGGGTAACAAGGGTATTACTGTCACCTACACGGATCCCGCCGATGGCTCGGACAGTATCGCTGCGGCGGTGCTGGTGGATCCCCTGGGTATTGTGTTCGATAGCCGCTCCGGGCTGCCGGTAGATGGTGCACAGGTGACGTTAATCAACGCCGACAGCGGGTTACCGGCTAACGTTTTGGGGCTGGATGGGGTAAGTAGTTACCCGGGTACCGTGATCACCGGCAGCACTGTTACAGATGACGGTGGCACGGTTTATAACCTGCCACCCGGGGGGTTTCAGTTTCCGTCGGTGTTGCCAGGTAACTACCGACTGGAAGTGACGCCGCCAGTGGAGTACAGCTTTCCGTCCACGGTCACCGACGCCGATCTGCAATTACTGCCGGGTGCTCCCTATGCCCTCGGCACCGGCTCCCGCGGCGAAGTGTTTGTCGTTGCTCCGGGTCCGGCGGTCAATATCGACGTGCCCATTGATCCCTCCGGCACCGGTCTGTTTGTGGCCAAGGTAGCGCGCAAATCGGTGGCGGGAATTGGCGACTTTGTACCCTACGATATTACCCTGGAGAACAGCGGCGGCGGTGCGGCGGTCAATATTCAGGTCACGGACACGTTGCCCCCGGGGTTTCGTTTTGAATCCGGTTCGGCACGGGTCGGTGGTCAGCGAGTGGCCGACCCCGTGGTGGGTGGCAAAGGGCGCCAGTTGCTATTCACCGTACCCAGTCTGGCGGCGGGCGGCAATGTGGTGATTTCCTACGTAGCGCAAATTACCCCCGGTACTAAACCCGGCGCGGCCTACAACACGGCAGTTGCGACGGACAGTTTCGCTGCCACGTCCAACATCGCCCGCGCCAAGGTGGATGTGCGGGACGATTTTTTCCGGGACAAAACATTTATTACCGGGCGCGTCGTGGATGGTGATTGCGACGCGCTGGAAAGCCGCGAGGCACCGGGTCTGGAGAATGCCCGTATCTACCTGGAAGACGGCAGCTATGTTTTGACGGACGAATCCGGCCGCTACCATTTTGAGGGACTCACCCCGGGCACCCACGTGGTGCAAATTGATTTTGACAGCCTGCCGCAAGATTACGAAGTGCTGCATTGCGATGTGGATACCCGCAGCGCGGGGCGTAGTTTCAGCCGCTTTGTGGATATTCAGGGCGGTTCACTGTGGCGCGTTGATTTCGTGGTAAAACGCCGCCCGCCGCGGCAGTTTAAGGTGATGCAGCAACTGAGCGTGAGTCGTACGCCAACCGGTGCGGATATTCGTTTGATTATCAGTGGTGACGACATCGCGGTGACGGCGCTGCGGCCGATCCTGATGTTGCCCCCCGGATTAACCTACGTCCCCGATAGTGCCATGGTGGATGGCGAACCGGTAGCCGCACCGCAAGCCTTTGGGGAAACCCTGACGTTTAATCTGGGGAATGTGCAGGGTGAAGGTGCGTGGCGGCGGGATTTCCAGCTTCAGGTACAGGGGGCGTTTGCGACCCATAACGAGGTCATCGATACCAGTATAAAAAGTATGGTGGCGCTCGTAGCCCAGGGCAAAACCGAACGCCTGCCACCTGCTGTCGCCCAGGGTGATCCCGCCAGTCGCGCCCGTATGGAAGCGAACTACGCCAGTGGCGAAAGCCAGCTGCAGATTACCGAACAATTTGACGAACCCGTGATTGCTGCAAAGGCCGGCGCGTTAAACTTACAGAAGAATTTACAAAAAGATGCCGCGGAAGAAAATATTGTCCCCCGGGAGCCGGGTATTCACTGGCTGTTTCCCACGCCGGATTTTGTGCCGGCGATTGGTGCATTGAAATTATTTATTCAGCACCTGCCCGGTCAAAGCGTTAACTTGCTGCTCAACGGCGAGCCGGTGAATCGCCTTAATTTTTACGGCACCACGGTATCCCCCGATAAAACAGTTGCTCTCAGTAAATGGCAGGGGGTGGATATAAAAATTGGCGACAACCGTTTTGTCGCGGAGGTGCGGGACGCCAATGGCACTGCGGTAGAGCGGCTGGAGCGCACGGTGCATTTTTCCGACGTGCCGGTTAAAGCCAAACTACTGGTGGATAAATCGAATCTGGTAGCGGATGGCAAAACCCCACCTGTCGTTGCGGTGCAATTTTTTGACCGTCACGGCTATCCGGCGCGGCCGGGGGTGATCGGCGATTACAGTATTAACGCTCCCTATGAGTCCCGGGAACGGTTCAAACGGCAGCAGCGCCAGAGTCTTGCGGTGGTGGAAAACGAACGCCCGCGGTTTGAAATCGGCGCGGGGGGTATCGGTTATATCGAACTGCAACCCACCACCGATGCGGGTGAACTGGTGCTGCAATTTGATTTCGAAAACGATTATCGGGAAGAGGTGCGCGCCTGGTTGTCCGCCGGTCAGCGGGAGTGGATTATGGTGGGCCTCGCCGAGCGTACTATCGGCCAGCATGTGACCTCCGGCGACAAGGACGGTTTGGGTAATGCGGGCATTGATGACGGCGGCTTTAGCGACGGGCGGGTGGCCTTTTTTGCCAAGGGCACGATTCGCGGCGACTGGTTGTTGACCGCCGCCTACGACACGGATAAACGCACCGGTGACAGTCTCAAACAGACCATCGACCCGGACAGTTATTACACCCTGTACGGTGACAACTCCTATCAGCAATACGAAGCGCCGAGTCAGAGAAAACTCTATCTCAAGCTGGAAAAGAAACAGTTTTACGCCATGTTTGGGGATTTCGACACGGGGTTGAGTGTGACCGAACTGGGGCGTTACAGCCGTACCGTGAACGGCGCCAAAATGGAGTTTCGCGGCGATCTGGTGGAAGCCAATCTGTTTGTTACCGAATCGGAACAGGGCTTTGTGCGCAAGGAAATCCCCGGCGACGGTACCTCGGGCAAATACTTTCTGGGCAGCACCGAAGTGATTATCAACAGCGAAAAAATCGTCATAGAAACCCGCGACCGCCTGCACAGCGAACGCATTATCAGCAGCGAAGTGTTGAGCCGTCATATCGACTACAACATCGACTACGACGACGGCAGCCTGTTTTTCAAGCGACCGATACCCGCCCGGGACGATCAGTTCAACCCGGTTTACATTGTGGTGGAATACGAGACGGCAGGGGGCACGGGTAGTGGTTATACCGGTGGTGGTCGGGTTGCAATAAAACCCACAGAAGATATTGAAGTGGGAGTGACAGCTATTCACGAGGAGGGCGGTGCCCGCTCCGGCGATCTCGTGGCCAACGATATCACCTTACAAATCAGTGACAGCACGGAGCTGCGGATCGAGGCCGCGCGCACTGAGCAGGACGATGAGCAGAGCGGTGAAAGTACCAGCGGGGATGCTTATTTGGTGGAACTGGAAACCCGCGGCGGACAGGTGGAAAACCTGTTGTATGCCCGCCAGCAAGATGCGGAGTTTGGCCTCGGTCAGCAACGCGCCGCGGAAGGTGGCACCCGCAAAGTCGGCAATATGATTACCTATCACCTGAATGATAATTACGAATTGCGCGCCGACACGTTCCGCCAGCAACACCTGGAAAGCGATGCGACGCGGGAAGTGGCCGATGCCCTGCTGGAATACGATAACCTTGACCAGGCGCGTGCTTATGGGGGGATGCGCATGGCCCGGGATAAATTTGACGATGGAGATATCCGCAAATCAAATCAATTACTACTGGGTGGTGCGTACGGTAGTTACGATAATCGCATCACCCTGCACACCGATGCGGAACTCGGGGTAGGCAGCAGTGGCAGCGATGATGACAGCGCTGATTTTCCCAATCGCATTGTCGTCGGGGCGGATTACAAACTGACCGAATCCCTCGATTTATTTGTGGCCAACGAGTGGACCTGGGGTGACGATCGGGATACGGAAAGTACCCGCGCCGGATTGCGGGTCAGGCCCTGGGCCGGGGCCGACATCAGTACGTCGCTGGAACAGCAGGCTACCCCTGATGGTGCGCGCCTCTTTGCCAATCTGGGAGCTCTGCAAAACTGGCGCATTGACGACCGCTGGACCATGGATTTCAGCCTGGATCGCAGTCAGGCCGCCACCGGGCCAGAGGCCGGGCCTGGCACTGGTTTGCGGGAATTTAATCCCCAGGTGGATCCGGCCAGCGGTGGTCGCGAGGATTACACGGCGATTGCCACGTCCCTTGGTTATCGCCTCGACGGCAGGGAGTGGTTGAGTCGTCTTGAATGGCGCGACAGCGATACGGAACAGAAATGGAATGCCAGCATGGGTTGGCTGCAGGAACTGGACGAGGGGTTTACGTTTGCCAGCGGGATCAACCTCAATCAAACCGATACCGTGGATGTGGGCCGCGGGGTGCAGGCCGATGCGCGGTTGCATCTGGCGTATCGACCTACCGGTGGGCGCTGGACCGTACTGGAGCGTATGGATTTTATTCACGAGGATATTCCAGGTGTGGAAAACGACGGTTTTGTCAGTCGCCGTATGGTCAGTAATCTGTTGGCGAATTACCGTACACAGGCGTACCAGTGGAATATCCACTGGGGTTTAAAGTATGCGATGGATAAAATAGATGGGGAGCGCTACGCCGGATTTACCGACCTGTTCTTACTGGAATTCAGACACGATATCGGCGAGAAGTGGGACTGGGGTCTCCATGGTGGCACCTATCACAGCTGGGCTGCCGATGTGCTGGATTTGAATTTGGGTGCCTCCCTGGGGTATTCGCCGGTCACCAATGTGTGGGTATCTCTCGGTTATAACTTCGTTGGCTTTCGCGACGACGACTTCAGCGGCGCTGATTACACGGCCCAGGGCATGTTCCTGAAATTCCGTCTCAAGGTTGACCAGTTTACCTTGCGGGATCTGTGGAACGACCCGAAATAATTATACTGCTCTTACTGCTTACGCAGCAGCTGTTTACGCAGTGCGCGCAACAGGCGTTTTATTTTCTCCGCGTTTTCCGGTCCCATGCGCAGTAATTGTTTTTGTGCCGAGGGCAGTTTTTCCAGGGCCGGATCGGCAAATGTGTAGAGTACGCCCTCGAGCTTTAGCTCTATGGGTGAGCCGACGTCGGGTGTGGCTAAAAGTACATCAATGGCGCGTATGGTGGTTGCGCCAAAATCTTCCTCGGGATAGCCGAGTTGGCCGTAGGCTGATTCCAGCAGTGGCCGTAGCAGATCAAAGATTTTTGTTAATTGACGTGCATCGAGGCTGGCCAGCAGGTTGACCACTTCGTCGTAGCGTACGAAATTTGGGGTGTCCAGCCACAGCTTCCCGCCCACGTGGCTAGCGATAAATTTCCCAGACAGGGGGGTTACGGGAATCAGCTTTTTCAACATGCGCCCGCGGGACAGGCTGTCGATAATGGCCGCGGCGCGCTCCAGCAGATGGTCTGCCTGCAACCAGGCGTGGTAGTTGGGATCCGCGCTCAGGGAGAGTAATTGCGCGCGAGTAAAGGTATCGCTGTCCGCCAGAGCGGGCAATGGGGGCGGCGCAACCGTTTCAATGACGGGGGCGGCGGTGCGCACCGGAATATCCACTTTGGGTAACTGCAAAGCGTCGAGTACTGGTGCTGCTTCGGGTAATGTTTCCAGTACTGTGACGTTACTGTCCTGCTCCTGGTCAAAATACTGATACATCCAGTAACCGCCGGCAGCGAGTAACAGTAGCGCAATGGCCAGCAGTAATTTCGGCATCTGACTGGCGACGGGAGCCGTTTCGGTGGGCCGGTCTTCTGGTGACACCTGCATACAATTTCCTCAATGTGATCAGTTGCCCTGCAGTCGTACTTTCGATTCAGATTTTAGGGCCGAGCTGGTCTCTGAATTTAGCGTACCGGAGTGGCGTTGCTGTCGGCGGGATAATACGCCTGGAGTTGTTTGCCATCCACTGTTGCGCCACTTAAAACAATTTCGTAAGTTTCGCCATCTTCCTCTTTCTGCCATAGTTTTACCAGCAGGTAATCCCATTGCGGTGCCAGCCAGAATACGGTTTCCCGCTCCTGATCTTCGCGGACGCGGCGCATCTGTACGGTGTTGATTTTCCCGAGGGCGGTATCGAGCACCTGCTCGCCGGTGGGTTCAAAACAATAGTCTTTTACTTTGCCGCGCATCAACACCTGATAGCAATATTTACTGTGCGCGGCGGCCAGATCTCTGCTCATTTGCAATTGGTAACCCAGCGGCCCAAAGTAATTGTCCCGCAGTGGAATTTCCCGGTACTTCTTTTTGGCGTCGTACAGTGCCAGTCCGCGCGGGCGATCGATCACCAGGTTTTCCTTGCGCGAGATGCCAAAAAAACGCCGTTGCGAACTGTAACTATCGACCAGTATGCGAGCTTCGTTATCGATATGAAATTTTTCGAGCTCCTGTATATCTCCGAGCCAGTTTTTCGCGGTTACTGCCACCGCGTAGCCTTCTATAGTGCGTGATAATTTTCGGGTCACGTCAATGGGCATCCCATTAAACGTTGCGGAGTAGGTGGCCACGTAATTCGGTAATGCCGGGGTTTCTCCCGCGGCGAGTGAGGCGGCGCAGGTCAGTAATACTGCCAAGATGGTGCGCATGGTGGTTTCCGAAGTTGCACAACGTGAATTAGAAAGCGCGAATGGCGTAACGTTCAAGATTCTTTTCCCGGTGTCTGGTGGGCGGAGTCATACCGCCAGCCACCCGGCGGCAGGGTTTTGTTGTCGAGTCGCACCTGATTGTCGCGCCGCGTCACACGCCCGCTGCAATACCACTGCACTGCCATGGGCAGAATTTGATGCTCTAGCTGCCGTACTCGGGTGGCCAATGAACTGGCGCTGTCGTGTTTTTTGACAGGGGTAGCGGCCTGAATAATAGCTGGCCCGCTGTCCAGTTCGGCGGTGACAAAATGTACCGTCGCACCGGCTTCCCGGTCGTCGTTATCGATGGCCTGTTGATGGGTGTCAAGGCCGGGGTATTTGGGCAACAGGGAAGGATGAATATTGATCAGTCGGTCGGCAAAAACGCGAATAAAATCCACGCTAAGAATGCGCATAAATCCGGCCAGTATCACCAGGTCAACGGCCTGTGGAGAAATCGCTTCTGCCAGCGCCCGATCGAACAATGTGCGTTCGGAATAATTCCGGTGGTCGATTACCTCGGTGGCAATTCCCGCCACGCGGGCGCGGGCCAAACCCGGCGCGTCCGGTACATTACTGATGACCAGTACGATACGGGCGTCTAGTTCACCCGCAGTGACGGCATCGATTAACGCCTGCAGATTGCTGCCGTTGCCGGAGATTAAAACGGCGAGGCGCGCTGGAGTGGACATGGCGATATTATATTCAGGCACACAGGTTTCAGGCGCACGGAAAGAGGCAGGTCTTTCATCACTCGAAGCTCACCAGTGCATCGCCGCTCTCGGCACTGGCGATAGAACCGATCAGTCGCGCCGCTTCTCCGGCAGCGGTCAGCAGTTCCATGGCGCGCTCTGCTTCAGATGCGGGAACGCAGATCACCATGCCGATACCGCAATTAAACGTCCGGTACATTTCGCTGGTGAGAATATTGCCCGCCCGCTGCAGCCACTCAAACACCGGTGGTTGCACCCAGCTGTTGGCATCGAGTACAGCTCTGGTTTGTGGCGGTAGTACTCGAGGCAAATTTTCCAGCAGGCCGCCGCCGGTAATGTGCGCAACAGCGTGTACCGGGCAACTGGCAATCAACCTGAGCACGGATTTAACGTAAATACGTGTGGGCGCCAGCAGCGCGTCGGCCAGAGTCCCGCTGCCGAGAGAGACTTCCTCCGGACGGGTGGCGGAAACCTCGAGGACTTTACGGATCAGGGAAAAACCGTTGGAGTGCGGCCCGCTGGAATCGAGACCAATTAACACGTCGCCCACTGCCACTCGGGAGCCATCGATGATCTGGTCTGCCTCCACGACGCCGACGCAAAATCCGGCCAGATCAAAATCTTTACCGGCGTACATACCCGGCATTTCGGCGGTTTCGCCGCCTACCAGTGCGCAGCCTGCCAGTTCGCAGCCGCGGCCAATGCCGTTCACCACCGCCACCGCAGCTTCCACATCTAACTTGCCGGTCGCATAATAGTCGAGGAAAAACAGGGGTTCTGCGCCGCTCACCACCAGATCATTGACACACATGGCCACCAGATCGATGCCCACGCCGTTGAGTTCTCCCAGATCAATTGCCAGACGCAGCTTGGTGCCCACGCCGTCGGTGCCCGACACCAGAACGGGTTCGCGATAGCCCGCGGGAATTTTGCACAGCGCGCCGAAGCCGCCGAGCCCCGCCATAACCTCCGGTCGTCGGGTGCGCAGTGCGACATCCTTGATACGTTCCACAAGGGCGTTGCCAGCGTCGATGTCGACTCCGGCATCTTTGTAACTGAGGGAGGACGGTGTTTGGCTCATGAGGGTGATCCGGGGGAAAGGCGACATTTTAGCTCGCCCAGTGCAGATTGTCAGTGCGGATTGTCCATGTCGATTGTCCGTGTAGATATGGGTGCGGTAGATAGCACCTGCTACAATCGCGCCATGAAAATGTATCGGCTTGGACTATTGCGTTGTACGCTGGCTATTGGTGCCAGTTTGCTGTGGCCCGCCAGTGTTGCCCAGGGGGCGACGGTGCAGAATCTGTATTCGGCCACGGTGCCAATCGCGGCCCAGTCCGAAGCGGAACGGCGTAAAGCCGTGCGTCAGGGGCTCGCGGACGTATTGGTTAAGATGTCTGGAACACGGGCTGTGCTTAACAATGTAGCGGTACGTGCGGCCCTGACTCAGTCCGAATCCTATATGCTCGAATTTGGCTACGCCACTCAGGTTGGCGCGGACGGGAGTCCGCGCAATGCGCTGACAGTCCGTTATGCCGCGCCCCTGGTCGATCAGCTATTGCGCGAACAGCAATTGCCAATCTGGCCCGCTAACCGGCCCGAGTGGGTGGTGTGGGTAGTGCTTGACCGACCGGCAGGGCTACAGTTTGTCGCGGCGGACGGCGATGGAAATCTGTATGCTCAACTGGAACAGGCTTTTAGCCGGCGCGGGCTGGGCTATCAGTTGCCGCTTCTCGATTTGCAGGATCAGCTAACACTCAGTACGGAACAGGCGTGGAATTTTGACGCCGCAGCCCTGCATGCTGCGGCGCGGCGCTATGCAGCTGAGTACGGTTTTGTGGTGCGTTATGGTCGGACGTCATCCGGATGGGAAGGCGGCTGGTTAGTGGCCGGAGCGGGTACTGGCGAAAGCGGAACCGTGTCCGCCCAGAGCATTGATGCGCTGCTGGTCGCGGCCGTTGATGCAGCCGTGGATCGCTTTGCCCCGCGCTTTGCCTATGCGGGCGGCGGCAGTCAAACCAAGGCCTCCCTGACACTGGAAAATATTACCAGTTATCAAATCTATGCCGACGCGCTGGCACTGGTAAAAACGCTGGAGATGGTTTCCAACGTGCAGGTCACGCAAGTCGAGGGCGACTTGTTGCATCTGTCGGTAAACGTGGAGGGCGATGCACAGATATTACTTGCCGCGCTGCAACGGGACACCGCCCTGACACTGGTTACGCCGACGGCATCGATGAGTTCGGCGCAGCCGACGCCGTACAGTTATCGATTTCGCTGGCGCGGAGTCACTCGCTAGATTATGAGCAATCAGCTGGTATTGCCCATTGGTCTGCCGGACAATGCGCGTTTCGCAAATTTTTTGACAGATGGCGATTCCGCCCGTGCCCATGCGGTGAGTTTAGCGCGGCAGGTGAATACCGGAGAGCCATCATTTCTGTATCTCTGGGGCGCTTCGGGCAGCGGCTTGAGTCACCTGCTACAAGCCGCCGGCAACCACTGCCATGACAGCGGTGGCACGGTCCAATATTTGCCGCTTGATCAGTTGCTCGATTACGCGCCGACGGAGGTGCTCGCCGAACTTGAACACCTTGATATGGTGTGTCTCGATCAGCTACACAGTGTGTGCGGCAATGCGGATTGGGAGCAGGCACTGTTTCATTTTTACAACCTGCAACGGGGCACTGGTGGGCGATTACTGGTGGCCGCCAACTGCGCTCCCCGAGAATTGCAGCTTACTCTGGAGGATTTGCGCTCGCGACTGGCTGCCGACGTCGTGGTTCACTTGCCGGATTATACGGACGCGCAAAAATTAGCTATTTTGCAATTTCGGGCGGCGCAACTGGGTTTGGAGCTGGCATCCGACCCGGCGCGCTTGATATTGCACCGGACGTCGCGTTCGACAGGAGCGCTGATTGCGTGTTTGCAGCAGCTCGATCAGGCGGCGTTCGCACAGCGGCGCAAACCGACTGTACCATTTATCAAACAGGTGTTTGGCTGGTAGCTACTTTTATTGATGAGGCGGTTGTTGATGAGGTCGCACTGCAGCGGTTAAATATCCGTGCATTCCGCGCAATGAAGATAAATACCCCGCGGGTCGTTAAAGTTGAACAGTGTGGACAGTTGTCGAGTCAGCGCTTTTAACTGTGGAAGCAGCGGTGTGGATAGCCACTGGGTAAATTCTGCAGGCAATCCCGCGCGGCGCATGGAAAAACCGATCCGCGCCGCGCCTTCGCTTAAACGCATCAGCAGCTGGTCTTTGAAACTTAGCGGGCGATGTAAATAATCCACACGGTAATCGCTGATGTCCGCCAGTGTTGCCGCGGATCGAATCGCATCCTGCAGGTCACCCAACTCATCAACCAGGCCCAGCTCCCGTGCCTGGGCTCCGGTCCATACGCGCCCCTGGGCAATTTCGTGTACGGCTTGTGTAGTCTGGTTGCGACCATCCGCCACCAGGTGCAAAAATTCACGATAAATATGTTCCACGCTCAACTGGATCGCCCGTTGTGCTTTCGGGCTGAGCGGACGGTCGAGGTGGTACAGGTCGGCCAGTTCGGTGGTGCCGACGCCATCGCTGTGAATGCCAACCGATTGCAGGGCGTTTTCAAAGGTCGGCACCATACCGAACACGCCGATGGATCCGGTCAGAGTGGTGTCCGCAGCCCATATTTTATCGGCATCCGCGGCTATCCAGTAACCCCCTGACGCAGCCACGGAGCCCATGGAGACCACCACCGGTATGCCAGACGCCCGAGTTTGCAGGATTTCCTGACGGATCAAATCCGAGGCAAACGCGCTGCCGCCGGGGCTGTCAATGCGCAACACCACGGCGCGTAACTGCTGATCTTTGCGGGCGGTTCGGAGTAGTTCGCTAAGGGTGTCGCCGCCAATACTGCCCTCCGGTTGTTCGCCGTCGAGAATCATACCCCTGGCGATCACGACACCAATTTTATTGCGGCTGGTTTTCGGTTCCGATTTCAGGCGCAGGTGGAACAGGTATTCTTTCATGCCGACCTGGGCAAAATCTTGTTCACCATTTTTGTCTTCGGGTGCCAGTTCCTGCAAGCGGGCCAGCATCTGCGGGCGGGTGCTGATCTCGTCAATCAATGTTTGTTGGAGTGCCAGTTGCGCCGCATCGCCGTCAACTTCGGCAAGTTTTATGTCGAGCTGATTAACATATTGATTGAGGCTGTCCGCAGGGAGATTGCGTCTGCTTGTCACTGTGTCCGTGTAGGCCTGCCACAGTGCACCCAGCCAGCGTGCAGTATGCTCGCGGGAGGCCGTGGACATGTCGTTGCGCATAAAGGGCTCGACGGCGTCTTTGTACTCGCCTACGCGGAAGATATGGAAATTTATTTTCAGTTTATCCAGCGCATCCTTGAAGTAACTGCCGTAACTACCGTAGCCAGTGAGGGCCACTGCACCCATTGGATTAAGATGAATTTCGTCGGCAAAGCTGGCGAGGTAATACTGCTCCTGCGTGTAATTGTCGGCCACGGCAATGACTTGTTTGCCTTGCGCGCGGAAACGTTCGATGGCGGCACCAATATCGCTTAGCTTACTGATGCCCCCGCCGAGCAGGTAATCGGGTTCCAGCACCAGGCCGATTATACGTTTATCGGTCGCCGCGCCGTCGATAGCTTCGATCACATCTTTCACAACGGTCTCGCTGTCGTGTGCTGTACCCTGTTCAAGGAGTTGGGTAAACGGGTCGGAGTAGGCGCGTTGTTCCACCAATATGCCGCTCGGAGCAATCCGCAGCAGGGCGCGCTCGGGTAATGGCCGCACGTTGTCGACAAACAGACCGACGATAAGCCCGATAAAAATAAGGACGATAAAAAAACGAATGACAGCGCGTAAAAAACTAAAAATTTTACCGATAAAGCGCCAGATGCGGCGTAAAAATCCAGGGTTTTCCTTACTCATCACCGTGTCCTTCGCGGCTGACAATTGCTGAATTTGCCGATATTAGGGTAGCGTCGTCCGGGGTGCGCTGTTGCAACCAGCGGCTCGACAGCATCGCCGCTATAAATAGTACGGCCACCGCGACAACAGCAATAACATCGTAGAAGGTGCGGTCGGGTTCAAAGAGGTTGGCGACGATGGCGGTAAAATAAATCAACGCCACAAAACATAACAACACCAGGGTACGGGGGTTGTCGCGCAACATGCCGGGTGCGAACAGCGCCAACGGCGCAGCGGCGATAACCACCAGTACTGGCGCGGTACCACTTTTGATTCCTCCGACTATCAGCGCGGTCAGCAAAATGCCGTAACTCAAGCGGGTGACGATGCGCGCCACGGATACCAGTCTGGATACAGGTAAGGTCTTCACGTAAGTTTCGGCTCCCGAGATAGTCGGTTCACGCAATTACCAGTTTGCTGGCCAGGAGCGCGATCCGTTTGCCGAGTGCGCGGCACAGGGCCTGTTCGTCGTCGCTGATCGGTTGCGTGGCATCGGCGCCCGCGACATGGGAGGCACCGTAGGGGGTGCCGCCGGTGGTGGTACGGGACAGGGCGGACTCGCTGTACGGAATGCCGCCAATAATCATGCCGTGGTGCAACAATGGCAACATCATGCTGAGCAAGGTGGATTCCTGTCCCCCATGTAGGCTGGCGGTACTGGTAAACACTCCGGCCGGTTTGCCGACCAGTGCGCCATTCATCCAGATATCGCCAGTGCCATCGAGAAAAAACTTGAGCGGGGCCGCCATATTGCCAAAACGGGTGGGGCTGCCCAGCACCAGCGCGCTGCAATTGGCCAGGTCGTCATTGGTACAGTACGGTGGCCCTTCCGCGGGGATTTCTGCTGAAGTTGCCTCGCAGGTTGTGGACACCGGGGGTACGGTGCGCAGCTTGCAGGCAATGCCCGCACTTTCTACGCCGGTAGCGACTTCCCGCGCCAGCTTTTCAGTATTTCCGTAACGGGAATAATAAAGCACCAGAACGTAAGCGGATGTGTTCACAGGATAGCCAGGACGTTGTGCGGTGGGCGACCGATAATCGCGCGCTCACCCTTCACCACTATGGGTCGCTCGATTAGTATCGGGTGAGCAGTCATCGCCTTGAGCAATTGGGTTTCGGTCAGGGATGGATCCCGTAATTGTAACTCCCGGTACAACGGCTCGCCGGTGCGTATCAGGTCCCGTGCCTTGCAACCGAGTTTCTTTAACAGATTGCGCAATGTGGTGGTGCTCATGGGGTGTTCCAGATAGAGCACCACCTGGGGGTCCAGGTTGCGCTCTTTGAGTAACGCGAGTGTCTCGCGGGATTTGGAGCAGCGCGGGTTGTGATAAATGGTAATCATGGTTTTGTGTACAATGCGGTGATCAACGTAAGCTCATTGTAATGGGAACTTGTGGCGGGGGCCACCGTCCGCGCGCCATGGCTACGACGCTACGCTAGCGACAGGCCAAGGGAGCGGGCAATGACGAGGGCACAATCGTGGGGTGGGTTACGTCCGTAAAATCTTTTTTTTCCATGGCGGGCAGTTTTGTCGTTCACCTTGCGCGCCGTTACCGGCGCGACGGTTGCAATGAAAGCGCGGCTGCACTGACTTACATGAGCCTGTTCGCCGTGGTGCCGCTGATGACCGTCACTTACGCAATGTTTTCGTTAATACCGGCATTTCAGGGTCTGGGAGATCAGGTGCAGGGACTGATTTTCGATAATTTGCTGCCGCAAAGTGGCAGCGAAGTACAGCGCCACCTGTCGCAGTTTTCCACTCAGGCACGCAAACTGAGTGCATTCGGCGGTTTTATTCTTATCGTCACGTCGTATTTGATGCTGACCAATATCGAAAAAACGTTCAACCATATCTGGGGAACAGCGGGCGGTCGCAAGGGGCTATCAAGTTTTCTGTTGTACTGGGGAATTTTAAGTTTCGGACCGCTACTGCTGGGCATCGGCCTGATGATGCACACCTATTTGCTATCGTTCAAATTGGTCGCGAACGGCGTTCAGATTGCCGGGATTCCCCACCAGGTTCTCGAGTATTTGCCGTGGTTGATGACCTGGATCGCTTTTACGTTGCTGTTTATCGCTGTGCCGAACTGCAAGGTATCCGGCCGTCATGCGGTGACGGGCGGCCTGGTGTCGATGCTGTTGTTCCAGTCGGCCAAAGCGGCGTTCGGCGCGCTGGTGGTAGATACGTCCTACCACACGGTATACGGCGCTTTTGCTATTGTGCCCGTGTTTTTACTGTGGACCTATCTGTGCTGGATGATTATTCTCGGCGGCGCAGAATTGGTGCGCTCGCTGGAAACGTTTAAGGCAGCGTACAAGGGGTACAATTTCCCCAATCTGGTGGCGGCGGTGTTGGTGTGTTGGGCCTGTTGGCGCGGACAACAAAATGGTCGCAGTGTGAGCGATAAAGATGTACTGCGTTGCGGCGTGGACGAACAGCATTGGCTGAAATTGCGCACCATTCTGCTGAAGGGCTCCGTGCTGGTGACCACCGCGTCCAGGGAGTACGTATTGGCGCGGGATCCGGCGCAATTGACGTTGTGGGAACTGGTGACTCTGTTCGGGGACAATTTTGTGACTGAGCCATCTGCGGATGCGAAAAACGTACTGGCGGCTTATCCCTGGTTCGCGCCTCTGGCTAATGTTATCGAAGCGGGAAATCGGGAAACGCAGCAGTTATATAAATGTTCCCTGGCGGAATTATTTACCGCGGGGGAGGCTGGTGATGGCGCAAACCCGATCCGGTAACGGCAGTATGTCGGACTTTTGGTGGCGAGGGTTGCTGTTGAGCGCGCTACTGGTACTCCTGCCCGGTTGCGAGCAGCGCGCATCGGGCTACCCGCTGCTGGAAGGTGGCACCCTGCATTTGGAAGCGCTACGGGGCAATCCGGTGTTTATTAATTATTGGGCCGAATGGTGTACACCCTGTCGCGAAGAAATCCAGGAATTTAATAAGTTTAGTGCGCAGCATCCGAGCGTGGCAGTGCTGTCCGTAAATTTTGACGGGGTCAGTGGTGACACATTGGCCGCGCAGGTGAAGGCGCTGGATATTCAGTTTCCCACATTGTTGCGGGACCCCCGCGGGGCGTTGGGCGTGAAACCTGCCACGGCGTTGCCGGAGACCCTGGTACTCGACCAATCTGGGGAGATTTTTACGGTCTTGCTGGGTCCACAGACACAAACCACCCTGACCGCGACCCTGCGTGATCTGTTACAGGCGACACCGTGAACCACTGTGTCGCAGGCGAGGTGCGGGGCAGGGTCCAGGGCGTATTTTTTCGACGCTACGTTCAGGACATAGCCGAGGCAATTGGCGTACAGGGTTATGCGCGCAATCTGCCCGATGGCGGTGTGGAAATTCTATTGTGCGGGGCGCAGGCTGATGTACACCAGGTGCAAGAGGCAGTGGCTCGGGGTTCCCCCTCGTCACGGGTAGCGTCGGTGACCTGGCGTGTCGTTGAGGATTGCGGGTGCGAGGGATTTACTATCGGTTGACAGATGTGCGCCAGGGGTACGCCGCACGGTCACGAGCCATTACAACGGCGGTTGGCGACGTTATGGCCCGCCAGTGATAACACTTCGGGAGCAAAGGTCATGAGTGCTGAACAGACTGCCAAGTCTGGTTCCCTGGTTGCGGTGGTCGACGTGGCGCATTTGCGCGAGGTCGGATTGCTGGGTGCCAGGGTGGGTGCAGTTGATCTGGTGGTACTGTGCTGGCAGGGGGAAATAAAGGTTTTTGAGGGCCGCTGCCCCCATCAGGGAACCCTGTTATCCGAAGGTGAGATCTCCCATGGAAAACTGATTTGTCGATCACACCAGTGGCACTTCGACTGCATGTCCGGACAGGGAGTACCTCAACCTGATGTGGGTCAGACCGAAAGTTGCCTGCGGGCGGTAGCCAGCAGCGTGGTTGGGGGCCAGGTAATGGTGGCCGTCGACGCCGTTGGAAATGCCCGGCCGCAGGCGGTGGGGCGCACCATTGCATCGCTGCCTGGGCCCCGGCGTTGGCCCCTGGTGGGAAATCTGTTGCAGCTCAAGCGCACTGCGTTTCACCAAACCCTTGAGGCGTGGGCGGATATTTACGGGCCGTTGTATCAATGTCGCCTGGCGGGCTGGCCGATTGTGGTGGTCAGCGATGTAGACATTGCCAATGAGTTGCTGAAGGCTCGCCCCGACGATTTTCGGCGCCCCACATCACTGGAAAAAGCCTTTATCAGTGGGATGAGTACGCAAGGTGTGTTTATGGCCGAGGGCGAACGCTGGCGTCGCCAACGTCCGGTCATTATGCAATCGCTTGATATACGCCATTTACGGCAATTTTTCCCGACGCTGGTGGCGGTGACGGAACGGCTGCGCCGACGTTGGCAGGTCAGTGGGACTACCGCCGGCGGCGTCGACGTGCAGTCCGATTTGAAACGCTTTACGGTTGATGTCACCACCTCATTGGCGTTTGGCGAGGACACCAATACGCTGGAGCGGGAGGGCGGTACCATTCATGACCATCTCGACACCATCTTCCCTATGCTGCAGCGTCGCCTGCTGGCACCCGTGCGCTATTGGCAGTATTTCAAGTTGCCACGGGATCGGGCAGTGGAAAAATCGGTAGCCATTGTGTACGACACAGTTATTGAATTTATTCGTCAGGGGCGTGCGCAGTTGGAGGCAAACCCGGCGTACCCGGAAAGCCCACAGAATTTGTTGCAATCCCTGTTGCTGGCGGTGGAGGACAACCAATCCGGGTTTTCCGAGCAGGAAGTCGCAGATAACGTACTGACCATGCTGCTGGCGGGGGAAGATACGACCGCCAATTCCCTCGCCTGGGCTATGTATTTTTTAGCGAAATACCCACAGGTTCAGCATACTCTGCGACGGGAAGTTAAAGATGTCGTTGGAGAGGGAGTTCTCGACATCTTCGAGCAAACCCGCCAGTTGCCCTACCTCGATGCGTTAATCAACGAAACCATGCGACTCAAGCCGGTTGCTCCGATCAATATTCTGGAAGCTAATCGTCCGGTCGACATTGGTGGTCTGAGTTTCCGTAAGGGCGAGTCGGCGGTGGTGCTAACCCGGGCGCTGGCCATGGGCGCGGCCGATTACCCCGAAGCGGAATTATTTAAGCCGGAACGTTGGCTTAGGGACAACGGGCAGCGTGGCGTCGCCAATCCCCGCTCGTTTATGCCATTCGGTTCCGGTCCGCGCCTGTGCCCGGGACGTAGTTTGGCGCTGCTGGAAATGAAAATGGTGTTGGCCATGGTGGTGCAACATTTTGAAGTGGTGCCCGGCGCGCCCCTGGACGGCGTCAGCGAACGTCTGGAATTCACTATGTATCCCCGTGGGTTGCGGGTGAACCTGACGGCGCGGGCGACCGTTGCCTGATCCGTTTTGCGGGGCAAATTGTCGGCGTCGGGAATGAAGCTACTGACTAAGGGTTGACAAAGCGCACCACCTGCTCCCCGGGATCGCGGCTCGCGCCGGCACGATGGAGTCTTTCCAGGTAGGTGTTCCAGTAGGCTTCCCGGTTGTCGCACAGATCGCGCAGATATACCCAGCTGTAGATGCCGGTATGGTGGCCGTCGCTAAAATGCAGGGTCAGGGCGTAGTTGCCCGACGCTTCCAGGCGGTCGATGGCGACCTGCTTTTTACTGTGTTGCAGAATTTCCTGGCCGGGCCCGTGTCCCTGCACTTCGGCGCTGGGGGAATGCACCCGCAGATACTCCGCGCTCAGAACAAAATGCGCGCCGTCGGGGTAAGTCAGCTCGAGGCTGCGGTCAGGCTTGTTGAGTTTTACCTTGCTCGGATGCATAAGTATTGTGTTGCTTCCAGTTTTACAGGATAAAACGCGACAGGTCGTCATCGCGCGCCAGTTCGTCCAGATGTTGATCGACGAAGGCCCCGTCGATAGCGATAGCACCGCCATTTGCGGCTAAATCCGCCGCTTCAAAGGACACTTTTTCCAGCAAGCGCTCCAGCACCGTGTGCAGTCGGCGGGCGCCGATATTTTCCGTGCGCTCGTTCACCTCCCAGGATATCTGGGCAATACGTTGCACGCCATCTGCGGTGAATGTCAGCTGCACCCCTTCGGTACCCAGTAATTCCCGGTATTGCTCGGTCAGGGACGCGCGGGGTTCGGTCAAGATGCGTTCGAAGTCAGCAGCGCTCAGGGAATCCAGCTCCACGCGAATGGGCAGCCTTCCCTGGAGCTCGGGAATCAGATCCGACGGTTTGGAAAAATGGAAAGCACCCGATGCGATAAATAAAATGTGATCAGTTTTGAGCATGCCGTATTTGGTGGAAATGGTGCAGCCTTCGATTAGCGGTAACAGGTCCCGTTGTACACCCTCGCGGGACACGTCGGAGCCGGAGGTTTCGCCGCGCTTGGCGACTTTGTCCAGTTCGTCGATAAATACGATGCCGTTTTGTTCGGCGTTGTATAAGGCGCGTATTTTCAATTCGTCTTCGTTAACCAGTTTTGCGGCTTCCTCGTCGGTCACCAGGCGCAGGGCTTCCGCCACCGGCAGTTTGCGCTGTTTGGCGCGGCCCCCGCCCATATTGGAAAACATGCTCTGCAATTGGTTGGTCATTTCTTCCATACCGGGGGGGGCCATGATTTCCACACCAATCGGCGCGGCGTTCACCGAAATCTCGATTTCCCGGTCGTTGAGTTCGCCTTCGCGCAATTTTTTGCGAAACAATTGTCGGGTGCTGTTTGTGCCGCTTTCGGTCTCGCCCCGGGCTGGTGTAAGCAGTGCGTCCAGCACCCGTTCTTCGGCGGCATCCTGAGCGCGCTGTCGAACTTTCTCCATTTCCTGTTCGCGCAGCTGTTTGACGGCTGTTTCCGCCAGATCCCGTACGATGGATTCCACGTCTCGTCCCACGTAACCCACCTCGGTGAACTTGGTGGCCTCCACCTTAATAAAGGGTGCGTTCGCCAGGCGTGCCAGGCGTCGCGCGATCTCGGTCTTGCCGACCCCGGTGGGGCCGATCATCAGAATGTTTTTTGGCGTGATTTCTTCGCGCAATTCCTCTGGCAGCTGCATGCGCCGCCAGCGATTGCGCAGGGCAATGGCAACTGCCCGTTTGGCATTGTCCTGGCCGACGATATGTCGATCCAGTTCGTGAACGATTTCTCGGGGTGTCATGCTGGACATATAAAACGCTCGTGGGTCGGAGAATAAGTAACGTTTGACGACTGCGTGTGGCTGCTCAGGACTGCGGGCAATCGAGTGCCTCAATGGACAAATTGTGGTTGGTGTAGATGCAGATATCCGCGGCTATGCCCAGGCTTTTTTCGACAATGTCGCGGGCGCCCAGTTCGGTATTGAGTAATAGTGCGCGTGCGGCAGACTGGGCGAAGGGACCACCGGAGCCGATGGCGATCAGGTCATCCTCCGGTTGAATCACGTCGCCGTTGCCGGAAATGATTAACGACGCATCTTTGTCTGCCACTGCCAACAGGGCTTCCAGGCGCCGCAGAATACGGTCGGTGCGCCAATCCTTGGCCAGTTCCACAGCGGCGCGCACCAGGTTGCCGCGGTGCTCCTGAAGTTTTGCCTCAAAGCGTTCAAACAAGGTGAACGCATCTGCTGTGCCACCGGCAAAGCCGGCAATGACCTGATCGTGATAGAGGCGCCGTACCTTGCGGGCGTTGCCTTTCATAATGGTGTTGCCGAGGGTGACCTGGCCGTCCGCTCCGATGACAACGCTGCCGTGGCGACGGACAGATATTACGGTGGTGCCGCGGTATTGTTCCAAGATAGTGCTCCGAACCGAAGATGTCTGTACATGGTGGGGGCGCACTGCGCAAATTTCAATACAGTGGAGTCTTTGTTGGCCGAAACCCGGGACAAGGTTAAACTGCAGGAAATTTTCGGGAAGACAGCGTTTGGCTGAATTACAGGGTGATCATCAGGAAAAGCCACGGGTAAAGCGGGGGTTGTTCGGCGCGAGCGCGGTGGTCGGTGCCATGACCATGGTGTCGCGGGTGTTGGGTTTGGTGCGGGACGTGGTACTTGCTCGGGTTATCGGCGCCGATGCGCTGGCCGATGCATTTTTTGTTGCGTTTAAAATTCCTAATTTTTTACGACGTTTGTTTGCCGAGGGGGCATTTAACCAGGCATTTGTACCCGTATTAGCGGAGGTGCGCGAGCGGGGCGGACACGCGGCGGTAAAGCATCTGGCCGACCGAGTGGCGGGGTTGCTGGGTTCAACGCTGATCATGCTAACCGTACTGGCGGTGGTGGGGGCGCCGGTGTTAACGGCCATTTTCGCCCCTGGATTTATCGGTGATGGCGACAAGTTCGCCGCCACCAGCGCCCTGATTCGCGTGACGTTTCCGTATTTACTGTTTATTTCGCTGACCGCCTTTGCCGGCGCCATCCTCAACAGTTTCGATCGGTTTGCGATACCGGCCTTCACTCCGGTGTGGCTCAACGTCTGTTTGATTGGCGCCGCGTTGGTCGCGACCCCGTGGTTTGGCGAGCCAGTCTATGCACTTGCCTGGGGTGTGTTTGCCGCCGGTATTGTGCAACTTCTGTTTCAGATGCCCTTTCTCGCACAATTGCATTTATTGCCGCGGCCCAGAGTGGCGTGGCGCGACGAAGGGGTGCGCAAGATTTTGCGCTTAATGGCGCCGGCGATGTTTGGTGTATCGGTCAGCCAGATCAACTTGTTGCTGGATACGGTGATAGCCTCTTTTTTGCCGACCGGTAGTGTGTCCTGGTTGTATTATTCCGACCGTATCGCGGAGTTACCGTTAGGCGTATTTGGGGTAGCGGCCGCCACGGTGATTTTGCCGAATCTGTCCCGGCAGCACGTTACGAAATCGCCCCAACACTTTGCGGCAACCCTCGACTGGGCGTTGCGTTTCATCCTTTTGATCGCGGTACCGGCATCCCTGGCGCTGGTGATTCTGGCGCAGCCGATTTTGGTGACGCTGTTTTTTGACGGCAGTGAGATAACGGTGCGGGACATTGCGATGTCTTCCTGCAGTATGAGTGCCTATGCTGCCGGGGTCACGGCGTTTATGCTAATTAAGGTATTGGCGCCGGGCTTTTATGCGCGGCAGGATGTGCGCACGCCGGTGCGGATTGGCATTATTGCGATGTTCGTGAATATGATTTTGAACATCGCGCTGGTCATCCCGTTGCATCATTACTGGCAGGTGGGGCATGCAGGGCTGGCTCTGGCAACGTCAATCGCCGCAGTACTCAACGCCGCCCTCCTGTACCGTGGTTTACGAGTGGAAGCAGTGTATCGACCCTGCGCAGGCTGGGGGCGGTTCTTTGGGATACTTGTGTTTGCCAATGGAGTGATGGCGTTGGCGTTGTGGATGTCGGTGTCCGCATTGCCGGGCTGGATATCGCTATCCAGCGGCGCCCGAATTCTGTGGCTACTGGCATTATGCGTGGGTGGTTTTGTAATGTATGCGGGCGCACTGTACACAGCCGGCATGCGTATCGGTGAGCTACGCAATTTGCCGCGCGCAAACTGATTATAGCGCCAACAATATGCCTACATTCACCTGCGACCCTGCGTTATACTTTGCCCTTGGACAAATACCAAGAACGCGGTGGCGCTGCCGGTGAAGGTCGGAGAACATGTTTTTATCAGGGGATTGGCGAACCTTCTTCCGGAGCACAAGGGTAACGTCGCCACTATTGGCTCGTTTGATGGTATCCATCTTGGGCACCGTGCCATTCTCGAACAGGTGAAAGAACGAGCGGCTTACTACGGTTTGCCGTCCATGGTGATGTTTTTTGAACCCCAACCCCAGGAGTATTTTTCCGGCGAGCAGGCCCCGGCGCGCTTGATGCGTATGCGCGAAAAAGTCGAGGCTATTATCGCTGCCGGGATCGATCGGGTATTTTGTATCCAGTTTAATCGCACCCTGCGCAGCCTGTCGGCCCAGGAATTTATACGCCAGTTACTGGTGGATGGCGTCGGCGTGCGCTGTATGGTGGTTGGCGATGATTTCCGCTTTGGCTGTGACCGCCGGGGCGATTATTTTATGTTGCACCGCGCCGGCGCGCGCTATGGTTTCGAACTGGTCGATACCATGACAGTAGAAATGGGTGGACAGCGCATCAGTAGCACCCGTATTCGTCGCTGTCTCGAGGCGGGCGAGTTTGCGGAAGCGGAGCGTCTGTTGGGACACCCGTTCCGCATCGCCGGTCGTGTCGTTTACGGACAACGCCTGGGCCGGCAAATGGGAGTGCCCACCGCCAACGTCAACTTACACCGCTATCGGGCACCCCTCGCCGGGGTGTTTGCGGTGGAGGCGACAGTGGCAGGCAAGTGTCGCCAGGGGGTAGCTAACGTGGGCGTGCGTCCCACGGTAGGGGATTTGGTGAAACCGGTTCTCGAGGTGCACATCCTCGATTGGGATGGCGATATATACGGAGCGCGCATTGAGGTTGAGTTCAAACATAAATTGCGCGACGAACAAAAATTCGCTTCGCTGGATGAATTAGCGTTGAAAATTAAAAACGATATCGTTATTGCCCGGAAATATTTTGCTACTGCAGCGCGTGGTGCGCATTGCGATAACACGAAAATTAGTAATGAGTAACTGACGAAAGACATATGAGCGATTACAAACACACGTTAAATCTGCCCCACACTCAGTTTCCCATGAAAGCCAATCTGGCCCAGCGGGAACCGGGCATCGTTAAGCAGTGGCAGACACAGAATCTCTATCAAAAAATTCGTCAGGCCCGTGCCGGGCGTAAGTCGTTTGTGCTGCACGACGGCCCGCCCTACGCGAATGGGGATATTCATATCGGCCACGCGGTCAACAAAATTCTGAAGGATATTATCGTCAAATCCCGCACCCTGGCTGGCTACGATGCACCCTACGTGCCCGGGTGGGATTGCCACGGTCTGCCCATTGAGCACCAGGTGGAAAAGAAAATTGGCAAGGCCGGAGTCAAGGTGGACGAGCGCACTTTTCGGCAAAAGTGTCGGGAATATGCTCTCAAACAGGTGGCCGGACAAAAACAGGATTTTATTCGTCTGGGAGTTTTTGGCGACTGGGACAATCCGTATTTAAGTCTCGATTTCAAATACGAAGCGGACATTATTCGGGCCCTGGGCAAAATTGCCGCCAATGGCCATTTGGTCAAAGGGTACAAGCCGGTGTACTGGAGCGTGGTTGGCGGCTCGGCACTCGCAGAGGCGGAAGTCGAGTATCAGGACAAGACGTCTCTTTCCATCGATGTCAGTTTTCCCGTGGTCGATCCGTCGGCGCTGGTCGCAGCGGTCCCGGAGCTGGGCGGAGAAGGCGAACTGGCAATTGTTATCTGGACTACTACCCCCTGGACATTACCGTCTAATCAGGCGGTGGCGGTACACCCGGACCTCGATTATGTGGTGGCGCAGATAGAGACGGATGGCAATCCCCAACGGTTGCTGCTTGCAGAGGAATTGCTAACTGCTTCGTTGGCCCGTTGGGGGGTGACCGAGCACCGCATCGTCGGCCGCTGTCGGGGCGCTGCCCTGGAAAACATTCTGGTGCAGCATCCTTTTTACACACGCCAGGTACCAATAATTCTCGGCGATCACGTGACCACCGATGGCGGTACGGGCGCGGTACACACGGCCCCCGATCACGGCGCCGACGATTTTGTGGTGGCCACAAAATACAGCATTCCCACTCTTAATTATATCGGCGACGACGGGGTGTTTCGCGATGACGTGGCGTTGTTTGCTGGCGCGCATGTGTACAAAGTTGACCAACAAATCGTGGATCTGCTGCGGGAGCGCGGGCGATTGCTCGCTGACAGTAAAATTACCCACAGTTTTCCCCACTGCTGGCGCACCAAGACACCGTTGATCTTTCGCGCCACCCCGCAGTGGTTTGTGAGTATGAGCGCGAATGGGTTGCTGGACAAGGCGCGCAGCGAGATTGCGCAGGTAGCCTGGCATCCAAACTGGGGACAGGCGCGTATGGCCAGCATGCTGGACAATAGTCCGGACTGGTGTATCTCCCGCCAGCGTACCTGGGGGGTACCGATTGCATTGTTCGTGCACCGCCAGAGCGGGGCGTTACATCCGGATACAGCCAAATTGATCGAGGCGGTCGCCCTCCGTGTGGAGCAGGGAGGTATCGACGCCTGGTACGATCTCGACTCGGCGGAATTGCTGGGCGCCGACAGTAAGGATTATCAGAAAGTCACGGATACCCTCGATGTGTGGTTTGATTCCGGTGTCAGTCACGAGGCGGTGCTGCGCACGCGGAAGGGTTTGCATTACCCGGCGGACCTCTATCTGGAGGGTTCCGATCAGCATCGCGGCTGGTTCCAGTCGTCCCTGAAAACTGCCGTCGCGATTAACGGTAATGCCCCCTACAAAGCGGTGCTGACCCACGGTTTTACGGTGGATGCCCAGGGCCGCAAAATGTCGAAATCCGTCGGCAATGTGGTGGCACCTCAGAAGGTGCTCAATGAACTGGGGGCCGATGTGCTGCGGCTGTGGGTGGCTTCGGCAGATTTTAGTGGCGAGATGACGGTGTCCGATGAAATTTTGCGGCGCACTGCTGATTCCTATCGCCGTATTCGCAATACGGTGCGCTTTTTGTTATCTAACCTGGACGGATTTGACCCGCGGGAGCACTGCGTGGCGCCAGCGGATATGTTGTCGCTGGATCGCTGGGCACTGGATCGCGCCGCACTGGTGCAAAGTGAAATCGAGGTTGCTTACGAAAATTACCAGTTCCATAGTATTTACCAGAAATTACACCAGTTTTGCGGTAATGATTTGGGTGCGTTCTATCTCGACATTATTAAGGATCGGCAGTACACCTGCCAGGCTGACAGCGTGGCGCGGCGGTCCGCCCAGACCGCGCTTTATCATATCAGCGAAGCATTGGTACGCTGGATCGCGCCCGTCCTGAGTTTTACTGCGGAGGAAATCTGGAGCTGTATACCCGGCCCACGGGAGGAATCCGTATTTGTCGCGGAATGGTACCCACTGCCGTCGGTGGCAGGACTTGGCGGTATTAGCCGCGCAGACTGGCGCGTCCTCGGTGCGGTAAAGGAGGCCGTTAATAAGCAGATCGAAGTGCAGCGCGGGGGAGGGTTGTTGGGCAGTTCCCTGGAAGCCGAGGTGACGCTGTACGCGAACGAGCAGTTGCGCAACATTCTGTCCCAGTTACAGGACGAACTGCGCTTTGTACTGATTACGTCCAGCGTGGATATCGTCCCACTGGGGGATGCTGGCGAGGCGGCACAAGAGACACTGCTGGCTGGGCTGAAAGTAGCCGTCAACAAGTCTCGCGAGCGTAAGTGCGTACGTTGCTGGCATTATCGCAGCGACGTGGGTGAGCATACAGAACACCCCGAATTGTGTCACCGATGTGTAGACAATGTGACTGGCGCGGGGGAGGTGCGGCGTTATGCGTGACTTTCGGCAGGCTGTATGAATTTTTGTGCAGGGCGTTGGTACGCTCTCGCCGCACTGGTGTTGGCGCTCGATCTGATAACAAAAAATATGGCGTCCAGCGCGTTGCGTTACGGAGAGCCGGTCGTCATAACCGAATTCTTTAATTTTACCTTGCTACACAATACCGGTGCCGCTTTCAGTTTTTTAAGTGAAGCGGGAGGGTGGCAGCGCTGGTTTTTCGCGTTGACCGCCGCCGGTGTTGGGGTTTTTATCGTCCTGTGGCTGCATCGTCTCGCGCGCCGGGACGCGTGGCAGAGTCTAGGGCTGAGTCTGGTGCTGGGCGGCGCGTTGGGCAATTTGTGGGATCGGGTAACCCTTGGTTACGTGGTGGATTTTGTGCAGCTGCACTACCATGAGTATTACTGGCCGGCGTTTAATGTGGCGGATAGCGGGATTACCCTGGGTGCGGGAATACTGATTGTGAACTCGTTGTTTGGTGACAAAGAGCGCAAACGGGTTGTCCAGCGCCAGATCAAGGGCGGCGGCGAATGAGCGCGACTATTGGTCCCAACTCCAGAGTCACCCTGCATTTCTCCCTGGCTCTTGAAGATGGCAGTGTGGTCGACAGCAATTTCGGTGGCACACCTGCGTCCTTTGCCATGGGCGATGGTAGTTTGCTGCCAGGTTTTGAGGCGCTGTTGGTGGGACTTGGCGCGGGAGCAGCGCAAAGGTTTTTTGTGGCGCCGGAGCAGGGTTTCGGGTTGCCCAATCCAACCAATACTACGACCCTGCAGCGCCAGCATTTTGCTGCGGATATGGCGTTGAGCGAGGGGCTGGTGGTGTTGTTTGCGGATGCCGCCGGCGCGGAATTACCCGGCACTGTCACCGGGATTGACGGTGATATTATCACTGTGGATTTTAATCATCCGCTCGCCGGACACACTCTCGATTTTACAGTGCATGTGCTCGCTGTAGAGTGACTGGGAAATAGGGAAACGCATGGAAATTCGTTTAGCCAATCCGCGGGGTTTTTGCGCCGGTGTGGATCGCGCAATCGATATTGTTAACCGCGCCCTGGATACCTTTGGCGCACCCATTTATGTGCGTCACGAGGTGGTGCACAACAAATTTGTAGTGGACGGGCTGCGCGCGCGCGGCGCGGTGTTCGTAGAGGATCTCTCCGAAGTGCCCGATGGGGTTATCGTTATCTTTAGTGCCCACGGCGTGTCCAAAGCGGTGCAGAAGGAAGCCGCGCAGCGACAGTTGCGGGTATTTGACGCCACCTGTCCGCTGGTGACCAAAGTGCATATGGAGGTGGCTCGCTACAGTCGCGAAGGCCGCGAATGTGTCCTGATCGGGCACCAGGGCCATCCCGAAGTGGAAGGTACCATGGGGCAATATGACAGGGGCAACGGTGGGCAGATATATCTGGTTGAAAACGACAATGATGTCGCCAGCCTGCAAGTCAACGATCCCGAGCGTGTCGCCTACGTCACCCAGACAACCCTGTCGATGGACGACACCGCGCGGGTGATCGCTACGTTGCGCAACCGTTTCCCCAACATAGCTGGTCCGCGCAAGGACGATATTTGCTATGCCACACAGAATCGGCAGGATGCGGTTAAACAGCTGGCCCTGGAGTGCGATCTGGTGCTGGTGGTGGGTTCCCCCAACAGCTCAAATTCAAACCGCCTGCGGGAATTGGCCGAGCGTTGCGGGGCGACCGCCTATCTGATCGATACGCCTGCCGAGATTGATCCCGGCTGGCTGCATAATCGACGGGTTATTGGGGTGACTGCAGGCGCTTCTGCACCGGAAATACTGGTGGCTGATGTGGTCGAACAATTGCGTAACTTGGGTGCGGAAAAGCCGGTTGAGGTGCCTGGCAAGACCGAAAATATTCGCTTTTCCATGCCCCAAGCGCTGCGTTGAATACATCAAATAATGTCTCAATCCCACCGTTGGGGGTCTAATTCTCGCCGCGCATTTATGTCAATAGTTGCTGGTCGGATTATTTTTCCTTCCGTCGCAAGGCTGAGAATTTAAAAAATTTATTTGTTATCAAGGCGACAACAGGTGCGGGGGTGTGGGATCGACATGGAAAAGGCGGCAAATCCAAAAACGCTGATGCGGCGACGAACTATGTCATATGGATTTCACTCCGTGGCTAATAACGGTGTTGCCTTGCGCTGTGCTATTTCGGGCTTCTCCATAATTGAGTTGATGATATCAATTGCAATATTGGCTGTGTTGGTAGCGGCGGTTGCTCCCTCGTTTATGGAAACTATTCGTATGAGTCGCCTGCAAACCCAGAGCAATGCATTATTTACGTCCCTGATGCTGGCGCGTAGCGAGGCGGTTAAACGTAATTACCCAGTAGTGGTGTGTAAGAGTGCCGACGGTGCGGACTGTACCGGGGCGGGGAACTGGGAGCAGGGTTGGTTGGTATTTCCGGATAAGGACAGAGACAACACGTTGGACGCAGACGAACCGGTTATTCGTGCAGTTGGTGCTTTGAGTGGCGGTAACACCCTGCGCACCGGGGCCAACTATGCCAATCGGGTTACCTACCGGCCGGACGCCACCGCAAGCCAGGCTGACTCGTTTCGCTTATGCGGCTCGAATGCGGTTGACGAGGAAGCTCGGCAAATTGCCGTCTCCCTGACCGGTCGGCCGCGGATGCAAAAAGGCCTGGATGCGGATAAGACCTGTCCTTAATCGGATATAAGCGTACGTGGATCCTGACGGGTATAGACGGGTATAAATGAAAACGTGGATATGTTGGTTATGACGAAAACACGCGTATTACGCAATGGCCGCTCGCGGTTGCACAGCGCGCAGGGTGCGGGGCTGATCGAAGTATTGATAGCGGCGTTGGTACTGGCAGTGGGTTTACTGGGCATGATGACCTTGCAAACCACCGCTAAACGCTATTCCTATGAGGCGGCCCAGCGCTCCATGGCCAGCGCGGTGGCGCGCGATGCTGTGGAACGGATGCGCAGTAATCCCACCGCCCTCGCCGACTATGTGGCGACCATCGGCGAGGGTTCGATTGCCAGCGAACCCACCAGCTGCAATACGGGAGCCTGCTCACCTGCGCAACTGGCAACTCGGGATCTGTACGAAATCGAGCTGTTACTGGACGGCGCCACGGAACGCGTCACCGTTGACGGCGTCACGTCGAATGCAGGTGGGTTGGTACAACCCACCGCCTGCATTACCCACAACGCCGGTAATGTCCAGGTCGCGATTGCGTGGCGGGGGGTTGAGGAGATGACCAATCCAACCGAATCGGATTGCGGTGAGGCTACCGGCCTGTACGGTGCCGACAATGTGCAGCGTCGGCTGTTGGTGCTATCTACTTTTATTGTGGATGTGTGATATGACTTCTTTACCACATTCATCTGGTCACTGTTCTCACAAGGCTCGCCGTTACCCGCAGGCCGGGTTTTCTCTGGTTGAATTAATGGTGGCTATCGTCCTTGGACTGGTACTGATGACCGGCGTGATCAATGTCTATCTGGACAGTAAACGCAATTACAGCTACGAGGACGAGCAGGCCCGTTTACAGGAAAATGGACGCTTCGCGTTGAATTTCCTGAAAAGAGAATTACAGCACGTGGGCTTTTTCGGCGGAGTGATTACCGGCGGTGCCGGTGCGGCGCCAGTAGCATTAACCGGTACCGACTGCGCTGCCAGTTGGGCAACGAACACGGATAATCCCCTGGAATTTATCGATAATTTTTCGGGCGCCGTAACCACCATCAATGGCACCAACCTGGCGGGTTGTCTGACCGCGGGGGAAATTGTGGCCGATACGGATATCTTCACCGTGAAGCGTACCGCCGGGGATTACACGTTGAGGGACGGGGAGTTCAACCCATCACTCACTGCTGCCAGCACTAACCAGGGGTACCTGCGTCTCAAGCGCGCCGAAGATGTGGTGGAAACGGAATTTGTCTATCTGGGTTCCAGTGGCACCATCCCGAGTGCGGATGCTACCGCTGGCTCCCGTACGGACTACTGGGAATACCAGGCTGCCGTTTTCTATATTCGCAATTATTCAAGCACTGTCGGCGACGGCGTGCCCGCCCTGTGCGCCGAAACTTTACGAGCTACGGGGATGGTTAGCGGTTGTCTGGTTGAAGGAATTGAAGACATGCAGATTGAACTGGGTATCGACACCAATATGGATGGTACGCCGGATCAATACAAAACAACGCCCACGGCGGCCGAGATGGGTAATGTGGTGTCGGCGCGCATTTATCTACTGGTGCGCAGTATCAATACCGTGCCCGGTTATACCAACAGCAAAACGTACAATCTGGGGAGTACCGCCGTCGCCGCGAAAAATGACGCGTTTATGCGCAGTGTTTACAGCACTACGGTACAGGTGCGGAATATTTCCTATGGGCGTTAACAGGGACAGCGGTTTAGACGTAACGGTTTATGCAAAATATTCAGCAAGAGGCTAGAGCGATGTTAAACAGGCGTGTCAAAAGTAGCCCTGGCAAGAACCGCGGTGCGGTACTTATCGTTGCCCTGATTTTCTTGTTACTGCTGGCGCTGGTGGGTGTCACTGTGATGCAAACCAGTATGTTTGAAACGCAAATGGCCGGTAATGACCAGTTCAAGGAGGAGGCATTCCAGCGGGTAGAAGCCATTGCAGCGGCGATTCCGGCGGATCTTGTCAATGTGTCCACGAATTTTACCACTGCCGGGGGCGTCGGCTGGACTGTGTGCAAGGCGGGTTCCACCAGTTCCTATTGTGACGACAAAAAAATTAATCTTGGCACCGACATTACGACGGTGCCAAGCGGGGTTGTGCTGGATTACTACATTGTCCGCCAGGCGCCGGAGTTTGCCAAAAAGCCCCACAAACGCCGCAGCGAGGATAAAGCCTGTGGCACCAGCTGTACCTATTATTATTTTGAAGTGGTCGCTAACTACGACAGTGGCGATACCCGGCTGGGGAACGCCACGGTGGTACATGGAGTAGAAATTGAAAAGTAATCGGAAACTGGATACAAGAAATCGAGGGCGATCGGGATTCGCCATAGGTAAACGTACTGGAGCAGGTAAACGTGCTGGAAAGGACGGAGGTTACGTTATGAAAAGGTTGATAAGTGCTTGTCTTTTGCCGTTGATGGTTGGCGTCGGTTCGGCGAAAGCAGACGATATCGATATTTACCTGCAATCCATAGCGGGTTCTGTGCCTCTGGCGATGCTGATGCTGGACTGGCGTCCTAGTGTATTCGCGACCCATTGCAGTTCGTTTAATGCGGCCTGTAAGGATACGATGTCGCCTGGCGCGGCGGCGGCGCTTGAGGCAGCGAGAGTTGCGTCCGGCACGGCGTTATCCGCCAAGGTGACCAAGTATGAAGTGTTTGTGGCTATTCTTGAATCCATTATGTCGACTACGGATTTTGACCCCATTCATATGGGGCTGATGATCAGTAATTTCGACAACGGTGGCACCATATTGCAGGGATACAACCAACTCGGAGCAGACCTTTCCACTACCGGAATTACGTTACCCAGTGGCTTTGCTGGAACGGATAAATATAAAAAATATCTGATTTACCGGTTGCGCCAAATCAAAGAGCCCTCCAATAACAGCAAATCCCATAAATTGCAGCCCAGCGAAACATTTTACGAAATGTTCAGCTACTGGAATGGCAAGCGTGTACAATTTGGTAATGCTGCTGGTACGGTCAATAACTTTCAGAGTATTACGCCGCCATCGCCAAGCTTTGATCCACTGATTCAGTCGGGGACCAACTATATCCCGCCCAGCACATTTGCCTCGTCTGCCTGTACCAAACTGTACGCCATCGCCATGGCCATGAATGTGGCCAACCAGGACGATGACCTTGATGCGCAGATCGCGGCGGATATGCCCCACGACAACGCCAGCACAAAATTCGCGGATATGCTCAAGTATATGAACCACCACGATCTGGTGCCGGGGGCGGCAGGGCAGCAGGAACTTATCACCTGGATTATCTCCGACTCCGGGAGTGTGGGTTCCACGGCCGCCTGGGCTGCGGCGGGTAATTCCGGCGATGGAGTTCTGAACTTCGACAATGCGGTGGCGCTGGAAGCCCAGCTCAGGGAAGCGTTTATTAAGATTATCAGCGTCAGCAGTACCTTTGTGGCAGCCTCGGTGCCAGTGAACGTGTTTAACCGTATTGAAGCGCTGGATAACCTTTATATCGCGTTGTTTGAAGCCCAGGCAACGGTTGACTGGCCCGGTAATTTAAAACGATTGCGCTTGAATGACAGTGACGGTGACACCATTTTTGATCAAATTCTCGACGTTAATGGCGCTCCCGCGTTTGAGGAAATTGGTAAGGATAAGGGACGCATTCGTCTGGGGGCATTGACCTATTGGACGGATGCGAGCGCCCTCCCGCCGCCTGATGCTTCCGAGGGTGAAGTGGCTGGCGCAGATGGTCGATCAGTGGCGCGCGGCGGGGCCGGACAGAAGATTCCGGGCTATATTTCCGGCAGTCCAGGGAACCTTAATAGCGATAGCGGCGCGCGACAGCTATTTGTCGGACCCAGTTCCGGAACGGCACTGACCGCCTTTAACGCGGACGGAACAACCGCTGCGGCGTTGCAAACCGCATTGGGGGCGGCGACCACGACCATAGCTGAAAACCATATCAAGTGGGCGCGGGGGCTGGATGTCGACGATGTAGATAGCGATGGTTCGCGAACCGATGTGCGTCCCTGGATTCTCGGGTCGTCCATACACTCTCGCCCTTTGGCGGTTAACTATGGCGCGACCACGGGCTATTCAAAAACCAATCCCAATATAAGAGTGATGATGGGAACCAACGATGGTTACTTTCACATCTTTCAAAATAGCACCACAGGGGGTACGCCAAGCGGTAGAGAGCTATTCGCTTTTATGCCGAGAGAACTACTGGGTAACGTCTCCCAGTTGCGTAGCAATACACGATCCAGCAGCAAAATGCTGTACGGCGTGGACGGCACGCCCGTACCCTTTCAGGTGGACGTCAATCGAGATGGGACAATAGAACCGGGCGATGGCGACGAAGTCTACGTTTATTTTGGCCTGCGCCGAGGCGGCAAAAGCTATTACGCATTGAATGTAACGAACCCGGCCACTACGCCAAGTCTGGCATGGAAAATTTCCAGTACGGACACTGGTTTCAACGAGCTGGGACTAACCTTTTCTGATCCCATTGTCGGCAAGGTGCGCTTTGGTACGAGTGCTACGGATGTAGTGATTTTTGCCGGGGGCTATAACGGTGGCTGGGATTCCGGGTTGACGGCACGCATTGGCAAAGATTTAAACGCCAACGACGACACCATCGGTAATGCTATTTATATTGTTAATGCCCGCACCGGGGCTTTGATCTGGAAAGCCAAACAGGGTGCCACCGGGGCGGTGTCGAACACGGTTTATCAGCACGCGGATATGGTGGACAGTATTCCCGGTTCGGTCACACCGGTTGATATTAATGGCAACGGCATTATCGATCGGCTCTATGTCGGCGACACCGGTGGTGCGGTGTGGCGGGTGGATTTGCCCGAGGGCAGCGACTCTAATCACCGCCGCGACAACTGGTTTGTATCCAAGTTCGCGGAGCTGGGGACGGATGGCCTGACCACGGATCGCCGTTTTTTCCACTCTCCGGAGCTGGTGCTGACCTTTGATGGTAACGGCGATTACGATGGCGTGTTAATAAGCAGCGGCGATCGCCCCCACCCGTTGGAAACCGATGTGCGCAACTATCTATTTTTAATCAAAGATAGGGCCACCACCAGTGGCGATGTCACCGTAAAAACGCGCACACCGCTGGTGATAGGCGATCTACCTGACGTGAGCGGCTGCGTTGTTTCTGATTCTGGTAATGCCGCCTGTACGGTGGATAAATTTAATGGGTGGAAAATAGCGCTTGCGACTGCGGGGGAGAAGGGTCTTGCGACACCACTGGTAGCCAGCGGCGTTGCTTTTTTTACCAGTTATGCCCCGACTACCGCAGCGAGCGCGTGCGACGTTACTGAGGGACAGGGGGCGATTTACCTGGTTAATTTGGCTGATGGCTCGGCGGCACTTTACCCGCAACGCAAGCATATCCTGGGTGATGGTATTCCCGCCGGGGTGACGCCAGATAGCAGCGGTGGCTACCTGATCCCGGGTGGCGGTATCGGCAAGGACAGTGACGGTGACGGCATTGAGGATTCGAGCGTTCCCATCATTAATTTCGGTGGCATTCAGCCCGACCCCATCTATTGGCGTGAACCGAGTGTGGATTCAATTGAGTAGGAGTAACGGATGAACAACCGATTGAAAAGCCAGGGTTTTACGCTGATAGAGGTCATGATTGTGGTTGTGGTAGTCGCTATTTTGGTGGCGGTGGCACTGCCCAGCTACAATCAGCAAATTATGAAAACCCGGCGCAGTCTGGCGGCGGGTGAGTTGATTAAGGTGCAGGCCCGCCAGGAACAGTTTTTTGTAAATAACAAGCGTTATGCGACAGATCTGACCGATCTCGGTTATGGGGCCGCCAGTTACGGCATCGATCGCAATGGCAACCCCGTAGCCGCCGCCGCGGCCAATCGTATTTACGTTATTCAGTTAGCGGCGGGGGCGTCGGCTACGGCGTTTAGCCTGGAAGCGGTTCCGCAACTGGAGCAGGCGGCAGACGCCCATTGCGAGACCCTGGTGTTGTCGTCTCTGGGTGTAAAGTCTGTGAGTGTGGGCGCCACCATGGACAGGGACTACTGCTGGTAGGTCCGGTATTGGGAGAAAGAGGCTATTCGATACCGAGCTTTTTGAGTTTGTAGCGCAGCTGGCGAAAACTGATACCCAGTTTTTTTGCTGCTGCGGTTCTGTTCCAACGGGTTTCCTCCAGTGTTTTTTGTAAAATCGTTTTTTCGATGTCGGCCATATGTTCATCCAAAGAACTCGCTGGCGTAACGTATTTTTCAGGCGCCGCTGTTTCGGTCGCTGGCTCTGGGCTGACCGATCGCAAATCGCTTTCTTCCGGGTCCACAAGTTGCAAGTCGTGGGCCGAAATTTCTTTGCCATCGAATAACGCCATGGCCCGCTCGAGCATATTTTCCAGCTCGCGCACATTGCCGGGAAAGCTGTAGCGCTCCATCGCCGCCAGGGCAGAGGGCGCCAGCTTCGGGATTGCAATGCCTTCCCGCTGTGCCAACCGTTCCAGGAACAGGGTGGCCAGCTCCGGAATATCCTGTGCATGTTCGCTAAGTCCCGGTACCGTAATTTCGATGACGTTGATGCGGTAAAAAAGATCTTCGCGAAAATTTCCGGCGCTGACTTCGCGTGTGAGGTTTTTATGTGTTGCGCTGAGAATGCGCACATCGATCTGAGTTTCACGTTCCTCGCCGATGGGGCGCACTGATTTTTCCTGAATCGCGCGCAGCAATTTCACCTGCATATGCAACGGCAGGTCAGCGACCTCGTCGAGAAACAATGTGCCGCCATTGGCGGCCTGAAAAAGCCCCTGTTTGTCCTGGAACGCACCGGTAAAACTACCTTTTTTATGCCCAAAGAATTCACTTTCCATCAGTTCCGACGGTATTGCGCCGCAGTTCACCGGAATAAATGGCCCTTTGCCTCGTGGTCCCTGATAGTGTATCGCCCGTGCAACCAACTCCTTGCCGCTGCCAGATTTGCCGCTGATAAAAATCGGCGCCTGGCTGCGTGCCACGCGACTTATCTGTTGGCGAAGCGTCTGCATTTGCTGGGAGTTTCCGACCAGAAGTTCTGGTCGTCCCGGTTCGCTCAGTTTGTCGCTCGATAGTTCCAGTGCGGTTTGCACCATAGCGCGCAGGCGCGGTAGCTGAACTGGTTTAGTGACAAAATCGAACGCACCTTTTTTCAGCGCCTCCACCGCGATATCCGTATTGCCATGGGCAGTGATCATCGCGATGGGTAGATCCGGATAGGTCGCCTGCACATGCTCAATCAGCTGTAGACCGTCGCCGTCGGGTAGACGCATATCGGTCAGACAAAAGTCATACATGTGCTCTTTAAGCGCGCGATAGGCTTCGGCAAGATTACTTGCTTCGTCAACTTTGAGGTTTAGTTGAGTCAGGGTAAGAGACAATAATTCCCTGATGTCGGGCTCGTCGTCTACAATCAGTGCAGTTTTAATCATGGTCTTGATGTGTCCTTGGCAACAGCCGCTCGGGATGGGCGAAGCCTACTCTAAAAAACCCAGGACTGAGTTTATTCGTTTCGCCAGGCGTTATGTTGTTCTGAACATCGGTGGTGCAAATATAGTCAAGCGTCGCATAGTTAGTTTCGCACAACTCTTTGGCCAGGTAGAGGCCCAAACCGGTACCCTGTGGCGAGGTGGTGAAAAAAGGTTCAAATATTCGTCCGCGGTCCTGTTCCGGAATGCCAGTGCCGCGATCGTAGATGTCCAGACAGGGTAGATTGGAGTTGGGTAGTGTATGGTAGACCAGCTTGATCCAGGCCACACCAGCATTTTCGCGGCTATGGCGCCAGCCGTTATCCACCAGATTAGTGAGTACCTGATGCAAGTGAGATGGATCGAAAATAACCTGGATATCCTCCCGATCGACGGTAATCTCGATAGTCCCGGGAGACGCGCTGGCGTCCTGCATATCCTGAGCGAAGTATTTCAGCCACTTGTGTAAATATACTTTTTGAAAGGCCGGCGTCTTTTGCCGCGATAGCTGTAGTACGTTTTCTATGATCTGATTTACCCGATCTGCGTTGTTGCCGACAATTTCCGTTAAACGCAACAGTCGTGGATTGTTATGTTCCAGTTCACTCAAGAGCTGTGAAGCATGACTGATGGCGCCCAGGGGGTTGCGAATCTCGTGGGCAATACTGCCGGTTAAGCGTCCCAGCGACGCGAGTTTTAACTGTTGCGCGTGTTGCGACATGGCCCGTATATCTTCGAGGAAAATTAGCGTGCGCTTGCGGTCGCCGTGCTCGATCGTGGTGAAATTCGCCTGAAGGTCGCCACTACCGCGGGCCGCACGAAACGGCGAGTTGCGCAGCCATGGGTAGGCTTGCCAGCGCTCGAGCTGGGTAACGATCTCAGGCACGATGTGCAGCGGCTGGCCTCTGGATAAGGGCACACCTGGCCGGTGTCCGCCGAGTAATTCAATCGCCGCGCTATTAATGAGCTCGATCGTATTGTGGGCGTTAACCACAATGATCCCGGTCAGCATACGTTTGACGATGATTTCGTTGAGTTGCTGCAGTTGCGCCGCCTGGTCCGCTTCGCGGCTGGCGGTGGCCTGGGCAGCGAGCATACGGCGATTGAGCATACGAAAAGTCAGGGCCGTGACAAACAGCAAAATCCCAAGAGTGGCGGCGGGCAATAGAATTTGTTTGTCGACGCCATTTACCATCACGGAAAAAATACTCTCGATGACAACCGCAATACTTGCGACGGCGGCCAGCAACAGGGCCATTTGCCCGGTGAAAAATATTGAGCCGGTGGCGATAGTCGCCAGAAAGAGAAAACCAATGCCGCTGTCCAGACCACCGCTACTGTGCATCAACAGGGTCAGCGCCAGGACATCGATTAACAGGTGTAGCAGAGTAAGGCCCGGATTTGTTTTAAAACGTCGCGGCCACAGTAGTAAAAGCGTCAGGCAGGTGATGACAAAGTAAAGCACCGACGCGGCAAGGTACAGTTTTGGCGATGAAGAACCAAATACGTCTTTGGCTATTTGCCAGTTAAACACACTGAACAAAATGCCCGCGAGAAACACGCGGTAGAATGCGTACACCCGCGTCAGACGCATGGAGAATTCCACCGCACCCGTACCAGCCAGATTGGAGAGCATAGATTGGCAATCCGTTTTTTGCTATTGCGCTGATTTTAGCTGAAAATACGCGCCCTTATAACGGCTAATGTGTTGGGTATGGCTCATCTGATCGTTGCACTGGCGCAAGTCAATCCTCTGGTGGGCGATATCCCGGGCAATGCGCGTCTGGTGATATCCGCGATTCAGCGAGCGCGTCAACAACTTAAAGCAGATATTGTAGTATTTCCCGAACTGGTACTAACTGGATATCCTCCCGAAGATCTTCTGTTTCGGCCAAGTTTACAGGGCCGCGTGACGCGCGCGCTTGATGAAGTGGGTGCAGCTTGTCAGACTATAACCGCCGTGCTCGGCTATCCACGTCGAGTCGGCGCAAAATTGTACAATATGGCTGGCGTGATCAGTGGCGGGCAACTGGTTGGCGAGTACGCGAAAAATATGCTCCCCAATTACCTGGTGTTCGATGAAAAACGCTATTTCGAACCGGGTTCTGATATCTGTGTGGTTGACATACGCGGCGTACCTACCGCGATTACGGTATGTGAAGACATCTGGTTTGCCGAGCCCATGGCGCGGGCGCGGGCGCGGGGTGCCCGTTTGATGCTCAATATCAACGCCTCACCGTTCCATTGCGACAAGCCTGCAGAGCGGCGCGCCCTGATCGCACAGCGGGCGCGGGAAGGGGCGATGCCAGTAGTCTATGTTAATCAGGTAGGCGGTCAGGATGAACTGGTATTCGATGGCGGGTCGATGGTTGTCGATGCGGCGGGGACGATTCAATTTCAGGCCCCCATGTTTACTGACGATATTTACCCGGTGCAATTGGTGGTGACCCAAGATGGCGCGGTGAACGTCCCGACCCAGACCGTGGTTGCGCCCCTTCCGTTGCTGGAGTCTGTCTATGGCGCACTGGTGCTGGGTGTCAGAGATTACGTTTTAAAAAATGGCTTCAAGGGTGTACTGCTGGGGCTGTCGGGGGGCATAGACTCGGCTCTGGTACTGGCGATCGCCGTGGACGCCCTCGGCGCCGAACGAGTGGAGGCGGTCATGATGCCGTTTCACTACACGTCCGATTTGAGTAAGAACGACGCGCAACAGGAAGCTACGACGCTGGGTGTGCGATACCAGAGTATTGGTATCGAAGCGATCTACGCCGCATTTGTTGAGGCGTTGGCGGCAGAGTTTGCAGGTCTCCCGGCGGACAAAACGGAGGAAAATATTCAGGCGCGCGCGCGGGGCGTGTTATTGATGGCCATATCCAACAAAAAGGGCTACATGGTGCTCACTACCGGTAACAAGAGCGAAATGGCGGTCGGGTATGCGACGCTCTATGGGGATATGGCAGGCGGGCTGGACGTACTGAAAGATGTACCGAAAACCCTGGTGTTTGAGCTGGCCCGCTATCGCAACACCATTGCGCCGGTGATTCCGGAGTCCGTCATTGTACGCCCGCCATCCGCGGAGCTGGCCCCCGACCAGAAAGATGAAGATTCCCTGCCGCCCTACGAAATACTCGATCGCATTCTCCAGTTATATGTGGAACAGGATATCAGCGCCAACGACATAATCGCGCAGGGATTTAATCAGGATGATGTGTTGCGGGTGGTGCGCATGGTCGACATTAATGAATACAAACGTCGCCAGGCACCGGTGGGTTTACGTATCACGCGGCGCGGATTTGGGCGCGACCGGCGCTATCCCATTACTAACGGCTGGCGGGCGGGAGACTAGTTTCGCAGCCCGCTATAACCAGGTTTATTGGAACACGCCGAAGGTCAACCAGTGCCACCAGGATTTTTTCGGTGCGGCTTCCGGGTTGTCTTCGGCTGCAGCATCGCCAGGTGCCCGAGCATCGGGTGGCGGAGAGTTTGGCGTTGGGTTATAGATCGGGCGACTGTCAAATTCCGGGGCTTTTTCGGGTATGTAGTAGCCCAGGGACAGACGTTTGAGCCAGGATTGATTGTCGGCACTCATTCTTTTTTGGTAGAGGAAAGCTCCATTCTTGTCCAGCGACGGGTGATCTGGATAGTTGGCCGCCAGTACCCGCGCGGCATCGTCGGCGAGATCCTGCATTTGCAGTAAATAGTAGCCCTGGGCCATCACCGCCAGCCCATCCGGCACGGATGGGGTAAGTTGGAAGTTTTCCACGACGAAACGGCCGCGATTGGCAGCCGCGAGATAAGAGCCCCGTTTAAAGTAATAGTTGGCCGCGTGGATTTCCTGGCGCGCCAGAAGATTGCGCAAATGCACCATGCGTTGCCGCGCATCGGCGGCATAGGCACTTTCAGGGTAGCGGGTGATCAGCTCATTGAAGGTGGCAAACGCGTCTCTGGCGCCACCGGGATCCCGTTTGGTTTCATCGATGGGCAAGTACTGGTCGAAAAAGCCCCGGGTTTGAATAAACGCCGAGAGGCCTTTGATGTAGTAAGCGTAGTCGACATTAGGGTGGCGCGGGTGCAGGCGAATAAAGCGATCGGCGGCCGCAATGGCGGCCTCGTAATCGGCGCTTTTATGGTAGGCATAGATCAACTCGAGCTGGGCTTGTTCCGCGTAATTGCCAAAGGGAAACTGCGCTTCCAGGGATTGCAGGTTTTCAATGGCGACGGTCCAGTTCTGGCTATTGAGATTACGCTGAATCGAATCGTAAAAATCTTTTTCGGTGAAACCTTCAGTGGTGGATTTCTTTTTTTCGTCATCGCCCATGCCCAGCCAGGAACAACCGGACAGGAGCAGTATCGAGGTCAGCAGGAGGGTAATAAAGCGCATAGGAATAAGGCTCGGTCTCAATAGGTATTGTCTGCGAGGCGGCGCCCTGCAAGAATCGCTATTTAAACACAGCTCAAGGGGAAGAAAAACACCGCATGTCGTCATTCAAGGCAATCAAACTAACGGCGCAGGTGCCGAGTACGCTGGTGGGGCAACGAGTCGATCAGGCCGCGGCAGCGCTATTTTCGGAATTTTCCCGCTCGCGGTTGCAATCGTGGATTCGCGAGGGGACGCTGCGGGTAAATGACCAGCCTTGTGTCGCGAAACAAAAGTTACTCGGCGGTGAAACCCTCAGCGTGGACGCGACGTTGAGTGTCGAAGGCGAATGGTCCGCGGAATCCATACCACTGGCTATCGTCTACGAGGACGCGGAAATACTGGTGTTAAACAAGGCGGCGGATCTGGTGGTGCATCCGGCGGCCGGCAACACCTCCGGCACATTGCTGAATGCGCTGCTGCACCACTGCCCACAGCTCGCGACTCTGCCCAGGGCGGGCATTGTACACCGCCTCGACAAGGATACGACGGGACTGATGGTGGTGGCCAAGACCCTGCAGGCTCACCACAGCCTGGTGCGTCAATTACAGGAGCGCACGCTGGGGCGACATTATGCGGCAGTGGTGTGGGGCGTAATGACCGGCGGCGGCGAAGTCAACGCCCCGATCGGCCGCCATCCCCAGGCCAGGGTGAAAATGGCGGTCGTGCCACGGGGCGGGCGCAAGGCGGTCACCCATTACCGGGTGGTGCGCCGGTTTAACCAGTACACCCAGGTGCGGATTAAACTCGAAACCGGGCGCACCCATCAAATTCGCGTACATATGGCGCATATCGGTTATCCGATCGCCGGAGATTCCGTGTATGGGGGGCGGGTGCGTATCCCCAAAGGCGCGAGCGAGGAATTAATCGCCACGCTACGGGAATTTAAACGCCAGGCGTTGCACGCCGTGGAGTTAACCCTGGAACACCCGTCCACGGGAAAAACAATGTCCTGGTCCACACCGTTGCCGCCAGATATGCAACGACTGCTGGACGTTCTTGAAAAGACCGACCATGCCGCATAGTGATGCCTTTCTTGCCATCGACTGGCCATTGCCCAAGGGAGTTGGTGCGGCTATTACACTGCGCACTGGCGGCGCCAGTGTGGGGCCCTGGCGCTCATTTAATCTCGCTGATCACGTTGGGGATGACCCTCGCGATGTCGCAGTCAATCGTCAGCGGCTGCATCAGCTGCTGGAATTACCCTGTGCGCCCCAGTGGTTGCACCAGGTACATGGTGCGGAGGTGGTGTGCCGTCGGGCGCAGCTGGCTGCGCCGGTGGCGGACGCTTGTTACAGCCGCGAGTCGGGCGAGGCCTGTGGGATTTTAACGGCGGATTGTTTGCCGGTGTTATTTTGTGATCGCGCCGCAACCGTGGTTGCTGCGGCCCATGCCGGTTGGCGTGGATTGGCGGCGGGGGTGTTGCAAAATACGGTGCAGGCGATGGGTGTGGCCCCGGAAAATATATTGGCGTTTCTGGGGCCCGCGATCAGTCAGCCACACTTTGAGGTGGGGCCGGAGGTGCTGGATCAGTTTGTTACGTCATCCTGGGGGCGCGAAGATACAGACGCGATAACAAGCTGCTTTACCGAAACCGCTGGCTCGGATCGGTTACACGGAAACCTGGTGCAACTGGCGCGGCTACATCTGGCGCTGCTTGGCGTACAGCAGGTATATGGTGGCGAGCACTGTAGTTACGCGAACGCGCACCACTTCTATTCCTATCGGCGCGACGGTGTCACCGGGCGCACGGCAAGCCTGATCTGGCTGCGTTGACTTTTTGTCGGGCCCGACAATTCAGGTTGGTAGCGGGCGGTTGCGCCGTCTAATAGTTTCCGTTCGTACCTGAAACTGACCTGTTTTAAGGTCGCTAAAAAAATATTCGAGGGTGGATTTAACGGAAGGGAACGCAATGTTTCCCCACGGGATATCGCACTCGGCAAACAGCGCCACTTCAAGAGATTCCAGCCCCGGCGAAAATTCCAGATTGCGCAACTCGCCGCGAAAGAAAACATAGACCTGGTTGATTTGTGGAATGTCGATCATGGTATACAGTTGCGGGGCAACAATTTCGGCGTTAGCTTCTTCAACGCATTCGCGCAGGGCGCCCTCAATGGTGGTTTCGCCATTTTCCATAAAGCCCGCCGGTAGCGTCCAGTAACCGTGCCGCGGTTCTATGGCGCGGCGGCACAGCAATACTCGATTGTCGTAGACGGGGACACATCCGGCAATAATGCGCGGGTTCTGGTAATGTATCGTCTCGCAGGCATCGCAAATGTGCCGTTCGCGATCATCTCCCTGGGGGATGCGCAAGCTGACGGGGTTAGCACAGAGACTGCAAAATTTCATAACTTGTCACGCAGGTTTGTGAACGCCTTCGGCGACCATGCCGATTGTGCCAGTGGGCAATATTGCACGCAGTATATCGCCGTAGAGGGACGAATGATTGATGCTGGTTAAAAAAATCATTGAGCGCATGCAACGAGTGCCGCCTGAACTGGTGCAACCAGCGGGGGTTGTCCGCGAAGCAGCGGTTCTGGTGGCGCTTACCCGCGAAACCGATCCGCGGGTGGTATTTATCAAACGCGCTGAGCATTTGATCAATCACAGTGGAGAAGTGGCGTTTCCCGGCGGTATGTGGGAGCCCGGCGACTCACATCTGTTGTACACAGCGCTGCGTGAAACTGAAGAGGAGGTGGCTTTGCCGGCGCACGCGGTGGAAGTGATTGGGAAACTTGGACAGCAAAAAACCCGAATCGGAATTCCGGTTACTCCCTACGTGGGGTTGTTTGATCCGGCGCATAGACTGTACCCTGATCTCGCTGAGCTGGATGCGGTATTTTGCGTGCCACTATCGTTTTTAGTTGACCCTGCAAATCTGGAGATGCGTTTGTTTCAAGTTTTCGATGGCCCGCGCGCGCTGCCCTGCATATGTTATAACGGCTATACCATATGGGGGTTCACCTTGACCGTGCTGGTGAAGTTTCTCAACCAGGGGCTGATGGCTGGACTGGAACTCAACTACGACAGCTTACAAGGCCACGAATTGCAGGAGTTAGTGAAATGATCTACCGTTATCAGGAGCGCATTCCCCAGATTGGCAAGCAGGTTTTCGTGGCCGACAGTGCAGATGTTATCGGTTCGGTGATCCTCGGGGACCGTGCGAGTGTGTGGTTCAATGCGGTGATTCGCGGCGATACCGATACAATTAGTATCGGTGCGGGTAGTAATGTGCAGGACAACGCGGTAATCCACACCGACCCTGGGATTCAGGTGGTGATCGGCGAAAACGTCACGATTGGGCACAGTGCCGTGGTGCACGGTTGCGTTATAGGGGACTATTCGCTGGTCGGCATTAACGCGGTGATTCTCAACGGCGCGCACGTGGGGCGTTACTGCCTTATTGGTGCCAACGCACTGGTACCCGAGGGCATGCAAATTCCTGATCATTCCCTGGTGCTGGGCACCCCGGCAAAGGTGGTGCGACAACTCAATGATGACGCAGTGGCAGGGTTGCGCCACTCCGCACAGGTTTATCAGGAAAAAGCGGCTACTTTTATGACGGATTTGATTTTGGTGCAAACAGGCCATGAGTGACCAGGAAGAAAAACCTGTGCCATCGCCCTGCGTGTCAATTTGCCTGCTCGATCACGAGGATATTTGCCAGGGATGCTATCGTTCGGCGCGGGAAATTCGCGAATGGCTACTACTGGATAGTGGTGAGCGGCGTGAAGTTTTGGCACAGGCGATGGCGCGGCGCCGGGAGCATAATCCATTTATGTAAAGTGCTCGGTCGCCTTAGGCTGTTGGTTTAATTACTGTCGGCGCTCGGCAAAGCCATTTTCCAGGCTAATACTTTGGCGACCATTTTGTCCGACAAATCCAGCGTTTCAAACTGACAGTTATCGAGAATAAAGCAGACATTGCCATCTGGAATGCTCTCCAGTTGTTCCAGCACCAGTCCGTTGAGGGTTTTAGGACCGCTCAGGGGTAAATTCCATCCGGTGACTTTGTTAATTTCGCGTATTGCAGCGGAACCGTCGATCAGATAACTACCATCTGCCTGCGGGACAATGTCCTCTTCTTCCTCCGCGAGATTGGTGGTGAAATCACCCACGATCTCCTCGAGAATGTCCTCAATAGTGACCAGCCCCTGCACTTCCCCATATTCATCCACCACCAGGGCGATGCGGCGCTTGTTTTTGCGAAAATTGATAAGCTGCGTGTTGAGCGGCGTGTTCTCCGGTACGAAGTAGGGCTCCCGCGTAAAGCGCTTGATGGCCTCCTTGGTTAACTTGTCGGCACCACCGCGCAAAATACGGTTGACTCGGCGCATATGTAAAAAGCCGATGATATTGTTGATATCGCCGTCGTATACGGGCACCCGGGTGTAGGCGGAATCGATAATTTGATCCACCAGCGCGTCGATATCGTCGTCCAGATTGAGACCAAAGATCTCACTGCGCGGCACCATAATATCGTTTACGCTGATTTTCTCCAGATCGAGAATGTTGATCAGCATACCCTGATGGTGAATGGAGATATGCTCGTCGGAGGATTCGTCGACTACCGTGCGCAGCTCTTCTTTGCTGAGGCTGTCGCCGTCCCGGTGATCGGGGTTAAAGCCCAGCAATCGCACCAGGGCGTTAGATACGTGGTTGACCAGCCACACCGCGGGATAAAAAATTCTAAGTAGCGGCCTGAGCACGTGACTGGCTGCAAACGCGATGGTTTCCGGCTGCAACGCGGCAATGGTTTTCGGGGTGACCTCGGAAAACACCAGCATCGCTATCGTCAGCGTGGCGGTGGCCGCGGCGATACCCGCTTCCGGCCCCAACAGGCGCGTGCCGATAATCCCCGCAATAATTGCCGCCAGAATATTGACCGCGTTGTTGCCAATTAGAATCAGGCCGAGCAGGCGATCGGGGCGTTCGAGCAGGCGCTGCGCCCGTCGCGCGCCACTATGCTTTTTGGCAAGGTGCTTCAATCGATACCGGTTGAGCGACATCATGCCGGTTTCCGAGCTGGAAAAAAATGCGGAGATCGCTAACAGCCCAGCCAACATGGCGAAGAGATGCAATAACGGGGCGTCGTTCAACGGGCGAGGAGCCTTATATTATTGGGGGTGTCAATGGTGAAGGAGTTTGTGGCACAAGGCAACTGTCACGGCCCGCGCGCAAGAATCACCTCAAGCACGAACTTGGTGCCCCAATAAGCGAGCATCAATGCACAGAATCCACCCAGAGTCCAGGCGATGGCCACCTTGCCGCGCCAGCCCAGTCGAAAATGCCCAACCAGCAACGTGCCGTACAACAGCCAGGCAATCAGTGAAAACACCGTCTTGTGAGCCACGTGCTGGGCCACGAAGTTATCGACGAATACAAATCCGGTGGCAAGAGCCAGTGTGAGCAGCGCGAAGCCAACTGCGATAACCTCAAATAACAAAGTTTCCATGGTCTGCAACGGCGGCAGGGCCAGTACTGCGCCGGTGGGTCGATGCTGGTGCAGCTGGCGATTCTGGTAGGCCAACAGCAGCGCCTGGAGAGCGGCGATGGTCAACAGGCTGTAGGCGAGCAGCGACAGCAGGATGTGGGTACTCAGCGCGGGAGAGGGATGCAATACAAAATAGCCGCGGTCGTTAATACCGAGAGATATTGCCAATATGAGGGCAGTGGCTGGAAACAGCAATAAAAACAGATTATGCAGCGGTTTTCTGAAGCTGCTGACCACCACTATGACGTTGATAACCCAGAAAATAGCCACTGAAACCGGGAGCAAACTGAAATCCACGGCCCCCTCGGAAAAGGTCTGCTGGGCGCTGACGACAGCATGCGCCAGCAGCGCCACAAGCCCGATTGAGGAGATGGTCGCAGGCACAGCGGGTCGGCCACGCAATTCTAGTACCCGTAGCGCGAAAGCGGCGAGATACAGGGCGATGGCGATAATTCCGAAGATAATAACGAGCATGCCGGGTTGCGTTAAATGAGTGTGCGGTGAGTTTGTCACAGATTATCTGTTGCGCAAAGAGTCCCGTCGCCGATTGGGATCGGGTATACTCAGCGACCCTGTTTTTGCCGATCGGAACCGATACTGTCATGGCGATGTTTGAAAATCTTAGCGATCGTTTTGCAGCCACTTTACGCAAAGTTACCGGCAAAAGTCGACTGACCGACGAAAATATTCAGGACACTCTGCGCGAAGTGCGCCTGACGCTGCTGGAAGCAGATGTCGCTCTGCCGGTGGTCAAAAGATTTATTGAGCAAGTGCGGGAGCGGGCCGTTGGTCAGGAGGTCGGTGCGAGCCTCGAGCCTGGCCAGCAGTTCCTGAAAATTGTGCAACATCAGCTTGAGCTGATGATGGGGGGCAGTAACGAGGGGTTAAATCTAGCGGTGGCGCCGCCCGCCGTCATTATGGTCGCGGGCCTGCAGGGTGCAGGGAAGACCACGTCGGTCGCCAAAATGGCACGTTTTCTGCGGGAGCGCGAGAAGAAAAAAGTTATGGTGGTGAGCGCGGATGTTTACCGTCCTGCGGCGATAGCCCAGTTGCAGACCCTCGCGGGCGAGGTTGGCGCCGGGTTTTTCCCGAGCACCACCGAACAGACGCCGCTGGCGATTGTCGAGGGCGCGGTCGCCGCGGCTCGTCGCCAGTTTTGTGATGTATTGATCGTCGATACGGCGGGGCGACTGCATATCGATAGTGCACTGATGGACGAAATTAGCCTGCTACACGGCGCATTACACCCAGTGGAAACGCTGTTTGTGGTGGACGCGATGATCGGTCAGGATGCGGTCAACACGGCCAGGGCCTTTAATGACGTGCTGCCCCTGACCGGTATTATTCTCACCAAGGTTGACGGCGATGCCCGCGGAGGCGCGGCGTTGTCCGTACGGGAGGTGACCGGCAAACCGATCAAATTTATCGGCGTAGGCGAAAAAACCGACGCGCTTGAGCCATTTCACCCGGATCGTATCGCCTCCCGTATTCTCGGCATGGGTGATGTGCTTTCCCTGATCGAGGATGTCGAGCGCAAGGTAGATCAGAAGAAGGCGGCAAAACTTGCTCAGAAGGTCCAGAAAGGCAAAAAGTTTGATCTGGAGGATCTGCGAGATCAGCTGCAGCAGATGCAAAATCTGGGGGGCATGAGCGGCTTACTGGACAAGTTACCGGGCATGGGGCAGATGGCGCAAATGGCTGAGCAATCCCACGTCACGCAACAGTTTAAGCGCATGACGGTGATTATCGATTCCATGACAAAGGCGGAAAAACACAATCCCGATATTCTTAATGGTTCTCGTAAAAGACGCATCACCCAGGGATCGGGGTCGTCCATTCAGGATCTTAATCGGTTGCTCAAGCAGCATAAGCAGATGTCCAAGATGATGAAAAAAATGAAGGGCAAGGGCATGGCCAACATGTTGCGTGGCCTCGATGGCATGGCGGCGGGGGGCGGTCAATCCATGGGTGGGGGCGCACTCCCCCCCGGCATGTTCCGCAAACGCTAGGTAGCGGCGCCATAAGCATTTGATTTTTCTCGTGCGTACTAGTTTTATTTGGCCGGGCTTTGCCGTAAAATGCTGCGCCTTTCAGGGGTGTTCGGTAGTGGCTGCCCCGGGACTCGACCCATGGGCACCGAATATGGCCTGGCCGGCAGCGAATTAACGCTGGCGGTGCCGGACAGACTCAATGCTAGGTTCCACTAACGACAGGAAGAGAGATTACATGGTAACGATTCGTCTGGCTCGCGGCGGCTCCAAAAAACGCCCGTTCTATCACCTGACAGTCACCGATACCCGCAAGGCCCGCGATAGTCGGTTTATCGAGCGGTTGGGATTTTTTAATCCGGTTGCCCGCGGCCAGGAAGAGCGTCTGCGGGTTGATCTGGAGCGAGTGAATTACTGGATCGGGCAGGGGGCTAGCACTTCTGATCGCGTCTCGCGGCTGGTTAAAGAAGCGAGTCGGCAATCCGCCTGACCCGCTCGGATACTGAGTGCGTGGTGAGTTGACATGCCTGCGTTCCCTGTCGATGCGGTGGCGGTGGGGCGAATTACTGGCGTGTACGGCATTAAGGGATGGGTAAAAATTCACTCCGCGACAGCGCCACTGGAAAATATTTTTGATTATCAACCGTGGTGGATACAGGCCCGGGCTGGTTGGCAGGCGCTGGAAATTGTAGAGCAGCGCCGACAGGGACGTGGTCTGGTGGCTCGTATTGCTGGAATAGATGACCGCGATCGGGCCCAGGAAATCTGCCAGCAGGACATTCTGGTATCGCGATCCCAGTTCTCGACGTTGTCGCCCGGTGAGTTTTACTGGAGTGAATTGCTGGGGCTGACTGTGTATAGCACCCTTGGGGGTACCAGGGTGCGCCTTGGCAAAGTAGCTGGATTTATGGAAACCGGTGCGAACGACGTCCTGCTGGTGCGCGGCGATGCCACCAGTTGCGATCGCCGGGAACGACTCATTCCCTACTCGGATCAATACGTGATGCACACGGATCTGGCTGGCGGTGAAATGATTGTTGCATGGGATCCGGCGTTTTAGTGCCATGGGAAAGACGCCACTGGATCTGACGGTACACTTGGGTGTAGTAACGCTGTTTCCCGAGATGTTTGGCGCGATCACCGCTTACGGTGTGACCGGGCGAGCGGTAAGCGACGGTCGGGTAAATGTCGCCTTTTTTAATCCGCGGGATTTTACCGAGGATCGACACCAGACGGTAGATCATCGACCCTACGGCGGCGGCCCGGGCATGGTGATGATGGTTGAGCCGCTACGGCAGGCCATCGCTGCGGCAAGGGCCTGGGCTCAGAGTGCCAATGGTGGTGCAGCGGACGGCAGCGCGGTGAAAGTGGTTTACCTGTCTCCTCAGGGACGGGTGCTGGATCATCAGGGCGTCGAGGAGTTACGTCAATTTGATGGTCCTCTGGTGTTGGTAGCGGGACGCTACGAAGGAGTTGATGAGCGATTGCTGGCGCTGGAAATCGATGAAGAGTGGTCCATCGGAGATTATGTGCTCAGCGGCGGGGAGCTTCCGGCAATGGTGTTGATGGATGCGATTATTCGCCGTTTGCCGGGGGTACTGGGGCATGAACAGTCATCGCAGCAGGATTCCTTCGTCAATGGCTTACTGGATTATCCGCATTATACGCGCCCGGAAAATTACGCCGGGCACCGGGTTCCGGAAGTGCTGGTGTCCGGAGACCACGAAAGAATTCGGCGCTGGCGGTTGCAGCAGGCGCTAGGGCGAACCTGGCAACGCCGCCCGGAGATGCTCGCCACGCTGTCCCTGGACCGGGAGCAGCAGGGGTTACTCGACGAGTATTGCAGCGCGATAGCCGGCACTGCAGGTTCCACTGGTATCGCCAGGACCGATGCTGGCGATGGGCCAGGGGAAACATAGTCAGGTGAAACACAGTATTACTAACACAAGGTATTTTTACGTATTCAGGAGCAGGTCATGAGCAAGAACAAAATTATCGCTGAGCTAGAGGCGGAGCAAATGGGTAAAACACTGCCCGAGTTTAGCCCTGGGGACACGGTTGTGGTACAGGTGAAAGTTACGGAAGGTACTCGGGAGCGCCTGCAGGCCTATGAAGGTGTTGTAATCGGCATTCGTAATCGCGGCCTTAATTCCGCGTTCACTGTGCGCAAAATCTCCAACGGGATTGGCGTGGAGCGCACTTTTCAGACCTATAGCCCACAAGTGGAAAGCGTTGAATTGAAGCGCCGTGGCGACGTGCGCCAGGCCAAACTGTACTATTTGCGGGAACTGTCCGGGCGTGCCGCGCGTATCAAGGAAAAACTGGTCTGATCGCGAGAGATCGGCGGTGCGCGGGCACGGCATAAGCACGCGACCGACACTGCAAGCGAAAAGGCGGCCCTGGCCGCCTTTTTTTGTGCTCCCACGTGCTCAACTGACCTGCAGCACGGAATGGGAGAATCGTTTACAGTAACGCTATGGATACCTTTCCCGAACAAGCGCTAATTGAGAATTATCTGGACGCGCTGTGGATGGAGAAAGGGTTGAGCGCCAATAGTCTGACGTCCTATCGGCGCGACCTCGCCGCGTTTGCGCGCTGGCTGTCGACCCAGGGCAGCGACCTGTTAGCGGCTGATGAGGTATTACTGCAGAATTACCTCGCCGATTGCGCGCGGCGCAAGATTAGCTCGCGTTCGATTTCGCGGACGCTGTCCTGTTTACGGGGTTTTTACAAAAATGGGTTACGGCGAAAACGCATTAGCCTGGACCCCACCGCATTGGTGCAGAATCCGCGCCTCGGTCGGCCCTTGCCCAAAACCCTCAGCGAAGGTGATGTGGAACGTTTGCTACACGCGCCAGACGTTGAATCTGTTCTGGGTTTGCGGGACAAAACCATGCTCGAACTACTGTATGCTACCGGGCTAAGGGTGACTGAACTGGTGGATCTGACGCTGGCGCAATTGAACCGACGTCAGGGTGTGGTACGGGTATTTGGCAAGGGTGGCAAGGAGCGGCTGGTGCCGGTGGGTGAAGAGGCGCTGGCCTGGCTCGAACGTTATCTGAGTAGTGCTCGCGTCGAGTTGTTAGGTGCACGAGAGAGCGAGCGGGTTTTTCTGAGTCAGCGGGGTCAGGGCATGACCCGCCAGACATTCTGGCATCGCATTAAACACTGGGCACAATTGGCGCAGATCGACAAGTCGTTGTCGCCGCATACCCTGCGTCATGCCTTCGCGACGCATTTGCTGGATCACGGTGCGGATTTGCGAGTTGTGCAACTCTTGCTGGGGCACACGGATTTATCCACCACACAGATTTATACTCACGTGGCGCGCAGTCGTATGAAATCGCTGCACGCCCAGCACCACCCGCGCGGTTAGCACGGAACCTCATCAAGTACCGGGGTTCAAACGTTTACTTTTACCGGAGCACGTCATGTTAAAACCTGTTGTCATGGCCTACGTGGCCCTCGTCCTGAGCAGTACATTAAGTGCGGCACCCGCTGCTGGAGCGCAAGCGGAAAGGAGCGATGTTGATGCGGCCCGGGCACAGAAAATTATTCTACGGTTACAGCAGGCGCGTCCCGATCTGGCATACAGCGATGTGACACCGAGCCCGATCCCGGGTATTTATCAGGTGCAAATTGTCGGTGGACCGGTGTTGTATGTGGTCAACGATGGCGAGTACTTTTTTGATGGCAATCTTTACGCGGTGCGTCCGGGCGCATTTCTCGACGTGCGCGACGCCGCTCTGGTTAAGCCGCGCAAGGCAATGATGGCGGCGATCCCCAGGAAAAGTATGATCATTTTTTCGCCCGCCGGTGAAACCCGTGCAGTGATCAATGTGTTTACGGATGTCGATTGTGGGTTCTGTCGGAAACTGCATCAGGAGGTTCCTCAGTTAAATAGCCTCGGCATAGAGGTGCGCTACCTGGCATTTCCGCGGGCGGGGATGGATTCCGAATCCTATCGAAAAATGGCAACCGCCTGGTGCGCAAAGAATCCACAGGAGACACTGACCCGACTAAAAAATGGCGAAGCTGTCCCCAGCGCTGTATGCGCAAACAATCCGGTGGCGGAACAGTTTCAACTCGGTCAGCAAGCGGGCGTCAATGGCACCCCCGCGATTGTACTAATGGATGGTACGTTGCTACCGGGATATCGCCCCGCCAATGTGCTGGCGCAAATTCTGGGTCTGAACCCGGGAGATAACAGCGCGCCGCATTGACAGTAACAGGGCGCGCAATTAAGGTTGCCGTCTTTCGTTTCAGCCCTGAGGTGAATCCCGTGAAAACGGTCAAAGTCGGTGTGTGCGGCCTCGGTACTGTCGCCTCCGGTACCATTAATGTCTTAACGCGCAACGCTGGTGATATCGCCGCGCGGGCGGGCTGTAACATCGTTATTACACAGATCGGTGCGCGTCGCGATAATGCTGCCTGCGACACCGCTGGTATGGCGATCTCGCGGGATATCTTTGCGGTGGCGAACAATCCTTCAGTTGATATTGTGGTGGAGTTGATCGGCGGCACCGACGTTGCCCGCGAGCTGGTACTGCAGGCCATTAGTAACGGTAAACAGGTCGTAACAGCGAACAAGGCATTGATTGCCGAGCACGGCAACGAAATTTTTGCTGCCGCCGAGGCGCACGGCGTCACGGTCGCATTTGAAGCCGCGGTCGCTGGCGGGATTCCAATTATTAAAGCGCTGCGTGAAGGGTTGGTGGCAAATCGGGTGCAGTGGTTGGCGGGCATCATCAATGGAACCGGCAACTTTATTCTGAGCCAGATGCGGGATAAAAATCGTAGTTTCGGCGATGCGCTGGCGGAAGCGCAGCAGCGCGGCTATGCCGAAGCCGACCCCACCTTTGATGTAGAGGGTATCGATGCCGCCCACAAGCTGGTGATTCTCGCCGCTATCGCCTTTGGTATGCCGCTGCGTTTTGATGCCGTGTACACCGAGGGTATAAGTACCATTTTGCCGGAAGACGTGGCCTACGCCGAGGAACTGGGTTATCGCATCAAGCACCTGGGGATAGCGCGACGCGCGCGGGACGGCATTGAATTACGCGTGCATCCCACGTTGGTACCGGAGGATCGTTTGCTGGCGCAGGTTGGCGGCGTGATGAATGCCATTATGGTCAAAGGCGACGCGGTCGGGCCCACCCTGTATTACGGCGCCGGCGCCGGTGCTGAAGCCACGGCTTCCGCCGTTATTGCCGATATCGTCGATGTCGCGCGGGGCTTGCAGTGCGAGCCAGCAAGCAGGGTGCCGCATTTGGGTTTTGCGCCGGAAGCGGTGCGCAATTACGCGGTGCTCGATATCACCGACATTGAAACCGCTTATTATTTACGGTTGTCGGTGCTCGATCAACCGGGGGTGTTGTCGAAGTTGGCGCAAATTGTCAGTAGTCGCAGTATCAGCATCGAGGCCATTATTCAGAAACAACCGTTGCCGGATGAAGATCATGTACCACTGATTATGCTCACTAATCGAGCGCGGGAGCGGGATATTCTGGATGCGGTCACCGCTATGGAAGCTCTCGATACAGTGCTGGGGGAGGTTACCCACCTGCGGGTCGAGTCCCTCAACGGCTAATACTTTGCCGATGTTTACGGCTAAAATAGCGCCTTAGCCCCGCCTGATCTTTGCGGCGGGACCATTTATTGACGAAGAATAGCTCACAGTGAAATACATCAGCACCCGCGGCACCGCTCCCGCACTGTCCTTTGAAGAAGTTGTCCTGACGGGAATGGCCCCGGACGGCGGCCTGTTTGTTCCGGAACACTTGCCGCGCTTCAGTGGCGATGAAATCGCCAGTTGGGTCGGTCTATCCTATACGGAGCTGGCCTTTAAGGTGATGTCGCCGTTTGTAGCGGGGGCCATGCCGGATCGGGATCTACGCCGTATTATTGACTCCAGCTACAGCAGCTTCCGTCATCGGGCGATTGCACCCCTGGTGCAAAGCGGTCACAACGAATGGATTCTGGAACTGTTTCACGGACCGACCCTGGCGTTTAAGGATTTCGCATTGCAGTTTCTCGGGCACTTGCTCGATTACCTGCTGGCCCGACGTGGTCAGAAAGTGGTGGTGATGGGAGCGACTTCCGGGGACACGGGATCCGCGGCCATCGAAGGTTGCCGCCGCTGTGAAAATATAGATATTTTCATTTTGCACCCCCACCAGCGCGTGTCGGAGGTACAGCGCCGACAAATGACCACCGTAGCCGACGGCAATGTGCACAATATTGCCCTGCAGGGCAACTTTGACGACTGTCAAAATATGGTCAAGGCCAGTTTTGCGGACCAGTCCTTTTTGCCCCAGGGTCGTCAGCTGGTCGCCGTTAACTCTATTAACTGGGCGCGGATAATGGCCCAGATTGTCTATTATTTCTGGGCGGCACTGGCGGTTGGCGCGCCACGGCGCTCGGTGTCCTTCGCAGTCCCCACCGGTAACTTTGGGGATATTTTTGCGGGTTACCTGGCCGGCCAGATGGGCCTGCCGGTGCGGCAATTAATTATCGGCACCAACGCCAATGACATTCTGCACCGCTGTATCAGCGGCAATGATCTCAGCAAGAAGCCCCTTATTCACAGTCTGTCCCCCAGCATGGATATTATGATCTCCAGTAACTTTGAACGGTTACTGTTTGATTTATACGGCCGCAACGGCGCGGCCATAAAAGCCCTGATGGCACAGTTTGCCAGTGGCAGCGCGACCCTTGATGAAGGGGCATTGGCGCAGGCGCGGGCGCTGTTCTCCAGCCATCGACTTGATGACCAACAGACCGTTGCCACCATCCGCGCTGAGTACGAGATCAGTGATTATTTGCTCGACCCGCATACGGCAATCGGTCTGGCGGCCGGTCGTCAGTGCCGACGTGACCTGGACACGCCACTGGTCTGTCTCGCAACGGCCCATCCGGCGAAATTTCCGGAGGCCGTCCAGCAGGCGGGCTACCCGCGCAATCCGCCATTGCCTCACCATATGGCAGATCTGTTTACCCGAGACGAGCGGTTCGAGGTGCTACCCGACGATATCGCGCAGGTCCAGGCTTTTATCGCGAGTCATCTTACCGCGTAGCGGTGCACAGCATGGGTGAGTTTCATCCCAGCGTCCGCGTCCGTGCAGGAACCCCTTCCAGCAACACACTTGCCCATTCCTTTGCCCTCCAGACTGGGCCGCTACTGCAGCGTATTTATTGCGCCAGGGGTATCAACGACACCCAACAGTTGGCTCTGGGACTTGCGGGGTTACCCGAGCCAGGTCTGTTGCACGGCGTCGGCGCGGCGGTTGAACTGTTGGTAACCGCTTTGCGCGAGGAGCAATCCATACTGATCGTTGGGGATTTTGATGCGGATGGTGCCACCAGCACGGCCCTTGCAGTGCTGGCATTACGAGCCATGGGCTGTGGACATGTAGATTTTCTGGTCCCCAACCGCTTCGAATACGGCTACGGATTGACGCCGGAAATCGTGGTCCTGGCTACCCAGCGAAACCCTGAGTTGATTATTACCGTCGACAACGGTATTTCCAGTGTCGCCGGGGTAGCGGCCGCGCAGGAAGCGGGTATTCGCGTGCTGATTACCGACCACCATTTACCGGGTCGCGAAATTCCCGCGGCCGCTGCCATTGTCAATCCCAACCAGCCCGAGTGCACATTTCCCAGCAAAAATCTGGCCGGCGTTGGAGTTATTTTTTATGTGCTCAGTGCGCTGCGGGCGGCCCTCCGGGAACAAAACTGGTTTGCGGAGCGCGGCATCGACGAGCCCAATATGGCGGTGTGGCTGGATCTGGTAGCACTGGGAACCGTGGCGGATATGGTGCCGCTCGACCAGGTTAACCGCATTCTGGTGCACCAGGGCCTGCAACGTATTCGCGCGGGACAGGTGCGCCCCGGCATATGCGCCCTGCTGGAGCTGGCCGGGCGGGAGCGCGAACGCATTGTCGCGTCGGATCTGGGTTTTGCGGTAGGCCCGCGCCTGAACGCCGCCGGGCGTCTGGAAGATATGGCGATCGGCATCGAATGCCTGTTGAGCGACGATCCTTTTGCGGCGCGCGCGCTGGCGGTACAGCTCGACGAACTGAATCGGGATCGGCGTGCCATTGAAACCACGATGCAGCGCGAGGCCCTGGAAATTCTCGCAGAACTTGATCTATCGAACGCGCAGCTACCCTGGGGGCTGTGTCTGTTTGACGGCAACTGGCATCAGGGCGTGGTGGGGTTGTTGGCTTCCCGCGTGAAAGAACGCGTGCATCGTCCGGTTATCGCCTTTGCCGATGGGGGTAATGGTGAGTTAAAAGGTTCGGCGCGCTCCGTATCCGGCTTCCATATTCGCGACGCGCTGGATGCGGTGGCCACCAAAAATCCCGGGCTGGTGAGCAAGTTTGGGGGGCACGCCATGGCGGCGGGTCTGTCCCTGCCGCGGAGTCATTATGAGGCTTTTGTACGCGCGTTTGACGACCAGGCTCGACTACAGTTAGCGCCGGATGATCTCGCGGTGGAACTGGTGACGGACGGCGAGTTGGCCAATGGTGAGATCAGCCTCGACTGTGCCCGTCAACTGCGGGATGGCGGTCCCTGGGGCCAGCATTTTCCGGAGCCGAGCTTCCACGGTACGTTTCGCGTACTGCAACACAGGGTAGTGGGCGCGAAACATCTGAAACTGGTACTGCAGGCCGGTGACGACAACACTGGGGTTGCGTCCACAGCTCAAACTCTGGATGCGATAGCATTTAATGTGGTGGATCAGCACTGGTCCGGTCACTTACCGGAGCGTGTGAAAATGGTCTATCGTCTCGACGTTAACTTTTATCGCGGCGTCGAGTCCTTACAGTTAGTGATCGAACATTTGCTGTTGGACTAAGTTAATATTTTCAGCGGTGGCTAAAATGAAGCAGGTATTCCGGCGCACCACCTCAGCCAACCCGATAGCTTTTCAACAGTAGCGAGTAAGATGTGCGGGGGCGTTGTACGGCGCTGGACGGGGCATGAATGAACAACCAAAAAAATACCGTTGCCTGGCATGTAGTTATCAGGGCAAAAATTTTCCGCAAGGGGCTTGTCCCGGATGTGGCTCCGCCAATATTCGCCGCATCACGGCAAGCAACGCGGCCGCTACGCCGAAGGTAAGACCTGCTTATACCCTGTGGTTGTGTATCGCGCTGTGGGTTTTACTGCTGTTTGCTATCTATAACAAATTAACCGCATAACAAGCTTTTTCTGTTCGCCAGGGCCTGTGCACACAGTGCGCTGATCGCAGGCAGGAGTGTCCAAATCCTGGGTCTCGAATTACGTAACTACGCTGTATATCTTTTTCCGCGTTTGCGCATAACGCGCTGAATAATCCACAGTGCGTCTTGTGTGTACAGTGAAACCCGGATTCCTTGCAAATGTTACTGTTCGGTAACATAATGGTCTACGTTGGTCACCAAACAATCATCGGGGCGGAATAAGCATGAGACTAACGAATAAAGTGGCACTGGTAACCGGTGCGGGGGGGCCGATGGGTCTCGGTGTTGCCAGGCGGTTTGCCGAAGAGGGTGCTTCCCTGATTGTTACGGATATTTCCAATAGCCGTTTGCAACAGGGCGTCGCGGAAATTACCCCGCTGTTGGCAAAAGGTGCGAAGCTACACGCCCTGCGTTCCAGTGTACTGGTGGAGCAGGAGGTCGAAGGGCTACTCGCGTCGGCAAAAAAAGAATTTGCCCAGATCGATATTCTGATCAACATCGTCGGCGGTCTGCGCGAAGCGAGTTATCGGCCGTTATTTGATATCGACGAAAAGCGCTGGAATGAAACCTTCGAAATGAATCTCAAAGGCATATTTTATCTGGTGCGTAAAATTGGTCCGCACATGCTCGAACGGCAATATGGAAAAATTGTAAATATTTCCTCCATCGAATTTGCAGGCTCCTCGGGGCACGCGGATTATTCCGCGGCCAAGGCGGCGGTCACTTCATTGACCCGTAGTCTGGCCCTGGAACTGGCGCCCCATATCAATGTCAACTGTATTGCGCCGGGGGCGATAAAAACCATGGCGCTGGCGGCGGTGGGGGAAGCGGCTATTAAAAAAATACAGCGCGCCTGTCTGCTGCAACGTCTCGGCGAACCGCTGGATATTGCCAACGCGGCCCTGTTTTTAAGTAGTGAAGAATCTAGTTTTATCACCGGCGTCACGATTCCGGTATCGGGCGGGATCTGGCCAGCATTGTAGTTTTACGCCGCAGACTGCTGCAGGGTTCGCCTTACGACTTATAAACATAAATGATTGGAGTGCTTATGCTGATCAGCAAAGGTAAAACCTACGAAGATGTCTACAACGCGTTTCAATGGAAGGTGCCGCAGCATTTTAATATGGCCCATCACTGCGTGGATAAACACGCGACTGATCCAGACCGTGTGGCGCTTATTTATGAAAACATAAAAGGCGAAGTACAGGATTACACCTTTCGCATAATTCAGCAGTACGCCAATCAGTTCGCCAACGCACTGATCGGTCTGGGGGGCAAACCCGGTGATCGAGTCACATTACTATTGGGCCAGGCGCCGGAGACCGCGATAGCGCATATTGCCTGCTGGAAAGCCGGGCTGATTTCCTGTCCGACATCAGTCCTGTTCGGCGCCGATGCCATTGAATATCGCCTGAACGATAGCGGCGCCAAAATATTGATCACCGACCAGGCCAATTTTGCCAAGGTGGAGGAAGTCTGGGAGCGGGCACCGCATCTGGAACAAGTGTTGTTGACCGATGGTGCGCAGGGCAGAGGTGAAGATTTCTGGAAGGTGCTGGAAAAAGGCTCCGATCAGTTTAGTACGGTTAACAGCCGCGCCGAAGATCCGGCGTTTATTTGCTACACATCGGGTACTACGGGCAATCCCAAGGGCGCTCTGCACGCCCATCGATGTCTGCTCGGCACACTGCCTGGCATTGAATACTGTAATAATTTTTTTCCGCAGCCGGGAGATTTGAACTGGTCCCCGGCGGACTGGGCCTGGGTAGCCGGGTTGATGGACATTCTTACTCCATCCTGGTTTTACGGTGTGCCCATACTGGCATTTCGCGCGCCGGGTTTCGATCCAGAGCAGGCCTACCATATGCTGGCCAAACACCGGGTGCGCAATGCGTTGTTGACGCCGACCATGTTAAAAATGATGCGCCAGGTGCCCGACGCCATGCAGCGTTACGATGTGCAGTTGCGCTCGGTATTCAGCGGCGGTGAAGCGGTTGGTGCTGCGTTGTTTGAATGGGCGAACGAGTCCCTGGGGGTGCGTATTAACGAGGCTTACGGCCAGACCGAGTGCAATCTTGTACTGGGTAATTGCGCCGAGGTACTCCCCGCAAAAGCCGGGTCTTTGGGTAAGGCAATTCCTGGACATGTCGCGGCGATTATTGACGAACATAGCGGTGAGCCACTGCCGCCCGGCACCGAAGGGCAGATCGGCATCCGCAAAGGCGATCCGGTGATGCTGCTGGAATACTGGAATAATCCAGACGCCACCCGCGAAAAATATATCGGTGACTGGCTGTTGATGGGCGATAACGGCGTGATGGACGACGATGGTTATTTCTGGTTCAAAGGTCGCTCCGACGACGTGATCACCAGCTCTGGCTATCGCATTGGTCCCGGCGAAATTGAAGATGCACTCTCCCGCCACGCGGCGGTGGCCATGTCTGCGGCTATTGGTGTGCCCGATCCAGTGCGCACCGAAAGTATTAAAGCGTTTATTATTCTGGCCGAGGGATACACCGCCAGTGAAGAGCTCGAAAATGATATTCGCCAGATGATCCGGGAGCGATTGGCCAAACACGAATATCCCCGGGAGTTTGAGTTTGTGAAGAGCCTGCCGATGACCACCACCGGGAAAATCCAGCGTCGCGAGTTGCGTCTGCGGGAGGCGGCTAAACGGGAAAAACAATAATGATGAATTTTTCGGCGGCGTATTTAAATTAACGCGTGCTGACAAGTATTTGTGATTTTGTTGCTTTAGTCCTTTAACACAAAAAACGGGCAGCGTTCGCTGCCCGTCGTGCCATCGCAAAGGTTAGCGTAGCAACGAACCAGTGCCGAGCACATTCCCCCGAGACGTTACTCCGCCCACACTACCACCGATAGAGGAGCCTGATGCGGTAGTTGCACTGCTTCGCCCTGAGCTGCTGAAGCCGACATCTGTTTGCAGGTGTTGCTGGGTGTTGAGGTTCATCCGTTGTGTGCCTGCATTGAGGCCCGCGCTACCGGAGATATCGGCCTGTGCCTGGCCATTCACTGTCACTTCGGGTGTTGGCAGTGACGTACCCGGTACTGCTGGTAACGCACCGTCAACAGGCAACACGGGTTCCAATATTTTCGTTTGCTCAAGTGCAGCTTGAGACAGCTCATTGACGCCACTGGCGATGTTGTCAGCACGGCTCGCGTCGCTTTGTATTGCGGCGCTGGTTTGTGCAGACAAATTGGTTGTCGCAGCCTGTCCAGATTGCAGCACCTGTCCGGCCACTGAGCTGTAATGGGCAATCTCGGCGCGGCCTGAATTGGCGCCGTCGACAACCATCGTTTGTGCGCCCTGTAGTCCCGAGATTGCTGTGTCGGCAGTGCTGGTAGCGCCAGCTAGTATTTGCTGTTGCGCATTACCACTTTCACCGGATAGTTCACTTGCCGCCATCAGGGCGACACTCCCCGTCGCAGATGTATTAAAATCGGCTGCGTCCAGGCTGGTGGTTAGCGCTTGTTGCAGGGTGCCCGCCGCTCGGGTCGCGGTATTAATATGTTGTGTGGCCTGAGCGCTTGCCGCAGCGACAGTGCCAAGCGTTTGGTCAGTTGTCAGAGGCATGCTTGGCGAACCCTGTAGTGCCTGTTCTGCGGTCGCATCGGTGCGTTGTTCGAGTACCATCGTAGCGCTCCCTTCGGCGGCGCCGTACGCAGTGGTAACGAGGGATGCGCCGATAACAGTAGCCAGTAACAATTTGTTGAATTGATTTTGCATAACCGTTCTCCAGGTTTTATGTTCCTGTTGTGAGACGCGGGTGTAGTGGTTTTGGTTACACTTAATTTGATGAATTGCGATCGGCATCTTCAATTTTTGGAATCGATGGGGGTGAATGAAACTCTCTGCCGAGTATAATCGCAGTGGAAATTCACTATTGGTTCGCACTGCCAGAAATCCGCCAGTGCATGTTGGCAGGAGCCCTTGGGTCCTGCTGGGCCTGGCAGGTGGCAGCTGTGCAAATGGCGAGCAAGCACAATGATTAGTTATCTGTGAACCCATCCAGAAGCGTGGCTATTACCCGCAAACTGATCGCCATGGTATTCCTTATGGTAGCCAGCGGCTGCGTGTCACAGCGCGCACCGTTAGCGGCAGGTGGTGATCGACAGGTACATTTCGAGTTGCTGGCGCCCGAGGCTCGTAGCGTCGCGTTACTGGGCGATTTCATTGGCTGGGCACCCCCGGGTATTGCGCTTACCGGGCCGGATAGCGCTGGCACCTGGCGTCTGGTAATGGTTGTTCCGGGGCCGAGTCGACGCATCAGCTATGTCTACCTGGTTGACGATCAGGAATACCGTACCGATAACCTGCGGCCGATCGAGTCAGACGACTACGGTGGGGGCAATAATATTTTGTATATTCCGTAACTTTTTAACGTTGTCCTGCGTCTTACACAACAAGTATTAGCGATTGATTATAAGGAATACTCTTTGAGTACGTGGCGTCATCTGTCTGATCAGGAAATTGTCGCGGCGTGTCTGAGTGGTGAAAAACAGGCCTATGGCGCGTTGGTGGAGCGCTATCAGCAAACCGTGTTTAACGTGGTCTATCGCCTGCTGGGTAATTATGCGATGTGCGAAGAAGTGTGTCAGGAGGCGTTTATCAGCGCCTATGAAAAACTCGCGCAATTCTCTGGTCGCAGCAAGTTTTCTACATGGCTGTGTCAGATTGCCCTGAACAGAAGCCGCGATGTGCTGCGTCGGCGCAGCGCTCAGGATATCCACGACAATCTGGACGATTACGGGGACGTACTTGCGGCAGCGGAGAGCGAGAATCCGCAGCGACAAGCGGAAGACAGTCAGACGCGGCAGCGTGTGCGTGATCTTTTGTCAACACTGCCGCAGCAGTACCGGGAGCTACTGGTGCTCAAACACATAGAAGGCTATGGCAACGAAGACATAGCGCGAATACTGGGAATAACCGTGGAAAACGCCAAAATACGCGCTTTTCGCGCCAGAAAAATGTTTCGGCAGGCCTGCGAGGAGGGCATAGCGTGAAAGACACATGGGATGAAGCCCTGCTTGATTACCTCGAAGGGGATATGTCCCCCGCACAGCGCGCGGATTTTGTCGCGGCGCTGAATGAAGAGCAACTGGCGGAGTTAACGGCGCTGAGTCGCAGCACGGAGCAGCTGGCGACTATGCCCGACATCGTGGTGCCACACACTTTTGCGGCGCAGATTCTATCCCGGATAGCGCCCTGTCGACCCGGTTTACGCCGCCGCCTGGTGATGTGGCTGGAAAACCATCCGCTGCTCGGTTGGCAGGCAGGCGCATTCTCTCTCGTTGCACTGCTGGTAGTTGTTATGGTTGGCAGTAATCCACTTACGGCCCCCTCCACCATTGACTACTCGGCAACTCCGTTCGCGGGTGTACAAACCGTAGGGCTACAGCAGGCTGGGCGCGCGCACTTCAGTCTGTATGCACCGCAGGCGGCTACAGTCTCATTGATTGGCGATTTTAACGGCTGGGGCAGTGTGCAGGAAATTCCACTGCGCAGGCAGGTGGACGGTAATTGGGTAACGGATTTGCCATTACCCACAGGGCGTTACCAGTATGCGTTTTTGATTGACGATCAAACGATCGTGACAGATCCGCGGGCGGAACAACACGTCAGCGATGATTTCGGTCGGCGCAACGCAGTTGTTTCGGTTCTGTAGATGAACGGCAAGGACACGAAAGTTATGAAGCGTTTATGGATCAGCGGTTGGGCGTTGTGGCTTTGGGCAGTCGCGGGAGCACTGGGCGCACAGGAAATGCCCACGCAGCTTGCGGAGCAAATTGCGCGCTTTGGCAATGCTGTCGAAAGCAAGCCCGCGGAACAGGCGAGGCTAGTGCAGATCACTACGGCAGCGTTGCGAGCCGGTGCGGATGCGCAGCAATTAGAGGCGCTGCTCGATCTGGCGTTAGCGCGCAGGTATACCGCCGATGCGACGGGCCATTTTATTGAAAAAACGTCGATGTTACTGGTCGCCGATATACCGGAGGGGCTGGTGCGCGGAAAAATACTGGAAGGTATGGCTAAACGGGTTCCTGCGGACGTTATTCTCGCAGTGGCAGACACCTGGACCCAGGCGTTGCGTGTGCAGGCCGCGGAGTTAGCGAATCTGCAGCAATCGGGGTTAACTGTAGCGAATGCTAATGAGCGGGAAACATTGATCAATCTCGGTACGGTGTTGGCGCGACGCTACGCCATGGGCAATCCCCTGGCCGGGTTGGCTCAGCATATGCCGCATCCCTTTGTGGCGGATAGTGGTGCGCAATTGATACTTGCGGCGCAATTACTCGAAACACTATTACTAAACGGCGCGTCCCAGGAGCAGGCGTTGGCGCTGGTAGAAACCAGTCTGGCACAGGGGCTGTCTGTTGCGCAGATGCAACAGTTGCAGTTTCAGGTGGCCGACCAATTGCGCCAGGGGTTCTCGATCCCGGATATTCTTTCGGCACAACAGAAATTACTCGCCAGCCCCATGCCTGCAACTGAAGCTGTACCTGGGACGCTACGCGACCGAATGCCCGAGTTGTTACCCGGTGGCCGCGGCCTGCCGACCGCGCCAGGGTCAGGACTCCCGGGGGGGCCGGGCATTGGCGTTCCAGGAGGCATGTCTATGCCAGGTGGATCTATGCCAGGTGGATCTATGCCAGGCGGATTGCCGGGGGGCGGACTTGGTGATTTACCGCTCAACAACTTATCCGGCCCAGATTTGCCAGCGCTGTAATATGACTGGGATTGGTGGAGGAAACATTGCGCGGTGTGCCGCTGGATACACAGTCGCTAAAAAATTGTTTAAAAATAAAGGAAATAGTTTGATGTGTAGTCTGCGACAACTGCCCCAGCGAAAACACAGAAATAAGAATATGCTGTCGATACTATTGTTGACTGGTATCGCAGTCGGCTCTGCTCAGGCGGAAGTGGCCTTTAACGCGGGCGTGAGAACTGGCTACGATAGCAACGTCAACGGCGTGGCCAGGACTGCCGATGAAGAGGCCGACCGGTTTGTGAGTGCGGCGGCGTCGCTGGTGTACTATACGGCGCTGGACCCGGCAAAAACTACGTATTTTGTCGGTCAGGTTGGCGCGATCTCCAACCACTATGATCGCTACGATATTCTGGATAATTCCGCTCTTATTCTCTCTGGAGGCCTGTATCGGCAGTTAAATACCACCTGGTCTGGACAAATCAGCGTCAGGGGTGGAGAGCGGCAGGCAGAGCAGAGCGCCCGCGACACAGATTCGGTTGGTTCCACTGTGGAAATAAAAAATCAGCTGACCCCGCAATTGTGGGTCAAATTGGTGGGTGATATCGAAGATGCCGATGCAGATCTCGATTATTTTAGCTACACCGGTACCAGCGTCGGCGTACTGTTGGGCTACCAGGTGCTGGCAAATACCTTTATCAATGGCGGTTATACGTATACGCAAAGGGATTTCGCTACTACAGCCGATTTCGAAACAAAGACCGATACCTATTTTGTGGAGGCGACTCGGCGTTTGAGTCGCCAGTGGTATTTAAGCGGCTCCTATGCGTTCAAGGACAACCGATCAAATATTTCTGCTACCGATTACGACAATCACGTGATGGCGGTGGGCATCAATTTTAATTATTAAACGTACTGTGCGCGCGCACAGGCGGCACTGGCATAAGCTGTAACAGCGAGGTTAAATGTATGAGTGGGATTAGAATATTGATGAAGATAGTGGGAATAGCTTTGGCATTAAACGCCATTACCCTGGCCATGGCGGAAGAAGATAGCGGCACTCCTGTGGAAGATGGATTTTTGTCGAGTCGCACCATTGGCTTTGGCAGCGGTTCCGGAATGGGTGCCGGGGGTGCTGTTGGAAGTGCCGGTAGCATAGTCGATGGTGTGGGATCCTTTGCGGCGCAAACAGGTGTTGGCAACCAGTCTTTCGGCGGTGGATTTCAGACGTTTGGGCTGGATATTGAGACGCTGGGTATTACCGGTGCCGGGCCCCTCGCTGGCGATCTTGGCAGCATCGACCTGGGCCCTGTGCTGAACCCTGCTATTCAGCTGGCGCCGCCATTGCCATAACCGGCATGGCTTCCTGCCGCGCAATGCAGGGCGGGCTACTTGCTTATCGCAGGCCGCCAAGCAAGGTGCGCGTCCTCGTAGCGTTGGTTTGGTCCTTGCCAATTTTTTGTTAGCGCACATGGCCTGGGTAACGGGAATGGGCTAGAATTCGCCGCTTACTCTTACCCGTACCGTACTTCCCATGCTGGAAATCAATCCGATCAAAAATACGCTCGACGATCTGCAGGCGCGCACCGACGTGCTCAGGGGGTATCTTTGACTACGATCTCAAAAAAGAACGACTCAACGAAGTAGAGCTCGAACTCGCAGTACCCGATGTATGGGAAAATCCCGAACGGGCACAACAGCTGGGACGCGAGCGTGCAGCCCTTGAAACCGTGGTCGTTACCCTGGAAACCCTCAATGCCGGCGTGACGGATGCACGTGAATTACTGTCCATGATTGCCGAGGATCAGGACGCGGATGCCCTTGCGGATTTGGAAAAAGACATTGCTGAGTTGACCGTGCGGCTGGAACAACTGGAATTTCGTCGCATGTTTTCCGGGGAGGTGGACTCCAATAATGCCTATCTGGATATTCAGGCCGGATCGGGCGGCACCGAAGCCCAGGACTGGGCGGAAATGCTGTTGCGCATGTATTTGCGCTGGGGCGACGAAAGCGGATTTACCACCGAGCTGGTGGAAGTCTCTCCCGGCGAGGTGGCGGGGATAAAAAGTGCTACGGTGCACTTTCAGGGTGAGTACGCGTTCGGCTGGTTGCGTACGGAGACAGGCGTACATCGCCTCGTGCGCAAATCGCCTTTCGATTCCGGCAATCGCCGCCATACTTCCTTCGCGGCGGTGTTCGTGTCGCCGGAAGTGGACGATGATATCGATATCGAAGTCAGCAAAGCCGATGTGCGGGAAGACACCTATCGGGCCAGTGGTGCCGGTGGTCAGCACGTCAACAAAACCGATTCGGCCGTGCGTTTGACCCATTTAAAAACCGGAATTGTGGTGCAATGTCAGAATCAACGCTCCCAGCACCAGAATCGAGATAACTGCTGGAAAATGCTGCGGGCCAAGCTATACGAAATGGAGATGCTCAAGCGTAGCCAGTCTCAGCAGGCCGTGGAAGACAGTAAATCTGACATTGGTTGGGGTAGCCAGATACGCTCCTACGTACTGGACGATGCACGGATCAAGGATTTGCGTACCGGCGTGGAGACCCGAAATACTCAAAAGGTATTGGATGGGGATCTTGATCCTTTTCTCGAAGCCAGTCTTAAAGCTGGATTGTAGAACGCGACGGCACTACGATCGCGTATAAAATTGGCCTTAAAAAAATGGGAAATTGGGTAAGAGACAATGAATAATCAGGATCAAAAGCCACACGATGAAAACCAGCTGATAGCGGAGCGCCGCAGTAAGTTGGCGGCCATCCGAGCGCAGGGTAATGCTTTCCCCAACCAGTTTCGCCGCTCCGATTTCGCGTCCAGTTTGCAGGCAAGCTATGGCGAAAAAAGTAAGGAAGAATTGGAGAGGCTCGCCCACCGGGTTAGTGTTGCCGGTCGAATTATGGCCCGGCGCGGGCCGTTCATGGTGCTTCAGGATGTGTCGGGGCGCGTGCAACTATACGCGGATAAGTCTGCCCAAAAAATTATCAAGGACACTTGGGGTCAGTGGGACGTTGGCGATCTGGTGGGCGTGGAGGGCGTGCTGCACAAGTCGGGTAAAGGCGACCTTTATATCAATCTTGAACGGTACGAATTGTTAACCAAATCCCTGCGCCCTCTGCCTGAAAAATATCATGGACTTGCCGATCAGGAGACTCGATATCGGCAGCGCTATGTTGATTTGATCGTCAACGAACGTTCTCGCAGAGTTTTTCAACAACGATCAAAAATCATCGATTTTGTTCGCCACTTTCTGGTGCAGCATGATTTTATGGAAGTGGAAACTCCAATGATGCAGGTTATTCCTGGTGGGGCGACTGCGCGACCATTCGTAACCCATCATCATAGTCTGGACCAGCAGATGTATCTACGGGTCGCGCCCGAGCTGTATCTTAAGCGCCTTGTAGTGGGTGGTTTTGAGCGGGTATTTGAAATCAACCGTAGTTTTCGCAACGAGGGCTTGTCACCACGGCATAACCCTGAATTCACTATGCTGGAATTTTATCAGGCGTATGCCGATTATCAGGATTTGATGCAGCTGACAGAAATCATGTTGCGCGCGCTTTGTAGCGAGGTGCTCGGCGGAAGCACGGTAACCTACCAGGGCCAGGATTATGATTTTGCACAACCATTTGCGCGATTGTCGGTGTTTGATGCGATACTCAAATTTAATCCGCAGCTAAATGCCGATGATATAGGTCAACTTGACCGGGCCCGTGGAGTGGCGGAAAAATTGGCCATTCCATTGCAGCCGTCGTGGGGATTGGGCAAGGTACAGATCGAAATTTTTGAAAAAACCGTAGAGCATCGCCTGGAAAGTCCAACATTTATTACTGCATATCCCACGGAAGTTTCGCCGTTAGCGCGGCGCAACGATGATCATCCTGAAGTAACGGATCGCTTTGAACTTTTTGTCGGTGGCCGGGAAATAGCCAATGGGTTTTCCGAGTTAAATGATGCGGAGGACCAGGCGGAGCGCTTTATGGCTCAGGCCAGGGAAAAAGAAGCGGGGGATAACGAAGCCATGCACTACGATGCTGATTATATTCGTGCGCTGGAATATGGGATGCCGCCGACGGCTGGTGAGGGAATTGGTATCGATCGCCTGGTCATGTTGCTAACCGATTCGCCATCCATCCGGGACGTACTGTTATTTCCCCATATGCGCATTGAAACGCCTTCTACGATATAAATTATTGTGGCAAATAAGCGTTCAGTAAAATTACATCCGTCCTGGTTGCAGGTTCTGGGCGATGAATTTGAAAAGCCCTATATGGAGCAGCTGCGCGCGTTCTTAGCCTCCGAAAAGATTCAAAAAAAAATAATCTATCCCGAGACTTCCCGCTGGTTTGCCGCATTTGATACCACCCCGTTTGACGCGGTAAAAGTTGTAATCATCGGGCAAGACCCCTATCACGGGCCTGGGCAGGCGCACGGGTTGTGTTTTTCTGTTCCGCAGGGTGTTTCGATTCCGCCGTCGCTCCAGAATATTTATAAGGAACTGCAGGATGATCTGGCGGTTACCGTTCCCCAGCATGGTTGTTTAACCCGCTGGGCCGAACAGGGGGTATTACTGTTAAACGCCACGTTAACCGTTGAGCACTCAAAGGCCGGATCGCATCAGAATCGCGGCTGGGAAACATTTACCGATTGCGTAATCAGCGCGCTCAACGAGCAGCGCGACAACCTGGTTTTTATTTTGTGGGGTAGTTATGCACAACGTAAAGGCGGCAGCATTGATCGTTCCAGACATCTAGTGTTACAAGCGCCACATCCTTCGCCCCTTGCGGCCTATCGGGGATTTTTTGGCAGTAAACCTTTTTCAAAAACAAATGATTATCTTGTTGCACATCGCAAAAGTCCGATTAGTTGGTAGTCTTTGCTCAGTGGATATAAAGGATGCGCGAAGTCGACATTGTTGATGCAGGTGGTGTCGGCCAAGCAGCCCTGTGATAAGAAGGTCAGATCAGCGGACCCGTGATCCGACCGGTGCGCCATTCGTCATTAGATTTTGCGCTACAATTTGAAAGGTACAATATTGATAGTTTTCCCAGGACGCATGAGCTGATCGCACAATTAACGGGCGTAGCGGGGTGGTAAGTTACCAGATATGTATAAATTACCTGGAGAATTAGTTGCGAAGATTCGCGCGCTAAGCTTTCAAACAAAGCTCGAAGTATTTTTTATAGCACTTTTCCTGAGTATTCAGGTGTTGACGTTTGTGGCTGTATACACCGCAACCAGAAATTATTTTGAAGGCCGTAGTGCAGACCTGTTAGTCGAATCGAAGAAAAATATAAACTATTGGGTGAAGAATCAGGAAAGCGAGTTAATTGACAGGAATTTTTTGCTGATTAATGATCCTGATTTCAGGCGAGCATTAATGGCTAATAAAAAAAATTCACTTGATAAATATATTTTATCAAGTGAATTTATGCCGGCTGACGATCGAGTAGTAATTATTTCTAAGAGACAAAAAATTATTTACGAGAGTAACGAAAGTCGTGACATCGAAGGTGGGCAGTCCGTCATGGATCCGCAATATATATTCGATTTATTATTTTTATTGCAAGGAAACAAGGTTCGCGGCGCAGCGGGTGGTTTCGTGATGGATCGAGGCCGTTTGGTGCAAATGGTTTTTCTGCCAATGGAATTGCAAAACGTGTGGGTTTGGGTTGGCGTTGGGCGTCCAGTGATGGACGACGACTTACGATCCATCCGTGAGCAGTCTCAGTTACCGGTGGAGATAGCCCTGGCGGCCGGCACCGCCGACGGTTCCTGGGTGATACCTGCCGCAACGGTAGATGAACCGGATACGGACAAGTTCCTCAAATTACTGACCATTTGGGGAAGCAGCCCAAGTGTCGATGGCTCTGCATCCAAACCCCATAGTCTGGGTGAAGAAATAGTTGGTGAAGTGCAAAAATTTTACGAGCTCGCAAACGGCCGTGCAGTTGTAGGGGCATCCTATTTTTCCATGAGCCGGGCGCTGGCCATCTACCAACCGCTCTTTTCATTTATGATGGTGCTGGCCGTGATGGGACTGGTGCTGACAGTTTTCGGTTGCTTCTACATATCGCGATCCATAACCACACCGTTGCGTGATGTGGATACTGCGGTGGCTCGGATAGGTGCCGGCGACTACACGGCACCGGTTGTTGTGCGCGGGAGCGATGAGATCAGTCGCCTGGGCAACGCGATGAACAGCATGATGGAAAATATTCGCGCTCGGGCCGAACTGTCTGCCCATCAACTGTTGCACGATGTAGCAACTGGATTACCTAATCGAAAATATTTGGGAACCTTTCTCGATCAGCTTATCAGCGAACATCAGCGGTTTTCCGTTATGGTCATGAATATTGCACATTTTTCCGATATTAATAATACGCTTGGACACGAAGTTGGTGACGATGTGATTGAGGAATTTTCACAGCGCCTGAAATCGGTAACAAAAAAAGGAGATTTTAAAGCGCGATTAACCGGGAAGTCGTTTGTGGTGGTTTTGGTTAACGCGGATGAAGCGGTGATAAAGAAGGTAGTAACGCGCGTGCTTGGCAGTATGGATGTGCCTTTTACCGCTGGGGCCACAGATATAGGTGTTACCGTGTACATGGGGTTGGCTACATATCCTGACCATGGGGTAGACCATCGCTCTATCTTGCGGAAAGCAGAGACCGCCCTCGATGAAGCACGCCATAACCCACTCCGTTACGCGATTTACGATCAGGGGTATGATCCCTACAAACCGGAGTTGTTGGCCCTGATGAGAGAATTCCGCCTTGGCATCAGGGAGGGGCAATTCCTGTTCCATTATCAACCGAAGCTGGATATTAAAACTCAACGTATTGTCGGTTGCGAAGCGTTGGTGCGCTGGAATCACCCCAAGCAAGGATTAGTATTGCCCGGTGAATTTATTCAAATGGCCGAACGCACAGGCAATATAAACCATCTTACCCTGTGGGCGTTGGATACGGTTATGGAAAAATTATTGCGTTGGCAATCTCAAGGTATCGACCTGTCCATAGCGGTGAATCTGTCAGTCAAAGATATTCAATACGGGGGTTTTATCGACCAGGTTGAGGAGTTGTTGGACAAATATGCCATTAACCCGGCGAAGATTTATCTCGAGGTGACTGAAACTCACGAAATGTCGCGGCCAGGGTCGTCGCTAAACACCCTTAATGCGCTACATGACATGGGGTTTGGGCTGTCTATAGACGACTATGGCTCAGGATATTCTTCAATGAGTTACATACGGAAGCTGCCCGTGACGGAAGTAAAAATAGACAGGATGTTTATATCGGATATTGCCACGAACGAAGAAGATCAAATAATTGTTGCGTCGACCATCAAAATGGCCCACAGCCTAGGCCTTGATGTCACGGCAGAAGGAGTTGAAGACGAAAGGACCCTGGCGTTATTGACTGAAATGCAATGCGATCGTATTCAAGGTTATTATTTTTCCCGGCCATTAGCCGAGCAAGAATTCATAGATTTTTTTCAAGCTCACCAGAAGTCAAGTGCTGCGTCGACAGTATAGGCGGTAACGTTTTTTCGCGCGCGACACGGCTTTCTAAGGGCCGCGAGTTTTACGGTTATATTTTATAAGAAAAAGTTTGCGATAACCTCAAGTGATTGTTTGTTGGTGCCCCCCAGTAGCATGCTGGAAACCTGTCCGCGCCCGCCGGCTTCCGCCCACCGTTGCAACCGGTCACGAATACGGTCTGCGGGACCAACCAGATGGCAGGCGTCCACCAGCGCGTCGGGTACAGCGGCAGCGGCCTCTTCCTTTTTGCCGTCAAGGTACAGATCCTGAATTTTTACGGCTTCGGCTTCGTAACCAAGGCGTTTGGCGTAGTCATTGTAAAAATTTTTGGCGCGTGCGCCCATGCCGCCGATATAAAGCGCGAAGTTGGCTTTTAACGGGCGCATGCATTTTTCAATATCGTCGCCCATGCTGACCGTGACAAACGGCGCGACATCAAAGTTTTCCAGCGATTTGTTCCCAGCTGCTGCAAACCCTTTTTGTAGTGGCTCTGTGAACACATCGTAGCGGTCGGGGTCCATCCACACCGGGAAAAATCCATCCGCGACTTCAGCGGCCGCCTGCACACCGGCCGGGGTAATGTTGGCGGTGTATATCGGAATTGGCTGTGTGCAATGCAGAATACTTTTTAGCGGTTTACCCAGTCCTGTAGCACCAGCACCGGTGTAAGGGAGTTGGTATTCCTTACCATCAAAGACGACCGGGCCCTGACGGGCAAAGATCATCTTCATAATCGTAATATATTCTTTGAGTCGCGTAACGGGTCGACCGTAGGGTACACCGTGCCAACCTTCCACCACCTGTGGGCCCGATGCACCGAGGCCCGCAATAAAACGATTACCCGACAATTGGGCGAGAGACATGGCGGTCATGGCGGCCATGGCTGGAGAGCGGGCCGGCATCTGCATAATGGATGTTCCGGCTTTTATGGTGGTGGTGTGAGCGAGAATCCAGGTGGCGGTGGTGATGGCATCCGCACCGTAGGCTTCAGCGGTCCATACGGAATCGTAACCCAGTTTTTCCGCGTGTTTGATTAACTCCAGGTCGATTTTGACAGTATTGCCGGAATAACCGGTGGTGATGCCGAGTTTCATAGCGGATAGCTCCTCGCAAATAAAGTAAGTTCGTGTTCAAAATGGATTAAATGAGTCTCCTGTCGCGGAGTTCTAGCAGGCTGACAATAAACGAAACAATAGCAAAACTTGGGGCATTTACCTAATGGAGTTGGGATGTCCAGCGTAGTCAGAGCGCGTACCAGGGAAACTCCGCCATTTTGTCAACCAACCTGGACGTTGTATCCGGACGTTGTATTTAGACCAGCGGCGGTTTATCTTGTCGAACCACATTAAAAAAACTTTGCCTGGGCAAAATAATGCTGGATATTGGTATCTTGTTTACGTTTCGCAACCCGCCGTTTAATCGCGCGCCCTGGGTTGACATTTATCGGCAGGAGCTGGACCACATTGTTGCGGCTGAGGAATTAGGCTATGACCATGTCTGGCTTAGCGAGCACCATTTTGTGGAAGACGGTTACTCACCTTCCCTGATGCCTATTGCCGCCGCCATTGCGGCGCGTACTTCGAGGATTCGCATTGGTAGTTTTGTGTTGCTGTTACCGCTACACAACCCGGTACTGGTAGCTGAAGACGCAGCGACGGTGGATGTTATTTCTAATGGACGGTTTGACCTTGGCGTCGGACTTGGTTATCGGCCCGGCGAATTTACCGGGATGGGTATTTCATCGTCTGAACGGGGCGCTCGTCTGTCCGAGGGCTTGCCCATTGTGCAGCGCCTGCTGGCCGGTGAAAAGGTTACCCTTGATGGACGTTTCAACAAATTTACGGACGTACAAATATTTCCTCCACCGGTGCAAAACCCCTTCCCTGTATGGGTTGGCGCGCGGGGCGATAAGGCACTGGAGCGCGCAGCGCGCCTCGGTTGTCACCTCGCCTCCGTAGGCGCGGTTGAACATCGACTCAAGTATATTGAAGCGCTTAAGCGACATGGTCGGGATTCGCGCGAGTTCAACGTGACGCACCTGTTAATGTGTTATGTAGCTGAGACCAAAGATCGCGCCTGGGATGACTGCGCCCAACCTTTACATCATGTGATGAGTGAATATCAGGTCTGGGCAGATGAGTCCGGTGATCAAACCGGTGATGGCGTCGCAGAGGCTAATGTGCCCTCGCCGGACGAATTACGCGCGACGCAATATTGCGAGAGTTTTGGCCGGTCGGCAATAGTCGGTGACCCACAAAGTGTGCTCGCGGAACTGATCGCCTGCCACGCGGAGTCACCAGGCACTCATTTGACGCTGATGATGTCTCTGCCAGGTATGGATCCGACGCGCACCCGCAACAGCCTCGAGTTGTTCGCCAGGGAAGTGATGCCCGAGTTAAAAGCGCGTTGTAAATAATATGTCGTTGAGTCGAAATCTATAGGAAAAATGTTCAGGTGGAGCGCCGGTGGCGGCGCTCGGAAACACCCAGGTTGCACTGTAGTCGGTGATCACGGTAGTCGGTGATCACGGCTGTTGAAAGTAACATTTTAATTGAGGAATTATTCAATGAGTGACAGTGAGAAGCTTCCACGTATAGCGGTGCTGGGCGGTACCGGTGATCTGGGCGGAGGCCTGGCGCTGCGCTGGGTGATGGCCGGGTACGAAGTAATCATCGGTTCCCGCACCCTGGAAAAAGCCCAGGGGATGGCAACCGAACTAAATGCTCGCAAGCCCGCTCACTCTGTGCGTGGCATGACGAACGAAGATGCTGCTATGGCCGCGGATGTGGTGGTGATGACGGTACCCTTTGCCAATCATCAAAGCACCCTGGAATCTATTCGTGCTGCGGTGCAGAACAAAATTTTGGTGGACGTTACGGTACCCCTGGTGCCGCCCAAAGTGGGTACTGTACAGTTGCCCGAGGGTGGTTGTGCCGGAGTCCGCGCGCAGACTTACCTGGGCGACGAAGTGCGTGTCGTATCGGCTTATCAAAACGTGGCGGCGGCTCATCTTAACGACCTGCACCACGACCCTGAATGCGACGTGCTGGTGTGTGGCAACGACAAAGATGCCTGCGCTGTGGTAATCGCCCTCACGGCGGCGGCGGGTATGCAAGGCTGGCACGCCGGACCGATAGCCAATGCGGTGGTCGCCGAGGCCATGACGTCTGTGCTGATAACTCTGAACCGGCGCTATAAGATCGATGGGGCGGGGTTTCGTATTACCGGCACGCAACAGGCGTAGTTCACAGAGTTTACAGACCACTACTTCCATCATTTTGTTGATTCTCCGGGGCTACCTGTTCAATGGCTGTCACCCAATTACAGATACTGGCACTGGCAAAATTCCCCCTGGTTGAGCCCGGCGCCGATCTGGCGCAGTTGATTGTCGATTGCCTGGCTGACCAGCAGTTGGCGTTGCACCACGACGATGTGCTGGTGGTCGCGCAAAAAGTGGTGTCCAAGGCTGAAAATCGGTATATCGATTTACGCGATATAGAGCCGTCGCGGCGGGCGCTCCAGTTGGCCGAGGAAGTCCACAAAGACCCCCGTCATGTCGAGCTGATTTTGCGGGAGTCCAACGCGGTAGTTCGCCACCGCCCAGGCGTATTAATTGTCGAACACCGGCTGGGTTATGTCATGGCAAATGCGGGTATCGACGCGTCCAATTTGCCGCGGGGCACGGATGATCAGAGCGAGAAAGTACTACTATTGCCCGAGTCCCCGGATGATTTCGCCGAGCAATTGCGCGACCGGTTATTAACACAAACCGGAGCGCGTGTTGCGGTTATCGTCAACGACAGCGTGGGTCGGGCCTGGCGCAATGGTACGGTGGGGCTGGCCCTTGGCACCGCCGGACTACCGGCCCTGCTGGATCGGCGCGGAGAACAAGACCTGTTTGGCCGTACCCTTGAAGTGACAGAAGTGGCGCTTGCCGATCAGGTGGCCAGCGCTGCCTCCATCGTGCAGGGAGAGGGCGACGAGGGACAGCCGGTGGTGGTGGTGCGCGGGCTCAGTTTGTCAAAGCAACGTGCCGCTGGTAACAACAACGGCGCCGCCCTGTTGCGGCCCCGAGAGCAAGATTTGTTTCGATGAGCATACGTTTCCAGAAGGCGATTAAGCGATGAGATCCCCGGCGCGAGTACTGGCACTCTGTGGTGGTGTGGGGGGCGCCAAGCTAGCGCTGGGACTGAGCCATATCTTGGGTGGAGATGAACTTACGCTGGTGGTGAATACTGCTGACGATTTCGATCACCTGGGGTTGCGTATCTGCCCCGACCTGGACACGGTCACCTACACCTTAGCCAACATTGTGAATCCGCACGCTGGCTGGGGCAGAGCGGAGGACACCGGCAATTTCATGGCATCGTTATCCGCCCTCGGTGGTGAGGACTGGTTTTACCTCGGGGACAAGGATCTTGCCCTGCATTTGGAGCGTACGCGACGGCTGAACGCCGGCGAACGCCTTGATGCAATTACCCGGGATATCGCTCGCAAACTGGGTATTGCCGCGCAGATATTGCCCATGAGTAACGACCCGGTAGCCACCATGGTGGCGACTGACATCGGTACATTGGCGTTTCAGCACTACTTTGTCCGCGAGCGCTGTCAGCCGCGGGTGAGCGAATTTAATTTCGCCGGTATTGCCACCGCCACACCTCACCCCGGGTTGATGGCGGCCCTGGCCGGAAATGAGCTGACGGCAGTGATTATCTGTCCGTCTAACCCCTTCGTCAGTATCGACCCGATTCTCGCGCTAACCGGGGTGCGGGAAGCGCTGCGTACTTCACTCGCGCCCGTAATCGCCGTATCCCCTGTGGTCGGCGGTGCCGCAGTGAAAGGGCCCACGGCTAAAATAATGGCTGAACTGAACCTGGAGGTCTCCGCGCAGGCGGTGGCTGAGCGCTATGGGGATATTCTCGACGGCTTTGTGGTGGATTGCCAGGACGCCGCCCTCGCCGAGCAGGTTGCGCGTTGTGTCGAGCGGGTTCAGGTGGCGCAAACCATTATGGTAACGTTACAGGATCGGATAGCGTTGGCACGGAAGGTACTTTCGTTTGCAGAGGGATGCAGTGCAAAATCACGGGGCAACCCTGTATTATCCTGATCTACGGCTATTAGCTGAATCAGTGGGCGGTTGTAGATTGATCTGATCTAAGACGGACTGAGCATATCGCTATGTGGGTAGTTGTCCCGGTAAAGGATCTCGCCAACGCCAAGCAACGTCTGGCGCATATTTTGGCGCCTGTTGAACGCGCCGGATTGGCGTCCAGTATGCTCGCGGACGTACTGGGGGCGGTCGCGGGCGCTGCTGAAGTTGCGGGGTTGGCGATCATTACCAATGATCCCGGGGTCAAAACACTTGTCAAAAAATACGGGGCGCGGGTGATCCCGGAACCGGCAGGCAGTAATCTGTGTTCTGCGGCCACCCACGCGTTGCGGACGCTGGCCAGCGAAGGCGTCGGGAGTGCGGTCATTATTCCCGCGGATGTGCCCCTGGTAACGTCCCAAATTGTGGATCGATTATGTGTTGCCCACGATAAACACCGGGGTGTTACCCTGTCGCCAGCAACGCGGGACGGAGGCACCAATGCCCTTGCCCTGTCCACACCTCAGGTGATCGCGCCCGCATTTGGTACAGACAGCTTTCGACGCCACTGCGCCAGCGCGCGCGCGGTCGATATCGAACCGTTCATTGTTACCACACCGGAATTGAGTCTCGATATTGATACCCTGCGTGATTTACTGGAATTGTTACACTGCCCGGTGACGAGCGTTACTCAGCGTTATCTGTTTGACAGCGGTATCGCGGCACGACTCAGGTTGCGGCCGGAAATGTCTATCGGGCGCGCCAGAACTCTGCCACAAGTGCACAGCCCATACAGGAGTAGTCAGTGAATAGTTTTTTGCAACCTCCTGTGGGGTACGCGCCAGTCAACCGCCCACTTGCGGAACAGGCGTTGGCCCTCGCCGATAACGACAATCTCGATGAGCTGATGACGCAGGCGGCGGTGTTGCGGGACGCGGGGCATGGCGCGCTTATCAGTTTTTCTCGCAAAGTATTTATTCCGCTGACACAACTGTGTCGCGATGTCTGCCACTACTGCACGTTTGCGCAAACACCAAAAAAAATAGAGCAGCCCTACATGAGCGCTGAGCAGGTATTGGCGATTGCTCGCGCCGGCGCTCAGGCGGGTTGCAACGAAGCGTTGTTTACTCTGGGGGATAAACCGGAATTGCGCTATCGCGCTGCCCGCGAGGCGTTGGCGGCCATGGGTTATGCGAGCACTCACCACTATCTCGTTGCGATGGCGCAACTGGTGTTCAGGGAAACCGGATTGTTACCGCATCTGAATCCCGGCGTGATGAGCGAGGCAGAATTGCTCGCCAATCGCGAGGTTTCTGTATCCCAGGGGATGATGCTCGAATCGGTGTCCGCGCGTCTCTGTCAGAAGGGCGGGCCCCATTACGGTTCGCCAGATAAGGTGCCAGCAGTACGACTGGCGACTCTGGAGGCCGCAGGTAAAGCGCAGGTACCGTTTACCAGCGGCATTTTGATTGGCATTGGTGAAACTCGACTGGAGCGGGTGCAGTCGTTGCTGGCGTTGCGGGAACTGCATGATCGCTACGGACATGTTCAGGAAATTATTATTCAGAATTTCCGCGCCAAGGCTGGCACCAGAATGGCATCCAGTCCCGACGCGCCGCTTGAAGAGCTGTTGTGGACTATCGCGGTGGCGCGGATTATTTTCGGGCCCCATATGAATATTCAGACGCCGCCCAATTTAAATGTCGGTGTGCTGGCCCGTCTGATCGATGCCGGTATTAACGACTGGGGTGGTGTCTCGCCGCTGACCCCGGATTTTGTCAACCCTGAAAAACCCTGGCCCGCGCTAGATAATCTTGCGGAGCAGACCGCCGCTGCCGGTAAGCTGCTGGTGGAGAGGCTGGCGGTATATCCCGGTTACGCCCGCGACAACTCCCGCTGGCAAACTCCGACGTTGGCAACCGCGGTGTTACAACGCATGGATAGCGACGGTTTTGCACGCTGCGACACCTGGTCTCCAGGCGCTGGCATGGCGCCGCCACCAACGGTTCGGCAAATCGGTTGGGCCAGCCCGCTGTTAGCGGTGAATCAAGATATTCGCAACATCCTGGCGCGAGCTCGGGCGGGGGAGCGGCTAAATGAAACGGCGGTGGCGCGGTTATTTACGGCCCGGGGCAATGATTACACCGCAGTCTGTGAGGCCGCCGATCAACTGCGTCGCGAGATCAGCGGCGACACAGTGGCCTACGTGGTCAATCGCAACATCAATTACACCAATTTGTGCATGCTGTCCTGTACCTTTTGTGCTTTTTCGAAGGGCAAAACCAGTGAGCATCTGCGCGGTAAACCGTATCTACTCGATACCGCGGAAATTGTAAGCCGCGCGCGGGAAGCCTGGGAGCGGGGGGCGACGGAAGTCTGTATGCAGGGTGGTATTCACCCGGACTACACCGGAAATACCTATCTCGACATCTGCCGCAGCGTACGCGCGGTGCTGCCGGATATCCATATACACGCGTTTTCGCCGCTGGAAGTATTCCAGGGTGCGGCTACGCTGGGACTGCCCGTTACAGAATTTCTGGTGCGTCTGCGGGAAGCCGGGTTGAACAGTCTGCCGGGCACGGCCGCCGAGATCCTCGACGACGAGGCACGCCAGATACTGTGCCCCGACAAACTCGATACGCAGCAGTGGCTGGACGTGGTGGAGGCGGCTCACGGTGCGGGCATTCGCACCACGGCCACGATAATGTTTGGCCATATTGATCGCGCTGAACAGTGGGCCAGGCATTTGCTGCGGATTCGCGATTTACAGGAGCGCAGCGGCGGTATTACCGAGTTTGTGCCGTTACCGTTTGTGCATATGGAGGCACCCTTGTACCGGCGCGGCAAGGCGCGGCGGGGTCCTACTTATCGCGAAACGGTGCTGATGCACGCGGTGTCCAGGTTGGTACTGCACCCAGTCATTCAGAATATTCAGGTGTCCTGGGTAAAAATGGGTGAGCAGGGCATCGCTGGGTGCTTGCAGGCAGGGGTCAACGACCTGGGTGGAACGCTGATGAATGAAAGTATTTCCCGTGCGGCAGGGGCGGTACACGGTCAGGAAATGACCCCCGCCACTATGGAAATGTTGATTCGCGCTGCTGGAAGAGTTCCCGCGCAACGCACGACATTTTATGGCGAGGTTAAACAGAAGCACGGCCTGATTGCCAGTAACGCTGGGGCGTCACATCTGTCGAGTGACGCTGTTATTTAGCGCATTTCACTAAAATTTAAGCGTAGCAAACTTTACCTGCCACCTTGGAAATTAATCCATAAATGATTTTTCTGGTTAACAGTTTGATCGTCGCCATCGTGGTGATGATTCACTACGAATGCCTGTTGCGCCTCACCGTTCTGATGCCGAAAATGAAAGTAGTGCATCGCTATCGTATTGTGCTCGGTGTATTCGGCGCCTTGATTGCCCACGCCGTGGAAGTCTGGGTTTTTGCGCTGGGCTATTATTTTATGCATCGCGCTGAGGATTGGGGCAGTCTGACGGGAAATTTTAACGGCAGTCTTCTGGACTGCGGTTATTTTTCGTTTACCACGTTCACCACGCTGGGCTTTGGCGATATCACGCCCCACGGCGACCTGCGCTACTTAACGGGCATTGAATCACTTACGGGACTGGTGTTGATTACCTGGAGTGCATCTTTTTTGTATCTGGAAATGCAGCGTTACTGGAACGCAAAATAATTCCTCCAGAAGCATTCATACACGCCATCTTAAACTTTGCTCGCGTCCTGCTGGGGTTTTGAGATGGGCGCGGTGTTGGGCTATTCACACAGCAATAGACATCACATGGAGAGGGGTATAAAACCCGCAGCAATAATATTAATATATGCCATGCGATGCCCGGGGGATGGAGAACTACCCGTCGTCGCACCAATAATTAACCGATAATAAAGGGACATGCCATGAATAACGAAACTACCAATACATCTGTATCTCAATCCAACGAAATGGGTCGCGGCTCATTGGCAGGCGCCATTGCGGGCAACTACGATTTTACGATCGGCGCTGTAATTCAGGAAGCCTGGGCGCGGACCAGTGGCCTTAAGGGCCCGTTCTGGGGCGGTGCCATACTGTTGTTTGTGGGACTGCTCGCGGTTTCTTTTGTGCTGGGCCTGGTGTTCGGTGGGGGGCACATGAGCGAGGGCGGCTCAATGCTGGTGCCGATGCTCTCACAATTACTGATAACCATTGTGTTGTACCCCTGTATGGCGGGTATTTTTATGATGGGTGTGCGACGTTCTGTGGATCAACCTGTTTCCTTTCAGATGTTATTTGGCTATTTCCCATATCTCGTCCCCCTGGTGATTGCCGGTATTTTGATGACTGTACTGATGGCGCTGGGTTTTGTATTGCTGATTATTCCCGGTATTTATCTGACCGTAGCCTATGGCTTTACCATTCCGCTAATCGTGGAAAAAAATCTGGGGGCCTGGGAAGCCATGGAAACGTCGCGCAAGGCGGTGACCCGACACTGGTTTAAAATTTTCTTTTTGTATCTGGTGATGACATTAATTTTTATCATCAGCGCGATTCCCTTGGGAATCGGCATCATCTGGACCTACCCCATGTTTGTTGCGATGATTGGCGTCATGTACCGCGAGATGTTCGGGGTAACGGCTGAGTAACGGGCAGTTTTGGTGTGGCTGCGAAGCTACTTTTAGCTCACTGAAAAAAGTAAAAAACCCGGTGAAAACCGGGTTTAATTTTTGCTCTTGAGAATGGCGCACCCGGAGAGATTCGAACTCCCGACCACCTGGTTCGTAGCCAGGTACTCTATCCAACTGAGCTACGGGTGCGTGAGGCCGCGTACTATAGGCAAGTGCCCTGGGGGAGTCAAGTTCGGCACCGGAAAAGCCCGGTTTAACCCACCATACGGGTCTGTCCCGCCCAGTACGGGGCGCGTAATTCCCGGCGTAGTATTTTCCCCGATGGGTTGCGCGGTAGTTCGTCAATAAAGTCCACGGATTTTGGGGTTTTGTAGCCCGCAATGCGCGTGTGTGCATACTCGATAATCTGTGCTTCGTCGAGGGTTGCGCCGGGCTTGAGCACCACCATGGCTTTGATCGCTTCACCCCAGGTGGGGTGTGGCACGCCGATCACTGCCACATCGGCGATGTCGGGGTGGCTGTACAGGGCGTTTTCCACCTCTGCCGGAAATACGTTTTCGCCACCGGTAACAATCATGTCCTTGACCCGATCCTTGATATAGACAAAACCCTCCTCGTCGAGGCAGGCGGCGTCGCCGGTGCGGTACCAGCCGCGATCTTTCACTTCGTCGGTGGCGTCGGGTTTTTTCCAGTAACCCTTCAGAATCCAGTCGCACTGCAACAGAATTTCGCCCACCTCCCCGAGGGGTAGTTCGTTGTTATCGGTATCGACAATCTTCACCCTGGCGCCCATGACCGGCTTGCCGCAGGAACGCAGTTTATTGCGGCTGACGGCGTGATCCTCCGGGGCCAACCTGGTGATTAATCCGTAATTTTCGGTGGCGCCGTACAGCTGCATAAAATTACAGCCGAACACATCAACGGCTTCGAGCAGCAGGGCCTCGGCTATGGGGGAGGCGCCGTAATACATGAGTTTCAGGTGGCTGTAATCGCGCCCACGTACGGTCGGATCCTGCAACAGCATCTGAATCATGGCTGGCACAAACAGAGCATTGGTGACTTTTTCCTGTGTCAGTACATCCAGTACCGGGCCGGTTTCGAAGTCCACCAGCAAATGAAAGCGCGCACCACACAGCAGCGGAAAAACGGTAAAATTGATACCGCCAATATGAAATAACGGCATCACATTGATAAATACTGCGTGTTCATCGACATTGCATATGTCGTTATCGACAAAGGCCTTGAAAGTATTGGCGTAACCCTGATTGGTCAGTTGTACGCCCTTGGGTAGACCGGTTGTGCCGCTGGTGTAAAGGTGCAATACATCGTCGTCGGGGTCGAGGGTTATCTGGGGCCGTCTTGCGGGCTGTTGATCCCGCCACTGATCGAAATCTGGCCAGCGGTCGTGACCGCCGTCTACAGCAATAATATGACGCACGCGGGTGAAACTGGCCTCAATACTTTCTACGGTGTTGTAAAATTCCTTGCCGACAAACAGCACGGTATTTTCCGTGTAGTTAACAATTTCCAGAATTTCTGGTGCAGCCAGGCGCCAGTTAATGCCCGCCGTCGCATAGCCGCTTGCGCAGGCACCCACAAAAACTTCAAAAAATTTGGGGGAATTCTTACCGAGATAGCCGATTCGTTCCTGGCGTTCCGCGCCCAGTGCAAGCAACCCATTGGCTACCTGCCAGCCTTTCGGCATCAGTTCTCCGTAGGTAATTTCCCGACCCTTGAATACGATGGCCACGTTGCTGGGTTTGGTTTGTTCTATCTCGGCAAAACGATCGGCGAAAAACATAGGGACTCCATTATCTGTATCAGGGTTGCAAAGGTGTCCCTGACATGGAGGGACACGCAATTATCGGGGGCCTGCCATGGCGAGGCTTATGGCTGCCAGCGCGGCCTTTGGCCGCTATTTTTTAAATGAGTTTAACGGGGACAACTGTACTGGCAGCCCCATTTTAATTCAACTGGTGAGCTGTGCCCCACCGGGCCATATGAACCTTAGGCTCTCAACCTCAGGCTCTGAACCTCAGGCTTCGGCAATAATCACCGCCCGCTGTGGGGCGGGATGCCCTTCAACCGTGCGACTGGGGTCTACTGGATCGAGAAATGTTTGCAGGGAATCAAAGGTCATCCACGCAGTGGAGCGTTGTTCGGCCACCGTGGTCGCTGTTACGTCCACCACGCGGGGATTGTGCAGCCCGCATTTGCGCATCCAGCTCAACAGGGTTGGCGGTGAGGGAATAAACCACACGTTGCGCATCTTGCCGTAGCGTCCCTCAGGCACCAGACAGTGTCCTTCGTTGCCGTCGATCACCAATGTTTCCAGGACCAGTTGACCACCGCTGCGCAAACAGTCGCGCAACTGTATCAGGTGATCCATGGGGGAGCGCCGGTGGTAGAGCACGCCCATGGAAAACACCGTGTCAAAGCCGCGTAAATCTTCCGGAATAGCTTCAACCCCGACCGGTAGTACATCCACCGGCACCAGGCCAATAAAATGTTTGAGAGCGTAAAACTGGTGCACATAGCGGGGCGATGGATCAATGCCGATCACCCGCTGCGCGCCCGCGCCGTACATTCGCCAGCAGTGGTAACCGTTGCCACAGCCCACATCCAGTACCAGTCGGTTTGCCAGGGGGGCTAGAGACGCTTGCAAACGTTCCCATTTCCAGTCGGATCGCCATTCGGTGTCAATGCTCAACCCAAACAATTCAACTGGACCTTTGCGCCAGGGGTGCAGTTGCCGCAACAGGTCGCGAAGTTGTTGTTGCTGGGTTGGAGAGCAATCGTCAGCGCAGCCAATGCGGACTCTGTCGTTCAGCTCAATGGACGACGGGGTTATAGTCGGCAAACCCGCCAGCACCGCTTGCCAGTGCGGCAGATCCCCCCAACGAGCCGGGTCGAGGCCGCGGGCGATCTGCGTGGGCAAGAACTGGGCCCAGCGAGACAGGGGCCCGGTTTGCAGGGCGTCGATTAAGGGCTGGTAATCAATCATTTAATCGCCAGCAGAGAGGCGAAGTTGAAACACTGGAACCAGACATCGATTTTTTCAAAGCCCAGGTCGCGTAAGCGTTGCGTGTGGGTGAAGAGTGTTTCGGATACCAGAACGTCTTCCAGGGCAGAGCGTTTCTGGCTGATTTCCAGCTCGCTGTAACCGTTGGCGCGCTTGAAACCGTGGTGCAGTTCGATCATCAAGGCGTCGAAATCCGCATCCGGGAAGGCGATTTTCTCCGATAAAACCAGTACGCCGCCGGGTAATAAACCCTGGTAAATGCGTTGCAGCAACGGGGCGCGATCCGCGACCGGCAAAAATTGCAGCGTGAAATTCAGCACCACCATGGAGGCCCGTTCAATTGCGACGTCGCGAATATCGCCACACACAAAGTCGACGGCTACCGGAGCGGTATCGCTGGCAATCATTTCACGACAGCGTTCGATCATGGCTGGCGCATTGTCGAGGGCGATGATGCGACAGTCGGCAACCGCGATCCGGTGCCGCATCGCGATGGTTGAAGCGCCCAGAGAACAGCCGAGGTCGTAACAAACACTGTGGGGTTGGGCGTAGCGTGCCGCCAGGGTTCCTGTCATGGCGACGATGGTTTCGTAGCCCGGCACCGAGCGCTTGATCATGTCTGGAAATACGCGAGCTACTTCCGCGTCAAAACGAAATCCGGTGATTGCGGCCAGGGGACTGGAAAAAAGGTTGTCGTGGTCGCTCATGTGGTTACCTGGCCGCAACAGGGGTTACAGTATGGCGCCGGGGCTAACCAACAGAGCGGTTAGCGCGGGGCGTATGTTCTCGGGAATGGGGGTGGATCGCTGGGTTTGCATATCCAGATAGACCATCACGCTGCGGGCGCGGGCGACCATTTTTTCGCCCTGCCATATTTGCTGGTAAAAAATAAAGGACCGGGTGCTGATTTTTTCGACACCGGAACGCACGGTTATTTCCGGGCGATAGAAAGTTTGTTCTAAATAGTCGATTTCGATACGCGCGATCATCACCGGCCAGTACTGCATACCGTGGGGCGGATTGTTGTCGAGAAACACTTCGGTTCTGCCCTGTTCAAACCAGACTGGCAACACCGTATTGTTGATATGCCCCCGCGCATCGGTTTCGCAAAAACGGGGTTTGATGCTAATTTCAAACACAAATAAATCCCGGCGTTAAAGGTGTGTGCTTACAACGCATAAACCTGCAATTGTAGATGAGTAAGGCCCGCCACTCGGTCCGGGTGGGTGATGACGGCGGTGCTGGCCCGGTCGTTGCGTAGATAGGTGCGCGCCACCCGTTGCAGATCGTCCAGAGTGACTTCGGTGACCCGTTTACGAAACTGCTCGCGCCGGGCACGGGTGCGGCCAGATAGCTCGGCGTGGAAAGTCTGTTTGGCTTCGCCCGCAGGTGACCCGGGTTTGTCGATGGCGGAAATGACCCCGAGAATCGCTTCTTCGACCTGCTGCCAGGGATGGTTTTCGTTGTGCAACCAATCCAGCGACTGTTCGAAATCCCGCAGGGTTTCCTCCAGACGTGGATCGCGATAGGAAAAAAACCGAAATGCGCCGCTGCCGTTGTCCTGTCCCGCGCCGCCGCCGTATGCGCCACCCTGTTCACGAATGGCGCGGTGCAGGTAGCCGTTGCGCAAAAAGCCGCCGAGCACATTCAGTGGTGCGGCGTCGACATGATCCATTGGCACCGTGGCATAGGCCCGCGCGCAAAAGTTCACCTGGGTGTTGGTTTTCCACAGTTGCGCGACCTGCTGCGGCTCCTGGGTCAGGCGGAATACCGGGCATTCTGCGCCGGAACGCTGAGGGACGGCGCTCAGGATCGCGGACTGACAGGCAGATAGATGTTCCTGCTCGGCCACCAGTAAACACTGTCGGGACATGTCGAGCACCGCCTGGTGAATCTCGAGCAGCGACTGGGCCATACGCTCCAGCTCTGCGCTGTCATTCAATCTGGTGTCGAGTTGTTTGAGAAGACGAATACCTTCCAGACCTCCCCAGCGGTGGCTGAGCATAGCCCCCGGTCCTACGCCGCTGGCGGCGGCGCTCATGGCCAGGTGGTGACCGCTGCCGGTTACGCTCATTTCGCGGCGGGCGCGGGTTTGCGCCACCAGTTCCCGGAGGCGCGGCAACTCGTCGAAACGCACCGCGCTCAAGGTTTGCGCCATTAATTCGGTCAACGCTGGTTGGTGGTCCACCAGGCCCTTGCCAGATAACACCAGATGAGCGTCGACGCTGGTGACGCTGTCCGGTGCACTGTGGGCGCTGGCATAGGCATTCAGCCCGCCGCTGACCCGGGATTGCCACACCTGGGTGGCGAGATAGTCTCGCTGTCCCACACCGAGTTCGGTCAAACAGGTGGTATAGATCGGCAACAGATCAAGTTGCGCGGGGCTGAGGGCGGGCAGGGGCAGAATCAGTTGCTGGTAGACAAGACCATTGGTACCGACGCCGTACCGCGTTACCCGCAGTGGTGTGTCGGACACCCCTTCGGGAGCCGCGTAGGCCATGGTGGCAGAGACATCTTCCAGACCGACTTTGGGCAGAATGGATTCGTCATCGCGGCGTGTCTGACGCTCCGCCAACTGTGCGGCGCGCTCAATGATAGCCTGCGTCTGTTGTTCGCTGAGGGCTGCTTTGATCGCGGTCAGGTGTGCGATCTCCGCGGCTTCACGGCGCTGGTTCAGCTCTTTATCCGGGCGCAGGGTCAGACGCACCCGGTGGGGGTTGTTCAGCAGCAGGTCGCGGGCGAGTTGTTTGATAAAATCTGGATCCTTGATCTGTTCGCGCAGTCCCGCCAGCACCGGTTCCAGATCGAGTGCCGCCACCGGATCGCCCCGATGAGTGGCGTTGGTCAGTGCGCTCAAGAGCAGTTGCAGGCCATAGGGGTAACCGTCCCCACCAATTTCCCGCTGCTGAAGTTCCAGTTGATGCAAGGAGGCTTGCACCTGCTCCAGTGGCACTCCCTGCTCTGCGACATCCTGTACAACGGCGAGCACCAGTGCTTCCACAGCCTCCGCGTGACCCGGTTCGCTGCCTTCGACGCCGCACACAAAGCACATTTCTTTTTGCGAATCGTCCAGGCCACATAGTGGCGAGGGCGAGGAGCCAAGCTCGGTGGTTTCCAGCGCTTTGAGGAGCGGCGAAGCGCTGTGGTCGAGCAAAAGGCTGTTGAGTAAATGGGCCTGCATCTGGGAGCGCAGGTCAGTAACCGCACCTAATAGCCAGGCGACTACCACATGGGTTTTGCGCTCGCTGTCCCCTTCTGCACCCAGCGGGTAGTACTGTTCGATGCGTACCGGTGCGAAGTAACGCTTTTCATCGGGGACGGCGATGGTTTCATTGAGAAAGTCATAACGACTGAGTACCCGCGCCTGAAATTTTGTCTGGTGTTCCTGGGCTGGAATGTCGCCAAACGTCATAAAAATAGCGTTGCTCGGGTGGTAATGGGTTTTGTAAAAATGCAGGAGCTGCTGGTAGGTTAAATCGGGAATACATTGCGGGTCGCCACCGCTGTTGTGGTGGTAAGTGGTGGTTGGATACAGGTAGTTACATAATGTGTGCCACAGCGTCGAGGCCACCGAACTCATGGCGCCCTTCATTTCGTTGTACACAACACCTTTATACACGAGAGGCGTAGCTGGGTTGTTAGGTTCCGCGAATTCGAGTCGATGCCCCTCCTGAGCAAAATCCAGTTCGTCGAGCCGAGAAAAGAATACGGCGTCCAGGTACACGTCCAGTAGATTGTCGAAATCCTTGCGGTTCTGGCTGGCGAAGGGGTAGGCGGTCCAGTCGGAACTGGTGAACGCGTTCATAAAGGTGTTCAGGGAGCGCCGAATCATCATGAAAAAGGGATCGCGCACCGGGTATTTTTCGCTGCCGCACAAGGCGGTGTGTTCGAGAATATGGGCGACGCCCCGGGAGTCTTCCGGCACGGTGCGCAGCGCCACCAGAAAGACATTCTCGGGATGGTCCGCGGCGATATGAATGTGCTGGGCGCCAGTGACGGTGTGCCGATATTCTTCGACCTCCAGTTTCAGAGAGGGTACCGTTTGGCGCCTGATCAATGTGAAGGGCGGGGGCGTCGGAGCATTCACGATGTCATACCTGTAGAAGATGCAAGGCAGGTATTTTACCTGTCGTGGCGACGGTGGCCACTGTTTGTCGCGACTAATTGCGCAGCCGGGTGCAACTCAGGTTAGAGCGGCAGACGAATCTGTTCGTCCCGTTTGAGAAACGCCCGTAAATTGGATGGGCGATAATCGGTACTATTTAAAAACCGTTGTTCGGCGCTGGTGTGCAGGGTTTCGTCGTGATTGGTGACGCCAATGGCCCGCAATTCAGAGCTGCGGCCGCGCAATCCGCCGACAGAAGAATTGTGCACCGTTTGCGTTGGGTCGGCTGCCGACGCAGATGAGTAGATGGCATCCGGATAATTACTATCCAACGCTAATCCGCACGCGGTGGCCTTTTCGGTCATCCAGCGCAGGGTGAGCGCAGCCAGTGCGCCCTGTCGGTGTCCGCCGCCGATATCGTGGTGATCGCCGGCGAACCAGCATTGTTCCGTACGCGTGCGTCCCGGGCGGGTTTTCCAGATGGCCGGTGCCAGGGGAGTGCCTCGTTGGTCGATGGCCAGCGCCTGGTAGGCGTTGTCGACTATGCTGCTCAGGGTTGCGTCGTGAAAACCGTGGCGCTGCCCGCTGTCGGTTGTCGTCAGGCTTTCAGGAATACCGCGGGGTCCCAACGTATCCCACACACCCAGAAATTTAACGCGTACTGGCTGACAGTGCGGGCCACGAAAATTGATGGCGTTGTCAGCGTCCGCTCCCCACAGCGTCCGGTAGATATGGTAGGCGGTGGGGATTAACTCCCCGTGCTCTTTGCGTAGCAACCAGGCGTTGCGCAACAACCCGATACAACTGCGCGCGACATAGGCCCCGGGGCCAACGCCAAAAAAATAAATTTCGTCGCCAGCAGCATAGTTGTGCACCAGAAACCGGTAACTATCCACAATAGCGTTGTCCAGTAACGTCCAGGTTTCCGCCGTGCTGGGTGTACCGGTTGGTGGATGATCGTAACGGGTATAAAAAACGATTTGCGGGATGTCGTCGGGCGTGCACGGCACTAACCCGCGGGCAATGTGCGCGACATGGGTGGGGTGGTGAGCTCGCGCACTGCCCCAGGTGCCATCGCAGCAGATAATCAATCGTTTCATGCCAGGCGTTTCGTCCGGTCTGGTTACACAACTCTGGTTATTGAACTGGTTATCGAGCCGTTATTAGTTTTCGCCAGTGCACAGTGTACCCCAACCCGGGGAGACGGGAGCACATGCGCACTTGCGTAGCTATGCCGTAATTGCATGGCCGTAACGCCAGGAGAGTCCACGGGCTTGGACATAAACCGGAAAGACCGCATAATCCTGCGATATCGTTACCACAAACATCGATGTGGTCGATGGACGCGGGGGAAGATCAATACGACCCATTAGGGCAGCGAGTTCTTGATGGCAACCGGTCGTTGACGGATTATCTTGCGCTATTCTTTAACTGGTGATACTGAAGGAAACAGGATGGACGCTATACCAGCACTGCACACGCGCGTTTCCCAGGGGGTGCTAAGTGAACCCGCACCTGCTGGCGAGGTACTTGAAAACATAAAAAAAGCGGCGTTGCGCGCTGCCGACCACGGCATGTTGCGACCCTGGAGATTCGTGGTCATTACCGGGGAGGGATTGACGCGCTTCGGCGAACTGCTGGTGCGGGCCACTGAGGCGGACAGCGGCCCACTTACGGACCGGGAAAAAGAAAAAATTGCCGCGCGGCCGCGACGCGCACCCATGATCATTACGGTGATCTCCAGCCCCAGAGACAACCCCAAAATCCCCGTGGTTGAACAGCTGCTTTCCGCCGGTGCCGCCGCGCAGAACATGCTTAACGCGGCCTTCGCGCAGGGTGTCGGGGCCATGTGGCGCACCGGCGGTTTTGCCTATCACCCTCAGGTGATGCGCGAACTGGGACTGTCGGAAGGGGAAACGATCGTTGGGTTCCTGTATCTGGGCGCCATGAAAACTGAACCTCCGTCGCCTCCTGAGTTGAACCCCGAGGAATATTTCAACGACTGGGTGTGAGCTCCTGCGCGCCATGCGCCCGGTCCGCAACCTCGCCCCCACGGCGGCGCTAATTGCCTTTAACCAGTCTCTTGTGTACAGTGTGCGCCCTTCGCGGCCAGCGTTAAAATGCGCCGTTATCAACGATAAATACGGTCAGGTTTCGGGCAGTCAGGTAATCGACCGAAGCGCCGGTGACGAATTTGGTGAGGTGTCCGAGCGGTTGAAGGAGCACGCCTGGAAAGTGTGTAAGTCGAAAGGCTTCGAGGGTTCGAATCCCTCCCTCACCGCCAAATAGAAAACCCTCCGTTGTGAGGGTTTTTGCATTTTGGGGGGTTGGGGATGAGAACCCGGGTTCGACAACATTCGTTCACGAATGTTGGGCGCCGCAGCGTAGCGTAGGCGGGGTGAAACCCCGAGAG
>JBFIKF010000007.1:0-144233 GCA_041600415.1 Porticoccaceae bacterium | reverse complement strand
GCGCACGATCTCAATCTTGCAAATACCACAGCCACCGCCCCGGCAACCCACCGGAATGCCCTTGCGGCCCAGCTGCTCCATACCCTTGAGCACCGTGCTCTCAGCCCCGCAGCTGTAGCTCTCACCGCTGTCGAGGAGCGTTATTCGAAAACTTTTCAAGTCGGCGTTAATTGGTCCACCGTCCTAGATACGTTTGAATAGCGCGCTGCGCTGGGCTGTTGCAGCACCATCCGCGGCGGTAAGAAAACGTTCCATATGAATATCCCGCTCGAACAGGCGCCCCTGCATCAACGCGGTAATGGCAGCATCAATCATCGGTGGTGGACCACACAGATACGCCTTGTGGCCAGCGAACTTGCCGGCGAAATGCGCCACCGCTGCCTCGTGGACAAAGCCCTTGAAACCCTGCCAGTTATCCTCCGGCAGGGGCTCGTTGAGAGCCGGGATGTAGGTAAAATTAGTGTGCCGCGACGCCAGTTGCTCAAACCGCTCGCGGTGGTACAATTCGGCGAGATTGCGCGCCCCCTGAAACAGGTAAATGTTACGGGTGTCACCCTGTTCGAGCATATCCGTCACCATCGATTGCGGACTCGACAAGCCAGAACCTCCGGCAATAAAAACCACGTCGCCCGGGTCGGATTTGCGCACAAAAAATTGCCCGTAGGGACCCGACAGCGTCAGCACGTCACCCTGTTTCAGGGTTTCGTGAACAAAGGTCGTGGCAGCCCCGCCGGGAACCAGTCGCACGTGCAGTTCGAGTAGTCGCTTCTCGCTGGGCGGATTGGCAATGGAGAACGCGCGGGAGCCCTCAATGCCGGGCAGGGTAAGGTTAATATACTGACCCGCCTGAAAATCCATATCCCGGTCGAGCTGCAGAACCAATCCTTTGATGGTCGGCGACAGCGGCTCCAGCGTGATTACGGTGGCAGTAAAATCCTGCACCGGCAGCCCCAGAAAATCGGGATCCACATCGATATCCGCTTCGATAGTCACGTCGGTATGCGGAATCGCGCAGCACGTCAGTATTTTGCCTTCTTCCCGCTCCACATCCATCAGGGCGAAGGAGGACGCGATGCCGATATCAACTTCACCTTCCAGCAACTGCACCTTGCAGGTAGCGCAGGTTCCATGCCCGCAGGCAAAGGGCAACCACACCCCCTGACGCAGCGCCGCATCGAGGATAGTTTGCCCCTCTCCCACCGTAATAATGTCGCCGGTGGGCTCAATGGTTACCTGATAACTCATAATGCGTTGTTCTCCCCATCGACAATCACCGTCGACTGCCGGTCCGTTTGTGGCAAGCCCGGATTTAAATACCCAGATCGTTATGCAATACCGCGACCTGTTTCATCCCGTGCTCGCCGAGACCGGCACTTAGTGCGTCGCCATACTGTTCCGCCGCAGCGGTCGCCAGCGGCATCCATTTATCTTTCCACGACGCCAGCACTTCCTGGTTGCCGGGCTGGGTCAACGCCATTTCAACCACAGCTTTGGCCCAGCGCGAGTGCCGCTCCGCGTCGCGCAACTGAGCCTGACAGAGCAGGTCGAGCAACATATCGTCATTTTCCCGAGCGAGACGCGACAACCCACCCAACACCACCTCGTTGATAATCGGCTTGGCAATCAAACTGACGCTAAAAAAACTCTCGCCCCAGTCGTAACTCGCCAGCGCGTTTTCAATCAGTTTGCGCAAGCCCTGCCACGCCGGGCCGGTCTCCCACGCCTGCCGTTCGGATATACCAAAGGTAAATCCCCGGGTATTCCAGCCGTCGGCAAGCTCCTGGGTGCGATAGGCCGTATGGCTCAGCCAGCGCAACGAATCCCCCGCCTGAAAACAGGCGCAGTTGGTAATCGTGCTGGCGGGTGCAATCTGGTGTAAATAGGCCGATGCCATCTGTACACCGTGAAACAGGTACCGGGCAGGCGCGTAACACTGCTCAAGTGTTTTCACCCAGTCAGCGCTCAGCATCTGATCGTGTCCACGCTCGTTAAACTGGTCAAACAGGCCGCGCACGTAGGTTTCTTGCCCGTCCTGCAACAAGTTGTAGCTGCGATACACCAGCTCGTCTGGATCGCGAAAGGCATTCCAGTCGCTGTGCCGTAGCAGACCATCGGCCCGATAGCGTTTGTACCATTGACTCATCGGCACGTTGTCACCAATTTCGTGACGCCAGCTACCCTCTCCCATCTGCGTGTGCAAATTAGTGGAAACCACCTCGTACTCGCTTGGTTTGCGCCGATTTTTCGCCAGATGGGACCAGGTTTTAAGGGGTTTGAGTACCTCTGTATTTTCGTTCATGACTGCTGCCTTCCGTCTGGTTGCACTACATGTGCCGGGTAAAATAAAACCGCACGTGATCCGAATCGCCTTCAATCTTGCCGGAAAAAGACGCCAAATTAATTTCCAGTTCGCGCATTTCGAAGTCGCGGCCAATCATTTCCTGCAGCGTCTCTCGCCGTAAAATTAGCTCGTCGTCTGTCTGGATACGGACGTAGGCGACTTTGTCCTCGATTTGAATATCCTTGCCAGGATTGTCCTCAATGGCAGCCTCGCACACCGCCTGCGCTATTTCCCCCGCACGCATGACCGGTCCTACCTTGTTATTGAGATGCGCATTTTTGATTTCTGTCATTTCGTACCCCTGGTAATTACGGCTGGTTCGCCATCGCCAAACCACTGATTCGAGCGCATCAACTGTGCGCTCGCAGCGGCGCGACGCCCGCCACATCCACATAAATATCCTCACCTTGCAATTTGAGGGGATACTCTGCCAGACATACATCGGTGGGATTAACACCCCGACCGGTGCCCGCATCAAATTGCCACAGATGCGCGCGACAGGTCAGCACCTTGCCATCGAATTCGCCCTCTACCAGTTCAATTTCCTGATGCGGACACATGCCCTGATAGGCCTTGAAGGTGCCACTCGCAAGGGACACAACCAGCACCGCCACCCCGCCATCGGTTTCAAAGGATTCCATTTCCCCTTCCCAAACATCATCCACCGTGCATATTTTCTCAAACGCCATTGCCACTCCAATCAAGGTAATGCAACACCAACAAATCAGTCGTCCAGAAAAATAATATCCAGTGTTTCCGTAGGACGCAGCTGCGCTTCGATTATTGTCATGGTGCGCGGAAACAACGTCTGATCCGTATGGCGACGCACGCGCATAACTTTTGCTGGCTGCGGTGGTACGCGACGATTAACAGAGTGATGGGCGCATTTTTCGGCCACCTGATCCATGGTGTCCCCGTCGTCCACCGCCACCAGGTTCAGTACAAAATCGCCCTCGAAATTCGAATGTATCGGAAATAACGCCACTACCTGTCCTCCACTACCGGGGCCCAGGGCCCACGTCTGTTTTAAGCCACTTTAGATTTGAATTTTTCAGCCCAACTGTAGCCATGGGCGTCGTCACCCATTTCACCGGCTTGCAGGCCCATATAGGCCAATGCTCCGTGCAAATCCATAGGCTGAATATCTCCCGCCAAAAAACGATCTACCACACTCATATGGTGTTGATAGCGCTCTGGATCAGTTTTAAAGCACCATAAATCAACTTCCGACCCAAAATGATAGAGCCTGCCTTCGTACTCGTACTGATGATCTTTTACGTTCCAGTCGTCGCCTGGAATACCGACAATAGGTAACTGGCACATATTGCACACCGTGGGCAATGTTTCCGGCAGGGTCAGCTCCATGCGCCCGGCGTTGATATTGTCTGTAATCACATCCCAGCAACGACCCCAGCGCCGGTTCCAGCCCGGATATTTTTCTTCGAGCCAGGCGCGCTCCTCCGGCGCGACACCCGCCGCCGGGTTCCACCACACGGTCGGTCGCCAGTACCACACACCCATATGCATACCGTGATGGGTAATGCTGATATCGTTGATAAAAGTGTCCCAGTACCAGGGCAAATCGAGACCGAGATCGAGTAACTGCCGCTCAAACTGCGCGACTATCCACTCCTGCATAAATTCCTTGAACGATTGTTTGCGGTGGGCCAGGGGCGTGTAGTAATCCATGGCCGGGCCGGTCAACACAGAAAATAGTTTCCAGGAACGCCAGATTGCGACATCCACCAGTTTTTGCGCATCCTCTTTCAACCCGTTGGCGATCATAATTTCCAGATTGGGGCCACCCTGCTGGGCGTGACGGGATTCATCGGTCTGAATCGACGAAATCAGGCTGGCAAACGTGTGGTCTCCGTTGTCGGCAGCGTCCGCCGCCAGCCCCAGAAACTGCATATTGGTAAAGCCGGTTTCAAACGCGAAGGTCAGCATGATTGACACCGCAAGCGAATCGCGCGTCATCATAATGTCGTCGAAAGTATGACGCGCTGCGATGGCCGCCCACTCGTTGGTGTGCATCGCTTTGTGCGCCCAATCCCATTGCCGACTGCGTTTGGTATTGGCGTGTGGGAAAAACAGTTGCAGCTGACCGTGGCGCACCTCGTCCAACATGCCAAATACGGCCATATTGCGATTACCGGGCGCCTTGGCGAAGCGCGCCATGCGGGCTTCAGCCGTGCTGGCGGCGTATTCATTGACCGCGATGGCACCATAATGCTGCTGCATGGTGGACACCCAGCCGGGATCGGCCCGGTCCACAAAGGCATCCCGCTCCAGGGCCGCTTTTACGGAATAAGCCCCGGCATCTTTCTCGCGCTGAGTGCGCACGTATTCGTCGTAGGAGACCTTGTACGGCTCATCATAATTTTCCCATACGTCCATTGGCACACCGCGACAACCGGACATTTCTTCCGGAAAAATCGCCTCCTCACTGACGTAGGTCGGCGTCCAGTTAGTCTGTCTGGTTAATGCGTACCATTGCTCGCGCTTCATTAATGCCATGGGTGCCTCCTAAGGTCGAATTAACGTCTTGACCACACCGTCCGCTTTATCAGCGAAGGTGGCAAATGCCTGATCAATATTGGTGAGTGAAAATTCGTGAGTAAAGTACTCGTCCGGGTTGACCACACCGCGCTCGAGCATTCTTAGGCAGTCCCACATATAAGCCTGCACATTGGCAAACCCGTGCATATGCAGGGTAATGTCCCTGAGAAAACTGTCCGCCAGCGGCAGAGTAAAGTCCGCATCCGTAAATACGCCGAGGGCCGCGATCACGCCGCCGGGACGCACGATATCGATAGCCTGACGCAACGTTTCGCGAAACCCGACCATTTCAATCACTTTGTCGAAGCCGATACCGCCAGTGATTTCCATGGCCCGCGCCACGGGCTCGGATGTAGCTGCGGTGTCGACAACATTGGCGCCCTTGGCGGCGGCCAGTGCCAAACGATAACCCACCGGATCAAACACGGTGACCGGAATATTACCTCGGCTGAGCAGAATATCCAGCGTCATTAGCCCAGTGGGCCCGGCCCCGATAATGGCGACCCTCTCTCCGGGTTGTACATCCGCCAGTTGGTTGGCGATATAAGCGGTGGGCAAGTTACAGGACAGCGTCAGCGCGGATTGATCGGAGATAGTGTTCGGTATGCGCAGCGTGTGGGCATCGGCGTGGGGCAGCACCATAGCGTCGGCATGGGTGCCGTTAAGATTGCCAAACGGGACACCAAACCCATACACCGCTTTATTAGTGGTCTGGCAGTGCGCTGTTTGACCCACCTCACACATGTAACAATCGCCACAGGAGCAAGAATAGGCCATGGCAACGCGATCGCCCTTTTTCAATCGACTGACCGCGCTACCAACCTGCACCACGCGACCGCACAGTTCGTGACCGGTCTGGGACTTGCCGCGATCCATAAAGGCGTCCAGCGCACCGCGGTACATATGCAGATCGGATCCGCATATGGAGGTCGCCAGCACTTCGACCAACACACCGTGATCGATATTTAGTACCGCGTCGGCGATCTGCGTACAGTGGATGTCCCGCGCGCCAAAATAGACACCTGCCTTCACAGTTTCACCTCAATACTGCCGGGAAGCCGGCGCCGTCAGCAGGCCAGGTTCGCCACACATGCGCTCAAACACCCGCATTACCGATACCCATTGCCCCGGGCGTGTCGAATCTGATGACGGATTTATGTCCCACGCCCAGTTCTTTGAGAGTTTTTTCTGGCACTGGCTCAAACGCCGTGCCATCCACCTTCCACTGCACACTAGGCCAGTCTATGGTCGCAAAATCCGGGTGTGCACCAAATGATTCCGGCATCACTTTGTGCAAAAATTCCGCGAACGGCAAATCCGGCGACAGCACCAATGCCTGGGGTGCAGCGTACAGCATGTGATGATCCCATCCGATGTGCACAATATAGTTGCCACCATAATTTTCGACGCGATCTTTGACCTCGCCGATGTATCCTTCGTGCAATGGTTTTACCGCCATACCCAAACTCTCCAACACTACATTTATTTTGAGCGGATCTGGTGAAGTACCGCCCTCGCATTAATCCGAGCCGATCAGGCTACGCCTTTCCACTGCTTCCAGCGCTTCATATCGTCCGAGTTCTTCATATCCGCGTTGTCCGCGCCGACATTAAACTGGTAGTAATCCGCAAGTATGTCGCTCACCTCTGGCCCACCGCAGTTACCCTGGAAAATCTGATGCACCGGCAACCAGGCCTGCACAAATTTTTCCGGCTCATCGTCAAAAATATCTTTGCACCCATCGGAACAGAAATTATAGTGCTCGCCCTTGTAGTCGCTGGCACGATAGGTGGTCATGGTCGGGTCGTCCTGCTCGGTAAAGACCGCTGGAATCTGGCAGGTTTGGCATAGCATGGGCAAGCCAGGAAAGAAAAACCGTTCGCCTTTTTCCTCGAGCTGGCGCGCGTGCTCCCAGCGCGGACGATAGTATTTGTCAAAAGTTTCAGGATATTTTTCGCTGAGCCAATCCATCTCCTTATCTGTCGGAATCCAGGTCTGAAACGCAGTGGCGAAACCGTGGGTGTAAAAAGTCCACCACAACTGATGGGAAATATGTTGTTTCTCAATTTTACTTTGCTCGGAATACTTGGGTGGTTTAATGCCGTAGCGAGCCAAGTCCTTGAACAAAGCGCCACCGCCTTCCTCGAAATACACTTCCCATGCCTCTTGCCAGGACATAACCTTGTTGGGCAGCATATAGTCCATCATGGTCGACACAATCGACAGTAAACGATTGCCGCGCCAGAACCATTTATCAATCCATTTTTGCACGATTGGCACGTTGTCTTCGTGTTGTTCGAGAATAAATTTGATCACCTCGAGACCCAGGGTCATATGGCGCGCTTCATCCGATTGCGCACTGAACCCGAACGTTACAGTGGCCATATCGCCGTTGTAAGCTGCGCCGGACATAAAGGGCACAAACAACAAACTGGTCAGCACATATTCAAACGAAAAACTCACCGCCACCAGAAATTCGAATGGCCCCGCCGCGCGGGCGTCTTCGAAAAACGATTTCGGCACCGATAGATACCACACTCGGTCGTGCATGTGGGCCGGCGAGTGCAGCCCGTCAAAAAATTTATTGTAGTGACTCATGGCATGCACTTGCGTTTGTACATGCCGCAGCTCGTCGATGGATTGCATTTGCGACGCGACCCGCGCGCCAACACCACCAAACTGACGACCAACATGGGCAAAGCCCTGGTAGGCCTGATATTCGAGAGGCGTTACCGCTGTGAGAAACAATTTCACTACGTTCACGTAGCGCGGATCTGAAATATTCAGGTGTCCATTATTCTGGGCAAACGCATCAAAAATAGCGTACAGCTTTTTCTCTTTTTCAGCCTGGTATTTCCAGTAGGAGTCCATGGTCATACGAAACGGATCTTCCCACTTATCCCAATCGACTATCTTGATACCCTCGAACTCTTCGTAAGGAAATGCCTCTTTGCGATCCTGGTAGGAAAAGTCCCAGTCGAGATCGCGGGTCAGCAAACGGTACTTGTCTTTGATATTAAGTTTTTTGGTAGTCATTTATCGGTCCTCGAATTAACTTTTCCAGAACAAATGGAAATACTCTTCGTCTTCGTCCACATTGCCCGCAAGACTGATAAGGCTCAGCTGCAGCTCCTGAACATCCCAGTCGCGACCCAGCTTTTCTTCCACGGTGGCACGCTTTAACATCAATGCCCCTTCACATTCCACGCGGGTCATGGCTGGCTGATGAATAACCACGGCCTGCGGGTTATCTTCTTCCAGCGCAGCGATAATGTAGCGGGCATCATCGGTATCCTGTAACGCGATATAAACTTTTGACATGGGGGGTTATCCTTTTAATTCGAAAGATAGCGCCATTGCTACTTGAACAAACCGGCTCGCTCCAGCCGCGCATCGAGTACTGCCAGCGACTGCGCCATAGCTCCAGCACCGAGCATCGCATCGGCAACGGGGGTCCATGCCAGCGCACCTTTTTCGCGCCAGTGGGTCACCCAGGTCTCAAGTAGCGCCTTATTTTCTGGCGACTCCGCTACCACCGTCTTCAGAACACTGTCCAGCCAGCGGGATATATCCTTGTACCAGACGCGCATAAACTCCGTGAGCAAACCGACATCCTGCCCCTGATTCTGATTCAGCCATTGGTCAAACTGGCTGTAATACAGGTCGCACATCAAGTTGTCACACACCACATTCTGGGCGACGACCACTTCAAACCAGTCGGCCACCACCAACGTCTCCTCACAGTAGGCGCGCACCCCCTGCCAGACCGGCTCATCCATCCAATAGCCTTTGGCTTCGGCCAACGACGTCCCGGTGTTGCCGTCCAGTACCAGGCCAATTCGGGACAAATACTGAGCGATGCCGAGGCGATCCATACCCGCGAACATAAACGCCTGGGTTAGTGCGGTGCCGTAGCCGTAAGCGGAAGCGTTGACATTGTTTAAATTGGCCGTGTGCTCAACATGGCGCAGTGGTAGTACATATCTGACCAATTGGGCTTTGACTTCATCCGTGAGATGACTGACCAGGTCGCGCTGCTCGAAGAAACCGTAGTTTGACTCCGCAGTTTCCTGCATTTTTGCACGCGCCTGCACGTAAGACCCGTAGTAATACTGGCGCGGGTCGCGCAAATCGTACCAGTCCTGCATCACAATCGCGGTGCGTCGCACATCGTTCAATTCGTACTGGGGTTGCCACAACGGACGATAGTGAAAATTCGCCGACGGTTGCAAATCGTAGGACGCCTCCTCATAGCGGGACGCCGGCTTGTCGCCGAATCGCCGTTCGATATTGGCGAAGGTGTTACGTACCGGCTGCAGGGCCGTGGTTTTAATTTCAATGGACATAGCAGTTTTCACCCCTGAGCAATGAATTTTTAGTCCTGGTCGGAATCCTTCCCATAACGCCACCTGGCCGCTTCGCTCTCAACTAACTGACACTGCTCCGCGCTCATCACGATCACGTCGTTGGCCTCACAAAACTCCGCGTAGGCGGCCACCGGCAATATCAACTCGACAAACAAAGTGGGATCGCCGATGGCGAAATTAAATTCCACAAATTTATTGTCGATCACCCGGCGTATAGACACGTATTTTTTTACAGCGTCGGCCTGGCTCACCCGTTGACGTCCAAAACAGTTACCACACAGATTTTTTCCATGACCAGCCCATTACAATGCACCTTATGTGCCAAAGCTTTTAAAGCTCCCGGACAGCTAAACCAGCGCTCATAACCTCTTGTTTATATTGACCATAACTCCAAAAGAACATAGTTTCTCCAGTGCAGCGAAATTAGGTCGCTCACGTAAAATGATGTAATAGTCACAAAATAAGGCCGCAGCAGGCAATTTTTTACGATATGATAACAAAATGGCGCCACCAATTTCATTGACAGCCACCTTTAACCAGGTTTCCACCATGCACCCCATCTCCTACCCCGAAAACATTGATCTCGCATCGCAAATCGAATTTGACAGCGCAGGCGGGAAGATCTGGCTGGATCAACAACGCATGACTTTGTTTTCGTTAACCGCGCTCGCCCAACTTCGCAAGGAGTTGATAGCCACCATCGGTCGGGAGCGGGCCAAAGGATTTTTTATGCGGCAAGGTTATGAAATGGGTATTTCTGACGCCCAATTAGCGCTACAGCTGCGCCCCCTGCATAGTAAGCAAGATATTTTTCTCGCCGGCCCTCAGCTCCACGCCCTGCGCGGTATGGTCAAAGTAGAGGTTGCCGAACTGGAGATTGGTCAGAACAAATTCCATAGCGTTATCGACTGGATTGATTCCTACGAAGTGGAGATTAGTCTACAGCAAGCAGAACCAGAAAATGAACCGGTGTGCTGGAACTTGATTGGCTACGCCTGTGGCTACAGCTCGATGTTTATGGAACGTCCTGTCTTTTTTCAGGAAGTAGAGTGTGTCGGCTGTGGCGATCAACGGTGTCGCATTATAGGAAAGCCCGCCGAAGATTGGCCCAATTACGATGAATTTAAAAAATTCTTCGCGCCGGACAATATTATTGAGGAGTTGCAGCAATTACGCTCCGAGGTCGATGTGTTGCGCAGTAATATCGATGACGCTGAAACGATGACCGAGGTCATTGGGCGCTCCAAATCGTTCCGCCATGCGCTGAATATGGTGACCAAGGTGTCGGACAGCAAGGTGTCGGTGCTGCTACTGGGGGAAACGGGGGTCGGCAAAGAGGTGATGGCACGTACCCTGCACAAGTATAGTGATCGTCGCGAACAGCCCTTCGTCGCCATCAACTGCGCGGCCATTCCACCCGACTTAATTGAGTCCGAGTTATTCGGCGTGGAAAAGGGTGCCTTCACCGGCGCCACGCAAACACGCATCGGTAAGTTTGAACGGGCCCATGGCGGCACCATTTTTCTCGACGAAGTGGTGGAACTGCCACCGCGCGCGCAGGCCACACTGCTGCGGGTACTGCAGGAAGGGGAATTCGAGCGCCTCGGCGACAATAAAACCCGCAACGTGGACGTGCGGCTTATTGCCGCCACCAACGAAGATCTGCAACTGGCGGTGGATGAACATCGCTTTCGCGAAGATTTGTATTATCGCCTCAACGCCTATCCGGTTTCGGTGCCACCCCTGCGGGAGCGCAAGGAAGATATTCCACTATTTATCGACTATTTTTCCACCAAGTTTCAAGCGCTTTACAACAAACGGGTGCTGGGTTTTTCCGACCGGGCGATGGAAACACTGCTCAACCACCCCTGGCCCGGTAATATTCGCGAACTTAAGAACATTATCGAGCGCAGTGTGATTTTGGTGGAACCACACAGGGTTATCGGCATTGAGCATATTTTCCCGAATACCAACTATGCACCACCGAAAAGAAACGGCGCCAACGAAGCGCTGGCGGGGCGAGCTACGGACCCGATGGCGGCAAACTCGGACAGTAGCGCGATACTGGCGTCACTGCTCGACTCCGGGGTGAACTTCGACACACTGGAATCGCAGTTGATTGGGGCAGCGCTGGAAAAAGCCAGCGGCAACGTTTCCAAAGCGGCACGTCTGGTGGGTCTTAGCCGCCCGGCTTTTGCCTATCGCCTGAAAAAATCGAAGGAAGATAAACCCTGACGCCTACCGGCGTATTGCCTGCCAGCGCCAGGGTCGCGCAAGAATACCGATTTAAGCCTGTCCCTCTTTAAAAAAGTCCGCGACCAGGCGATTAAAGCGTGCATTGTGTTCAATCTGTGTCCAGTGCCCGCAACACCCAAATATATGCAGTTGCGCATTTTTGATCAGTTCAAACATTTTCTTTGACGTGATCGGCGGCACTACAATGTCTTCCCGTCCGTGAATGAGCAATGTCGGTTGTTGAATTTTTTTAATGTCTTCCTCGGGGCTGGCCAACGCGGAAATCCAGCGCTGGCGCGGCGCCGGGAACATACTGCTGAAGGCTTCCTGAAAACCGGGCTGAATACTCGCCTTGTAACGCAATTCAGCCAACTCGTCGGTAATCAGGTCGTTGTTGTAGGCAAAGATATCCAGCAGTTTGCGCATATTTTCCACCGATGGCTCGTACCCCCAGGCGGCATCCAGTCCCGGCGTTAACTCGAACTCGACCCCGGCGGCCCCCATCAGCACCAGACGCTTGACCCGCTCGGGGTGGCGAATGGTGAGGGCGACCGACAACGCGCCGCCGTAGGAATTACCCACCAGATTGGTTTGCTCGATACCCAACGCATCCATCAGGTCAATGGCGTGCTGCACCCAGGTATCCATGTTGTACTGGACGCCAGCCGGACGGTCGGTATAACCAAAGCCCACCATATCCGGCGCGATCACCCGGAAATCTTTCGCCAGCTCCGGTATCACCAGACGCCAGTTGGCCCAGGCGGTAACACCCGCCCCGGAACCGTGTATCAGAAACACCGACTCGCCAGAACCCACATCGTGGTAATTGGTATTAAACGCACCGGTTTTGATCGATAAACCGAGTTCCGGGTTCTGTGTGCTCATTTTTCTTTCTCCAGTGTGGTGTAAGTCATCAGGTTTACTGCTTGCTGTCGGGCAGCCCCATCAGGCAAGTTTAAATTCCGCAGCCAGTCGCTGATAGGAAAGTTTTCTTGGGGCAAACGAATGGGTGACGTTAACCACCATCACCTCGTCTACGTCGTAGGTAGCGGCGATACGCCGCAGGCGTTCAGCACATTCTTCGGGGTCACCCAGCACCATGGTATCGAGGGTTTCCTGGTAGTAGGCCCGATCAGAGGGTGACAATTTGTCGCGCCGCCGCAGAGCTTCATCCGGCGCACATAATGGATCCACCACGCCGTGGCGAAACGCCTGCACTTTCCAGAACACATAACTGCTGGCAATCCATTCGGCGTGTTCACGATTGTCGCCACAAATGGCGGCGATAGCAATCATCGCCTGGGGCCGCTCGAATGTGGCGTTGGCACGAAAGGCCGCCCGGTAGCGGGCGATGATTTCCGTGGGTCGATCGTGGTTACCGATAAACAGTGCCAACGCAAACCCCATGCCCAGGTGGCCACACAATTCCGCGCTGCCATCTGATGAACCGAGCATCCAGAAATCTGGCGCCCCTCCATCCTGCGGGCTGACCAGCGCTTCGGCAAAGGGGTGGTCCGCAGGCACATTGTTGGTCAGGTACGCCACCAGCTCCTGGGCCTGATGGGGGTAATAGTCCGGGGGAATTGGTTGCCGTGGCGCCGCCAGAGCCTGAGTGAGTATGGGTTTGCCCCCCGGCGCCCGCCCGATACCCAGATCGATGCGCCCCGGGTAAAAGGCGTTCAGCGCCCGAAATGTTTCCGCCACTTTAAACGGACTGTAGTGAGTCAGCATCACGCCGCCACTGCCTACCCGGATGCGCTCCGTTTTCGCTGCTACCTGGCCAATCATAATTTCCGGGCAGGGGCTGGCGTAGCCCGGCGTGGCGTGGTGCTCCGCCAGCCAGTAACGGTGGTAACCGGCAGCATCGCAAGCCTGCGCCAGCTCCACCGTGCGATGTAACCCGGAAGACTCCGTGCCGTCGTCGTGTACCGGAGACTGATCCAGTACGCTTAGTTTTAAGGTTTGGTTCATGCCGCCTGATACTCCTTGAGCCCGACCCGTTACGGCGGCTTATTACTATTAAAATCAGTAGCGTAGTTTAACAAATAAAAAAGGCAGCGGCGCTGGTGCGTCGCTGCCTTTATGACTAAATAATTTACGGGTGAGTCCGTTCACCCCCCAATCAGAGGCTATTGATAGTCCCGCAACTGGTCCACATCGAACTGTTCGTCGGTGACGCCAGTGGCGCGGTCATCCCAGTTAGGGGTCATAAAAAGGGTGTTAAAGCGTTTGTTTATAGTGTTGTAAACCGTAACATGCCGCCACTGTGCATCGCCATCAAAGGGGCGCCAGGAACGGCTGTCATCCCAGTTGCGCAATGGGTTGCCGCGCGGATCGTAGGTCATATGGTATTGCATGTAGTAATTTTCCTTATCGACCCATGACGTGCGCTTGGAGTACATGTATTTACCGGTTTTATCGGTAATTTCCAGTATCCACACCGGGCGCAATTCCAATTCCATGGAGGTCCATTTGCACTGTGACTCAGCTAACTTGGCGGAATCGTAGACATATCCCACTTCCGGGGACGCGAGTACAAAACCTTCGCCCACCATTTTGTACTCAAATTTATCGATATCAGTTTTGCCCCAGTAGGCGCGCCAGTCGTCCCAGGTTAATTCCAGACCCGAGGCCAGGGGATCCTGGGCGTCCGAACCGGTGAGCACGCGGGTGCGGCGCAGGCTGGGGATAAACACCTTGAAGTCGTCGTCACGGCCCGCTTCGGGGTAGCGCTGGCGCACTCCCGCCAGGCCACGCACATCGTAGGGCTCCGTAAAGAAAATGGCGCCACCTTCGATAAAGCGTTCCTTGCCGGGAATATCACCCTTCACCCCGACCGTGTTGCGCCCGTGAAACTTCTGCCACCACAGGTCCGCTTTGTACTGGCGATCCAGGGTGCCATCCGGGCTACAGGCGTTCATGGCGATGGGCTGAAAAAACAGTGTCTCCGTACCCACCGCGTGGGCCACGTAACTCCAGTTCAGTTCCAATCCATTTTCGGGGTGTAAAAAGGGTATGGCGTTGGCGGTCTCGCCATTGACCAAGGTATAGGAACCATCCGGGTTGACCAACTCCCCCTTGTCATTAGTCAGCGGTTGCACGCCCTTGGCCTGCATGGCTTTGGTGGCCGCCAGTACCCCTTTGTGCATGTAATAGGTGTTACTGGGCACGATACTGATTTCGTCGAGCCAACCATCCGCGGCCATCATCGCGTCATACATTTCCTTGGGCATATATTCCGTGAGCCAGGGGTACTGCGCTGCATTGGCCTTGGATATCTTCAGACCGGGTTTCAGGTCGGCGGGGATATTACCCTTGGCAATCAGGTCCTGTGCATCGTAACCGCGCAGGGCTTTCCATTCCTTGGCCAGGGCGATGGCTTCCGGTTGAGAAATGGCCGCCACCCATTTGGCGTGATCCGGATTGCCCGATTGCGCGGCAAACGCCTTCCAGTCCTCCAGCGCCTGATTCGAATCCGCCACCACCGGCGGCGCGAACGACAACACAGCGACTACGCTGGCCATCACTGATAGTAATTTAATTTTCATTTCACAAACTCCTGTTAACCGTGTTTGACGCTCATTAGAATTGGTAGGTCAGAGAAAATTCAACAAAGTCGGAATTTTCGAATATGCCATAGGGCGCCGATTCCGGTTCCCCATCGAAATGCATCCATTCCAGGCGCGGGCGCCAGCTGTTGCCGAAGAACTGAAAGTCCACCCGTTGCCGATAGAAATAGCCCTGATTGTCCAGGTCCTTGATCAGCAATCCTTCCAGAATCAGAGCCTCGCCCATAATCGGCGCATTCCACAGGAAGGTGGTGTACTGCTGGTTATCCTCTACTTCCGTAAAGCCGTAAGGGGCCTGGGACAGCAGCCCTTTATCCGCGTCCTTGGTATAGATATTGAAGAACTGGAAGCTGGTAAAGATGGATTTTTGCTGTTTATCCCAACCGGGTATCCACAGCGGATAGTCAAAGCCGATCATAGTGGACAGTACGTCGCTCTCGACAATGGCGTCGCTGGGATCTACCACCAACGCCGGGCTGCCGGTTTCCACGGAGCCGTCGAAAGGGTTGGGCACGGTGCTGCGGTTAAAGGGCTTATCGATCTCGTAGGCCACTTCGAGGCGCAGGGTGGGGGATGTGCTTTTCGGCCCAAACGACATCATATCCCCCAGGTCCCGGGCAAAGCTAAAGCCCACCATTTTTTGCCGGTAGTCGTAATCCAGATCGAAGTTAGCTGTGACCGAACAACCTACGGTGTTTGGCAGAGGATTTGTAGGGTCGAAACAAAGACCGCCCGTCAACGCCGCTAACGGGCTGTTGGAGAGCGGTCCTGCGCCCGCCAATCCTCTCAGGAAAGGCAAATACCCCCCAGTAGTCGGTCCAAAAGTTCCAATAGGAGCCCAGATAGCCGCCATAGTCGTGGCCAGATCCACCGGCACCACCGCCAGCGCATTAGCCGGATTATTAAACGCATCGCCAACAACCACATTGGCCCCGGTCAGCTTGACCACCGGCAAATCCTGCATGCCGTAAAACAGGTTGATGGTACCCTCCCCACCCAGGGTCTCGAACTTGAGGCGCATGGAGTACTCGGCATCCTTGAAACTGATATTGTCCGGCGTGTTTTCGTGCAGGTTGGCACCTAGCCCCACCAGGCCCCAGCCGGATATTGGATCGACCAGGCGCGGAAACGGCAAGCCAAAGATTCCCCCGGAACTGGGGTCGCTCGGCGTCGGGTTGTTAATAATAAACTTGGAGTGAATCACCTCGGGAACAAAATTAAATTCCAGAGTCGGGCGGCGCATACCCAGGGCTTCGAACGGGGCGGCCATACCCAGTTTTTTCAGATTGAAATCCGTCGCCAGCATCAGCGCCGGTATACGCAGCTCGTCGGAATCCTTGAATGCAAAACGCTCCCGCAGATCCTGAGCGTGCAGCACGTCCAGCAGCCGCAGGCCATCGGACTGTCCCCAGCCGCGCTGGAACTTGCCAAACTTCATGGTGTAGCGACGCTGGGGGTCGCGGTATTTCACCGACAACTCGCGAATCACATCCTCCGCTTCACCCAGGGTTTTCAGCTCGTCCGTATCGGAGCAGAAGGAGCCCATACTGGGGTTGCAGCGATCCTCGTGCAGGGTCATGGGCAGGGTGCTGGAAAAGCCCGGCGAATCCGGGTCGACGATACCGGCCTGCACGTCGATGGGATCCCAGTCCGGGGACCAGTCGCCGCGCAACCAGAAATTACCGATAAAGGTCAGGTTGCGGTTCGGCGTATAGGACGATTTGATCTCCGCCAGGTAATTGGCGGGACCGTTCTGGTTACCCTGACCTTCCAGATCGTAGGCCACGGAATAGCCCTGCCGCAAACGCCCGTTTAGTGTGAAATTATCGATGCCGGTGTCGAGCGCGGAAACCGGTAGCGACATCGCCCCCACGCCCAGCGCCAACAGTACATATCTGTGTAGTATTTTCATGCCCAACCCCCTTGCTAATAATTAATTTAATTATCTTTACGTGCTATCCCCACTACTGTCGTTAACGTACTACCATTCGTTAAGGTACTACCGAATGCCGTTGCCTCACTTTTTCCGGCCCTGTCATCCCGTCACAAAGCCCAATCCAGTCATTTTCAGCACTGGTCATTCGTCAATTTCTCCCCTGCACCCGCAGTTATTCGAGCTACAAAGCGCGGGCCTACTCAGCGCTGTCCTTGGTAAACAATGCCCTGGGGCGAGTGGCAGCGATCGCGGCCGGCACAAACAGCAGCGAACCGAGCATATTCATAAACAGCACCAGCGCCAGCAACATGCCCATTTCCGCCTGAAAGCGCAGGGGCGAGAAAAACGCCCAGGGCAGTAGCGGACCAATCATAGTGACCGCGGTAACAAATATCGCGTTGCCCGCGGTCAACAGGGCATTGTGTATGGCATCGATAACAGTACCCACTTTTTGAAACTCCTCCTTGATACGGTCCACCATGTAAATCCCGTAGTCCACGCCCAAACCCACGCCCAGCGCCGCCAGCGGCAGCGTGCTGATATTCAGCCCGACGCCCTTATAGGCCATAAAAGCATAGGTTAGAAAGTTCGCTGTCGCCAAACTGACTAACAAAATCAGCCCGACCATGCCCGATCGATAGTAGAGAATGATGCAAAATGCGATCACAATGGCGATGGCGATCATCGTTTGCATGTTAGCCCGCCGGATTTCCGTATTTAGCGCCTCGACGATCCCCACCTGGCCACCGGAATATAAAAAGTCAGCCTTGCTGACCTGTTCCTCTTCAAGCTGAAAAAACTCATCCACCGCCTGGGTCAGGCGCGCGATGGTCGGCACGCTGTGATCCTCGAGAAAGAAAGAAATATTGCCAATTTTCCAGTCTTTATCGGTGTACGCCGAAAAATCCCCCGGCTCACCACGGGAACGGAACATATAAATATCGAAACCCACTTCTTCGGTGGAATCGGGAATGATTTCGTAGGACGGATCACCTTCGTACAACACAGAATTTATTAGCTTGATGACCGGCACCAGGCTTTGCGCAGGACGCGCCTCGGGCACGTGCTCGTAGATATAACGGTCCAGCGCCTCGGTCTGGTGATACACCGTGGGGTCGAGCATGGTGTTCTCGTCGCCCTCGATGTACACCTGCATCATATCCGTACCGAGCTGTGAAAAACGCGTATTAATCGAGTCCACATCCACATTAAAGCGCGAATCCGGCCACAAAATGGCGCTACCCTTGGTGTCCCCAACGGTAAGATTTTTGGCATAAAAAGCCCCAAACACCAGTAGAGCCAGGGTCACACCGATCGCCACATACTTGTGGTCCTCAAGCTCCACGATGGTTTTCCATATCTTGGTCAGGAGCTTCGAATGGGCTTTATGAGACTTCGGAGCCGGAATCATGCACAACACCGAAGCCGCAAAAATCAGCGCCGGCGCGATGGAGAGCAGCCAGACGCCACAGATTAGCGCCAGGGACTGGATACTTGGAATCGCCACCAGGCCCAGCACCGCGAAGCCCGCCGCATCGGTAATGATGGCTGCGGTACTGGGTATCAGCAGCCTGCGTAAACTTTTTTCCGTGCACGCGGTGATATCACCGGGATTGTCTTCCAGGTTTTCCAGTACCCGATTGGTTAACTGCACACCGTGGGACAACACAATCGCAAATATAAATGCTGGCAGCAAAATCAACAGCGGATCGAGGTTATAGCCGATAAAGCCCATGGCACCCAATCCCCACAGGGTCGCCACCGACGCAGTGAACATCGGCACAAACACACCAATCCAGGTGCGAAAATACAGGTACAACACCACCGCCACAATAATCAGCGAGAGCAGCAAAATCTTGTACACCGCATCCAGAGATTGATAGATATAACCCAGCAAAATTGGGCGCCCAACCACATGCAGTGAAGTGCTGTCATCTTCCACTTTGTCGCGAATATCTGTGAAGAATGTTAGAACGCCTTCAAAATCAGCGTCATCCTTGAAGTCCGCAATGATCATCGCCGACGTTTCGTCATCCGACACTAAAAACCCGCGGAACTGTGCGTTGACCGCGCGCCGGAAATCGGTCATCTCTTCGTCGGTTTGTGGCAGGTTTGGCCACAGAATGGCGTTGATTTCAACACTGCCGCCGGCACCGGTCACTTTTTTGGTTTTGCGCAGAATCAGCGATTGATTGAGGTGGCGGATACTATCCGGATGATAATAGGTATCCTCCGCAATCTGTTTGTACTTCTCCAGAAACGCCTGCGAATAAATTGTGCCCTTTTTGTTTTTCAGTTCGATCAACGTGGTATTAGCGCCGCCAAACTGCTGTCCAAAACGCATAAATAATTCGACGTTTTTAGCCCCTTCGGGCAGCATTTCTTCGAGCACCACATTCAGGGACAATCCCTTGAACGCGAAGTAAACGGGAATGCAGGTAATAATTGCCAGGGTGACAAAAACCAGTTTTGAGCGATGCGCGACGAGGCGCGCTAAAGCAGCAATCATTGTGACGTCTCCCAGCGAGAAGAGCTAAGCACCACTCGATCGAAAGTCGCAAGATTAAATGCGAGCGTCAATGATCCACTGGCCAGATCCCCACGCGCCACCGCCCCGCGGATACCCGCCAACCAGAAACTGCCGTCCTCCAGCACCGCAACGCCACCAAACCAGCTAAATGGCAATGCCACCGAGTCGTCGGCAACCAGTGGCGAGACCGCTGTGCCATCAATTTTTACCACCGCCGAGCGTCCCACCGCTACCGCCACGCCGTTACCCGCAGCGGAAACCGCGAAAAAGTGCTCCGAGGTGCCGGTGGCCAGCGCTTGAATCTGATATTCAATGACATGGGGGGATGCGGTTTGGCCGGCTGGCCCCGCCGCTGCGGTTTGGGCAGAACCAACCACCGCCGCCAATCCCTCTGCCACTGCCGACGTCGACAGGGACACAACCGGGCTGACCAAATTGATTACGCCGTCCGAGCCTACCGTTACGTAGCGATCTCCGACTGCAGCTATCGACAGTAGCGTACCCCGCGACTCATTGGCCACCAATGACCAGTGCTCGCCGCCATCCTGAGTGTGGGCAATCACGCCAAACTCCCCAACCAGAGCAGCTTCGCTTGCACTGCGCACCACGATGCCATGCAGTCTGGGTAAATCCCGGCCCACGTAACCGTCCAGCGTCTGTGCCGTCCAGGTGATGCCGCCATCAACCGTGTGCAGGATTGTCGATTCATGGCCTACCACCCAACCGTGATTACGGTCGACAAATGCCACATCCCGCAGAAAGGTATTGGGTACGCTATGCTGTATTTCCCAGTTACGGCCACCATCTTTACTGTGAAAAATGGAGCCGCGGTGGCCCACAGCCCAACCATAGTTCGGATCGACAAAGTCCACCCGACGAATCAATTCGTTGCGCCCCATGTACAGGGCTTCCCAATTGTCGCCTCCGTCCGTGGTACGCAGCAACGTGCCGCTATACCCAGCGATAAACCCGGTATTTTTATCGACGAAATTTACTGCGTAAAGATTGTCCGGCCAGAATCGATGAAAGTCTGTAGCCAGTGTTGCCGGAAAATGGCACAACGCCAGCATGCTCAGCATCCACAACTTGTTTTTTAGCTTTCTGGAAACACTGGATAAGGAATTATTCATAGCAATAAAGCATCCCCTCAACTCCACTAACCCCGTTGGCCCCACTGGTGGCGACGGGGAACAGATAAGTTCAAACGACGACAGCTTGCACTTCGCTGTCGTCACGCCCGTCAATCGCACCATTTGGGCCCTGTTTTTTTAAAATTGGCAGCACCCAAGTTTTTATCTTAACCGCTGAAAAACATTTTTAGCACTTATGTCGCTGGTTTCCCAGCATTTATTGATAAATATTTGCCAAATTTTTAGTTCGCTCGATTGCCTCGGCCCCCTGCAATTAATGTGGCCATCGAATTCCCAGTAGAGCAGCAGTCAAAGCTGGCCGTTAGCGCCAAACCACCACAATGGCGCACTTTCATTGATTATTGAAGCACACGAAAAATAACTTAGTGCACCAGAATAGGGTAAAGGTTAGCATAATTAATGCCAAAATAGGACGAATCGATTAACTCTATGATTTTATGCATTTATTTTATCTTCAGGCAACTTTACACAACCTGTTATGGAGCCATAAGTAACTTATTTAATAAACCTGTTGGCGAAAATATTACTATTTAATAACATTTGGAATGTATACGTTGCCTGAAAGTTCGGTAACTCATCCATTAGCAACCAGAATGAATTGGTTACTACCAGTTGTCAGTGGTCGACGGCGCATGAGCGACCACTGGCGCAGGTGACTGGATCTTCACCCCGCTCCCCTCGATACCATATCGGCTTCAGCCGCGCACCCAACTCCGCTTGTTACACAACAATAGCTGACCGCGAGGTTGTGATAAACCCTGCTGCGATAACGTATGATGCGCAATGCGAGAGTGGCTAACAGGAACATTAGCGTAAGCCGAGGCTCTAATGCCCGCGCACGTAAACAATACCCGACGGGGCATTGAGGGACTTGCTGCAACAATTCGGATGGTAAATATGGGGGACCGTACAGCGCGATTGTTCTCTATTTTCACGGTGCTTGGCGTACTCCTGAGCGGCATCGCGCTGGGCGTCGAGGTTGACCGTGCGACCGTTGACAGTCCTGCCGGTGCCGCTACCACAGACCCGCAAACTCTTCCGCCAGCAAATCCACAAAGCCCCGCCAGCGAAGCTCTGCCCCCCTCTACCGATGTAACTGCAAGCCCACAGCCGCGGCAGCACAAAACGATCCCTCTGGACAAATTTTACCAGGCTATTCAGTCCGAGCAGGCACTCAGCCCCTATAACCCTACCCTGTCGGAAAGTTTCTACAACCTGGGCCTGGCATTGCAGCACAACCAGCAACACCAGGAAGCGCTGGATACCTTACGCCGCGCCCTGCACATTATTCGCATCAACAGTGGTATTTACAGCCTCGCGCAATCGCCGGTGCTACGGGCGATTATCGACAGCCACCGTGCCCTTAACCGCGTCGAGGACACCACCGCCGATTACCATCATCTGTTCTGGCTGCATGTCAAAAGCTTTGGCGAAAACGATCCGCGCCTGATTCCGGTGCTCAACGAACTCAGCCACTGGCACCTGAGTGCCTACACCCTAGATCCTGATGATTCAGCTTTCGACCATCTGGCCACATCCCACACCCTCAACGGTGCCGCCCTTGGTCTGGCCGAGGCGGCCGTCGCACCTTATACCACGCGGATTGAATTGCTGCGCACCCAGGCGCTCACCAGCTTTTTTCTGGCCGGCCACGAGGGAGACGATTGGCGCTCGGCCTACGACTCGCGCTTTCGCTTCAACACGGAACCGTTAAACGCCGGACTCCCCGCCCGCGGAGAGGTGCTTACCAGCAGTAGTTATCGCAATGGCCGCGTTGCCTATGAGGAAATAATCGCTATCCTGGAACAGCAACCCACCGCCACTGCAGAGGAGAAAATCCGCGCCTACATCGAACTGGGGGACTGGTATTTACTGTTTAACCGACGGGAAACCGCGTTGGCCACCTACGCCCAGGCATTAAACCTGGCACGGCAAATGCCGGCACCGGAAAAAGTAGCGAACCAGTTTTTTTCCGTACCGCAACTACTGCCAGCGATCTGGGCAGACGGTGCCGCAGCTGTCGACGCAGCCAACCCGGCAACATCCTATGTGGAAGCGCGACTGGATGTTTCGAAAACCGGCACTCCCAGCAACGTAGAAGTGGTGGCGTCCCTTCCAAAAGACGATGTGACCTTGCGGCGCACCGTCAGATCACGCCTTAAAAAAGCCCGCTTCAGGCCGCGTTTTGTGGACGGGGTCGCTACCGATACCCAGGGTATGTTGATTAAAATTCCCGCTTTAAACTGACTGGATTGACGATGTTATTACGCTATCCCTGTTTACTGGTGATTACAGCTCTGACCGTTGCCGGTTGTCAGAGTGCGTCGCAATCGCAATCCCAGCCGCAATCGTCGGCGCAGGAATCCACTACAGCGCTTCCCGGCGCAATGCCTTCCCCATCCCCCGGCAGTGAATTGCCCCAGGCGAAAACCCAAAAAGCCGGTAATCCGGCCCAGGGGACAAATGCCGACGGGGGCGGGGCGGCAGATGCACAGGCTTCAGCAACATCGCCAGCGACGAATAACCAGGGAGAAACTACGGCGAGTGAGGCCGAACAGGCAGAAGCGCTCGACGCACAACTGGATGAATCCCTGGCCGTATTCGACGGCATGATTCTGGAACAGGGCGCGCAAATCGAGGCCATTCAAAACAGCAGTGATAGTGGCGCGGACGGTGACGGGTACGAAGACGGCTATGGCGACGGGGACACCGATGGGGATCAACCCTTGTTTGAGGAGGGCGATCTCAGCGCGGACGGAGCCGGAGGCAACCCGCCCACTGGACCGGCGGGCGACGGCAGTGGGACCGACGACGAGTCCACTGGCGGCACCAGTACAGCGCGCGCGGGGGCAGGCACCACACCCGGTAGCGGCGGCAAAATTCCCGAAGATATTCCACGGGGACAGGACGATGATATAGTCGCGCGACAAATTCGCGAGGCTGCCATGCAGGAACAAGACCCGGTGTTGCGGGAAAAACTCTGGGATGAATACCGTAAATACAAAAATCAGCAAAAGGCGAATTGATGAGAACAGCCCGTTTGCCATGCCTGTTACCGATGGCCTTGCTCGCGTCCCTGACATTTTTGGCGGCCTGCGGCGGCCACAGCGTCAGGTCCACCACCTTTACGCCGCTGGATCAGGAAACGGCACAAATCGCCGAGGCTCAACTTCTCGACGTGGGGGTACTAACGTTTGACCCGGGCCTCGACAACGGCGACGAAGACACCCTGCTGCCGGAAGTGCGCAAGGCCGAGGGGCACTATCTCGCCCGGCAGTTAACTGAAACTATTCAGAGCAGTGCCAGCTGGGGCGCGGTGCGCATGATTCCATCTACCACCACGGTTACCGACGTTTACGTGGAGGGCACCATTTTACAATCCGATGGCGAAACCCTGGAAATTGCCATCTCGGTATCCGATACCAGCGGCGCGCACTGGTATAAAAAAACCTATAAAGAGCAGGCCAGCAAATACGCCTATGAGCGCCGGCGCAGCCTGCAACGGGATCCATTTCAGGGATTGTTCAATCAGATTTCCAACGACTTGCTGGAGCACCGCCGCGAACTTAAAGGCGCCGCCGTAGAAAATCTCAGATCACTCTCGGCGCTGCGTTTCGCGCGGGATTTTTCCCCCGAGACCTACGCCGAACATATCCGCGCCAATCGCAAGGGCATACTGGAGATAGCGCGCCTGCCCGCCGCCAACGACCCCACCATGGCCCGCATTCAACGCATGCGGGAACGGGATTATCTGTATGTGGATACCCTGCAGGAATACTATGGCGCGTTTGCAAAACGTATGGAAAAACCCTATCAAACCTGGCGCGCACAAAGTTACGACGAAGTGATCGCCGCACGGGAACTCAAACGTCAGTCGGTACTGCGTACTGCGGGCGGCGTTGCTGCAGTGTTGGCGGGCATTGCCGCGCAAACCAGCGATAATCGCGCGACACGCACCGCCGGCGCGGTCGGCATCGGCACCGGCGCCATGGTGGTCAAAAGCGGATTGTCCAAACGCGCCGAAGCGCAAATTCATATCGAGGCCCTGGCGGAGCTGGGGCAGTCCCTGGAAGCTGAAATCGAGCCGCAGGTTATCGAACTGGAAGACCGCACCATCACGCTGACCGGCAACGTCGAAGCGCAATACCAACAATGGAAAGAACTGTTGCACCAAATGTACGTACTGGAACGGGGCGAAGGATAGACTGGCGACGGCCAGACTGACCATGTAGCTATGAGCCACCCTTCCAAGCCCACCACGCCCCCCGGGCACAAACTGGCGAACTTCGAACCGATCGAACCGGCCCAGGTGGCCTTGACGCGACCCGCGCAAGCCACGCAGGAAACCAAACCCGCTGGTCCCGCCTGGCATCGACGTCATCGCACCGCGCTGTTCATAACGCTGGGCGGGGTATTAGTGATGGCGGTTGTTTTTGTGCTACCCAACCTGATTCAACCATCCGTGACGGTGCCGTCGCCACCCCCCACATCCACCCCCGACGTTGCGACCAACGGCACCGACAGCCCTTACGCACAGGCGCAACGGGCCCAAGCGCGCCGCGCGGCGCAAGATGTGCTCGCCCAATTGATCGACAAACAGCAATGGCTGGAAACCAAAAATGTGCAGCTGTGGGGGCAGGCCGATTACCAGGCAGCCCTCGACCTCGCCCATCAGGGCGACGCTGCTTACCGGCAGCAAAATTTCTCTGTGGCACTGCAACAGTACACCGACGCCCTGGCCCAACTGCAGACGTTAGAGCAAGGTTTTGAGCCGTATATTGAAGCGACCCTCGCCACCGGTAACGCAGCGTTAAACACCGGCGACGGCAACGCCGCGCTGGATGCTTTTACGAAAATACTGGCTATCGACCCTGCCCACGAGCACGCCCTGAGGGGAAAACGGCGCGCTGAGTCACTCCCCGAAGTGCACGCCCTCACCCTGCAGGGCCAACAGCAACAGTCCGAGGGCAATTTTGCCGCGGCGCGGGATTCTTTCGCCCGGGCGCTGGCCATCGATCCCTTGCACGCCGCCGCGCAGACCGGTCAGGAGGAGACGGCGACGCGCCTTAACGAGCAGGACTTTAGCAATGCCATGAGCCAGGGCTACAGCGAACTGCAACAGGGTCATTATCGCGCCGCGCTGACCGCATTTGAGCGCGCTGCGGCGCTGCGTCCCAATGCCCCGGAAACGAAATCGGGCATGGCTCAGGCGCGCAATCATCTCGCGCAGGATCAGCTTGGCCGTGAACTTGCTCGGGCCGGTCAACTGGAACAGGCAGAACAATGGGCCGCTGCGGAGCAAATTTATGCACAAATTCTCAGCCGCGACGACTCTCTGATCGACGCCCGCGTAGGCCAGATCCGCACCAGCGCCCGCGCTGCACTCGATACCCGGCTACAAAAAAACCTCGCCGATCCACTACGTCTTGCGGGGGACGCGGATTACCAGCGCGCCCAGAGATTGCTTGCCGATGCGCGCAATGTTGGCGCGCCGGGAACACGCCTGCAGGGTCAGATAAGCGCCCTCGCCACCCTGCTGCAAACCGCAGCTATTCCCGTATCGGTATCGTTGCGATCCGACAACTACACTGAGGTGACACTGTTTAAGGTGGGTGATCTGGGCAAGTTTCGCGAAAAAACCTTGCGCCTCAAGCCCGGCAGATATGTGGCCCAGGGGATCCGCCCGGGTTATCGGGACGTGCGCGTGGAATTCGCCGTCACACCGGATGGCGTCCCCGCACCGATTACCATTCAGTGTCAGGAGACGATCTGAATGGCGCTCCCTCCGCACACCAGCCCACCGGATCCGTCACGCCATGACGACGCCATTGAAGCCATTGATTTTCAGCCTTTACGGGGGCCGCGGACGCTGCGCAAAAGAGTGTTGAACCCCACGTTGGTGGTCATTTGCGGTCTCGCCCTCGTTAGCACGTTTATTTTCTGGTTCCTGTTAACCGCTCGCTCAATTGTTATCCAAACTGATCCCGAAGCAGCGCGAGTGCGGGTGGACGGCATGGTCTTTCATCTCGCTGACCACTACCTGTTGCGCACCGGCACCTACCGGGTGCGGGCCGACACCCCCGGTTACGTGCCTTTTGATGGCATGCTCAGGGTGACCGACGATACGGACGCGCAGTTCAATATTACGCTGCAAAAGCAGCCTGGGCACATTGTTGTGACCACCGCGCCCGTCGGCGCGGCTGTCACCTTTGACGGCACCGGCCGCGGCAGCGCGCCCCTTCAGATACGCGATATAGCACCCGGCACCTATCCACTGGTTGCCACCGCACCCCGTTACAGCGCTGCGCAAACAACGGTAACCGTGGATGGCATGGATCACACCCAGCACCTGATTTTGACCCTGCAACCAGCCTGGGGCTATATACAGCTGACCTCCAGCCCGGCTGGCGCTGAAATCCGAGTGGACGGTGAGCTGCGCGGGGTCACTCCCGCCAGGGTGGCAGTATTGGCGAGCGGGGAAGACGTGGTGCTTTCCCTGGCGGGCCATAAACCCTGGCGTGGAAAACTGTCCGTACCCGTGGGCAAAACCCACGAACAGCCCCTGATTACCTTGCTACCCGCGGATGCGCTGCTGAGCATAACCACGCGCCCGCCCGGCGCCGGTATTACCATCAATGGTAAATACCGCGGACCCACACCGCTGGATGTGGACGTCCCGCCGGGGCGAGAACAGAGCGTGCAGGTGTTTCTGAACGGCTACCACCCGGTGCAACGCAAGGTATCGCTGGCGTCGGGCCAGCAGTCGGCCCTGGCGCTCGATCTTAAACCGCGCCTTGCCACATTACGTATCATCGCCGACCCGGACGACGCCGAGCTCTACATTGACGGCGTCGCCCGCGGTCGGGTTGGGCAAACCCTCGAACTGCCTGCCCGGGCGCACCGCATCGAAGCGCGCAAGACGGGTTACCTCAGCCAGCAACGGCAGGTGACACCGCAACCGGGACTGGACCAGGTAGTGCGCTTTAAACTGGTCACTGCGATCGAGGCGCGCCGCGCCGCGCTGGACAGCCAGATCACCGCGCCGGGGGGGACGATATTGAAACTGTTTCAACCGCAACAGTCCTTTACCACCGGCGCATCCCGCCGCGAACAGGGTCGACGGGCCAATGAAGCGCAGCGCAAGGTGGCGCTGCAACGCCCATTCTATTTAGGGGTGCGGGAAGTGACCAACAGCGAATTTAAAAAATTTGCTGCCACTCACAGCTCCAGTCATGTGCAGGGCACGACTCTGGATACTCCTCAACAACCGGTGGTAAACGTTAGCTGGAACGACGCTGCTCGCTACTGTAACTGGTTAAGCCAGCAGCAGGGATTGCCTCTTTTTTATCAGGAAAAAAATGGCAATATCGTGGGCTTTACCGCGACGTCGACCGGGTATCGCCTGCCAACTGAAACAGAATGGGAATGGGCGGCGCGGGTTGCCGAAGACGGCACTGTGCGCAAATTTGGCTGGGGAAACGGGTTTCCACCGCCGAGTGGCGCCAGTAACATTGCGGATCAAAGTGCCGGGAAACTACTCGGGCAAATCGTCGCTGGCTATAACGATGGGGCGGCGGCGTCCGCGCCAGTAGCCACCTTCGGCGCTAATGCCAAAGGGCTTTACGATCTGGATGGTAATGTTGCCGAGTGGACCCATGATTTCTACGGCATCGCTATAATCAGCGCCAGCACTGAACCCGAAGTAGATCCGCCGGGGCCAACCAACGGTGAATTTCATGTGATTCGCGGACAAAGCTGGCGCCACAGCTCAATTACCCAGTTGCGCCTCGCGTTTCGCGACTACGGGGTTGATAGCCGCGACGACGTGGGTTTTCGCATCGCCCGCTACGCGCAGTAGATTCAGGAGTGAGTAACACCATGACGCGCACCAACAAATGGCCGTTAATACTACTGTTTACGCTGGCCTGGGCAACGGGACTGGCGCGCGCCGCGCCCCCCGCAGAAACCACTGACGACGGGACGCCCTCTGCGCAGGATGGCAATGCCCCGCACAATGGGCCACCATCAAAAACGAACACAGAGCAACCGCTTGCTCCGCGTAAAGCGTCGCGTCCCAATGTGGAATTCAAACCCAGCGAAGAAATTTCGGAAGATTTTTCGGTGGCTTTTCCCACGGATATTTAGGTGCCGCGCGCCCCTAACTTGACCGTTGCGAAACCGTCGGCAATGTATCAGCATACGCGGCATACACACCTTTAGCCGCATACCAATAAATGCAGGAAATTACCATGCGAAAACCGGCGTCGTCAGAATTTTTGTATCAGGTGATCGCGCTGATGCTGGCCATCATTGTGGTGCATACCCTCTATGTAGCATTGGTCCGCCCCCAGGCCAATGCCATCATTGCCGAACAGATGGCCCGCGAAGCCGCTGGCGAAACCTACATCGCACAGCGCTCAGTCTACGTGGTGATCAAGGATTACGAACAGGAGTCCTGCTTTATATTGATGTTGTGGGCGCTGGCCATTATGGGTTTTAAGGCACAACGAGCCTTACAGGAAGGCAGATTATTGGAGCAACCGCTGTTACAGGTCGCCGACGGCACGCGCATTCTGCCCGAGGACGCGCGGCAATTTTCGCGCCCAATTCAGGCGCTACCCCCCCTGCAACTCAGCTATCTGTTACCCCGTGCCCTGCTCGCAGGCCTGCGCCGCTTCAACGCGACGCGCAGTATTCAGGATGTATCCCATGCTGTCAGCGAAGTATGCGATACCGAGTCCAACCGGCTCGACTCCGAGCTGTCCATGGTGCGTTACATCGCCTGGGCAATTCCATCGATTGGCTTTATCGGCACCGTGCGCGGCATCGGCGAGGCGCTGGCGCAGGCGCACAAGGCTGTACAGGGCGATATCGTCGGCGTGACCACCAGTCTTGGCGTGGCTTTCAACTCAACCCTGATCGCATTGGTCATCAGCATCGGCGTTATGTTTTTTATGCACCAGCTGCAATTACTGCAAGAGCGGCTGGTGCTCGACACCCATAGTTATTGCGACGAATACCTGCTGCGCCATCTGAAAGCAGATTAAGCGACCGCGATTTTCGCGCCGGAGAGCAACTTGGCCATAGCAGTTCTGGAACTTAACGACAGCGGCATTCAGTGGCGACATAACGAGCAGAACGCGGTTAGCCCCGGTTATGCCATCGTCACCGACAGCGGCATCATTACCGGCGCCCCGGCACTGCGCAGAGCCTGGCTCGAACCGCAACGCAGTTTCAATCACTACTGGCACCAGCTCAACCTGACACCCCTGCCACTGCGCACCGATTTTGCCCGCCACAGCGCGGACCTCGCGTATGCACAACTCCAGCAGTTACATCGCGATATGGGTGCTCCCGGCGAAGTCATTTTCACGGTCCCCAGCAACATGTCCAACGACCAACTGGCACTGCTGCTGGGGTTGGTTAAAGCGGCGGGGTTTAGCGCTGCCGGCGTGGTCGATGCCGCCGTAACTGCCAGTGTCAGCGGTGGTCACCAAGGCCATTTGTTGTATGTGGATATCCAGCTGCACACAGCGGTGATCACGGAAATCGACGCCACCAACAACGTTACCCGCCGCGCGGTAGAGTCGCTGCCGGAAATCGGTCTCAAGGTACTCCACGACCACTGGGCGCAATGGATCGCCAACGCGTTTATCCAGCAATATCGCTACGACCCGCTGCATACGGCGGCGGGCGAACAACAACTTCGGGATCGCTTACCGGACTGGCTGTCAGTGCTCGGGGACCAATCCGAGATGGCGGTGGAATTGAGCGCGCCCCAGGGGAATTTTGGACTTAACATATCGCGTAGCGAGCTGGTTGCGGTCAACGCACAGCGCCTGGCACGTTTACCGCAGGCAATAGCCCGCTATCCGTCGGCAACTTTATTAATCAGTCAGCGCGTGGCCGCGCTGCCGGGCGTTACGGAGTTGCTGCCGAATGCTACGGTGGTGCCATACGACGGCGCACTCCACGGCTGCGAACTCAGCGCCGACGCCCTGTACCACAACAGCTCAACAGGGTTACGCTTTATAACCACCCTGCCCCTTGCCGGCGCGCGCTCGTCACCGTCGCATACACCGGGCCCGCGACGCGCACCCACCCATCTGGTTTATCGTCACCGGGCCTACCCCATCGGCAAGGGTATCGGTATTCACCATACAGGCACCGATCTGGCCTTTGGCGACAGCCATGGGGCGCTCACCACACTGCAATTGCAGGACAGCAAACTGGTGTTGTGCAGCACTGACGGCGCCGTGCGCTGTCGCGGCGAACGCACCGATCTGCAGTGTGGCGATCAGATTGAAATCGGAACACATCAAATCGGCCTGATCGAGGTGCTGTAACGTGAGACGACAGCAACGGCGGATCAGCACGTTCAGTCTGTCGTTTCTCGACATCATGGCCTGCGGATTCGGCGCTGTCACACTGCTGTTCCTGATTCTTAAACACGGCGCTATGGACGCCGCCACCGACGATCCGCGCTTCGGTACGGAAATCAAATTACTGCACCAGGACCTGCGCCAGGGCGAGCAGGAAGTCGTGCAACTGCGCAACAGCCTGGCGGATATTGAGCAACAGACGGTCGAGGCGCGGGGTCTGGCGGATCGCGTACAAACGACAATTACAGAAAAAAAACGCGAACGCAGTCTACAAAGCGACGCCCAGGAAGATATTCCCCTGTTGCGCAAGAAGGTCCGGGAACTGGAAAAAAAAACGTCTGAGTTACGGGAAACGGGACGCGACAAAGATCTGCGCCGCTTTGTCGGCGACGGCGATCGACAGTATCTGACTGGACTGAAGCTCGGTGGGCGGCGCATTCTGATCCTGGTGGACAACTCAGCGAGCATGCTCGACGACAGTATTATCAACATTCTGCGGCTACGGAATATGAGCGCCAACGTGCAACGCAATTCCGCAAAATGGCGACGTGCCGTGCGTACCGTCGAGTGGTTGGTGGCGCAGATACCCCGCGACAGTCAATACCAGATATATACCTTTAATACCGTCGCAACGGCGCTCAATCCCACCAGCAACGGACGCTGGCAAAACGCGAACGACAGCGCCGCCCTCGACGCCGCTATGCGTGCACTCAAACAGCAGATTCCCCGCGATGGCACCAGCCTGATTAACGCAATTAATGTGGTGAACGCCCTGACACCCCGCGCGGACAACATTTTTTTAATTACCGATGGGCTGCCCACCCAGGGGCAGAAACCGCCCCGCGGCACGACGGTGTCCGGCAAGGAGCGGATTAAATTATTTAGCGAAGCGGCGCAACGACTGCCCGCAGGGATTCCGGTTAATATTGTGTTGTTTCCCATGGAGGGTGACCCGGATGCGGCGGCGCTATTCTGGCAGTTGAGCCTGGTCAGTAAAGGGGCTTTTTTAAGCCCCGCAAGTGACTGGCCGTGATGCGGCACCAATGGCGAGCGCTAACTGTGCAATGCCTTCGCGGAATGATTAGTTATGCTGTGCACTGGGTATGGTGATGCGACGTAAACGCCGCTTTCTCGAGGAAGTCAGTATTTCGTTTCTCGACGTGATCAGCTGCGGGTTCGGCGCTATCGTGCTGTTGCTGATTATCGCGCGCATTGTCGACACGCCAGCCCCACCGCAAGCCCCGTCGACCAGCGACAATGTCGCCGCGTTACAGGCGCAGCTGTTTGAGCTGCGCGCCGACGCGCGAATATTGAACCTGGAGTTGATCAGCAAACAGGAACAATTATCTGACCTGCGGGACAATATCGCCCGTCTGCGGGAACGACTGGCCAGTCTGGAACGTCAGCAGGACGCGGTTGCCGACGTCGACACCACTGAACGCGACGAGCTGACCCTGGCGTTGCAAATTCTGAGCGAAGAAATGCAACGCCTGTTGGGCGACACCCGCAGCGAGAACCAGCTGGTGGGCGGGATCCCGGTGGACAGCGAATACATCATCTTTATCATCGACACGTCGGGCAGTATGTACAACTATGCCTGGCCGCGGGTGCGCAAGGAGATGATTAACGTGCTGGATATTTATCCCCGGGTAAAAGGTCTGCAAATCATGAACGACATGGGTGACTACATGTTTTCCGGGTATCGGGGCAAATGGATTCCCGACACGCCGGGGCGGCGCAAGGCCATTATTCAACGGCTCGCGAGCTGGACGCCGTTCAGCAATTCCAGCCCGGTGGAGGGCATAGAGCGCGCTATTCGCGCGTTCTATGCACCAGACAAAAAAATCAGCCTGTACGTTTTTGGCGACGACTTTACCGGCGGCTCCATCAGAAATGTACTGACCACGGTCGACAGGATGAACCGGGAGCGGCGCCAGGGTGAACGTCTGGTGCGCATTCACACGGTGGGCTTTCCGGTACACTTTCTGGCGCCCGGAGGGCGTGCGCAAACTGCTGGCCGCTTTGCCGCGCTGATGCGCGAACTGAGTTATCGCAACGGCGGAACCTTTGTGGGACTCAACGGCCTCAACTAGTCAAAGGACGGGAATACTATGCTGTCAGGCCCAATTCGCTCCCTCGCACTGCTGGCTACTGTCGTGTTGTCGGGGTGTGCCACGGAAGTGGTGGTGGAAGGCTCTTTTCCCCCTGCCCTCACCCGTCCGTTGCCGGTCAGTGCCACGCTGGTATTTGAGCAACCGTTTCGCGAGTACATTTTTCGTAATGAAGGCACGCGGGAAGTCAGTATCGCCGTGGGCACCACCCAGATGGCCCTGTTTACCACCGTCGCCCGTAGCCTGTTTAAAGAAATTGCCACACTCGATCAAAAACCCGCGTCCGCCGCCACCGATCTGATCATTATGCCGGTAGTCGAGGAGGTTCAGGTGGCAATGCCGAGTGAAACACAGCTGAATATTTTTGAGGTGTGGATCAAATACAATGTTCGCGTGTTTGATGCCAACGGCCAGCCCATCGCCGACTGGATCATGCCCGCCTACGGCAAAACTCCCACCCGTTTTCTCAAGTCAGATTCCGAGGCCCTCAACCAGGCTGCGATCGTCGCACTGCGCGACGCCGGCGCGAACCTGGTTACCGGTTTTGCACGGGTACCCGAAATCAGGGACTGGCTGGCGACCAGACGCACCCAACCCAGGCTCTCACAGGAGCGTGCACCATGAAGCCAGGCCTTGCACCGCTGCTCGTCGCCCTCGCAATCTCACTGAGCGCCTGCACCAGTACCACCGTGGACGAATACCGGGAAAACAACACCCAGCTAACCTTGAATAAAGCAGAGCGTGTGGTGGTGCTCGGCCGTCGCCACGAGGGCAAGTACGAGACCGAGCCGGATTTTATCGATTGCATCGGCGACAAGCTCGGCAGCGCCGCGGCAGTGGCGGTGGTATCGGAGCAATCGTTTATAGATTCCCTCTATCCCTGGTTTGAACCGCGCACGGCACCGCTGACGTTGAACCGTCTGCAGGCCATGCTGAACGAGCCCCTGCTGGCTGAGCGTATGCGCTCCCAGGGAGTTCGCTACATGATCTGGGTAGATGGCAGTACCGAAACCACCGACCGGGAAGGCTCCCTGGCCTGTGGTGTTGGACCCGGTGGCGGCGGTTGTTTCGGGTACGCCACCTGGGACAAAAATGCCAACTACGAAGCCATTATCTGGGATGTCGACACCTTCAGTGAAAGCGGACGGGTCAAAGTCGACGCCAAAGGCACGTCCTACCTGTTTGCCCTGGGCGCGCCGATTCCAATTATTGCCCAGGTCAAAAGTGAAGCCTGTGACGGTATCGGCCGCCAACTGCGTTCGTTTTTTACCAATGAAAAAACGCTCCCAACTCGATAATGCCATGAAAAACTTACTTTCCCTTGTGGTGTTGCTGTGCTGTACCTGGATCGCCGACGGTCATGGCGCGCTGCTGTTGTCGGAAAAGAAGGAAGCGGAAATCGGCAAGGAAATGTACGACAAAATCCTGGCCGAGATGCCAGTTTACGGCGATCAAAAATTAACCTCCTATGTCAACGACGTCGGCCAGCGGGTAGCAAAGCATTCCGACCGACCAGACCTGGCCTACACCTTCACGGTAATCGACAACCCCGACATCAACGCGTTCGCCACCCCTGGGGGCTATATCTATATTCACCGCGGCCTGCTGACCTACATGAACTCCGAGGCCCAGCTGGCCGCCGTACTCGCCCACGAAATTGCCCACGTCACCGCACGCCATGCGGCGCGCCAGAAACGGGCACAGACCGGCAGCAATGTGGTGGCGGGACTGCTTGCCATTCTCACGCAAAGTTACGAGGTGGGCGAAGCGTCGGCCATGTGGGGCGCAGCGACAGTGCGGGGCTACGGCCGCGATATGGAACTTGAAGCCGATGGCCTCGGCGCGCAATTCCTCGCCCGCGCCGGCTACGACACCGAGGCGATGATTGAGGTGATTGCCCTGCTTAAAGATCATGAGCGCGTGGCAAAAAAACGTGCCCGCGATGCCGGCACCAAACCAACCACCTACCACGGACTGTTTGCCACGCATCCGCGCAACGACAAACGCCTGCTGGAAATCATTAATAATGCGCATAGAAATACCACGTCTGCGGGTGGCGAGAGCAATATCAACGAATTTCGCATCGCTAGCGAAGGACTGGTCTGGGGGCAAAATTTGCAACCGGTCGCGCCGGTCGAAAATCGCTTTTATCATTCACGCTATGGCTTTCAGTTTGACTACCCGGCCGGTTGGCAATTTGTAGAGAACGGCAACGAAATTCGCGGGCAGTCAGCGGATCAGGAGTTGACGTTGACGCTACACATTAAACCGCGCACCACCCAGAGCCCGCAGCAATTTATCAAACATACCCTGGGCATTCCCCTGCTCAAAAAATCTCAGCCGTTTGTACAGGCGCGCATGCCCGGCCACCGCGGCCTGGTAGCGGCGCACAGTAACGCGCCGGAACAACGTCTCGCGGTGCTGTACTACGGGCGCAAAGCATTTATTTTCAGCGGTGTTGCCCGCGCTGACGGCGCGCACAACCGGACGCTCAGCGAGGCTGATGACAAGATCTATATGGGCATCGTGCAATCGTTTCGCCCCCTGTCCCGCCGCGCCCTGGCGGCGCAGGAGCCGCGCAGGATTCACTACGTCAAAGCACTACCCGGAGCCACCTACGCCGAGCTCGCACGCCGTCTTCATCTCGGTAAAAACGGCGAGGACGATCTGCGCCTGATCAACAATGACTACCCGGTGGGTGAGCCCCGGGCCGGGACATGGATCAAGATCATCCGCTAGCCCGCCTTGAGACCCCGCTGTGCATCACCCATAATGTGCGGCCTTATCAAAACCGGGAGATTGCCACTATGCTGATTAAGTCCAATGCAGTGGTCGCTATACACTATACGTTAACCGATGATGAAGGCACCGTACTGGATTCATCCGCGGATCAACAACCGCTAACCTTTCTCTATGGGGCAGGCAACATTATCCCCGGCCTGGAGCGGGCGCTGACCGACAAAAAGGTCGGAGACAAGATTACCGCTCGTATCGAACCCCAGGACGGTTACGGTGAAATCATCGAAGAGATGGTCCAGAAAGTACCCCGCGACGCCTTTGCCGAGGACACGGTTATCGAAATTGGCATGCGCTTTAGCGCTCAGACCGAACGTGGCCCGCTGACCGTGGTGGTCACGGACCTGGATGACGACCAGGTGACAGTCGACGGCAATCATCCCCTGGCGGGCGAAACGCTGAATTTCGATGTGTCGGTGGAAGCGGTACGCGAAGCCACCGAAGAAGAACTACAACACGGCCATGTACATGGCCCCGGCGGGCATCAGCACTGAGTAAAGGCGGGTCGCGTGCAACAGACACGACGCGACCCGCAAAATACGCGGATTTCACAACATAATATGCGCCACTGGTTATTCAAGACCGAACCCAACGAGTACAGCATCGACGACCTGGCGGCGGCGCCTGAGGGAGTGACGCGCTGGGACGGAATTCGCAATTATCAGGCGCGCAATCTGCTGCGCGACGAAGTACAGATTGGCGACCAGATATTGCTCTATCACTCGAGCTGTAAACCAGCGGGGGTGGCCGGGATCGCGCGGGTAGTGAGATCGAGCTACCCCGATCCCGCTCAGTTTGATGTGAATAGCCCCTACTTCGACGCCAAAGCGAGCCTGGAAAACCCTCGATGGTTTTGCGTGGATATTCGTTTGCTAGAAAAATTCCCGTGCCTGGTTACCTTGCAAACTATAAAAAATCAGGCGGCGCTGGCGAATATGACCCTGGTCAAGCACAGTCGCCTGTCCATCCAACCAGTCAGCGCCGGAGAGTGGCAAGGGATTTTGGTGCTGAGCAAAGATACGTCGCAGCCCTGAGCCGGTACTGTCTATATTTAGCTGCGCGATCGTAGCCTTAACCCCAATGCACAGATTGCGATCCACCGTTGCGAGGAATGAATCATGAGTACCCACCGACCATTCCAGGCCAGTGGCCCGCTATGCGGGCTCAAAATCATTGAATTTGGTGGCATTGGCCCGGGCCCCCTGTGCAGTATGCTATTGTCGGATGCGGGGGCAACGGTGCTGCGTCTCGATCGTCCCACGCCGTCGGGGCTCGGGGTTCCCAGAGGTCAGGATTACGATATACAGCGCCGTGGGCGCAAATCCGTAGCCATCGATCTGAAGCATCCAGCGGCGGAAAACGTCATATTAAAGCTGGTGGGAAATGCCGACGCCGTGCTCGACCCCTTCCGCCCCGGAACCCTGGAAAAACTGGGCCTCGGACCGGACGTACTGCTGGCCCGCAATCCCAAACTGGTATTGACCCGTACCACCGGCTGGGGCCAGACCGGTCGCCTCGCAAAATCCGCCGGACACGATATTAATTACCTCTCCATCACGGGCGTACTCGCCGCCATCGGCCCGAAAGAGGGGCGCCCTGTGCCGCCGCTGAATCTGGTGGCGGATATGGGTGCCGGCGCCATGTTCTCCGCGTTCGGAACCCTGGCGGCCATTATCTGCGCACGTAACACTGGCGTCGGTCAGGTGGTGGACGCGGCGATGTGCGACGGCTCGGCCTATCTGGCAGCAGGCATGTTTGGGCTGCTGCAGGAAGGCGCCTATGTGCTGGAACGGGAATCCAATATGCTGGACGGAGGTGCACCTTTTTACGGGACCTACAAAACCTCCGACGGCCTGTATATGGCCATAGGCGCCATTGAGCGCAAGTTTTTCGACATCGCCATGGCAACGCTCGACATTGATGCAAGCCAGTGGAAGAATCATCGCGACCAAAACCTGTGGCCCGAGATGCAACGCCAGATCAGTGCGGCTTTTGCCAGTAAGACCCGCCAGCAGTGGAGCGACATCTTTGAAAATACCGACGCCTGCGTGTCCCCTGTACTAGACTTCGAGGAGTCCATGAATTACCCCCACAACGTGGATCGCAACGGGTTTCAGACGATCAATAATGTGCGGCAACCCGGGCCGTCGCCCGCGTTTCAGGGGACTCCCGGCGCCATTCAATGTCCGCCCCCGGCGTTTGGGGAACATACGGACGAAGCGCTGGCCGAGTGGGGTTTCAGTCAGGAGGAAATTAGCGAACTGAATAATAGCCGGGCCATTGGCACCGAGGGCTACACACAAAATACTTAGCACCAGTAAGATTACCCGTAACTGGATTGGCGCCCGCACCGCGTGCGCGCCTGCAACGCATCGAGCTTACAACGGAGAAAGGAGGCTTTACCATGGCGATATCGGGCAGTGCACTAATCAAAAACTTTCATCTGTATTTCGATGGCGGCGATGCCACCAATGCCAGCCTGTATTTGTGCACTGGCTGGGGCCTTAGCGACGGCGATGCGCAAGCGATTATCGACCAGATGCGCCGCGCCGGATTGTGGTCAGCCGATACAGCTAAACAGGTGCCACCAGAACAAAAGCCCATGTACGAAAAGGAAATGACATTTATCGGCTCAGTGGCGGGCGCCAGCAACGGTAAGGTTTTTTACGTCGCGGCCTATGATCACCCCAAGTACAAATATCACCCGGATCGGTGGCGGGCCTGGCAAAAATTTGTCACCGATCATTACGCCTGAGCGGCATACTGTAGCGATTGGTCAGAACCCGGTAACGCCTGTGTCAAGCTGCACACCAAAACTATTCAATGCCATCGACACCAGGTGGTACTGACCAACCGCAAACACTACATCCATCATCTGCACGTCGCTGTAGCGGGTGCGCAGGGCCGTCCAGGTGGCATCGCCGATAAACGCATCGTTGTGCAGCTCGTCCGCGGCGCGCAATAGCGCAGCATCGAAAGCATCCCAGCCCGGAGCATCCGGCCCCAGCTTGATACGCGCGATCTCAGCCTCGCTTAAGCCTTCCTTGCGTCCAAAAATGACGTGCTGACCCCATTCGTATTCGGCGTTACATAGCCACCCGACCCGCAAAATCAGTAACTCCCGTTCCCGCGGCCCGATAGTGGAAGTCTTGCCCATCACGTGATTAGCCCACACCCAGAATTTTTCTGCCGCATCGATATGCCGACCGAGGGTACCGAGCACGTTGTAAAATTGCCCCTCTTTCTTCACCGGTGCCAGCAGCCTGCGCTGGGCGTCACTCCACTCGGATTCCCGCAACGGTTCGATTCTTGGCGATGCTAATTTCATAGTTTTTTCCTGGTTTTTTCGCAAACTTTTTGATTGTAACCAGTGTAGCCATGGCAACCGCCGCTCACATGACGCCCCATTCCAGTTCCTCGGCGACAGCATCAATGCCCGCCTGGGCACAGATTTCATCCACTTCGCCCGAAGGGGCGCCGCTGACACCGATCCCGCCGAGAATGGAACCGGCAGCAGTTACCGGCACCCCGCCCCCGGAAAACATCAGCGTATGGTGGTTGGCGAGGGGCGACTCGGCGCGCGCGCCCAGGCGAGACGTCGGCGTATTAAACGACATCGCGGTGTACGCCTTTTTGCGACTCATCTCCAGGGTCAAATCCATCGCCAGCACGTCGCGCAACACCACCTGTGGATGACCGCCCCGATCTACCACGGTCACTCCTGCCTGCACCCCTTCGGTGCGACAGCGTGCCACTGCGGCGCTGGCCATGCGTAGCGCCGTATCCATGGACATGCGTTTGATGTCGACTATCGCAGGCAACTCCGTTTCGGCCCGGGCCGGGAGTACGATTAAGGTGCATAACATCATCAGTAGCATCGATAAAGATTTACTGGCCATAGGTGTCTCCTGATTTTCCCCCAGCCCAATGGGAAGCGGGACCCGTTGCGATCAAGTGGATCCAGCAATATTCAGCAGCAGCGCCGTCAGCTCCTGGGGCTGTGATAAAAATGGCGAGTGGTCCGTATTCAGCGTCCACACCGCCTGACAGGGCGACGCGGCTTGCATCTTGCGCTGAAATGCAATCGGCAGAGCATGGTCCTGCAAGCACTCGATATACACCCTGGGAACCTGTCCGTAGCAACTGTCACTCAATACCACCGGCGTTCCCAGGGGAGCGCTGGGCTCTGCCACCAGCAGTGCGTGCGCCAGGGCCACGTCTTGAGCTGAGCAGCAGTTGTAAAACAGATTGGCTATGGCGTCCGGTTTGATGGTCAGGTAACTGCCATCCGCGGACGGCACGCGAGTAGCCAGGGTGCCGGAGGTGCCATCCTCCGTCAGCAGTTGCAGCAATGATTCTCCATTACGCGGTAAAAACGCACACAGGAATACCAGTTTCTGAATCCGCTCCGGCCAGCGCTCGGCCACCTGACTGATGACAATGCCGCCACGACTGTGGCCCAGCAGAACCACCGGCTCATTTTGTTGGGCCAGTAAAACTCCGATGTCCTCCACCCATTGCTCAAGGACGATGCCCTGCACCGGGGTTCTGTCCACGCCGAGACCTGCCAGATCGGGAGCCAGCACGCGGTGTCCAGCACCTTCCAGTAAAGGGACGATCTTGTGCCAACACCAACCACCGTGCCAGGCACCGTGTACCAGAACAAATGTACTCATTTGTGACCTCTGCTGTACGTTGATATCAAAAGCGCCGGGAACACCGGCACAGGGGTTGTGGGAGCACCTGCCGTTATCAGTTAGCTTGCGATCCGCTCCAGCACCACCACCGGGATCTGACGTTGCGTTTTTGCCTGATATTCGTCATAAGGTGGAAACAACGCCCGTTGCTGCGCCCATAATCGTGTGCGCTCCTCACCCTCCGCAGTACGCGCCCGTGCGCGAAAGCACTCCGCGCCCACCTGTACGTCCACTTCCGGATTGGCCAGCAAGTTGAGGTACCAGGCCGGATGGGTGGGATACCCACCGCGGGAGGCAATCACCACATACCCCCCCTCCGTTTCCCCGTAGATCAGGGGCATAATTCTGGGTTCTCCGGATTTGCGTCCCACGGTAGTTAACAGCAGGGCTGGTATCAACCCCGGACCGCCCACCGGCGTGGAATCCCAGAGATGGCCATCCGCCCCATTACTTTCGAGATAACGACGGCGGTGGTCTGCAATCCAGCCCCGCTCACTGGCTTCTACAGCCTTATCACTCATGGCTACCTCCTCCTGCCTGGTTAAACGTTTGTGAACCCAACCTAACAGACACCCAGTAATTGCCGCAACCGCCGATTAGTTTAATCACTCGTGTGAATGAGAACTTCTACGTCCAACGCAATCGCTATAAAAACTCGGGCTTTTATCGCCACCGCCTCCATCGCCCCTCAATATAGCATTACGCACTCATAACCTGACCTCGCATACTGTCAGTTTGTGCTATAGCCTTGTCATTTTTGGCCCTATCAATAGAGCAACCAGCAAACCTACAGTGAACCGTTAGTAAACGTGGTGACCGAAGGGTATTTCGCGCTCTCCTAAAACATACTTTGTACACCCACAAAACAATAGATACACCTTACAGGGGCTTGTGTAAATGAACGAATCAAGATCTAACATTATCGATTCAGCCGTGAGCGAAGCCGTCCAGGCGCGGGTCAACGCAATACCCCTGGAAGACATTAACGTGGCGCAACCGGAACTGTTTCGCGACAACATCATGTGGCCATATTTCGAGCGACTGCGCAACGAAGATCCGGTGCATTACTGCAAGGCCAGCCTGTTTGGTCCCTATTGGTCGGTGACCAAATACAAGGACATTATGACGGTCGAGATGGATCACAAAACCTACTCCTCCGATACGGCGAACGGCGGCATTACGATTGAAGACGATAATCTGGGGTTAGGCGTGGAAATGTTTATTGCCCTCGACCCGCCCAAACACACCGCGCAGCGCAAGGTGGTCAGCCCGATGGTTTCCCCGGAAAACCTCGCGAGAATGGAGGAGACCATTCGCAGCCGCACCCGTAAGGTACTTGCAGATCTGCCGGTAAATGAAACCTTCGATTGGGTCGAGAAGGTCTCGATCAATCTCACCACACAAATGTTAACCACCCTGTTTGATTTTCCATTTGAAGATCGCCACAAACTCACCCGTTGGTCCGACGTAGCCTCGGCTCAACCGGGCTCTGGTCTGGTGGACGAGGAAACCCGTCACCGCGAGCTGGGGGACATGCTGGCGTATTTTACCCGCCTGTGGAACGAACGTGCGCAACTGCCTCCCAAACCGGATCTGATTTCGATGATGGCGCACTCCGAAGCCATGCGCGACATCACCCCCAAGGAATACCTCGGCAACCTCATATTGCTGGTGGTGGGCGGCAACGACACCACCCGTAATTCTATGACCGGTAGCGTCCTGGCACTGAATCAAAATCCGGATCAATACCGTAAATTGTGCGACAACCCGGCGCTGGTGGACTCCATGATTCCCGAAGTGATTCGCTGGCAAACACCCCTTGCTTCCATGCGACGCACAGCCGTAGCGGACGCGGAGCTTGGCGGCAAAAAGATCAGGAAAGGCGACAAGGTCGTTATGTGGTACGTGTCCGGCAACCGCGACCCGGAGGCGATAGAAAACCCCGAGGCGTTTATTATCGACCGCGCCAGACCCCGCCAGCATCTATCCTTCGGTTTCGGCATTCATCGCTGTGTCGGCAATCGTGTCGCAGAATTGCAATTAAGAATCCTGTGGGAAGAAATACTCAACCGCTGGCCGCGGCCGTCTATCGAAGTAATGGGCGAACCGACACGCAGCTATTCCTGCGTACTACGCACCTACACATCCATGCCTGTGCGCATCAACGCCTAGGTTGAGCGGTCTTTATCAGAAGCAGACGTTATGAGTGAAACAGTCGCCATCATCGGCGGCGGTCAGGCGGGAGCCCAGGCCATCGCCAGTCTGCGTGCGGGCGGTTTTACGGGGGACATTGTGCTACTGGGCAATGAACCCACTCTGCCCTATCAACGTCCGCCCCTGTCCAAAGCCTTTCTTGCTGGAGAGCTGGCCCGGGATCGTCTGCTGTTGAAACCCGCAGCGTTCTATCAGCAATCCCGGGTGGATATCCGGCTAAATACCGCCGTCACCGGTATTGACCGCGCGCAGCAGTTAGTTACCCTTCATAGCGGTCAGTCCGTGGCTTACAACCACCTGGTATTTGCCACGGGCGGGCGACCGCGCCCGTTAACCTGCCCCGGCGCCGATCATCCCGCGCTACATTACCTGCGTACCCTCAGTGACGTAGATGGTATTCGCAAACGCTTCCATACGGGGGCGCGGCTGGTAGTCATTGGCGGCGGGTATATCGGTCTTGAAGTAACAGCCATCGCCCGAAAACACGGATTACAGGTAACCGTTCTCGAATTCGCGCCCATTGTGCTGGGCCGTGTCACCTGTCCAGAAGTGGCGAATTTTTATACCGACGTCCATCGCCAGGCCGGGGTGAATATTCAGTGCAATACCGGCGTGGAGCGCATTGAGGACGATAACGGCACTGCCATCGTGGTAACCAGCTCCGGCGAACGCCTCGCAGCCGATCTGATCATTGCCGGCATCGGTCTGTTGCCTAATGTGGAGCTGGCCGAAGCCGCTGGTGTTGATTGCAACAACGGCATTGTCGTTGATGCCCTGTGCCGCTCGTCAACTCCCGGCATTTATGCCGCAGGCGACTGCGCCAACCATCCCAGTGCTTTATATGGCACGCGCCTGCGTCTGGAATCCGTGCATAATGCTATCGAACAGGGTAAGACAGTTGCCGCTACTATCTGCGGTAAAGACCAGCCCTACAACCAGGTGCCGTGGTTCTGGTCGGACCAGTACGACATCAAATTACAGACCGCGGGCATTTGCCGTGATTACGACCAGATTGCCGTGCGCGGCGACCCGGCAACGCGCTCGTTTGCAGTGTTTTATCTGCGCGATAATTGTCTGATTGCAGTGGACGCCATCAACCGGCCGGCAGAATTTATAAGCGCGCGGCAACTTATTCCGCTGCAGCCGAAAATTTGTCCCGGGCGCCTGAGTGATGAGAGTATACCGGTCAAAGACCTCGCGGCCTGAAGACGTACCACTGAGCTGCACACGGATTTATCAACCACCACCGACCACGACTAAACAGGGCAGACACACATGGCGAAGATTACATACGTTGACTTTAACGGTACCAAACGGGAAGTCACTGTGGAAAATGGAATGAACCTGATGGAGGGTGCGGTGACCAATATGGTGCCCGGCATTGACGGCGACTGCGGCGGTGCTTGCGCCTGTGCTACCTGCCATGTGCATGTCGACCCCGCCTGGCTGAGCAAATTGCCGCCCATGGAAGATCTGGAGGACATGATGCTGGGCCTGGTGGACAGCCGGGATGCAAACTCCCGCCTGAGCTGCCAGTTAAAAGCCGCTCCGGAACTCGACGGTTTGATTTTAAATACACCGCAGGGCCAGCACTGATATTTGAGCTTTTTAAAACGAAAGAATGGAGGCGCGCTTCGATCTTCCACGGCCCGTGCCGACGCGGATCGACGCTCGTCCATTTTTTTATCACTTGCTGACTTTTCGCCAATGCCGATGGTATTCAAATCCGGCGATGCCGCTAAACAGTGCACCGATACCCGTGGCGATCCAGCGATATCCGAAATCACTCAAAAAATGAATAGAAAGCACAAACGCAAACAGCGCTATAGCTAACGCAATAAACCCGTAATTTTTGTGCATAGATCCTACTCCCAAAGCCAGTCGTAGCGAACACCCTACTGCTGTCACAGTACAGGATTTGCAGCGCGCCTGACAATTGTGCACGCTTTGATTTCCGCGCAGCCCTGTGTGCCCATGTTTACCCTCTCCCGCAGCGGCCACGGCGCCCACTGCTGCAACTTTCCAGTGAATACAGGCGCAATCTACCGCCATATTCCACACGGCTGGCCACTGCGCTTTCCATCCGCCCCTCAACTAGGGTATAAGAACACCATGAAAACACCCAAACAGATTCAGCCTCTGGTCGACGACGGTATTGTTGATGAAGTGATTCGTCCGTTGATGAGCGGCAAGGAAGCCACGGTCTATATCGTCCGCTGTGGCACACAGATACGCTGCGCGAAGGTGTATAAAGAGGCGGCCAAACGCAGTTTCAAACAGGCCGTGCAATACCGGGAAGGCCGCAAGGTGCGCAATAGCCGTCGCGCCCGCGCCATGGAAAAAAGTTCAAAGTTCGGCCGCAAGCAACAGGAAGAAGTGTGGCAGAACGCCGAAGTGGAAGCACTCTATCGCCTGGCGACCGCCGGTGTGCGGGTTCCGCAACCCTATGGCTGTTTTGAAGGCGTATTGCTGATGGAATTGATCACGGACGACGAAGGCGAGGTGGCGCCGCGCCTGAACGACGTTTGCCTGTCCGCTGAACAGGCAGTGGAAGATCACGCCCTGGTGATGCACTACGTGCAACTGATGCTGTGCGCTGGCCTGGTACACGGCGACCTCTCCGAATTCAACGTACTGGTAGACGAACGCGGGCCGGTCATTATTGATCTACCTCAGGCCGTAGATGCCGCCGCCAACAACAACGCCCGGGCCATGTTAACCCGGGATATTAGCAATATGACCGACTACTACGGTCAGTACGCACCGCAACTGCTCAACAGTCGCTACGCTGAGGAAATGTGGGCCCTGTACGAAGAAGGCGAATTGCACCCCGACACCGGATTAACCGGTTTGTTCGAAGACAACGGCGCGGCGCCCGATGTGGATGCGGTGCTGGAAGAAATAAAGGCCGTCCTCGCCGAAGAACAGATCCGACAGCAACGCCTGCGCGAAGCTGCCGCGCTGGACTAACTAGCATCTCTCTCAGATTGCTGTCCTCTTCTAACCGCCCTTTAGACACCACCCATAGCAACCTGAAAATCCCATCGCGCCAATCCAGAGATCTGCGCAGCAGGCAATTCCTGGGCGTCGCCCGACTGACATCTGGACAATAATCGTGCAAATTAAGTCGACCTGAGCGTAGTAAATCCCTATAGTACGCGCCCCCGCAAAATATCATTCGTCTTCAATCAGGGATATGCCGTTGATTTCCACCGCTAACATCACCATGCAATTTGGCGCCAGGCCATTGTTTGAAAATATTTCCGTCAAATTTGGTCACGGTAATCGTTATGGCCTGATCGGGGCCAATGGCTGTGGTAAGTCGACGTTCATGAAAATACTGGATGGCAGTTTGACGCCCTCGGCAGGGAATGTATCCATCGGCCCGAATCAGCGCATCGGTAAACTCCACCAGGATCAGTTCGCCTTTGAAAAATACTCGGTGGTCGACACCGTACTGATGGGTCACGAAGAATTGTGGGGAGTTAAACAGGAACGGGATCGTATTTACGCGTTGGCGGACATGAGCGAACAGGATGGTATGCGGGTGGCCGAACTGGAAATTCAGTTCGCCGAACTGGACGGCTACAGCGCCGAGAGCCGTGCCGGTGAAGTTTTACTGGGGGCGGGTATCGCCCAGGCGCTGCATTACGGCCCCATGAGCGAGGTTGCTCCGGGTTGGAAACTGCGGGTGTTACTCGCTCAGGCGCTGTTCTCAAACCCCGATATCCTGCTTCTGGACGAACCCACCAACAACCTGGATATCAACACCATCCGTTGGCTGGAGGGATTACTCAACGAGTGCCGGAGCACCATGGTGATCGTCTCCCACGACCGGCATTTTCTCAACGCCGTGTGTACCCATATGGCGGATATCGATTACGGCGAATTGCGCGTCTACCCGGGCACCTACGATGATTTTATGACCGCGTCCACTCAGGCGCGGGAACAATTGCACGCCGACAACGCCAAAAAGAAGGCACAGATAGCCGATTTACAGCAATTTGTCAGCCGCTTTTCGGCCAACGCATCAAAAGCCAAACAGGCCACCTCGCGGGCCAAACAAATCGAAAAAATTCAACTGGACGATATCAAGCCATCCAGCCGCGCCAGCCCCTATATTCGTTTTGCACAGGATAAAAAACTGCATCGCCAGGCATTGACACTGGAAAAACTGGGTCACGGATTCGACGCGGGCGTCCTGTTCAAAAACGCCAGTCTGATTTTGCCTGCGGGCACCCGTCTGGCGGTTATCGGCGAAAATGGCGTCGGTAAAACCACCTTTTTGCGCTGCCTGATGGGCCAGTTGACGCCCACTAGCGGCACCATCAAATGGGCCGAAAATGCCACCCTCGGCTACTGCCCGCAGGACAGTAGCGCTGACTTTGACTGTGATTTGAATCTGTTTGACTGGATGAGCCAGTGGCGTAAACCCCATCACGGCGATCAGATCGTGCGCGCAACCCTTGGACGCCTGCTGTTTTCCTCGGATGATTTCCTCAAGCAGGTCAGGGTTTGTTCGGGCGGCGAAAAAAATCGGCTACTGTTTGGTAAATTAATGATGATGGACGCCAATGTCATGATCATGGATGAACCCACCAACCACCTCGACATGGAAGCTATCGAAGCACTGAACCTTGCGCTGGAGCACTACGAGGGCACTCTGATTTTTGTCAGCCACGATCGGGAGTTCGTGTCTTCTCTGGCAACCCGCATCATCGAAATCAGCGATCAGCAGCTAATCGATTTTCAGGGTACCTACGACGAGTACCTGGCCAGTCAGCTAGAAACAAGCAGAGTAGTTAATTCACGCTAAAGCGACTGGCTATATTACGCCGTCGCTCCGCAGCCAGCCGGGTGATAGACACGTTGTGTAGACGCTGGATTTTTTGCCAGTTTATGAACAGGACGACGGGGACGGCTGACCAGCTCGCCACCGCAGTTAGGGCATATGTTCTGGAGTTTGGTGTGCGCACACTCACTACAGAACGTGCATTCGAAGGAACAGATGCGCGCCTCGGTTGACTGCGCTGGCAGATCTTTATTACAGCATTCACAGCCTGGACGTAATTCCAGCATGGCACCCCTCCTGATTTAACCTGACAAACAACACGCCTCGCAATTAATGGTATTGCGATGCCGCATACCTAGCCCGCATACCTAGCCCGCATACCATAGCACGGCAAAATAATGGCACAGGGTGCCGGCCAGAACAAATAGGTGCCAGATCAGATGGCCGTAGTGCAAGCGGGAATCGAGCAGATAAAACACGACTCCGGCTGTGTAAAATAATCCTCCCCCCAGTAACCAGGCAATACCCGCAGCGGGCATATTCTCCAGCAACGGTCGCAGCGCAACCACAATCAGCCAGCCCATCACCAGATAAATACCGGTGGAGAGTACCGGACGCCGTATGCTGGCAAATATTTTCAGTGCCACGCCACCCGCGGCCAGGCCCCAGATAGCCACTAACAACCACCAGCCCCAGGGACCACGCAGTACGCCCAGGGTGAACGGTGTGTAGGTGCCAGCGATCAACAGGTAAATTGCGGAGTGCTCGACGACGCGCATCAGACGCTTGACCTTACCAGATGGCCATCCGTGGTACAGAGCGGAGGATAGATACAGAATGATAATTGTCGCCGCGAACACCCCCGCTCCGACGACAAACGCCAGCTCGCCGTGGCGTAGCGCGTGCGCGATAAGATACGGCGTCCCGATTAGCGCCGCGACCAGTCCGGCACCGTGACTGATACTGTTCGCAATTTCTTCACTCCGGGATTGTTCACGATCAGTCGTTTTAGCTAATGCGCTCATGTCAGTTCCATTGTTAACTAAACCCGACAATCCGATGCTCACCACATGGAGCTACACCCTACCGTTAGCGTACTGACAATTTACCACTTAACCCAAATACGGTGGCAGTGGGCAATCCAGCGCGTCGGCTATGGCCCGCATCAGCTCCATCTCCCTGGGGGAGTACTGCTGGTCCTGAGTGACAACCGCGAGACAGGCCTTCAACAGGCGCGGTTTAAGCAGTGGTCGTAACAACGCAAGTTGGTCCATCGCCACATTCAGGTTTTCTACGGTAATCTGCGAACGCGGTAGCAGATTCACTTTACGCAATCCAAGCGCCTGTGCAGCAACACTTAGCGTCGCCTCAATTTCCCCCCGGTTCTGCACACAACCGTACACCAGCATATTGATCAATACATCGCTATGCGCACTGATCGCAGCAATGGAATCATACTTGCCAGCGCTGGTATGAGCGCGCCCGAAAACGGCATTCAGATGCTGAAAAAGTATGTGTTGCAAAGACCATTCGAACAGATCGATGCGCTGATCGGCGCGCATTAAAAATAGTAAGTTTTCCCTGAATTGCTGGTACTGCGGTGCCGACAACTGCCGCAGGGCTGGTAGCGCCATATCAATCAACGGTAAACGATATTTGATGTCCAGCCCAGCCACCGACGCCACCAAGCTTTCCACCAGATCAACTATACCAGCGTCACCAAACTCCCTGAGGTGCTGTAGTTGGCTATTGCGTATGTCTGTGTTGCGATCCATCAGCAAACAATACATCACAGCCCGCGCACCGTAGCTTTCGTGTACCGCTTCGCGAATTTTTTCCGGAATTTCCGCCACCAGCGATATTGCATAATCGAGATGCTGTGCACTGGTGCGTCCCACGTTATCTATTAACTGGGCGGCGATTAACATACCCGCTGCGACGTTATGTGCTGGTTTGTTTTGCTCAGTGCCCACTTGCGGCTCGTCGGCAACCTCTGCGGTTACGGACACAAAAACACCATTCCAACGCGGATCGAGCCGTTTGATGCGTACCGCTAACGGCGGATGGGTGGCCAACAAAGATAGCGCCAGCGAGCCCACCCCGGGACAAAAATATCCGTGACTCATAGTCGGCGCCTGTGGTGTGACGAGCGCCGACCCCGATGGGTAACCACCAATTTTTTTTAATGCGCCCGCAATGCCCTGCTTACTGCGGGTAAACTGCACCGCCGCGGCGTCGGCAAGAAATTCCCGCTGGCGACTGATGGATGCTTTGATAAGATTCCCAAAAAATGTGCCCGCGTAGCCGATAACCATCAACCCCAAACCCAGACCGAGAATTGTCCCGGAGCCTTTTCTCGAAGCGCGCCGCACCGACCGCAACAGATAATAGCCAATCAACCCAATTAGCAAGATGCCATGTAAAACGCCTGTCAGCCGCATATTGAGCCGCATATCGCCATTTAGAATATGACTAAATTCATGTCCGATCACACCTTGTAACTCATCCCGCGTCAGGTGCGTAATGGCGCCACGGGTTAAACCAATAACCGCATCCCGGGGCGTAAAACCTGCTGCGAATGCGTTAATTCCCTGCTCGCCCTCCAGCACATAGACCGGCGGCACGGGTGTACCCGAAGCGATGGCCATTTCCTCGACCACGTTCAGGGCTTTGCGTTCGTGCAAGTCCGACGTGTGATGATTGATCAGGCGTCCACCCAGGGATTGAGCCAGGCCATTGCCGCCGCTGCTCAGGGTAAGAATTTTGTATGTGCTGCCGCCAACAATAACTGTCGTCACCGCTACCGCGATCATGGCAAAGGTGCGCCAGTCAAACTGCGCCGCTATACGTGGGAGCGTCACACCATCACCCCCGGTGTGCACAAAGCCAAACAACACCATGACCAGCACATTGGTAATGACGATCAGGCTCAGTACCGCGAGTATAAACAAGCCCACCAGGCGCGCGGTTTTACGGCGCGCCATATCCTGGGCGTGGAAAAAATCCATTGCTTAGAATGAAACTTTCGGTGCCGTTTGTATGGCATCACGATCCTCGAATTCCAGCAAGCTGGCATCGGCGCCATGGCCGAATGTCGCGGCCAACAACACCTGAGGGAAGCTTTGTTTATAGGTGTTGTAGGCCATTACCTGATCATTAAACGCCTGCCGGGCAAACCCCACCTTGTTTTCCGTTGTGACCAGTTCTTCACTCAACTGCAGCATATTTTCACTGGCCTTGAGATCGGGGTACGCCTCCAGGACGACGCTTAATTTGCCCATCGCGCCGGATAGCGCACCTTCCGCACTAATCAAGGACTTTATCGCATCTGCATTACCCGGATCGGCGGCCGCCGTGGCCAACACTTGCGCCGCGGAATTGCGCGCGGCTATCACGGCCTCGAGGGTTCCACGTTCATGCTGGAGATAACCTTTAGCGGTTTCTATCAAATTAGGAATCAGATCGTAGCGCCGCTTAAGTTGCACTTCGATCTGCGCGAACGCATTTTTGTAGCGATTTTTCAACGACACAAGTTGGTTATAGATGGCCGCAACGTAAACAGCGATCACCACGGGAATAACGATTAATAAAATAAGCGAAATATCCATGTTATCTCCTTCTTATAAGAATTCGGTGCAACATATCTGCCCACCAGCAGCCAGGTTAATCCGCAGCGACCTGATCCGCTCACAACCAGCGACGTACGTTTTCTTTATACACCACAAAGTCGTTACCAAACAAATTCTCGAGGGCGCGCTCTTCGGGAACGATATATCTTTTGTTGACCAGCAACACGAACACCGGCAACAGCACAAAGTTGAACGCATCACTGGTAAACAAAGCAACCGCCAGCAACCAGCATAAAAAACCGAGGTACATGGGATTGCGCGTCACGGCATATAAGCCGCCAGTTACCAGATGGGTTGTCTGTTCCGGGTGTAACGGGTTAAGCGTCGTACCGATGCGCAAAAATAATTTTCCGCCGACGCCGACCAGTGCACAACCCGAAGACAAAAAAAGCGTCACCCATACGAGCCGGCCCGGAACACTGACATCCGTCAGGCTACTGGCAGCATCAACGCCAACCATCAGCGTCGCAAACACCAGCATCCAAAAAATTGGCAATCGCAGGATATTTACCGTCATATGCACTCCGTCATTCCCACACGTCAAGCCACGCGGGGGCCACACATAATTATTGCAACGCCGACGAGACATACCGCAACGCCGACGCAGTCCGTTAGCGTGGGTCGCACCGCATCTATCGCCCACAACCAGCCTAACGCTACGCTGATATATACCCCACCGTACGCGGCATACACACGACCCGCAGCATGGGGGTGCAAGGTTAACAGCCAGACAAATAACGCAAGGCTAAGGGCCGCTGGAGCCAGCAGCCATATTGAACGCCCCTGTTTGAGCCACAGATACGGCAGATAACAGCCCGCGATTTCCGCGATAGCGGTTACACCGAAGAGAGCAAATGTTTTGAGAATGTCCACGTTACGACCCCTTGCACAATTTTTCCGGTAAAAATCAGCCCACCGCGCTTAACGTCGGCCCCCGCCGATGTTCCCATTCGATTGCCAGCACCATCCACCAGAGAGCAAAGGATATATCGCATCCAAATGGATTCGAAATATTTGTCCAGGGTCATGAGCTAATCGACAACATTTATATCGCGCGGTAAATAGCATTCCCGGCTTGTCAGTGGCATATATTTTTTATTTTTAACCACACCTCGTGCCGCGGCAACAGCAGCTTTCCAGCTAATTGCTAACCCGATGTTCAACGCACGTCAGCGCGCGCGGTCAGCTCATTTTCCGCCGCGCTGCGCAATTGCTCCACAACCGCATCCCGGGCGTCGAGGGTCAGGCCCTGGGTGGGAATAGCCTTGAGTAGATGAATTTCGATGTGACCCGGCCGCAGTCGCCAGGTTCCAGGCGGCAACACCTCCCGTCCACCGCGTATCAGCATGGGCAGAATAGTGGCCTGTGCACCGATGGCCAGCACCGCTGGACCTTTCTTGTAGGGTAGCAGGCGCCCATCGGAACTGCGCGCGCCCTCGATACTGATCATTGCATTCTCGCCGCCCTGTAGTCGCCGCACAGCGCGCTCGATGCCGCGTTTTGCCTGCCATTTCCACTGACGGACTATAACCGGGTCGCCCATCAGCGCTCTGGCACAGCCAAACAGGGGCATCAACGCATACTCTATATTGATAACCACAAAGATAGATGGCAGGCACATCATACAAATCAGCCCCTCGGCGATATTGGACTGATTGAGCCACACATACAGCTGCGGTGAGGGCACTGTTTCACCTGCGTTGTCATCGCGCAGAGAATAAGTGACGCCAAAAATTCGACAGGCCACTTTCACCCAGTTGCGATAAATGCGGTAGGCCAACGGTCGGGAAAAAGCGCACACCACCAGCAGGGGCAGAAAATGCACCCACGAATTGATGAAACTGGCAATCCAGCGCGCAACGCTTGGCCATAATGGTGCAGGATCAGAGTTTTGCTGCATCATTATTCAGTCACTACGTTGGCGTACACGCCAGGGGCTGGCGAGTACCAGCTCTACCAGTATTGCCGGCGAAAGCTTTGCTAACCCTCGCCACGGGCAACTTTGGCGGCCCACTCCTCCATGGTGAGGGTACCGCCGGACAACGCCGTTTTGCCAGCATCTTTTGGAGGCAATGCATCTTGTAGATAATCGATGCGCTTCCACTCCGCGTACGGCGTTTCACAGGCCGCTTTGGGGACGTAACGGGAAGTGGCGAGTTTCTGATATTTGTGAATATACCGCGGGCAGTTAATCCAGGTTTGCGACACCGCGACGCGAATGATCATATCGGCTTCGGGGTATTCGGCAAGTAAAGCATCTTCAGTGTGAGCAGACGCGGTCCCCTGTATGCGCATGCGAAAGGGATTTTCAAAATCCATCAGCAACAGCCCAACATTGGCGTTGGCGCGAATATTGCCCATGGAAAAAAACATGCCGTTGCCATCGTAATTTGGAAACGCAATGGTGCGATCATCCAGCACGCGCACAAACCCGATATCGCCACCCTTGTAGGACACCGTAGGCCGACCCTGATGGTCCACGGTGGAGAGAAAAAACATATCCCGAGATTCGATAAAGGCTATGCCCTGCTCTGACAAGCTATCGCTGACAATCGATTCTTCAATACGATCGGCCATTTTGCGAGATTGAAAATGATCCTGTAGCTCGCGGTGCTGGTCACCATACAAATTACTCATACGCCTGTTACTCCGCTTTATGCTCGATGTGTTTTTTAGTTGTCAGCCAGTAGGTTATACCCAGAGCCAGCACCACCGCAGCGGTCGCGTAAATATATGCGGGGGTCACTTTCTCGAAATCAAAAATAATGACTTTACGGGAAATTGCCATCAGCGCCGTGGCCACCACCAGCCGCACTGGAATAACGTTGGTGCTCAAATACATACTGATATTGATAAATATTTCTATGGCTATCAACACCGCCAGGAACGAACCGAAGGTAGCCAGAATATCACTGATGTTAAGCAACAAAAATGGCGGTTCAGTTAAGCGCTGATAAAGCACAAATACAACGTCACCGGTACCCCACACGATAACGAACACCATCAGAATCGCCAGCACTTTGACCACCGCGCGAATAACCTTGTGCAAAACCCGAATGGTGGCATCTTCGTGCTCCAGCTGAAGATCGTGCCCGGGCTCGTGATGGCGCAAGTTATTTTTTTCGTCGTTCATGGTTCACCCTGTATCGTGCAAATACCAGAACGGGCCTCGGCCCTGTATTTACCCGGCGCGACGCATCACCCACATTAATACGAGCGCGGCAGGCCCAACACATTCGTAGAAACAAAATTAAGAATCATATTCTGGCTGACCGGCGCCAGACGCGGCAGCATGGCTTCGCGCATCAGTCGCTCGACGTGATATTCCTTGGCGTAACCCATGCCACCATGGGTCATCACCGCCTGCTGACAGGCTTTAAAACCTGCTTCCGCCGCAAAATATTTACTGCCATTGGCGTAGGCGCCACATTCCTTGCCGTTGTCGTACAACCAGGCGGCGTACATGATTTTCAAATAAGCAGCTTCGAGCTCAATCCAGTTTTCAGCAAGAGGATGCTGCACTGACTGATTCATGCCGATAGGCCGTCCAAACACTTCCCGATCCTTGGCGTACTGAGTGGCGCGGGATAATGCGCTGCGGCCCATACCCACCGCTTCGGCGGCGAGCAGGATGCGTTCTGGATTAAGGCTATGCAGAATATACGAAAAGCCTTTACCTTCTTCGCCAATCATATCGTCTTTGGACACCACTAAATTGTCGTAAAACGTCATATTGGAGTTGACCGCTTTACGTCCCATCTTTTCAATTTCTTTGATTTCCACATGGGCCGGATCCATATCCGCATAGAATAAGGTGATCCCCTGATGGGGTTTGGCGCATTCATCCCGGGGCGTGGTGCGCGTTAGCAGCATCACCTTGTCCGCCTGCTGTGCGGTGGTGGTCCATATTTTCTGGCCGTTGATGATGTAGTTATCCCCATCCCGTTTGGCAAAAGTTTCAATACGGGTGGTATCGAGCCCGGCGTTGGCTTCGGTGACGCCGAAACAGGTTTTCTGTTTACCGGCAATCAACGGCGGCAACCAGCGGGCCTTTTGCTCAGGAGTGCCGAATTTGACAATCGGGTGTGGCCCAAAAATATTAATATGTACCGCCGACGCGGCCGACATGCCGCCGTGATTGGCCACGGTCATCATCATCAACGCAGCTTCGGTAACGCCAAGGTTGGCACCGCCGTATTCCTCCGGCATGGTTACGCCGAGCCAGCCGCCCTCTGCCATTGCCTGATAAAATTCTTCGGGAAATATACCGGTTTTATCCCGCTCCAGCCAAAAACTGTCGCCAAAATCTGCCATCAGGGCATTGATACTATCGACAATGGCTTGCTGTTCACTGCTTAACGAAAAATCCATGGTGACTATCTCTACAGATTACACTCGGTTTAGTGGTCGTGGTTAACGGGCATCACTGACAGCGGTAATGCGCGGCCACAATTGCTCTGCACCCCACTCCAGCACCTGCGCGCCGAGGCGTTGCGCCCACACCGCATCGCTCCCAAATTCGTCCCGCCAGCTCCACAGCCTGCGGGTTAAGTGATGCAAACGATGTTCGTAAGTAAACCCCATCGCACCGTGAACCTGATGGGCGATCGCAGCGCCATTATTGACCGCCTGTTCGAGCCGAATTTTGGCCGCCGCAATTTCGACCCAGGCATCGGCGTCAATCAAGTTATGCCTGGCCAAGGCCTCGGCGGCGGCATCAGCCGCCGCATTTAGCGCCGCGACCTCCCCCGCCAGATCCGCGATACAGTGTTGTATAGCCTGAAATTTACCAATGGCACGCCCAAACTGTACTCGCTCGGAGGCGTACTGAATAGTCAAATCCAGCACCGTTTCCAACGCGCCGCCCGCTTGCACGCTACGCACCAGCGCGCCCAGCGCCTCGACACTGGCGGCATCAGTAGAATCGCTAATCTCGCCAACCGCCAACGGCTTTACCCCTGCAAAAACCACCTTATCCAGGGGTTCGCCAGCCAGGCTGGCCTGGGGTGCGACGGTACAGTCCGCAACCGCTACCTGAAACACCATGGACTGCTGTTGACCATTGACTATCACTACCAGATATTTTGCATTGCGCCCGTGGGGCACCGCAACCGCAACGCCATTAAGTACACCATCGGCGAATTCAAAATCCCCACAGGCTACCGTCATCGGATCGCAGGACACCGGCAAGCCACCCTTGGCCAACAGCCATCCCGCCATCAGGGATTCCGCCAGCGGTACCGGCAACGCCGCGCTGCCTGCTGCTTTGATGACCGCAAACCCATCCATCAGCGTGGCGCCCACGCCACCGTTGGTCTCCGGTACCCAGGTCAAGGTCAGACCGGATTCCTCGACCGCTTGCCACAACGCCCGGGGCCATTCTCCGGCCTCGGCGGCATTGATCGTTTCCGGCGTACTCAGATCGGTAAAAATTCGCTGGGCAGTTTCAAAAATAATGTTATCGGCTGTCATTCGGTTCTCTCGAATTCACTGTCATGCAGGCGCGCAATTTCTCAGGCATTGCGCCGGGAATCGTGGCGCTAAGGTCGGCATCTAATCAATCAACGCAATCCCAACTGGCGGGCAATCATGCCCTTGAGCACTTCGTTGGTGCCACCGCGCAGGGTCGAAGACGGCACCCGTAAAATACCGTCGCGCAATAACGCGGGTAACAATCCAGCGCTCGAAGCAAGCAGGTCCTGCGGCAGAATACCGCGCAATTTTTCCAGTAATTCTCGCTCAAAGCGCGTCGCCATATCCTTCACCAGGGCGGCCTCCATTTCCGGCGACGCCCCCTCCTGCAGCAAACCGGCAATGCCGAGGGACATACGGCGCAGTGTTTTGATTTTAGCCACCACCTGACCCAGTACTTCTCGGGTTTTATCCGTAGGGTGATTGACCAGCACGCGCATGGCTTCCTGCAACACGATAAACGTGCTCAGAAAACGTTCCGGTCCCGAGCGTTCCAGCGCCAGCTCGCCCACCACCATATTCCAGCCACCGCCTACCTCGCCAAGGACGTAGTTATCGGGGACAAACACATCCTCAAAGTTAGTTTCGTTAAAGTGCACCTGGCCGCCAATATCGGCGATACCGCGAATCTGTACTCCCGGCGACTTGAGATCGATAATAAACTGGGACAGACCCTTGTGACGGGCAGCCGTATCCAGGGGGGAAGTGCGCAGAAGCGTAATCATGTAGTCGCAACCGTGGGCGCCGGTGGACCACAGCTTGGTACCATTGACCCGCCAGCCCCCATCAACTTTTTCTGCTTTGGTGGCTACCGACGCCAGGTCGGAACCGGTGTTGGGTTCACTCATGCCGATCGCGCAAAAACATTCGCCGGCGACAATGCGTGGAATAATCTGGTCGCGCACCTCAGGAGCCGCGTGTCGGATAATTTGCGGACCGCTCTGGCGATCCGCTATCCAGTGGGCCATAACCGGCGCACCGGCCGCCAGCATTTCTTCGGTCACCACATAGCGTTCGAGAAAGGTGCGGCCGTGACCCCCGTATTTTTTATCCCAGGTCATGCCCAGCCAACCCCGTTGACCAACCTTGCGGCTAAATTCCGCGCTCATTCCCGACGCCCAGCAATCCGCCATGGGTACAAATCCGCCACCGGCGCGCTCTGCCGCCAAAAACTCCCTGACCTCGGCGCGCAGTCGGGTAGCGATGGCAGGCATCTCCACGTGGGGGAAACGAAATCTCGACATGGATTACAACTCCTGAAGAACAACGCCCACCGCGGCGGGCCATTACATCGGTAGCCGCAGGCGCGCCCCGCGGCTACCGGAAATGACGAGGACTAAATCTAACGCAGTTTACCAACCAGAATGGCTTTTTCTTCCGTGTACTCGGTCAGGCCGCTGGCACCCCACTCGCGTCCATTGCCAGACATTTTGTAACCACCAAACGGCGCGGAAAAGCTAAACGATCCGCCGTTCACCTTAACTTGCCCGGCGCGCAGTTGCCGCGCAATGCGCATCTGGGTTTCTTCGCTATCGGCCCAGACGCCACTGGACAAACCAAACGGCGTATCGTTGGCTAAAGCAATGGCCTCGTCTTCATCCTTGTAGGGAATCAGACAAATCACCGGTCCAAAAATCTCCTCCCGGGCAATGGTCATATCGTTGCGCACGTCGGCGAAAATGGTGGGGCGAACATACGCGCCTCGGGTGATACCCTCGGGCAATTCCGCGCCGCCGGTGACCAGGCGCGCGCCTTCTTCTATGCCTTTGTTGATGTAGCGCACCACACTTTCCCGAGCACGCATGGAGCTGACCGGTCCGAGGAATACATTTTCATCCGTGGGATCACCCACCTTGAGGGATTCCGCCACGGATTTGGCTACCGCCACAGCCTCTTCGTATTTGGCTTCGGGTATAAAAACCCGACTCAGAGCCACGCACATTTGCCCTGAATTAAACATCGTATCCTTCACCACATATTTGACGGCCTTGGCGATTTCCGCGTCCTCGGCAATGATAAACGGCGACTTGCCACCCAGTTCCTGGCACACCCGCTTAACCGTGGGCGCGGCCGACCTGGCGATATCGACGCCGACTTCCGTGGAGCCGGTAAACGACACCAGATCCACTTCGGGGTGCGAACTCAGCGCATTGCCCATGATGGATCCCCGACCAGGCACCAGATTAAATACCCCCGGCGGCAAACCAACTTCGTCGCATATTTGTGCGAAAACATAGGTGCACAATGGAGTTTGCTCACTGGGTTTAAGGACCGTGGTGCAACCCGCCGCAATCGCCGGGCCCACTTTGGCTACCACCTGGAATAAGGGAAAATTCCACGGCGTAATAAACGCGCAGACGCCGACGGGTTCTCGCACCACAAGATAACCTTCTTCGTGCTTTCGGACTTCTTCCATGGTCTTGGCGAGATCGGCAAACAGTGACAGCCCGTGGATCGGACCAGACACCTGAATACCCTTGGAGAAATGTACCGGAATACCCATTTCCTGGGAAATCAGCGAGGCCAGCTCGTCCTTGCGCTCCTTGAGCTTGGCGCAGATGGCGCGAATATACCCCGCCCGCTCCTCGGCACTGGTTCTGGACCAGGAGGCAAAAGCGCGCCGTGCCGCTTGCACGGCCTTATCAACATCCGCTTCAGAAGACATCGGCACCGTGGCAAACGGCTCTTCAGTGGCCGGGTTGACCAGCGTGGTGACTCCACCGCCACTGGCTGGCACCCACTGCCCATCGATATAGATTTTGGTGTGTTCAATCATCTTCAGATCCTGCTTGTACAAGCTGTTGGTTAACATTTACGGCGCACGGGATGACAAGATTTTCCAGCCGTCCCTTGTAGCGCCAGACTTTGGCCCCACCAAGCCTTATCGTAGCGGAATTGCCAATCAGGCGAGTCCTAATTTGGGCCGCAAAAACTGTGCAATTTTGGCAATTGCGTCGTCCGCTTCCGGCGCGTTGCCGGCCATAAATTGAAATACATGCTGCATTTCGGGAAACACCTGCAGTTCAACATCGACCCCGGCTGCTTTTGCGCGCTCGTAAAAGCGTCGGCTATCGTCCAGCAAGCCTTCGTATTCACCGACCTGAATCAGGGTCGGTGGCAAATTTTCCAGATCCGCGTACAGCGGGTTGGCAATCGGTCCCCGGGGATTTTTGCCCCCGAGAAACATCTCCGCCATACCCATCAATATATCCTTATTGACCAGCGCGTCCTTGTCCGCATTGGTGTTCAGGGTTTCGCCGGTGCCTTCCATATCGTACCAGGGGGACAGCGGCACGCAGGCGGCGGGCATGGGATAGCCGAGTCGCTCACCAAACAGTAGTACTGATGTACATAAATTACCGCCCGCGGAATCGCCGATGGTCGCCATATGTTCGGGTTTGTAACCCCCCTCAAGCAAACCGGAGTACACCGCTACCGCCTCTTCGACAATACCGGGATGGGGATTTTCTGGCGCTCGGGTGTAATCGAGCACCAATGCAGCACAACCTACGGCCTTCGCGATATGGCCAAACATTTTGCGATGGCTAGCGGAGGACCCGACGACAAAACCGCCACCATGGCAACAGATCAGCACTCGGCTTTCGTCGGCCCCTTTGGGAATCGCCCACTTGCAATCGACGCCATACAACGTGGCATCCTTGAATTCTACATCGGCGGGCTCAGCGGTAATGCTGCCCCAGCCATCAAATAAATCCCGCAATTCTTCCAGCGACATACCATCGTTCATCGCCAGTTTTTGTTTCCACTCGGAATAGAGTTCTACGATCTGTTGTGCCGCTGCGCTGGCCATCTTACTAACCTCCTGCATTTATTTTTTTCGGTTGGTTTATTCCCCAGTCGGGAACCGCTCTGAAACTTGGATTAAATACACACTATTGCAAATCTCCGGGCTGTCGACGGCACTACTTGTTTCAGCCAACAAGCCTTTTCCACACACTTGCGAACCGCCGATTATGCCAGAAAGTCGCAACTTTGCTCCCCATTTATCTGTTTATTGAGCCTAACTACCGCTCAAATGGGCGTTTTAACAGACCGGACGGGGGCCAGATCGTCAACACCCACCCCAGCTTGGCATGGGCTTTCCGTCAGACAGAATCTAATCCGTAAGCACGCAACTTGCGGTACAAGGTGCTTCTCGAAACCCCCAAAGATCGCGCTGCCCGCGTACGATTGCCTGCATGTTTTTCCATTTCCAGCGCAATCGCCTTTTTCTCCACTTCGTTCAAAATTCCGCGGGTGTCATCGGTCGCTTTGCCAACGTACGGCGCGGCATTCACAGAAGCCAGTTGGTGGAACAATTTATCCGGTAAATCTCGAACACCCAGTTCAAGGTGTTCATTAAGAACGCACATAACTTCCAGTATTTCACCCAGTTCACGCACGTTACCAGGCCAGGGGTAGCGCTGCATCCAGCGCAGCAGTTCCGCATCCGCAAATTTACGTGGGGATCCCGATCTACGGGCCGTTTGCTCCAGTAGATGCGCTACCAGCGCTGGCAAGTCCTCAGCCCTGTCCCTTAGCGGAGGCACTCGTACAGTCATGTCCTGCAACACACGGTACAGGCTGCTATCCATAGCCTGAACACCGGTAGTAGCGTTAATCGACGCCATCACTCTCACACCAACGGCTCCGGCCTGAGGACCACCCCCGTGAGACGGCACGCTCTGCAAAAAATGTACTAGCCGCGTCTGAGTCGCAGCTGGCAGCGTGTCCACCGCGCGCAGGAACAACGTGCCGCCGCTGGCCTGCCCAAGTTTCCCCATATTTTGATCGGTATCGCGGCGGGCTAACCCTTTGTATTCGCACCCGAAAACCACTTCCCCGGCCGAGTGATTTTCCAGTTCTGCACAATTGACTATCACGAATGGCCCGTCTCGTCGCGGTGAGGCGGCATGCAAGGCTCTGGCTAACAATTCCTTTCCAGTGCCTGATTCGCCCATGATGAAGATCGGCCCGTCCTTGATCGCACAGCGTTTACCTTCCTCCCTGAGACACTCCATCACAGCGCTATCGCCTACAAGCCGGGAAAAAGGTTCCTCCGACCGCGACCCCTCGCGACGATTTTTCCCAACGAAACGACTCCGGGTCGCAGCCATATCACGGCAATCACGGTTGTCCAGCACCAGTAATCCACCTTGCCAGATACGCGCACCGGGGAACGCATCCACCGCCACCAGATCAATTGCTTCCGGCAAAAACTGCGCGCAATTTTCGATGTCTTTGAGCGCGGTTTCCGGCAGCATGACACTGCCACTGCGTACCAGATGTCCCTGCTGCACGTTGTTAAACAGCCTGCGCGCATGTTCATTGCAGGTGATAATGCGGCCACGGCGGTCGAGTAATACCACACTATCCCGATACCAGCGCTCAGTTTTGTTGGCAAACCAGTCCAGCAGTTGCACATTGCGCGCCAACTCCCGCGACTGCAATGTTTGCTCGATCTGTCGTGCAGCCGTCATGGCCAGCGCAATACTTTGACGACTAAAAGCATGACTGCGGGTAGTGATATCGATCACACCGAATAAATCCCCGCTAACATGGTCAATGACCGGTGCTGCCGAGCAGGTCCATATTTTTGCGGACTGGCAGAAGTGCTCTGCACTGTGGATTTCCACGGGTTCACGCAACGCGATGACAGTACCAACCGCGTTGGTACCGGCTTTTTGTTCACTCCAGTCGTATCCCGGGGCAACAGATTGATCGGCCCCGCCCTCGACAACCTGTGGGTTGCCACACACATCCAGCAACACGCCATTGGGCGCGGCAACCAGTAGCAGGCTCTCGGTGTCCACCAGAATATCCGACAACATTTTCCAGGTGTGCTGGGAGGCCAGGAGCAGCTCTTCATTTTCCTGTTTAAGCTGGTCGAGCTGTTTGCCCTTGGCAATCAGCGGCGAACAGGTGCGCGTCGCTTCAATTCCCCCACTGCGACAACGGTGCCATGAATTCAGCACCACGTCCCTGACGGCATCAGTCGCGCAGCTACCGCTCTCCACAAACTGATGCCAGGCGCGCTCGACCTGCTTGCGAATGATGCGATCAGATTCGAGAAATGTACGTCCCAGGTGCGGTGTTTGCATGACGCTATCCACTCCGAGTTACCTAAAAGACTACTAAATAATTTGCTCCGCAAGTACCTGGCAGGCCTGGATTAACAAAACAACCTCGGTCATCGGAAGTGGAGCCTGAAATGCGGCGAGCAGGCAACCTTATCAACAAGATCTCCGGTCGTCCACGCCAGGACAAGCCCTCAGCATTGACTTTTACGCTGCGCCCGCGACAATTTTGGCGTCGTGTAAGCGCCCAATCTCGGCGCTGCTCATACCCAGCTCCTCAGACAGAATTTCATCGGTGTGCTGCCCTACCAGGGGGGCCGCACCCACCGCATCGCGAGGGCTTCCGGAAAAGTACAGGGGACTGCCTGGCGTCAGATAGCGGCCGATACCCGGATGCTCAACCTCTTCGAAAAGGGGATTCGCCGGGGAACACTCGGGATCCCGATCCACCAGTTGTTTAATCGTTTGATACTTACCCCAGCACACCCCCGCCGCATCCAGAGCCGCCGCTACGGTGTCGAAATTGCGCGCGGCAAACCAGGGCGCAAGAAGTTCGGTCAGGGCTTCGCGCCCATGAAAACGATCCCCTTCGCGCGCCAGGTTCAGATGCAGCCTGTCCCCCAGTTGGTCGATAGCCGCGCCCAACCCGGTGGCCTTCCTGATACCCTGCCACTGATTGCCGGTAAGCCCCACCAGCATTATCCGGCGCTTATCGGCCGTTACAAAATCCTTGCCGTAGGCGCCGTACAGGTAGTTACCACAGGCCTCGCGGTCAGTGCCATTGATCTGTGCTTCGGCGATAAACCCGAGATGCCCCATGGTCGCCAACGCGACATCCGCCAGCGCCAGCCGGACTATTTGTCCCTCGCCGCTAATGCGGCGATGACGCTCCGCCGCCAACAGGCCGAGGGCCAGGGTTTGTCCGGCGATCACATCCCACGCCGCCAGCACGTGATTGACAGGTTCTTGCGTTGCACCGGTCATAGCTGGCAAACCGACCTCACAGTTCACCGTGTAATCCACCGCCGAGCCGCCGTGGCGATCCCCGGTCAGGTTAAGGTAAATCAGATCCTCGCGATGTTTGCGCAGATTACTATCGGCCAGCCAACCGCGGGCCGGAAAATTAGTCACAAACAGCCCGGCATTTTCCCCCGGCGCGCAGATTAGACGGGTCAAAATTTCCTGTCCCTCGGGGGTGCGAAAATCCACCGCGATTGAACGCTTGCCCTTGTTCAATCCGGCCCAGAACAAGCTGTTGTTGTTAGCATCGACCGGCCAACGCCGATAGTCCAGGCCGCCGCCAATCATATCGAAACGGATCACATCGGCGCCCATCTGCGCCAATGTCATGGTGCCAGAAGGCGCGGCGACAAACGCCGCGCCCTCCACAATGCGCATACCCCGCAAAATGTCCTGCATAAACTGTTCAACCTCGCCGACGGGTTAGCCTACTTCCAGGAAACCGTTATCAATCACCACCAGATCCCGCTCCACCACGCGACACCGGAACGCAACGCCGCCGTCAATGCGCCACATCTGGGTACGAATCATTTCGCCGGGATACACCGGCGCGGAAAAACGGCATTTGATGCGCTTGAAACGACTTACATCGTAGTCGCAACAGGTTTTTAACAGCGCGTGACCGGCAACACCGAACGTACACAGGCCATGCAAAATGGGACGTTCAAAACCGGCTTGCCTGGCCACCGCCGGGGAGGCATGCACGGGATTAAAATCACCCGATAGTCGATAGATCAACGCCGCCTGCGGCAGTGTGGGTAAATCGCAGGTCATTTCAGCAGCCGTATCGGGAATCGGCTGGGGCGCGGTGGCTGCTGCGGTTGAACCACCAAAACCGCCGTGGCCGCGAGCCATGGTATTTTGCGTCAACGTACACAACGGCTCTCCGCTGGCAACATCCATGACCGTGCGCGATGAATAGATAAATGCACCTTTACCCGGTCCCTTGTCGATAATTTCATCGACCTGGGTACGCGCCTTGACCGTGCCCTGCGCTGGCAGTGGGCGGTGAAACACAATTTCCTGATCGGCGTGCAATACCTGGGTCCAGTCGACACCGGTATCGGGCTCTTTCAGCCAAAAACCCGGGTAGGCCAGCACTGCGGCCATGGTCGGTAACGCGTTAAGATTTTCTTCGTAGGTGAATCGTAGCGCCTGTTCATCGGTGGGATCATTACTCAGCCCCACGCCCAGCGCGTACAACATCGTATCTTTGGGAGAATAACTATGTACGATTTCCTCGAATTTTCGATTTTTTAATTTCTGATAATCAATCGCCACGCCCATCTCCGTAAAATATTTTGCCGGCTAATAACAACACTAAACGGGGTGCGGACTTTTTCGTCTGCACCCTGGCTACATTTCCCGGGTTGAGCCCGACTTAAATCGGGTCCCAGCTAAATATATCCTGGGAGCGATGTAGCGGGTAAAAATGAGATTCCAGGGCGGGCATCGCCACCTCAAAAATACTGTCGATGGTCCAGCCGTCGCCGTTGTGGGTGGAGCGCACTGGCCGCGACTGGCTCATCAGGAAAATTTCGTTCATGCGCACCGCGAAAATCTGCCCGGTGATGTGCGCGGCCTTGTCGCTGCACAGCGCTGCCGCGACGATGGCCACTTTTTCCGGCGTCATGCGTTTGAGTTTTTCGACGCGGGCCTGCTGATCCGGGGTGTCCGCCGGAATGGAAGCGGTCATGCGACTCCAGGCAAAGGGCGCGATGCAGTTGGAGCGAACGTTGAAGCGTTGCATATCCAGGGCAATGGATTTGGACAGGGCAGCGATCCCGGCTTTCGCCGCCGAGTAATTGGCCTGACCAAAATTGCCAACCAAACCGGAGGTTGAAGTCATATGCACACAGGCGCCACTTTCCTGCTGGCGAAAATGGGTCGCGGCGGCGCGACTGACATTGAAGCTGCCGCGCAGATGAACATCTATCACCTGATTAAAGTCGTCCTGAGTCATCTTGTGAAAAATCACATCGCGCAGATTGCCCGCGTTGTTAACCACCGCATCAACGCTGCCGAAGTTATCGACACAGGTGGTGACCATATTGTTGGCCCCTTCCCAGGAGGAAACACTGTCGGTGTTGGCGATGGCTTCGCTGCCGAGGGCGGCGATTTCGGCAACCACTTCCTCCGCCACCTCCCGATCCAGATCGTTAACCACGACTTTACCGCCCGCGCGGGCGATTTCCAGGGCGATGGTGCGGCCGATACCGCGGCCAGACCCGGTGACCACAACCGCTTTACCGGCCAGGTGTTTGCTCTTACTCATGCTTGCAACTCCCCTTAATTTCAATGTGTTTGACGATACTTTTCGCGCCGCTTTAAACTGGATCGACCGTACCTGATTGCGCATTGGCGATCAGTTCCCGCGAAATAACTTTTAGTGCCAGCGTTTCTTCGGCCCCCTCGAAAATCGACAGCACCCGCGCGTCGACGAAATAACGGCTCACCGGTACTTCTTCTGCGTAGCCCATGCCACCGTGAATTTGCTGCGCCTCCCGGGTTACCCACTCCGCCGCGCGGCAGGCAAATAATTTCACCAGGCTCGCTTGCATGTGACCGCCACCCGCATCGACGCGCCGCGCCACCGCATAATTGAACTGCCGGGACGCCTCCAGCGCGACGATCATGCGGCTCAGCTTGACCAGCGTCAGCTGATAATCGGCTATCGGGTGCGCAAAGACCTTGCGTTCCAGTGCATAGGCGGCAGCCTGCTCACAGGCTGCCTGCATGACACCACAGGCGCGTGCCGACGTTTGCATACGACCACCGGTAAGACCCGCCATGGCATAGTAAAAACCCTTGCCCAGACCGCCATCGCCACCCAGCAAGTTTTCCTCGGGGACAAAATAATCCTCAAAAAAAACATCGAAGGAATGCATACCCCGGTAACCGATGGTGGCAATCGCTTTGCCGGTCAACGTGCCGCCACCGTCCTGAACCACGTCGTAGCGATGGCCGGCAGTGCGCGGTTTTTCCACCAGAAAAAAGCTCAGTCCTTTATACCCGTCACTGTCCGCGCCGGTGCGCGCCAGGGTCAAAATAACGTTGGCGGCGCCGGAAAATGTACACCAGGTTTTACTGCCGTTAAGCAACCAGCCCCCGGTAGTTGGGGTGGCCTTGAGCTTGACCGACGCCAGGTCCGATCCGTAATCGGGCTCGGTCAGCGCGATGGCGCACAGCGTTTCGCCACTTGCCACCCGCGGCAGCCAGTGCGCCTGCTGAGCCTCGGTGCCGCCTTTGAGTAGTGCCCGCGCGAGAATTTCCGGGCGGGTAATCAAGCTGCCTGCGGCGCCCAGCGAGCCGCGGGACAGTTCCTCGGTTACCAGTAGCATCGACAGGCTATCATCGCCCTCATCCGGTTGCAGGCCGCCAAAGCGCTCGGGAATGGATAATCCAAAACAGCCCATCTCCCGCAGCGGCGCCAGTATGGCCTCCGGCACATCCTGGTCTTCGCGATGGATGTCCTCCGCCAGGGGCATAACCACATCGTTGGCGAAACGCCGAAATGTATCGCGAATAATTTCTTTTTCCTGATCGAGGCCGGCGGGCAAAAATTCGCTGCCCTCTCGAAGCAGGGCCCGCCCCAGATCGGCCATCGTTTGACTACGCAGATAATGTCCGGCGAGACCCAGCTTATCCACGGCGGCGAAACATTCGGCAATGCGCGAGCCGCTGAGTCCATAATCCGCCGGTCGCGCGCGCAAACGGGCGGCAATGCTCTGCAAGGATTCCGCAATAAACTGGCAAGCTACCCACGACAAGCGCGGGTCGGTGGCGCCGCACCGTTGCGCGTATTCGATCAGCGCCTGTCCGGCGGCAATTTCAGCGGCGCAAAACGACAGGTCGTAACCGGCCAATTGATATTGATCGAGGCGCTCCGGGAGCAGGCGACCCTCGACACTACAGGTTGATTTAATATTCCCCAGCGCCCGCTCCAGTAAACCCTCTACCAGAGCCAGCGATTGTTGCGCGATCGTTACATCGTTGCCCGCAACAGCGGTGGCCACTGTCTCAACCTCAAGCTCCATCACTCTTCACTCATCACTTTGCACTCGGGATTCGCACCACTGGCCAGGACCGGCGGACGAAGTACTCCGTCCGCAACTACCCTGCGCGCGGATCAGTGTCCCGCAGGTTGGAGCAGTCACGCGTCGTGGCGGCCAACGATGGCGACACTGACCACGTTTTGATGGGGAAAACCACCAAGATTGTGCGTCAAGCCAAGTTTTGGGTTAGCCAGCTGTCGTTCTCCGGCATTGCCGGACAATTGCAGGTACATTTCGTAAATCATGCGCAATCCGGAGGCACCGATAGGATGGCCAAAACATTTCAGCCCACCGTCGATCTGGCAGGGAATCTTGCCATCGGCATCGAACATACCATCCAGCACATCCTTCACCGCGCCGCCGTTATCCGACAAAAACAGATCCTCCATGGTGACCATTTCGGTTACCGAAAAACAGTCGTGAACTTCCGTCATGGAAATTTCGTCCCGCGGCTTGCTCACGCCTGCTTCAGCGTAAGCGCGTTTTGCGGCGACCCGGGTAGTGTGTACGAAGGACCCATCCCAGTTGTCGTAACCACCTTCCTCTCCGTTGGAGGCGCACAACTGCAGAGCTTTTACCGTGACCAGATTGTGCTTACCCAGGCGGCGCGCAATTTCGGGGGTGGTAACAATGGCCGCGGCGGCGCCATCGCTCACACCGCAGCAGTCGAATAAACCAATCGGTTCGGCAATCATCGGCGCATTAAGTGCCTGTTCTTCGGTAATTGCGCGACGCAGATGGGCTTTGGGATTTTTGATACCGTTGGCATGACTTTTTACCGAAACGTGAGCCATCGCCCGTTTTAAATCCTGCATGCTGGTGCCGTATTTAGCGCGGTAACCTGCGGCCAGCTGGGCGAACATACCGGGCGCTGACAGATTCGGGTAATACAGATCGTTACTGACCCCGCGCGAACGCTGAGGCAGGCCGCCATAACCGGTATCCTTTAATTTTTCAAAACCCAGGGCCAGGGCGATGTCACAGGCACCTGAGGCCACCGCGTACGACGCGGCACGGAACGCCTCAGTACCGCTGGCGCAATAATTTTCCAGCCGCGTGACCGGAATATACGGCAGCCGCAAACCCATACTGAGGGGCATCGAACCAGGCCCCACGCTGAAAGCATCCACTGCAGTCGACTGCCAGGCGGCCTCAATCTGATTTTTTTCAATACCGGCATCAACCAGGCACTCTTCAAACGCTTCGGCCATCAAATCGGCGGGCTCGCAATCCCAACGCTCACCGAACTTACTGCAGCCCATACCAAGTATTGCAACTTTATCTTTAATTCCGCTCGCCATAATCGTAACTCCTGTGTTGTTACGCGGGTAGGTCAATCTGGTGGTTAAACGGGTATCGCTTTCCAGAAATATTTACGGAAACCGTTTTGACTGTCGATTTGTTTGATTCGGAAATGAACCGACACTCTGGCGCCCGTATCAAACGTTGCCGGATCCACCTCGCTCATGTCCATCATTAAACGACCACCACCCTCGAAAGCAATCAGGCCAAAATAGGCTGGCGGGTTGTAGTCGAACGTCAGGCGGTCGGCGGTCCAGGTAGCTACTTTTCCCGGCGTGGCGGCCATGGGGTGATCAACCTGAGTATTGTAGGCTCCGCAGTCGGGGTTCACACAATACAGGTGCTTGGGCATTTGCACCGTGTTACAGGCGGTACATTTGCCGCCGAGAAAGCGATTGGTTAAACCGCGGTTGCGGTACATGGCGGACAGATAGGCCTGCTTGTTGACTTCCGACCGCTTGCCCAGCTCTTTTTCCAGCAGGTCGTTAAAGGATTGGAATTTATTGTAGTTGTCTTCGGGTCGACCGGCGCTGAGACAACCGGAAACGCCACGAGCAGGGCGTTTGTTTTTGATCGCGGCGGTGGCCTTGAACAACAGGGCATCGCAGCCCTGACCAAAGCCGGTCAGTAAAATCAAATCGCCCGGCGCAGCCTGTTCGAGACGATGAGCGAGCAGCAGCAACGGGTGGGCAGCTCCGGTAATGCCCACACTTTGTAGCAGGTTATCCGCCACAGCTTCCGAACGAATACCCAGCGTTTTTGCTAATTCGGCCGGCACTCGACCCTGATCCGTGGCGAACACTGCGTGCGCGATGTCACCACCCTTGACATGACAATCTGCCAGCAACTTTTCAACCGCTGCGGGAATAATTTTCATGTAGCCTTCGTCTCGCACCCAGCGCTCTTCCCAGCCGTAGTCAAAATCCTGGCCCTCGCCACGAAAGTGGTCGATAAAATCCACCGCCTCACTCTGCGAGCCGATCAGTTCCGCAATTACCGCGTCGCTGCCAACCGCAATCGCCGCGGCACCGTCGCCATACAACATCTCTTCCCGCGACGCACACTTGGTGCGGCGGTGATCGGACGCTACCAGCACCGCGTCGCCACGACCTGCGGCCGCGATATCCAGTGCAAACAGGAGTCCCGAGGTTCCCGCCCGTTGCGACGAAGTAATATCCGCCGTGCGTAAATTGGCGGTGTCCAAATTCAGAGCTTCAGCCACCACCACAGAGTTCTGACGGTCGCCAAATGGCAACGTGGTAGAGGCAAGCAGCAACGCGGCGGGCGATTTCTCGGGAATTTTACCCAGACAGTCGGCAAACGCCTCCGTCGCCATAGTGATCGCATCCTCGTCCCAGTTGCACACGGCCTTCTCACCCTTGGCCAGCCCCCTGAGGCCTGCGTCGAACCAGGCGTTAGCGTCCGCTATCGCCTTTTTCTGCAATCGCATGCGCGGCAAGTACGCGCCGTAAGCTGTAATACCAATCATAGTAAGTTCCTGCTGGTTTCCATGGTTGTGAACTTTTCCCCTGCGCCATGCGCCTTAAGGACCGCTGGCGAAGAAGGCAAACAGTTAAATATATCTACTGATAAACAGTTTCATAATTTCCGAGGTGCCACCGTAGATGCGCCGAATGCGGGCATCAGTATACATACGCGCAATGGGATACTCGCGCATGTAACCATAGCCACCGAACAATTGTAGACATTCGTCGACAATCTCCCCCTCCCGTTCAGTGGTCCAGAGTTTGGCGATAGCGCCTTCCTCGGCGGTCATGGTACCCGCCAGTATCTTTTCCAGACACTGGTCGAGAAAGGCCCAGCCGACGGCAAGATTCGCCCGCACCTCAGCCAGTTTAAACTGAGTATTCTGAAACGCCATTAACGGTTTGCCAAAAGCTTCCCGCTGCTTGACGTAGTCCACAGTGATATCAAACGCACGCTGGGCTTCCGCCCAGGCCCGAAACGCCACGGTCAGGCGTTCGCGGGGCAACTCATCCATCAGGTAGGCAAAACCACGACCGGCTTCGCCAATCAGGTTACTGACCGGAACGCGCACATCGGTAAAAAACATCTCCGACGTATCGGCCGCCTTCTGGCCGATTTTGTCCAGATTGCGACCCCGTTCAAATCCGACTCGATCGCTTTCGACAATGATCAGACTCATGCCGTGGGCGCCCTGCTCCGGGTCGGTCTTGCAGGCCACAATCACGAAATCACAATGCTGGCCGTTGGTGATAAACGTCTTTTGTCCGTTGATCACGTACTCATCGCCCTGACGCACCGCACCGGTACGCACCGCTTTTAAATCGCTGCCCGTGCCCGGCTCGGTCATCGCAATGGCTGACACCACGTCGCCGCTGACCATGCCCGGCAACCAGCGGAGTTTCAATTCTTCGCTCGCATGATTGAGAATATAGTACGCCGTGATATCCGACTGCAGCGCAAAGCTGCAACTGCCACCACCGATGGCGTAGCCAATTTCTTCCGAGACAATCATGTTGTAGCGAAAATCCGCGCCGGGACCACCATAGGCCTCTGGTATGCCGCAGCACAACAGCCCCTTTTCCCCCGCGTCGCGCCAGAACTGCCTTGGCACGATACCCCGATCTTCCCAGGTGTCGATGTTCGGCTCCAGATTCTCACGAAAAAACCGCCGGGCAGTTTGGCGGAAAAGCTCGTGGTCCGCGGAGTACACCGTGCGACTGGTCATGGTCATCGACAGGTTCTCGTAAGTTCGCGCCGTTTGCGAGTAGCGAGCGTCGGCAGATAATAGCCAACGTTGGTTCAGTGATAAGTATACCGGAAATGAGCTTGTATTACCCACCGGTAGCATCAGCAGTCGGACATCCACCTGGACAGACTGTTCGCTCCTGGAGGTTGGTCTCGCCAGTAACGCTGATTAACTGCCGCTGAAACCGAATCCCACCGGTTCCAGCAGCGCGTCGACTTACTTGATTTTGTCGGTGAAGTGAGGAAATACCTTTTCCGTCAGCAATTCCAGACTGCGCAACATATTCTCGTTGGAGACCAGACCGTTGTAGTTAAACAACCAGAAGTACTGACAGGGCAAATCCTTAAACAATTTTTCCAGCTTGCGCTTCACCGTATCCGGACTACCACAGATAACCAGACCTCGCTCTTCCATGGTTTTAAAATCGTTGGGCACATCGAACGGGCTTTCGCCGGGGTTCGCGACAGCGCCGTTAAAGCCAAATGGCTGGAAGAAGTTACACCAGATGTAAGAGCCACCATTGCGCGCAATCTCGTAGGCTTTTTCGTCGGTGTCGGCCACAATGACTTCCCGAGTCATACCCATACGATAGGGTTTGCCCGCCTTGTCGGCGGCCTCTTTGGCGGCGCGAATATGGGACTGCGCTATCTCAGTATTGGTCACAATTGTGATCGGTGTGACGTCGTTTTCCTGAGCCCACACAATAGAGCTTTCCGAAACACTGAATGGCTGAAACAGATCGGGAATACGTTTATTAAAAGTCGGCGGAGCGATACCAATTTCCGTGAGAATATTGTTTTCATCGACCCCCCGACCGTACTTGCGGGTCACGTCGCCGGTGGCCCAGAAGGTGTTGGCCGGGGGAATTTCCCAGAATTTACTCTTGTGGGAGAAGGTGTCGTTCTTCCACGCTTTCATAATGATATCGAAGTGGTCGTAGTAGATTTCTTTTTTGAGTTTGTCGTAGGCCTCGGGGCCCAGTTCATTGGCCTTTGCCATACCATCCATCTGCTGCCCCAGGGTGGCCACCCAGCGGGGCTGATAACCCCGGGCAAATCCGGCGAAAGCGCGGCCACCGGACATTTGATCGAGCATGGCGATATCTTCCGCGAGACGAATCGGGTTGTGGGACGGCAAGACGTTGCCCAACTGGCCCACTTTGAGGTTTTTGGTCTGCATGGCGATATACAGGTCGAGCATTATGGGGTTGGTGGAAACCTCCTCCCCTTCGATATGAAAGTGGTGCTCCGTGGTGCCGATGCCATAGTAGCCGTGCGCATCCATAAATTTGGCCTGGTCAGACAGCTCCTTGAGCATGTGCTGATACAGATCGGTGCGCTTACCCGCCATACCCTGTTCGATTTGCTCTCTATTCCCCACTACGGGTAAATAAAATCCACCTACTTCCATCACTTGTCTCCCGACGTTGCTAATCTAACTGAATGAATATCAAAAATTCGCGCCCGCCATCACTGCTGGTCAAGGACCGGACATCCGCGCCAGGCTTGCGCGGGTACGGGTTAGCATGCCTCCGGCCAGCGCATCGCGCTTTGACACATATTGACTATGGGCGTGCACAACATGTGTGGCCGAACCCCATCTGGGAGGGTTGCCGATCCCGGATTGAAAATATGGAATTAACGGGTCAGCCTGGAGGCCCGTAGTTTTACCATACATAACCGGAAACCCCGAATTTCGGGGTAGTGCGGAAACCCGACGCTGTTTCACATTGAAACAGTCGCCTAGCGCCCCTTGAACACCGGTTCGCGTTTTTCCAGGGTGGCGTCAATCGCTTCAATATGGTCTTCGGTTAGCTGTAGCATGGCCTGCATACCCGCCGCCATTTCCAGTGCCGCGCCGAGGGGCATATCCTGGGAGTCCCGCAGCAGTTTCTTGGCCATGCGGACACCAATCGGCGGATGGGCGGCAATGCGTTTGGCCATGGCCAGCGCCGCATCCAGTAATTTGTCCGGAGCAACCACCTCGGAAACCATTCCCCATTTTTCCGCTTTGGCGGCATCGATAAAGTCGCAGGTAAAGCTCATTTCGGAGGCGCGAGACAAGCCGATAACCCGGGGCAAAAACCAGGCCCCACCATCCCCGGGAATCAATCCGACGCGCATAAAACTCTCTGCAAAAACCGCTTTTTCCGAGGCAATACGCATGTCGCACATCATGGTCAGGTCACAGCCCGCACCAATCGCATAACCATTTACCGCAGCAATACAGGGCACCGAAATTTGCTGCATGGTGCGCGGAATCTGTTGAATCATATCCAGATACCAGTTGCGCAGTTCCTGGGCGCTCAGCTTTTTTTCCTGGGTCATGGCGCGGATCTCGCCGAGATGTCCACCGGAGGAAAAACTGCTACCAGCACCAGTAATAATCGCGCAGCTGACACCGGCATCGTCGTTGGCGCGATGCAATTTTTCCACCAGGGATGGCACCAGTTCGTCGGACAGCGCATTGCGGCTTTCCGGCTGGTTCAGCGTGATAATCGCCACGCGTCCTTGTTGTTCGTACAAAACGGGCTCGCTCATAGTCCTGATCCTTAGTTGCGGTAGGTAATTAATTACGGTATTAAATTAGTCCCGCTGATGATTGGTTGATCTAACGTTACGGCAGTTACGCGCAAGTTACGCGCCCACAAATCTGTCTCGCTGCGCCCTCTGTAGACGCAGGATTTCCCGGGCGCGCGCCACCACCGGTGCATCGATCATTTTACCGCGGTATTCGGCGGCGCCACGCCCCTGTGCCAGCGCCTCTTCGTAAGCCGCGACGAGTCCGGTAGCGTGCTCCACCTCATCGGCAGATGGCACAAACTCTTCGTTCATAATACTGATCTGACTGGGATGAATGCCCAGCGCCCCGACAAAACCCAGGCTTTTGGCCTGACGAATACGCTGGCGAAACAGTTCCAGATCGGAATAATCCGCGATCGAACCGACAAATCCCAACGGCAGCACGCCAGCGCGGCGGGCGGCAAAAACCACCTGTTGATTGGCCCACAACAAACCTTCGGCGGTGGGTTGCATACCCACTTCGGCGCAGAAATCCTCGGCCCCGAGGAACAGGCCCAGCAGGCGATCGCTGGCGTGGGCGATGGCGTCGATATTGCCCATCCCGTCCAGACCTTCGACAAATGCCAGCAGCCGAGTATGGCCGGGTGTTAATCCGCGATCCACCTCAACTTCGGCGACCACCTCTGCAATAAACTGCAGGTGGTCAGCACTCATCACCTTCGGTACGGCGAGAGTGTGTACGTGCTCGCCAACACTCGCCTCGATATCCCGCACCGCGAGGCGCCACGGGCGATTTATACGCACCAGCACATCGACGCCATATCCCGCGATCCGGGCCGCGGCAGCGGACACCGCAGTCCGAGCCCGCTTCTTTTCCGACAGAATGACGCTGTCCTCAAGGTCGAGAATAATGGCATCGGCCCCGCGCGTATGAGCTTTCGCAACAAATTTCTCTACGTTGGCAGGGACAAACAGCGCCGAGCGCCACAGCGGCAAAGTGTTATCCTGTTCAGTGTCCGCACTCCTCATTGCTCCGCTCCGGCACTCGCCTGTCGCAAACCGACCCTGGCCTGCATGCTCATGGCGCCGGTGTGGTCTACCACCCACAGGCTCACTCCCTGTTCATCGCGACACCCCTGAACCTGGAACGGGTGCCCGGCAATCAGGGGGCGCAGGGCTCGATAATCGTAACTCTCAATATCCCCCGACACGCCAGCAGCCCGCGCTTCGCTGCGCACCAGATCGAGTAACAGGGTGGCACTCAGGGGTCCCTGCACCACCAGACCCGCGTAACCTTCCTCGTTAATCGCGTAATCCCGGTCGTAATGAATACGGTGACTGTTAAAGGTCAATGCGGAAAACCGAAACAGCAACACCGGGTCGGCAAGCAGTTCCCGGCCGAACTCGGCAACTTGCCGTGGCGCGACGGCCGGCAGGGCTGGTGCATCGGGAGTGGGGTCCGCCCGATACACAATGTTCTGATCTTCGCTCACCGCCAGTTGGCCGCGAGCATAAATTTCATGGCGTACAACGACAAACACCAGATCGCCGGAGCCGCCCACTTTGTGGGTAACGCTGGTTACGGTGCTAACGCGCTTAACGTTATCGCCAATGTGTAGCGGCTGCGCAAACTGAATTTTTCCGGAAGCCCACATGCGCCGCGGCAGAGTCACCGGTGGTAGAAAGCCGCCCCGCTGGGGATGCCCATCCGACCCGATACGGGATTGCCGCTCGGCGGCAAGAAAATAGAGCCAGTGCCAGGGTGCCGGCAGCTTATCGCCTATATTGGGAACCGTTTCCCAGTCGAGGGTAGCGGCCATGGCCCGTACGGTACCGAGGGCAAGTACGTCCTCGCGGGTTTCCTGCTTGCCCACCCATTGTTGCAGGTGTTCGATATCAATTTCGCTCACTGACTCTCCCCACTGGTTGGTGACTGCCCTCGGCACTGCCACTGTGGTGCGTGGATTAAAACGATTTCGGCAACCCCAACTCGTGCGTTGCCACATGGGACAGAATCAGATTGGTGGAGATGGGCGCGATTTGATAGAGGCGGGTTTCCCGAAATTTGCGCTCCACATCGTATTCCTGCGCGTAACCAAACCCACCGTGGGTCTGCAGACAGGTATCAGCCGCGTGCCAGGCCGCTTCCGAGGCCAGCATTTTGCTCATATTGGCCTGCGCGCCGCAGGGCTTGCCCGCATCGAATAATTCGGCGGCATTGTAGACCATTAGCGCGGCGGCTTCGGTTTCCACGTGGGCGCGGGCAATGGGAAACTGCACCCCCTGGTTCTGCCCGATGGGACGGCCGAACACTTCCCGATCCTTGGCATACTGGGTGGCGGTTTCGACGAAGTAGCGCGCGTCCCCAATACACTCTGACGCTATCAAAATACGCTCCGCATTCATGCCATCCAGAATGTACTTAAAGCCTTTATTTTCCTCGCCAATGCGGTTCGCCGCGGGCACCCGCAAATTGTCGAAGAACAACTCGGTGGTGGAGTGATTAACCATGGTTTTAATCGGGTTGATGGTCAGGCCGTTGCCCACCGCCTCCCGCATATCCACCAGAAATACTGCCATGCCATCGGAGGGCTTTTTGCAGTCTTCCAGCGGCGTGGTGCGCACCAGCAGCACCATCAGATCGGAATGTTCGGTGCGCGAGATAAAAACTTTCTGTCCGTTAATCACGTAATCATCGCCGTCGCGCACCGCGCGGGTGCGAATGCGCGTGGTGTCCGTACCGCTGGTGGGCTCAGTTACTCCAAATGCCTGCAGGCGCAGGGAACCGTCCGCAATGCCCGGCAAATATTTTTGCTTTTGCTCCGGGCTGCCGTGTTTCAACAGCACGCCCATGGTGTACATCTGCGCGTGGCAGGCCCCGCCATTGCAACCGCTACGCTGAATTTCCTCCAGCACCGCACAGCCAGCGGCAATAGGCAGCCCGCTGCCACCGTACTCTTCGGGAATCAACACGGACAGAAAGCCGGCATCCGTCAACGCTGTCACAAATTCGGTGGGATAAGTGCGCGTGTCATCCAGCTTGCGCCAGTATTCACCAGGGTATTGGCTGCACAGTTTCGCGACGGCCTCGCGGATTTCGGGGTAACACTGGGTATCGCTCATATTTCAATGCCTGTGTTCAATTGCTTAAGGCGTTGCCAATGACGCCGTGTGGACGGCGGGTTGTAGCAGATAGAATCGCTGCCCGGTACATACGATTGCAAATGCAGCTGTTCCAGGCGAGCCCCCTGACGGGACTCCCTGCGTGAATCAGGTGACCTTGAGCGGACGGCGGCAAATTGTAGCGGTAATGGTTTGGACGGTAAACCATGGGGCTTACGTAACGGGCATACAACTTGCGAGATGTTTACGGACGGTTCAGCGACGGCTGGGGATGTGACCAGAAAACCTCGGCCGCATGCGCTTACGCAATGACTACAGGAGTTACCACGAAAATCACCTGTTTATCGATTCGTCAGGTGGGCATTCTGACCGCTTTCCAATAGCGAGCCGCCCAGTACCTGTTGGTCAAACTGGAGATTTTTATGCCCTTTTTGGTAGACGCATGCAGAAACTTGTTGTCCCCCATGGCGATACCCACATGGTTAACCGACGGTTTGGTTTTGAAAAACACCAGATCGCCCGGTTGAATATCATCCATCGCTACCGGCTGGCCGATGCGCGCCTGCGCCTGGGCGGTACGCGGCAGCGGTAGACCAAACTGCTCGCGAAACGTCAGAAACACAAATCCCGAGCAATCGACACCGGCCTTCGTCAAACCACCGTAGCGGTAAGGAACCCCCTGCCACTCCCGGTGGGCTTCCTCCAGCTTGGCATAAATTTCAGCGTAGGTATCGACAACCGGTGCCTGCGGCGCGGGGATAGCTTGCACGGTGGGAGGCGGCTGATGAGCGCAGCCGTGCATTAACATTAACACCCCTATTATCAAAAGTTTTCTCATTGCGCCGACACTCACTGACTTATGCGTTGAAGTAACCAGCTGAATTCTAAACTAATAGGATGTAAATCTGCAAAACACCCAGTAGACAGGACGTTCGCACTGACTTGATTTTTGAGATTCGGGAAATTCAAGGACCAGTTTTAAACAAACCGGGGGCACGGGAAGGGCTCCAGTGCCTCTGGATGGTCTACGGCTCAACCCGTTGCCGGTTATTTCGCCGCACGTTCTCCAATTAGCCCACCAACACTGAGGAACGATTTCCCACGGCGCTAGACAACGTCCTTCATCCAGGCGAATAGATAGGCGAGGCCACCCACGATGCTGACTACTACCCACAATACCAGCAACAGGCGCAGCGGACGAAATGGCTGGCGTTCCACGCTGTGCACGGGCGTTGCCAGGTACTCGCGCACCCGCGCCATGTCTTCTTCGGATAATTTATTGGGCTTTGGCATGCAGCTCTCTCATTGTCGCGTCACGCAATAAAACTGTCCTCCGCGATCTCCGTCAGGGGTTCCGCACCCGCTTTGATGGTCGCTACCAGACTGCGTGTTCTGGGCAGCAGTTTAGCGTAATAGAAGCGTGCCGTGGCTAATTTTCCGTTGTAAAACGCACTTTCAGTACTACCAGCTTTGAGTTGTCGGTCGGCCGTCTCGGCCGCCATCGCCCACATCAGTGCCAACGATACATAGCCCGCATACATCAGGTAGTCAAAAGAGGCCGCGCCCACTTCCTCCGGATCCTGTAGCGCCTTAAAGCCGATGTCTCGAGTCAGTTGCTCCCATTCGTCGGCGAGATCACGCAGGGAGCGAATAAACTCAGCCAGGGCTCGGTTAGCTGAGTGTGCCTCACAGTAATCCCGAATCCGTCCGGTAATCAGCCCCAGGGCCTTGCCCTGGGTGCCGAGCACTTTACGACCCAACAGATCAAGGGCCTGAATCCCGCTGGTACCCTCGTATATGGTCGAAATGCGCGCATCGCGCAGATTTTGTTCCATGCCCCACTCGCGCACATAACCATGACCACCGAAAACCTGCACGCCAAGGCTGGCGCTTTCCACACCGGTTTCCGTGCAGAACCCCTTGGCAATGGGCGTCATCAGCGCGAGAAACCGTTCGGCCTGCTCACGGTCTGCTGCGTCCGCCGACAGATGGGTGATATCAACTTCGTGGGACAGATAATGAATCAACAGTCGGTTGCCCTCCGCAAAGGCTTTAATGGTGAGCAACATGCGCCGCACGTCGGGATGCACAATAATAGGATCGGCGGGGCCACCCGGATTTTTTGGGCCGCTCAGAGAACGCATTTGCAGGCGTTCGCGGGCATATGCCACCGCCCCCTGCAATGCCAGCTCGGCGTTAACCACGCCCTGCATGGCCGTGCCAATGCGCGCCACATTCATAAACGTAAACATGCAGTTCAATCCGCGATTCACTTCCCCCAGCAAAAAACCGCGGGCGTTATCGAAGTTGAGCACGCAGGTTGCATTGCCATGCAAACCCATCTTATGTTCGATAGAGCCGCAGCTGACCCCGTTGGCTTCGCCGGCGCTACCATCCGCGGCGGGCATAAATTTCGGCACGATAAACAGGGAAATACCCTTGGTCCCCGGGGGTGAATCCGGCAATCTGGCCAGCACAATGTGCACGATGTTGCCGGACACATCGTGATCCCCTGAGGAGATAAATATCTTGGTGCCGGTAATACGATAACTGCCATCCGCCGCAGGTTCGGCCCTGGTGCGCAGCATGCCCAGATCCGTCCCGCAGTGCGCCTCGGTCAAGCACATGGTCGCCGACCACTCGCCGGATACCAGTTTGGGCAAATAGACCCGTTGCTGTTCGGGGGTGCCGTGAGCCGTGATGGTGGCACGGGCGCCTTTGGTCAAACCCGAATACATATCCCAGGCCCAGTTCGCTGCTCCGGTAAATTCGGTGACAATGTTTTCCACGGAGGGCGGAAAACCCTGGCCACCGTACTCCGGTTGTCCAGTCAGGCCCGGCCAGCCGTCGGCAACGTACTGTTGATAAGCCGCTTTAAACCCCGAGGGCGCTCGTACACCGTCCTCTGTCCAGGTGCAGCCCTCCTCATCACCGCTACGATTGAGGGGCGCCAGCACATTTTCGCTAAAGGTGGCGACCGCCTCGACCACGGCGGCCATCACATCGGGCGTCGCATCGGCACAGTGGGGCAACGTTTGCCAGTGTGTGTGAAAATCAAACACTTCATCGCGCACAAACGTCATATCGCGAACCGGTGCTTTGTAGGCGGGCATATGCAGATATCCACAGGTTTCGGAGACAGGCGAGTCTATGCCTCCCAAAAGTCAAAATACAGGGATGACACCCATTTTGTATGACTCTGGGGTCAAAAAAGCGGGTCAATATTCAGGTGTTCAGCTACGTTTTCTGGCGCTGCGCAATCTAAAAACGGCACCACTCCGAGTAGTGGATACGGTAACCGGGCGCACAGGGTTGCGAGATTTTCGCGATGGCGGGCCATGTCCGGCTGCACACTGTTAGCGATCCATCCAGCAATCACCAGTCCATCGCGCCTGATAGCTTCCATGGTGAGTAAACCGTGATTGATGCATCCCAGGCGCATGGCAACAACGACGATCACAGGAATATCGAGAAGTTGAGGGATGTCCGCGAACGTTTGTGTAGCGTTGAGGGGCACGCGCCAGCCACCCGCCCCCTCAATCACCGTCAGATCTGCACCGCAATCCATTACCTGGCGACCCGCCGCCGCCAGCGCCGCCGCGCCCAGTTCGATGCCGGTTTCTGCGGCCGCAATATGCGGTGCGATCGGTTCCCGGAGCGCCACCGGATTGATTGTCGCATAGGGCAGTTTAATCGAAGCGGTGCGTTGCAGGAGCAACGCATCGTCGTTGTGCAGTCCCTCCACGCCTTCTACGCAACCCGCCGCCACTGGCTTGGCTGCTGCCGTGCGCAAGCCACGCCCGTTCGCAGCATGCAATAACCCCGCAGCGATAAGCGTTTTACCCACACCCGTATCAGTGCCGGTTATAAAGTAGGTTGCCGCCATCAGCAGCTCCGCAGCGCGACATCCAGTGCCGCCAGCAAACCATCGATATCCCCGTCGCTGTGTTCGGCATTAATGGTCACGCGCAGTCGGGCGCCGCCTCTGGGTACGGTGGGCGGACGAATCGCGCCTACCCAATAGCCCGCCGCGCGCAGCGCGGCGCCCACCGCGACAACCTTGGCATCGGTGCCGATCATCACCGGTTGAATGGGTGTTATCGAGGGTAGCAACGGCAAAGACAACTGTTGCGCGCCACGCTGAAACCGGGCGATCAGAGACTGCAATTTTTCTCTGCGCCAGGTCTCGTTTTGCACCAGCTTCAGACTCGCGCGGCTGGCCGCCGCCACCGCTGGCGGCAGCGCGGTGGTGTAGATATAGGTGCGACTGAATTGAATCAGGGTTTCGATCAACGGCTCGCTACCCGCCACAAAGGCACCAAATGATCCCAGCGCTTTACCCAGAGTGCCCATCAGGATTGGCAGGCGCGCGCCGTCCAGCGCAAAGTGCTCCGCAACGCCCCCGCCATTTTTCCCCAGCACACCAAACCCGTGGGCGTCGTCGACCATTAACCAGGCCCCAGCATCGGCGGCAAGCTCGGTCAGCTCCGGCAGCGGCGCGAGGTTGCCATCCATACTGAACACGCCATCCGTAGCAATCAGTTGACGGCCCCCCTGCCGCGCCGTTAACAGCTTGCGCAGCGCGGTCAGATCCCCGTGGGGGTAGCGTTCGAAATCACCTTTGCACAGGAAACCACCATCCAGTAACGACGCGTGGTTGAGGCGATCCTGCAATACTCGATCACCCGTTCCCACCAGCGCGCCGATGGTGCCAAGGTTGGCCATGTACCCGGTGGAAAACAGTAGCGCACGGGGTCGGCCAGTAAAGTCAGCGAGTTCCTCCTCCAGCGCGTGGTGCTCCCGGCTGTGGCCACTGATCAAATGGGACGCGCCACTGCCTGCGCCGTAATGATTTGCCGCCGTCTGAAACGCGCCGATCACCGCTGGGTGATTGGCTAATCCAAGATAGTCGTTGCTACTGAATGCCACATAAGTGGTGGGCCCCGTCCTGACCAGCCGGCCCTGCGGGGAATCGAGAGTTAGACGGTGGCGGTACAGCCCCGCAGCGCGCCGCGCCGCGAGCCCCGCTTCCAGCTCCCGGTCGAGGGCGCTCACGGTTTAATGGGAGGCGTTATAAAACAGATGGGCAGTGGCAGCACTCTGGACCTGATCGCGCAACGCGCCCGCCACTTCCCCGTCATCGTGGGCTGCGGCGGTTTCCTCTGGGGTGATACCCAGACGGGCAAACAACTGCCTATCCCTGTTGGCCTCGGGATTGCCCGTGGTCAGTAATTTTTCCCCATAAAAAATAGAATTGGCGCCCGCCAGGAACGTCAATGCCTGCATCTGCTCATTCATGTCTTCGCGCCCGGCGGACAGACGCACATGGGAGGCCGGCATTAATATCCGCGCCACGGCAACGGTGCGAATAAAATCAAAAGGGTCGAGGTCTTCCTGTGTGTCCAGCGGTGTGCCCTCGACCTTGACCAGCATATTGATCGGCACCGATTCGGGATGTTCCGGCAAATTGGCCAGCTGCATCAACAATCCGGCGCGATCTTCGAGTTCCTCACCCATGCCGACAATGCCCCCGCAACACACTTTCACCCCGGCGCTGCGCACGTTTTCCAGGGTCGTCAGTCGATCCTGATAGGTGCGCGTGGTGATAATTTCCCCATAGTATTCCGGGGATGTGTCCAGGTTGTGGTTGTAATAGTCCAGCCCGGCCGCTGCCAGTGCAGCGGCCTGCGCGGCGGTCAACATACCGAGGGTCATGCATGTCTCCAGCCCCAATCCCTTGACCTCCTGCACCATGTCGATGACATGGGGCATATCTTTGTCCTGCGGCGAGCGCCACGCCGCACCCATGCAAAACCGCGTGGCGCCACTCTGCTTGGCGGCCCGCGCTGCGGCGATCACCTGTTCCAGCTCCAGCAATTTCTCTTTTTCCAGCCCGGTGTTGTAGTGACCGCTCTGGGGACAGTATTTACAATCCTCGGGACAGGCGCCGGTTTTAATCGAGAGCAGGGTACTGACCTGCACCTGATTCGGATCGAAATGGGCCCGATGCACAGTCTGCGCCTGAAACATCAGGTCGCTGAAGGGTTGTTGCAACAGGGTTAATACTTCGTTTTTGGACCAGTCGTGACGGACGCTATACATAATCAATCCAGTTGCCAGATAGTAACCAGTGAGCCATGATAAAGCAGGCTAAACCTCTGTCAACCTAAAACTCACTGCGTAGTTAACTAATGCGCGACCCCGACTCCCAATAAAAGAACTCGGCACGCAGTTTGACCCGCTGGACAAGGAGCAAGGATGCCCACTTTTAGTTTTCGACTATTTCCGGGTCGTTGCGTGCTGTGCGGCGGCAACAGCGCGTGCACCCGAGATCTGTGTGCGGGTTGCGAACAGGATTTGCCAGCCATTGCCAGTGCTTGCCTGCGCTGCGCCCTGCCCCTGCCCACGACGGGTGTCTGTGGCGCCTGCCTGCACGCACCGCCGTTATTCTTCCGCGCACTGGTGCCCTATTATTACGCTGCACCTCTGGACACGCTAATCAAGCGTTTCAAGTACGGCGCAGATCTGGCCAGTGGCCGCGTACTTGGCCAGCTACTGTGCGACCACATTGACAGTGTGCGAGCCAGCCAATCCCGCGCTGCAGACTGGGCCCTGCCAACCTGTATCATTCCCATGCCGTTGCACCCCGGCCGTCGGTGGTCCCGCGGTTTTAATCAATCTGCGGAACTGGCGCGGGTCATCGCCAGGGAATTCGGGCTCCCCTGTCCGACACGTGGCGTCCGGCGCGTCATCAACACCCCCGCGCAACAAAGTTTGCCACGCCATCAGCGGCGACGTAATGTACGCAGCGCCTTTTCCATCACGACGGATTTTAGTGGCCAACAGGTCGCCATCGTGGACGACGTGATTACTACCGGGAGTACCGCAAATGCTCTGGCCCGGGCGTTACTGGCCGCCGGCGCTAAAGAAGTCGAAGTGTGGGCAATCGCCCGCGCCACTGGCAAATTACACAGTGCGCGTCAATAATAGCCCCATGGACAAAAAAACTCAGCTTTGCAATGAAACGTTGTGGCAGCAAATATACGACGAGGTGAGTGCAACCTCGACTCAGGAGCCCGTGCTCGCCAGCTTTTTGCACGCCACCATCCTTAACCACAAGACCCTCGCGGCAGCGCTGAGCTTTCATCTCGCCAACAAGCTGCACAGCGACGTCACCCCTTCGTTGTTATTGCGCGAGGTGTTTGACGAAGCCTGTGCCGCTGATCCAGCCATTATCGACAGCGTGCGCTGCGACATTATCGCCACTTACGAGCGGGATTCCGCCTGTGACAGTTTTTCGACGCCTTTTTTATATTACAAAGGCCTGCACGCGCTGGCTGGCTATCGGGTCGCCCACTGGTTGTGGCACCACGGGCGGCGCCCCCTGGCGCTGGTACTGCAAAATCGCATTTCCGTCGTATTTGGCGTCGACATTCACCCCGCCGCTCGCATTGGTAAAGGCGTTATGTTTGACCATGCCAGCGGGATTGTGGTGGGCGAAACGGCGGTTATTGAAGATTGCGTCTCCATGATGCAATCGGTCACCCTCGGCGGCACCGGCAAGGATACCGGGGATCGGCACCCTAAAATTCGCCGTGGCGTCCTGATCGGTCCCGGCGCAAAAATTCTCGGCAATATCGAAATCGGCGAAGGCGCGAAAATAGCCGCCGCCAGTGTAGTACTCAAGGATGTTCCGGCCCACGCCATTGCCGCTGGGGTGCCGGCCAGAGTGGTCGGCACCACCCATATCGAAGATCCCGCTGAAAAAATGGATCACGGCCTGGAAGGCTGTGGTTGCGATTAGCGCTGACGGACCCACATCCGCTGGCGCTTAATGCGGTAGAAACCCAATCCCGCCTAGATATCGCTAAAGGGCACAGCCTGTTGGATACGCTCCAGGCCGAGAAGCGCCATCAATAATCGATCGACCCCAAGGGCGACGCCCGCGCTCGCTGGCAACCCCGCAGTCAGCGCCGCCAACAGCTTCTCATCGGGTATCACGACCGGCAACTGATGCACCTCGCGCAACTGGTTGTCCGCATCGAAACGACGACGCTGCTCTCCCGGGTCAGTCAGTTCGAAATAGCCATTGGCCAACTCGACACCATCGACATACGCCTCAAAACGGCGCGCCACCAGATTGCCACACCGATCCTCGCCCAACGTCGCCAGCGCGCATTGGCAGGCCGGGTAGTCGTGCACGAAAACCAGTCCTCCGGGTAGTTGTGGCTCCACCGCCAGGCTGAAAATCAGATCCAGGCACACGCTGCGCTCCGCCTGCGCCCAGTGCTCGCCAGCGTACTGCCCCGCCAGTTTCTGTAATTGCGCGAGATCGGCACCGTGGGGATCACAGCCGGTCGCATTTTTGAACAAGGTATCGTAGCGGCAGGTAACAGGCGCTGCTGCCTGCACAAAACCCACCGCCACTAATAACTCGGCGACCTCCGTCATTAACTGATGCTCGTCCCAACCCGGCCGATACCACTCCAGTAGCGTAAATTCGGTGCGATGCCGACGGCCCTGCTCGCCATCGCGAAACACTTTGCCCAGGTTATAGATTGCGCCCAGCCCGGAAGCCAACAGGCGTTTCATATAGTATTCGGGAGATGTTTGCAGGCAGGCTACACGACCGTTGGCAATAGTGCTCAGACCCTGAATATTAAATTCCGTAACACCGGTGACACCGAGTAATGGCACGTCGACTTCCAGTACGTCGCGCTGCTCAAAAAAATGTCGGATAGTCGCCAACAGGCCAGCGCGGCGGCGCAACGTGGCCGCGGTCGCGCTCGGTAACCAATCGGTTGTCGTCATCTTTTTCCCGCTGTTTGTTACCACAAAAAAGGGCAGCTTGCGCCGCCCTTAGTGCCAGCGAGAGTGCTGGAGAGTTTTCCCACGACCGGCAAGTGCCTAGTCCCGCGCCCGACCCAGATACTCACCGGTGCGGGTGTCTACTCGAATAACCTCACCCTCACCGAGGAACAGCGGCACCTTGACCACCGCCCCGGTGCTTAATTTCGCCGGTTTGGTGCCGCCCTGGGCGGTGTCGCCCTTGATACCCGGATCCGTTTCGACAATTTCCATTTCCACATGGTTAGCGGGGGTTACCGCCAAGGGCACACCGTTGTACAACGTGACAATACAGGTATCTTCTTCGCGCAGCCACAGCGCGGCATCACCGACGGTGTTCTTATCCGCCTGGTGCTGCTCAAACGTATCCGGCTCCATAAAATGCCAGTACTCCCCATCGTTGTAGAGGTACTGCATATCCTTATCCCGCACATCCGCGCCTTCCAGTGTCTCGCCGGACTTGAAGGTGCGCTCCCAGACACGACCACTCCTTAGATTGCGCAGACGCACGCGACTGAACGCCTGCCCCTTGCCCGGTTTTACAAATTCATTTTCAACAATGGAACAGGGATCTCCGTCGAGCATTACTTTCAGACCGGAGCGGAATTCGTTGGTAGAATAGGTTGCCATTCGCGCCTCTATTTGCAGGTAATCACACAGCTTTAAAAACTGAATTCTTTCGAGGGTCGCTATGATACAGCACACCAGCCACCCATGGCACGCCCGCCCCTGGCAACAGGAGCTGGCAGAGGCCGTGCGCGACCCCCGCGAGCTATGCGAGCTGCTCGCACTCGATCCAGATTTATTCCCCGGGACGTACGCCGCACAGGGCGAGTTTGCGTTGCGGGTGCCGCGCCCTTATCTCGCCCGTATGCGCCGCGGCGACCCCGACGATCCGCTATTGCGGCAAATCATGCCCCTTGGCAAGGAAGTGATTTCAGTGCCCGGGTATGATCGCGACCCACTCGGGGAAACAGATGCTAACCCCATTCCCGGACTTATTCACAAGTACCGCAGCCGGGTGTTACTGATTGTCAGTCCAGTGTGCGCCATTAACTGCCGTTACTGTTTTCGCCGACACTTTGCCTACGAGGAAAATCGGCCCACACGATCTCAGTGGCAACCTGCGCTGGATTACATTACCGCTCGACCGGAAATCAACGAAGTGATCTACAGCGGCGGCGATCCACTGGCGAGCAACGACCGTCAACTGCTGCAGCTGACGACTCAAGTAGCCGCCATACCCCATATCAAACGGCTACGGGTACATACCCGGTTGCCGGTGGTAATCCCTGCACGGATAGATGCTGCCTGTATCGATTGGCTAACCAGTACGCGCCTGACGCCGGTGATGGTGTTACATATTAATCATCCCAACGAATTAGATGACGAGGTTCAGCATGCCGTGGCGCAATTAAAAAATGCTGGCGTTACGGTGCTCAATCAGAGTGTTCTATTGACCGGCGTCAACGATAGCGAGCAAATTCTGGTGCACCTGAGCGAAAAGCTGTTCGCCGCAGGTATACTGCCCTATTATCTGCATCTACTGGATCGGATTGCAGGTGCCGCGCACTTTGAGGTTGCGCTACCCAAAGCCAGGGCGTTGTATCAGGCAATGCTCGCGGCGCTACCCGGATATCTGGTGCCGCGATTGGTCAGAGAGGACCCTGGCGCTGCTTCAAAAACGCCCTGGTTATGATGCCGCGTCCGCGCTACAGGCCGCTATATTGCGTTTGCGATCAGGGAACGTACAATAGCAGCTAACGGAGTCGTCAATATTTTTTCGCTGTAATACATGGGATACTTCGAACATGGAGTTCGCCGATCGGGATCAGAGCAACAAGCTGGAGCTGCTGTTACAACGCCTGCAGCCGCCGACGCTCAACCTGGAAACGTTGGCCTTTGCTCGCCCAAAAGTTTCTGAGATTGAAAAATTTATACAGCGCCTGCCCGCCACCAACTCCGCCAAAACCGCGCAACTGCTCTACGGTGCGCTGCGCGAACTCAACCAGGTTAAGCTTGAACCTGCCATCAGGCTCGCGCTTATCGAACCCCTCCAGACCCACACCATCAGCTGTGCCGACGCACTGACAAAAAACCCATCGCTGAGCGAGCAAACGGTGCGCGCCATTTCCACGGCGCAGGCGCTATTAAAACATTTACTGCTGGGCTACAAAGCCGTTATTGCAGAGGCCGCACAAGCATCTGAAGTGGAGCCGAAACTGATTGCTCAGTCTATCCATGGCGCACTAGTAGCAATGAATCGCATATTGCTAACTTGCTGGCAGTGTTATATTGAACCACCCGACAAGTTCTGGCTCGAATTACACACGCTGTATCGCATCGCCAATTATTTTTACACGGACCAGCAGACCGTTACGTGGCTGGAAGCTGGTCAGAAGATGCGCTCCACCCCGACAACCGCCTACCTGAAACCATTACTATTAAGCTGCGCAAACCCCGGGCACTATACCCCCGTCGAAATCAAACAGGTCTTCACCTTTCTGGATAAGTGGGCGATGCTCGCGGAGCTCGCGCCGGGGCACGAAGAGGGGTTGTATGTGGTTGATCTCGACAGCGACCGCGGACCGGTCTACGCCTCGCTGGCGGGACCGATCACCGCCAACTATGTGCGCCTGCGCAATGACAAGTTGGTGCAGGCTTTGCGGGACCATTTTGCTCGGGAACACAGCGGCGACATCAAATTAATCACCCTGCCCGACAGAATCGTGCGCAACCTGTGTGAGTACTGGGATCAGGAAAAAATACGTAGCGAGGAGCATCTGGACGATCAAACCCCGCTGCAAGTAATCCTCGGATTGACCGCAATTCACAATGAGCTGAGCGGCCATCGCAGCGTCGATGAGTTCCTCAACGACGTGGATAAACATCACAATCTGAAAGCCTACGAATTGTTTGGGGCGAACACTGCAAAATTACACAGCAAATCGATAGGTAACAAAGACGCCTGGGAGGAGAGCGGCTACGATACCCAGTCTCGCCACGGCGAGTCAGAGGAACTGGCCGGGACAACTTCCCCCCCATCCACACCGCCGTTGCAGGACGAGCCCGTTGCGGTACCAAAAGCGACGCCGCGCCCACCCGTGCACTATGACGCGCGGCAACTGAATACCAGCGAGCGTGGCGCCTGCATTGAGTTTATCGATGACCCCAAACAGCTCTCCCCGGGGGAACTGATCGCGCTTAAAGATACTTCGCAACCGGACAATAACTGGATACTGGGGATTATTCGCTGGGTTCACATCACCTCGCGCCTGAAACGGGTGGTCGGCATCGAAAAATTACAGCTTGCGGTCGAGCCTTGCGCAGCCTGTGTGATCAACGACCAGCGGGCCACCTCACCCTATTTGCCTGGATTACTGTTTCAAGAACAAGTTCAGGACACAGTGGGCACGGGGACACCGGTCGATGCGGAGGTTATCGTGCCGTCCATGCCCTTCAAACAACGCAATCAGATTTCCCTGCTGTCTGGTACCCGCGAACAAAGCTACATTCTGGGGAAACCCATCGACACCACCTTCCACCTGTCGCGTTTCAGGGTTAAAGCGATCGCGGCCCTCATCTGACAACTGGCTGGAGATAAAGGTGTATCTCCCCCTATAATACCCGGCATACGTAGAACCCGGCCGCGGCAATCCCAGCGGATAGCGGGTACGTGCTGAATCTGATGATTGTTCGCATACAGGGCACCGATGGAAAACGACGGCACACTCAACCTGCTACTTGTTCACGACAATGTAGACGACGCCAATCGGCTCGTCAGTCTGTTACGCAACGCGTCCTACAAGGTTAATCAGCAACATTGCGACAGCAAGGAAGTCCTGACCAAATTGCTGCAGGAACAGAAATGGGACATCGCGCTGGTTCAGTTTGATAATCGCAATCCGCCAACCAAAACCATATTCAGCGAGATACGCAAGCTTAACCGGGATATTCCGGTGATACTGATCCCGGCCGAGCACGATGCCAATTACACGGTGGACGGGCTACGCATGGGTGCCACGGACGTAGTGCCAATGGATGAGGATCAGCACCTGTTACAGGTTGTGTCGCGCACACTTTATAATCTCGACCAACGACGCAAACAACGCTACTGGAAACAACGTTACACCACCACCGAAGAACGCTGCGACGGATTGATGGCAAGTTCGCGAGATGCCATTGCCATCGTTCAGGAAGGCACCTATGTTTTTGTCAACGACACCTACGCCAACCTGTTCGGCTACCTGGAAGCAGATGGCATGGTGCTATTGCCGGTAGTGGATTCCGCCGAAGAATCTTTCCAAGGGGCGTTAAAGCCCTATTTAAAGCCACTCACCTCCGACGATTCCGTGGAAAGCACAACCCTCACATTTGTCGGTCTCAAACCCGACAACGGTACCTTCAACATTCCCATGGATATCACTCAGGTGGAGTATCAGGGGGATGCCGCGCTGCAGTTCCTGGTGCGCAAGGAATTGCTCTCACCATTCAAGCCCTCGCTCGAACAGGCAACCGAAACACCCCGCGCGGTGGCGGCAGTCGGCACCATTGCACTACGCAACATGCTGGAACATATCAGCGCGGCGATTCGCAAATCTTCACGCTCTGAGATCAACACCGTTCTGCACTATCTCCGCATTGATCGTTTCGCCGCATTACAGGAAAGCGCGGGCATCAAAATCGCCGAAGACGTGGCCACCCATGTCGCTCAGTTTGTATCGGAGCAGTTGTCGGGCGGCTCAGTATTTGGCCGCATACGCGAGGATTCCTTTGCACTGCTGGTGGACAAAATCAGCCCCGACGACGCTCTGGCACAAGCCACCACATTACTCAAAACCGTAGCCGAAAAGGTGTTTGAAGTAGGTGAGCAAACTTATTCCGTGACCTTAAGCGCGGGCCTGTACACCATCAGCGACAGTTCTTCGACTGCTGAGGGGTGCATCAGCTTTTGTCAGAAAGCTATTGCGAAAATCGACGGTGACCACCCGAATGCGGCGGGTAATGCGGCGCACCTGTTTGAGGAGGTCTTTGAGCCGACCGCGACCGATCTCGCGGAAGTCGATATCGTGCGCTTTGGCAAACAATTGCTTGAGAAACGTTTACTCGATATTACCTTTCAGCCAATCGCTTCCATACACGGCGAAAAATCAGAATTTTACGAAGTATTGATGCGCCCCAAAGTAGATGCATACCCAAAAGAAATTCCCCAGGATTTTATCGATCGTGTTTTCAAAACGGATGTCGCCAACGATATTGATCGCTGGGTGATTATGGAATCGATGAAAAAACTGGTGGAAAAACACAAGACTCGCCCTAACACAAAACTATTTATTCATATCAGTGCAGCTACCATGCGTGATGCGCAGTTTATGCACTGGGTTAAAGTGGCTCTCAAAGCTGCCAATATGGACGCTGCGTCACTAATTTTTCAGCTGCGGGAAATCGACGTCAGCCGCCAGCTTAACCATGCGCTAAAATTGCTCGACGAACTCAAAAAACTGGGCAGCAAAACCGCGCTCACTCACTTCGGAGTGGCGATTAATCCTTTGAATATTTTCAAGAAATTGTCGGTGGATTATGTGAAACTTGATCTGCTAATCGTTGAGCGCGCACGATCAGACGAGGCAGCGGTGGACACCATGCACGACCTGATCAACGCGCTGCGCGGCGAAGACCAGTGTGTGATTGTGCCATTTATCGAAAATCCGGGAATGATTCCAGCCCTGTGGCAATATGGCGTGCAGTACATCCAGGGACACTATATTCAATCTCCGCAAAGCACCATGAATTACGATTTCAGCGAAGAAGGTTAATCAGTTGCGCGTATCCCGATCGCTGATGCCCATCAGATAAAGCACGCCATCCAGACCTAAATGGGTAATCGCCTGTTTCGCGCGGGCCTTGACCAACGGCTTGGCGCGAAAGGCTATACCTAATCCGGCAATATTTAACATTGCCAGATCATTGGCACCATCGCCCACGGCAATGGTCTGTTCCAGACAAATATTTTCTTTGGCAGCCAGCTCGGCCAGCAATTCGGCCTTGCGCGCGCCATCTACCACCGCGCCTCGCACTTTGCCAGTTACCGCTCCGTCGACAATTTCCAGCTCGTTGGCAAACACGTAATCAATGCCCAGGCGGGTCTGAATAATACGGCCGAAATAACTGAACCCACCAGATACGATAGCCGTGCGATAACCCAGCTTTTTCAGCGTGGTAATTAAATGTTCTGCACCTTCAGTCAAGCGTAGACGCGCCGCAACCCGTTGCAGGGCGCCTGCATCCAGGCCCTTTAACAAAGCGACCCGACGCTGCAGACTCTGGCGAAATTCCAATTCCCCTTGCATCGCGGCTTCGGTAATCGCCGCTACTTCTTCGCCGACCCCCATCTCTTTCGCCAGTTCATCAATCACCTCGGCGTCAATCAGGGTCGAGTCCATATCAAAGACCACCAGCCGACGGTGGCGCCGAAAGATATCGTCCTCCTGGTAAGCAATATCCACATCCAGCTCGGCCGCGAGCTCCAGCAGGGACGATCGGAATTCGCCCAAATCCAGCGCTTCACCGCGCACCGAAAATTCCACGCAGGCCTTACTTGCTCCATCGCTGCTATGCAACGGCACACGGCCCGACAGGCGCTGTATTTTATCGATATTTAATCGGTGTAAAGCAGTGACCGCCGTAATCCGGGCGATATGTTCGGCACTGATACGGCGCGCCAACAGGGTAACGATATGTCGTGGTTTGCCCTGCTGTGACACCCAGTGGCAGTAACTCTCGTCGCTGATGCCCTGAAAACGAGCCTGCATTCCCAACTCGTGCACGCATTGCAGCACGTCTTTCGAAAGCTGCGTCTGTAACCCGGCTGATACTTCTACCAACATGCCAAGATTGAGGGTGTCGTGAATAACCGCCTGGCCTACATCAAGTACATTGGCCTCACACCTGGCCAGCACAGCGGCAACCGCACTGGTCACCCCGGGCTTGTCTGCACCCGTGACATTTATCAGTAAAATTTCTTTCACAACGTCCCGTGACCACCTCAATTGGAATCGCCATTATAGGGGAGCGACTGATAAGATAGCATCCGTTAATTCTCCGAGAGCCATCATGTTTGTGTCCCGTGCGCTGAGTTATCGCCTGCCCCTGATTGCGACGTGCATAATGTCGGCATTCGGTATCGCGTTGACTGTCTTGCTGTATGCGCACCTGTCCGTGCACGCCGCGCAGCAGCGGGCAATTATCGGTGAAACATTGGCGGCCCAGCTGGCACAGTCAGCCAAGTCGGCCATGGTGCATGGCGATTCCGTCAGCCTGCAGGTTGTCGTTGAAAACTTGGTAGCACAAACCTCCAGCGTCGAACGGGCATCGGTTTTTGACCTGAACCACGACCTTCTCGCCCAGAGCCAGCGCTCCATTATTCAAGATCGTGCGACAGTTTCGTTTACCAGCTCGGTATCCGTTGAGGATAGCATCGGTGGTTATGTCCGCATTGAGATGCAAAGCCAGGGCCTTTTTTCCCGCGCCTACTTCGCACTGTGGATTGCCCTGGCGCTGTGGCTTGGCGCGTCGGCGGTGATATCGACCTGGTTGTTTAAACAAGGTCACAGCATCAACTCGCGTTTGCGCTCACTCTACCAACAACTGCCCGCAAGCGATAACAGCGACGATATTGATAACGGTGACGATCTGGCCAACCTCGAACGCCGCATCGCGCCATTACTGGTGAATGTCGGACCCAGCGACAGCGGTACACCGCGGTTCGCCTGCACGCTGGCGTTGCACTGCAGTAACTTGCCGCGCCTAAAAGCACAGCTCAGCAGGGATAATTTCGAGCATTTATTATCCGGCCTGGATCAAACCCTCGACCAAGCCTGTCGCTTGTACGATGGCAAGCGTCTTAGTAGCTTTCAACAAAGTGTCTTTATACGATTTGCCACCGCGAGCGCAGATGGAGATCACGCATTACACGCCCTGCTATGCGCCTGCGCGACACTGGAAATAATTCGTAGTGAAGCACAGGACCAGGGCGTCGCCATCGAACTGTCCGCCGCGGTGAGCGCAACGCCGGAAACCCGCACCAGCTCAATTCTGATTGCCGATCTGGATCGTCAGGAACATTTGCAACAACTGGCGGCGCTGCTACCCCTGGCTGGCCCCTGGCAAATACTGGTTGCCAAACCGCTCGACACCCATCCCGGGTTTATCGATTGCGCGACTTTTGAAACACTACCCAACGCCCAGGACACCGTCCGTTTTGTCAGCTTCGCGCCCAATCAGAGAGCGCTGCTCGACCGACAGCTCGTTTACCTGCAAGCCCATGAGCAGCAAGGGGAATAATCGCCCATGGAAAAAAGTGGGCTCACGACACTATTTGGTACTCGGTATCAGCGCCTGTAGTTTAACCGGCCAGAGATTCTGAATCCGCTAACCCCAACTCTTCAATCATCGTTTCGCGCATTTTGTATTTTTGCACCTTGCCGGTAACAGTCATCGGAAAGTCCGTCACCAGACGCACATAATGCGGCGTTTTAAAGTGCGTAATCTTGTTGTGGCAAAAAGACTTTACGTCCGCTTCCGTTAACGACGCTCCCTCCCGGCATTTGATCCACGCACAAACTTGCTCGCCAAATTTTGGATCCGGCACACCAATCACCTGTACATCCTGAATATCCGGATGGGTGTAGAGAAACTCCTCCACTTCGCGGGGGTAAACATTTTCGCCACCGCGAATAATCATGTCCTTAATGCGCCCGGTGACCTGCACGTAGCCGTCTGCATCCATCACACCGATGTCACCCGAATGCAGCCATCCGCCCGCATCGATGGTTTCCCGGGTTTTTTCTTCATCGTCCCAATAACCGCGCATCACCGCATAGCCGCGCGTGCAAATCTCCCCTTTTTCTCCAATCGCTACCACCTGGTTGTGCTCGTCGACAATCTTGGTTTCCAGATGGGGGCAGGGTTTACCCACTGTGGCCACGCGTTTGTCGAGTGGGTCATCGGGCTCCGTGGCGTGACTAACGGGACTCAATTCCGTTTGTCCGTAGGCAATGAGAATTTGCTCCATGTGCATCTTGCTCATCACCTGCTTCATCACTTCTACCGGGCAGGGCGCGCCGGCCATAATACCGGTGCGCAACGACCTCAGATCGAACTCTGCAAAACGCGGATGATCGAGCTCTGCAATAAACATAGTAGGCACTCCGTGCAGCGCTGTACACTGCTCGTCACTTACCACCTGCAACGTGGTCAGCGGGTCGAACGCTTCGCCCGGAAACACCGCCGCTGCACCGTGGGTAATGCAACCCAGATTGCCGATAACCATGCCAAAGCAGTGGTACAAGGGCACCGGAATACACACTTTGTCCAACTCTGTCAGACGCATCACATCGCCATTGACCTTGCCGTTGTTAAGCACGTTGCAATGGGTCAGAGTCGCGCCCTTGGGGTGACCCGTGGTGCCGCTGGTGAACTGAATATTGATTGGATCGTCGGGCAGTAATCCCCGACCGATTTCTTCCATACCCTCCGTTTCGCGGTCACCACCCAGCGCGCAGACCGCATCGAAGTTAAACATACCGGGTGTTTTATCCGACCCCATTCGCACCACTATTTCCAGGTGGGGCAATTTTTTTGCGCGCAATGCCCCCGGCTCGCAATGATCCAGTTCCGGCGCCAGCTCCCGCAACATTCCCAGATAATCGCTGCTTTTAAACAACTGGGCGGAAATTATGGCGCGACACTGCACTTTATTGAGAGCGTATTCGAGTTCGTACAACCGATAGGCCGGATTGATACACACCAGTATGGCGCCAATTTTTGCGGTGGCTATCTGCGTGAGACACCACTCGTAACAGTTCGGCGCCCAAATACCAACGCGGTCACCCGGATTAATACCCAACGCCAGCAGGCCAGTGGCCAGCCGGTTCACCTGATGCTGGTATTCCCGATAACTCCAACGCACCTGCTGATGCGGCACCACCAGCCCCGGATGGTCAGGGAAACGCTGTACCGTGTTGTCAAAGAGATTGCCAATCGTGTCGTACACCAGAGGCTCGGAGGCCGCGCCACACATGTAACTTTTTGTCAGTTGCATTGTTCGATTAGTCCTCTATTTCAGGGTACGCACACAGCCATAGTCGCAAGCGTGTCCGCTGCGTAACGCGAGGCAGTTTACCCCGAGGCATTACCAGGGGCAACGCGCCCTCCGCACAGCCCGATGTACTCGCCCTGCCACTGTATTGTTAAGTGACAGGGAAATCAGGGCGAAAGTTGAAGTTAACGTAAACGTATGCTATATTCTCTCACCCGCAATCCATCGACTCGAAATACCCTTATGTCCATTGATGGCAACACTTACACGATTAGCGAGCTATCCCGGGAGTTTGGGATCACCACGCGCACCATACGCCACTACGAAGAAATCGGGTTGTTTACACCCCAGCGCCGTGGCCAGACGCGCATCTTCAGTAACGCGGATCGCACCAAATTGAAACTGATTCTGCGTGGTAAACGCCTCGGGTTGTCGCTGCCCGAGAGCCGCGACATCATCAACATGTATGAACCAGGCAAAAACAACACGCAACAGCTGTTAACCACCATTGAGACGATTCATCAGCAACGCCAGCGCCTGCAGCGACAACTGGAAGACCTGAAAAAAATGATGGCGGATCTGGATCGCGCTGAAAACGGATGTCGCGCGGAACTCGCAGCCAGTCGCAACCTGCACGACAAAAAAATCCGTTAATTTATAACCCGTATGTAACGACTGCCGAGGCCCCTATGAATACTGTTTTTAAAAGCATGAACTTCGATCTTGGCCAGGATGTTGACATGCTGCGCGATAGCGTCCATCAATTCAGCCAGAAGGAACTGGCGCCCCGCGCCGAACAAATAGATCGCGACAATGAATTTCCGCTGGATATCTGGCGCAAACTGGGCGACATGGGTTTGCTCGGCATGACCGTGGAGGAGGAATACGGTGGTACCCATATGGGATATCTGGCCCACGTCGTCGCCATGGAAGAAATTTCCCGCGCCTCGGCATCGGTTGGGCTGTCCTACGGCGCCCACTCCAATCTCTGTGTTAATCAAATCCGCAAAAACGGCACCCCCGAACAGAAACAGAAATACCTGCCCAAGCTGTGCTCCGGCGAGCATATCGGCGCCCTGGCCATGAGCGAACCCGGCGCTGGCTCCGATGTGGTCAGCATGAAACTAAGAGCGGACAAGCGCGGGGATCGTTATATTCTCAACGGTAATAAATTCTGGATCACCAATGGTCCCGATGCCAACACCTACGTTATCTATGCCAAAACCCGCCCGGACGCTGGCCCCAAGGGTATTACCGCGTTTATCGTGGAGCGCGACTACCCCGGCTTTAGTCGCGCCCAGAAACTCGATAAACTCGGAATGCGCGGTTCCAGCACCGGCGAGCTGGTGTTTGAGGATTGCGAGGTTCCCGCAGAAAATATTCTCGGACAGGAAAATGAGGGCGTAAAAGTCCTGATGTCCGGGCTCGACTACGAGCGCACGGTGCTCTCCGGGGGGCCAGTGGGAATAATGCAGGCCTGCCTGGATATCGTTATCCCTTATCTTCACGACCGCCGCCAGTTCAATCAACCGATCGGGGAATTTCAACTGATGCAGGGCAAGCTGGCGGACATGTATGTAGACATCAACACCTCCCGAGCCTACCTCTATGCGGTGGCCAAGGCCTGTGATCGGGGCGAGGATTCTCGCAAGGACGCCGCCGCAGTTATTTTGTACACCGCCGAAAAAGCCACGCAAATGGCGCTGCAGGCCATTCAGACCCTGGGTGGCAACGGCTACATTAACGAATACCCTGCCGGGCGCTTGCTGCGCGATGCCAAACTCTATGAAATAGGTGCTGGCACATCGGAAATACGCCGCATGCTGGTGGGCAGAGAATTGTTCAACGAAACAAAATAAACGACAGGAAATTACCAACATGACCTATCAGTCCGTGCTCAGGCCCGACCTGTTCGCCGCTAAAACAGTACTTGTCACCGGCGCAGGCAGCGGTTTCGGGCGTTGTATTGCCCATGAGTTGGCGGCCCTTGGGGCGACGGTTTTGATGATTGGACGCACCGAGGCAAAGCTGGTTAACGTAAAGAACGAAATTGAAAGTGACAATCCCGGTGCCATCTGCGACTACGGCTGCGGGGATATTCGCGACGCCGATGCCATGGATGCGCTTATCGATAAATTTATCGCCGCCCGCGGCCCAATTCACGGCCTGGTAAACAATGCCGGCGGGCAGTTTCCCGCCGACCTGGAAAATATCAGCCCCAACGGTTTTCTCGCCGTGGTGCGTACCAATCTGCTGGGCGGCTTTATCGTTTCCAAGGCGGTGTTTCTCAAATCCATGAAAAAACACGGTGGGGCCATCGTCAATATCACCGCCGATAACTTTGGCGGCATGCCGCGCATGGCGCACTCGGGTGCCGCGCGAGCCGGTATGGAAAATCTCACCCAGACCGCCGCCGTGGAGTGGGCTTATGCGGGGGTACGTCTCAATGCCGTGGCACCCGGGTACCTGGCGTCCTCCGGACTGGACACCTATGAAGACCCCGAGATGCTCGAGTGCATTCCCCATTTTCACGAAACGGTGCCGTTAAACCGCCTTGGCACGGAATCCGAGATCAGCTCGGCGGTATGTTTTTTACTGAGCGAAGGCGCCAGCTACATCAACGGCGTCACTCTGCGCGTGGACGGTGGCAGCTCCCTGTGCACCGATTCCCCCCTGGGAAGAAAGATTCCACGGGCGCAGCGCAACAACGCGGCGTATAACGGTTTTCACCGCGCAACCTTTCCCAAAATCCTCGAACCCAAAGTCTGAAGCGAGCAGGAAACCATGGCGATACTGCAATCCAAAATTAATACCCGCTCCGCGGAGTTCGACGCCAACGCCGCGCATATGCAAGCGCAAGTCGACGACCTCAATGCCAAGGTCGCCCAGATCAAACTGGGGGGAGGCGAGAAATCCTGTGCCCGCCACGTTTCCCGCGGCAAATTATTACCGCGGGACAGGGTCAATGGGCTGCTGGATCCCGGCACCCCGTTTCTCGAGTTTTCACAGCTCGCGGCCTGGGAAATGTACGACGACTACGTGCCCGGCGCGGGAATTATCACCGGCATCGGCCGGGTGTCCGGACAGGAGTGCATGATCTTCGCCAACGACGCCACCGTCAAAGGTGGCACCTATTACCCGTGCACCGTTAAAAAACAAATTCGCGGTCAGGACATCGCTCAGGAAAACCACCTGCCGTGTATTTATCTGGTGGACTCCGGCGGCGCGTACCTGCCTGCCCAGGCAGAAGTGTTTCCCGATCGCCTGAATTTTGGTCGCAACTTTCATAACCAGGCCATCATGTCTTCCATGGGCATTCCGCAAATCGCGGTGGTCATGGGCTCCTGTACAGCGGGCGGCGCCTATGTGCCCGCCATGGCGGATGAAGCCATTATTGTTAAAGAACAGGGCACCATCTTTCTGGGTGGCCCGCCGCTGGTCAAGGCCGCGACCGGCGAAATCGTCACCGCCGAAGAACTGGGTGGCGCGGACGTGCACTGCCGCACTTCCGGCGTGGCGGATCACTATGCCCTCAATGACCACCACGCCCTGCAACTGGCGCGCAACGCCGTCAGCCGCCTTAACCGGGTCAAGCCGGTACAACTGGATATTGCCGAGCCGGTACCGCCCCTGTACGAGCCCGCCGAGATCTATGGCGTGGTCCCACAGGATGCCCGCCAGCCCTACGATGTGCGGGAGATTATCGCGCGCATCGTGGACGGTTCCGAATTCGACGAATTCAAAGCTCTGTTTGGCGCGACACTGGTCTGCGGCTTTGCCCGCATTCACGGTTACCCGGTGGGCATTCTCGGCAATAACGGTATTTTGTTCAGCGAATCTGCCCAGAAAGGCGCGCACTTCATTGAGCTGTGCGCACAGCGCAAAATACCCCTGGTATTCCTGCAAAACATTACCGGTTTTATGATCGGCAAACAGTATGAGGCGGGGGGTATCGCCAAAAATGGCGCCAAAATGGTCAACGCCGTGGCCTGTGCGCGGGTGCCAAAATTTACCGTTATTATTGGCGGCTCTTTTGGCGCAGGCAACTACGGTATGTGCGGTCGCTCCTACGATCCGCGCTTTCTGTATATGTGGCCCAATGCACGTATCTCAGTTATGGGAGGCGTACAGGCTGCGTCGGTACTCGCCCAGGTAAAGCGGGACGCCATGGAAGCCAAAGGCGAAAGCTGGAGCGCGGAGGAAGAAGCCGAATTCAAGCAGCCCATAATTGAGCTGTACGAAAAACAGGGACATCCGTATTATGCGTCCGCGCGCATCTGGGACGACGGCGTTATCGACCCGGCGGAGACCCGTATGGTGCTGGGCCTGTCCATATCGGCGTCCCTGAATAAAGAAATTGAGGAAACCAGATTCGGCGTATTTCGTATGTAATATCTCTTGCGGGTGGAGTTTCTAAAATATACGAAACTCCAGACTAACAACGGCATAGCGTCACTAACTGGGTGCGACCAACAGGTACCGAGATGTTTGAAAAAATTCTGATTGCCAATCGTGGTGAAATAGCGTGCCGAGTGATTCGTACCGCTAAAAGGCTCGGCATCCGCACAGTTGCGGTGTATTCCGATGCGGACAAGAATTCCCTGCATGTCGCCATGGCCGACGAAGCAGTGCATATTGGTCCAGCGCCGTCCCGCGAATCTTATCTGGTGGCCGAAAAAATTATTGCCGCCGCCATCAAAACCGGCGCCCAGGCCATTCATCCCGGCTATGGCTTTCTCTCCGAAAACGCGCAGTTTTGCGCACTTTGTAAAAGCAACAATATTGTTTTTATCGGTCCACCGGTCGCTGCCATTGAAGCCATGGGATCAAAATCCGCTGCCAAAACCATCATGGAAGCGGCTGGGGTGCCGCTGGTGCCCGGGTATCACGGCGATGACCAGGATCCGGACATTCTGAAGAAAATCAGCGACCAGATGGGCTACCCGGTATTGCTCAAAGCCGCTGCTGGCGGCGGCGGCAAGGGTATGCGTCAGGTGTGGAGCGCCGCCGAATTTGATGCGGAGCTTGCTGCCGCCAAGCGGGAGGCCATGAGCAGCTTTGGCGACGACAAAATGCTGGTGGAAAAATATCTGACGCAACCGCGCCATGTGGAAATTCAGGTGTTCTGCGACAGCTTCGGCAACGGTGTGTACCTGTTTGAACGGGATTGCTCGGTGCAACGGCGCCACCAGAAAGTTATTGAAGAAGCCCCGGCACCCGGCCTGAACGAAACCGTGCGCACTGCCATGGGTGACGCGGCGCTGCTGGCCGCGCGAACTATTGCCTACGAGGGCGCGGGGACGGTGGAATTCCTACTCGATAAAGACGACTCGTTTTATTTTATGGAAATGAATACCCGCCTGCAGGTGGAACACCCGGTCACGGAAATGATTACCGGACAAGATCTGGTGGAATGGCAGTTACGCGTCGCCGCCGGCCAGCCATTACCCCTGCGCCAGGAGCAACTGACCATCAACGGTCACGCTTTCGAAGCGCGTATCTACGCCGAAGATCCCAACAACGACTTTTTGCCATCCACCGGAAAACTCGATTTTCTCGAGCCCCCCAGTGAAGATGCTCACGTGCGGGTGGACACCGGGGTGCTGCAGGGCGACGAGGTCAGCCCCTACTATGACCCCATGATCGCCAAACTGGTGGTGTGGGACGAAAATCGCGACCGCGCGTTGGCGCGGTTGACGCGCGCACTCACTGAGTACCGCATCAGCGGTGTGACCACGAACGTGGATTTTCTGTACAACCTTGCGACGAATCCGGCTTTCAAAGCGGCCGACCTGGACACGGGTTTTATCGAGAAACACCGGGAGGAAATTTTTCGCCCGGCGAGTCAGGATTTGCAGCAGGGGGTCGCCCTCGCAACGTTATTTGTAATCTTGCACCGACAGCAGGTTGCCGCCACGCTCGCACAAAAAAGCACTGACCCCACATCGCCGTGGCACAACGCCAACGGCTGGCGTTGTAACGAACCGCGCACGCAGAAATTTGATTTCCTGGTCGCCGAAATGCCGCATCAGGTGCAGGCCAGCGAGCATAATCCAAGCGGCAGCAATCGCTATACCATTGTCAGTGATACGGACGCGCATGGCCTGACTGTCAGCGGCGCCCTCGACGGCCACACCCTGGTGGCCAACGTGGACGGCCACCGGGTGCGGGCAACTGTGGTCGCCCATGGCCAGGGTCATAGCCTGTTTACAGCCCAGGGCGCATTGCCCTTCTCATTAGTGCCCGTGGATTGTGGCGACAGCAGTGATGTTGAAGCCGCTGGCGGCCTGACTGCACCGATGACCGGAACCGTAGTGTCGTTGGTAGCGGCGGTCGGCGCGACCGTGGCAAAGGGCGACCCACTGCTAATTATGGAGGCCATGAAAATGGAGCACACTATTCGCGCCCCAAAAACCGGCAAGGTGACAGAGTTTTACTTTAAACCGGGAGATCTTGTGGACGGAGGGGTCGCCATGCTGAGTTTCGAAGCCAGCAGCGACGCCTGACAACGCCACCAGCCCCTGCCGCTGCCCCAATTCACCCCGACAGGGCGCGCCACGTATTACAGTAGTGGCATAGCGTGGGCGGTCATTCGCTGCAACTTCTGGGGTGACTGCGTTCGGCCAGAGGTGACCCGTCAAACTGGATACCTGCCCAGCCACTGCGCATAAATGCGCGAATATTGGCATGGTCACTGCCATGGGGTTTGCCCAGCACATCCTCTCGATAGTAGCGCCCAAAACACGCCAGGGTTTGCATTTCACTTAAACCCAGCTTTTGTGCAAACGCAAACAGTCGACATGAACCCTCATTGGCTCCCGCCTCGTTGACAACCATTAATTCCCCCAACCCATTACAGAACCGGGTGGGACGATACACATAGTGTTCGGCCACCACATCCATCACCTGCGCAAATTCAACCGTGTCCGGGTGCTGCTGGAGTTGCACAAGCAGCGCTGCGACAGTCTGATTTTGGGACGAACCATCTGGCGCTGTTTTCATTGTTTGGACACCCCTGCGACGCGTTGAGCGAATGTTATAAAGAACTCAATACTGTGCGGGTTTTTCATGGCATCGCGATGGACCGCCTGTGCAACGTCGCCACCCCCGCTACAACTTCCGTACCGCGATACACTCCGCTGGCGCCAATACGGATGCAGGGCGCGCACCCCAGCGCTGATTTCTTAACGGCCTACGCGCTCACCCCACCACCTGTGAGCGACCCTGAAAGTGCGCCACTTCAGCGCCCGCCTTATTGCTGACTGTCACTTGATAGAGACTAAAACTTTTACCCTCGTGACGCAGCGTGGCGGTGGCAGTCAGGACCTCGCCGGGCATGACCGGGCGCAGATAATCGATATGGCAATGCACGCCCATTGCGGCCCGACTGCCACTGTTGCAGGCGCGGCCAAATACCGTATCCGCCAGCATAAAAATGTAGCCCCCGTGGCACACATCGTGGCCGTTGAGCATTTCTTCGGTCACATTCAGCGTCGCCACACAGACATCCGGCGACACTTTCGTAAAAATAATATTGAGATTGGGGGCAACCCGATCATAACCATTGCGGGACAGGTCGTCAGCTGCCGTACCGCGTGCCACCGGTGTTGTCGATTGATTCATAAAAAAGCCCTGTATTGCCACGCCTCAGCTACCTACTGCCTGCTGTGTTAGCCGTGTTCAACATCATGCGCCGTCGCCAAGCGTCGATGGGCGCCCAAAGTCCAAGCATACCATGGGATGTAATTGATGCCAGCGCACGCGCTGACTCTGTCGGCGACTGCCCGTGCGCTGAAAATACCTCGCCCTGCGTTCCAACCCTGCTACAATCGCGCCTCGAAAAAATGACAGCCTGCCGTGATCCGTCCCAACCCTGAACAACAACGCGCCATTCGCCACGGCGACGGACCATTGCTGGTGCTGGCTGGTGCCGGTAGCGGTAAGACCAGTGTCATCGCGCGCAAAATCGCCTATCTGGTAACGGAATGCGGTATTCCCGCCAAACATGTCGTCGCGGTGACCTTCACCAACAAGGCGGCCCGGGAAATGAAAGCGCGGGTTGCCCGGTTGCTCAATGGCCCCGCCGCCCAAGGCCTGACCGTATCGACTTTTCACTTACTCGGCCTGACTATTTTACGACGCGAAATTAAACATCTGGGCTTTAAGTCAGGCTTCTCCATTTTTGACGCGGACGATGCCCGTAGCGTGCTTCAGGAACTGATGTTGCGGGAATCGGATTTCGATGCGGACTACGTGAATCTGGTACAACAACAAATCTCGCACTGGAAAAATGCTCTTCTCGGCCCCGATCAGGCGTTATCCATGGCCGAAGATCAACAACAGCAAACTATCGCCGCTGTCTACGCCCATTACCGACGTGCACTAAAAGCATACAACGCCGTGGACTTCGACGACTTAATCCTGATTCCGGTACTGGCACTGCGCAACAACCCTGAACTACTACTTAACTGGCAACAGCGGATTCGTTATTTGCTGGTGGACGAATACCAGGACACTAATCTCGCGCAATACGAACTGGTCAAGCTGCTGACCAGCAGCCATCAACGTTTTACGGTAGTGGGGGACGACGATCAGTCGATTTACGCCTGGCGGGGAGCGCGCCCGGAAAACCTCGCGCAATTACAACGGGATTTTACCGATATTGATGTGATCAAACTGGAACAAAATTATCGTTCCACCGAAAGAATTCTGCGGGTCGCGAATCAGCTTATTGCCAACAACGAGCACGTTATCAGCAAGTCCCTGTGGAGCGATCTGGGTGAAGGAGAACCCATTCGTCTGGTGCGCTGCCAGAACGAAGATACAGAAATGGAGCGGGTCGTCAACGACATTATCGAACAGCGACTGCGCCGCAGCTGCCATTTTCGCGACTTCGCCGTGTTATATCGCGGTAATCACCAGGCCAAACTGCTTGAAATGAAGCTGCAGAGTCAGGGTATTCCCTACGCCATCAGCGGTGGCACGTCGTTTTTTTCCCGTGCCGAAATCAAGGACGCGATGGCCTATCTGCGCCTGCTGGTTAACTCCGCTGATGATAATGCCTTCCTGCGCATTATCAATACCCCGCGCCGCCAGATCGGACACGCCACCCTGGAGAAATTGGGAGAATACGCCACCCGCCGCAATATATCCCTGTTCGCCGCAATTGACGAACTGGGACTGGAAAATGACATTCCGGCCGCTAATCTGCAACGACTGAGACAGTTTAAAACCTGGTTTAACAAGGTTATTCAAAATTGCTATCAAACGGATTCCGTCAGTACGATACACGAAATGCTGGACGATATCGGTTACGAAGCCTGGCTACATCAAAATGCTACCAACGCGGCCGTGGCGGAAAACCGTATGAAAAATGTGCGCCTGCTGATTGACCAATTGGGCAACACGTTGCGAGACAGCGACGTTGTGGAGAGTGACGATACGCAACACGGTATTGAGAGCGCCATCGGCAAACTGGTGCTGCGGGACCTGCTGGATCGACACAGCGAAGAGTCCGCAGACGACAAAGTCCAGTTGATGACGCTGCACGCTGCCAAGGGGCTTGAATTTCACCACGTATTTCTTATCGGTATGGAAGAAAATTTATTGCCACACCGCAACAGCATCGATAGTGGCGACGTCGAAGAAGAGAGGCGGCTCGCATATGTTGGCATCACTCGCGCCCGCACGACACTCACCATAACCCTGGCGGCAAAGCGTCGCCACTTCGGAGAAATCGTCGAAACAACCCCCAGCCGTTTTCTCGACGAGCTACCAGCAGAAGATATAGTACGGGAAGGTTTCGGCGAAGTGCTGTCGGTAGAAGAACGAAAAGAAAAAGGGCGCGCGTCGCTGGCCGCCCTTAGAAATCTGTTCGATTAAACCCACGCGTCACTGGGCATACTCCGGGTCGCAAAAATTTTTGCCCGACAATTTTTATGGCGTGAGCGCGGCAACCGCCAGTTGAGTGGACAAATGCACGCGACTGCCATTGAGTCGCGCCAGTAACTCGGTGTCTTTTAGACGATCAAGCACTGGCCCTTTGACTTCGGCGAGATGGAGACGAATATTCCGATTCGCCAACGCGCTTTCAAATTCCTCCAGCATTTCCAGGGCGCTGGCGTCCACGTAGGCGACGCCGGAAAATACCAGCACCACATCTGTTAATTGTTTCTGGTCGACGACCATATCCAGCAACATCGACTCCACCCGCGGAGTATTGGCAAAGTAAATATTTTCATCCACCCGCACCAGCAGGACATGTGGCCAGGTTTCCACCTGATGGCGCAGGACGTTGCGAAAGTGCTCGGTACCGGCAATGCGCCCCACCACCGCGATATGAGGGCGACTGGTGCGGTACAAAAACAGCAGCATGGCCAGTCCCACGCCGATTAACAGACCCTGTTCTATACCCAGCGCCAGAACACCCAGTAAGGTCACCGTCTGAGCGATACCATCGCCCCGATCGTAGCGCCAGGTGTGTCGCAGCCCGTTGAAATCAATTAATTGCCACACTGCAACCACGATAATTGCGGCCAGCACGGCTTTGGGCAAATCCGCCAGCATGCCGGTAAACATAAACGTCGCCAGGCCCACCCAACAGGCCGTTACAATTGCCGCCAACTGAGTATTTGCGCCGGCATCATAGTTGACCATGGAGCGGGAGAAACCTCCGGCCACCGGCATGGCCCCGGCGCACGCGGCAGCCAGATTAGTAAAACCCAGCGCTCTGAATTCGCTATCGGGATTAATCTTTTGTTGACGACGAAAGGCCAGCACTTTGGCAACAGAAATACTTTCCACGTAACCGATCACCGCGATCAGGGCGGCGGATGGCAACAGCGTCAGCCAGCCGGGTGCGGACAGAAATCCCAGGGATAGTCCCGGCAGGCCCTGAGGGACGGTGCCCACCACCGCTACCTGCCACTGGGTTTTTGCATCCAGTACCACTGCCACCGCGATGGCCAGCACCACCAGTACCAGGGGCGCCGTCCGCCCCATAATCGCCGCCGTCCCGGGGCTGATGCCCAAGTTCCCCAGTGCTATCACCAGGGGGCGACGGGCCAGCAGCAGCAGTAGCACCGCCACCGCACCAAATGTAGCCGTCGCCCCGTTGAACGATCCGATGCTGGCAGTCAGGGTGCTGACAATCTCCACAAAGCCCGCATCTCGCGGTACGGCAATACCGGTGAGGGGCGCTAACTGCGTACCGACGATAAAAATCGCCGCGCCGGTGGTAAAACCCGACAGTACCGGATGGCTAATAAAGTGCGTGAGCCACCCGAGGCGCAGCAGCCCCAGAACCAGCAAAATTCCACCGCACAGGGCAGACAGAATCAGAGCGCCGGTCAAATATTTGTGCGGATCTCCATCGGCATAGGGAGTCAAAGCGGCAGCGACCATGACCGCAGCCACCGCAACCGGCCCCACCGCGAGGGTGCGACTGGTACCGGTAAATGCATAAATGATTGGAGGGATGACGCTGGCGTACAACCCCACTTCCGGAGGCAGGCCCGCCAACAGCCCATACGCCAAAGCCTGGGGTACCAGCAAAATCGCGGTGATAGTGCCCGCCAGAAAATCCTGCACCACCTCGCTGCGGGAGCGATTACCCACATCGGACAGCAGCGGCAGCCAGCTGCGAAGCAGCGCGGCAATCGTTGGCGTGGGTTTAACCCTCATTTATTTCTCCAACCACAGTGGTGGGAACGCCAGGGCCTGCCGACCGCGAACTCCCGTTGTTCTGAGGGAGCGGGGGGTACACGCAGCGAAGACCACCAGGTACTCTTGCTCGCAAAACCTGACCCTGTACGGTTATTCAGAGATACAGAAATAACCCATCAATATATCACTTAAGAATAACGTTATATTTTATAGTTATTATGATCCGGCCGCCCGTTGATTGCAAGGCAAGCAATTCTGTCAGCGCGCAGCTTCGGGTCTCAGTCGCCGCGACCCAGCATCGTTAACGGATTGACGTGTCGATCAAATTCATCAGCGCTGATGTACCCGGAATTAACTGCCGCCTGCCGTAAGGTCAGATCCTGCTCCCAGGCGAGCCTGGCGATAGACGCGGCCCGATCGTAGCCAAGCACCGGACTCAGGGCAGTCACCAACATCAGGGAACGCTCCATCGCACGTTGCAATTGCTCGCCATCAGCCTGTATGCCAGTCACGCAATGATCTGCAAAGCTACGCATGGCGTCAGTCAATAAGCGTAAGGATTGCAGGACATTGTGAATCAGCACTGGTTTGTAGACATTGAGTTCGAGGTGACCCTGGGAACCGGCAAAGCCGACCGCCACATCGTTTCCCATCACCTGCACCGCCACCATGGTCAGCGCCTCAGCCTGCGTCGGATTGACCTTGCCGGGCATAATCGAACTGCCCGGCTCGTTGGCAGGCAGGCGCAACTCACCGAATCCGCAGCGGGGGCCGCTCCCCAGTAGACGAATATCGTTGGCAATCTTGAGCAGCGCGCTGGCCAGCAAGCGCAGTCGCCCGTGTAAATCTACCAGTACATCGTGGGCGGCAAGCGCCATAAATTTGTTATCGGCGCTGGTAAACTCAGTGCCGCTGATTTCGCTAAGAACCTGCGCGACTTTTTGACTCCAGCCCGGTGGGGTATTTAACCCGGTGCCCACTGCGCTGCCGCCCAGCGCAATCGTATGCAACGCAGGTGACAGGTCCCCCAACGCGGCGCGAGCGTAGGCTAATTGGGCTCCATAGCCGCCAAACTCCTGGCCGAGGGTGATGGGCGTCGCATCCATTAAATGGGTGCGACCGGTCTTAATCAGATCGCGAAATTCCCGACTTTTGTCCTGTAACGCCGTCTCGAGATGAAGCAATGCTGGTAACAATCCGTCACGCAGTCCGCGTGCCGCAGTCACGTGCATCACTGTGGGAAAAACATCGTTAGAAGACTGGGAACAATTCACGTGATCGTTAGGATGTAACGGCGCGCCCGCGCCCCGGCCGCTACCAGCCAGTTCGTTGGCGCGGTTGGCGATCACTTCGTTGAAATTCATATTGGTCTGGGTGCCGCTGCCCGTTTGCCAGATAACCAGAGGAAACTGGGCATCGTGGCACCCGGCAATAATTTCGTCGCACGCCTGACAAATAAGCTCGCACAGCTCCTCAGGCAATTGACCCAACGCGTGATTCGCCAACGCACAAGCTTTTTTAACCCGGGCAAAGTCATGAATAAATTCTACCGGGAAACGCTGATCGCCAATCTGGAAGTTTTGCAACGCGCGTTGCGTCTGCGCCCCCCACAGCGCGTCTACCGGAATATCCACACTACCCAGACTATCGCTTTCCTGACGAAATTCACCCACGCTTATATCCACCCCACCTGACACACAGGGCGCGACCGCGCATCGCTAACGATCCACCAGTTGGCCAAGCACATAGTGCAAGATGCCCCCGCTTCTGTAATAGCTTAGTTCATTATCGGTATCGATGCGGCACAGTAACGAACAATCTTCCCGCGTGCCGTCACTGCGCTCTACCACCATCTGCACCTGTGCCCCGGGGGCAAGATTGGCCAGTCCATCAATATGGAAATGTTCGCTACCATTCAGTCCCAGGGATAGTCGGGTTTGCCCACCGGTAAACTGCAGTGGCAACACCCCCATGCCAATCAGATTGGAGCGGTGAATGCGCTCGAAACTCTCGGCAATAACGGCCCGCACCCCAAGCAGGCGCGTACCCTTCGCCGCCCAGTCGCGACTGGAACCGGTGCCGTATTCCTTGCCGGCAATCACCACCAAAGGCACGCCATCCCGTTGGTAGGCCATGGCCGCATCGTAGATCGACATCGGTTCACCCCCGACCATGCGGGTGTAACCACCTTCGACCCCTGGCACCAGTTCGTTGCGCAGGCGCACATTGGCAAAGGTACCGCGCATCATGACTTCGTGATTGCCGCGCCGCGAACCGTAGGAATTAAAATCTTTTACATCAACGCCGCGCTCCTGTAGATAGCGGCCCGCCGGACTCTCGCCGTCAATATCACCAGCCGGAGAAATATGATCGGTGGTCACCGAATCTCCCAACAGCGCCAACAGGCGCGCACCCACGACGGGGCTGGTGGAATCACCAGCTTGCTCATCAAAAAATGGGGGGTTGCGTATGTAGGTGGAGGTCTCATCCCACGTATAGGTGTTGCCCTCCGGAATTGGCAGGGCTCGCCACTGGTCGTCGCCGCGGAACACATCAGCGTACTCGCGGCGAAACATGTCGCGATCTACCTGTGCAACGGCCGCGGCGATTTCCCGGTTACTTGGCCAGATATCCCGCAAATAAATTTTTTCACCCTGCCCATTGACGCCCACCGGATCGACCGCTAAATCGAGGCGCGTAGTCCCGGCGAGGGCAAATACCACAACCAGTGGCGGCGAGGCCAGCCAGTTTGCTCGCACCTCAGGGTGAATGCGTCCCTCAAAATTTCGATTGCCCGATAGCACAGCGGATACTGTCAGATCGCCTGCTTGTATGGCCTGCTCCAGCTCCGGGGCCAGAGGTCCCGAGTTGCCGATACAGGTGGTGCAACCATAGCCCACCAGATTAAACCCCAGCTGATCCAGATACGGCTGCAAGCCCGCTTTAGCCAGATAATCGGTCACCACTTTGGAGCCCGGTGCCAGCGACGGCTTGACCCAGAGTTTGCGCGTCAGTCCTTTCTCCACCGCCTTTTTGGCTACCAGACCGGCAGCCATCATCACCGCCGGGTTGGAGGTGTTGGTACAGGATGTGATCGCGGCGATCACCACATCGCCATCCCGCAAGCCGTGCGCCGCTCCCGCTACCGGCACTTCCGCGGCAACGGTACGTCCGCGCAGCGCGATCATCTCGTCCATCGCCGCGCCGAGACTGTCCAGCGCCACCCGATCCTGGGGGCGTTTCGGACCGGCCATACTGGGGGTCACCGTGCTTAGATCTAATGCCAGGGATGCGCTATACACGGGTTCGACATCATCGTTCCGCCACAGCCCCTGGGCCTTCGCGTAGGCTTCCACCAGAGCGAGGGTTTGATCGTCGCGGCCAGACAGGCGCAAGTAATTGAGGGTTTCCTGGTCAAACGTAAAAAAGCCACAAGTAGCGCCATACTCTGGCGCCATATTAGCGATGGTGGCGCGATCGGCAAGGGGCAAACTGTCGAGTCCCGACCCGAAAAATTCAACAAATTTTCCTACCACGCCGTGCTTGCGCAGCATCTGCACAATGGTCAATACCAGATCGGTGGCTGTCACGCCTTCGGCAAGGGCACCCTGCAACCGAAAACCAACCACTTCCGGGATTAACATGGAGATCGGCTGCCCGAGCATGGCGGCTTCGGCTTCAATACCCCCCACGCCCCAACCTAATACGCCAAGACCGTTGATCATCGTGGTATGGCTATCGGTACCCACCAGGGAATCCGGATATGCTACCGTCTCGCCATTAATCTCGGATGTCCACACACCTTTGGCCAGATATTCCAGGTTGACCTGGTGACAGATCCCAGTGCCTGGCGGCACCACCCGGAAATTGGCGAAGGCACTCTGGCCCCAGCGTAAAAACTGATAGCGTTCCCGATTGCGCTGCATTTCCATGGCGACGTTCTCCCGATAGGCGGAAGCATCGGCAAACTTATCCACCATCACCGAGTGATCTATTACCAGATCCACTTGCGTGAGGGGATTGACCAGCGCCGGGTCCGCACCGCGGCGCGCGAGCGCGTCGCGCATTGCCGCCAGATCCACCACCCCGGGCACTCCGGTAAAATCCTGCATCAGCACCCGCGCCGGGCGAAAGGCGATCTCCTGTTCCTGCGCGTTTTCGTCGCGGTTAGCCAGCGCCAGAATATGTTCCCGGGTAACCGTGTTACCGTCTTCAAAACGCAACAGATTTTCCAGCAATACTTTCAAACTGTAGGGCAGGCGGGACACGCCGGAAAAACCCTGTTCCACCAGAGCGGGCAGGCTGTAGTAACGGTAACTGGTATCGCCAACTGCGAGTTTGGCGCTCGCCTTAAAACTGTTTATTGAAGACACGACATAGACTCCGGATAAAATCGTCAAAAAAGATTCTACACCGGTTTACCGATTGGCGTCACAGTTATAGCAGAATTATCGCGACTCGAGTCAGGGGTCAGCAGGTTTTTCAGGGTTATCTTCCAGATCCTTTTCACTCACCAGTTGTTCACGGAATTCCAGCACCTTTTCATGCAACTGCTCCGCGTCACCATAGGGCACAAAAGTATCGTAGCGTGGGTGCGCGCCTTTTACCCGTCGGGCATTTTTAATGGGACACCAGTACTGCTCCGTGCGCGCGGCAATTTCCCGCGAATAGGCAATAACACCATTACCATAACTACAATACGCACAATTCAATTTTTCAAACGCATTCAGATAAGCGAGCCGATGACGATCCATAATGATGTAATGGGTTCGCTTAACCCGCGGAATGCCGTACAGACGAAAGCAAATGTGCTGATATAGCGTAATCGTCACGTCGAGAAATGCGAGCGGCACGATCATGCCGTAAATAATCGGAGCGGAAATAATATTCAGGGGGCGGCTGTGTCCAAACCATTCCCCCCAACGCATTTTCATCTCGCGATGCGCATCGCGCACCTGCTGTTCAAAACGAACGCGCGTACCCTCTACGTGGTAGCGAAATTTTTGTTCCTGTTCTCGAAACGCACCCTCCAGCTCCGTTTCGAGCAGGCGTATGCGATCTATTAAATTTTGAATACGTCCGTTCATTTTGCCTCGTTATCAGTGCGAATAAATTTCTCCATAAAGTCGATGGGCAATGGAAAGACTATCGTATTAGAGCGCTCACCCGCAATCTCTGTCAGAGTTTGCAGATAGCGCAACTGCAGAGCTTCGGGTTGCTGTGAAAGTGTTCGCGCCGCTGCCAGCAACTTCTCGGAAGCCTGCATTTCACCTTCGGCGTGAATCACCTTGGCGCGCCGAGTGCGCTCCGCCTCAGCCTGCTTGGCGATGGCGCGCACCATAGTTTCATTTAAGTCGACGTGCTTGATTTCCACGTTGATGACTTTTATTCCCCAGGCATCGGTTTGTTGATCCAGTATGGTCTGAATATCGACGTTAAGCTTGTCCCGTTCTGCCAGCATTTCGTCCAGCTCGTGTTGACCGAGCACTGAGCGCAAGGTGGTCTGCGCCAGTTGGCTGGTGGCCATATAAAAATCTTCCACCTGAATAATTGCTTTTTCCGGATCCACCACCCGAAAGTACACCACCGCGTTGACCTGCACGGACACGTTGTCTCGAGAAATTACGTCCTGACTCGGCACATCCATCACCACCGTGCGTAAATCTACACGCACCATTTGTTGAATGCCCGGCACGATGATAATGAAACCGGGCCCTTTAACCTTCCAGAAACGGCCCAGTAAGAACACCACGCCCCGTTCGTACTCGCGCAGAATTTTCACTGCGCTGGCGATCAATACCAGGGCCAGAATGACGATTGTGTAGAGCGGATACTCCAGCATATCGGTATCTCCTCGGTTAGTTGTGGGCTTGCAATCCCAGCGGGGTGGCGTCCTTTTGCACATCGGGTTCCACATCAAGAGTCAAACCCCGTACCGCTACCACCCGGATCGGCTGATCTTTGGCAATCGGCTCGGCACTTTGCGCCTGCCAGATTTCACTATGTACAAACACTCTGCCCTTGCCATCCTCGAAATCAACCAGGGCACGACCTGTTTTACCCAGCATCTCTTCGACACCGCTGACCACCGGACGGCCACGGGCTTTGAGGGCCAATCCCACCACGGCAGTTAATATGAACAGACTCGCGAGCGCCACCGCTGCGATGACCGATAAATAGATTTGAAAACCAGGTAACCGCGTGTCCAGCAATATAACTGAACCAATCACCAGCGCGGTAATACCCCCGAAACCCAGCATGCCGAAGCTCGGCTGTAGCGCTTCGGCCACCATCAGCCCCACACCCAGCAAAATCAGCCCAACGCCGGCGTAGTTGACCGGCAGCATCTGAAACGCATACAGCGCCAACAACAAACAGATCGCGCCCACCGCCCCCGGCACCAGTCCGCCGGGATTGTAAAATTCCAGAATCAATCCGTAGATACCTACCAGCATTAGTATGTAAGCGACGTTAGGGTTGGTAATCACACTCAAAAACCGACTCCGCCAGTCCGGCGAAATTTCTACCACCGAGGACCCTGCTGTGTGCAGCGTGCGTTTACGCGCCAGCACGCTGACTTCGCGACCATCGATTTGCGCCAGTAAATCGCTGATGTCGCTGGCCACCACGTCGATGACGTTCAGCGCCAACGCCTCACTGGCCTGTAAACTGACCGCCTCGCGCACCGCTTTTTCTGCCCATTCCACGTTGCGCCCATGCAGTTCCGCCAGCCCGCGGATATAAGCGGATGCGTCGTTGATAATCTTGCGCGACATGGCGTCATCCTGGGCTGGCGGAGCATCATCTTCACCAGCGTCCGTTTCGTTTTTCTCTGCTGCTTTCTTATCTTTGTCCCGATCCATTCCCGGCAACGAAATGCCGCCAATCTGTACGGGCGTCGCGGCACCCAGATTGGTACCCGGCGCCATCGCGGCAATATGGCTGGCGTAGAGGATATAGGTGCCGGCACTGGCGGCACGCGCTCCGGTGGGGGAGACATAGGTTGCCACCGGCACAGTCGACGAGGTAATCAGTTGAATAATGTCGCGCATCGCCGTGTCGAGACCGCCCGGCGTATCGATCTGCAGGATAATAAGTTCTGGATTTTGCTGTGCCGCCTGCGCCATTGCGCGGGCGATGTAATCCGCCGTGGCCGGGCCGATGGCATCTGCTACGGTCAGCAGTGCCACCTGCCGTTGCTGGTTGGCACCAGTGCCCTCGCTATCGGCAAGGGTTGCTTTTTGATCCTCTACTGCAAACGCGAGAAACGGGCCAACTACCAGCGCCAGCCCCAGCACTATTCGCCCAACCATTTCCCGCACCCACCCTGCTCTTTGCATTGCGCCTCCCTCCGAACTGTATAGACGCTCCTCTGGCAACTTACAATTTAATCTCCAGTTATATCAGGCCAACTTGACTTAACTCAATGGGGATTGCCCTTCACACACGGCAACAGTCGGGATCACCCTGCTGAATGGGTGGGCATTTCACAGTGCCATAGGAGCAGAACACGCAACAGTCACCGGCCAGCGGAGAGAGTACCACGCCGCAGTTTTGGCACTCATAAAACCACTGACAGGTATCGGTAGGCATGGTTTCCAGCCTGCTGGCACCACACTCAGGACAGGTGATTGTCGATTCAGGTACGATATTCAACATTCAAGCCTCGTTGAGTTCCGTCGCGGCCGTGCCGAGCCTTTCTCCCAAACCCCATAAATTCACTGCGTACACTACCCGTTCAGGTCCACTCCTTGCATTGTAGCCCCGAAGGCGACAGGTAATCCGATCCAAGACTCGAGTTTTTGTGACTGCTACCTTACTTGAGACCTCTGGCGACTCAGGCTACATTGAGCTCGCCGACCTGGTTCGACACCGTCGCTACGATGGGTCATAAAAAAACCTATTCACCTAACTGTTCCAATAGAGAGCGGCTCCAATAAAGAGCGATTCCAATAGAGAGCGACCATGTCCGATCAGCAGTCAAGGCATGATGCCTTACAGCCTTTTCTGGAAAAGCGCCACGCAGACACTATCGATTATTCAAAACGCCGTGCCCAAGGCATGTTGTCCGCGTGGCAACGGGTTGATCTGTTGATGGACAGGGGCTCCTTGACGGAAATTGCGCCACTGGCCCGGGAAAGGGAGCTCGCCGGCGACACCAAATCCGGTGCCACACCACGGGACGGCATTGTGCCGATTTAATTACCCCGGTTCAGGGTGCGGCACTAAAGTTTTACCCGCAGCATCTAAATAAACCCGCAAAAAAAAGCCGCGCCAATGGGTGCGGCCAGATATTCACAAAACGAACTTATTGGCTCTTTTCAACCATGTAATCGACGGAAGCTTTCAGCTCATCATCCGAACAATCCATACACAGACCCTTGGGGGGCATGCCGTTAAGGCCGTTAATAGAACTGGCGTACAGCACGTCCATACCTTTGGCAATGCGCGGTGCCCACTCTTCGATATTGGCCAGTTTCGGTGCGCCCGCAGCGCCGGTGGCGTGGCAGGTCATGCACTTGGTGTTGTAAATTTCCTCTCCGGTACGGGCAGCACCGCCCGCTGTAGCCGCCGCAACCGGTGCAACATCGCTGGCCATTACCACTTCGCCAGGAGGCGCCAGTCTTGCCGCAACCTCTTTTTCCTGCTGCGCGGTCAGTGGCGCAGCCGCTTTATCGTCGCCACAGCCCGCTACTGTCAGTGACAGCGCCAATGTCAGCACGGCAAGCCCCGCCTTGTTCAAGTACGCCATATTCGCCTCCGCGATCAACAATTACTAATTAAACAAACACCGACCAATTCATCGCGGCCATTATAGACAGTTTGTCGTCGATCGTGAAAAGATAATCGCACAAGATATTATTCGAGACTTATTGTGGCCGCCAAACACTATATTACCGCGCAACAATTACTCGACGATTCGCACCAGCTGGGCCTGGCGATACACGATAGCGGGTTTAAGCCCAACCTGATTATCGGTTTGTGGCGCGGCGGCGCACCCATCGCCATCGCCATTCACGAATTGCTCGCCTGTCTCGGTTGCGACGCCGACCATGTTCCGTTGCGCACCAGCCTGTATCGCGGGGTGCAGGAGCGCGCCGCTGAAGTCAACATTGACGGCCTCGAATACTGCCTGGACCACAGCGCGCCAGCGAACCATATTCTGGTGGTTGACGACGTGTTCGACACCGGTCTAACGGCACGCGCAGTACTTGGGCAACTCAAGGAACGCTGCGGAGCCCACGCCGATATTCGCATGGCCACACTCTGGTTCAAACCCGACAACAATCAGACAAACCTTACTCCAGACTATTATTTGCACCAAACAGGTGCGTGGCTGGTGTTTCCCCATGAACTCTGTGGCCTGAGTTCTAAGGAACTGGCGGATAAACCGGGTATCGATGCTCTGCGTATGCGACTGATATCCCCTGTTACTGGCGATCGCTAACACTTCACTACTGGCCGTGCCCGATAAAACCGAGGCGAAAAAAAACGCCGACTTTACAGTCGGCGTTTTTCCCTCTGATCTTTCAGCAACCGCTAAAATTACAGGTTCTTGCTGATGGAGAAAACGACGGTGCTCTCGGCCCAGTTGGTGTCGAAGAGTTCGTCCTTGTCGAGATCGGTGTCCACCCAGGCCAGGGCCAGGTCGAGGCCCGCCAGAGTCTTGGTCAACGTAATGGAATAGTCAGAGTAGCTATCCGCATTATTGCTCAGGAACGCTTTTTCCGCGTCCTTCAGATTGGAGTCCCCGCTGGCGACGTCAAAGCTGTTGTAGCCATAATGCAGGTCCAGACCAAAACCTTCCGGCAAGGCAAAGCTGTAGTCCCCGTAAACATAGTAAAATTCGCCGGATGACAGCCAGTAGTCGTCAGAGTAGGCGACGCCCAGCGTGGCATTCTTGTAAGACAGGCTGGCGTAAACTTCCTCGTAATCCTCTTTCTCATTACCGTTCAGGGTGAAATCCACGCCATCACTGCCGGGGTAGTCGTAGTAGATATAGCCCACATCGAAGCCCAGATCTTCCGTGATACTGCCGCCGTAGCCACCGTAGAAGTCCAGCTCCAGATCCGGGGAGGTGCCAAAATCGACGTTGGAACCCCATACACCCAGATAAAAGCCGCTGTCGAAAGCGACGTCAAACCCACCCTGCAACGCCGGATCGGTATCCGATTGTGAAATTCCGCGGAATCTGTAATCGCTGGTGAGAGTGACATTTCCGGAGATTTCCGCCGCCATTGTCGCAGCTGGGGATAACGCCATCATTGCCGCCAGAATCAAACCCTTCTTTGCTATAGCCATGTTGTGTTCCTCTTAATGTGTGCGTATTTGAGTACGCGTACGCTATGGATACTCTGTTTTGCCGACTCGATTCTGCGCTGTAGAACGCCGAACTGCGTCGGGCTACTGCTGCCCTACAATAAAACTTCCCTCAATGTTAACCGGCGCGGCTAATTTTACCTTTCTTTGAACCCACCCGAACCGGCTATGCACCCTCACTTCTGCACAAGCCGTGCCAACGCCCAAGAGCCCCTGATATCTGATGATTTTTCGGGTTTCAGCGCTAAATTGCACCATGTTTGTGCACTTTATTGTGCGGGATCCCCGCGGTGCACCATCAGGAGCCCAAATTAGCAGCCCATCGCTACCACCTGCATTTTCTGTTAAAGCTACGCTCGCGCGGCTGTACGGTGCTCCCCGGTATCCGCGTGGAATTCCCCGCCAAAATTCAATCCGGTCCGCGGCATTGTGAAGCCCCACCCCAGCTTATTAATATCATCCAGACATGGACTCGGGCTCGCTTGGCGAGTAAGCTAGCGACCCTGTTTTTTCAGCACCCGTAGCTCAGCTGGATAGAGCGCTGCCCTCCGGAGGCAGAGGTCAGAGGTTCGAATCCTCTCGGGTGCGCCACCTCATAAAGAAACCACCCTTGCGGTGGTTTTTTTTGTGGGTGCGCCTGCCCGAGGGCTGATGAGAACCTCCCAGGTTCGACTGAACGGCGGAATGCCGTTCAGGGCGACCGCAGGCCGGTCCAGAGGACCGAGGGCCAGGGATGGCCCGAGCCAATCCTCTCGGGTGCGCCACCTCATAAAGAAACCACCCTTGCGGTGGTTTTTTTGTGGGTGCGCCTGCCCGAGGGCTGATGAGAATCTCCCCGGTTCGACTGAATGGCGTATTTCCATTGGGGCAGCACGCCATATCGGGCTGCGTTCCGTAACCTGACTGTTAGAATAATCAGCTCCAAAGCATAGCTGGACAACCAATGACCGACCTGCCCAACTGTTTAAAATGCAATTCCGAATATACCTACGCGGATGGCGCAATGTATGTCTGCCCGGAATGTGCCCACGAATGGCCCAAAGATGCGGTCCCAGAGAATAACGATAGTGAACCTGTTGTTAAGGACGCCAACGGAAATGTCCTGAGTGCTGGTGATACGGTGACGGTGACGGTGATCAAGGACCTCAAACTCAAAGGCTCGTCGCTGGTGGTAAAAATTGGCACCCGGGTAAAAAATATTCGCCCGGTGGAGGGCGATCACGATATCGACTGTAAAGTTGACGGCATTGGTGCGATGCAACTGAAGTCACAATTTGTCAAAAAAGTTTAGTGGAGTCTGAAAATGGACACCCAATCCGATTTGCCCGCTGAGGTCGTACAAGCCCTCCACGCCAACCGCAAAGTGGAAGCTATCAAGCGACTGCGGGAACTGCACGGACTGGGACTGAAGGAAGCCAAAGACGTAGTCGACACCTATATCGCTGCGCATCCAGACAGAGTGACCCGGCGCGCACCCCCGCGAGATTATGGTACCGGCCGCGCTATTTTAATTATCGTGGTGTCCGCGCTTGTTTACAGCGCGTATCAGTTATTCACCAGCTAACGGTACTGGAAATAGCGCATCTTTTTACGGAACAAAACCACCTTCCTCGTTCCTTGATCTAGTCGACCTTACCGACCGATCCGAATGCACCAACCTCGAGGTGTGGCTTACGCACTCGAAAACATCCCAGCACACCCCTTTTTGGCTTAACATGCGAAATTGTCTCTGGACATGGAGTGGGCTGTGTCGAACGCCTCAACCAACTCGAATCTTGAGTGCATCCACTACGCCGGTCTGACCGAGGTCGCCGCGCTAATCAAATGCGGCGACTTGTCACCGGTCGACCTGACGCAGCGGATGCTGAACCGCATCACCACCGTGGACGCCAGTCTGCATAGCTATATTACGGTGATGGCCGAACAGGCCCTGGCGGCGGCGCAACGGGCGGAGCGGCAAATCGCCGCCGGAAACTACCGCGGGGCGCTGCACGGCATTCCAATAGCGGTCAAGGATCTTGCCTGTACCCACAATGCCGCCACCACCGGTGGGCACAGTTTTATGTCGAACTTTGTGCCCGATTACGACGCCACCGTCGTCACTCGGCTCGCCGCAGCGGGCGCGGTGCTGCTCGGTAAACTGAACCTGACAGAAGGTGCCCTGATTGGCTACCACCGGAATTTCAACATTCCGGTCAATCCCTGGCGGGCGGATTATTGGCCAGGGTTGTCCTCCAGCGGCTCCGGGGTGGCCACCGCAGCCGGGCTTTGTTACGCCTCCCTGGGCACCGACACAGGCGGTTCCATTCGCTTTCCCGCCATGGCCAACGGCATAGTCGGGTTGAAACCCACTTATGGCCGCGTAAGCCGCTACGGAATACTCCCTCTGGCACCCTCGCTTGATCATGTCGGGCCGATGACCCGCCGCGTTGCAGATGCCGCGCTGGTGCTGGAGGCTATCAGCGGGTACGACGCCAACGACCCTACCTCACTGCAAGCGCCAGTGCCCAATATGCGGGACGAATTGCAAAAAGATGTTACCGGGTTGCGAATCGGCTTTGATCGCCTGTACGCGACCCACAACATGAGCCCGCAATTGTCGACGGCAATCCAAACTGCACTGATCGAGCTGGAGCGGCTGGGTGCGCGCATTGTCGAAGTGGAAATGCCAGATTTTCCCGACACCATGGTGGAAGCCTGGTTTGCGCTGTGCGCCTACGAAGCGCACGCCGCGCACCGCGTCAATTTTCCGAGTCGGGCCGAACTCTACGGCGAGTATCTACGGGAATTTCTGACCATGGGCGCTGCCGTCACCGGACAGCAATACCAGGCCGCATCCCGGTTGCGCACCGAATTCAACCATCGTCTACGGGGCGTGCTCGCCAATGTGGACGCGATCGCCACGCCCGCCGGGGGAGCACCCTTTATCGCCTCGCGGGACGTCCCCTATGGCGGCATGAGCGCCTCCGATCCAGTCATGGCATCGATTCGGCCGCGCTTTACCTTTCCCGCAGATCTCGCCGGCACACCGGCCCTGGCACTGCCCTGTGGCGTGTCGGAAGACGGTTTACCACTGACTATTCAGTTTATGGGTAAGCATCTCAGCGAGCCGTTGTTGTGCAGAATCGGCCACGCTTACGAACGGGCAACCGCGTGGCATACCCGGCACCCTCCCCTCTAGAACGCACACACAAATATTTGATCACCCAATGGGCCCCGTGGTTGTCGCGCCGAACACCTGATCCAGATGAGCGTCAGGCAGCCGGGGGGTTACCAGCGATACCGCGACAGTGACCAGTATGGAAATCCCTTCGCCAAGGGTTGCACAGGCAAACGGATTATCGGCCTGGTTATTGATCCAGAACAGCAGTTGTTGCGCTGCGTTGCCCGCCGCTGCTCCGTCGGGTAATGCGGCATTGCTCAGCAGGGTGAAGGTCGCGGCGCCAGCAATAAATCCCCAGATTGCTCCCTGTTTGGTGACACCGCGCCAGAACGCACCAAGAATCAACGGGCCAGCCAGGGCTGCCATCATGCCGCCGAGACCAACCCACACCATCAACGCAATATTTTGTCCCAGTGACTGCCACGCGAGCAGCGCGGCACCAACCAACACCACAACAATAGACCAGCGACTGATGCGCAACACATTGTGATCAATCTGCGCACTAGTGGCATGGGGATGCAATGCCTTGACCAGCGTGCGGCGATAAATATCGTTGGCAAATACCTGCGATGTGGAAATCACCAGCCCATCCGCCGTGGACATAATGGCGGATAGAATAGCGATGCCCAATAGCGCCGCGAGCCATACCGGGAACAGCGCGATAAAGAGTTGCGGAATCGCCTGATTGGGACCACCGGGCAGCGCCAGCAGGCTATCGCCGAGCACCGCCCGCGCCAGTACACCACCTAACACCATGGACGCCAATATCAGGCCGAACACTAAACACAGCACAATAAATTTCGAACGCCCCACCCCTGCTTTCAACGCCCAAATTTTGTTGCCAATGTGCGGCAACATCCCCAGTGACAGATGGGCCAGAAAAATCGCGGTGAAATCCCAGTAAGAATCGAAGATCGTCGCACCCGGATACAGAATGCCGACGGTTTTCGGGTCCAATTCTTCAAGGCGATTGAGCATGCCGCTAAAGCCCCCCTCGACACCCACACCCGCAAAAAAAATTAGGATCACCGCCACCGCCAGCGCCAGCATCATCGCGCCCTGAACTCCATCCGTCAGAATATCCGCGTGGGCGCCGCCGAGCACTACATAGCCCAGTAATACCAAAGTAGTGACGCCCAGCGCCATCTGTGCATTGAGGCCCAGCATTTGTTCGAACATCACCAGACCGGCAACCAGCTGCGCCGCCAGATAAAATAGCAGCACCACGGAAAAAACCGCAACGATCAAACGCAGCACCTCGGACTGATAGCGGTCGCCCATAAACTCAGGAATGGAACGATTGCTGAACGTACTACCGGCTTTTTGCACCTGCTTGAAACATAGCCACACCCCCAGATAGACCGCCACCGGATAAACCAGTGCATAACCAAGGGCGGGAAATCCGTAGCGATAGCCGAGGCCCGGAATACCCAGAAAGGTTGCCCCGGACGCGGTGGTGGCGGTCATCGCAAAGGCCAGAAAAAATAGTCCGTAGCCACCCCGCGCCGTCGAAAAATCGTCGCTGTTTTTAACCTGACGCATACCCAGGTAACCAAAACCCAGCATCGCGATCACATAAAGAACGAGAAAAAACCAGGCCCAAAGTCGAAGTGAATCCATTACGACGTCCGTATTCAATAAATTGCGATGGGGTCCGCCAGAGCCTGCACGGCACCACGCACGCGAGGCGGCCCAAATACAAAGAAAAATTCCAGAGCGTTGTCGCGCACCAGCGGTCCGGTATTCATGGTTTCAAACAAATAAATACCATTTTTCAGCAGTAAAGTAATATGTCCCTGAAAGATGCGCCCCGGTTTTTCCGGCGGCACCGGATCCACACCCCAGGTATCGGCGCCCACCGCCAGCACATTTTGACTGGCAAGATAAGTGGCCACCTCCTCGGCAATCCCTGGCTCCGACGAGCCCCATACCTGCGGATTCTGCGTCATCATGTGTTCTGTCCAGCCGGTGTGAAACAGCACCACATCGCCAGCCTGAATCGGCGTGCCCTGCCGTTTGACCACGGCTTTGACATCTGCCACGGTGAACACCTGCCCGGCTTTTAAATACTCCACCTCGAAATAATCCGCCATATTGAGGATGATTCCCCGCGCCACGATGGGTGGCACTTTCTCAATCCCGAATCGGGTGACGCCAGTGGTCGTAACGAATTCCTTGCCCGCAGTGCAGTTATAAAAGAGACCGTGCTGCCCGACGTGCCCCAAACCGTCCAGTTGCGAGCCAATGCCAAACCAGCCCTGAAACATATCGTCGTTGTAGTTAAATCCGTTTTCAAACGCGTGACGCCCCCACTCCTGCCCGGGCTGAACGATTTGTAAATTCATACTGCGCGGGCCAAAGGCCGGGGTATCCTTGTCGATAATCACCCCCAGGTGGTGGGTCTTACCGCGCTTGATCAATTGCGCGGCAAGCTTGACACTGTGTGATGTAATTAAATTCGCGGCGCCAATTTCGTCGTCGGCGCCCCATTTGGTGGGCACACAATCTTCTGCTAGCGCCGAGCAGGCCCAGCCTAGCAATACGCACAAAATTAGATTTGCGACCGTCATTTTCATTGCCTGCGCTGCGGTGATCATCGGCTTGATCTCCCTTGTTTATTCGTTGTAAGGCATATGCAGCATATCACTCAGAATCTGGCGATCGCGGGAGTATCACTGCTCTGCATGCAGGTATAAATTTGGCTATCGTGTAGCCAATGTTTTTTTGTTCGGCCCACCCTACTACAAATTCTGGCTAGCGTGCGGCGCAAACGCTCACATATATTATCGTTAGAATAGCAATTCCGACTACGCACCCTATCCCACAGGAATCATTCAATGCGTTTTCAAACAACGATTGGCATTAATTACCGGCGCGGTCTCTGGTATTGGCCTGGCGACCGCGAGACAACTTATCGCCGAAGGCGCCACTGTGGTGGGTACAGATATTAATCAGGATGAGCTGTATCGGTCCCAGATCTGCGGCAGTCATTTGATTCCCTGTTGCAGTGATGCTGGTGACATTACGCAAATTGAGCCATTGATGACAATGATCGAAAAATGTTACACCGCCGCGGCAAGCGCTCGTATTCTCGACACCGTTCCGAAGATAGTTCCCGCCGGACGCATGGGCACAGTACAAGACATTGCCCAAGTCATTTATTTTTTGGCTTCCAATGAAGCGACGTTTATCAACGGCGCCCATATGCTGGTCGACGGTGGACTCAGCCGGGTCAGCCCGACAGGTTTAGCCAGCCGAGCCGCGCCACTCCCGTTAATTGTTTGCTGCGCTACAACCGCGAAGCGCTAAGCTCAACATCAGCCAGCGCCCAAATTTTTTCAAATTCCTGGCGGGTTTCCTGCGCTGCCGATTCCTTCCCCTGCGCCTGTAAAGTTTGCATCAGACCAAAGGTCGACCAGCCGTTATGCGGGAATTGCGCCAAATCCTCCCGATAGACAGCCTCCGCCTGGCGCAGACGACCGGCGCGCAGCAGCGCCAGCCCCAGTGACTGACGGGTTGGGTAGTACCAGAACGGCGGCTCTGTGTAGGGCAACGCATCCTGCAATGCCACAGCCTGAGTAAAGTAAGCGATGGCGCCATCAGCGTCGCCGCTGGCCATGGCTATTTCACCCTGCAGTAACTGATCGGCAATTTCCAGCACCTGACTGGCGGGATAATCGTGGGCATCGAGGAATTCAATGGACGGTGTAGTTTTACGGGTTACCAAAGCGTTTCGTTCCTGCTCTGCGAGCGCCGTTTTGTCCGTGGCGATCAACGCCAGACCCCGGGCGTAATGCCAGAGTCCGTTGGACAGATCGAATTCAGGTAGCGGCGCGGGTTCGGCCAAAATTTCATCCCAGCGGGCAAACTGCACCAGCGCCAGGAGGGGTACGGTACGGAAAAATTCCACCACCGGAAATTGCCTGACCTGTTCAATACTAACTTTTTTCCCGAGTTTGCGCGCCGCCTCAATCGCCACCTCGCTACGTCCTTCCATGCTTGAAGCGGACCATAAAAAATGGATATTGTGGGGATAATACAGTGCCGGATAGAATCCTTGCGCGTTGCATTGGGCAATGTAATTCTCATCCACTGCTGCCGCTCTGACGTTGGCTTCAGCCGCATCGTTGTAGCGACCAACTCGCCAGTAGGTATGTGCTGGCATATGCACCAGATGCCCCGCTCCCGGCACGGTGACCGCCAACCGATCTGCCGCGGCCTCCGCCTTGCCGGGTTCACTGGACGCTTCGGTGGCGTGAATATACAAATGCATCGCCAAAGGATGCTCGGGGTCCTTTTCCAGCGCGGCTTCCAACATCGTCAGCACTTCCAGGGTAGCTGGCTTCGGCGCGCCTTTTTCCGACCAGTAATTCCACGGCATGGTATTCATCAACGCCTCGGCAAACAGCGTACTGGCGTCCACATCATCCGGATATTTGTTGGCCAGGGCGCGCATGGTATCCGCATAGGCCAGATCGAGAGGGTCCCGTTCGACGGCGGGATCAACGTGATAACGAGCCGCCAGGGCGTCGATATAATCCCGTTCCGGCTGGCTCACCTGATCCTTGCGTTCCACCGCCTTTTGCAGAGCCGCATAGGCGGCGACCCGCTCATCGGTACTCATAATCACCTTGCCCTTGCTGGTGATATTGATATTGGGCCCGGTCGCCAGCGCTTCTCCCCAGAAACACATGGCACAGTTATCATCGAGGCGTTGCGCCGCGCGAAATGAACGAATCGCTTCGGCATGGTTAAAGGCAAACGCCAGCACCAAACCCTGATTAAAGTAACGTTGCGCGCCGGGATCGTTAGTGGTGATGGTGTGGTGGTGATTCCCCAGCCCGTCAAACAATGGCGCGCCTGCCCGCGCGACCAGTTGTTCATTTGATTCTTCAGTACCGACTTCGGTGAGCGCCGCCGGGGCACCCGCCTGATCGTCGCCCGCACTTAATGTTGTATCCGTCCGATCGCAGGCGGACAAAACCAGTATCGCCACCAGGGTAGCTGCCCATAATGTTTTCATTCCGATTCCCTCCTTCTTGGTTTATTCGTGACCGCGTATGCGCGCCCCCGTTGTAGCTCCACAAATCCAACCTGAACCCGCGCCGCCTAAGCTTAGTCAAGCCTGACCCGTTGCGCAAATTCGTTGCTTGTTGGCGCGTGCTGAATACCCCACCGGGGTGTTTCCAGCTCATTGAAAATCAAGCGATTACTGAAGGTAAAAAAGACGGCCAAAGCCGCCTTTTTTAATCGTCAACCGGTCGAGCGCTAGCCCGCTTTGCGCTCTGACCAGTCACTTTTTAGCCTCGGCAAAACTTTTTCGCCGAACAGACGCATGCTCTTTTTGGCGTCGTCGTAGGGCATGCCCGCATAGCTAAAGGTCACATTCAGATCAATATTGCCCACCAGATCTTCGATGGCCTTTATCATTTGCAGAATATTATCTGGCGTACCATACACCTGACAGTCAGTGAACATCTTGGCCATCCCCTCATCACCCACATGGCGCATGGCCTCTGCGGATTTTGCATAGTGGTCGTATTGCCCACCACCTTTACCGGCAAAATGATCACCGGTCATTTCGTAATGATTGGTGGCAGTGGTCCAGTAACCGCCCATGTATTTATGCGCCATTTCCCTGGCGCGCACTGGATCTTCGTCACAATAACAAACCACGTTGGCAACGGACGGCGGGGCCGGGCGGTTCCACTCTTTTTCAAACAGCGCCTTCCAGGCGTCAATGTCTGGTTTGCGTTTGCTCCAGGGGCCAATGGCGAAGGTCATCAACGCGCCGCCAATTTTTGCCGCGTGCGGCACCGTATCTGGCGACATGGACACCACATAGGTGCGATCGCGGAAACTGCGCAGGGGGCGCGGGCGAATCTCCCGTCGCTCCTGAATAAAATAGCCGCTGGTGCTTTCCATAAACCCGGTATCCAGCGCATCGGTTATCAATTTTGCCGCCTGATTCATCCGATCCCGGGATTCTTCCATAGCGATTCCGAAACCATCGTATTCGATGCGCGCCAGACCGCGACCAAAACCCGCCAGGGCGCGACCACCGGACAGGTTATCGAGCAGGGCGAAATCACTGGCTACCCGCAACGGGTCCTTGTGCCAGGGCAGGATCACGGCGGCGGTGCCGAGCTTCAAATTTTTGGTGCGCCCGGCCATATAGGCCAGAAATTCAATAATATTGGGCGACAGAAGATAATCCGTAAAATGGTGTTCCGTACACCAGATGGAATCAAACCCCAGGGGCTCCGTCATATCCGCCACCTGTAATTCGTTGACGTAAACCTCCGCGTCGGTCATTGGCAGGTTGGGGTGATTTTGAAAAAACATTAAATTGCCGACTTGCATAGCTCATCTCCAGGCTTCAACTAATAGTATTCTTAATTTCCCGCCGAATTAACAGGCAGGATTAATCAGACGTTACGATAAAGAAACACTCAGCATCGTTGTCGGATTGCCGCAAAGACACCGGGTATTTTACCCTTCCAGCGTTGTACGGATGCGTGCGCCAACCTCCGGGCCGCGCGACAGGCCAGACAATCGGTATCACACCAAGACTATATTACCCACCGGTAACATCAGGATATAGATAAATCGAACAAATTAAAACCGGTAATTCCACACCCGGAGATACTTGGGACTTATCAGCCGATTAAGGTACCTTGGCAGGCCGACGGATTGCGACAAAAGCATTTTTTTCAGGCCCTGTGCGCACACAATGGCAATACGATCTTTATGGTTATCACCGAGGGTGCGGACACCTGGTTGGACTAGAATTTTTCCATCAGCTCTTGCCACCCGCCTGTCAGCTCATCGCGAAACCCGGGGTGGGCAATATTGATCAGCGCTTCTGCGCGCTTTTCCACGGACAAATTAGCAAGGCGGGCAACGCCGTATTCCGTGACCACATAATCGATATCACTGCGCATACCGGTGACCGGCGCGCTACGCAGTAACGGTACAATTTTTGAAAGCTGGCCTTTTTTCGCGGTCGAGTGTACCGCCAGAATACTGCGCCCCCCTTTACAGGATTTAGCACCGCGTAAAAAATCGATAAGACCACCACCGCCACCCACCTGTTTACCATTAATCGTTTCACTGTTGAACTGGCCAAACAAATCGATCTCAAGGGTCGTGTTAATGGCCACCAGATTATTCATGCTGGCCAGTACCGCGGCATCGTGGGTGTAGCTAACTGGCCGGATTTGCAGCTCCGCACGGCCTGCGCACCAGCGATAAAACTCCCTGCTCCCCGCCACTACCCCGGTAACTATTTTGCCCCGATCCACCGGCTTGCGAGCGCCGTTGACCACACCCTGCTCTACCAACGGCACGAACGCTTCGGTCAGCAAGCCAGTGTGTACACCCAGATTTTTTTTGTCAGTGAATTTTTGCAAAATGGACACGGGTAGGGCACCGATACCCAATTGCAGGCAATCGCCGTCCTCGACCAGCGCGGCAATGTGCTCGGCGATAACCATATCGGTTTCGGAGCTGGCTGCAACGCCATATTCGGCGAGTTCCGCTTCCCCATGCACAATAAAGTCGATATCGCTCAGTGAAATTTTTGCGGCATCAGCTATAAACTGTGTGTGGGAGTTAATTTCAGCAATCACGCAGCTGGCGCGCTGCAACATCGACAGAGAGTAATCGCCATGCAGCCCAACACTGCAGAAACCATTCGCATCCGGTTGCGACACCTTAATTAACGCAATACCGATGTCGTATTCCTGTTCCATAGCGCGATAGCGTGCGGAATGAAATGCGGGCACAAACTCAAAGCGACCGGCGCGCTGTAGCTCACGGTATTCACTGAGAAAAAAGCCGCTGTTCAGAGTTGCACCGGTGGATATGCGATCTACGTCGAGGGCCTGCATGGTGGGTACCGAGCAATCGATAACGCGTAACTTGGAAGCCAGTTGTGCTTGCGACACCACATCGATTGCTGCATCCGGTTGGCCGCAACCACCCCCAATAAATACCGTCACCCCATCGATAAAATGCTGGCGGACATGTTCGGTGGTCAATAATGTGGATTCGCTGGTGTTTTGCACTACCGGTACCCTCAAAAAAATACTCGGGCAATTTAGCATAGCGTGGACAGTCGGCACTACCTGCATGGGATGTTATGGGTTATTTTCTGCTTATGTTGCCAACTCCACCAGATGTACCAAAAAATACACCTCACGGATCACGAATGTTAGACACCAAATATCTTTACCAGTAACAGGATATTTAGCACCACGGCCAGGAGTGCCACCCCGCGCCAAAATCCAACAGGATTTCTCGCCAGCAACGGCTCGGTATATTCCTGCAATAATTCGTTATTCGGATTACTTAAATCGAACACAAACTCGGACAGCTCGCCGTAACGGCGTTGCGGATTTTTACGCAATGCCTTTTCCAGAGCCTTATCAATCCACACCGGCAGATCCGCATAAAAATCCCGCGCCGACACGTAGCCGAGCTTATTGATGGTAGTTTCGCTGTAGCCCTCACCGTAGGGCAGGTGCCCGGTAATCATTTCATAAACAATGACCGCCAGGGAAAAAATATCGGAACGGGGGGTGCAGGGATAACCAAGCAGATATTCCGGGGCGGTGTAATTTTTGGTGCCCAACAGCGTCAGGCGTTTTACCGGTGTAGTCACTTCCTCGATGCCAGCAATTTTAACGGAACCAAAATCTATTATCTTTACCGTACCGTGGCGGTCGATCATGATATTTTCGGGCTTTAAATCCTGATGGATCATTTCCATTTTATGCAGCGCATGCAAACCGCGCGCGATTTGTCCGACGATATCGCGAATTTCGCTCAGGTCGGCGGCCCCGTTATCGTGCATCCAGCTTCTAAGTGTTTGCCCTTCCACATACTCCGAGACGGAATAGAGAAATTGTTTCGGCCTGACATGATTAACCATGGTCAGCAGGTGCTGGCTTTGCACCCGTTTGCCGATCCACTCTTCGTGCAGGAATAAATCCAGATACAACGGGTCGTCTTCGTAATTCACCGACGGTGTTTTTAGAACCACCTGTTGCCCGGTTTCTTCGTCCACCGCCAAATACACCTGGGTGCGTTTACTGGCATGTAATTCCCGGATCACGCGATAGCCGTCCATTTTCATACCTGGCGACAGGGGAGGCGGAATCGGTAATTCGGTCAGTTTGCGATAGACTTCCTGCTCATCGGCACCGGGTAATTGATTGATGCGTAAAATCTGGCAGCTCACGTTATCCTGACTGCCATTGCGCAACGCCAGGTCGGCGATATTGCGCGCGCCCTCATCTAAATCGTCCCCGCAGTGCAACACCAGGTCGCGTAGCGCCGTATCCGATACAAACTCGTGCACGCCATCCGTGGTAAACACAAACAAATCACCGGGTTCGACCAGAAAATTCATATAGTCGATATCCAGCTTGAGATCGATGCCCAGGGCCCGCGTCAAATAATTTTTGTCGGCGGACACCCACACCCGATGATCCTGTGTCAGGCATTCGAATTTATCGCCACGCAACTGATAAATTCGCGTGTCGCCAATATGAAACATATGGGCGGTGGCGGATTTTATTACCAGCGCGCTCATGGTCGTGGCGAGACCGCGCTGCATATCGCGACTGGAAAGCCCCTGACCGTGCAACCAGCGGTTGGTTGCCAGCAGCACCTTGCTAATGGAAGTTTTGACGGTCCACGAATCGGCCGTACAGTAGTAGTCCGACATTAAACTTTTGACGCAGGATTCGCTGGCGATTTTTCCACCGTCGCAACCACTGACGCCGTCCGCTACCACAGCCACGATACCCTTGTAGCAGAGCGCCGGTTCGGCGGGCACCAGCACGCCATAGCTATCCTGATTGTCCTCCTTGACGCCGCGGCTCGAATATTGCCCGATGCTGATAATCCCTGCGCTCATATCGATGTGGCCCGTTATCGGTGCGTTAGTCAATATTGCCGGTATTCTAAACTGAGCCGATCGCACACCGTTAAATTAGTCTAAAAATATCAGGCGACGTCGATCAATTGCACTGTGCCATCTTCCAGTACTTCAGCAGTCTGCCCGCGGGGTTCGTCGAGGTAAAAGATCACCAACGCCAGCACCGCCGCGCCCGCAGCGCCGATCACCAGAAAAAATACCGGCGCGGATACAAACGACAACACCGTCAAAAACAGCAGACCACCCACGTTGCCGTACGCACCCGCCATGCCGGCAACCTGTCCGGTCATACGTCGTTGAATCAACGGCACCATGGCAAATACCGCCCCCGAACCACCCTTGGCAAACAACCCACAGAGCAATGTATTGGCGACCACCAAAGGTACTGCCCAACCCGTATCAACCTGCGCCAAAATCATAAAACTGGCCGCAATACCAGTAAACAAAATAACCAGCGTACGCTTGCGGCCCATCCGGTCGCTCATCATGCCGCCCCCCGGGCGGGCGATAAGATTCATCACCGGGTACGCGCCAGCGACGATACCCGCGGCCACCGCCGACAAACCAAACATATCCACATAAAACAGGGGCAACATGGATACCAACGCGAGTTCCGAACCAAACGTCACCATATACGCCAGATCCAGAATCGCCACCTGTTTAAAGCGATAACGGAACATCTCCGGCACCGGTTTGCTAAAGAGATTCTTGTTCACCTGATAAATATGGAACACCTGATAGCCGTAAACGACGGCAATAGCCAGATAGATGGCGTTGCTCAGCGGTGCACCAAACCAGCCCATACCAGCGGGCGACAGTTTCCATACGAGTAGCGCCAACGCCCCATAGATCGGCGCGCTCATCAGCATATACAACACCAGATCCGTTTTACTGGTAACCTCCATCGCTCCCATTTTCTTGGATTTAAAGTACGTCGAACCTTTAGGGGTATCAGTTACCGCAAAGTAATAGTAAACGCCATAGAGAAACGAGATGATCGCTGTCACGCCAATAGCGTAGCGCCAGCCATTTTCGCCGCCCAACCACAATGCCAACGTCGGCAGCGCCAGCGCCGATGCGGCCGATCCGAAATTCCCCCAACCCCCGTAGATACCCTGAGCAGCCCCCGCCTGTTTGGCCGGAAACCATTCGCCAATCATGCGAATACCAACAACAAATCCGGCGCCTACAAAACCCAGTAAAAATCGGGCTACCGCAAGCTGTTGAAAGGTTTCAGCCAGAGCAAAAAAGGCGCACAGGAAACTCGACGCAATTAATATTCCCGAAAACATCAGCCGTGGACCATAGCGATCCACCAGCATACCCACCAGAATACGCGCCGGAATTGTCAGCGCCACATTGAGAATCAGCAATACGCTGACCTCCTGGTTGGACAACTGAAATACATCGCGAATAATGACCATCAACGGCGCGTGGTTGAACCACACCGCAAACGAGACAAAAAACGCCATCCAGGTAATGTGCAGCACGCGCATATTACCTTTGAACGACAATAAATTAATTTTTTCCGACATGTACCTCTCCCTACGCTCAGCCAGAAACAGCGCGCACATGGACTGCTCTGCTCTACGAACTAGCAACGGACATGCCAACCTGGCGCATGCGCTCTGCTAGTAGCACCGCTGTGGCGTAACGGGGATGTCTTGTAAACACGACGCTCCAGTTTTCGCCTACATAAGTCAACGTTACTGCGATCCGGACTCTGCACCGCCACAGCGCATCTTTGTTACGCACAGGCAAACTGGCGCACCATAAAAGTGCGACTAGCGCATTAATCGCGAACAATAAACGGCCTGACCAACTAAAAGGTTTCGAAAAAATACGTAAATGCCATTGCCTGCTACTGACGCGATGGGTTTTTCCGCACATTTCATGGGCAAACAGACTCGCCGAAATGATTTTTGTAGCGTTGGCACAGAATCTGCACATCACCCAGGTGATACGTATTTAGCGCACGCTCTGGCAGCTCCTGTATCTCGCCGCAGCAGGCGTCGCAAGCGGCGCAATAATCAGGATTCGGAAAATCCCCTATGAGCAAACGTAAAATTCTCGTCATCGGCAACGGCATGGTGGGCCACAAATTTCTACAGGCGCTTGCCGACGCTGGCGTTACAGCTCAACTCGATATCACCGTCTTTTGCGAAGAACCTCGCGTGGCCTACGATCGCGTGCATCTCACCGAATTTTTCAGCGGCCGCTCTGCGGACGAACTGTCGCTGGTCGAACAAGGTTTTTACACTTCACACAATATTCGCGTGCTGCTTGGCGACAAAGCCGTGGCCATTGATCGCGACGCCAAAGCCGTTACCTCTAGTAAGGGCGAAACCCTGGCCTACGACAAACTGGTGCTGGCGACGGGCTCTTTCCCCTTTGTCCCCCCCATCCCCGGACACGACCGGGACAACTGTTTTGTCTACCGCACCATTGAAGACCTCGAAGCCATTCGCGCCGGTGCCGCGGGCGGTTCGGTCGGCGTTGTCATCGGCGGCGGGCTGCTGGGACTGGAGGCGGCCAAGGCGCTAAAGGATCTGGGACTCACCACCCATGTGGTGGAGTTCGCACCGCGACTGATGGCCGTACAGGTCGACGAAGGTGGCGGCGCCATACTGCGCAAAAAAATTGAAGACCTGGGAGTATTCGTTCATACCGGTAAAAACACACAGAATATCGGTGCTGGCGACAAGCACTTTCACAAAATGACCTTCGCCGACGGCAGCGAAATTGAAACCGACGTGCTGTTGTTCTCCGCCGGTATACGCCCCCAGGATGCCCTGGCCCGGGAATTTGGCCTCGAGGTAGGCGAGCGCGGCGGCATCGCAATTAATGACAACTGCCAGACCTCGGACCCCGATATTTACGCCATTGGCGAATGTGCGTTGTGGGAGGGCCGTATTTACGGGCTGGTGGCGCCGGGTTACAGGATGGCCCAGGTTGCCGCCGAGCACATTAGCGGTGACACCAAAAATACTTTTACCGGTGCGGATATGAGCACCAAGCTGAAACTGATGGGGGTCGATGTGGCCAGTATCGGCGACGCCCACGGCAATACGCCGGACTGCCGCGCCTATACCTACATTGATGGCACCGATGAAATTTACAAAAAAATTGTGGTGGACAAAGCGGGCAAGCGTCTGCTCGGCGCCGTGCTGATTGGCGATGCCACCGACTACGGCAACCTGCTACAACTGGTACTCAACGACATTCCACTGCCGGAATTTCCGGATGCCCTGATATTGCCCCAGCGGGACGGCAGCGGGGTCAGCGGTCTGGGTGTGTCAGCGTTGCCGGACAGCGCGCAAATCTGCTCCTGCAATGATGTCAGCAAAGGCGCGTTGTGCACCGCCATCGCCGACGGCGCGACCACCCTCGGCGAGCTTAAATCCTGCACTAAAGCGGGCACCAGTTGCGGTGGTTGCAATGCGCTGGTTGGCCAGGTACTCAACGCCGAGCTGGAGAAAATGGGGCTGGAAGTGAGCACGGATATTTGTGAACACTTCCCCTATTCCCGCCAGGAGCTGTACCACCTGGTGCGGGTCGAGGAAATCAAAACTTTTTACGATCTGCTCGACAAACACGGCGCGGGCCGCGGCTGCGATATCTGCAAACCAGCAGTCGCGTCCATTCTTGCCTCCTGCTGGAACGATTACGTGCTGGAACCCAAACACGCGGGCCTGCAGGATACCAACGACCGCTACCTGGGCAATATGCAGAAAAACGGCACCTACTCCATTGTGCCGCGCATCGCCGGTGGCGAAATCACCCCGGACAAACTGATCGTCCTTGGCGCAGTAGCTAAAAAATACAAGCTCTATACCAAGATCACCGGCGGCCAGCGTATCGATCTGTTCGGTGCGCGTCTGGAGCAGTTGCCGGAAATCTGGCAGGAATTGATTGATGCCGGTTTCGAAACCGGCCACGCCTACGGCAAAGCACTGCGCACCGTCAAAAGCTGTGTCGGCAGCACCTGGTGCCGCTACGGCCAGCAGGACAGCGTCGCCCTGGCACTGGAAGTTGAGCACCGCTACAAGGGATTGCGCTCGCCACACAAAATCAAGTCGGCAGTATCCGGTTGCACCCGTGAATGCGCCGAAGCGCAAAGCAAGGACTTCGGCATTATCGCCACGGAAAAGGGCTGGAATCTGTACGTGTGCGGCAACGGCGGCATGAAACCCCGTCACGCGGACCTGTTCGCCACCGACCTCGACAAACAAACACTCATTAAATATGTCGACCGCTTTTTGATGTTTTACGTGCGCACCGCGGATCGCCTGCAACGCACCTCCACCTGGTTAAACAATATGGAAGGCGGTCTCGATTACCTGCGCGAGGTGGTTATAGAAGATTCCCTGGGTATCTGCGCGCAACTGGAAGCGGAGATGGCGCAAATTGTCGGCACCTACCAGTGCGAATGGAAAACCACCATTGAGAACCCCGACAAATTGCAAATGTTCCGCCCCTTCGTCAACAGTGACAAGAGCGATAGCAATATTATTTTCGTCGAAGAGCGTGGCCAGATTCGCCCCGCGCAGAAACTGGAAATTATCAATGCTGGCGCCGACAAATCTGCGGTGGCCAAGAAGGAACAGGTACCCGCATGACAGACCTGAGTAAGGCGCAGCGCACAGTAGCCGACGGCGCCACCTGGGTGCCGGTGTGTCGGGTAACGGATATTCCCTTTGACGCCGGTGTCGCCGCGTTGATTAACGAAAATACACCGCAGGAAATCCAGATCGCCCTGTTCCGACCGCTGGACTCGGACACCGTGTACGCCATCAGCAACTTTGATCCCTTTAGCGAGGCCAACGTGCTCGGTCGCGGCATTCTGTGCAGCATCGGCGCGGAACTGGCCGTGGCCTCCCCCGTGCTCAAACAGCATTTTAGCCTGACCACCGGCCAGTGTTTTGAGGACGCAAATGTTTCCATTCCCACCTATCCCGTCACAGTCAGCGACGGCACGGTGTTTGTGGATACTGCCGCCATTGCGCTGGAGGCCAAGTGAAATACGCCTATTACACGGCGGACGTGTTTACCGATCAGGTCTTTCAGGGCGCGCAAATTGCAGTGTTCCCCGCGGCCAGCGACCTGACCGACGACCTGATGGCCTTAATGGCCCGGGAGTTGAATCTGTCACAAACCGTCTTTGTCATGGACAGCGGCACCAGCGCAGCCGACCTGCCGCCGCTGTTTCGCCTGCGTGTTTTTACCCCCACCGGGGAAATCGATTTTGCCGGCCATCCCATGCTGGCCGCAGCCCGGGTGCTGGTGGAAACCGGGCACATTGATTTAACAACCCACAGCGCGGCGCTGGTGTTTCGCCAGAACACCGGCGACATTGCGGCCAACCTCACCCAACGGGACGGCAAACCCCTGTTTGTGCAGTTCACCCTGCCCGCGAATCCGGTGGTTGATCGCTATACGCCGACCGAAGCTGAACTGGCGCGTCTGCTGGGTATTGAGGAGCGCGACATTGATACCCACACCTATCGCACCCGTCTGGTGTCGATCAATTTCCCCTATCTGATGGTACCCCTGGTTTCGCAACAGGCGGTGCGCAACGCGCGCTTCAATCTCGACGCCTGGAGCCAGTCCAGTGCCCCCGCCATGGCCGCTCAGGAAATTTTTATCTTCAGCAACCGCACGGATTATCAGGAGACCGATTTTCACGGACGTTTAGTTGGCCCCGGTATCGGCGCCAGCGAAGACCCGCCCATCGGCTCGGTGATGCCATGCTTTGCCGGTTATCTCGGCAGCCACGAGCAAATGCGCGAGGGCACCTACACCTTCACCATTGATCGCGGCACCGATAAAACCCGGCGCAGCGTGTTGCACATTGAAATGGATCATCACAGCGACAAGTCCTCCACCCTGCGGGTCGGCGGTGAAGTGGTGCTGGTCGGTGAATGCACCCTGAATATCGAGAGCCATTGATATGTTGTTTGGTCGCCCGCGCAAAAACCCCATTATTATCGCCGAAAAAAAAGTCAGCGACTGGAGCTACGCCACCTGCGGCTACTGCTCCACCGGCTGCGCCATCGAAATTGGCAAAGATGCCACGGGCACGGTGGTCGCCTCCCGCGGTGTCGGCAACGCCGATGTCAATCGCGGCAAGCTGTGCCTCAAGGGGATGTACGGCCACGAACTGTTTAATTCACAGGGGCGCGGCGAAACCCCACTGTTGCGTCAACATATCGGCCAGCCCTTTGCGCCCACCCACTGGGACCACGCGCTGGACCATATGGCGAGTGAGATAAAGCGCATTCAGGGCGCCTACGGTCGCGACGCCTTTGCGGTGATATCCACCGGGCAGATTTTAACCGAAGAATTTTACACCCTCGGTAAACTCACCCGCGGTTTAATCGGCACCAACAATTACGACGGCAACACCACCCTGTGCATGGCCTCGGCGGTGTCCGGCTACAAGCGCTCGTTTGGCTCCGATGGCCCACCGGGCTGCTACGAAGATTTTGAACACACCCACTGTCTGATGGCCTGGGGCTCGAACCTGCCCGAACAGCACCCCATCATTTACTGGCGTCTCAAAGAGGCCCTGGAAAAACGCAAGTTCCCACTGATTGTGGTGGACCCCCGCGTCACCATGCTGGCGCAATTTGCCGATATTCATCTGCCCGTTCGCCCCGGCACCGACCTGGTGCTACAAAACGCGCTGATGCACGTGATCCTCGACGAGGGCCTGCAGGACGACGCCTACATCGCGACCAACACCACCGGGCTGGAAGACCTCAGGGCTGAGGTCGCCAACTGGGATCCCACCACTGCGGCAAAAATCTGTGGCATCGACGAAGACACCATTCGCCACGTGGCGCGGCTCTACGCCAACGCGCCTTCCGCCATGCATATCTGGACCATGGGCATTAACCAGAGCACCCACGGCTCCGACGGCGTGGTGGGCCTGAACAATCTGGCGCTGCTCACCGGCAATATCGGCAAGCCCGGTGGCACCGCACTATCGATTACCGGCCAGTGCAACGCCATGGGCACCCGGGAGTGGTCGTCCTGTTCCGGTCTGCCCGGTTACCGCGCCCTGGAAAACCCGGAGCACCGGGAAGAAATCGCCAAGTTCTGGAATGTGGATCCCGAATTTTTCCCGAAACAACGCGGGTTGTTTCAAACCGATATTTTTCCGGCCATCGAAACCGGACAAATCAAAGGGCTGTGGCTGGTGGCCACCAACCCGCTGACCTCCATGCCCAATACGGCCCGCATTCGCAAAACCCTGGAAAAACTCGAATTTCTGGTGGTGCAGGATGCCTACGCGGATATGGAGAGCAACCAGTACGCCCACCTGTATCTGCCCGCCGCCATCTGGGCGGAAAAAGAAGGCACCTTCACCAACACCGAGCGCCGGGTGAATATGGTGCGCCAGGCTACGCCGCCCAGAGCTAACAGCAAGTCGGACTTCCAGATATTCAATGAACTGGCACAACGCTTCGACCCGGACGGCAACGTTCATTTTCCGGAGACTCCGGCGGGAGCCTTCGAGGAAATGCGCGCCCTGTCCAAAGGTCGGCACATGGATATTTCCGGAATGGATCACGACCTGATCGAAAAACACCGGGGTATTCAATGGCCCTACACGGCGGCACAACGGGACAATAACGAAGCGCCCCCACCCGGCGGCAAGCGACTGTATACCGAGCCCGCGTCTTTTCGCCACGGGGATAAACGGGCCAAACTAATTGCCCTGCCATTTATCGACAACAACGAGCGGCCAGATAATCAGTTTCCATTCTGGCTGAACACGGGCCGCCTGGTGGAACACTTTCACACCCGCACCCGCACCGGCAAGGTCGGCAACAACAACAAATTCAGCCCCATTCCGTTTATGGAAATGAATCCGGACGCCGCCGCGGAACTGGGCGTCCGCCATCAGCAATACGTGCGCTGCGTATCCAAACGTGGCGATGCGGTGGTGATGGCCATGCTCACCCAACGGGTACCCCGCGACATGGTGTTTATTCCGTTTCACTTTTTTGACTGCGTCAACCGTCTAACCCTGGGTTTGCTGGACCCCCATTCGCGACAGCCCGCGTTTAAACAGCAAGCGGTGCGCGTCGAAACCATTGCCGACCAGATTGGCGCGGCGCGGTTAAGCCGGGAACGACGGACCTACTGATGAATCATCGCGAAGCCATCGAGACCAAAGCCGCCATTTTTGAAGTGCGCGGCGACGAGCCGGCCAATGCCTTTTTGTGGGATCCGGCACCGGAAAAAACCGCCGAGCCGGCCACCAACTGCCACGGCAACCTGATTGACCTGCTGGACCTCGACAGCCCCTTGCGCGGCGACAGCCTGTACATCAACGGCAACGAGGCGGTGGGCGACAATCCCAACCGCTACAAACAACACGGCTTTTATTTTAATGCGGACAACTGCATCGGCTGTCACGCCTGCGAAACCGCGTGTAGCGAAAAAAACGACAACCCGGCGCACATCGCTTTTCGCTCGGTGGGCTATGTGGAAGGCGGCACCTACCCGGATTACCAGCGCATCAATATTTCCATGGCCTGCAACCACTGCGACGACCCAGTGTGCCTGAAAGGCTGCCCGACCCGCGCCTACACCAAATTTGCCGAATACGGCGCGGTGTTGCAGGACCCGGATATCTGCTTCGGTTGCGGCTACTGCACCTGGGTATGCCCCTACAATGCGCCGCAACTGGACCCGGTAAAAGGCCAGGTCACCAAATGCAATATGTGCGTAGACCGGCTCGAAGTGGGTCTGAAACCCGCCTGCGTGTCCGCCTGCGTCGGCAATGCCCTGGATTTTGGCGTGGTGGAAAACATTCCCGAAAACCGCATCGAAGCGAAAACGGAAATTCCGGGCTTTCCATCCACCACCATTACTCAACCCAATATTCGCTTTCAGCAAACCCGCAGCACCCAGCGTGAAATGACCCGCCCTGACGGCATGCCGGTGAAATACCACAAGGACGACAAAGTCGGACATTTCGAACCGGAAGTGGACAAAAAGCTCGGCGACCAAAAACAGTGGAACTGGCGCAAGCTGCTCACCTCCCACGAAAGCGCCCACGTGATCTTTACCCTGTGCACTCAAGCGGTGCTCGGCGCCTTTTTGATGATCGCCAGCGGCGCGCTGCCCACAGGCTTGGTGAGCAATGGCCCGCTGGCGACGCTGCAAACCCCGGCGGTACTGTTACCCCTGCTGGCAGTAATGATCGGGCTAATCAGTTTTGGGTTGTTCAAACTCAATATGCACCTGGGCAAACCCCACCGTTTTTATCGCGGCTTTAATAATTTGCGCTGGTCGCCCCTGAGTCGTGAAATCGCCGGCATCTCCGCTTTTTATACTTTTATGTTGGGCTACGCATTATTTGCCGCGCTGGGAATGTGGTTTGCGAGTCCATTTCTCGCGCAGGCCGCCAGCGTGCTAAAAATATTGTGCGCCGGGCTGGCGACCCTGAGCGGGCTGATCGGCCTGTACTACATGTACCGCATCTACCGTATACCGGCGCGGCCCTTCTGGAACCACTGGCAAACGGCCACCGCGTTCGGCGGCAATACCCTCAGCCTAGGCGCACTGCTGGTGGGGCTGGTGGCCCTGCCTGCGCTGGCCATCACCGGCGAGCCCCTCGCCGCCCTGGTTACCCTGCTTGCCGCGCTGGCAGTCGTAGGCTTGCTAATCGAAAGTATTGGCCATCTCTACCACGGCCGCGACATGCTTAACCTCGGCAACGAGGGCGCATCGTCCTGGTATGTGCAGATCACCCGCTACGGTTACCCCTGGTTGATTCGCAATGGTCTGCTGTGTGCCGCCATCGTCGCCTTCACTGGTCTCGCCCTCACCACCCTGTTTGCCGGCCCCACCGGTTTAGCCACCTTTACCCTCCTTGCCCTGTGGCTAGGGTTCAGCGTCCTGACCCTGGCCGCGGCCGCCATCAGTCGCTCATTGTTTTTTGTACTGGTCATACCCACCACCATGCCCGGCGCGTTTTTCTGGAAAAACCAGGACTTTGTCGAGCACGCCCGCGCCACCGGGTTGGCAGATATGGAACAAGTGGGCGTGGTGCGCGAACAACACGGCAAATTCAAAATGAACGAATTAATCGCAACCATCAAAACCACCACCCTGAAAGAGATGTTTGCCCACATCAAAGACATTGTAGTGTGGAAGAAACTGCCGCGATGAACGCCCCTATAAATCACACCGTTAAACAAGGTCGAGTGGATCTGGTGGGCGCGGGTCCCGGCGACCCGGAACTAATTACCGTAAAAGCCCTGCGCCTGCTGGAACAAGCCGACGTGGTGGTCTACGACCGGTTGGTCAACCCGGAACTACTGCAACATTGCTCAGCCACCTGCGCGCAAATTTACGTGGGCAAACGCAAACACTGCCACAGCATGCCCCAACAACGCATTTGCGAATTACTGGTCATGTTGGGTCAACAGGGCAAACGAGTGGTACGCCTCAAAGGCGGCGACCCGTTTATCTTTGGCCGTGGGGGTGAAGAAAGTGACGCCCTCGCCCGGGCGGGTATTCCTTGCGCCGTGGTGCCCGGCATCACCGCTGCTACCGGTTGCGCAGCCGCCACCGGCATTCCTCTCACCCACCGCGATCACGCCCAGGCCGTGACCTTTATTACCGGGCATCGCAAACGCGGCAAGGACGGCAAAGACGGTGGCCTCGACATCAACTGGCAACTTGCCGCCCAGCTCAACCACACCACCGTGTTTTATATGGGCCTGTCCTGCCTCGAAGAAATTGCAAACGGTTTGCAACATCACGGTCTGCCTGCGTCCACCCCGATTGCGGTTATCGCCAACGGCTCCATCGATAAACAGCAGGAAGTTACCGGTACGCTGGTAAACATTGCTGAAGCCGTAGGCCATGCGCAGTTGCCATCCCCGGCGCTGCTGATCGTCGGCGACGTCATCACCGCGCGGCAGGTCATGGCGAACGACAAAGGCCTCGGGTGGTCTGGTCTGCCTTGCACTACAACCAACAAGTCCGAGCAACCCGCTGTTCCGCGCAGGGCACAAGGGTAAAAACCATTATTGTTGCAAGAAATGTCACCGCCGTATTGACGCTCGATCAGCCGGACTAATCACCGCATTACCACCACGATTCAGTACGTGGGTATATATTTGCGTGGTTTTGACATCTGAATGCCCGAGTAATTCCTGTACGGTTCGAATATCGTAGCCACTTTCAAGCAACTGTGTCGCAAAAGTATGGCGAAAGGTATGTGTACTAATTTTCTTTCTCACACCTGAGCGAACTACGGCGCTTTTTAACCGCTTCTCCAGTGCCGAGGGGTGTAAATGATGTCGGCGTTCTACCCCGCTGCGAGGATCAACGCTGCGTTGATTGGCGCAAAAAACGAATTTCCAATGAAGACTTGAAGCCTGGTTGGGATATTTTTTAGCCAGGGCATAGGGCATTTCAACGGTGCCAAAGCCTTCGACTATGTCCTGCTGGTGGAAATACTCGGTTTTGCCAATAGCCTGTCGAACATCTTCAACGGCACATTGTGGAAGCACCGTAACTCGATCTTTGCGCCCTTTACCCTCCCGTACCGTAATGCTCTGCCGCTCGAAATCAATATCCTTGATACGAAGCCGGAGTATCTCCATCTTGCGCATACCCGCGCCCCAGGCGAATTGAATCATCGTCCTGAACGGCGGGTTTAACTGTTCGACAACGGCCTGAACCTCGCTGTTACTCAAAACGACCGGAATTCGGCGTACCTCTTTAGCGCGCACCGCATCAACATTGTCGAGCGGCACATTCAGCACATGGCGGAACAAGAACAGCAGAGCATTGAATGCCTGATTCTGAGTGCTAGGCGATACGTGACGGATGACCGCCAAATGAGTGAGGAATGAAGTGACATCATCGCTACGAATTGCCTCGGGTGAAGCATAATTGTGATGACGAATGAAGAATCCGATCCAGTAGCAGTAGTTCTTTTCAGTGGACAAGGCCATTTGCTTGAAACGTAGCGTATCCCTGACTTTTTTCATAAACGGGCTATTGTTCATGGCAATTCCTTTTGGCCAATATACTGTATGTATAAACAGTTTATTCAAATATGTCAAATATTAGCTTTGGCTTGTTATTCTGGCTCTTATGTAAAACAACTGTAGTTTTAACTGTTATTTCAATGTGTTACAGATCACTCTAGGGCGATGATTTTGGCAACATAAACCGACCTGTCGGGGTTATGTGCGAAAAGCCAACATAACTGCGACGCAGGCGTTCATTTAGCGGTAAGCATCGGCGCTATTGCTTTATTCCCTGGAATCAATATATTGGGAGCATAAAATACATCGGTGCCAGGGAATGATAAACCGACCACTCTGCTTAACACCCCAAATCCGGTACATATACCGACCCGTCTCGTATTCCGAACATAAGCCGACTGGTCGGTTTACTAATAGTTATGCCTCTAAATGAAAAAGTCGGACTATCACAAGATAATCGACCGGATAACCAGGCCTAAGCTACTGGAGCTGGGATTCACTGAAGTGAAGCTGAAAGACTGCATGAAGCCCGAGGTGCTTTATCAAAACGGCAGTCT
>JBFIKF010000006.1:0-275106 GCA_041600415.1 Porticoccaceae bacterium | reverse complement strand
GCGAGGACAGTTATGTGTACCCGGACACACCGGTACTGACGTGGACGGCGGATCGCACGGGGCAGGCGATTTTTTACCATTCGCGGGAGCTCAACGACCGCTTTATGGGGGTCACCACCGGGGCCTGATGGGAATGAACTGGTTTAAGGGCTGGGCGCTGTGGGGGCATACAGGTTGCTTACCGGCTCACGACGAAGGTTTGCCGGAATCTGTGCCGGGGCCTTACACAATCGTCTAAACCGGCTATAATGTGCGCCAATTAACTAATTTGTTATTACTGGTTTGATGGGCACATTAACTACTCATCTTACTATCGCTTTTGATAGCACGGCCTGATTCAGTTCGTCGTGACGTAAAAAGCACTATTGTCGACACAGATTTGGCGCCGCCAGCGTCCGGCGCCTTTTGCGCAGATGATTTGAACAGTACCTGCGTTGATCTTGGACGCCCGACAGTAACTGTTCACGGGGACGGCGGATTACGGAAGAACGCTTATTAAGCCGCTGACTATAAGACAATTCACAGGTTATTTGCTGAATATCGTTGTAAGGAATAAATCGACATGAAACAGTTTAAACACTTTATAAATGGCGAATTCGTCGCTTCAGCAAAGACGTTTGAGAATCGTTGTCCGTCCGACGACAGCCTGATCGGTATGGTTTGCGAGGCCGGGCGCGAGGAAGTCAACGCTGCGGTCGGCGCTGCAAAGGCTGCGCTGCGCGGTCCCTGGGGCAAGATGTCCGTGAATGATCGCGTGGCCCTGCTGTACAAGGTGGCGGACCGTATAACCGAGCGTTTTGAAGATTTTGTCGAAGCAGAATCCCGGGACACTGGCAAGCCGAAGTCCCTGGCGCGGCATATCGACGTCCCGCGGGGCGCGGCCAACTTCAAAATATTTGCCGATGTCATCAAAAACGTCCCCACGGAAGCGTTCCGTTTTGAAGGGCCGGACGGTACCCAGGCCACCAATATTGCCCATCGCACGCCGAAGGGGGTGGTGGCGGTGATCAGTCCGTGGAATTTCCCCCTGCTGTTGACCACCTGGAAAGTAGGCCCTGCGCTGGCCTGTGGTAATACGGTGGTGGTCAAGCCATCGGAAGAAACCCCGGCTACCACCACCCTGCTTGGCGAAGTGATGAATGAATGCGGCGTACCGCCTGGAGTGTTTAACGTGGTGCACGGTTTTGGTCCCGATTCGGCGGGTGCATTTTTAACCGCGCACCCGGATGTGGACGCCATTACCTTTACCGGTGAAACCCGTACTGGCGAGGCTATCATGAAGGCCGCGTCGGTGGGTTTGCGGGATATTTCCCTGGAATGCGGCGGCAAAAATCCGGCAATCGTGTTTGCCGACTGCGATCTGGACAAAGCGGTGGCCGGTACCATGCGCTCGGTGTTTGTTAACTGTGGCCAGGTCTGTCTGGCCACGGAACGGGTGTACGTAGAGCGCCCGGTTTTTGATGAGTTTGTCGCGAAACTCGCCGACGCGGCGCGCAAGATCAAACTGGGTACCCCGGACGATGCGGACGCCAATATGGGTTGTCTGATCAGCAAGGAGCACCAGGAAAAAGTACTGGGCTATTACGATCTGGCGGTACAGGAAGGTGCGACGGTGGTGCTCGGTGGCGGCGTGCCCGACATGCCGGGACTCGAGGCGGGCGCCTGGGTGGAGCCTACTATCTGGACTGGTCTGCCCGACGACGCGCGGGTGATAACCGAGGAAGTGTTTGGCCCTTGCTGTCACATTCGTCCGTTTGACAGCGAGGAGGAAGTGGTTGCTCTGGCCAATAATACCCACTACGGGTTGGGCGCCGCCGTGTGGACCGAAAACGCTTCTCGTGCCATACGTGTATCCGAGCAGCTGGAGGTGGGCCTGGTGTGGGTAAATTGCTGGTTTCTGCGTGATCTGCGCACCCCCTTTGGCGGTGCCAAACAGTCAGGCATTGGGCGCGAGGGCGGTGTACACTCACTGGAATTCTATACCGAGCTAAAAAATATTTGCATACAGCTATAAGATAACCGTCTTGTGGCAGATCGATTAACAACCTGCCGTTAACGACATACTTTACACAACGTAGCACCGGGGAATCCGCAATCCATGGATAAAGAACTGATTAATCGTAGCGGTGATGAACTATACGAGGCAATGGTCAATCGCCAGACCGTGGCGCCGCTCACGGAACGCCATAGCGGTATTACTATCGATGATTCCTACCATATTTCGCTGCGTATGCTGGATCGCCGCGTTCAGGCAGGCGCTCGCATTATCGGCAAAAAAATAGGCGTCACCAGTAAAGCGGTGATGAATATGCTGAATGTCCATCAGCCGGATTTTGGTTATCTGACCGACGATATGGTGTATAGCAGCGGCGCGGAGATGCCCATTTCCAGTCGTCTGATACAGCCCCGCGCGGAAGGTGAAATCGCCTTTATCCTGAAACGGGATTTGACCGGCCCAGGGGTTACCAACGCCGATGTGATTCGCGCCACCGAGTGCGTGCTGCCGTGTTTCGAAGTTGTCGACTCGCGCATTCACGACTGGAAAATCAAAATTCAGGATACGGTCGCGGATAATGCGTCCTGCGGATTGTTCGTGCTGGGTGACAACGCGGTGGATCCGCGCAAGGTGGATCTGGTCACCTGCGGTATGGTGGTGGAAAAAAACGGCGCGATTCTCAGCACCGGCGCGGGTGCCGCGGCGCTGGGCTCGCCAGTTAACTGTGTGACCTGGCTGGCCAATACTCTGGGGAGCTTCGGCATCGGGCTGAAGGCGGGAGAAGTAATCCTGTCGGGATCGCTGGTGCCGTTGGAGCCGGTCGTCGCGGGAGATTTTATGCGCGTCGATATCGGCGGTATTGGGTCGGCGTCGGTACGCTTTGTTTAGGCCACCTGTAGAGTACGTAATGGAGGTTATGTCATGAGTAATAAATTAAGAGCGGCCATTATCGGCCCCGGAAATATCGGCACCGATTTGTTGATGAAAGCCATGCGCAGCGACTGGATTGAACCGGTGTGGATGGTGGGCGTTGATCCCGCTTCGGAAGGTCTTAAGCGCGCCAAGGAGTTCGGCATGAAAACCACCGCTGACGGCGTTGACGGGATGTTGCCCCACGTGGTCGAGGATGATATTCGCATCGCCTTCGATGCGACGTCGGCTTATGTGCACGCGGACAACAGCCGCAAACTCAATGCCCTTGGCGTGATTATGATCGACCTCACGCCAGCGGCCATCGGACCATTTTGCATTCCGCCGGTGAATCTCAAGGAGCACGCCAAGCAACTGGAAATGAACGTCAATATGGTGACTTGCGGTGGGCAGGCTACCATTCCCATGGTCGCCGCAGTATCGCGCATACAGCCGGTGAGTTACGGTGAAATCGTTGCGACGGTGTCTTCCAAATCGGTGGGCCCGGGCACACGTATGAATATTGATGAATTTACCCGCACCACTTCCGCGGGTGTCGAGCAGGTCGGAGGTGCCAGGAAGGGCAAGGCCATTATTATTATCAATCCTGCAGAGCCGCCGATGATTATGCGCGACACCATTCACTGCCTGACCGAGAGCGAGCCCGATCAGGCGGCGATTACCCGATCGGTGCAGGACATGGTGGCGGAGGTACAGAAATATGTGCCTGGCTATCGGCTGGTGAACGGTCCAATTTTTGACGGCAACCGGGTGTCCATTTTTATGGAAGTTGAAGGGCTCGGGGACTTTTTGCCCAAATACGCAGGCAATCTCGACATTATGACCGCTGCCGGTTTACGTACTGCGGAGTTGTTCGCAGAGGAAGTGGCCAACGGCGCGTTTGCCTTACCAAATCGCAAGGCAGCCTAATCCCCCATCGCGGGGCAGTTACTACGCCGGGCAGGCGTTGGTGTGAAAGAACGACGGTGAGGAACCAGGTTATGGATCTTAAGGGCAGAAAAATCAAAGTGCACGATATGAGTCTGCGGGATGGTATGCATCCTCAGCGGCACCAGATTACCATCGAACAAATGAAAAGCATTTCCAAAGGCCTGGACGAGGCCGGGGTACCGTTAATTGAGGTGACCCATGGTGATGGGCTGGGCGGCGCATCCGTAAACTACGGCTTTCCGGCTGCGAGCGACGAGGAGTATCTACGAGCGGTTATTCCACAGATGCGGCACGCTAAAGTTTCCGCCCTGCTACTGCCGGGGATTGGCACGGTGGATCACCTGCGCATGGCCGCTGACTGTGGGGTAACAACCATACGGGTAGCGACCCATTGCACCGAGGCGGACGTGTCTTTGCAACATATCAAGCTCGGTCGGGAAATGGGGCTGGACACCGTGGGGTTTTTGATGATGGCCCACATGATTGGTCCCGAAGAAATTCTTGAGCAGGCCAAATTGATGGAGTCTTACGGTGCAAATTGCATCTACGCGACGGACTCTGCTGGGTATATGTTGCCGGATGATGTGACGGCGCGCATTGCCCTGCTGCGAGATAAACTGAATCCAGAGACCGAGCTCGGCTTTCACGGGCACCACAACCTGGCTATGGGCGTTGCCAATTCTATCGCTGCAGTGGCGGCTGGCGCCAATCGCATCGACTGCGCCTGCGGTGGTATGGGCGCCGGCGCTGGCAATACCCCAATGGAAGTATTTATTGCGGTGTGTGACCGCATGGGTATTGAAACTGGCGTCGATGTGTTCAAAATTTCCGATGTGGCGGAAGATCTGGTGACACCAATTATGGATTTCCCGGTACGCATCGACCGCAATTCCCTGACGTTGGGTTACGCAGGCGTGTATTCGTCGTTTTTACTGTTTGCCAAACGCGCGGAGCAAAAATACGGTATTCCAGCCCGTGAACTACTGCTGGAAATGGGGCGGCGTAAAATGGTGGGTGGGCAGGAAGATATGATCGAAGATATTGCACTGACTATGGCAAAAGAACGGAAAGCATCCTGATGGCAATGACCAAAAAACAAATCGCTGAAGTTGCGGAGCATCTGGAAAACGCCGAACTGGACGCGCGGGATGTGGTGAAGGTCACCGACCAGTATCCCGACATGACCTTTACCGAGGCACTGGATATTCAGTGGGCTATTCGCGCGCGCAAGGAGGCGCGTGGTACCCGGATCGTCGGCATGAAAATGGGTCTGACTTCCTGGGCAAAAATGGCGCAGATGGGTGTCGACAAACCCTGTTATGGGTTTTTGGCCGATTATTTCAGTGTGCCCCAGGGTGGCGAAATTAACACCAAGGAACTGATTCATCCCAAGGTGGAAGCGGAGATCGCATTTGTCACCAGTAAGGATTTGTCCGGGCCGGGGTGTCATATTGGCGATGTGCTGGCGGCCACCGACTTTATTGTGCCTGCGGTGGAAATCATCGACTCGCGCTATCAGAACTTCAAGTTTGATTTACCCAGCGTGATTGCCGACAACTCGTCGTCGTCGCGTTTTGTGATCGGTGGCCGACCATTACCAGTGGACGCGGTGGATACGCGTACTCTGGGGGTAGTGATGGAGAAAAACGGCGTAGTGGTGGAGCTGGGCGCCGGGGCTGCCGTGCTGGGCAACCCGGCTGCGAGTGTCGCAATGCTGGTGAATATGTTGTCCGAGCGCGGCGAGACGTTGCCGGCGGGCAGTTTCGTCATGACGGGGGGCATCACCGCGGCGGTGGCCGTGGACGCGGGCGATTCGATCGTGGTGCGCTACCAGCACCTCGGCGATGTCACCATGAAATTTGTGTGAGGCAAAAACGATGGTCGAAGCAGTCGATGTAAAGCTCTATTTCAATTTCCGCAGTCCGTATTGCTATCTGGCGTCGAAGACGTTGTGGACCATAGTCGATGATTTTCACGCCAATCTGCAGTGGCGACCGGTGGGCGGCTGGCGACTGCGCTCCGCGCCGGATCGCGCCAAGCGCAAGGTGCCGCTGGCGCGGCAGGATCTGGCGAGGTTTGCCCGGCGCATGGGCATCCCGGTAACGCCGCCACCTATCGAAACCGAGCCCACCGCTGCGGGTGCCGCGTCCCTGTTCGCGCAGGAGAAAGGGGTGCTGCGGGAATATATCGTGGAAACCATGCGTATCGAATGGGCGGAAGGCAAAAATATCGGCGAGCCGGATGTGTTACGCGAAATCGCCAGCCGCATCGGACTTGATCCTGAAGAATTGCTGGCGGCAAGCGCCAGTCCGGATAATCTGGCCCAACTCGAAGCTAATTATGAAGAGGCCGACGCGCTAGGGGTTTTCGGTGTTCCGACTTTCGTGGTTGGCGAAAATATTTTCTGGGGTCAGGATCGGCTTGAGTTTGTGGTGGAGCACCTCCGGGAACTGCGCCTCGCACGGCTGTAATCCCCGAGAGCGCGGTGTTTCCATGTCGTGTTGTGCGGTGACGGGTTAAGGGCGTGGATCCGTTCACACATGCGTTGTTGGGTGGGGTGGTTGGGCGCGCGGTGGGTGGGCGCAGGCTCGGGATGCGCGCCGCTGCACTGGGTGCCGTTGCCGGTGCTTTTCCCGATATCGACGTGTTCTATGGCGTCTTTGCGGCCGATGAAATGGCGCAGCTGCAGTGGCATCGCGGGCTGACGCATTCGCTGGTGTTTGCGCTGTCGCTGGGCTTACTGTGTGGCTGGTTGTATTGGCGATGGCGCAATCGCGTCGGCGCACTCGAACCCCTCGCGTCCTGGCTCGCGGTGTTTGTGCTCGCGCTGGTATCCCATCCGCTACTCGATGCCTGTACCACTTACGGCACGCAATTACTGGCTCCCTTTTCTGATCGGCGTTTCGCCTGGAATGCCGTGCCGATCATTGAACCTGTCTATACCGGCACCTTATTGCTTGGCTTGCTCATTGCCCGTTACGCCAAAACCCTCGGTTGGCTGGTGGCGCTGGTGATGTTGGTACTGTCCAGTGAATACCTGGTGTGGGGCTGGATGCAGAATAATCAGGCGATTGCCCTGGCGCGGTCCCAGTTGACGCATGAAGGTGTGGCGCGGGCTCAGGTGGAGGCATTTCCCACGTTGTTGCAAATGCCGGTACGGCGCGTGGTGGTACGCACCGGCGAGCAGGTGCGCGTCGGCTATGTGGACGTCAGCGCGCCGTGCCTGATTCAGTGGCAGAGTGCCGAGCGCCAGCGCCACCCACTGCTCGAAAAATTTCGTGCCAGCCGCCATGGCCAAATTTTTACCTGGTTTGCCAACGGCATAACGTCAGAGCGTATAGAGCGGCGTGCAGGCGATTACTGGGTCGAAATTTCTGATCTGCGTTATGGCTACGACGCCAATCCCGCACGCGGTCTGTGGGGGGTACGCGGTCGGTTCAGTAGCGCAGGTGAACCCCTGGGTGAAAACCGTTATTTCTCCGACCCCTGGCGTTTTGATCGCAAAACAGTTCAGTTATTGTGGTCGATGATCGCGCCCGCGGCCCAAAGCAATTGCAGTAGCGCTGCGTTGATCAGTCTGGCGTCGGAGAGTGCAGCACCGAATTCTGTTCGTTAATAAACTCCGTAAAATCGTATCTGTATGCGCACAGATTTAACCTAAAATTCGTGCTTCTAAAAATGGCATAAGCTCCTTGAGTGGCACATCGATACTGGCATCGTCCCGCCGGTTTTTGTATTCAACCCCGTCCTGCTGCAGGCCGCGCTCCCCGACGACCAGGCAGTGCGGTATCCCGATCAGGTCGATATCCGCGAGCATAACCCCGAGTCGCGCCTTTTCTTCATCCATGAGCAATACGTCGTACCCGGCCTGTTGTAACTGCTGGTACAGGTTCTCGCAGGTGGTGCGCACCAGCTCGGACTTATGTGCGTTAACCGGCACCAGCGCCATCTGGAACGGTGCGATACTTTGCGGCCAGATTATGCCTTTGGCATCGTGGTTCTGTTCAATGGCCGCGGCGACAATGCGGCTGACGCCGATGCCGTAGCAACCCATGGTGAGGATCTGTTCGCGACCGTCCTGATTTAACACTGTCGCCTGCAGCGCTGCGCTGTATTTAGTGCCGAGTTGAAAGATATGGCCGACTTCGATGCCGCGTTTTACATCCAGGGTACCGCTACCATCCGGACTCGGATCTCCGGCGACTACGTTGCGAATATCCGCGACCTGGCCGAGGGGGCAGTCGCGCTCCCAGTTGACCCCCGTCAGATGGTATCCATCTCGGTTGGCGCCGCAGACGAAATCCGCGAGATGGGCGGCACTGTGATCAATCAGTGCAGGGACAGGTAAACCCACGGGGCCAAGGGAACCAGCGCTACAGGACAGCGCGGTGCGAATCTGATCATCGCTGGCGAAGGTCATGGGCGTCCCCAGGCCTAACAGTTTCTCGATTTTGACGGCGTTCACCTCGTGATCGCCGCGCACTATCAGCGCGATCAATGAGTCGTCTTTGCCGCCCTGAATAATCAGCGTTTTAACCGTTTGTTGCGGGGTGATATTCAGTAAATCGCAGATGTCCGCGATGCTGTGCGTGCCAGGCGTCGGGATTTCTGTCATCGCTGTGGTTGCCGCTGGACGCCGGCTGGATGGAGGAATGGCCTCGGCCATTTCAATATTTGCGGCATAGCTGCCGCTGTTGGAAAAGGCAATGGCATCCTCTCCCGAGTCGGCGAGAACGTGAAATTCGTGAGAATAGCTACCGCCAATACTGCCGGTATCCGCGATCACGGGTCGAAATTCCAGGCCAATCCGCGTAAAGATGCGGCAATAAGTGGCGTGCATCAGATCGTAGGTTTTTTGCAGGCAGGCCTGATCAATGTGAAAGGAGTATGCATCTTTCATAATAAATTCCCGGGCCCGCATAATGCCAAACCGGGGTCTGATCTCGTCTCGAAATTTTGTTTGAATTTGATAGAAATTGGCCGGTAATTGCTTGTAGCTGCGCAAGGCGTTGCGCGCCAGGTCGGTTATCACCTCTTCGTGGGTTGGCCCCAGGCAAAAGCCGCGCTGGTGACGGTCGCGAATACGCAGTAATTCTGGCCCATATTGTTCCCAGCGCCCTGATTCCTGCCACAGTTCGGCGGGCTGTACTACCGGCATTAGTAGTTCCTGTGCACCGGCGGCGTTCAGTTCCTCGCGTACGATGTGCTCTACTTTGCGCAGCACCCGCAGTCCCATGGGTAACCAGGTGTACAGACCACCGGCGAGTTTGCGAATCATGCCTGCCCTCAGCAACAGTTGATGGCTGGGGACTTCGGCGTCAGCCGGAGTCTCTTTTAGGGTGGCGATCAAGAACTGACTGGCGCGCATGATGGTTGTTTTCCGTGGTGTGGGTATGGGTTGGGCCAGGTGGCATTTTACGGTCACCACGTCTCCGGGTACAGTTGCAACGGCGAAACAGGCGCGTTTGCCGATGCTATTTTGTGAATGCTGCGCCACCATAGCCGGAGCGAGGTTAAGCGATGTTTGAACTGGATGCGAGGTTGCAACGCGACACGGTGCTGGTGGGGCGGTTTCCACTGAGTCTATTGCTGCTCAACAAGGATGCCAACTACCCCTGGTGTATTCTGGTGCCTGCCCGCGTGGCAATTCAGGAGATATACGAGCTGGGTGCACGGGACCGGCAACAGCTGCTGGACGAGTCCAGCAGTCTGGCTATCGCTCTTAGCGAACTGTTTTCTCCGGATAAATTAAATATTGCAGCCCTCGGCAATGTGGTGCCGCAGTTGCATCTGCACCATATCGTGCGCTATCGCAGTGACCCCGCCTGGCCTGCACCGGTGTGGGGCGCGGTGCCGCCTCTTGATTATCCGGCTGGCATGCTCCTGGAAAGACAGTGCCTGATCGCTGATCATCTAGAGGGAGCAGATTTTACCAGTGCATGATATTTTAACGGCGGAATAAAAAAACCCCGGCATGCCGGGGTTTTTTCCTGACTCAGCGAAAGGATCAGTTGGCCATATCCTTCAGCGCTTTCAACGCAAGGACTTTGACACCGGTGCTGGCGGGACGCGCCTTGAATACCGTGGGTTGGCCAGTGAACGGGTTCGTGCCTTTACGCGCCTTGCGGGCGGGTTTCTTCACGGTTTTGACTTTTAGCAAACCTGGCAGGGTAAACTCGCCAGCGCCGCCTTTCTTGATGTGCCGGTTGATCAGGGAACTCAGTTCATCGAGAACCCCATCAACCTGTTTCTTGGTCAGCATGGTGCGCTCTGCAACGTCATTGAGTATCTGAGTTTTGGTGTATTTTTTGCTAATGGGCGAGGTCTTGCGCGCCGGAGCCGCAGCGGGAGCGGCCTTTTTAGCGGCTTTTTTTGCAGCGGGTTTTTTAGCAGGTGCCTTCTTTTTAGCGGCGGGTTTTTTAGCAGGAGCCTTTTTGGCAACTGCCTTTTTCTTGGCAGGTGCTTTCTTGGCGGTGGATTTTTTCGCGGTAGCTTTCTTTGCGGCCATAAGAGAGTTCCCTTTTTCGTTACCTGAATGGTATGAAGTTAATGTCAGTTATTGTTGGAAATACACGCTGCCCGAGACAGGAATCGAAACGTGCAACTGCAACCAGCGCTATATATATAGCATCCCATCCGCGCAAGCAACTAGTTTCAGGAAAAAAACCGCCTGTTTCGCTAAAAAATAGCTGCTCCGTAGTTGTTGCAGGGGCGTTGCACTAATTTGAATGGGTCGCGGCTCGCGCCTACAAGGGGTGGATGTGGTGAGGTATAATGCGCTCCATTTTGCTAGCGGGGTGATAAATTTCCTGGGGGGTCGCGGTCCCCGAAAACGGGTTGGCGGCCGCTGCGATGTTTTAGGCAGCAAGAGTTCCGCCGTTTATACCCGATAAGGCCGCACTTGATGGGTTGGGCGCTGGCCCGGTGGTAGCCCCGTGCAGAAGCGACGGTAGTGCGTTGTTGGTTTGGTCTGAATATCTGATGAGGTGAATACAGTTTATGCCTATCTACGAATATCGTTGTACCCATTGTGAGCACTTCCTGGAGGCTATTCAGAAAGTGAGTGACAGTTTATTGGTGGAGTGCCCGGCGTGCGGCAAAGCGGCCCTGAAGAAGCAGTTGACCGCAGGTGCTTTTCGCCTGAGTGGCGGCGGCTGGTACGAAACCGATTTCAAAACCGGGGATAAAAAGCGCAACCTGGCCGGGGACGCCGGCACTGGCCACGACAGCAAAAAAAGTGCTGGTGAGTCGAGTGGCGGAGGCGCGGCGGCCACTGCGCCCGCACCCGCAGCCCCCAAAGCGGCGGCAGAGAGCTGAGTCGCGGCAATACCTTAAAAAATTGGAACAAATGGCATATGCGCACAAATTATTGTGGAGATTTCAGTTCAGACGATATTCATCGCGAGGTGGTGGTCTGTGGCTGGGTGGACCGGCGTCGCGATCACGGCGGAGTTATTTTTATCGACCTGCGAGACCGGGAAGGGATTGTTCAGGTCGTTTTTGACGCGGACAGCGGTGCGCATTTTGCGACCGCCGATCGAGTGCGTGGCGAATATGTGGTGCAGATTACTGGCCGCGTGCGGGCACGTACGCCGCAGACGGTCAACCCGGATATGCGCACTGGCGAAATCGAAATCTATGGCGTAGAGATAGACATCCTCAATGCCGCCGACACGCCTCCGTTTCAGCTGGACGAGCATATACGTGTCGGCGAAGATGTGCGCCTGCGCCACCGTTATGTCGACTTGCGCCGCCTGGAAATGCAGCACAATCTGCGCTTTCGTGCGCGGGTAACCAGCGTCGTCAGGCGCTATCTCGAAAGCGTGGACTTTATTGATATCGAAACGCCCATCCTTACCCGTGCTACCCCGGAGGGCGCGCGGGATTACCTGGTGCCGAGTCGTACCCACGAGGGCAAATTCTTCGCGTTGCCGCAGTCGCCGCAACTTTTCAAGCAATTGCTCATGGTGTCAGGATTTGATCGCTATTATCAGATTGCCCGCTGTTTTCGCGATGAAGATCTGCGCGCTGATCGGCAACCTGAGTTTACACAGATCGACATTGAGGCGTCATTCGTCGACGAAGCGGCCATCATGGCGATCACCGAAACTATGATTCGCGAGCTTTTTGCTGAACTGCTGGATGTGCAGCTGGGGGATTTTCCGCGCATTAGCTACGCCGAAGCCATGCAGCGCTACGGCAGCGACAAACCCGATCTGCGTATTCCCCTGGAATTGGTCGAAGTAAAAGACCTGATGAAAGATGTTGAGTTTAAAGTCTTTTCGGGACCAGCCAACGACCCTGCCGGGCGGGTGGCGGCGTTGCGGGTCCCGGGCGGCAGCAGCCTGTTGACCCGCAAAGCGATCGACGATTGCACCAAATTTGTCGGTATTTATGGCGCCCGCGGGCTGGCCTATATAAAGGTCAACGACCGCACACACCTGGAGGAAGGACTGCAGTCGCCGATTATAAAATTCCTGCCCTTACCGGTGCGGGAACAATTGCTGCAGCGGCTGCGGGCCCAGAATGGGGATCTGATTTTTTTCGGTGCCGACCAGGGGCGCATTGTAAGCGAAGCGCTTGGGGCACTGCGCTGCAAGCTGGGCGCGGATTTGAATTTGTACACCGCCACATGGGCGCCCCTGTGGGTCGTGGATTTTCCGATGTTCGAGCGCGGCGATGATGGTTGCTGGACCGCCTTACATCACCCGTTTACCGCGCCGTCCTGCTCAGTCGAGGCGTTGCGGGCTGACCCGGGTGCGGCGTTGTCCCGGGCCTACGATATGGTGCTCAATGGCACCGAATTAGGGGGTGGGTCCATTCGTATTCACGACCAGGCGCTTCAACGGGAGGTGTTCAACCTGTTACAGATCGACGCGCAACAGCAACGGGAGAAGTTTGGCTTTTTGCTGGACGCTCTCAAGTACGGTTGTCCGCCCCACGGCGGGCTAGCTTTTGGCCTCGATCGCATGGTGATGCTGATGGTTGGCGGGGAGTCTATCCGCGATGTTATTGCCTTTCCCAAAACCCAGAGCGCGCAGTGTCTGTTAACGGATGCCCCTGGCACTGTGGACAGCGCGCAATTGCGCGAACTCCACATCCGCCTGCGGGAAACCCCCTGAATATCGATGCGGGCCTATTAACGAGAACGGCTGAGGGTATGGCGGGACACAGTAAGTGGGCAAATATCAAGCATCGCAAGGCGGCGCAGGATGCGCTGCGCGGCAAACAGTTTACCAAGTTGATTCGCGAACTGGTGGTGGCCGCCAAAACTGGTGGTGCGTCGCCGGAAGATAATCCGCGATTACGCAGCGCGGTGGATAAAGCCCTCGGCGCCAATATGAAAAGGGACACAATAGATAAGGCGATCCAGCGTGGTGCGGGCACTGGCGAGGGAGAAAACTACGAACAGGTTACCTACGAAGGCTATGGCGCTGGTGGCGTTGCGGTGTTGGTGGAATGTCTGACGGACAATCGCAATCGCACGGTATCCGATGTGCGTCATGCGTTCAGTAAGCGCGGTGGAAATCTTGGCACCGATGGATCGGTAGCCTACCTGTTCACCCGCGTCGGCCAGATCAGCTTTCCCGCCGGTGCGGACGAGGATCGTATTGTCGAGGCAGCGATTGAGGCTGGTGCTGAAGACGTTGTCGTCAACGACGATCTTGCAATCGAGGTGATTACTGCCTGGGAAGATTTTTCCACGGTGCGGGACCGGCTGTCGGCCATCGGTCTGGAGTTTGAAAACGCCGAAGTTTTGCAGCGTGCGGCGGTCACGGTCGCGGTTGACCTGGAGAATGCAGCAAAAATAGTTGAATTAGTCGACAGCCTGGAAGAGCTCGACGATGTGCAGAATGTCTATTCCAACGCGGATATTCCCGCTGCCGTACTGGCGCAGCTCTCCTGATACGGGGGCGGCGTGGCAAAATGGCGGCAATAAATTGCACTGTGTACGGATTAACTGAATCCCTAACGATTTGGTCGGGGGCGCTCGGGGCCGCAGATGTTGTTGCAAATGGCTGTCGCGTATTTTGCCAAGCGCTTGACGGACGTGCCCACCGTTGCAACACTGCCCTATCTTTGTGTCGCACGGGATGCCGATGTCGGTTGTGTTGGGGATTGATCCGGGTTCGCGCCGCACCGGTTTTGGTGTCATCGACGTAGTGGGCGCCTCCTTGCGCTACATCGCCAGCGGCATTATTCGCCTCCCTGAAAAAGCTGAACTTCCGGAACGTCTGGGTATTATCTTCCAGGGAGTGAGTGAAGTTATTGCTACCTATGGTCCGCAGCAAATGGCCGTTGAAGAGGTGTTCTTCGCCCGCGATCCGCGTGCCGCGTTGCGTCTCGGGCAGGCCCGTGGCGCCGCCATCGTGGCCGGGGTGAACGGGCAGCTGGCGATCGCCGAATACAGTGCGCGCACTGTCAAACAGGCCGTGGTGGGAACCGGCGCTGCCAATAAGGAGCAGATTCAGCATATGGTTATGCGCCTGCTTAACCTGCCCGCTGCGCCCTCGGAGGATGCCGCCGATGCGCTTGCGGTGGCGATTTGTCATGCTCATTCCGTGGGGCAGGTATCAGTTCAGGGCAGCGGCAAGTTCGCACGCGGTCGTAGGTCGTAGACGGTAGCCACGCAAAACAGGAGCGCCACGTGATAGGCAGGATTTGCGGTACCCTACTGGAAAAACAAGTGCCCACATTGCTGGTTGACGTGCAGGGCGTAGCCTATGAAATTCAGGTTTCCCTGAATACGTTTTTTGACCTTCCAGACGAGGGACAACAGGTCCAGTTAGTCACTCATTTTTCGGTGCGTGAGGACGCCCAGGTGTTATTTGGTTTCAGTGCCGCTAATGAGCGGCAGCTGTTTCGCGCACTGATCAAGGTTAACGGGGTGGGGCCGAAAATGGCTCTGGCTATTTTATCCGGCGTCACTGTGTCGGATTTTGTGCGCTGCGTACAAACCAATGATACCGCCGCACTGGTGCGACTTCCGGGGGTTGGCAAGAAAACGGCGGAGCGCCTGTTAGTCGAGATGCGAGACCGACTTGCGGACTGGGAGACGCCGCGCGCGGCTTTAAATCCTGATCACCGGGTGCAGCCGGGGCGCGCCCAGATTGTGCAGGACGCCGAAAGCGCGCTGGTGTCCCTCGGTTACAAACCTCAGGAGGCGGCGCGTATGGTGAATGCGGCGCTACCGGAAGGCGACGGGGTGCCGAGCAGCGAAACGCTGATTAGAATGGCATTGAAAAGTGTAGTGAAAAAGTAGTGTGCCAGCTATCCTAGCCCCGTTACGAAGTTTTAACCCGTCAACCGTGTATTGATAATGATTGAAACAGACCGCCTGATAGCGCCCGATGCGAGTGAGTCCGAGGAGCGATTTGATCGCGCCATCCGCCCCCTCTACCTGGCCGAGTACATTGGCCAGCAGGCGGTGCGTGAACAAATGGATATTTTTATCCGCGCCGCCCGCCAGCGCAGCGAACCCCTCGATCACACCCTGATATTTGGTCCGCCAGGGTTGGGTAAAACTACTTTGGCACAAATTATTGCCAATGAAATGCAGGTAAAATTTAAGTCGACCTCCGGCCCGGTGCTGGAAAAGGCGGGGGATCTGGCCGCGCTGATGACCAATCTGGAGGCGGGCGATGTTCTGTTTATCGACGAGATCCATCGCCTTAGTGCGGTGGTGGAGGAAATCCTCTATCCAGCCATGGAAGACTATCAGCTGGATATTATGATTGGCGAAGGTCCTGCCGCGCGCTCGATCAAGATCGATTTGCCACCGTTTACTCTGGTGGGGGCCACCACCAGGGCGGGTCTGCTGACTTCGCCGCTGCGGGACCGATTTGGCATCGTACAACGGCTGGAATTCTATTCGGTGGAGGAGCTGACCACCATTGTGACCCGCTCGGCCGCTATTCTCGGGGTTGAAATCGAAGCGCGTGGAGCGGTGGAAATTGCCCGTCGCTCCCGCGGTACCCCGCGGGTGGCCAACCGGTTGCTGCGACGGGTGCGGGACTTCGCCGAGGTTGAGGGTAACGGCACGATCACCGATAGCGTGGCGGATAATGCCCTCGATCGTCTTAAGGTGGATCGCTCCGGGTTCGATCAAATGGATCGACGTTTGTTGCGTGCAGTTATCGATAAGTTCGATGGTGGTCCGGTGGGGGTCGACAGTCTGGCGGCCGCACTCAGCGAAGAGCGAGGTACCGTGGAGGATGTGGTCGAACCCTACCTGATTCAACAGGGATACCTGATGCGAACGCCCCGCGGGCGGATGGTGACACGCCTGGCTTACGAGCACTTTGGTTTGCAGATGCCCGGTGAGGTCGCCCGTCAACAGGCGTTGCTGGATACTACGAATACCCCGGATCTAAAAGGAAGATGAGCGAATTTCGCCTGCCCATTCGGGTCTATATCGAAGATACCGATGCGCAGGGCATCGTTTACTACGTCAACTACCTCAAGTACATGGAGCGCGCCCGTTCGGAATGGTTGCGCAGCTTCGGGTTTGCGAGCCCGGCGTTTTGGGGTGACGATCTGATATTCGTCGTACATTCCTTGTCAATAAATTATAAAAAATCTGCGCGTCTGGACGATCAGGTAGTAGCTACTGCACAGGGAACGGAGTATGGTCGCGCCTATTTTGTGGTGGATCAGACAGTGTGTCGCGGGACGGAACTGATGTGCGATGCGCGGGTCAAGGTGGCGTGCGTTAACCGTGCCACCATGCGCCCGGTCGCGATGCCGACTGCGATGCTCGAAAAAGTATTTATTAACACTTAGCGCTAGCGCGCGCACGGTAAAATCGGTGGAGGAAAACAGTGACTGAACAGTTGTCGTTATGGGAGCTGGTGGTCGGCGCCAGCCTGCCAGTACAGATGGTGATGCTGTTGTTGTTTGTCGCGTCGATAGTGTCCTGGGTGATGATTGTCCAGCGCGGCCTGTATTTGCGCACTGCGCGAGCGGGACTGCGCCGTTTCGAAAATACGTTCTGGTCCGGGGTTGATCTTAATGAACTGTACCGGGATGGTAGCGCGAGAGCCAAATCCAGTAACAGTATCGACGGTGTTGAAAACCTGTTTCGCTCCGGTTTTCGCGAGTTCAATCGGTTAACACAACAGGGTAATGCGGATCCGGACGCGGTGATGGAAGGCACCGAACGGGCCATGCGGGTGGCCCTGTCCCGGGAAGAGGAAAAGCTCAACGCCCACTTGCCGTTCCTCGCCAGTGTCGCATCGGTCAGCCCCTATGTCGGGCTATTTGGCACTGTGTGGGGCATTATGCAATCGTTCCGCGGTCTGGCCATGGTACAGCAGGCTACTTTGGCCACTGTTGCGCCGGGCATTTCCGAAGCCCTGATCGCCACTGCGATGGGTTTGTTTGCGGCCATTCCGGCGGTGCTGGCCTATAACCGATACTCTGCTCACGCCGATGGTCTGTACAGTGCTTACGAAACCTTCGCGGAGGAATTTTCGAGTATTTTGCACCGGCGAGTGCACAGCGACTGAACGCCATGAGTAGACGAAAGTTCAAGCGCAAGCTGGTTGCGGACATTAATGTCGTACCTTATATCGACGTTATGCTGGTGTTGCTGATTGTGTTTATGGTCACCGCACCGCTACTGATGCAGGGCGTGAAGGTAGACCTTCCGCAGGCTCCGGCCGCACCACTCGATGACAAGGACAAGGAACCGCTGATCGTATCGCTGATGGCGGATGGCACCTTTTTTATTGACCTGGGCAACGGCGAAAACGTCGAGGAACCACTTGCCGCAATTATCGATAAGGTAGGCAAAGTCCTGCGCCAGAAACCGGAAACCCCCGTGCTGGTGTGGGGCGACAGGAATGTGGGTTACGGCAAAGTCGTGGAGCTGATGGCGCAACTGCAAAATGCTGGCGCGCCGAGTGTCGGTCTGGTAACCGACCCCTCGGGGCCGAGTCGCTAACGGGGCCGTGGGCGCTGATAGTCCTATGGGTAAAATGTCTTCCTTCGGTACGGCGATTTTGTGTAGTGTGGCGCTGCACGGGACGTTGCTGGTGCTGTTGATCTGGGGGTGGGTGCCCGAATATCGCCCGCGCGATGTGGTGCAGCCCCGCTATATTCAGGCGTCACTCCTGGCGGATATTCCCAAGGCAAAACCGGTCGCAAAACCGGTTGCCCAGCCAGCTCCACCGCCCCCCAAGGTCGACCGGCAAAAAGAGCAACAGCAGCAACAGGAGATTGCGCGTCGGGCGGAACAAAAACGCCAGCAGGATCAGCAGCGCAAGCTGGCTGAGCAGAAGCGCCAGCAGGATCAGAAAAGGAAAGCTGACGAGCAGCGCAAACGAGAGGAGGAAGCATTGCGCAAAGTGCGCGAGGCTGAACTGGCGCGGGCCATCAGTCAGGAGGAAGCAGTCTCCGAATCGCTCGAAGAGAGCGAGTTGGTGAGTACTTATGAGGCGTATATTCAGGAGCTGATTGGCAGTTACTGGAGTCGCCCCCCGAGCTCGCGTAATGGCATGCAGGTCGAGTTGCAAATTCAGCTGGCACCTACCGGACGAGTGATTAGCGTGGTGGTGACCCGTTCCAGCGGCAATGGCGCATTTGACCGGGCTGCTGAACAGGCGGTGTATAAAGTGGAGCGCTTCGAACGGTTACAGGAACTGGCCAATACGTCCCGTGCCACGTTCGAGCGGCAATTTCGGCGTTTTAAACTGGTGTTCAGACCGGAAGACTTAAGACAGTGAGGTGGTGTGTGAGTAAAAATTTGTGTGCACGCTGGCTGCTCGCCGCGATGTTTTTAGCGCCGCCCGCAGTGGCGGAGTTGGCGATTGAAATTACCCGCGGCCTGGATAAGCCCACCAATATTGCGGTGGTGCCCATGACGCTACGCGGTGGCGGCGGTCTGAGTGAAGACATTGGCAATATTGTGGCTGCCGATCTCGATCGCAGTGGCCTGTTCAGAACCATGTCGAAAATCAATATGCTGTCCTATCCGGCGACAGCTAAGGAAGTTTATTTTCGGGACTGGCGCATCGTCGGTATGGAATACGTGGTGGTCGGCGAGGTGGTGCGCGATTTCGACGGGCGTCTCAAGGTCACCTTCAGTTTGTTGGAGGTCAACGGCGAGCGCATGCTGTTTACGCGCATGGTGCAGGGTTCGGAGCGGGAGTTGCGGGATATCGCGCATTTTATTAGCGATACGGTTTACGAGGCGATAACCGGTATTCCCGGTGCGTTTTCGACTCGGCTGGCCTATGTGACGGCGACTCAGGCGGCGAATCGACAGATCACTTATCGCCTGATGATTTCCGATGCGGACGGTGCCCGCGAACGCCTGATGCTCGAGTCCCGGGAGCCCCTGATGTCGCCCGCCTGGTCGCCGGACGGCCAGGAGCTGGTCTACGTGTCATTTGAGACCCGGCGCCCCGCAATTTTCCGGCAGCGCCTGGTGGATGCCCATCGCGAGCAGTTGACCAACTTTCGCGGGTTGAATGGCGCGCCTTCGTGGTCGCCAGATGGCCGCCGACTGGCGCTGGTGCTCTCCAAGGACGGTAATCCCGAGATTTACCTGTTCGATCTGGTCACCCGGGCGTTTACGCGACTGACCCACCACTTTGCGATTGATACGGAACCGAGTTGGACCCCCGACGGCCGAGCGATCGTGTTTACGTCCGATCGCGGCGGTGCGCCGCAAATTTATCGCCTAACAATTGGCACTGGGGCGGTAGAGCGACTAACCTTTGAAGGATCCTACAATTCTCGCGGACAGATTGCGCCGGATGGCAGGACGATGGTGTTGGTGCACCGCCGCGATGGTCGCTACCTGATTGCCACCCAGGACCTGGTTAGCGGTAGAATGCGCACATTAACCGAGACGGCGCTGGATGAGTCGCCGACGGTTGCCCCCAATGGGGCCATGCTGATCTATGCTACCAAGCAGGGCAGTAAGGGCGTGTTGGCGGCGGTATCGCTGGACAGCCGGGTGCGGTATATTTTGCCGTCCCGCCAGGGGGACGTCCGCGAGCCAGCCTGGTCGCCCCTGCTAAAGACCTATAGCGGGCAGTAGTTGTATCGTTAAAAGAACTATAGCGGGCGCTAAAAGAATCAGGTAAAGTACGCCGTTTTTTCAAAACAACGCTCCAACTAAAAAGGGAGACCACAGGAGATAGAGATGATTAGTCACAATGTTAAATCTGGTTTGTTAGTTGCGTTAATGGCCTTGCTGGTCAGTGCTTGTTCCAGCACGTCCACTGAACCCCAACCTACCGCGAGCACCGGCGGCGTCGCCACTGGCGCAGTCTCAGACGATGGCTTGAGTGGATCGGTATACGACGCGGGTGGTATCGACACCGTGTTTTATTTCGATTTTGACCAGGCTACGTTGCGAGCAGAAGCGAGAGCGGCGTTGACTCTGCACGCTGAGCGTCTGCGCGCCCGGCCGGTAAACATCCGCCTGGAAGGCCATGCCGACGAGCGCGGTACTCGTGAATACAACATGGCTTTGGGCGAGCGTCGTGCGAACGCGGTGCGCGAATTCCTGGCACTGCAAGGCGTTAACGGCAGCATGGTTGAAGTCATCAGCTATGGTGAAGAAAGCCCGGCAGTGATGGAAAGCAACGAAGGCGCGTGGGCGTTGAATCGTCGCGTTGAGCTGAAGTAAGTTACATCTGACGTAAGATGAACAGGCGTGGTCGCTGTCCGAGGGGCGGCGACCACGTTTTTAATCGACAGGATACAGCCATTGCGTAACCTGCTTATTTTTCCGCTTTTCTCGGCTGCGCTTGCCGTCGCAGCAGCACCGGCACCGGTCACAGAACTGGGACGGCAGCATAATTCTCCCGTCTCAAACACCAGCTACGGAACGACCGCAGCACCGCCTGCGCAGGCCACGGATACGTATAACCGGCTACAAATTCTCGAAGACGAAGTGCGTCAGTTGCGCGGCATGCTCGAAGAGCAGCAGCACCAACTGAAACTGCTAAAGAAGCGTCAGTCGGAGGATTATCTCGACCTTGACAGTCGCCTTAGTGGGGGCGGCAGCGGCACCGGTGGCCCGGTGGAGCAGACCGAGCGCGCGGCAGCCGATAGTGAGGCAGATTTTTCTGACAGCGCAACCGGCAATACCGGACCGGCTATTTCAGAGTCGGCCCCTGGTGGGCAGGCCAGCGATGCGGAACAGCGGGCTTACGACGCGGCCTACAATCTGGTCAAGGAGCGGCAGATTGACAAGGCGGTAAGCGCTTTTAAGGGCCATATTGGCAATTATCCCGACGGCCAGCACGTGCCTAACTCCTATTACTGGCTGGGAGAGATTTATTTACTGAAGAGCCAGTACGCCGACGCCAGCAAGGCTTTTTCTGTAGTTGTCGACCGCTACCCAGAGCACCGCAAAGCGCCGGATGCGGCTTTCAAGTTGGGCAAGGTTTACCATTTGCAGGGCGATAAGGCGAAGGCCAAATCGATCCTTACGGGTGTCGCCGCTGGTAACAGCAATGCGGCACGGTTGGCCCAGGCGTATTTAAAGGAAAACTTCTAGCCACCAAGCCTGCGGCGCCAAATTCCGCTAAAATCGCCACTTCCCCTTTCCAGATGGACTGTCCATGGCGCAAGAGACGCTGCGGGTCACCGAAATTTTTTACTCCCTGCAGGGGGAAACCAGTACCACTGGGCTACCCACGGTATTTGTGCGTCTCACCGGGTGCCCCCTGCGCTGTACTTACTGCGATACAGAATATGCGTTCTACGGCGGCGAAAAGGTCGCCCTGGAGGCTATTCTGGAAGCAGTGGCCAGTCACCGACCCCGTTATGTCACGGTGACTGGCGGTGAGCCTCTTGCCCAGCCCGCCTGCCTGGTATTGCTGAACGCACTGTGTGACGCGGGCTACCGGGTATCTCTGGAAACAAGCGGCGCCCTCGACGTCGCCGCCGTCGATTCGCGGGTGGTGGTGATTCTGGATATAAAAACTCCTGGTTCCGGGGAAGTGGGGCGCAATCTGTGGAGTAATATTGCGCTGCTCAAAGCACGGGATGAAGTGAAATTTGTGCTCTGTGATCGTCGCGATTACGACTGGGCGCGGATGAAATTGGATGAACTCGGGTTGGGTGAAACAGATCTCGAAATTCTTTTCTCGCCGAGTCAGGGTCAATTGTCACCGCGGGAGCTCGCGGACTGGATTCTCGCCGATCATCTGCCGGTGCGCATGCAGTTGCAATTGCACAAGCAGGTGTGGGGCGACGTTGCGGGGCGCTGACGCGCTGGTTCCGATGGCTGGTAACGATCGGCGCCGTGCGGCATAGACCAGAATGGGAGCAACAATGGAGGCTAGAAAGGCAGTGGTTTTGATGTCGGGTGGTCTGGACTCGACAACGGTATTGGCAATCGCCCGCAGTGAGGGCTATGCCTGTTACACATTGAGTTATAACTACGGCCAACGCCATCGATCCGAATTGGTCGCCTCTCGGGCGCTTAGTGCCGCAATGGGTGCCTGTGTTCATAAGGAAGTATCTCTGGATCTGGGCAGTATCGGTGGTTCAGCCTTGACCGATACCCGCATTGCGGTGCCTGAGAATGCCACGTCGGGGATTCCTACAACCTATGTGCCCGCACGCAACACGGTTTTTCTGGCCATTGCCCTCGGTTGGGCCGAGGTGCTGGACGCAAGAGATATTTTCATTGGCGTCAATGCAGTGGATTATTCGGGTTACCCGGATTGTCGGCCGCAGTTTATCGCCGCCTTTGAACAGCTGGCCAATATTGCCACCCGGGCCGGTGTAGAGGGGCGCCCGGTAAAAATCCACGCGCCGCTAATGGCTCTCACCAAAGGGGATATTATTCGCACCGGTATGGGTCAGGGGGTGGACTACAGTGCGACCGTCTCCTGTTATCAGGCTACAGCGGAAGGTTTGGCCTGTGGGCGCTGCGATAGCTGCCGTTTACGACGCGAGGGCTTTAGCGATGCAGGTGTTTGTGACCCTACCCGCTACGTAAAGGGATTTATTCCTTGACCTTTCACTCCCCATACGTAACATATGCGCCTCTTCGGGGCCGTTAGCTCAGTTGGTAGAGCAGTTGGCTTTTAACCAATTGGTCGCTGGTTCGAATCCAGCACGGCCCACCAATTACACAAGCCTCCCGCGCGGAGGCTTTTTTTAACCGCCGATTGTAACGCGTCACGGGGCTTTAGTGCGTGGCTTACTATGCTAGTATGCTGCGTACTATTGCCAGTTTTCGACGCACTATGATTCACACTGACGCACAACTTACCCCCGCGGCTGATGGCGCCGCCCTGCGCGAGATTGTCGAGCAACATCTCGACCGACTACCCCTGCAGCAAGCCGATTCGCCCCAGCAGGAGCAGCTTTATCGCGAGCGTATCAAAGCGCTGCTGATTGAGCGCGACGCGGTTATTGTCGCGCACTATTACACCGACCCCGCCATTCAAAGTCTCGCCGAAGAAACGGGCGGCATTGTCTCAGATTCTCTGGAAATGGCACGCTTTGGCAAACAGCATGCGGCGGCCACGCTTATGGTTGCTGGCGTCAAATTTATGGGCGAGACGGCGAAGATTCTGACGCCGGAAAAAACTGTGCTGATGCCTACTCTCGAGGCCACCTGCTCCCTGGATATCGGCTGCCCTGCGGAGGCCTTTTCCGCATTCTGCGACCAGCATCCAGAGCGCACAGTGGTGGTGTATGCCAATACTTCGGCGGCGGTCAAGGCCCGCGCGGACTGGGTGGTGACGTCAAGTATTGCCCTCGACGTGGTGGATTATCTGGATGGCCGTGGCGAAAAAATACTGTGGGCGCCGGACAAACATCTCGGCAGCTATGTGCAGAAGAAAACCGGTGCCGATATGCTGTTGTGGGATGGCAGTTGCATTGTGCACGAAGAATTCAAGGCGCGGGCGCTGCTCGATTTGCGCCAGGTGTATCCCGATGCCGCGCTTCTGGTGCACCCCGAGTCGCCGGATAATGTGGTGGCCCTGGCCGATGCAGTGGGTTCCACGTCTCAGTTGATTCAGGCCGCCCGCGACCTGCCCAACCAACGAATTATCGTCGCCACTGACGCCGGAATTTTTTACAAAATGCAGCAACAGGCGCCGGATAAAGAGTTGATTATCGCGCCCACTGCGGGTCACGGAGCGACCTGCCGCAGTTGTGGCAACTGCCCGTGGATGGCCATGAACCACCTGAAAAATCTGCTGACCTCGCTGGAGCAGGGCAGCAATGAAATCGTCGTTGACCCGCAACTTGGCGCGCGCGCGATGGTGCCATTGGCGCGGATGTTGAAGTTCAGAGAGCAACAACTCGCACAAACCCTGGATTAGAGCTGATGTGGCGCGGCGGGTATGATATGTCCAGATTGATGGTTGGGTGGCGCGCGGCAGAATCGATACGCGCGGGCGGGGAAAAATAAACATTGTGACCTATAAAACATTGACCTATGAGGTGCTTAATAGCATCGGCGTATTAACACTGAATATGCCTGAGCAGCGCAATGTTCTCGATCTGGTGATGCGCCTGGAAATTCAGGATGTGTTACTGAATATTCGCGAAAAGTGCGACATCAGAGCGTTGGTGTTGACCGGTGCCGGGGGCGCCTTTTGTGCGGGTGGCGATTTGAAATCGTTGCAGGAAGCACCGAGTGGCGCGGCGCGGCGGGAACGGGTGCGGCGCACCCACATCTGGATAGAGGAGCTTGTGAATCTCGAAGTGCCGGTGATAGCCGCCGTGGACGGTGTGGCATTTGGCGGTGGATTCAGCTTCGTACTGGCTGCGGATTTTGTATTTTGCACTCCGCGCGCAAGGTTTAGCGCGGTGTTTCTACGGGCCGGTCTGATTCCCGATCTGGGATGTCTGTATCTGCTGCCGCGTCTGGTGGGATTACAAAAAGCCAAAGATTTGTTGTTTACGGCCAGGATCGTTGAGCCCGAGGAAATGCAGCAGCTCGGCCTGGTGTACGAAATTGTGGAGCAGGGGTCAGTAGTGGCGACGGCGCGGGCCTTTGCGGAACGTTTTCTCGACGCGCCGCGCATGGCGTTGGGCATCACCAAAAATATTCTTAATCAGTCGTTGCATAGCGACCACTGGGCAATCTCAGAACTTGAATCCATGGGTCAGGCACTGTGCGCGGATAGCGATTATTATCGCGCGGCCACGACGCGCTTTTTACAGAAAAAACCTGCCCTGTTTGCCTGGGAAAAATATTAAAATTAACTAACCGCGAGCTGTCACCATGTCCAGTATTCTTTGTGAGCCGTTTACCCTGCCCTGTGGAGTAACGATAAAAAACCGCCTTGGCAAGGCGCCCATGACCGAGGGTCTCGCGGACCGGTGGGATCGTCCGACGCCCGAATTGTGTCGTCTTTACGAGCGCTGGGCGCAGGGTGGCAGTGGCCTGCTGGTCACCGGTAACGTGATGGTCGATCACCGCTACCTGGAACGCCCCGGCAACGTGGTGATAGAAAACGAAGATCATCTTGATCTGTTGCAAACCTGGGCACTGGCGGGCGCGCAAAACGCGACGCAGATGTGGATGCAGATCAGCCACCCCGGTCGCCAGTCGCCTGCCTATATCAGTCGCACACCGTTGGCGCCATCCGCGGTCAAGGTAGATATGTTATGGGTGCACGGTACGCCGCGGGCGCTGACTGAGGCGGAAATTTTCGGCATTATCGAACGCTTCGCGCGGGTCGCAGGCATCGCCAAAAAAGCCGGCTTTACCGGCGTGCAATTGCATGGCGCGCACGGTTATCTGATCAGCGAATTTTTGTCGCCGCTGGTCAATCGACGCACCGATCAGTGGGGTGGCGCACTGGAAAATCGCGCGCGCTTTTTGCTGGAAAGTGTGCGCGCGGTGCGCGCAACGGTGGGTCCGGCATTCCCGGTCAGTGTTAAACTCAATTCGTCGGATTTTCAAAAGGGGGCGTTTTCCGAGGAAGACTCGCGCACCGTCATTGGCTGGCTGGAAAAAGAGGGCGTCGATCTTATCGAGTTGTCGGGTGGCACCTATGAGCAGCTTGCGCTACTGGATGAATTCGGCAATACCACGGACAACGGCGAACCGTTACTCTCCGCAGCATCCGCCAAACGCGAGGCCTATTTTACCGAGATGGCGCAAAAAATTCGCCAAGTGTCTTCGGTGCCGCTGATGGTGTCCGGGGGATTTCGCACGTTGCGTGGCATGGAAGAGGCGGTGTCAAACGGAGTAACGGATCTGATTGGTCTCGGTCGGCCGCTGTCATCCGAGCCGGAGCTGCCGGCAAAAATTCTGGCCGGTAATTTCGACAGGGCTCGTATTGCAGATATCGATCTGGCGCTGGGTAAGAAGTGGTTTGCGCCCCACAGCGAGAACCGACGTATTCGTCATTTGAACAGTTTTGCGGATGTGGGTTGGCACTGCGTACAAATTGAGCGCATGGGGGACGGTAAGGATATAGCATGGGACATGCGCCCGCTGGTCGGCATGCTTAAGTTTTTTGGTGGCGGATTTGTAAAGCAAATGCGGCGCCGCCATAAGTAAAGCGCGCCTGGTTCAGACCCTGTTCGCTACTTAGCTGATGAAATGTATGGCTTCGTCAACCGGTGCGCGAGGTACACGAGTCTTGTTGGCGGGCACGCCGACGTCTTCATAGCCAAACGAAATCGCCATCAGCAGTCCGAGATTCGCGTCCACCTGAAAGTGTTCGCGCACCACATCCGGATATCTGCTGATGCTGACCTGGGCACAGGAACCGATACCGTAGGCGGCAAAAGTCAGCATCAGGGTCTGTGCATACATACCAACGTCGAGGGCGACGGTTTCACCGAAGTGTTTTGGCATAAAGATAAACGCCGCGTGGGGCGCGTCGAAAAATTCGTAATTGCGCAGCGCCGCATGGGCGCGACCCTCCTTATCACCTCGGGGAATATTCATGTTGCCGTACAGCTCAACCGCAGTTTCAATCTGGCGTTTGCGCATAACCCCTTCAAACTGTTCCGTGCGGGCGAAATCCAGCGTGGGTTGCACACCCGAAACAACGGTGTTTACCAGCTTGTCGCGCAGGCTGCGCAAGGCGGCATCAGACCCAACAATCACATGCCACGGTTGCACATTGCAGTTTGAAGGGGCCTGTTGGGCGAGAGTGAATATGTCGCGCAGCGTGTCGCGGGGCACCGGCTTCGGTAAAAAACCGCGCACGGAGCGTCGCCGTAGGATCGCATCCGCCAGGCTACAGGTTTTGGCGGCGGACGATTCGGGGACAAGAGCGTCGTTGGACTGGGCATTCATCGTGGCTACTCAGATGGGTAGAGGTAGCCATGGATTGTACTGGGTTAGCCCATGGTCGACAAAATAGGTAATACAATAATGCTACAATTTCGCCTCTGTTTTTAACATTGGCCACGCTGGGGGTGAGAAATGGCGGGTTTGTACTTTGAGGAGTTTGAGGAAGGACGAGTGTTTGACCACGAGGTGCGGCGTACCGTCACCGAGTACGACAATATGATGTTCAGCTGTATGACCATGAACACCCAGCCGCTACATATCGACGCGGAATTTGCCCGGAAAAGTATCTACGGCCAGCCGCTGGTGAACAGCATGTTTACCCTTGCCCTGGTAGTCGGTATTCAGGTCACCGAGCTAACCCTCGGCACTACGCTGGGTAACCTGGGCATGACGGATATCGCGTTTCCACGCCCGGTCTTTCACGGTGATACCATTCGCGCCCGTACCACGGTGCTGGATAAACGTATCAGCAAGTCCCGTGACGATTCGGGAATCGTTAATTTTCTGCACGAAGGGTTTAATCAACGGGACGAGTTGGTGGCCACGGTTAAGCGCACCGCGCTGATGGCCGTGCGCCCCAAAGCCTGAAGATCGCAAAAAACGCCAATTAAGGCAGTGGCCACAATATAAGGTGAGCACATGAGATCAATGTTGTTTCTGCCAGCGGATAGCGAAAAGAAAATCGCGAAAGGTGCCGCTACCAATGCGGATGGGCTGATTCTCGATCTGGAAGATTCGGTGGCGCTGGGGCGCAAGGCCGCGGGGCGTCAGCTGGCGCGGGAATATCTCGACGCCCATCCACCTGGTTCGCGTAGCAAAAAATTAATGGTGCGCATCAATCCGCTGGACGGAAATATGACCCTCGACGATCTGACCGCGGTGGTTGGCGGCGCTCCGGATTATCTGCTGCTGCCCAAATATCGTACCCGCGAGGACGTTATTCGCCTCGATCATTACGTGAGCGCCCTCGAGGTACGCGAAGGTGTGTCGCCGGGGCATATACAGTTTTTGGTGATCGGCACGGAAACCGGGCAAGCATTATTTAATTTGGGCGGGTTAACCGATTGTAGTAAACGACTGGCCTATGTCAGTTGGGGGGAGTTTGATCTGTCTGCGGATGTGGGCGCGGAAACCCACCGGTTGCCGGATGGCAATTGGGATGACCTGTTTCGCACGGCCCGCAGCCTGTGCCTGGCGGCGGCTGCCTCGGCCGGTATCGAACCCTGCAACACGGTATTTACAGACTTTAAGGACGATGAAGGGCTGCGCAATGCCAGCGTCGGGGCGCGCCGGGCGGGGTTCACCTGCATGATGGCGATTCACCCCAACCAGGTGGATATTATCAATGCAGCATTTTCTGTCAGCGCGGAACAGTTGACCTGGGCGCAGCGAGTAGTCGCTGCGTTTGACGCCAATCCCGAACTTGGAGTCGTTGGGCTGGATGGCATCATGCTGGACAAACCGCATTACACTCAGGCGCAGCGTATTCTTGCCAGGGCACAGACTTACGTTTAAGTGCGGTGTCTGTTTGCGGTTAATTGAGACGTTTGCGCAATTCGGTTTTCAACACTTTGCCATAATTATTTTTTGGTAGTTCGGGCACCACATGGTATTCCCTGGGACGCTTAAAACGGGCCATATGCGCGAGACAGAATTGATCGAGGGCGGTGGTGAGTGCGACGCGATCCTCCGATTTGGAGGGCTGTTTACACACAATAAACGCGATAGTTTCTTCACCCCATTCGGGGTGGGGCCTGCCAATCACCGACGCCTCTGCTACGACTGGGTGCTGGAGTAATACCTCCTCCACTTCCCGCGGGTAAATATTGGTACCACCGCTGATAATTAGATCCTTGCTGCGATCCTTGAGGGTCAGGTAACCCTGTTCGTCTAACGTGCCCATATCCCCCGTGTATAACCAGCCGTCGACAATGGTACTGGCCGTGGCCTCGGGGTTTTGCCAGTAGCCGAGCATCACCGTATCGCCTTTCACCAGAATTTCGCCGACCTCTCCCGGTGGCAATGTCTGTCCATCCGCATCGACGATACGTACCTGAACCGCAGTCTGCGCGGTGCCCACGGACGCGAGAATAGCGTCGCTAGCCGGTCCTTCGGGCCCACCATGGTCTTTTTTTGGCAGGGCGGTGATGGTCATCGGGGATTCACCCTGGCCGTAGATTTGTACAAATTTATTGCCGAATCTGGCCATGGCTGCTTTGATATCCGCCACGTACATCGGGCCGCCACCGTAAATAACCGTGTGCAAATTAGTAATCCCGCTGCTTGTCGGGGGCGGCGCGTCCACCAAGCGTTTGACCATGGTCGGAGCGGCGAACATGGAGACGTTCGGGTAGTGCTGTAACAGTGCAAATATTTCCTGCGGGTCGAAGCTCGCGCTGCCGCATACCACCTGTTGAGCGGCCGCTGCCACAAATGGAAACGTATATAGCCCGGAGCCATGGGACATGGGAGCTGCATGCAGCAGCGTGTGGTCAGCGGCAATTGAGTCGACGCCGACAAAGTAACTTAATGTCATGGTCAACAGATTGCGGTGGCTAAGCATGGCACCTTTTGGCTTACCAGTGGTGCCACTGGTGTAAAACAGCCACGCCAGATCATTCGGGGCAGTGTCCTGCAGGGGTAACGCCGAGCCGTCGCGCAATTGCCGATAGGGGGCGGAGCCCAGGGCGATAATGGATTCGAGGGTGGGTATGCGACCAGGCAATGGCGCGAGCTGAGCGCTAAAACTGTGGCTTGCATCTGCAGCAGAGGTGGCTGGCGCGGTTGTGTCGGGCTCATCGCCTGAACTAAAAACATGACGGGCGCCGCTGTTGTCCAGAATATAGGCCCATTCTTCGGGGTGCAGTTTGGCATTGATGGGCACGGCGGCGAGACCGGCATGCAAAATGCCGAACAAGATTTCGATATATTCTGGACAGTTTTTCGAAATGATGCCGATGCGATCTCCCGGCTGACAACGCAATGTATGGCGCAGGTGGTGGGCAATCGACGCGGCGCGCTGGTACAGGGTCCGATAGTCGCAGTAGGGGTGCGCCCCACGCGCCAGCGCGGGTAGTGCCGGATAAGTGCGTGCCGATTTTTCCAGTAGATTGGCAATATTCATGGTGGCTGTAACTGCGGGTTCAATTTTGGCAGGGCGTAATATGGGAGCGATAATAGCAGTCTGGCAGGATTAGCGTACAGGCCGCGCCAAACCACCGCTATAGTTTTTTGGCTTTCTCTTCCATGGCGGTCAGGTCGCGCAGCCGCTGCGCAATAATGGCGGATTCCTTGAAATCGTATTCGGCCAGTTTTTGCGCGTAGGTCAGCTGATCCCGCGCTTTATCGAACACGCCCACCAGTAAATAATATTCCGCGCGCGCCTTATGTACCTGAATAATATCTCCCGCCAGGCCGCTGGTCTCCGCCAGATCAAACCATATATCTGGATCCGCTGGGCGAATCCTGGTTAGATCCGCCAGAACTTTTTGGGAAGCTGAGTATTGATTGTCTTTTAGCAGCGTTTCCGCGAGTTCCATTTGCAACGGGTAATGACTGGAGTGAGATTTTATCAGGGGTTTTATCAACGCCAGGGCCGCGCTGTTGGCACCCGCGTTGCGTTCAATTTCCACGGCCGCAAGCTGGTAAGTCAGGCGTTGTGGCTCGCTGTCCAGCAGTGGGCGCAGGGCATCTCGCGCCTCCCGGTGTTTACCCAGAGCCGACAGCGACAGCGCGAGACCGTAACGGGCGGCGGGTGGTGAATAGCTATGTCCTTCGAGTTCGCTGTTGAAGCGATTTGCCGATTTTTGCGCATTTTGATCGACGCCGATTAATGCTTTGGCGCGCATCAACTGGTACTCGAGATTGTCTTCGTACTGGCGTTTGGGATATTTGCTGATGCGGTTGCGCGCGTCGGCAACTCGTTGTTCGGTCAGGGGGTGTGACAGTAAAAATTCCGGAGGTCTTTGCCCGGTATAACGGGTGGCGATCATCATGCGTTCAAACATTGCGGCCACAGCGGTTGGATCCATGCCGGCGCGCACCAGAGTTTCCAGGCCGAGGCGGTCCGCTTCCTGTTCGTTCTGGCGGCTATAGCGCAAACTGCTCTCGATCGCCGCCGCCTGCGTGGTGGCCAGCACCGCCATACCGGCGTCGCCGCCGACGGTAGCGGCGAGAATCAGTCCGGTCAGCATGCCGGCCAGCATGGGCATGGTGTTGGCGCGTTGTTGTGCCACGCGGCGGGCAAAATGGCGCTGGCTAAGGTGCGCCAGTTCGTGGGCCAGGACCGATGCTAGCTGGTGTTCATCGCGGGCGTAGCGAAACAGGCCGGTATGCACGCCCACGACGCCACCGGGCACCGCAAACGCATTCATGGTGGGGTTGTTAACGATAATCAGGTCCAGACGATGGTCCGCGAGTTCGCTGTGGGTGGACAGTTTAAACAACAGTTGTTCGAGATAGTCCTGCAATTGTGGGTCGCGATGGGTGGGTACTCGGCTGCGAAATAACTGCAGCCAGGCGCGGCCCAGCTCATATTCCTGTTGTTGGGAAATGACCCCCGACGATGTGTCGCCGAGAATCGGAAGTTGAATGTCGTTGGCAGCGCGTAGCGCTCCAGCGCCGACACCCAGGACCAGTGCGACACAGAGCGCGAGGGCAGTGTGGGGTTTGGCAAGAAAAGATAACACGCTGCTATTTTTAATCCGGTAACATATACGTTCTGATACTAACCTATAGTGTGCAGGCTTTCGACACATTCCGGGCGCAGGGGTTCACTGCCGGGGTGGGGATATCTGGCCGGACGGATCAAGTGCGGCGCGGGCGAGTGTCACTGGTTGCTCCGCTGAACCTGGCGAACGCAGCGCTGTTGTTGTCGGCGGGCACGTGTGGCGCGATTGTGCGTGCGACCCAGTGGATACGCGCTGCTGGATCAATCGCAGGCCAGACGAAACTATTTGGAATACAACCGACTACCAAGTGCGGGTGAGTAATTATGTGGCGAGTGGTGGAAACATGGGTAAACCGGTATTTCGCCGACGAAGAGGCGGTGTTATTACTGCTTTTGTTGTTGGCGGGGCTGGTGTTAGTGATCACCATGGGTGGCATTGCGGCGCCGATTATTGCGGCGCTGGGTTTTGCTTTCCTGTTGCAGGGCGCGGTCAATTTCCTGAAGCGTTGGCGGGTGCCTCATTTGCTCGCGGTGGTGATGGTATTTACCGCATTTGTTGGGTTGTTTGTACTGGTGCTGATTTTTCTGGTGCCGATGGTCATTCACCAATCCAGCAACCTGCTAGCCGAAATCCCCGGCATGCTCAAACGTGGGCAGGAAGTTTTGCAGTTGCTGCCGGAACGTTATCCCCACCTGATTTCGGAAGAGCGCCTGGTGGAATTTACCACCTACGCCAATGCGGAGGCGCGCAAGTTTGTGGAGGCGGCTCTCACGTTCTCAGTCAGTCAGTTTCCCAATCTTATCGGCTTGCTGGTGTATCTGATTCTGGTGCCGTTGATGGTGTTTTTTATTCTTAAGGATCGGCAACAACTAATAACTATGTTTGCTAATCTGCTACCAGAGCGGCGACCGGTAATGCGCGCGGTATGGAGTGAGATGAACGCGCAGATCGCCAATTACATTCGCGGTAAGGCGGTGGAAATCCTGATTGTTGGTGTGGTCAGCTATTTTTGCTTTCTCGCGCTGGGTTTACGCTATTCGGCGCTGTTGGCCCTGGCGGTGGGTTTGTCCGTGCTGATACCCTATATCGGTGCGGCGGTCGTCACCGTGCCGATTCTGGTCGTCGGCTACTTTCAATGGGGCTGGGGTAATGAATTTATCTGGCTGGCGGTGATTTACGGTGTTATCCAGTTTCTCGATGGTAATGTCCTGGTGCCCCTGTTGTTTTCAGAGGCGGTCAATTTGCACCCCTTGTCCATCATACTGGCAGTGCTGGTTTTTGGCGGCATATGGGGGTTTTGGGGGGTATTTTTCGCCATTCCTCTGGCGACCCTGATCAAGGCGTTGTACAACGCCTGGCCACAGCACGAGAAGACCGTTTAAGGCTCGAGTCTTATAATCCCGAAAGTTGAACTCCATGGTTATCCGTCGAGGTGATATGAAATATTGGTTGCGCCGTTATTGGTTGGTATGTGCGGCGCTGGCGCTGGCCGCCTGCGATAGCAGTCAGGCCCCGGAGCAAAATAGCCGTGACGCCGAGTGGTGGACTCGCGGTTCCACCGCGGAAGTAGTGACGACGAAAGGCGTCGCAACCGAGCCGGTGTATCGCAGTCCCAATGACGAGCGCCAGTACCGGGCGCTAGCCCTCGATAATGGCCTGCGTGTATTGCTGGTGTCCGACCCGGATACCGATAAGAGCGCCGCGTCACTCAGTGTTCGGGTGGGCAGTTTTCAAAACCCTCCAGAGCGCGAGGGGTTGGCGCATTTTCTCGAACACATGTTGTTTTTGGGTACTGAAAAATATCCCGAACCGGGGGAGTATCAGGCATTTATCGGTGCTCACGGTGGTGCCCACAATGCCTACACCAGCCTCGAAGAGACCAACTATTTCTTTGATATTGACGCGGCCCATCTGGTGCCGGCTCTCGATCGATTTTCCCAATTTTTTGTGGCGCCGCGCTTTGACGCAGCCTACGTCGACCGGGAGCGACATGCAGTGGAGTCCGAGTATCGTCTGAAGATCAAGGACGATAGCCATCGCGCCTGGGATGTTTTGCGCGAGCTGGTAAATCCACAGCACCCGCTGTCAATGTTTTCGGTCGGCGATCTCACCACCCTGGCCGATCGGCCGGGACGCTCGGTGCGGGACGATTTACTGGCATTTTATCAGCGCTATTATTCTGCCAATCTGATGACTTTGGTGGTGTTGGGACGCGAGCCCTTAAATGAGCTACAGGCGGCGGTGCAAGCGCGGTTTGCAGCCATACCTAATCACGAGGTGACGCTACCGAGCGAGGAGATCCCACTATTTGCCGAAGCGCTGCCCTATAAAGTATTGATGACACCGGAAAAGGAGCAACGGGAGTTGAGTTTGTTGTTCCCGGTGCCGAGTATAGCGGCCCACTGGCGGGAAAAACCCCTGACGTTTCTCGGCCACTTATTGGGAGACGAGAGCGCGAACAGTTTGTTGGCGCAGCTCAAACGCGAAGGGCTGGCGGAATCCCTGAGTGCGGGGCTGGCTTATGATTCCCGTGTTGGCGCGGGTTTTTCGGTGACGATTGGTTTAACGCCAGCAGGGGTGGCACGGCACCCAGAAATTTTGACCCAGTTTTTCGCCTGGGCCGAACAAATACGTGCGCAGGGGATTGTGTCCTGGCGCTATCGCGAGCTGGCGCAGTTACAACAGGTGGAATTTCGCTTTCTGGAAAAACACCCCCCTCTCGGTTACGCGCAGCGCCTGAGTTCGCTCATGCACGATTATCCCACCCAGGAAGCTGTGCGTGGGCCTTATCTGCTGGATCGTTTTGACGCTGAGTTGGTCACACGTTATCTCGGTTATCTGGTGCCCGGCAATGTACAGCTTGGGTTGATGGCGCCGGAAATCACTGATACCGATCGGGTGTCGATGCGCTACGGGGCCCCCTATCGAATCACTGATGTGGCCCCTCAAGACGTGGCCGCCTGGCAAAATGCCGGGACGACCGCGCTGCGCCTGCCGCAACCCAATCCTTTTATTCCCGAACGGTTTAGTACGTCGGAAAAGAGGCAAAAGGGCGATGATTTGTTAGTGTCGGCCCACGATACCGATCAGGCTGCAGCGCCAATCGACGTGCAAAAAGCGGATCCATATTCCCGGCTGGCGAAGCCACAACTGGTGCGAGACGATCCGCAGGCCAGGGTCTGGCATTACGCAGACACCTATTTCGGGTCCCCCAAAGCCGGGTTTATCGCGCAGCTTGTCACGCCGATGGCTACGGGTCGTCGCAACGCTGCACTGGCGGAGCTGTATCTGGCCATGGTGCGCGATCAGCTCAATCCCCGCGTTTATCCCGCGCATCTCGCGGGACTGGATTTCGGTCTGTCCCGGGAGAGTTATGGCATAAGGCTGACACTGGACGGATATACCGACAAGCAACCCTTGCTGCTGAACGAAATCCTCGCCGCGCTGCGTCAACCGGAGGCGGACGCCACGCGTTTTGCGCGCGTCAAAGCCATGTTGATTCGCGAATGGCGCAATACGGACAAACAGTGGCCGATCAGACAATTGTTCACCGAGCTGCCACCGCAACTGACCGATGCCGAGCGCCCGGAGGATTTGGCCGATGCACTGGAGCCGGTAAATCTCGTTGAGTTGCTGGATTATGTGGAGAGCTTTTTCCGACGCGGACATGGGCGCTTTTACGGTGGCGGTGCCCTTGCGCGCGGCGAGGTGGAAAGCATGGTGGAGGCGGTGCTGGAGGCATTGCGGGTCGGTGGGGAGGGTGATGCCAGTCTCGATTATCGGGTAGTCAAGTTGCCCCGCGCCACCGCGACCCCACGCCTCAGTATTCCGGTGCAGCATGCCGACAGCAGTGTGGTGCTGTATGTGCAGGCCGAAACCGATAGCCTGCGGGAGCGGGCCGAACTCGCGGTTTTACAAAATATGCTGGATGCGCCCCTCTACACGCGCCTGCGCACGGAAAAACAGCTGGGTTACGTGGTGGGCAGTCGGATCATGCCGCTGCATCGCGTGCCAGGCCTGCTGCTCTACGTGCAATCTCCGGTGGTCAGAAGTGGGCCGTTGATGAAGGAGGTGGACGATTTTCTCGACCAGTTCGCAACCACCCTGGAGAGGATGAGCGAAGCGGAGATTGAACGACACCGGCAGTCCGTATTGACCCATGTGGAAGAGTTTCCGAAAAGTCTTGCCGAGTTAATCGGCAGGCATCAGGAATCCCTGATGCTCAACTACAATGATTTTGATTTTCGCCAAATGCTGGGGGCGCAAGTGCGCGCCACCACGGGTGAGAACCTGCTGGCCCGCTATCGCGCAGTGCTGCTTGGGGAGCGCCGTGGGTTGTGGTTGACCACCCAGGACGGGACGTTACCGGACGCTGGCATGGGGCGCGATGGGTTGCGGGCTGAAAACGATGGCTATTACCACTATCCCCAATAATCATGGTCGGCAGGCACAGAACAGCCGCAGATATGTAGTTTAACTATATTGTGGTTTTCGGGATTAAATCGGTAAAAACCACGAATAATAGCCGATTTATAGCGAGTGACGTCTAATTCTCCGAGCGGGCTCGACAAGCGTTGGCGGTATTTATTGGTTGAACATGTAGAAATACTACATTATTATGCTGACCCTCCTCTACCTCGTCGGGTGCAACCCATCATGGGTGTTTATTTCCAGTCTGGTAAGGTTTAGTTAGGTAATATAGATGGCAGTGACGCCAGTCCGACGATATTCGTGATGCGCAACAAAGGTCGATGACAAAATGCAGCAGGATTTGGACCAAATCGAAACTCAGGAATGGCTGGATTCCCTGGAAGCCATTATCAAACATCAGGGCGAAGAGCGCGCGGCATTCCTGATTCGACAGCTGCTGGATCGCGCGACGGCCGCGGCTATACCTCTGCCGGGCTCTATCACCACACCGTTTTGCAATACTATTCCCGTCGCCCAGGAAAAACGTATGCCGGGCGACCTGTTTATGGAGCGCCGCATTCGCTCGCTGATCCGCTGGAATGCCATGGCGATGGTCGTGCGCGCCAACAAAAATCACGAGGGCCTGGGTGGCCACATTGCTACGTTTTCCTCCGCGGCAACCCTCTACGACGTCGGTTTTAACTATTTTTTTCGCGGGCGTAACGACCAGCACCTGGAGGATTTGATTTATTACCAGGGGCACAGTTCTCCAGGTATTTACGCACGTTCTTTTCTGGAAGGTCGTCTCACGGAAGAGCAACTGGATAATTTTCGGCGGGAAGTGGATGGCAACGGGTTGTCGTCCTATCCCCATCCCTGGTTGATGCCTGACTACTGGCAGTTCCCCACGGTATCCATGGGCCTCGGGCCGATCCAGGCGATTTATCAGGCACACGTGATGCGCTATATGTCCGCCCGCGGGCTGGTGCCCCGGGATGATCGCAAGGTCTGGGCCTTTCTGGGGGACGGTGAATGCGATGAACCGGAAACTCTTGGCGCGATCTCCATGGCCGGGCGCGAACAACTGGAAAATCTGGTGTTCGTGGTGAACTGCAACCTGCAACGTCTGGATGGACCGGTGCGCGGCAACGGCAAAATTATTCAGGAGCTGGAGGGTGCGTTTCGCGGTGCCGGCTGGAATGTCATCAAGGTGGTGTGGGGACGTTTCTGGGATCCACTTTTTGCCGCTGATAAAGAGGGTTTTTTGCAAAAGAGAATGGACGAGGTGTGCGACGGCGAGTTGCAAAACTACAAGTTCAACGGCGGGGCCTACACGCGAGAACATTTCTTCGGCAAATATCCCGAACTGGCGGAACTGGTGGCGGGTCTGAGCGACAAGGACATCATGTACCTCAATCGCGGCGGCCACGACCCGTACAAAGTGTATGCCGCCTATGCCGAGGCAATGCAAAGCACTGGCCATCCCACCGTGATTCTGGCCATGACCGTCAAGGGATATGGCATGGGCGAGTCCGGGGAAGCCGCCAACGATACCCACTCGGTGAAAAAACTCGATATTGACAGCCTGAAAAATTTCCGCGATCGCTTCGGCCTGCCCATCCCCGATGACAAGCTGGAGGAGGTACCCTATTACCGCCCTCCGGAAGATAGCCCCGAACTGACCTACATGCGCGCCCAGCGCGCCCGTCTCGGCGGTGTCCTGCCCGCCCGGCAGAAAGATTTCGAGGCGCTGGAAACACCGCCTCTCGAACTGTTTCAGAAGCAACTGGAAACCACCGGCAAGCGCGAAATTTCCACCACCATGGCGTTTGTCAGAATCCTTTCCAATCTGGTGAAGGATAAACAAATCGGTGCGCGCGTTGTTCCGATTGTGCCCGATGAAGCCCGCACCTTTGGTATGGAAGGCATGTTTCGCCAGTTGGGTATTTATTCCTCGGCGGGACAGCGCTATGTGCCCCACGACGCGGATCAAATTCTGTATTACAAGGAAGATAAAAAAGGACAAATTCTCGAGGAGGGTATTAACGAAGCCGGGGCGATGTCGGCATGGATGGCATTGGCCACCGCCTACAGCAATTACGATTACCCCATGATTCCGTTCTATGTGTTTTATTCCATGTTCGGTTTTCAACGCATTGGCGATCTCGCCTGGGCTGCCGGGGATATGCAGGCGCGGGGATTCCTGATTGGCGCCACGGCCGGGCGTACCACCCTGAACGGCGAGGGGTTACAGCATCAGGACGGGCATAGCCATGTGTTGGCCAACACCATTCCCAACTGTCGCACCTACGATCCGGCGTACAGCTACGAATTGGCCGTCATCGTTCAGGATGGCTTACAGCGCATGTTCCAGGCCAGGGAGAATTGTTTTTATTACATTACGGTAATGAACGAAAATTACGTGCACCCGAGTATGCCGGAGGGTGCCGAACCAGGCATTATCCGTGGTATGTATCTGCTGGCAGAGGGCAAGAAAAGTAAACTCAAGGTGCAGCTATTGGGCGCTGGCGCAATTCTGAATGAAGTGCGGGCAGCAGCAGAAATTCTGGCCCGTCAATACCGGGTGAGCGCGGACATCTGGAGTCTCACCAGTATCAACCAACTGACGCGGGACGGTCAGGCAGCGGTTCGCTGGAATATGTTGAATCCCGGGGCCGAGGCAAAAATTCCCTACGTTACCCAGCAATTGAGTGAGCGGCCCGGCCCGGTGATCGCGGCTACTGATTACATCAAATCCTTTGGAGAACAGTTGCGCGCGTTTATACCAGGCGACTATTTTGTGCTGGGTACAGACGGCTTTGGGCGCAGTGATACGCGCAGTAAACTGCGCGGTTTTTTTGAGGTGGATCGCAACTATATCGTGGTCGCTACACTGTACACGCTCTGTCAGCAGGGTAAGATTGAAAAAAGTGTGGTATCCAAAGCGATTATTGATCTGGGTATCGACCCGGATAAACCCAACCCACTTGATGTTTAAACGCACTGGGTTCCAGCGGAACCTGGCGGCGCACAACGGTTGACATTGAAAATATTCACTGCAGGAAATTGCACAATGGCAGGGTTCAACAGGGCGGTAACAGATGGCCACTGAGATTATCAAAGTTCCAGACCTGGGCGGTGCGGAGGAAGTAGAGGTAATTGAAATCCCTGTCTCTGTTGGGGATACGGTGGTTCTGGACGACACCCTCGTGGTTCTCGAATCCGATAAAGCCACCATGGAAATACCCGCCACCAAAGCGGGTAAAATTGTCGCCATACTGGCAACCGAAGGGCAGCGCATCGACAAGGAAGGCGTGCCTCTGGTGGAGATCGAAGTCAGTGGCGAGGCAGAGCAGCCCGCATCTGTGCCGGAAGAAAAAACATCCGCAGTTAGCGCTTCACCAACAAAACCGTCAGAGACACCAGCGCACAAAAAGTCAGCGGCAACACCCGCAGAGAGTGAAACCGATACGGTCGCCGACGCGGGTGCCGAGGATGTCCCCGGGGATGGTGATCAGGACAGATTTACAAACCGTGGCGGCGGCCAGAAAAGCGCTGCAACCAGGGCACCCACACAACCGCAGCCGGTGAATACCACGCCTGCGCCAAATGGCAAATCCCCAGCCAACGGGGAAATTTACGCTGGGCCCGCAGTGCGTCAATTGGCGCGAGAATTAGGCGTCGAGTTAGGGGAGGTGAGTGGCACCGGCCCGCGCGGTCGTTTACTTAAGGACGATGTCCACCGGTTTGTGAAACAGCGTATCAAGGGGCCACAGTCTGGCGGCGCCGCAGTTCCCAGCGTTCCGGATATCGACTTTGCGCAGTTTGGTGAGGTCGAACAGGTTGCCATGACCAAAATCGGCAAACTGACCGCCGCCAATATGCACCGCAGCTGGCTCAACGTGCCACATGTTACCCAGTTCGACGATGCCGATATCACCGAGGTGGAAGCGTTTCGTCAATCCCTCAAAACTGAGGGGGAAGCGCGCGGTATAAAAATGACACCGGTGCCGATCATTCTGAAAGCTTGCGCGGTGGCGCTGGCGAATAATCCAGTATTGAACCGCTCTCTGCACAGCGACGGCGAACACTACACACAAAAACACTATATTCATATCGGTCTGGCGGTTGATACCCCGCGCGGTCTGGTGGTGCCCGTGGTACGGGATGTAAATCAAAAAAACCTGTGGCAGTTGGCGGAGGATGTTGCTGAACTGGCCGCTAAAGCGCGGGATGGGAAGCTTACCGTCAACGAAATGCAGGGTGGTTGTTTTACTATCTCGAGCCTCGGCGCGATTGGCGGCAAGGGTTTTACACCCATAGTAAACACGCCGGAGGTTGCCATCCTGGGTGTGTCAAAGGCACACCTAAAACCCTTGTGGAACGGGCGCGAGTTCGAGCCCCGCAATATGCTGCCGCTATCGCTTTCTTATGACCATCGTGTCGTCAATGGCGGCGACGCCGGACGTTTTATGACGGATCTGGTTGCATTGCTGGGAGATATTCGACGCTTGCTGCTGTGAACCTGTTTGGCGTCAGCAACGATCGCGGTGTAAATTCGTTGCGGCTCGCGCGTACTTAAAAAAATATCTGCGCAACGGCATATTGCACAAGTTTGTTGCGGACGCGGATTTGTAAGCCAGTGTTATTTGCCCGTCTGCAATTGATTGGATTGTAACTCGCATAAGAAATCAGGCACTCTGCCTTACCATTCCTATAAAAAATGCCGGACATAACCGGGTTGCGGTAACTTACTGGACTGCTGTAAGTTTAATCGTGCGGGTGCTAATTTGAGCGGCGTGCGTGCGCAATATTCATCCCGGCGGCTAATTAACTCGTGAAACCAGGGGTAAACATGAGTGTTTCCATCGAGAAAAATGGACCCGTCACCACCGTGGTGCTCGACCGACCGGAAGCGAGTAATGCGGTTGACGGCCCCACTGCGCGGGCATTGGCGCGAGCGTTTCGACAGTTCGACGCGGATGATGAAGCACGGGTGGCGGTGTTTTACGGTGCCCATGGTGCGTTCTGCGCCGGTGCCGATCTCAAGGCCCTGGCGGACAAGTCGCGACGCAATCGATTGGAAACCTTTGGCGATGGTCCGATGGGACCGAGTCGCATGATTTTGACCAAACCGGTTATCGCGGCCGTCGCGGGTTACGCAGTCGCGGGCGGAATGGAGTTGGCGCTGTGGTGTGACATGCGGATCGTAGAAGAGAGCGCTATTTTTGGCGTTTTCTGTCGGCGTTGGGGGGTGCCGCTGATTGACGGTGGCACCGTAAGATTGCCGCGTATTATTGGTATCGGGCGCGCCATGGATCTGATTCTTACCGGGCGTCCCGTCACGGCCGCGGAGGCCTATGTCATGGGGCTGGCAAACCGGGTCGTTCCCAACGGCGAAGCGCGAGCCCAGGCCGAAGCGTTGGCCCATGACATCGCCAGCTTTCCTCAACATTGCTTGCGCAATGACCGCCGATCGGCATATGAACAGCAGGGGCTATCTTTGCGTGATGCGCTGGATAACGAATTCGCCGGTAGTGTGGCCTCACTGGAGCGGGAGGGCCTGCAGGGGGCGGCTGATTTTGCGCAGGGTAAAGGAAGGCACGGGTTGTTTGAGAAAATTAATAGTAAAAGAAAGTTTTAATCACTGTTGTCGAGGCGGCAGGATTGTTGAAAAAAGGGGCCAGGTGGTGGGCTCTCGGAATCTACCGAGGCATACCGAAATTGGCGGTGCGCGCAGGCTTAATACAGGGTAAGTCGACGGAGGAATAATGGAAAAGGTGGTCGTTTATCAAATCCCGGGGGCCTGGGGGCTTGCGTCGGTCAGTCCGTTTTGTCTGAAGCTTGAAACCTATCTTAAAATGGCCAACATACCCTACGTAACGGTGGTCGATGCTACGCCGTTTAATGGACCCAAAAAAAAATTGCCATGGATAGAGCACCGCGGCAATAAAATTGGAGATTCCGGTTTTATTATCGAGTATCTCAACAGTGAATTTAACTGCGATCTGGATATATCATTAACGCCATCCCAGAAAGCCCTGGCCCACTCGCTGCGGCGACTGCTCGAAGAAAATCTGTACTGGGTAATGGTGTACGAACGCTGGATGGTGGAATCCAACTGGCAAAAATTTCGCGATATTGTGCTCGCCGGTATTCCAAAACCACTGCGCTTTTTTCTGGCACCCATCGTCAGACGCAACGTCAAACGTCAGCTGATGGGTCATGGTATAGGCAAACATTCATCGCAAGAAATTCACGCAATTGGGATCAAGGATATAATTGCCCTGGCCGATCTGCTGGGCGAAAAGCCGTTTTTTATGGGTGAAACGCCTACTGAAATCGATGCCATAGCCTACAGCTTGCTGGCAAATATTCTGACCGTGCCGATTGAATCTCCGGTGAAGGATGCGGGCTTGAATCACGCAAACCTCGCGGATTTTGTCGGCACAATGAACAGTATGTATTTTAAATAATCGTGTATTCTGTGTGTTGTATTAAGGCGCCAACGGTCATTATCGGGCTTGACCTCGCAATATTTTTGCGATTTTGACCGACGCTGGTTACACTTGAGAGAGGGCCCGCTTACCGATGATAAACAGGGCGCCGATCGCCAACACGCCAAAGACGTAGGCTGGAGCCAATGCTAAGGTGCTGAACAGATCCGCTTCGCCATATTTGTTATCTGCGAAGCTAAGTCCGCGATTGGGCGTGAAGTTGCCGAAAAAATAAAAGCCGATATTTGCCCAACCATCGAGAACTATAATCCAGCCCAGTAGGCGGGCGGTTTTTTCCTGGAAATTTAGGGTCGGTAGCACTAAAGCGACTGCTATGACCATCATACCATTTAGCGCGGGGCCGCTATGGGCGCGGGCCCAGCCATCAGGCGTGCCGGGTACGTTAAACGACACCATATAGCCGGGAAATAGTTCAAAGCCGCCCAGTAAGTGCATCCATAGCCCCACTCCGAATAGTAGCGTGCACAGGATCATAAACACGCCGTGGGCATACATTGTCCGCTGAAGATTATTCATTTTTAATATTCCCCTGTAAAAATACGTGATTCAAGCAATTATTGACCCAACAACTGGTACTGTCGGCCACCAGTGCACCGTTTGCGATGGCGCGCCCCGCGGCTGTTATAGAAGTATTCCGCTGCCGCCATCGTAAAGCAGTTTGATACCCACCACGAACAGAAAAAAGTAACACAGCCGATACACCAGCTGTTCGCTAATTTTATGCAGCAGAAAATAGCCCAGCCGTACGCCGACTGGCGCCAGCGGCGTTAACACCAGGGCCGTTAACAGGTTGGTGTGGTCGAACTGACCCAGCCAGGTATAAGGCACGAGCTTGACAAAATTTACCACCGCAAAAAAAATTGCAAAAGTACCCATTAACAGGGTTTTGCTCATTTTTTGCGGCAGCAAATAAATACTTAACGGTGGTCCGCCGGCGTGAATGCCAAAGCTGGTAAATCCGGCCACCGTGCCCCACAGGCTGCCGTGTAACAGGCTTGGCTCAGATTTTTTTTCCAGGGATGGTTTGAGCCAGTAATTCAGACAAAATGCCACGGCGATAACGCCAATCAAAATGCGGATAGCATCTTCCGACAGATAGCGAAAAGTAAAGGCGCCGAGGGCGATACCCAACATGGCGCCGGGCAGGGAAAAGCGCAAATTATCTTTGCTCCACTGGCCGCGAAAGCTCCACATGGCAACCACATCCATCACAATCAGTATCGGCAGCAGTATCGCCGCCGCCTGCACCGGGGATACGGCCAGGGTCATTAACGGTACTGAGACAACCGCGATGCCGCCGCCAAAACCGCCCTTGGCGAGGCCGAATATCAGCACCGCGGGAATAGCGCATAAATAGAAAAATGGGTCAGTGATCATGATGTTCAGGTTACCCAGCCACCGGCAAACGGAAAACTTTGGCCCACAAAAAAATTCACTTCGCTGGAGGCCAGAAATACCGCAAACAGGGCGTCTTCCTGTGGTGTGGCCAGCCGTTGTAGTGGTACTTCCTGTTGCAGCCGTTGTTTAAAGGCATCGCTGGCCTGCACTTCCGGTGGAAAGTAGGTGGGGTTGTCCACAAAATTTTGTGCGATAAGATTAATGTGCACATTGTACTCGGCCAATTCGGCGCCAGCGGCGCGCACGTAGGCGACTTGTGCGCCGCGCGCTGCGCTATAGGTGGATGCCTGCTTCATGCCCCGCAGCGCCGAGGCACTGCCCATAACGACGATTTTACCGCCACGGCGTTCCATCATTGCGGGCAATACCGCCCGACACAGTCGCGGCAGCGGGTCGACTATATGACCAAACACGTGTCGCCACTCGTCATCGGTTACCTGATGTACGTTGGTGCGAGGTCGGGGCACCGCCAGATTAGCGATCAGTACGTCAATCGCCCCCGCCGCAGTGACTACCTTTTCAGCAGCCTGCGGATCGGCCAGCATTTGCGCATTGGCAATCACTTCGGCGCCGTGTGCGCGGAACAGGTCGCACAGTACTGGACCCATAAAATCTTTACACTGGGTGATGAGTACCCGTTTGCCCTTTAAGCTGTCGCCGATGCGTACCATAATGACCAAGCCCCCGGTTTTTTAGCGAGACGCGCCTGTTCAGCCTCGCTGAACTATAAGTTTCGGTATTATTGTGTCACAAACCCGCGTAATAGACTTTTCAGACCGACAGCGGCGTACCACAATGGGTTCGCTAGAGTGCGGGGATAGTTCGCGGTATCATTCCGCTGCTTACGGTAAGGGTAACAGCAACATAGTTTGCATCCGGCGTCGTGGCGAAAAGTAATTCAGTCAGCGCTGCCCGTCTGGGACGCCGTATATGGGAGTAACCAATGGTTATCAAACCAAAAATTCGCGGATTTATTTGTACTAACGCCCATCCCGTCGGCTGTGCGGCCCATGTGCAGCAACAAATTGATTACGTTAGAAGCAAGGGTCCAATTGCCAATGGCCCCAAGAAGGTGTTGGTGATCGGTGCGTCAACGGGTTACGGACTGGCGTCGCGTATCACGGCGGCTTTTGGCTGCGGGGCGGATACCCTCGGCGTGTTTTTCGAAAAACCACCGAGCGAAAATCGCACCGCCAGCGCGGGTTATTACAATACTGCGGCCATGCAGGCGGCGGCGCGCGAGGCAGGATTGTATGCCGAGGGTATTAACGGCGATGCCTTTTCCGACGAAATTAAACAGCAAGTGATTGCGACGCTACGCAACGGTATGGGTCCCGTGGATATGGTGGTGTACTCCCTGGCGTCGCCGCGGCGCACCGATCCGCGCACCGGCATTACCCACAATTCGAGTCTTAAGCCCATCGGCAATGCCTATACCATGAAAGGGCTGAATACCGACAAAATGGTGGTGGAGGAGGTTACCGTTGAGCCGGCCACGGAGGCTGAAATTGCCGACACCGTTAAAGTGATGGGCGGTGAAGACTGGGAGTGGTGGATCGATGGGCTGAGCGACGCCGGACTGCTGGCCCCCGGCTGCAAATCGACGGCTTATACTTATATCGGCAAGGAAATGACCTGGCCCCTGTACGGCAATGCCAGCATCGGTATGGCCAAGCGGGATCTGGATCGTGCCGCGGGGCAGATCGACAGGAAATTGCAGGCTATCGGCGGCGAGTGCAAAGTGTCGGTACTGAAGGCCCTGGTTACCCAGGCCAGTTCGGCCATTCCCATCATGCCCCTGTATATTTCCATCCTCTACAAGATTATGAAGGAAGAAGGTTCTCACGAGGGCTGCATCGAACAAATTCAGGGCTTGTTTGCTCGCCAGTTTTACACCGACGGCCAACGGGATGTGGATGAAGCCGGGCGTCTGCGTATGGATGGTCTGGAACTCAGGGACAGCGTGCAGCACAAGGTGCAGGAGCTATGGGGCAAGGTCACTACGGAAAATGTCAATGAACTGACCGATTATGCGGGCTACCACGCGGAATTTCTGCGCTTGTTTGGGTTTGGTCTGGCAGGGGTGGATTACGACGCGGACGTGAACCCGATGGTGAGCCTGTGATCGTCGCTCGTTTTAGTTGTGCGCTGTGAGTGTCGCTAGGGCGGAGCAATGGTCGCCATTGGTGCGGCGGCTAACCGCGCCCAATGGTAGCAAGATGACCGGCCCCGGGACTAACACCTATTTACTGGGCCGTGATGAATACACGGTGCTCGATCCGGGCCCGCTGGACGATAGCCATTTGCAGGCTATTCTCGCCGCCGGTGAGGGGAAAATTCGTCGCATCGTGGCCACCCATACTCACAGGGACCACTCACCGCTCACCTATGAGCTGGCTGCCATAACCGGCGCCGAGGTGATCGGTTGTGTGATGGATGAGCCGGATCATTTTCAGGATACGACTTTTTCCGTGGCGCAAAATGTCCGGCATGGGCAGCTACTGCGCACCGGCGAATTCACGCTGGAGGCGATTCATACGCCTGGCCATGTGGGAAATCATTTTTGTTACCTGCTACACGAGGAAGGTCTGTTGTTTTCCGGGGACCATATTATGGATGGTTCGACGGTGGTGATTATTCCTCCCAGCGGCGATATGAAGGATTATCTGAAGTCCCTGGAGTTGTTGCGGGACTATCCGCTTACGGCTATCGCGCCGGGCCATGGCAATCTGATTCCGGAGCCGATAAAGCTGGTGGACATGTTGTATCGACACCGCCTGATGCGCGAGCAAAAAACGGTGACCGGCATGCGCAAAGTTGGCGAAGCCAGTTTGCTGGAAATACTGCCGGTGGTGTACGACGACGTGGATCCCGCGGTGCTGACCTACGCTCGCTATTCCCTGTGGGCGCATTTAGTCAAATTACAGCGCGACGGCAGAGCGACATGCACGCAGGACCATGAGGAATTTGATCAGGCGCGTTGGCGCCTGCACAGCTGACTGAAATTATTGCCATAAGGCAAATAAGTATTGAAAACTTAACCACATAGCCCGTTACAGGCTTGGCGCGGCGAAGGTCGCAACTTCAGCACGGTGTATGTAAATGGATATATCGCCGCATACGCTATCCGGGTTATTCGATCAACTTGGGTTGCCATCCTCCGAACTGGCGATTGTGCAGTTTATCGATCAGCATAGTCCGCTGGATCCCGCTCTAAGTCTGGTCGAAGCGCCGTTCTGGAATCCCGGGCAACGTGCTTTTTTGATCGAAGCGCTGGCGGATGACTCGGACTGGACGGAGTTGGTCGAACATCTGGATGCGTGCTTGCGCCGCTAACCCGGGACACAAACCGATACGTCGTGTGCGGCCGTCACCGATGTGACAGGTGCTATATAATGGCGCGTCTTTGCCGCGAGTGCGCCGATGAAATCACCTGGCTTTAAATTTTCCCTGCTCCATCCCCGCTATTGGCTCACCTGGATCGGCATGGGTCTATGGCGGCTCACTGCCCTGTTGCCGTACAGCGCAATGGTGTGGTTGGGCCGCAGGCTGGGGCGAGTACTGTTGCGGTTAGGGGGATTTCGGCGCGCCGTTGCCAGTCGTAATCTTGAGCTGTGCTTTCCAGAAAAAACCACTCATCAACGGCAGCTCCTGCTAAGGAAAAATTTCGAAGACCTGGGAATTTCCCTGTTTGAAGTAGCAATGGCCTGGTGGTGGCCGTGGCGACGTTTTGCTAAACGTTTTGAGCTACACGGGCTCGAACATCTGGAACAGCTTAACGGACAGGGCGCGCTGCTCATGGCCATGCACTACACCACCCTCGAAGTGGGAGGGCAGATCCTGGCCCATTACTATTCGACGGATGGCATGTACCGCCCACACGGGAATCCGGTGTACGACTATCTACAGCAAAAAGGACGGCTGTCAAACAACCCTGATTGCGCGGTGTTTCCCCGGGAGGATGTGCGCGGCGTTCTTAAAGCGCTGCGCAGAGGGCGGGTGATCTGGTATGCGCCGGACCAGGATTACGGCAGAAAACAAAGCGTTTTCGCGCCTTTTTTCGGAGTGCCCGCGGCGTCCGTAACGGCTACTGCTAAATTAGCACGGGCGGGAAATGCGAAAGTTTTGCCGTTTACCCATGTGCGCCTCCCCAACGGTCATTATCGGGTGACAGTACATCCACCGTTGGAAAATTTTCCATCCGGGGATGACGTGGCCGATGCGAGCCGCATTAACAACATTATCGAGGTATTTATTCGCGCCACCCCGGAGCAGTATCTGTGGGTGCATCGCCGTTTTAAAACCAGGCCGCCCGGTGCGGAGTCAGTTTATCCGAAGAAGCGCAAACGCAAGGGCCGAAAAAGGGCCAAAAAACCGAATTAATTGTCCATTCGGGCGGCGGCGCTTGTGCCCACCAATTCACCTCAGTACCATTGCCTTTTTTGCGGAGCAGCATAATGATCACCGGCAGTATCGTTGCACTGGTTACCCCGATGTTGCCGGATACCCTGGATGTGGATTGGGAAGCGCTCGGGCGTCTGGTGGACTGGCATATAGAGCAGGGCACCGGTGCTATTGTCGCGGTGGGCACGACCGGCGAGTCGGCAACCTTGTCAGTGGATGAGCACCTCCGGGTGGTGCATACCTGTGCACAGCGCGCGGCGGGGCGGGTGCCCGTTATCGCTGGCACTGGCGCCAATAGTACACAGGAAGCCATCGAACTAACTCACGGCGCCAGAGATAACGGCGCGGATGCCTGTTTACTGGTGGTGCCGTATTACAACAAGCCCACCCAGGAGGGTTTGTACCGGCATTTTCGCGCAATCGCCGAGGCGGTGGATATTCCGCAAATTCTCTACAATGTGCCGGGACGCACCGCCTGCGACATGCTGCAGGAAACCGTGTGGCGTCTGGCCCAGGTGGATAATATTGTCGGTATTAAGGAGGCGACTGGCGAGCTGGAGCGGGCACAGTGGTTGATTGAGCAGTGTCCCTCCGAGTTCGCTGTCTATTCGGGGGACGATTTTACTGCGGTCGAGTTGATGCTGCTCGGGGGTAAAGGCAATATTTCAGTGACTGCCAACGTGGTACCGCGACTCATGGCGGATGCCTGCGCTGCGGCACTCGCCGGGGACGCACAACGGGCACGGGCGATTGATGAGGCTCTGCGGCCGGTGCACAACGCGCTGTTTTTTGAGTCGAACCCGATTGTGGTTAAATGGGTGGTGGCGGAAATGGGCTGGATGTCTCAGGATGCCATTCGTTTGCCCCTGACGCCCTTGTCCGAGGAGTTGCGTCCGGCAGTGCGGGCGGTTATGCACAACGCCGGGATTTTATAGCAGACTTGGGCGATACAGGTCAGCGACACAGATTACAGTTCACCAGGACTACCGTGACTCCACTATCAGCACCAGGAAACGATGCCAATATGAGCAGAAAGTGTCTAGTAAACCCCGCAGTGAAGTTGAGCGTAGCCCTGGCGGGTATAACTCTGAGTCTTAGCGGTTGCGGACTGTTTAGCGATGATGGCGCGTTGCGTAACCGTGGCGACGACTATCGCGAAGCTCGTGAAATGGCGCCGATAGTAGTGCCGGAAGATCTGGATAAAGGCGCGTTGGGTCAACTCTATGTAGTGCCAACTATTCCCGAGACATCCATTCTCGATGAAACTGCCGCAGTGCCACGCCCGCAGTCGGTGTCGAGCAATTTACTGGAGCAGGAAGTAAAAATTCAGTCGCTGGGGGGCAAGCGCTGGATTTTAATCAATCGTACCCCCGGGGAAGTTTGGCCCCGCGTGCGCAATATTCTTAACAGCAATGGCATTCCCACGGCAGTGGCCGACGCCCCCGCGGGGGTCATCGAAACGGAATGGGTGCAATTACAAAACGATAACACGGCCAAACACCGCTATCGCTTCCGAATCGAGCAGGGAGTGCAGCTCAAGAGCACGGAAATTAGCATTCTACATTCGCAGACCGGGGTGGACAGCGTGGCCACGCCGGCGTGGCCGGAGCGCTCCACCAGTGATGATCGCGAGCAAAGCATGGCGGAAGTTATGGCCAATGCCCTGGCTGGTGATCTTTCCAGCGGTACCGTGTCCCTGTTAGCGCAGTCGATAGGTGGTGGTTCCAAGGTAGATGTGGTCGCACCCAAAAATGGCGAACCCTATCTGTTGGTCAAGCTCGACTACAATCGCGCCTGGGCATCGGTAGGTTACGCGGTCTCGCGTGAAGGTTTTAGCATTGTCGATCAAGATCGCACTGCCGGTATTATCGACGTCCATTATGGGGATAGCGAAGAAGAGGAAGGGCCTGGGTTTTTTAAGCGTTGGCTGGGCCTGGCGGAGGACGCGAGTGCGCCCCTCGGGGCTAACTATCAGGTGCGGGTACGGGCCGGCGATGGGGGAGTGCAGGTGCGCGTAACCGATGCGGAGCAGGGTGCAGTTGAGCGCACGCAGGCGCTGCGCCTGTTAAAGAAGATTCGCGCCAACCTGTCCTGAGCAATCGTGCGCTTCGCTTCCCTCGGTAGTGGCAGCAAAGGCAACGCCACGCTGGTGGAGTGCCGCGATACCTGCGTGCTGGTGGATTGCGGGTTTTCCATTCGCGAAACCGAGCTGCGCCTGGCGCGACTCAATTGCCATCCCGAACAATTGACCGCCATTCTGGTGACCCATGAGCACGGCGATCACCTGCGCGGTGTTATGCCGCTTGCGCGTCGCTACAATATTCCAGTGATGATGACAGCTGGCACGGCGCAAGCGGCGGGTGCAGCGGCCCGTGTCCGCATCACCCATGTCGCCGATATGCAGGAGTTGCGCGTTGGTGAGCTGCGGGTGGAGCCGGTGGCAGTGCCCCACGACGCGCGCGAGCCCGTGCAGTTTGTGTTTCGCAGCCCCGATAACTGCCTTGGTATACTTACTGATTTGGGTAGTATCAGCGCCCATGTGGTGGACCGTTATCGCGACTGCGATGGCCTGTTGCTGGAGGCCAACCACGATACGGAAATGCTGGCTAATGGACCTTATCCCTATCCGTTGAAACGTCGGGTGGGTGGTGATTGGGGGCATTTGAACAACGGGCAGGCAGCGGCGCTGCTGGGGGCCATCAATGTCGGTCGGTTACGCACCTTGGTGTTGGGGCACATCAGCCGACAAAACAATCACCCCGATCGGGTACGCGACCAGGTGGGTGAGTTTGCCGCAGCTGTGCCGAGCGTGGTGTATGCCTGCCAGGATGCCGGTTTCCCCTGGCAGGTGCTCGAATGAGCAGGCCAGGACGTGTGCAACTGTCGTAACACAGACTTTAAAGAGGCGGACATATTGATGGAAAAGGGTGCAGAATTGTATCGGGGTAAAGCCAAGTCGGTGTACGCGACGGACGACCCAGATTTATTGGTATTGCTGTTTCGCGACGATACGTCGGCGTTTGATGGCAAAAAAGTCGAGCAGCTCGATCGCAAAGGTATGGTGAACAACAAATTCAACGCTTTTATTATGGACAAACTCGCGACGGGCGGCATTCCCACGCACTTTGAGTCGCTGTTGTCGGCGCGGGAGTCGCTGGTCAAACGATTGCAGATGATTCCCGTGGAGTGTGTGGTTCGCAATGTTGCCGCTGGAAGTCTGTGCCGCCGACTCGGCATTGCGGAGGGGCAGGAGTTGGTGCCACCGACGTTGGAATTTTTTCTCAAAAATGACGAACTCGGCGATCCGATGATTAACGAATACCATATCGAAACCTTTGGCTGGGCGCGCGCCGAACAGTTGCAGGTAATGAAACGTCTATCGTTCGCGGTTAACGATATTCTGCGAAACCTGTTTCGCCAGGGGAATATGTTACTGGTGGATTTCAAGCTGGAGTTCGGCCTGTATCAGGGCGAGGTGATACTTGGCGACGAATTTTCAGCCGATGGCTGTCGTCTCTGGGACGTGGACACGCGGGAGAAACTGGACAAGGATCGCTTTCGTCAAAATCTGGGCAACGTGGTTGAGTCCTACGAGATTGTCGGCCGTCGTCTGGGCGTTCAATTCGACTGAGCCAACTGTTTCCCGTTCAAAAATAAATTGTTACGTGCATGACATATGGCGTTATTGAAGTGGAAGTACCTGCCCTTCGACGTTTTAGGGGTTGAATTGTCCACAGTTATTACCAAAACCTCACGCAGGTTTTGGAAAAGCTTCATAACCCTTTGATTTTGTGGTTTGGATCACCTAACTCTTTGATTTATATAGCATAGAAATTTGTCGAAATTTTGACCATTTTATAGCTATGCCATGACAACGGCGGGTTTGGGGCGGTTGTGTAGATGCAGTCCACAAACTTATCCACAGAAACTGTGGGTAAGTGATGTCAACCAAAACTTGGCGGGCTCCGTTTACTGTGGATGTTTGGTTTAAGTTCAGTCCTGGCAGTGTGACGGGAGCTGCAACCGGTCTGTGTGAGCTTGTAGCAACAGAGCATCCGCGCAAGTCAGATCGGGATTGCCGCTCAGGTCGACTCCCGTCAGATTGTTCAGATAGAGCAACTGCTTAATGTCAGTAAGGCGATTGTGCGCCAGATTAAGCTGCGCCAGGCCGGTAAAAATTTCTAGCCCGGAAAGGTCGGCAATATTGGCGTGGGTGCACACCAGTCGAGTTAACTGGGCTGGCCGGGTAATATTGAGGTCAGTCAGTGTTTGTGAAAGGCAGGCCCCGAGGGCGGCATCCACAACGCGGTAGTCGGTAAATACTTTGGGCGGCGTATAGACTTCCCGCTCGTTAACGGTAAACAGGTAGTTGCGGCAGCTCGTCAGCAGCGGGACTAACAGCACAATGGTGATCAGAATCAAACGTGGCATGAGAGCTACTCCTGTTTTCCGTATTTATTATGGTGCTGTATTCTAGCCCTCGCACCCGTACATGGCTATGATGGTCGAATTGCGGTGTGACAGCCACCAGTAACACTAGATGTTTGATCGCAGAGGGGGAGAGTCCCCCACTATTTGATAAACTTGAGGAAAATATCATGAAGAAAATACTTATTGCCGGGATGGTACTACTGTTGGTTGGCTGTATGTCCACCGATCCCTACACTGGCGAGCAAAAAGTCAGTAACACTGCCAAGGGTGCAGGTATTGGTGCTGTGGCCGGAGCGGTAATTGGCGCCGCAACCTCCAGTAAAAAAGACCGCGGTAAAGGTGCGTTAATCGGTGCAACTGGTGGCGCCGCCATCGGTGGTGGAGTTGGCTTCTATATGGATAAACAAGAAGCCGCACTGCGTACCAAACTCGAAGGTACAGGCGTGCGCGTGGTGCGCGATGGGGATAATATTCGCCTGGTGATGCCGGGCAGCATTACATTTGACTCTGGCCGATACGATGTCCGCTCTGCCTTTTATAGCACTCTCGAGTCGGTGGCTGTGGTGCTCAAGGAGTTCGACAAAACCAGCATCCGCGTTGCTGGCCACACGGATTCCGTGGGTGATGACAGCTCTAATCAGACCCTCTCGGAGCGTCGCGCCAACAGCGTCGGTCAATTACTGATCTCCTATGGGGTGATGGCGGGTCGGGTTATGGTGACCGGTTATGGCGAGCGCTATCCCGTTGCGGGCAATGACACCGAACAGGGTCGCCAGGCTAACCGCCGCGTCGAACTCGAACTGGTGCCCATGCAGTAATGGTTGGCTCGCCACGATAAAAAAAGGGGGGAATACCCCCTTTTTTTAGTGTGTTAATTACGCTGATGCCCATCTTTGCTGTTTGCTGTGATCCGTTCTTTCTGCCCCAGGGTGAACGCCTTGCCGCTGAGCTTGCGTTACCACTAATCATCGGGCGAGAAAATGTTAGCCGTCGCGAGTGGCGCGCTGGCGACTATGTTCTCGAGATCGCAGATGATGGCGTGAGCATGCGTAGTGGTGGGCCCAAATCGGTGCGGGTGCGCTGCGACTTCGTTGATGGCGCGCTGGCGCACCGCCGTCGCTTCGGCGGGGGACGCGGTCAGGCAATTGCCAGGGCTATCGGCATGAAAGGTGGGCGCACCCTGGCCGTTGCGGATCTCACTGCGGGACTGGGTCGCGACGGATTCGTGCTCGCAACGCTGGGGGCTCGGGTGTGGATGATGGAGCGCCACCCAGTAGTAGCGACATTGCTTGCCGACGGTTTGGCGCGGGCGGCACTTGGCGCGCAACATGACCCGGCGTTGCGGGCCATATTGGCGCGGTTGACTCAGGTGGCAGGGGACGGCAGAGGCTGGTTAGGTCAACTTGCCGCCACTGAGCGTCCAGACGTTATTTACCTCGACCCCATGTTTCCCGAGCGCAGCAAAAGCGCCAGCGTAAAAAAAGAAATGGCAGTGCTTCAGGAAATTGTTGGCGCTGATGATGATGCAGAGCAATTGCTGGCTGAGGCGCTAAATTGTGCGCGTTACCGAGTGGTGGTCAAGCGACCGCGCCTCGCGCCGGTGCTTGGAGCGGTACGCCCTGGCTACAGTCTTGCGGGAAAAAGCACCCGCTACGATATTTACCCCCTGCGTAAAATACCGGACTAATATTATTCACGGATGACGTTTTGCCCGTAGCGCCAGGTAACTGCCTGCGATAATCAATGCCAGCCCGAGCAAGCCAGTTGCGGACCACTGATAATTTTCAAAAATAGTCGAAAGCGCGAGGGCTACTACCGGGAACATCAGAAAGGCGTAGCCAGCCTTGTCTGGACCTACCAGACCGATCAGTTTCAGGTAACACACAAAAGCGACCGCCGTGCCGAATATGCCGAGATATAACAGCGACAACGTATAGCGCGCAGTCTGTTCAAACGCGAATGGTGTGCCAGATGCCGCCAGCGCAATAAATAATGCCGCGCAGCCGTAGAACAAGCCCCAGGCGTTGTACGGAATTACCGGGATGGAGCGGTTGGTGCCGATATAGGTGGCGGTAACGCTGCCGATTGAGGCGCACAGGGTTGCGGTCAGTGCAATCAACAGTCCGGTCAGACTCTTGTCCTGCAGTGACAGCTCCGACAGCTCCCCGGAGAACAGTAAAACAATGCCGCTTATTCCGACCAGGGCTCCCCATACCGCGGTGAGATTGATACGGTAACCCAGCATTAGTCGCGCCGTAAACAGATTAAAAAATACGATGGTCGAAAACACCACGGCGATGAGTCCAGTGGTTAAAAAAGCGGCGGCCTGATACACCAGCCAGTAATTGACCGAAAACAGAAAAACACCGAGAAACATAAATACCAGGTGGTCGCGCAGGGCAAAGCGTAGCGATACGCCTCGCGCAATACACCAGGCGAATAACAGTACCGTGGCGATGCCGTTGCGGTACAACACCGACGCCCCTGGGTCCACTGCTCCCAGCTGCCATTTGACCGCCAGCCAGGTCGAGCCCCAGATCAATACCGTCGTCGCAAAAAGGATAACAACATTCACTTACGTGGGCCTTGTGTGGCTGGAGAGGGTTGATGTCGCGCAAGCGAACTCAAACGGCGAGGGCGCGAGGTCTCGCGTATGTTGTGATTGAGGGCTCGAATTATACGGTCTGGAAGTCGAGGAGGGCGTTATTTTCTGGACCCGGTGTTAGCGCCCGCATCCACCAACAATTTGCGCAATATCTGTTGATAAATATCGCTGAGTGCGTCGAGGTCCGCGACAGCGACACACTCATTCACCTTGTGAATGGTCGCATTGACCGGCCCTAGCTCTATCACCTGCGTACCGAGGGGCGCGATAAAGCGTCCGTCGGAGGTGCCACCGGCGGTGGACAGTTCGGCGCTGCGTCCGGTCACGTCGAGAATGCTGCTCACGGTGGCGTCCACCAGCACGCCCGGGGCGGTCAAAAAAGGCTCACCGCTGTGGTGCCAGATAATCGTGTAGTCGAGATTATGACGATCGAGAAGGGCTTGCGTGCGATTTTGCAGGGCTACCGCGGTGACCTCGGTCGAGTAGCGAAAGTTAAAAGACAGGTGCAGTTCGCCGGGAATCACATTGGTCGCGCCGGTCCCTGCGTTGATGTTGGAAAGCTGCAGGGTGGTAGCCGGGAAAAATCCGTTGCCCTGATCCCACACTTCATTGGTCAGATCGCACAATGCCGCGAGAGCGCGATGAATCGGATTGTCGGCCAGGTGCGGGTAGGCCACATGTCCCTGCACGCCAACAATAGTTAATTCCGCGCCGAGGGAACCGCGCCGCCCGTTTTTAATGACATCCCCCAATGCTTCACTGCTGGAGGGCTCGCCGACGATACACCAGTCGGGGACGGTGGACTGCGCACTCAACCATTCGACGACTTTCACCGTGCCATTAACGGCCATACCCTCTTCGTCGCTGGTCAGTAAAAAGGCGATTTGCCCAGGGTGTTTGGGATAGTTGCCGACAAAGGTCTCTGCGGCAGTAATCATCGCTGCCAGCGAACCTTTCATATCGGCGGCACCGCGGCCAAACAGGACGCCATTTTGGATGGTTGGTTCAAACGGCGCGTGCTGCCACGCAGTGCGAGGGCCGGTGGGTACCACGTCGGTGTGTCCCGCAAAACACAGCATTGGTCCATCTTGCCCGTGTACTGCCCAGAGGTTGTCGACATCGTCGAAGGGTAGCCGCGTGACACGAAAACCGACAGCCCCCAGGCGCTGCGCAATAAGCTCCTGGCAGCCAGCGTCATCCGGCGTTACCGAGGGGCAACGAATCAAATTGAATGCGAGTTCTATGGTGGGCGACAGCTTGGTCATCGGCGCATCAATGCCTGAGTAGCGACCGCGGTTCAAATCGAGGATTGAGCCAGGGCCTGGTTAAAAGATAGCAGTGTAGCGGCCCTGACGATAAAAGGAAGTCCCGATTCTGTAACCAGACAAAAAGCGGTAAGGGTCAGAGTCTGCCATTGAAATCAGTGGCGTTGTAGACGTGCTTAGTCAACAATAACTTGCCTACGGGTCAGGCTCAAATTTGGAGTGCCGATGTTTAGAATTCGCAAAATCCACGACGATGTATCGGTCGCCAACCAGCAGGCGCTGGGGCAGGTTGCGGAAATTATCCGCGAGCAATTTCCGCTGGCTACGCCTGAAGAGATAGCAAAACTACCAGGCCAGTTGCGCGATCCCTTGAAATACCAGTTTCGGTCGCTGGTGTTTGTCGCCGAGGATATGCGCGACAAGGTCAAGGGTTTTGCGCTGTTCCTGCACATGCCGGATCTACAGTTCGGATACCTGGAGTTTATCTCCGTCGCTCCCGGCACCACCGGGGGTGGGCTGGGCGGGATATTGTACGAGCGTGTGCGAGAGGAAGCCGTATCCCTTGGTTTGCTGGGGGTGTTTTTCGAAGTGCTGCCGGACGAGCCCCAGTTACTAACCAATCCGGAGCTGCTTACCCAGAATAGCGCGCGGTTGCGGTTTTACGAACGGTATGGTGCGCGACCGATACTGAATAAGGAGTTTGAAAACCCGGTCACCGGCCCGGATTCAAATTTGTTTTTTCTGGTGGTCGATACGCTGGGACAGAACACAAAAATCAGTCGGCTCAAAATTCGTAAAATTGTGCGTGCCATTCTTGAACGGAAGTATGGCGCTTTGTGTAGTGAAGAATATATTCAGGCAGTTACCAAATCGTTTCAGGACGACCCGATCAAATTGCGTGAACCGCGCTACGGTAAACGTAAAGCGGCACTGCACCGGGTACCCGGAGCAAGTCAGGCCGAACGCATAGCCATTGTAGTCAACGAAGGTCACGAGATTCATCATGTGCGTGACCGGGGGTATGTCGAAGCACCGGTGCGGGTGGCGAACATAAGAGCGGAGCTGGATAAAACCGGGTTTTTTTACGGGGTGAAGCCGCGTAAATCAGGGGATAAATTGCTGAAGGCCGTACACGACGCCAAATACGTTGATTATCTGCGCCAGGCCTGTGAGCGTGTACCGGCAGGAAAATCCATTTATCCAGCGGTGTTCCCGCTGCACAATCCTTTGCGCCAACCCAGGGATCTGGATATTCGCGCCGGGTATTTCTGCATGGACACGTTTACGCCGCTTAACAAAAACGCCTATCTGGCGGCGCGCGGTGCCGTGGATTGCGCAGTGACCGCTGCGCAGGAGGTGCTGGGAGGTGGCCATTTTGCGTATGCGCTGGTAAGACCGCCAGGGCATCACGCGGAGCGCCGCGCGTTTGGCGGGTTTTGTTATTTTAATTCGTCCGCGGTGGCGACGCATTACCTCAGCCGCTACGGCAAGGCGGCGATTCTCGATCTGGATTTTCACCACGGCAATGGCACCCAGGATATTTTCTACGACCGGGACGATGTGTTGACCCTTTCCATTCACGGCCACCCCAGTTTCGCCTATCCTTATTTTGCGGGCTTTGCCGATGAGACGGGTATATCCGCTGGCGCGGGATTTAACGTCAATTATCCACTACCGGAAAAATGTTCCGTTGCGCGTTACCAGCGCACCCTGGAGCGTGCCCTGAAACGTATTCGAGCGCACGAAGCAGCCTATCTGATCCTGGCGTTGGGGCTGGACACCGCCAAGGATGACCCCACCGGCACCTGGATATTTGGCGTCGCGGATTTTCGCGACAACGGGCGCGCGGTGGGACGCCTGGGTATTCCGACGCTGATTGTGCAGGAGGGGGGTTATCGCACTCGTACACTCGGTCAGAACGCCCGCGCTTTCTTTGAGGGTCTGGTGGCGGGCAGACGTGAGTACCTGGAAAAAAACGGCGTAGCGGGGCGCAACAAATCAGCGCAGGCCAAATCGCGGTAATGGCTGCACCGCCCCGTGCGGTTGTCGCACAGGGACAACAGCCATCCACACGGGGACAGTGCCCGGACCCAGCGGCGACACGGCGGGTTTATCGTGGCTGAGTTAATTGTTGGCGTGTAGCGCCTCGTTCAGGGCCACGGCAGTGCGGTTAGTCAGACATTCAATGGCACCGCTCAGGGAGTTGCGCCGGAATAACAGGTCGGAACGGCCGGCCAGATCCCGTGCTTTGGCTTCGCCTGCTGGCTGCAGGTGGTCGTCCAGCAGCACCACCTTGGTGCCCGCCGTAATATACAGTCCGGCCTCGACAATGCAGCGGTCCCCGAGGGGAATGCCGATCCCCGCATTAGCGCCCAGCAGGCACTCTTTGCCAACGGAAATGATAATGTTGCCGCCGCCGGAAAGTGTGCCCATGGTGGAGCTGCTACCGCCGAGGTCCGAGCCGGCGCCGATAAACACGCCGGCTGAAACCCGACCTTCGATCATGCCAGGGCCTTCGGTGCCAGCGTTAAAGTTCACAAAACCTTCGTGCATGATAGTGGTGCCCGCGCCGATGTAGGCCCCCAGGCGCACTCGCGCAGTGTCGGCGATGCGCACGCCGGTTGGCACCACATAGTCGGTCATTTTTGGAAATTTATCGACACAGTCAACGGCCAGGTTGCCCCCCCTGAGGCGGGCCGCCAACTGCCGGTCGGCCAGTTCGGACAGATCGACAGGGCCCTCGTTGGTCCAGGCCACGTTGGGCAGAACCCCAAAGATACCGCTGAGATTGGTGCCGTGGGGTTTCACCAGGCGGTGGGAAATCAGGTGCAGTTTCAGATACGCTTCGGGAACCGTGCTGGGTGAGCTGTCTTCGGCCAGCAGTACGGCAACAACCGGGCGGGTGCTGCCTTTCAAACGGCGAGCCAGGTTGGCGAGGGCGGTGGCGCCGCGATCTTCCAGTTCTCCCGCAAGTGCCTGCAGGTGATGTTCGTCGAGGTCGAAACAGTGGTTTCCCCCAGCGTAATTAAGTACGTCGCCGAACGCTTCCGTTAAGGTGGGTGCCGGGTCTAGCAGGGGCTGTGGGTAATACACTTCGAGCCAGTTACCTTCCGCGTTGTGTGTACCAACACCTAAACCGATACTGTACAAATTAGTCATGAGTGGTCCTGATCAGCCTTGTTGGGCTTTGGATGAAGGAAAGAAGGATTGATAATCGGCTTCCTTGAAACCGACCATGAGCGTGCCGTCGCGCTCGACTATCGGGCGTTTTATCAGCGTCGGGTGGGCGAGTAGTATTTTCGTCGCGGTGCGGTCATTCAGTTGTCCCCGAGTTGTATCATCAAGTTGTTTCCAGGTGGTGCTGCGCCGATTGACCAGGGTTTCCCAGTCTGGCACGGTTGCCAGCCAGCGTTGCAGATGGGCGTTGGTTAATCCGTCCCGACGCAGATCGTGAAATCGATAGTCCACCGCGTGCTGGTCGAGCCAGAGGCGCGCTTTTTTTACCGTGTCGCAGTTGCTGATACCGTACAGGACTGTCACCGCAAAGACTCTTTTGGAAGCTGGCGTGCAAGGATACCAAAAACGGTAAAGCGATACAGCGCCCGATCGCATTACAACGATTACAGGTGCGGTGGACATCCTGTTGACGGGTCTCTATTATCGAATTTGTGCACATGCTGCGGCACTGTTACTGACCGGGTGCGCATTGGGATTTGATTAACCGTGATCAGCGGGTAGTGTGCGCCAGGTATGTTAGCTAAACCCATAACCACTGATGTCAATTAACTAAAACAAGAGGCATAGCCCGTATGAATGTGTTTGAAGCGATAGAGACGAGACGAGCGGTTAAGCAATACGACGCAAATCACCAGCTAACGCGGGAAGAAGAAAAGTTATTATTTGATCTGGTGGTTAAATCGCCGACTGCGTTTAACATTCAAAACTGGCGTTTTGTCGTGGTCAAAGATAAAAATTTGCGGAAACAGATTCGCGCCGCTGCCTGGGATCAGGCGCAGGTAACGGAAGCCTCACTGTTGATTATTTTGTGTGCCGACACCAAATCCTGGGAGCGCGATCCCGGTCGCTACTGGCAAAATGCCGATCCGGGGGTGCAGCAGTTCATGTTGCCTATGATAGACAACTATTACCGTGGGCAGGACCAGGTACAACACGACGAAGCGATGCGCTCCTGCGGCATTGCGGCGCAAACCCTGATGTTGACGGCGAAAGCTATGGGCTATGATTCCTGTCCAATGGATGGTTTTGATTATGCTGCGGTTGGCAAACTTATCAATCTGCCGGAGGGCCATGTTATTTCCATGTTCGTAACCATCGGCAAAGGTACTCAGGACCCCTGGCCGCGGCCGGGGCAACTGCCTGTTGAAGAGGTTGTGCTGACGGATCACTTTTAATCAATGCCCGGCCCAGCGCTATTAGCGGGCTCACAGGCTGTTGAGTCAAATTCCCCAATGATTGCCGATGACGGTTGGGCGCGAAAGGCATGCTGACGGTCGCTGAAAAAATCACTATAGGCTGTGAAGAGTGGTGCGCGCTGCCGGGACTCAACATACCAGCTATCAAGGTGCGTGTCGATTCCGGTGCCAAAACTTCGTCGCTGCACGCCTTTAACCTACACGCGTTTAAACGCGACGAGCAACAGTGGGTCAGATTTGACGTGCATCCCCTGCAGAAAAATCGCAAAACTACTGTAAGCTGCGAGGCGCGGGTGGTGGATCGTCGTGTGGTCAAGAACTCCGGTGGTGGTATTGAAAAGCGTTACGTAATTAAAGTCCCTATTGCAGTGCGATCTCGCACCTGGACTATTGAGTTGACGTTGGCCAATCGCGACTCCATGGGTTATCGCATGTTGTTGGGGCGGGAAGCCATGGCCGGACGTATGATAATAGACCCGGAAGAGAGTTTTTGCCTGGGCGCCCCCAGTACCAGTCGTGTACGCCGACTGTACGGTATTCCCGGGCCAGTCAAAAAACTGACCAACTCACGACGTTCTTAGTGGCGCTGATACGGAATGTCGAGAGGTCGCAAGGAGCGCTGCATCGCTATGGCAAGGTTAGGCATGCGTCACGTTGGGTTAGAGCATCAGGCCCGTCTGGTGATGATTGGTTTGCGGCGTGATGGAAAACAGGCGCGACAAATTATGCAGCGCGTACCGTCGCAGCTTCGCGCAGAGCAGTGCTCGCGACCGTAATAAATAATTTGCAGGTGTAGCGCGTTCCAGCGCTCCTGCGGAAACAGACGTTTCAAATCCTTTTCAGTTTGTACCACATTTTTCCCACTGCTCAACCTCCAGCGCTGGGCGAGGCGATGAATGTGGGTGTCGACAGGAAATGCGGGTTGGCCAAAAGCCTGTGACATAACCACGCTGGCGGTTTTATGGCCGACCCCGGGCAGGGCTTCGAGGGCGGTCATGTCGCACGGGACCCGGCCATCGTGTTGTTCCAGCAGTATTGCGGAGAGCGCCGCAATGGCCAGCGATTTTTTTGGGGAAAGTCCGCAGGGTCGAATAATGTCGCGTATTTTTGCCACCGGAACACGCACCATTTTTTGTGGGGTATCCGCGAGTTTGAATAGCGTCGGCGTTATTTTGTTGACGCGCTCATCGGTACACTGCGCGGACAACAATACCGCAATCAACAGGGTATAGGGATCTTTATGGTATAGAGGAATGGGCTGATTCGGATACAGTTGGTTCAGAGTGTCCTGTATAAACTGTACACGCTCGGCTTTTAGCACAATTATCGCTCCACAAAAGACCTGATGCGCAGCGCTGCCTCCCGGCACTCTTCCACCGATGCTACCAGCGCCATGCGCACCCGATTTTCTCCTGGATTACCGTTCTTGCCAGCGCGTGCCAGATAGCGTCCGGGGACCACTGTGACGTGTTGCTGCGCGTACAGGTCGCGCGCAAACCGATCGTCTGCCACGGGTGTTTGCGGCCATAAATAGAACCCGGCATCCGGCAGTTGCACTGGTAAAACCTCAGCCAGGGTCGCGATCATTACTTCGAATTTTTCTCGATACAGGCGACGATTTTCCCTCACGTGTTGTTCGTCGCTCCAGGCGGCGATACTGGCAACCTGGTGTTGTACCGGCATGGCACATCCATGATAAGTGCGATACAGCAGAAATTTTTCCAGTATGTCCGCATCCCCCGCGACAAATCCGGAACGCAGGCCCGGCAGATTGGAGCGCTTGGACAGGCTGTGAAAGGCGACACAGCGTTTGAAATCTGCGCGGCCAAGTTCTGCGCACGCCTGCAGCAGCCCGGGCGGCGGATGATTTTCGTTGGGGTAAATCTCCGAGTAACACTCGTCGCTGGCGATCACAAAATCGTATTCGTCCGCCAGGGCAATCACCTTTTTCAATGTGTTCAGATCGAGCACCGCACCGGTGGGGTTGCCAGGTGAGCACAGGTACAGCAATTGACAGTGTCGCCAGGTGTCGGCGCTGACGTGATCGAAATCGGGCAGAAACTGGTTGTCCGCCACGCAGTCCAGAAACACGGGTTGCGCGCCCGCCATAATAGCCGCGCCCTCATAGATCTGATAAAACGGGTTGGGCATGACCACCATCGCTTGTGCGCTGCGCTCGACGATTACCTGCGCAAATGCAAACAGGGCTTCCCGCGTACCATTCACGGGCAGGACGTGGCGTTCCGGGTCGAGCGGTGTGGCGGCCATTTTAAAGCGCGCTGTTAGCCAGGCACAGATGGCGGCGCGCAATTGCGCCAGGCCTCTGGTGGTTGGATAGGCGGACAGGCTTGCGATTTCTCCGACCAATGCCTCCGCCACTAGTGCGGGTGCCGCGTGTTGAGGCTCACCGACCGCCAGGCTAATTCCCGGTAGTTGCTTTAGTGGAGCCGCGCCGGTCAGCAGAGTGCGCAGTTTTTCAAAAGGGTAAGGCTGTAACCGGGTCAGGTCTGGATTCATGTCTGGTCTCAATACGGGGTGTAAAAGGGCCGGCTCGCAACGCCGGCCCGGTAAAAATAGGCAAGTCGCCCGCCCAATCTCAGTGCAAAACTTTTAACCGTTGCAGGGGCGCGCTGATCTCAGCCTCCTGGCGGTTGCGGTCATCCAGTTCCTGGCAAATGGTGGTTTGCAATTTTTTGCAAACGTCCGGGTCGCTCAGGGGTTGGTAATCGAGATCGGTAACATAGAAGGTATCTTCCACTCGCTCGCCGAGGGTGGCAATTTTAGCGCTATGCAGATGCAGACCAAAGCGCATAAAAATTCGCCCCAGATGCGCGAGCAACCCGGGTCGGTCGGGGGTGATAACCTCGAGTAATGTGACATTCGTGTCGATGTCATTACTCAAATACACGGCCGTTCCCATGGTTAACTGCCTCAGCTGACGGGATGTACGTCGTTGCACACTGAAAGTGTCCCGCGTCGGGTTGCGCAGCGCTTTGCTCAGCGCGTTGCGTACCTGGGACACCTGGTACTGATTGGTACCAAAAGGATTGTTGTCGTCGTCCAGCACATAGAACATATCAAAGGTGTGGCCGCTGCTGGTTCTGTTCAGGCGTGCATCCTGAATGTTCAGCCGCAGCTGGTCGAGCGCGGCGGCGGTAATGGGAAACACGTTATTGAGTCCCGTCGTGTGAATAAAAATACGCGTAGCCGTGGCCTCTTCGACCCCAGCATTTTCGATCAAAATGATCGGTTCTTCCTGATTATCTGCGGTAAGTACGGCGCGTGTACAACGCGCAATAACCGACGCTTTCTCCTGTAAAAAAAACTCTTCTCCGACGTCATCCCACAGTGCATGCGCTGCGCTATCTGCGATTTCCATCTGCGCGAGTAATTCGAGCGCTTCGTTGCGGGTGTTTGCCACCCACTCGCGTTTATCTACGGGATTTTCGAGACCGCGCTGTAACGCGGTGCGGGTCTCGAAATACAGCTGGCGCATCAGCGAGCCTTTCCAATTGTTCCACAGTGTTGGATTGGTGGCGTTAATATCCGCCACGGTCAGGGCATACAGGTAGTCAAGGTGAATTTGATCCCCCACCAGACGCGCGAATTTATGAATGACGCGGGGGTCTGAAATATCCTCACGTTGCGACGTGCTGGACATCACCAGGTGATTTTCTACCAGCCACTTGAGAAGGCGGATTTCCTGTGGGGATTGCCCGTGGCGCCGGGCGAACGCAACCACGTCCGCGGCCCCCAGGGTAGAGTGGTCGCCACCGCGACCTTTGCCGATATCATGGAACAGGCCCGCGATAAACAGTAGTTCGGGTTTGGCCAGTGTTTTGTAGATGTGTGACACCACCGGATATTTTTCCGCAGCGTCCACCCGATCGAAGCGCCGCATATTGCGAATCACCTGAATGGTGTGTGCATCCACGGGATAAATATGGAACAGGTCGTGCTGCATTTGCCCGGTGATGCGGCCAAATTCGGGCAGGTATTTGCCGAGGATCCCGTAGCGGGTCATGCGTTGTAATTGATCAGATAGTTTTCCTGGGCAGCGCAGCAGGCGCATAAACAGTGCAATGTTGCCCTCATCGCTGCGGAAAGCGTCGTCGATAAGATGCCGATAGCGCTGTATCTGGCGGATGGTGGCGGAACGCACGCCCTTAATCGATTCATCCTCCCCCAGCAGGACAAATATCTCCAGCAGTGCCGAAGGGTGTTGCTCAAAAATATGTTCGTGGACAGTTTCAATATGTTCATCGCGTACTTGAAAGCGGGCATTAATAGTGCGCACTTTTTTTGCTTTGTTGTGGCGCAGTATTACTTCGTCGAGGTATTGCAGCAGCACATCGTTCAGTTCGCGCATACTCAGTACCACACGGTAGTAGTGTTGCATAAATTGCTCTACGGCGAGGCGTTCATCGTTGTCCCGGTAACCAAACCCGGTCGCCAGTTTACGTTGGTAGTCAAATAGCAGTCGCTCCTCGGGTCGCTTTGCCAACAGGTGTAACCCATAGCGCACCCGCCATAAAAATTCCTCCCCCTGACGCAGCATGTCGTATTCTTCGCTGGTCAAAAAGCCTTTGTCGACCAGCGCTGCGAGCGAATTGACCTGGAAATGTCGCTTGGCAACCCAGTTGATAGTTTGAATATCTCGCAGTCCACCCGGGGCCTCCTTGATGTTAGGTTCGAGGTTGTACTCCGTATTGCCGTGCTTGCGATGGCGTTCCAGTTGCTCGTCCCACTTGGCGCGGAAAAATTGGTCGCTGCGCCAGATTTTGGTGGGTGCGGTCTTTTTTTCCATCTGCGCGCGCAATGCGCCGTTGCCCGCAAGTGTGCGGCTTTCCATCAGATTCGTGGCAACGGTGATATCAGACTGGGCTTCCTGAGCGCACTGGGATACGGAGCGTACGCTGTGTCCGATGGTGAGCTGAATATCCCATAAAAAAGTAAAAAATCCCTCCAGGCTCCGTTGGTAGGGGTTGTGGCGGTTACTTTTGGTGAGTACCAGCAGGTCTACGTCCGACTGGGGGTGTAACTCGTTGCGGCCGTAGCCGCCGACCGCCAGCAGAGCGATATGCTTGTCCCATTGAAAGCGATTCCATGCATGCCCGAGGATACGGTCGATAAAAGCGGCTCGTTCGGTAACCAGCGTGCGCACCCGTTCACCCTGCTCGAAACGGGTGTCGAAATGGACATTGGCGGCACTAATCGCGTCCCTGAACACATCGAGGGCGCGTCCCGTCGCGAGATTGGCGAGAAATCGTTTTTCGTCAAAAAATAGCAGCGGCGCCAGCGTAATCGATTCGGTCATGACAGTCCGCTCAGCTTGAATGGGTTGGTTACAGGTCCTGTCTGCGCCGGTGGCGCTTATCTGGAGAAGGACTCTTCAGTGCGCGCGGTAAGTACTTCCACGCCGTCAGCCGTTACCGCCAGGGTGTGTTCCCACTGCGCTGATAAACGACCGTCGCGGGTTTCGACGGTCCACCCGTCGTTCTTCAGGCGCGTATGGTACTTGCCAGCATTGATCATCGGCTCAATAGTAAACGTCATGCCCTCGCGCAGTACCATGCCGGTGCCGGGCGTGCCGAAATGAACCACCTGTGGCTCTTCGTGAAATTCGGTGCCGATGCCGTGACCACAATAATCGCGCACTACGGAGTAGTAATTAGCCTCTGCGTAGTTCTGAATCACATGACCAATATCGCCCAGGCGACAACCGGGTCTGACAATTTCGATACCTTTATACAGGCATTCCTGTGCAACCTTTACCAGGCGTCTGGCGTGTTCGGGAGCATCCCCCACGAAGAACATCTTGCTGGTGTCGCCGTAATAGCCATCCTTGATGACGGTAATGTCCAGATTGACAATATCGCCTTTTTTCAACACTTTCTGTGGCGACGGAATACCGTGGCAAACCACCTGGTTGACCGAGGTGCAAATGGACTTCGGAAACCCGCGGTAATTCAGACAGGCGGGAACACTGTCCTGTACTTTAACCATGTAGTCGTGGCAGATCTGATCAAGTTCCGCGGTGCTGATGCCGGGTTGAACGTAGGGTTCGATCATTTCGAGCACTTCGGCAGCCAGTCGGCCAGCAATCCGCATTTTGGCGATTTCGTCCGCGGTCTTTATGGATACGGGCATGATGCGTACTCGTAAAAATCAGTGCGCACATTGTACCCAATTACCACGCCAGGGTGCACCGTGGCTGACGTTCAGGCCACTGCAGTGGTCGTTATCCGCTGAGGCGCGCGCCCGGACTTCATTCTGGCGTCGGATTATGGTATAAAGCGCGCCCCTGGGAATTTCCCCGGGGGTAACTAACGACGCACACATATCGTCACACCTGTCAGGGTGCTCCCAGGCCATATTGCTTTGGAGTTGACTGGTGGGATATGTGGAGGTTTAACCCTGATCAGGAACTGACCATGACAACTGTCTCCATGCGCGACATGCTTCAAGCTGGCGTCCACTTTGGCCACCAGACCCGTTTTTGGAATCCCAAGATGGATTCCTACATCTTCGGGGCCCGCAACAAAGTCCACATCATCAATCTGGAACAGACTGTGCCGGCATTTAATGACGCGCTGGCGATGGCGCGCAAGCTGGCCACCAACGGCAACAAACTGTTAATCGTTGGCACCAAGCGTGCGGCACAAAAAGCCGTTAAAGAACAGGCCGAACGTGCCGGTATGCCCTATGTCAGTCACCGCTGGCTGGGTGGCATGTTGACCAATTACAAGACCATTCGCGGTTCGGTGCGTCGGCTACGTGAGCTGGAGACACAGAGTGCGGACGGCACGTTTGAAAAATTAACCAAGAAAGAAGCGCTGATGCGTATACGCATGATGGAAAAACTCGAGCGCTCCATCGGTGGCATCAAGGATATGGGTGGTTTACCCGATGCATTGTTCGTTATCGACGTGGATCACGAGCGCATCGCGGTACAGGAAGCCAATAAACTGGGAATACCGGTAATCGGCATCGTCGATACCAACAGTAATCCCGATGGTATCGATGTGGTGATCCCCGGCAACGACGACGCCATTCGCGCCATTAAGCTGTATGTGACCGCGATGGCTGACGCCATGCTCGAGGGCAAAGCGCAGAGTGCCAGCGGACCCTCCGTCAAAGACGAGTTTGTCGAAGTGACTGACGACGCAGTCGTCGCTGAGGTCCCGGTACCGGAAGTAGCGCAGGAGCAAACCGTCGCGGCCGCGGAGTAACGGCATTTTTTGTCCAGCCCGGAAGGGTGGGCAATGGGGAGTGTGTTCTAGACCAAAAAAGGGGGCTTGGCCCCCTTTTTACTAATTGCACGAAAGAGGAGAGGAAAGCATGACGACGATTACGGCATCCCAGGTAAAAGAACTGCGTGAGCGCACTGGCCTGGGCATGATGGAATGTAAAAAAGCTTTGGTGGAAACCGACGGTGATATCGATCTGGCGATTGAAAATCTGCGTAAATCCAGCGGCATGAAAGCCGCTAAAAAAGCCGGGCGCATCGCCGCCCAGGGTGCGGTGGCCATCAAGGTGTCCGACGATGGCCGCTTCGGTGTGCTGGTGGAAATCAATTCTGAAACCGACTTTGTGGCTCGTGACGACAATTTTCGTGCATTTGTACAAACGGTGCTTGAACACGTCTATCGGGATAAGCAGGGCGATGTTGCGGCGTTGATGGCAGGCGAACTGGAAACGGCGCGCGAGGCATTGGTACAGAAAATCGGCGAAAATATCAATGTGCGTCGGGCCGTGGTGGTCGAGGCGGCAGTGGTGGGTGGCTACGTGCATAGTAACGATCGCATTGCGGTTCTGGTGGGCCTTACCGGCGGTAACGCGGATCTGGCCAGAGATATCGCGATGCACATCGCGGCTATCAATCCGCAGGTTGCAAAACCGCAGGATATGCCCCAGGATTTACTCGAGAAGGAGCGGGAAATCTATGCTGTGCAGGCCCGCGAGAGCGGTAAACCGGACGCCATAGTGGAGAAAATGGTGGCTGGCCGCGTGAGCAAATTTTTGGCCGAAGTCAGCCTTGTCGAGCAGCCTTTTGTCAAGAACCCTGATGTCAAGGTAGGTCAGCTGCTGAAGGATGCTGGCTGCGATGTACAGGAATTTGTACGCTTCGAGGTAGGCGAAGGTATCGAGGTCGAAGCCGTCGATTTTGCCGCCGAGGTTGCCGCGCAGGTGAGTTCGCAAAAATGATCTGACTGGGGCTGGCGCAAGCCAGTCTGTGTCTGCCGCGTGGAGAGTGGTGTATGCCGGTGAGCAAAGCCGCCAAGGATAAAAAATACAAACGCATTCTACTCAAATTGAGTGGCGAGGAGCTGATTGGCGAGGAGAACTTTGGGATCGACCCCAAGGTGCTCGATCGGATGGCACTGGAAATTGGTCAGCTAATCGGCATCGGCGTACAGGTTGGGTTAGTCATTGGTGGTGGCAACCTGTTTCGCGGTGCGGCGTTGAGCGCCGCCGGAATGGAGCGCGTCACGGGCGACCACATGGGCATGTTGGCCACAGTGATGAACGGGCTGGCGATGCGCGACGCCCTGGATCGCAACAATATTTCGGCGCGGGTCATGTCGGCGATACCCATGAGCGGCATAGTCGAACACTACGATCGCCGCCGCGCCTTGAATTATCTGTCCGCTGGGGAGGTGGTGATTTTTGCTGCCGGTACCGGTAATCCTTTTTTCACCACGGATTCGGCGGCTTGTCTACGGGGCATCGAAATTGATGCGGAGCTGGTACTCAAGGCGACTCGGGTGGACGGCGTCTATTCTGCAGACCCTCTCAAAGACCCCACCGCCAAGCTCTTTCAGCGCTTGACTTACGATGAGGTTTTAGAGAAAAAACTCGCGGTGATGGACTTAACGGCAATTTGTCTGTGCCGGGAACACAATATGCCAGTGCGGGTGTTTCGCATGTCCAAGCCAGGGGCCCTGCTCAGTATTGTGGTGGGTGGACAGGAAGGCACATTAATTGAAGAAGCGTAAGCCATGACCATGATTGATGAATTAAAAAAGGACGCGCAGGAGCGCATGGGTAAAACAGTGGACGCGCTGGTGCAGGCGTTTAATAAAATTCGTACCGGCAGGGCGCATTCAAGCCTGCTCGACGGGATCAGTGTAAGTTACTACGGTAATGACACGCCACTTAATCAGGTGGCGACGGTCACGGCGATTGATGCGCGCACCTTGTCGGTGGCGCCCTGGGAAAAGGCGATGGTAGTGGAAGTTGAAAAAGCCATTATGCGCTCGGACCTGGGTCTCAACCCGTCGACGTCGGGCATGGTCATCCGCATTCCCATGCCAGCGCTTACCGAGGAAACTCGCAAAGGCTACATCCGTCAGGCTAAACACGAGGCGGAAAATTCCCGCGTATCGGTGCGCAACATTCGCCGCGACGTGTTGTCCGATATCAAGGAGTTGCTCAAGGAAAAGGAGATATCCGAAGATGAGGAGCGCCGAGCCCAGGAAGACGTGCAAAGAATAACGGATCGCTATATCGCGAAAATCGAAGAAGCTCTGGCGACGAAAGAACGGGACTTGATGGAAATTTAGTGCTCCATCCGGGAAATTACCATGGCAGAAACCACTGATTCCTGTACTGGCAGCCACCCCCTGCAGCACGTCGCTGTCATTATGGATGGCAACGGTCGTTGGGCGCGCGCCCGCGGGCTCGGCGCTGTGGCTGGACACAACGCCGGCGTCGAAAAAGTGCGGGATATTCTCGATGCCTGTCAGCAACACAAAATTTCGACGCTGACTCTGTTTGCATTTAGTAGTGAAAATTGGCAGCGCCCACCTGCCGAGGTCGGCGCCCTGATGTCCCTGTTTGCGTCTTACCTGAAAAAAGAAACTCGGGAACTGTGTCGGCGCGACATTCGTCTGCGGGTGATTGGCGAGCGCAGTCGGTTTAGTGCGCGGCTGCAAAAATTGATCGCCGATGCAGAGCGAGCTACTGCCAACGGCAGTTTTACGCTTGTGCTGGCGGTCGATTATGGTGGTCGCTGGGATATTTTACAGGCCGCCCGGCAGGTCGCTGGCCTGGTCAGAGATGCACAGTTGGACTGCGAGAAAATTGATGAAGCGTTGTTCGCGAGCCACCTGAGTCTCGGCGATTTACCGATGCCGGATTTGTGTATTCGCACCGCTGGTGAACAACGCATCAGTAACTTTCTTTTGTGGCAAATGGCCTACACTGAATTTTATTTCGCCAAATGCTATTGGCCCGATTTTGATAGCGCTGCGCTCGAACAGGCTGTTCAGGATTATTATCAGAGGCAAAGACGCTTTGGGTTGACCCATGATACGGCGGAGCGGCAGAGTGCTTAGATTGCGGGTGGCGACCGCGATCGTTCTGGCCTTTGTTTTTCTTTCTGCGCTATTTTCGTTGCCACCCCTCGGATTTTCCGCGCTTATAGCTGCGGTAGTCGCCTATTCGGCGTGGGAGTGGAGCTCGCTTGCCGGACTACGCAGGCCCCTTCTGCGAGCGGGGTATGTGATAGCGCTGGTAGTAGTGATGGCATGGCTGTTCAGTGGCTGGCAACTACCGGCCAGCGGCCTGAATAAAGCGGTCGCTTTACCCCTGTTACTGGTCGCTGGAGCCTGGTGGGCGGTAGCCTTACTGTGGGTGCAGGGTTATCCCAGCAGCGCCGTGTTATGGGGTAGTGTGGTGGTGTGCCTGGGCGTTGGAATTCTGGTGCTCGTGCCTTTGTGGTTGGCCATTTCCGTATTGGTGGCTGAGCCCCGGGGCCCCTGGCTGGTTTTGACGGTGGTGTTAATTGTTGCCCTCGCCGATATCGGCGCGTATTTTACGGGGCGTGCATTTGGTAAGCACAAACTTGCTCCGGCGGTAAGTCCTGGGAAAACCTGGGAAGGAGTGCTCGGTGGCCTGGCCAGCGTCGCGGTATTTATTGCGGCACTGGGAATTTGGCGTGAACTGGATGTGCAGGCCTGGCTACCGTGGACAGGAGTGGCGTTGGTGACCGCTCTGGCGTCAGTGCTGGGCGACCTGCTGGAAAGCATGCTCAAGCGGCACCGCGGTGTCAAAGACAGTGGCACTATTTTACCGGGGCACGGTGGTTTGCTGGATCGTCTCGATAGTCTGACCGCCGCGCTACCCGTATTTACCTTGTTTTACCTGATGCTCGACCACAGGTTGTAGATCATGGAACAGGTTACTGTGCTCGGCGCAACGGGGTCTATTGGCGTCAACACGCTGGATGTGATGGCCCGTCACCCGGAACGTTTCCGCGCTTTTGCCCTGACTGCTCACACGCGCATCGACCTGTTAGCGCATCAGTGTCGCCAGTGGCGGCCGCGCTATGCGGTGGTTGCGAATCAACAGGATGCGCTCCGGCTGGCGCAGAGTATTCAAAGCGCGCCCGCAGGCGCAACCGCCCGCAGTGCAACCGCCCGCCATGCGACCAAAGTACTGTGGGGCGAGGAAGGTCTGGTGGAAGTGGCGGCGCATCCCGACGCCGGTACGGTGATGGCGGCGATTGTGGGTGGCGCGGGTTTGGTGCCAACCATGGCCGCCGTGCACGCTGGCAAACGGGTATTGCTGGCCAATAAAGAGTCTCTGGTCATGGCGGGCGCGCTGTTTATGCAGGCGGTGCGCAGTTGCGGCGCGACCCTGTTGCCGATCGACAGCGAGCATAATGCGATTTTTCAGTGTTTACCGCCCGATTATCGGCGCGACCCGCGCGCGTCGGGCATACGACGTATTCTACTATCGGCTTCCGGCGGCCCCTTTCGTGCAACGGCGCTCGAACAGTTGCCGTTGGTGACACCCGATCAGGCTTGTGCGCACCCTAACTGGCGCATGGGGCGCAAGATTTCGGTGGATTCGGCGACCATGATGAACAAGGGGCTGGAGTTGCTGGAGGCCTGTTGGCTGTTCGCTGTCGAACCTCATCAGGTGGATATTGTGATTCACCCGGAGAGTATTGTGCATTCACTGGTGGAGTACATCGATGGGTCGGTGTTGGCGCAACTCGGCAACCCGGATATGCGCACCCCCATCGCGCATGCGTTAAACTGGCCGCAGCGTCTGGAATCCGGAGTTAAACCCCTGGATTTGATAGCGGTGGGCGCATTGAATTTCAGCGCACCTGAACAGGCGCGGTATCCCTGTCTGGGGCTGGCGCGGGCGGCCGCAGAGGCGGGTAAGGATTTTCCGGTGGCGCTCAATGCCGCTAACGAAGTGGCGGTTGCCGCATTTCTCAACGGTGAAATCGGTTTTTGCACGATCGCTGAGATCGTGGCAGAAACCCTGCACAGCTGGGTGGCGAGTGAACCGCAGGAGCTGGCGGTAGTCCAAGCCTCCGATGCTCAGGCCCGGCGCACAGCGTTGGCCCTGATCGCTGAGCTGACTGGGTGAGTAGCCACGCAAACATTAAAGATTGAGTTGGATTAATCAGGTAATACCGTATGGCTGTTGTACAGATGATTTTTTACACCCTGATCGTGCTGGGTGTATTAATTACTTTCCATGAATTTGGTCACTTCTGGGTGGCGCGTCGCTGCGGTATCAAAGTGCTGCGGTTTTCCATTGGCTTTGGTCCCGCGTTACTGCGCTGGCGCGACAAGCTGGGCACTGAATTTATAATTGCGGCGCTACCCCTTGGCGGCTACGTCAAGATGGTAGATGAACGGGAAGGTCCGGTGGCGCCGGACGATCTATCGGGGGCGTTTAATCGTAAACCAGTCTCATCGCGTATTGCCACCGTCGCTGCCGGCCCCCTGGCTAATTTTGTGCTGGCACTGATCGCCTACTGGCTGGTATTTATGCTCGGCACTCAGGGAATCGCGCCGCTTATCAGCGAAGTGGCGCCGGGTTCCGTGGCGGCTTCTGCAGGATTGGAGCCCGGCCAGGAAATTGTTGCGGTGGACGGTGTCGAAACACCTACCTGGCAGGCGCTCGGTGAACAGCTGGTACGGCGTATCGGCGATAGTGGACCCATTCGTTTTACCGTGATCTACCCGGATTCATCGCTGCGCTACGAGAGCGAAGGATTATTGGAGCAGTGGGATGTGGACACGGAAAGTCCGGATCCGATTGGCAGTATCGGTCTAAAATTGTACCAGCCGCTGGTCATCCCGGTTGCCGACGAAGTAACCGCGGGGGATCCAGCGGATAGTGCAGGTATTATCAGTGGCGATCTGATTATCGCCGCCGATGGGGTGGCGATGACCGATTGGCACACCTGGGTGGAATACGTGCGTGCGCGCCCTGCCCAGGCCATCGATGTGACCGTAGAGCGGGATGGGCAGACATTTATAACCACCGTCACCCCCAAGCGCGTGGCCGCAGAGGACGGTGGTGACATCGGACAGGTAGGCATGTCGGTGGTGGTGCCGCAGTGGCCCGAAGATTTGTTTCGGGAAATGAAGTATGGGCCGGTAGAAGCAATGGTGCGCGCCGGGCAGCAAACCTGGAAAACCTCCGCGCTGATTCTTAGTTCGATCAAGAAAATGATCACCGGAGATATTTCTGTCAAACACTTGAGTGGCCCGATTACCATTGCTAAAGTGGCGGGCGCTTCAGCGCAGTACGGTATGGGCCCATTTTTGCAGTTCATGGCATTGCTCAGTGTGAGCCTTGGGGTGTTGAATTTATTACCGATTCCAGTGCTGGACGGGGGGCACCTTGCCTATTATCTGGTCGAAGCGGTGAAAGGCCGCCCGGTGTCCGATAAGGTTCAGGAGTTTGGATACCGGATCGGGTTGATGCTGGTTGTTGGTTTGATGGTGTTGGCCCTATACAATGACCTGCTGCGGCTGTGACCAGCCTTTGAATGAATAATCACCACAATAGGGTTCGCCGGTTCTCCATGAAACGACTATTAGTTCTGTTGTCCCTGGTTTTGCTGCCAGTTTTTGCTCGCGCCGACGTTTTTCAGATTGAAGATATTCGTATCGATGGGCTGCAACGGGTATCGGCGGGCACTGTGTTTGCGTCCATGCCGGTAAACGCCGGGGACCTGATCGATGAGGAAGGCGTACGCAGCGTTGTGCGGGCGCTGTTTCGCACCGGCTTTTTTGACGATGTGCAGGTGGGGCGCGATGGCAACGTTCTGGTGATCGGGGTGAAGGAACGACCGGCGGTTGCGGAGATCAACATTTCCGGGAACAAGGCCATTGAGACGGAAGAGTTGCTGAAGGCCTTGCGCAGTAACGGACTAGCCGAGGGACAGATTTTCCGCGAAGCCATTCTCGAAGGCATGGGGCAGGAGCTACGTCGTCAGTACGTGTCCCAGGGTCGCTATGGCGCCACGGTGGATGCACAGGTAAAAGAATTGCCGCGCAACCGGGTGGCCGTGGAGCTGAGTATCTCCGAGGGGCAGGTGGCGGCGATCAAGCACATCAACATAGTCGGCAACCACGCGTTCGACGAACAGCAACTGATAGAGCTGTTTGAGTTGCAGACCACCGGCTGGTTATCCTGGATTTACAACGACGACAAATATTCCCGCGAAAAGCTCGCTGGTGACCTGGAGCGGTTGCAGTCCTGGTATCTCGATCGAGGCTATATGCGCTTTGCTATCGACTCTACTCAGGTGTCGATAAACCCCGGGCGGGATACGGTCTATATTACGATTAATATCTCTGAAGGCGACGTGTATACCGTCGACGAAGTGGAGCTGGCGGGTGAACTGGTGCTACCCGAGGAAGATATTCGACGCATGATTTTGATGCGCGAGGGCCTGACGTTTTCCCAGGTGCTGATGACCTCCACCAACGAACTGATCACCAAGCGCCTCGGCGCCGAGGGCTACACCTTTGCCGAGGTAGAAGGCTTTCCCGAAGTCAAGGAAGATGGCAAGACCGCCAAGGTCACATTTTTTGTGAAACCCGGTAAGCGCGCCTATGTGCGCCGCATTGAATTTCGCGGCAATACCAAAACCTCGGATGAGGTGCTGCGGCGGGAAATGCGCCAGATGGAATCCGCCTCCGCATCCACCACCGCCATCGATCGCTCCAAGGTGCGCCTTGAGCGCCTCGGTCATTTCAAGGAAGTGACCTCGGAAATCCGCGAGGTGCCCGGCACCGCCGATCAGCTCGACGTGATCTATACCGTTGAAGAGCAGCCTTCCGGCAGCATCGGCGCCAGCATTGGCTTTGCCCAGGGTACCGGCATTGTGCTGGGTGGTAACCTGCAGGAGAAAAACTTTCTGGGCACCGGCAATAATGTGGCCCTCGGCCTGAGCCGTAGCTCCTACCGCACCAATATGTCCCTGTCCTTTACCGACCCCTATTTCACCACCGATGGGGTCAGTGCGGGCGCCAGGGTGTCCTATTCCAAAACCGATTACGGCGAGTTTAATGTGTCCAGCTATACTTCCGATAGCCTGTCTACCGGTCTGTCCTTCGGTTACCCAATCTCGGAAATTGCTCGCATCGGCTTTGGCTTTAATCTGGAGCAGCTGGGTATCGATGCCGGTACTTTTTCGTCCCAGGAAATTCTCGATTTCGTCAACGACAATGGGGATCAGTACAATATCGTCAGCGTCAATGCCAACTGGATAGAATCAACCCTGAACCGCGGCGTGTTTGCGACCCGGGGCCAAAGCCAGCAAGTCGGCGTCGAACTGGCCACCCCGGTTGGGGATATGGAATACGTGAAGCTCACCTATGCGGGAGAACTGTTTCGGCCCTTGACCAGAAATCTGACCCTGCGACTGCGCACTGATCTGGGTTATGGGGAAGGGTTTGGTGCCACTAGTCGATTGCCGTTTTTCAAGAACTTCTACGGCGGTGGTTTTGGCTCGGTGCGGGGCTTTAAACGCAATACCCTGGGACCGAAGGAAAGTTTGAATCCGGCACTGGTTGCGTTTGGATTCGATGATCCCGATCCGTTTGGCGGCAATGTGAAGATAGAAGCGGGTGCCGAAGTGATTTTTCCGGTACCGTTTCTGAAGGATAAACGCAGCACCCAGATGGCCGTGTTTTTTGACGCGGGTAATATTTTTGATACGGAGTGTACGGCGACCCAGGTCAACTGTTTTTCTCCCGATCTGGGGGAGATGCGCTACTCAGTCGGGGTGGGCGGCACCTGGCTGAGTGGGTTTGGGCCGATTACGGTAAGTGTGGGAACGGCGCTGAATGACAGCGCTGACGATGAAACCGAGTTTTTCCAATTCTCGTTGGGGCAAGGTTTTTAACTGAGTTTACTAATTTACGGAGAGTGATTTGTGCGTAATGTAAAAATTGTTCTATTAATCTGTGCAGGGTTGTTCAGTTGTTCCGTACTGGCGGAAAAAATAGCAGTCATCGATGTGGGCAGGGCTATTTTCAGTACCGATGTGGCCAAAGCTCGACAAAAGCAGCTACAGGGTCAGTCGGAGTATGCGTCGCTACAATCCAAATATGACAGCGCCGGGGCAGATATGCAGGCGCTACAGAAAGAAGTGGAAAGCAAGCGCATGACTATGTCTCAGGAGAAGGCGGCCGAATACCAGAAAAAAATGGAGTATCTGCGTGCCGACCTGGAGTTGAATGGCCGCAAACTGGAACAGGAAATTAAAGGCCTGCGCAACAGCATTATGCAGGAGCTGCAACCGAAAACTGTCGAGGCGATTAAAGAACTGGTGGCCGAGGAAAAAGTAACACTGCTGTTGCAGCGCGAAGCTGTGATTTCCGCTGCCCCGGAAATGGATTTAACCGACAAGCTGATCGACCGCCTGAATAAAAAGGCCAAATAAACGCCGGGGAACTACATGACGCCTGAGCTGACCCTGGCCCAGATTGCCGAGGCCATCGGCGCCGAACTGCGCGGCAATGGGTCTTGCATTATTCATGGTCTCAATACGCTGCAGGCAGCACAGGCGGGGGATCTGGCGTTTCTGGCCAACAAAAATTATCAGTCGCTCTTGGCTGCTACCAGTGCTGGCGCAGTGATTCTGCATCCCCAACACGCACAGGATTTTGTGGGTAACGCGCTACTGATGGATAACCCGTACGCTGGCTATGCGCGGGCGACGGCGTTGTTCAACAATGCGGTGCGTCCACAAGTCGGGATTCACGGGAGTGCGGAGGTTGCTGCCAGCGCCCGTATTGATCCGTCGGCTTCCATCGGTCCGCAGGTGACGATCAGTGACGATGTCCACATCGGTGCCGAAGCTGTGATTGGGGCTGGTGTGTTTATTGGCGCTCGTAGCAGGGTGGGCCGCGGCACGACGATCTTCGCCAATGCGAGCATCTATCACGATGTGACGATTGGCGAGCAGGTGGTTATTCACAGTGGTGCGGTGATTGGCGCGGACGGGTTCGGATTTGCCAACGACGGCGGTAAGTGGATCAAAATTCATCAACTGGGTGGTGTGGAAATTGGCAACCGCGTGGAAGTGGGTGCCTGCACTACCATTGATCGTGGCGCACTGGGTAATACGGTTATCGAAGACGGCGTGATTCTCGACAATCATGTGCAGATTGCCCACAATGTACGCATTGGTGAAAATACTGCCATGGCCGCTTACAGCGGTATCGCCGGTAGTACCATAATTGGTAAAAACTGTATCTTTGCGGGGCAAGCGGGTGCGGTCGGTCACGTCAAGGTGGGGGATAATGTGCACGCCATGGCCCGTTGTACCATTTCAAAATCCGTTGAAAAACCAGGTTCTTACTCATCTGGTTTGTTAATGTACGAAACCGCAGTATGGCGCAAAAATGCGGCTCGCTTTGGGCAGTTGGACGATATGGCACGGCGTCTAAAAAAATTGGAAAAGCTGCAAACTTCATAGCGGGTTAGTCTGCAATCCGCGCCAGGGAAATTTCATGAAAATAGACGATATCAAGAGGCTCTTGCCGCACCGCTATCCCGCGTTGCTGGTGGACAGGGTGGTAGAAATTGAACTCGGCAAACGTATTGTCGCCTATAAAAATATCACGATTAACGAAGAGGTTTTTAGTGGACATTTCCCGCAGACCGCGATTTTCCCGGGCGTCCTGATTATTGAAGCTATGGCCCAGGCAGCCGGTATTCTGGGTTTTGCGACTGTTAACAAGCAGCCGGATGACGACACTCTGTATCTGTTTGCCGGGGTCGATGGAGTGCGTTTCAAGCGTCCGGTGGTGCCGGGAGATCGTTTGATGCTGGAAGCCGAAATTCTCTCCACCAAGCGCAACATCTGGCGCTTCAAGTGTCGGGCGCTGGTGGATGAGAAAGTGAACTGCGAAGCGATTATTCTTTGCGCGATGCAAAAATTTGAGTCGTAAAACACCTGTTGCAATTACGGTTATTACGTAAGGAGAGGCAGTGATAGATCCCCGTGCGATCATTGATCCCTCGGCCAAATTGGGGCGGGACGTGGAAGTGGGTCCGTGGACCATCATTGGTCCCCACGTCGAGATCGGCGATGGCACGGTGATTCACTCTCACGTGGTGCTCAAAGGCCCCTGCGTGATTGGCAAAAACAATCGTATTTTTCAGTTTGCGACCGTTGGCGAAGATACCCCCGACATGAAATACCAGGGTGAGCCCACCCGTCTGGTTATTGGCGATCACAACATTATTCGCGAGGGCGCGACAATTCATCGCGGCACCGTGCAGGATCGTGGCGAAACGTTGATTGGCAATCATAATCTGATCATGTCCTATGTGCATATTGGGCACGACTGCGTGATCGGTAACCACACCATATTAATCAACAACGCGTCCATGGCAGGTCACGTTACCGTTGGCGACTGGGCGTTCCTGTCGGGATTTGCCATGATTCACCAGCACGTATTGATTGGCGCACACGCCTTTGTCGGGGCCGCCGGCTTCGTCAACCAGGATATTCCCGCCTACGTTATGGCTGCCGGCCACCCGGCGGCGCCGCGCACCGTCAATAAGGTGGGTTTACAACGCCGCGGCTTCAGCGCGGCGCAAATAGCCGCGATCAGTAAAGGCTACAAAATTCTGTATCGTCAGGGGCTGAAGCTGGAGGAGGCGCTGGTCAAGCTCGACGTCCTGGCTGTCGAAGAGGCTGCTCTGGTGCCCTTTGTCGATTCCATACGCGCTTCCCGGCGCGGCATTATGCGCTGAGTGGGAATGAGCGAATTCCGCATCGGGATTGTGGCGGGGGAGGAATCCGGAGACCAGCTCGGTGCAGGGGTAATAGCGGCATTAAAAAAACACTATCCGTACGCGATTTTCGAGGGTATCGGCGGCGCCAGGATGCAGGCGTTGGGATTTCGCTCGCTATTTCCCATGGAGCGCCTGGCAGTGATGGGCCTGGTGGAGCCCCTTAAACGGCTACCCGAATTGTGGTCCATCCGTCGGCAATTAATTCGTCACTTTCTCGCCACCCGGCCGGCATTGGTTTTGGGTATCGACGCTCCGGATTTTAATCTGGGCCTGGAGCAAAAAGTGCGCCAGGCCGGAATTACGACAGCACATTACGTGAGTCCCTCAGTATGGGCCTGGCGTCAGGGGCGAATCCATAAAATTGCCAGGGCAGTGGATTTAATGTTGACTCTGTTGCCCTTTGAGGCACAGTTTTACCGGCAACACAACGTGCCGGTAGTATTTGTCGGCCACCCCATGGCGGACCAACTGCCATTAACTCCCAACCCGAGTGCGGCGCGTGGTGCTCTGGGGCTGCCAGCCGCTGACCCGCTGCTGGCATTGCTGCCGGGCAGTCGCGCATCCGAAGTGGGCCTGCTGGGACCGCTGTTTATTCAGGTTGCCCGGCGTTGCCTGCAGGCTATACCAGACCTGCAGTTTGTACTACCAGCCGCCAATGCCGCGCGGCGGCGTCAAATAGATGCCCAGCTACAGGGCGTCGAGTTACCCATCCGCGTTATCGACGGACAATCGCATCTGGCCATGGAAGCGGCTACAGCGGTTTTACTGGCCTCGGGTACCACGGCCCTCGAGGCCATGCTGTTAAAAAAACCGATGGTAGTTAGTTACAAAACGGGTTGGTTAAGTCACGCAATTTTATCGCGCATGTTAAAAGTACCCTACGTTTCGTTGCCGAATCTACTGGCGGGCCGCGCGCTGGTGCCCGAGTTACTGCAGGGTCAGGCCACGGTGGCAAATATCACCGAACAGGTGTTGCAATGCCTGCGCGACGATCAACAACGGGCATCTCTGGCGCTGGAGTTCGACAAGCTCCACCGCCAATTGCGCTGTAATGGCAGTGCGGTCGCGGCCGAGTCTCTGGTTGCGCTGATAGAGAGTCGGGCATGACCACGCTGCGCTACAGCGGTCGGTTGTTAGCCGGTGTCGATGAGGTGGGGCGCGGTCCTCTGGCTGGGGATGTGGTGGCAGCAGCGGTTATTCTGGATGCCAGCAAGCCGGTCGAGGGTATTGCGGATTCCAAGAAACTGTCGGAAAAAAAACGCGAAGGCCTGTATCGCGCTATCGTAGAGCAGGCCTTGTGCTGGCACGTGGGGCGCGCATCGGTGGCGGAAATAGACAGTTTGAATATTCTCCAGGCGTCTCTGCTGGCCATGCAGCGCGCTGTGGCGGGGTTAAGGATAATGCCAGAGTTTGTGGCGGTAGACGGCAATCGATTGCCGACGTGGCCCTACGCAGCTCAGGCGATTGTGGGTGGCGACGCACGGATACCAGCGATTGGCGCGGCGTCGATTGTCGCCAAAGTGACGAGAGATCGTGAAATGATTACTCTCGCAGACAGCTACCCCGGCTACGGCTTTGCCGCTCACAAGGGGTATGGCACGGCGTACCACCTCGCCGCGTTACGCGAACTTGGCCCCTGCCCGGCACACCGCCGTTCTTTTCGACCCGTTCGGGAACTGGTGGCAACAGAAAATAACCGCTAATTGGGCGACAAGCGCATTGATCTTGTAGCTTTTCTACAGCAAAATCCCTGTCATTAATGTGTCACATAAACAAGCTCATTAAAGTGTGCGTAAATAATCAGAGGGTGAGATGCCGTTTGCAGAGATAACAGGTTGGGGAAAGTGTCTGCCCCCGGAGCGATTGACCAACGCGCAGCTCACTACCCTGATGGATACTTCCGATGAGTGGATTATCGCGCGCACAGGGATTCACGAGCGACGCATCAGTCACGTCAAAAATTTTGAATTGGCCTATGTGGCGGCGATGCGTGCGCTGGCGGCGGCGGATATTGGCGCCGAGTCGGTGGATATGATCATTTACGGAACCACCACGCCAGACGAAACGGTGCCCAATACCGCGTCGATGCTGCTCAACAAATTGGGCGCGAAAAATGCCTCTGCCTGTGATGTCAATGCCGCCTGTACTGGCTTCGTCTACTGTTTCAATATGGCCTCCGCCATGATTCGCTCGGGAGCCATTCGCACCGCCCTGGTAATTGGTTCGGAGCGGTTAAGTTCGCTGATGGACTGGTCCAAACGCGAATCCGCGATTTTGTTCGGCGATGGCGCTGGCGCCATCGTGCTGCAGGCGTCGGATAACGAGTGTGGGCTGGTTGCGGGGAAGTTGGGGTGTGTGCCGGGCACTCGGGAGCTGCTGGCCATTCCGGATTTTGGACTGGATGCCATCGCCAGGTTTGAACCTCTGGAAATGGTGCTCGATTTCCACGGTCGGGAGGTGTTCAAGAATGCGGTCAAGGGCATGAGCGATGCCTGTCAGGAGGTATTGAGCAAAGCCGGATTAGCGCTTGGCGACGTGGATTTGATCATTCCCCATCAAGCCAACCTGCGGATTATCGAAGCATTGATGAGCCGCCTCGATGTGCCCATGGACAAGGTGGTGGTAACCCTTGATTTTTACGCCAACACTTCCACCAGTAGCATCCCCATCGCATTGTGCGAGGCGTTGGAGGCTGGCCGGGTAAAGCCAGGCATGCACATTTTGATCGCGGCGTTCGGCGCCGGTTTGACCTGGGGTGCGACGCTCATTAAATGGGGCGCCAGAACCGCACCTCTGGGCACGGTTGAAGTGGATTTGGCCCCGGCGCAACAGTCGGCTTTGCAGATGTGTCAGCATCTGATCGATTTGAGGCATAAAGCCAAGCAAGACCTCTAGAGCGCGGCGAGATGAGCGCAACTATTTCCAGTCCCCCGACAAGCCCTGACTTCGTGCACCTGCGGTTGCATAGCGAGTATTCTATTGTCGATGGCATCGTGCGGGTCAAACCGCTGATTGAGCGAGTCGTCGAGCTGGGTATGCCGGCCGTGGCGATTACCGATGTCTGTAACTTTTTTACGCTGGTCAAATTCTACAAGGCGGCGCAGGCGGCAGGGATTAAACCTCTGTGTGGTGCTGACTTTTTCCTCGCCAGCGAGGTGCCGGACGGGACTCCCAGCCAGTTGACGCTGCTGGTGCAGAACCAGGCTGGTTACCATAATCTGACCCGCCTGATCTCCCGAGCCTATCAGGAAGGGCAGGAGCAGGGTCGCCCGTTTCTACGCCGCCCGTGGTTGGCCGAAATGTCCGCTGGACTGATTGCTCTCTCGGGCGCCAGGGAGGGTGATATAGGCCAGGCGCTACTTGGTGGTAAGCAGTCTTTGGCTGGCACGTTGCTGACCGAATGGATGCGTATTTTTCCCGACCGCTTTTATGTGGAAATACAGCGCACCGGGCGTGAGGGGGAGGAAAATTATGTGCACGCTGCGGTAGCGCTTGCCATTCGGCACGACTGTCCGGTAGTTGCCACCAACGACGTGCGGTTCCTGCGTGCGCAGGAGTTCGAAGCCCACGAGGCGCGTGTCTGTATTGGCGAAGGGCGGACGCTCAACGATCCTCGCCGCGAAAAACGCTATAGCGATAAGCAATTTTTGCGCTCGTCCGCGGAGATGGCGACGTTGTTTGCCGATATTCCGGAGGCGCTCGCCAACACCGTTGAAATTGCCATGCGCTGCAATCTCGAATTGACGCTGGGTGAGCCGCAACTGCCGGAATATCCCGTGCCAAAAGGTATGACCACCGAAGCATATTTTCGCAGTGTTGCAGCCCAGGGACTGGAGCGGCGTCTGACCGCGACTCCCGAGCACGAGGACAGCACTTCCTACTGGGAACGCCTGAATTTTGAACTGGACGTCATTGTGCAGATGGGGTTTCCCGGCTATTTTCTGATTGTGATGGATTTTATCCGTTGGGCCAAAGCTAACCAGATACCGGTGGGCCCGGGGCGCGGCTCTGGGGCAGGCTCGCTGGTGGCCTATGTGCTGGAAATCACCGACCTGGATCCCATCGAACACGATTTGCTGTTCGAGCGCTTTCTCAACCCCGAACGGGTATCGATGCCTGATTTCGATATCGATTTCTGCATGGATGGTCGGGATCGGGTGATTGCCTATGTGGCGGAACGCTACGGCCGCGACGCCGTTTCACAAATTATTACCTTTGGCACCATGGCCGCCAGGGCCGTGGTGCGCGATGTGGCGCGGGTGCAGGGTAAAGCCTACGGTCTGGCGGACAAGCTTTCCAAGCTGATTCCCCATGAAATTGGCATGACTCTGGCCAGGGCGAGGGAGCAGGAAGAACCGCTACAGGAATTTCTGGCCGAGGATGAAGAGGCGCAGGAAATCTGGGAGATGGCCCTGCAACTGGAGGGTATTGCGCGCAATGTGGGTAAGCATGCTGGCGGCGTGGTGATCGCGCCCACCGCGCTCACGGATTTTGCGCCTCTGTATTGCGATGAGAAAGGCGATGGTCTGGTTACTCAGTTTGACAAGGACGACGTCGAGGAAGTAGGGCTGGTCAAGTTCGACTTTCTCGGCTTACGCACCTTAACTATTATCGACTGGGCGCAGGCTCGCGCCAATGCACAACGCAAGTTGGCTGGCGAACCGACTCTCGATATCAACACCATACCCATGGACGACGAAGCGACTTATCGACTGTTGCAGCGCGCGGAAACCACGGCGGTGTTTCAGCTTGAATCGCGGGGCATGAAAGACCTGATTAAACGTATTTTACCCAACCGCTTCGACGATATCGTGGCACTGGTGGCGTTGTTTCGGCCGGGCCCATTGCAGTCCGGCATGGTGGACGATTTCATCAACCGCAAGCACGGCCGCCAGGAGGTGGCTTACCCGCACCCGAAGTATCAGCACCGCGACCTACAACCCATACTTGAGCCGACCTACGGCATTATTCTGTACCAGGAACAGGTGATGCAGATCGCCCAGGTGCTGGCTGGATACACCCTCGGCGGTGCCGATTTGCTGCGCCGGGCAATGGGTAAAAAGAAACCGGAGGAGATGGCCAAGCAGCGGGAAATATTTGTAGCCGGGGCGTTGACAAACCAGATTAGCTCCCATCTGGCCGAGAATATTTTTGATTTGATGGAGAAGTTCGCGGGCTATGGGTTTAACAAATCCCACTCCGCTGCCTACGCGTTACTGGCGTATCAGACCGCCTGGCTGAAAGCCCATTATCCTGCGGCTTTTATGGCTGCCGTGTTATCCGCGGACATGCAAAACACCGATAAAATTGTAACCTTGATCGATGAATGTCGTGCCATGAAGCTGGCCTTTGCCGGCCCCGATGTCAACGTCGGCGAATATCAGTTTTCCGTGTCCGACGACGGTGGTGTGATTTATGGTCTGGGTGCGATCAAGGGTCTTGGTGAAGGCCCGGTCGAAGGTATTATCGCTGCGCGGCAGAGTGGACCGTTCACCGACCTGTTTGATTTTTGTGCCCGGGTGGATGGTCGCAAGGTCAACCGGCGGGCCATCGAAGCCTTGATTCGCAGCGGCGCGCTGGACGGTATTGGTCCTGCGGGTCACCAGGGCTATCAGCGCGCGGTGATGCTGGCGGCCATGGATGAGGCGATGAAGCTGGCGGAACAGCGTGCGCGCGATGCGGACAGTGGCATGATCGATCTATTCGGCGGTAGCGTTGCGGACAGCGCACCGGAAATGGGTTACCACAGTTTTGCCGAGGTTCGAGGTTTTAGTGTCAAACAACGTTTACGGGGGGAAAAAGATACGCTCGGGTTGTACTTGTCCGGTCACCCCGTAGATGAGTACGCGGCGGAGTTGCAACACTTTGTAAAAGACCGTATCTGTGATTTACGGCCGTCCCGGGATAACCAACTGGTCGCAGGATTGGTGGTTGGTCTGCGTACCATGCGCAACAAGCGCGGGGACAATATGGCCTTTTTGGTGCTGGATGATCGCAGTGGGCGCATTGAGGTGGCGGTGTTCGCCGATCAATACCGGGAGTATCGCGACAAAATGGTGAAAGATGCGGTATTGGTCGTAGAGGGGCTGGTGACGGAGGACGACTATTCCGGCGGGTTAAAAATGCGAGTGCAGCGTATCTCGACCTTATGCGAGGCGCGGCAGCAACACCTTAAACACCTGGTGATTAATCTGGATAAGGAGCGGCTGGCGCGCCGTGGGGTGGCGGCTCTGGAAGAAATCCTGACGCCCTATCGACGCGGGCAGTGCCCGCTGCAGATCCATTATCGTGGGGCCAGTGCAGCGGGGGATATCGCGCTGGCCGGAAACTGGCGTATCGCGCCCGAAGACGAACTACTTCATCAGTTGCGCGAAACCTTCGGCCCGGATAGCCTGCATTTGCGCTACTGAGGGTGGCTTAATGGGTCGGGCAATAGTACATTGGCGGGCTCCGGTGTCCGATCGACCCCGGGCGCTGTCCGGAGCAGACTTTAAACTGGGATTAGCCTGATATGAACTTGAACTACCTGGATTTTGAGCAGCCCATCGCCGAACTCGAGGCCAAAATCGAAGAATTGCAGTTGGTGGGCAACGACAACCAGCTGAATATTGTCGAGGAAGTTGGCCGTTTGCGGGAAAAATCCCGCAAGCTCACCGAGACTATTTACGCGGATTTGACTTCATGGCAGGTCGTGCAGGTTGCCCGTCACCCACTGCGTCCCTACGCCAGCGATTATATCGAGCGGATCTTTACGGATTTTGAAGAACTGCACGGCGATCGGCATTTTGGTGACGACAAGGCCATTATCGGCGGCGTGGCGCGCCTGGATGGCAAGCCGGTTATGGTGATTGCCGAGGAAAAGGGTCGCGGTATCAATGAAAAAATTTACCGTAACTTCGGTATGCCCAAGCCGGAGGGGTATCGCAAGGCGTTGCGCCTGATGGAAATGGCGGAACGATTTAAAATGCCACTTCTGACCTTGATTGACACTCCTGGTGCCTACCCGGGGATCGACTCGGAGGAACGGGGCATCAGTGAGGCCATCGCACGGAATCTGGCGGTCATGTCCCGCTTGCGCACCCCCATCATTTGCACGGTGATTGGCGAGGGCAGTTCCGGCGGCGCAATTGCCATTGGTGTGGGCGACTGGCTTAATATGTTGCAGTACGCCACCTACTTTGTAATCTCCCCCGAGGGTTGCGCAAATATTATCTGGAAAACGGTTGCCAAGGCGCCGGAAGCCGCCCAGGCGATGGGTGTTACATCCGCTTTTCTGATGGATCTGGGCATCGCCGACGAAACGATTCCCGAACCCCTCGGCGGAGCGCATCGCAATATCGGCGATATGGCCGTACGGCTCCAGGAGCGGCTGGTAGCGCAACTGGATATGCTGAGTACTCAACCTCTCGATAGCCTGCTGGAAAAACGCTTCGAACGACTGATGTCCTATGGCAACGGTTGAGGGCCAACCGGCGTAACGCCGTGGCTTTTCACGCTGCGCAGCTGGCCCCTTTTTTAACAGAGTTGCAGGCTGCCCGCCGCGTCTGGGTGGGTTTTAGCGGCGGCCTCGATTCCACCGTGCTGCTGCATGCCCTAACCCGCCAGATCGACCCTCAAAAAATATCTGCAATCCATGTTAATCATCAATTGTCGCCTGCGGCGGACGATTGGGCGCAGCGCTGTCGCGCTTATTGTGCGACCCTCGGAGTTGATCTGCTGGAAGAAACTGTGCGCATTAGAAAACGCAAGCACGGGTTGGAACAAGCCGCTCGCGAGCAGCGTTATGCGGTGTTTGAGAGGGTTGTCGAGAAAAACGATATTTTACTGCTGGCCCACCATGCGGATGATCAGGTGGAAACCGTTCTTTACCGCTTGCTGCGCGGCGCCGGGCCTCGTGGTTTGGCCGGTATACCCAGGTCCCGTGCGCTCGGCGGCGGGCAGTTGTTGCGCCCGCTACTCAAGTTTACCCGCGCTGAACTCGAAGAATATGGGGTGCGCCACGACCTTGCATGGGTGGAGGATGAATCCAATCAACACCCAGAGTTTGATCGCAACTATTTGCGCCACCGGGTGATTCCAGCGCTGGCGCAGCGCTGGCCAGACTACCGCACGCGGATCGGGTTGAGCGCCGACCTGTGCGCGGCTGCGGACCGCCTCAACACCGTGCTGGCCCGCGCCGACCTCGAATTATTACAGGAGCGCGGCGAACGTCTCGGGCGCAGTATCGACATTCCTGCATTGCAAAGGCTCGATACAGAGCGAGGGGCCAACGTATTGCGCTATTGGGCTGCGACCAGTGGGCAGACGGCTCCCGATCAACGGGCACTGCTCGCCTTGCGTCGCAATCTATTGGCGGCCCGTGGCGATGCAGCTCCGGTGGTGTGTTGGCCTGGTGGCCAGTGGCGGCGCTTTCGCCAGCGTCTGTTTTTGTTGCCGTCACCGCTCCCGGGCATGGCGGTAAAAAAAACGCCATTACCATGGTCCTTAAGCGAACCTCTGATACTTGCCGATGGCAGTGTCCTGAGCGCCATACGGCAAATCGGTCAGGGATTGAAGATAAAGCCCGGGCAGCGGGTTACCGTCGCCTGGCGCAGTGGGGGAGAACGCTGCAAACCTGCTGGTCGGCACCACTCCAACTCCCTTAAAACCCTGTTTCAGGAACATGCCCTCGAGCCCTGGTGGCGCGATCGAGTGCCCCTGCTACAGGTGGACGGGGAGCTCGCTGCGGTGGGTGACCTGTGGCTAAACGACGGATTTGTGGCGGGCCCGGACGAAGTGGGTTATGTGTTGCGCTGGAATTTTTAATTCGCTGCTGCGGGACTTCCAGGCGCCACTTTGTATCGCTCGACATAGTGTTTCGGACATTTTTTCACGGGTCTTCCGGGCCACCTGCACTGCGTCACCTCACAGGGTTTACACCCCAGCCCGCATTGAGAAGCCGTGGTCTTTCTGGTAACCTGACGTCCCATCTTCAGAACGTTGTCTGGCGCCCCGATGCCTCCCGCGCCGCGACTTTATAGTGCTGTAATCCTGGCCATAACGCTATTATAAGGGCTGACATGACGCGTTTTATTTTTGTCACTGGCGGAGTTGTTTCCTCTCTGGGCAAAGGCATTGCCGCTGCGTCCCTCGGAGCGGTGTTGGAGGCCCGGGGCCTGAACGTCACAGTATTGAAACTGGATCCCTATCTCAACGTCGATCCGGGCACCATGAGCCCTTTTCAGCATGGTGAAGTGTTCGTCACCGAAGACGGTGCGGAGACTGATCTCGATCTGGGGCACTACGAGCGCTTCCTCAACTCGCGCATGACCAAAGCCAACAACTTTACGACTGGGCAGGTCTACGAAACTATCTTGCGGCGCGAGCGTCGCGGCGATTATCTTGGTGGCACGGTACAAGTTATCCCCCATGTTACCGATGAGATAAAACGGCGTATTATCGAGGGCGGCGGCAGCGCCGATATCGCTCTCGTAGAAATTGGTGGCACCGTCGGCGATATTGAATCGCAACCCTTTCTCGAGGCCATTCGCCAACTGCGGGTGGAACTCGGATCCCGCAGGACACTGCTGATTCATTTGACCCTCGTGCCCTATATAGCTACGGCGGGGGAGACCAAAACCAAGCCCACCCAGCACTCCGTTAAGGAACTGCGCTCCATCGGGTTGCAGCCCGATGTATTGCTATGTCGTTCCGAGGTGATGGTGGACGAGGGTTCGCGCAAAAAGATTTCGCTGTTCACCAGTGTGGAGGAGCGCGCGGTAGTGCCGTTGATGGATGCGAAAACAATCTATGCCATTCCGCGGCATCTGCGCGAGTGGGGGCTGGATGATTTTGTGCTGGAAAAGTTCGGCCTCGATTGTCCCCAGGCCGATCTCGCGCAATGGGATCGGGTGGTGCACAACCAGCTCAACCCAAAACGCCGGGTCACCATTGCCATGGTCGGCAAATACATGGAATTACTCGACGCCTACAAGTCTCTGAATGAAGCACTTGAACACGCCGGTATTCAGCAGTTGACCGAGGTAGAAATCCAGCATATCGATTCCGAGGATTTGATGAAAGATATGTCCCTGCTGGACGGTTGCGACGGTATTCTGGTACCCGGTGGGTTTGGTGAGCGAGGTGTGGAGGGCAAAATCAAAGCGGTGCGCCACGCGCGGGAAAACCACATCCCTTACCTTGGTATCTGTCTGGGGATGCAGGTTGCAGTGATCGAATTTGCCCGCAACGTGGTCGGCCTGGCGGCCGCGAATAGCACCGAATTCAACCAGAGCACGCCACATCCGGTGATCGGTCTGATTACCGAATGGCTGGACGATAGTGGCAAGCGCGAAATCCGCTCGGCACAATCCGATCTTGGCGGCAGTATGCGTCTTGGGGCTCAGGAAGCGAGTCTGGTGGCTGGATCCCGTGCGCGGGCGATCTACGGTAAGGAGACAATTCTCGAACGCCATCGCCATCGCTACGAAGTGAATCATAACTACGTGGGCCAGCTGCAGGCTGCTGGTCTAAAAGTGGGTGGCTGGTCGGCGGACGAGACTTTGGTTGAGACCGTAGAGTTACCCGAACATCCCTGGTTTTTTGCGTGCCAGTTTCATCCGGAGTTTACCTCCACGCCACGCCACGGCCATCCCCTGTTTTCCGGGTTTGTTGCCGCGGCACTAACCTACCGCAAACACCGGCTGAGGGAAGATAGTGCCGATTCTGGTCGCGTATCCGAGGCTAGCAAGGCATGACAACGAGGATGGTTCAGGTTGGCAATATTACGATCGCCAACAATCGGCCGATGGTGTTGTTTGGGGGTATGAATGTCCTTGAATCCCGGGACATGGCGTTGCGGGTGGCGGAGCACTACACACAGGTAACGACGAAACTCGGCATTCCCTACGTATTCAAGGCGTCGTTCGATAAAGCTAATCGCTCCTCCATTCATTCCTATCGCGGCCCGGGGTTGCAGGAAGGGTTGAAAATTTTGGAGGACATAAAGCGTCAGTTTGCAGTGCCGGTGCTGAGCGATATTCACGAAGCGGAGCAGGCCAAACCCGCAGCGGACGTTTGCGATGTGATTCAGTTGCCAGCTTTTCTCGCCCGACAAACGGATCTGGTGGCGGCCATGGCGGCTACGGGCGCGGTGATCAATATTAAAAAACCGCAGTTTATGAGTCCCGCGCAGGTAGTCAATCTGGTCGAAAAATTTCGCGAGTGTGGTAACGATCGATTGCTGTTGTGCGAACGGGGTAGCAGTTTCGGTTACGACAATTTGGTGGTCGATATGCTGGGTTTTCGCACCATGATGGACGTTAGTGGTGGCGTACCCGTGATCTTCGATGTTACCCATGCCCTACAGTGTCGGGATCCCGCAGGTGCGGCTTCCGGTGGTCGCCGTCGCCAGGTGGCGGAATTGGGACGCGCCGGGCTGGCAGTCGGACTCGCCGGATTGTTTCTGGAAGCCCACCCCGATCCCGATCGTGCCCTGTGCGACGGGCCGAGTGCGCTGGCGCTGGATAAACTAGAGCCTTTTTTACATCAGATGAAAGCAGTGGACGACCTGGTAAAAAGCCTGCCCGGTCTCGACACGCAGTAATGAGTTCGGGAGAACAGCACAGCATGGCAAAAATTACAGATATTCGAGCCTACGAAGTACTCGATTCGCGGGGTAACCCGACCGTATGTGCGGACGTTATTCTCGACAGTGGCGCGCTGGGCAGTGCCTGCGCGCCGTCGGGCGCATCGACCGGTTCCCGGGAAGCCCTGGAACTGCGGGATGGCGATCCGCAACGCTATCTTGGCAAAGGGGTCTTGACCGCGGTAGGTCACGTTAACGCGGATCTGCGCGAACTGTTGCTGGGCAAGGATGCTACGGATCAGGCAACCATTGACCGTCTGATGATCGATGCCGATGGCACAGACAATAAATCTCGCTTCGGCGCCAATGGGATTCTGGCGGTTTCGCTGGCGTGCGCAAAGGCCGCTGCTATCGCTCGGCAGGTGCCCCTCTACCACCACCTGGCTGATTTGAATGGCACTGCGGGCCATTACTCCATGCCGGTACCGATGATGAATATTATCAACGGGGGTGAGCACGCGGATAACAATGTGGATATACAGGAGTTTATGATCCAGCCGGTCAAGGCTTCCACTTTTGCCGAAGCGCTGCGCCAGGGCGCGGAAATTTTCCACCATCTAAAAAAAGCCTTGAGCGCGCGCGGTCTGAGCACTGCAGTGGGCGACGAGGGCGGTTTTGCCCCCGACCTGTCGTCTAACGAAGCTGCGCTGGAAATTATCGCCGCCGCGGTGGCGAGCGCCGGTTATGCATTGGGGGAGGATATTACCCTGGCATTAGACTGTGCCGCTTCCGAATTTTATCGGGACGGATGCTATCGTCTGGCTGGCGATAATAAGGAATTTACCGCCGCTCAATTTACCCAATACCTTGCTGATTTGGCCGACCGTTACCCCATCTTGTCCATTGAAGATGGCATGGACGAGAGCGACTGGGACGGCTGGACCGGGTTGACCCGCGCGCTGGGAGATCGGGTGCAACTGGTTGGGGACGATCTATTCGTCACTAACACAAGTATTTTACAACGGGGTATCGACCAGGGTGTCGCCAACTCGATTTTGATCAAGTTTAATCAAATCGGCACTTTGTCCGAAACGCTGGATGCTATCCGGCTGGCAAAAACGGCCGGTTATAGCGTGGTGATTTCCCATCGCTCAGGGGAGACGGAGGATACTACGATTGCCGATCTGGCGGTGGCGACCGCGGCGGGGCAGATCAAGACCGGTTCGCTGTGCCGCTCTGATCGGGTCGCCAAATATAATCGTTTACTGCGTATTGAAGCGGAGTTAGACGGTATTGCTGCTTATCGAGGCCGCGCCGAATTGCGCGCCTGAGTATTCAGGACGGCGGAGGGTCGCTAAATGCGTTGGCTACTCGTCATTCTCACGGTGTTACTGGTAATTTTTCAATATCGCCTGTGGATTGGCGAGGGTAGTCTGGCACAAAAGGTGAGTCTCGAACGCAAAGTCGCACAACAGCGCCTTGAGAACGAGCGGCACCGCGAGCGCAATCGAGTACTGGCGGTGGAAGTAGAAGATCTCAAGGATGGTCTGGACAGCGTTGAAGAGCGCGCGCGCGGCGATCTCGGCATGATCAAGCAAGGCGAAACCTTTTATATGGTTATCGAGCCTGGAAAAAAGCCATGAACTGCTGGATAGTGGTGCCGGCGGCGGGAACCGGCACACGAGTGGGCGGGTCAATTCCCAAACAATACCAGCTGTTGTCAGGTCGCCCCTTAATCGAGCATACCCTGGAACGTCTGCTGCAGGTAGAACCTAAAACTATTGTCGTTGCCATTCACCCGAACGATTGTCATTGGCAACACTTACACCTCGCTCAAGATGCTCGTATTCGCACGGTTGTTGGCGGGGCGCAGCGCGCGGATACGGTACGCCTTGCACTCGCCGCCCTGGCTAGCGAAGCTGACGCCGAAGATTGGGTGCTGGTACACGATGCGGCGCGCCCCTGTGTCTCCACAGCGGATATCAGGCTGCTAATGACCACTCTGCAAGATAATGCCATAGGTGGTTTGCTCGCAGTGCCCGTGCAGGACACCGTCAAGCGCGTGGGCGACGCGCATTTGGTAATTGCCACGGAGGATCGTGCCAACCTGTGGCTTGCGCAAACCCCCCAGGCTTTTCGCTTTGGCATCTTGCGGCGGGCGCTGGCGCACCCCGACGCGCGGCTGGGCGCCTGCACCGATGAAGCCGCAGCGGTTGAACAGCTGGGTTATCGGCCGCAGGTGATACGGGGCCGCCGCGATAATATCAAGGTCACCGACCCGGAAGATTTATTCGTGGCCGCAGCTATCCTTGCGTCCCAGCAGGAGGGATCCGATGGCGTTTAGAATAGGACACGGCTACGACGTGCACGCCTACGGTGCCGGGGAGCGCATTGTCATCGGTGGCGTGGACATCCCTTATCATCGCGGCCTGGTTGCCCATTCCGATGGCGATGTGCTTATTCACGCGCTGTGTGATGCGCTACTCGGCGCGGCCGCGCTGGGCGATATCGGCTTGCATTTCCCGGACAACGACCCGCGCTGGCGGGACTGTGACAGTCGTGTGATGTTGCGCGAAGTGATGGGTTTAGTGGGCAACCAGGGCTGGCAACTTGGCAACGCCGATCTGACGTTGATGGCCGAAGCACCCAAAATGGCGCCGCACATTCCCGCCATGCTGGCCTGCCTGGCAGCCGATCTGGCGTGCGAATCGGCACAATTAAATATCAAGGCAACTACCACAGAGGGCCTCGGTTTTATCGGGCGAGGGGAGGGTGTTGCCTGCCATGCGGTGGCGCTGTTGCGACGTTAACTGCGCAATGAGGTTATCTCTCCGGTGGAAAACGCCAGGAATCGCCGTAGACCCCAATAATCATCGCTACCAACATAAGGCGAGTAAGTTGGAGCTAATCAAAAATACCGGTTTGAATAATATCGATGCGCTGATCGATATCCATATTCGGGCCAACCAACGCCTCAATGGCTCGAAGGCGGTTACGTAAACCCACGCCAGTTGCAGTTTGGATGCTCAGTCCGGGGCGGGCGTTCACTTCGAGAATCAGGGGCCCACGGGTACGATCCAGCACCATGTCGCACCCCAGATAACCCAGGTTAGTGAAGTCATAGCAGCTGGATGCCAGGCGCAAGAGCGCGCGCCAGTTGGGAATTACCAGGTCGCTAAAATCGACACCGGTATCCGGGTGAACCGACACGATACGATTATTCTGCACTGCGCGCAGTGCTTTTCCCGAGGTGATGTCGATACCGACGCCTACTGCCCCCTGGTGTAAATTAGCCTTGCCGTCGGACGATTTAGTTGGGCAGCGCAGCATGGCCATCACCGGAAAACCCTGGAATATGATGACGCGAATATCCGGCAAACCCTGGTGACTGTACTTTTGCAGGAACGGATCGCCGTGCACCAGAGCCTCGACAAATGCGCTGTCGGGTTTTCCGCCAAGACTGTATACACCGCTGAGGATGTTGGAGATATCGTGGTGGACATCCCCCAGCGTAAGCACTCGTCCGCCGGGTTTCACATAGTTGTCCCCGGCGCGGCCGGTAATCACCAGTATGCCTTTGCCACCGCTGCCGCGGGCCGGTTTTACGACAAATTCCTGCAGCGGGTCAAGCATCTGAGGAAGTTTGTTTAACAGATAGGGAGAATCGATGACCCCTAACAGCTCGGGGACTGAAATGCGCGCCTCTTCGGCGGCGCGCTTGGTCAACAGTTTATTATCCACCAATGGATAGTATTTGCGACTGTTGTAACGGGAAATATAACAAACGTTGCGTTCATTCAGCCCCAGGATGCCTTTGGCACGCAATTTTTTGTGTTGTGTAATCCACATAGGGGCGCTGTATCGTTTAGTGTGCGGTTGGTTTTAGTCGCGCATGTGCCGAAAGCGGCGCAATTCGGACAGGCGGTAGCCGGAGTATTGTCCCAACATAAGAATGATACCCAGCACCACCAGCAATAATTCCGGGAAGTTGTAGGTCAGATGTTCCACCAGGCGATTGGTCATGCTCAGGTAGGCGATTACCGCGACCAACAGGCTACCACCACCCTGTTTCGCAACTTCCTGCGGACCGTCTTCCTCCCAGGTGATCGACATGCGTTCGATAGTCCACGCCAGAATAATCATCGGGAAGAATGTGATGTTCAGCACCTGGTCGAGCCCGAGTTTGTAACTCATGACGCTGAACCCGGCCATCAGGAACACCACCATAATTAACACCGCGCCGATACGCGAGACCATTAGCAGATCGAGTCGGCTGAGATAGGAGCGTAACCACAGGCCGACCAGAACCAGAGTGACGAGGATGATTATTCCTGCCAGTAAAGTGGTTTGAATAAACGCCAGGGCTATCAATACCGGCATAAAAGTACCGGAGGTTTTGAGGCCAATCAATACCCGGAAAATAACCACCACAAGCGCCCCGATCGGCACCAGCAACAGGGATTTAAAGATATTTTGTTTTTCAATCGGCAGGCTGTAAATATTAAAATCGACGAGGGCAACGGTCTCCGCTTTAGCCAGTTTTAGTGCGATATTTTTCGCGGGGATTACGTTGGACAGTATGGAGAAACGGATTCTGGAGTTTCTGCCTCCTTCGAGATCCAGCAATGAGTATCCGCCCCGTTGCCACATAAAAAAATTGGGGGGCAGGCCAGGCTGGGCATTTTCTGGATCAAAAATTGTCCAGCTGGAGCCGTCGTAAATTTCAATTAATTCCGTTGGCGGGTCGTTGTACTGGCGATTACGCAAGCGCACGCCACGGATCATATGGGCAGGAATATCAGCCTCGGCCAACAGCTTAAGCGCCATATCCGCAATGGATTTCTTTACATTACTGGCCAGCAGCAGTCTGACGTCCTGATCTACCTGGTCACGGTTAAGCGTCGTGAGTAGCGCCGCGGTGAACTCCCGGGGTGAACCACTGGTGTCGCGAACGCGCCGCACAATGCTCAGCGCCGCAGTAGCCTCCGCCTGGGTCCAGTCGGGCCTGGTTATATCGATGGGAAAGTCGGGGGACGGCGCGGTTATACCCGCACCGCTTTCGGTAACCTGCACTTTGTAATACAGGGTCTGTTCCCCGCTGGCGTTTGGTCGGGTCCAGATCGCGCGGCGCTGTTCGTTTTCTTCCTCGATATTAAACCGGTAGCCGGAGGAGCCAAACGTTTCATCGAGAATTTCATAGCCGTTCTGAACGTCGGGAAGCGCCAGGTCAGCGGCAATCGGCGCATCGGTGTAGGGTTTAAAGGTAATTTTCGCTTCGACATTCCACACGGTGCGGACATCCCCAGGGAAGAGCGGAAAATGCAGCGCCAGATTTTTGTACAGCGTCAGCCCCAACCCGATGCTGATCAGGCCAAAGGCAAAAAGATAAATCTGTGAACGTGAAGTCATTGCGGCGTTGTTCCAGTTATTTGATGATTTCCCGTTGGCTGACGTCCACCATCGCTGCGTCCCTCAGAAAATTCCGGCCAATCAGAACTGGAAATTCCATTTCGGAGCGGTCGGTGAGCGATACCTCAACATGGCGCTTAATTTTGCCCAGCTCCAGAGTGAGCACTACCACCAGACGACGGTCGTCCTGTTCTTCCCGTTTGACGCGGATTCTGCGCACCAGTGGTCGTTCAAGGGTAATGATCTCTGCGTCACGGGGATTGTCGATGTCAAAGCGTACCCAGCGGTCGCCATCCCGCTCAAAACGGGTGACGTTGGTGGCGTGAAGCGAAGTACTGGTGGCGCCGGTATCGATTCGCGCCAGGTATTTCATGCCCTGCGGCAGCCCTGCCGATTTGACGACGACCTGTTCGACTTCGCCCAGCACAATTTTAGTACCGATCCGTGCAGCGGGGCACACTGGACAGACCGGTGGTTCCATCTCGGGGCATTCGAGCGGCGCAGCTGGCGGGGCCGGAGGGTTGATCTCCGGTTCGGGGCAAACCGGCGGCGGCTCGACCACCACTGGCTCCGGTACAGGTACCGGAGCGGTGTTCGTGGTAGAGGTTTGGCAGCCGCCGAGGAAAGCTGAAAACAGTACTACGCCAAAGAGGGGAAAATGCTTCCCAAATTGATTGAAACAACTCATGAATCGCGCCCGCTGTAAAAGCCTGTTGTAAAAGAAAATAGCCAGGACCCGTCGGGACTGGCTTTTTGGCCGCTTATCATAACGTTTGCTGTCGGCGTTGCAACAGGCGCGCAGAAAATAGGCGCTGGTTCTCAGGGCGGAAATTCTTTGCTATCAAGCTGTTCGTGAGGCTGGCAGAATAGCTACAGCCCCCGATTTTGATAGCGGGTTCTGTAGGTGTAACAGTGCGAAGAGGTTGGCAGCGATGAAACGAGTAATTGGTATAGCAGTAATGTTGATGGTCGGCATTGGCCAGGCCTGGGGTGGGCACGAGTCGGGTGATCACGTCGGTTCCGTGGCCGAGGTCGTGGGTGCCGTTGTCGGCGGGGTCGGGAGGGAAGTGTTCGACGCCGCTGACCGCGCTGTATTAGCCGACTATCTAGGTCGCGAGGGTTATGCCGAGGGCGGTAAGAAACCTAAAAATCTTCCACCCGGACTGCGCAAGAAGCTGGAGCGTGGCGGAGAATTACCCCCGGGCTGGCAGGCCAAAGTTGCTCGCGGCGAAGTTATCGATTCACAGCTGTATAGCCATGCACACAGTTTGCCGGATGATATATTGGGGCGCTTGAGGCGCGGGCCGGACGGTACCAGCGTTCGTCGCATCGACGACCGTATTGTCCGAGTGGCGGATGCCACGCGTACGGTGCTGGATGTTTTCTATCTGGGGGCAGGCCATTACTGAGGGTTCCTTCTCTACCGACTTTGCGTACGCCTATGAGAAGTCTGGATGTACTGCGGATATACGGGTAGCGCCGGAGGATTTCCGCGTCGATGAAATTCTGCACACCGATTTTGCGCCCGGTGAGCATCTTTACCTGCTGATACGCAAGCGCAATCACAATACCCGGTGGGTGGCGCAACTGCTTGCGCAAGCAGCTGGACTCGAAGAGTGTGATATTGGGTTTAGCGGTATGAAAGATCGCCGCGCAGTCACCACGCAATGGTTCAGTGTGCCCCGCTCACGTTTTGCTATTGACAGTTTTAGCGCTCCCGACATTGCCATACTGAAACACGGGTGGCACCCGCGCAAACTGCGTCGCGGTAGTCATCAGGGCAATCAGTTTGTCATCGTGTTACGCAACCTGATCGGTGAGCGCGCAGCGCTCGAGCAGCGGCTGCAGTTGCTGCAGAAGTGTGGGGTTCCCAATTACTTCGGTCCGCAACGCTTTGGCTTCGATGGGGGCAACCTGCTGCAGGCAGATCGTTTATTGCGCGCGGGGCGCGGTCGGGCCGGTGGGGGTCGCAAGGGCATCTATCTGTCGGCCGCGCGTTCCTACCTGTTCAACCTGGTCCTGTCAGAGCGCATAAGGCGTGGTTGTTGGCGGGAACCGCTGGCGCTCGAAACGGAACCCTCTGGACCGCTATGGGGGCGTGGCAGGACATTGGCCATGGGCGACGTGGCGACCCTCGAGTCTGAAATATTGGCGCCCTGGCAGCACTGGTGTCACGGATTGGAGCATGCCGGGCTGCGCCAGGAGCGGCGACCGTTGGTGGTCTCGGTCGAATCCATGCGGTGGCACTGGGACGCCGATGTCTTAACGTTAAATTTTTCTTTGCCGCCGGGTGTGTTTGCCACTTCGGTACTGCGCGAAATGGCCGATGTCACTGCCTCGTCTGGAACTGCTGTGCTATAGTTTTGCCTGGTTAAAGGTAGGGGGACGCGGGTGAATTCGATTGATTTTGGCGGGGTCGGCATGACCTCCCAACGTACCCGCGAGCGCCTTATACAACGGCTCAAGGATCAGGGCATTAAAAACCAGCAGGTGCTGGATGTGTTGCGCGTTACGCCGCGCCATCTGTTTCTCGACGAAGCGCTGGCCCATCGCGCCTACGAAGATACCGCGCTACCTATCGGTTACGGCCAGACCATTTCGCAGCCCTATGTGGTGGCGTTAATGACGGAAATATTATTGTCCCGTGGGCCACGTAAAAAAGTTCTGGAAATTGGTACTGGGTGCGGGTATCAGGCTGCCGTACTGGCGCAACTGGTGGATCAGGTGTATTCAGTGGAGCGCATTAAACCGCTGCTCGACCGTGCGCGGGGCCTGTTGCGTAAACTCAAGCTGCGCAATATTACGCTGGCGCATTCCGATGGCAGCATCGGTTGGTCCGAGTATGCGCCCTACGACGGCATTATTGGCACTGCCGCACCCGAGCAGATTCCTCAGCAGTTGTTGGCGCAACTCGCCCCGGACGGACTGTTGGTGATTCCTGTAGGGGACGGCGCCGAACAGGAGTTACGCCTGATTGCGCGCCAGGGAGATTCGGATAACTATGACCACGAGGTGATAGAGCGCGTGCGTTTTGTGCCTATGTTGAGCGGTTTGGGGCGGTAATCTGCAACGCGGATAACGATGCATGGGACATTATGTACGGTTGTTTCTTAAGGGTATGGCCATGGGCGCCGCCGATGTTGTGCCCGGTGTGTCGGGAGGAACCATTGCTTTTATCAGTGGTATTTATCAGGAGCTTATCGACGCCATTCGCGCGCTCAATTTAGCCGCCCTGCGCACCTTGATGCGCGGCGAATTGGCGCAATTCTGGGCGCAGATAAACGGCAATTTTTTACTGGTGCTGCTGGTTGGGATCGTGTCGAGTATCGCGTCGTTGGCGCAACTTATCAGTTATCTACTGGCCCAGTACCCGCTGTTAATCTGGTCGTTTTTTTTCGGGCTGATAATTGCCTCGGCAATCTATATTTACCGTGGACAGCGCTTTTCCACCCGCCAGGAATGGTTGGCCATGGTGGTGGGCGCTGGTTGCGCCCTGGCGGTCGCATTTGCTCCGACCTTGCAGCTGGAGTCATCCCTGCCGGTGATATTTGGCGCTGGGGCGGTGGCTATTTGCGCGATGATATTGCCCGGTGTGTCCGGCAGTTTTATGTTGTTAATTATGGGGCTGTATCCCACGCTTATTGCAGCCGTCGCTGACGTCAACTTCGCGGTGCTCGCAACCTTCGTTGCCGGATGCGTCTTTGGACTGCTGTCGTTTTCTCGATTTCTGTCCTGGTTGTTGCATCACTACTACGCGACTACGCTCGCACTATTGACCGGATTTCTGGTCGGATCTCTAGCGGTGGTTTGGCCCTGGAAGCGCGCGTTGACCACGACTGTCGATCGGCACGGCGGGGATTTGGTGTTGCGCAGTGAATTGTTGACGCCGTGGGCGTACGGCAACGTCATTGGCGACCCCCGTTGGGGGGCGGCGTTAGTGATGATGGCCTGTGGTCTGGTATTGGTATTTGCGCTTGAATATATCGGCGCAAGAAAAGATAAAAATTAGTCGTTACAGTCAACACCAGCCGTGAGTGAATGGGCTGGCGTGCGAATAAAAGGTGGTCACTTGTCGTTTAGAAAAATTAACGTAGCGTTACTACTGACACTGTTGGCTTCGAGTATTTTGCTGGCGAGTTGCGCGACGGCACCAGCGCCGGTGGCCACGCGCCAGCCGCCACCCAGCGAGAAAATTCAGGAGCATATTGTTTCCAGGGGTGAGACGCTGTTTGCCATCGCCTGGCGCTATGAGGTTGAGATGGCCACTCTGGCGGCGGTTAATGGTTTGCGACCGCCGTACCTTATCTATCCTGGACAGCGCTTAAATTTGAACACGTCCTCTATGCCGCGATCGGCGTCCTCCGGGCAGGTGGCCGCCACCCCTGTACCGGTTGCACCGACAATTAATGTGGCCCGAGCTGGTGCGGGAAGTTCTCCGGGTCCTGCGGGGATGGGTTCGTCGGCGACGACCAGGCCCTCTGCGGCGCCGCCGCGCCAACCAAGTTCCCAACCATCTCAGGCGTCGGTGTCAAATACGTTTTCAGCCGGAGTCTGGCGATGGCCGGTGCAAGGATCGGTGAGTAAGTATTACGACAGTAACAAACAGCTCAAAGGGATAAATATTCAAAGTGTTGCCGGGCGCAGCATAGTCGCGGCCGCCCCGGGCGCGGTGGTGTATGCCGGTAGCGGGCTGCGCGGTTACGGCCAGTTGATTATTATCAAGCACAGTGATAAATACCTGAGTGCCTATGCCCACAATCGCAAGATACTGGTCAGCGAGGGGGAGGCGATCAGTGCGGGTAAAGTTATCGGGGAGGTCGGTGGCGACGCGGACAATCCCGGACGCCTCTACTTCGAAATTCGCGAAAACGGCAAGCCCGTCGACCCGTTGCGCCTGCTGCCCGGACGCTGACAGCTGGGCCAATAATGACTGTGCCGCTACGGTTCTGGTTGGATTGCAAACTATTCGGGAACGTGGCAGTGTAGGACGGTGCGTGTGAGAAGGCTAAGGCAGGCCGGTAAAAGTCACAGAGGATATGGTCATGGCGCGTCAAGATTATGGCGATCAGCAGGGCCGGGCAGAACCACCTCCGGTCGAAACCAACCAGGAGTCCGCGCAGATTCTGGATGCGGCCAGCCTTTATTTGAAGGAAATTGGCTACACCCCTCTGCTAACAGCTGAGGAAGAAGTAATTTTTTCCCGACGCTCTCGCAACGGCGACCACGCGGCTCGGCAGCGCATGATCGAAAGCAATTTGCGGCTGGTGGTAAAAATTGCACGCCGCTATGTTAATCGCGGTTTAAATCTGCTCGATCTGATTGAAGAGGGTAATCTGGGCCTGATCCGGGCAGTGGAAAAATTTGACCCCGAGCGGGGCTTTCGTTTTTCAACCTACGCCACCTGGTGGATTCGCCAGGCGGTGGAACGCGCACTGATGAACCAGACCCGCACTATTCGTTTGCCCATTCACGTGGTCAAGGAACTCAATCAATGCCTGCGCGCATCGCGCCAACTCGCCCAGCAGCTGGAGCACGATCCAACCGTTAATGAAATTGCCGCCCGGCTCGACAAGTCCGCTCGTACTGTAGATCGGATGCTGAGCTTGAGTGAACACACTGGCTCCGTGGACGTAACGATTTCCAGTGATGGGACAGGACGCAGCCTGGTTGACCTGGTGGCTGATACCCATGTAAGCGATCCCGAAAAACTGGCCGAAGGCGATGATCTGGTGGCCAGGCTGGAGAATTTACTTGCCGAGTTGAGCCCGAAGCAGCAGGATATCATCGCCCGGCGCTTTGGTTTGCGTGGTTATGAGGTCGCGACGCTGGAAGAAGTTGGGCGGGAGGTTGGGCTGACTCGAGAGCGCGTTAGACAGATACAGATCGAAGCCCTCGAGCGCCTGAAACTGAGTCTAACGCGCCACGGCCTGGATGGGACCATGCTGTTTACGGGTTAGCTCGATTACGTGTCGCGTCAGGATTGTGCGGTCAACGCTCCAGCAGTTGTAGTTTATTCGGTTTGCCGACCCAGTCGTCAGCGTCCTCAGGAGCCGCTTTTTGAATGGTTATGTTGGGCCACTGCTCTGCCAGTTCCGCATTGAGCTCCAGAAAAACCTGTTGATCTTCCGGCAGCTCATCCTCTGAAAAAATAGCGTCCACCGGACATTCTGGTTCACACAGCGCACAGTCGATGCATTCATCGGGATGAATGACCAAAAAGTTAGGTCCCTCGTAAAAACAATCCACGGGGCACACTTCGACGCAGTCGGTGTATTTGCATTTGATACAGTTTTCTCCGACAACAAACGTCATACGGCACCTTTTTTTCTGAATGAACTGCGACGCAATTTTGCATAGCGTAGCGAGTGTTGAATGGCGGGAAATTATACAGAAAATTTGCGGGCAGGTAAGGCTTTTGCTTATGGTGGTTAGTTGTATGGCCCATATTTTTGGACATGACTTCGGGCCATTTCAATGTGTAAATGTGGTGCGATAGTACGGATTTCAAACCCTTTTTCGCATCGGAGTGCGCACCAAACATCAATCGAGAAGCGGCTTTACCTGTTGTGCAAATTGGGAGATTTGTTCCTGGCGTTCCTGCGGTGGGCTGACCGGATCAAGGATAAAGTGGCGCACACCTGCTGCCCTGAATTGAGCGATTTGTGTTGCGATATCTTCCGGGCGACCCAGCAGGCAATATTTTTTGGCCGGGCCGCTAAAGTCGCTGGCGTAGCGCTCACTTAACTGGGTGGTCGCGCATTTCCAGGCGGAGTCAAAGTCCCGGTCGATGCGAAAAAACAGGACGTGGGCCGTGGCAAAGTTGTCGATAATGCGCTTTTCCCGCGCTGCTGCCTGGGTGATGGTTTCCAGCGCGGCGCGGTACATATCGGGGGTGACCACATAGGAGATATAGCCATTCGCAAGTCGTCCCGCCCGTTGCAGAGCCGCGGTGGAGCGTCCGCCGCACCAGATGGGCGGTCCGCCAGGCTGCACCGGTTCGGGGAGCATTAGTACGTCGTCAAACGGGTAGAATTTTCCCTGGTGAGAAACGCTGTGTCCGCGCCACAGTTTACGCAGTACCTCGATGCCCTCGCTGAGACGGGCGCCACGTTCTCTGATCGGCACGCCACAGGCCGCATATTCGTTGGGGAATTCCCCACCTATGCCCACGCCAAAAACGACCCGTCCGCCGCTGAGCCGATCGAGGCTGGCGACCTGCTTGGCGACGGTGACCGGATGGCGTAACGGCAACAGGTAGACGCCGGTGCCGAGCATTAATCGTTCGCTACAGACCGCCGCCTGGGCAAGCTGCAGCAATGGATCCATCATGGGCAGGGAAAATGCAATATGGTCCCCCACCCACAGCGAGTCGAGCCCTAAATCGTCGGCGAGGGCAGTTGTGCTGCGCACCGCCTCGAGGCTATCCATAAAGGTCGCCCAGCCGAAACGCAGTTCATCGTCCAGAGGTAAATCCATGGGTAAACCCTGCCCTTATACGGCGGTTGGCAGACAACTGTTCACGCCGCTGCGCAGACTGCGGACGCGCGTCCGTGGCGCAATAATTTGCCGGGCGTTGCGCCGGTGCATTCGCTGTCGATAAACGTCAGCTCCCCGTTGACCATAGTGTAGCGGTAGCCTGTGGCGCGCTCCACGTAACGCCATTCATTACCAGGCAGATCGTGGGCAATTTGCGTGGGAAGTAACTCCAGCCCCGCGTAATCGTAAACCACAATATCCGCAGCTTTGCCGACTTCCAGTGTGCCCCGATCGCTAAATCCAGCGGCCATGGCCGGCAGCGCGGAAAGGCGGTAGTGGGCTTCTTCCAGGGTGTATTGAGCGCGCTCACGCACCAGGTCCTGGAGCATATTGGTGGGGTAGCGACCGTAGTTGAGAAATTTGGTGTGCGCGCCGCCGTCTGACACGCCCGGCAACGTATACTCGTTGTCGAGAATTTCTTGCAGATAGTGCGCGTCGTAGTTAAAGGGCACGATGTAGAAAACGGTTTTTAATCCTTCACTGATCGCCAGATCAAGCATTGCATCGGCGGGGTGGCGCTGCATGGCTACCCCCAGTTCGGCAATGGTCAGGCCCACGTATTTTTCGTTTTCCTGATTAGCAACCGAATCCACCTTGATTTCGGCAATCGGTCCGCTGACAAAGGGGGCGCTGCCGCTGTCGTAATCTTCGCGCACCGCGGCGCGCAAAGTGGGATCCTGCATTTTGGCGATACGGGTTTCCACATCGCCAATGGTGACGTCGCGCCAGGCACCGTTGCCGTCGAACAGGTTGAAGTCGTCCAGCATAAAACGCATATCGTTGGGGGTGGTAATGGCCTGCATCCAGATTTTACGGCCAGCCTCCTGTTCCCGATTGACCCACTCGAGCATGCGGCGGTGCTGGTGGGGATGGCGTTCGTTGACCTGCACTGCATTCCACAGGATCACTGCATCCGAGGCGTCGGCGAGGGCCGAGCCGAACTGGAGGTCGGCGACAAATTCATTCTTCGCCTGGGTCAGCTGGATAAACCCCTGGCCACGATTTTTCAGAACACTGGCAAAAGCGAGACACAGCTCGTCAGACATAGTATCGGTTGGCATGGGGGTGCCGTCGTAATCCCGCTGCACCGAAGTGAAACCGTCGCCCAGACGCTGCATGGAATAACCGACACCACCGGCATCCAGGGATTCTTCCATCAGACGCAACATTTCAGCCAGCTCTGCGGCCGTGGGTTCGCGGGTTTTTGCGGCTTCGATACCCATGACATAAATCATCAATGGGTTGAGGGGAACAAAACTCATGACGTTGACTCCCTTGGGGCGGCGCTCCAGAGAGTCGAGCCATTCGGGAAACGTTTCCCAGTCCCAGTCCATACCCGCCTTCATGGTGGCCAGTGGGATTGCCTCGACCCGCTCCATAGACAACATCAGGCGTTCCTGTTGATGCGGGTGGGCGGGGGCAAAGCCGAATCCGCAGTTGCCGATGGCCACCGATGTCACACCGTGCCAGCTGGAGCAACTCAGGTAGGGATCCCACAATAGTTGGCCGTCGTAATGGGTGTGTAGATCAATAAAGCCGGGCACTACGTGTAAACCGGTTGCATCGATTACCCGCGCGGCCCGGTTGGGGTCGGTTCCTCCACCGGGAAAAATAGCGGCAATCAATCCGTCCTTTACTGCCACATCACCGATAAAGCTTTTTCTGGTGCGCGAGCCGTCGATGATCGTGCCGCCTTGAATCAGCGTATCGAATTCAGCCATGGGTGCCTCCCTCCAGTTGCCATTAAAGTTACCGGCCGGTAGATTTAATGGTAAACCCGTTGCAGGTATTTTGGTAGGGTTTTTTCTGAGTGCAAATTATGCGCGTAACGCATCAGAGGGAGGCTAACAAGAGGGTGGTGGCCAACGCTGCTACGCGTCCGCGCCACCGGGCACTTGCCGGAAGCGTGTAGGGCAAGCCTGGTAAACCGGGTGTAACGCTTGCCAACTACCTGGCGATTAATGCATAGGAGTTACATAATCAGTTCCCAGTGTTCAATTTGCGGCGCCGCCGCCAGCATTTCCGCCAGGTTGATGCCCAAACTCCCCAAATGGGCGCGGTGCGCCTTGACCGCGTCTTCGTCGGTATATTGCTCATAGAAATAATAGGTGTTAGCTGTTGTCGCCGAGCGGTGAAATATGTAGGCGTGATTACCCGGCTCCTGGCGCACCTTGGGCACCACGGTTTGCATGGCGGCTTCAAATGCGGCGGCTTGCTCGGGTTTTACATTCAGTGTTGCGATGAAGCTGATCATTGGCATGTTCCTCGGTTTAGTAGTTTGCTGTCACAAGCCCGGTTGATTTTGCGCAATAACAGCCCTAACGATAACCGATTTGAACACAAACGGGCACAAGCGGCGTTTCTTGCCAGCCAGGCGCTGGCTGATTGAACGTGGCAGTTATCCAGAGGGCTATGGCTCAAGGGACTTCGGCGGCAGGTTAATTAACCTGTTCTCGTTGCCAATTGAGTAACCCGTTTTGGAATCCGTAGCTCGCCGCCTGGTAGTAAGCAATATCGCGCATAATTAACGGGTCGCTGATCCTGGCCGTGCGCTCCAGACTTAAGCCGAGCGCATCGTCATGGCGCCGCAGCCCAGCGCGCGGACTTAGAATGGCAAGGTCGCGGCCGTCAAATAAACCCAGATGTTGATAGTTGCCAATCAGGACGCGCTGCGTTTGGTTTTCATCGGTCAATACGTTGTGGCCGAAAAAAGTTGATGTGTAGTCCAGGTTGAGCAATCCCAACAGCGTTGGGGCGAGGTCGATCTGACTGGTCAGGCCGTTAAAATCCCGCGCCGCAATGAGTTCGGGGGCGTAGATAAACAACGGGATGTGGTAATCCGCCACCGGCAAATCTTCCTGCCCGGCGCTGCCCGCAGTGTGATCCGCGACAAACACAAAGAGGGTGTTGGCAAACCAGGGTTTGCTGCGGGCAGCGGCGAGAAATTCGCCAATGGCATAGTCGGTGTACTTGACGGCACCTTTGCGGCCGTTGCCGGATGGAATGTCGATACGTCCGTCCGGGTAGGTGTACGGTCGGTGATTGGATGTGGTCATCACCTGCAGGAAAAATGGTTTGTGCGCCGCGTAATCGGCGTCGGCAACCTGGATGACCTGGCGGTAAAGATCCTCATCCGCCATGCCCCAGGCGTTCTGGAAGTGGATGTCCCTGGCGGGGACGCTGTCCTGATCCACCACGCGATAGCCATTACCGGTAAAGAACGCACTCATGTTGTCGAAATACCCGCGACCGCCGTACAGAAACACACTGTCGTAACCCTGGTTGGCAAGTTGCTGGCCGAGACTGCCGTAACCGCTTTCGCGACCGAGACGCTTGACTATGGAGCGTCCCTGCGTAGGTGGTATGGACAGAGTAAGGGCCTCGAGGCCACGATCCGTGCGCGTACCGGTGGCAAAACACTGATTAAAAAACAGACTATCGCGGCGCAAGTTGTCCAGGTTGGGGGTCAGGTTATCCGCGTTACCAAAGCTGCCCAGATATTTGGCGCTAAGGCTTTCGATAACCACCAAAATCACATTGCGTCGCAGCGGTTCGCCGGGATTGTCCACCGAGCGACGTATATCCAGGGCGTTATGATTAAGAAAGCGAACATTATTCTCGCTGAGCTCACTGCGCAATATTTGCCCCGCTTTGGCGTTGGGCAGGGTTGCGTAGAATTGCCGGTAATCGAGTTCGTTATTGCGAAAAGCCGCAAAAAACTGGTATGGACCGTTTGCGGCAAGTTCGCGCTGATAGGTGTTCCCACCCTCGCCAAACGTGTGCTGATTAACTCCGATGGCGATTACCAGCGCACCCGCGATCAGACCCGTGTACGCGATTACGCGCTTACGCCAGGGTAGCGCGGGGGCGGTTAAGGTACTCTTTAGCGCTGGCAGCATTAGATAAGTCGTGACTACAGCCATTACTGCGAGGAGGGCGATTAGCGGATAAATGGGGTACGACTCGAGAATATTATTGATGACCTCGTCGGAATAAACCAAATAATCCACGGCGATAAAATTAAAACGCACACCAAATTCGTCCCAGAATAACCACTCGGAAACAGCGATAAAAAACATAGCAAACACACCAACGGCAAATAGCACAGTTAGCCACAGGCGATGTTTGCGACCGTGCCAATATTTGGTTGGGCACAGTAGTAAGTAAAATGCCAGGCCGACAGCCGCGTAAGCGACAAATGCGAGATCGTGGAGCAGGCCGATAGTAAAAATGGTGGCAAGACCCTTTGCGGTTAAATCCAGTGCTGGTAAATGCCCTATCAGCAGCACACAGCGGGTAACAAAAAAAACTGTCACCCAACTAGTCAGTATCAGCGCCAGGTAGCGAAACTGGGAAGAGCCGAAGATAACCATATGCAGTGTATTCAATTAGGTGATAACGTTGGTGATAGTTTGTAAGCGCGCTTGTGCGTGGAGAGTCGAGAAATTGTCGAAAAAATGTCAACGTTGATGCGTGCCAATACCCACGGCGGGGCCGGATTTATAAAATGAAGGAGCGAAACCCGGGTGGGCGTATTCTGGTTGTCGAAGACAATAAGGATATTCTGGTGAATACACTGGACTATCTGAGTCTCAAGGGCTATGACGTCGATTGCGCGCGCGATGGACTGACTGGGCTGCATCTGGCGACCACGGGATACCACGATTTAATCGTACTGGATTTGATGTTGCCCGGGCTAGATGGGTATCAACTGTGTCGTCGTCTGCGCGAAGAAGCCTGTTTGGCAACGCCAATTATTATGGTCACAGCCCGCGATACTCTGCCGGATCGGTTACAGGGTTTTGCCGCCGGGGCCGACGATTATTTGTTGAAACCCTTCGCCCTTGCTGAATTGGCGGCGCGCATTGAGGCGGTACTGCGACGCGCACAGGGGCAGGGAGTGCGCGAGCTACGGGTGGGGGATTTGCAGCTGAATCTGGATACGCTTGAGGTTCGACGCGAGGGTGTTCTACTCAAAGTTCATCCGGTAGGCATGAAATTACTGCGCACGTTGATGCAAAAAAGTCCGGCGGTGGTACGACGGGAGGTACTCGAAGCAGTGGTCTGGGGCGACAACATTCCCGACGGGGATAGTTTGCGTAGTCACGTCCACCTGTTGCGCCAGGCGATCGACAAACCCTTTAACCATACACTGCTACACACGGTGCACAAGAGTGGTTATCGCCTGGCGGACATTACCGATGCGCTTTAGAGGCTCGTTGGCGCGGCGCATAGTGATAGCATTTGTGGCCATGACGCTGGCGGTTAGCGGTACTTTCGCGGCCGGCATTGTGGTGGTCGTGCATCTAGTCGAAGCACGCTTGGTGTCTCAGGAGATGAGTGCTGAACTCGAGAGATGGCGGCAAAGTGCGCTCGCAGAAGAGTCGCCGTCGCGTTCCGAATACGATACCGATTTCTACACCAGCCATGCGGTGGGTCCACCGATTCCGAACTATCTGGAGCAGGTGGGCACCGGCTTTTCAGAACTGTTTGCAGGGGGTCGGGATCTGTATGTTTTTCAAATACACAACAATGGTGAACGGTTTATAGTCACCAAGAACCAGCGCGACTTTGAGCAGCGCGAACAGGTTTTGTTTAGTGTGGTATTGGCGGGGTTCCTGCTCAGCGTGCTCGCCGCCTGGGGCCTGGGTTGGTTGTTGGCCCGGCGAGTTATGGCTCCGGTAGTGCGGTTGTCCCAGCAAGTGCGTAATCGCGACCCACTGGTTCCAGTCGGTACGCCGTTGCACGCAGATTATGCGAGTGATGAGGTGGGTGAGCTCGCCAAAGCGTTCGATAGCGCGCTGGACAATTTACGTCATGCGTTAAATCGGGAACGTTTGTTCACCAGCGATGTCAGTCATGAGATTCGCACGCCCCTAATGGTGATCGCTTCATCCTGCGAACTGCTGATGGCGTCCTGCACGCTGGATGAAAGTGGGCATACCCAACTATTGCGGGTGCAGCGCGCCAGTGCTGAATTACTGGAATTGGTGCAGGTATTTCTCGAGCTGGCGCGCGACAGTCGCAACGCGGCGATGTTAGCGATAGGTAGCCCGTTGTTGAGTATCGCCGAAGAATCAATGCGCCGCTTCGATGCGGAGGCGAGCGCAAAAGGGTTGTCGCTACAGCTGGTGGTGGACGATAGTGATGAACAGTTATACCACGCGGTTTTTGTAACGACTGTATTAAGTAATCTGTTGCGCAATGCGTTACATTACACCGATCTGGGAACGGTGCGCGTCATAGTGCGGCGTGATGGATTTCGCGTCGAAGACGAGGGTGTAGGTATTGCCAGGCAGGAGCGAGCGCAGATTTTTGATGCTTTTTTTCGTGGTGCTCAGGCCCGCGGCGAGGGATTAGGGCTGGGTTTGTCGATTGTTCGACGAATCTGTCAGCATCAGGGATGGCACATTTCCGTGCCGGACACGGAACGCGGCTGTTGTTTTGATGTCAACTTGTCTCAGGCATACACCGGGTAGCTGCTCACTCTGCTACACCTTGATGCCCGGTGACAATACCGTTTGTTAACGCGGCAGGGTCGCAACAGACTTTTATGGTAACGCCCCTCTTAAGTTTGTTCGCCCTGCGCGCACGTTATTCAGTTGTTATATCGAGAACACAGTTATGCTAACCAGTACCAAAAAGACGGTTTCCCTTGAATTTTCCAAGAAATACGATCGGACTCATGCCGAACAGTATTTGCGCAAACATAACGACGGCCTGGCGCGGCGTGTGTCAAACTGGCGCGATCAGCAACTGGCCCGCGAGGCGTTGAAGCTCGCGGGTGAACCTGATCGCGTACTTGATTTGCCCTGCGGAGCTGGCCGTTTTTTAGCGACGCTGGCCGAACGGTCCAGCCGCTCCGTGGTGGCGGCCGACTACTCCGCCGACATGCTGGCGATGGCAAGCTCGGCGCAGCCTGTTGCTTTGCGGGGCCGGCTTGAGTTTCTCCAGACGTCCGCATTTGCTATCGAACTAGACGATAATGTGGTGGATTCAATTTTTTGTATGCGCCTGTTACATCACATACAGAGTAGTGCGGATCGGCTCGCCATGTTGCGCGAGTTTTACCGGGTGTCGCGGGATACGGTGATTATTTCGCTCTGGGTCGACGGAAATTTTAAAGCGCGGCGCCGTCGGCACCTCGAGGCCCGGCGTGTCGCATCGGGGGCTCCCGGGAAGAACCACAACCGCTTCGTCATCAATAAAGATGTGGTCGAAAGCGAGTTTGAAGCGGCGGGCTTTCACATACTCGGCCATTTCGATTTTTTGCCGGGGTATGCCATGTGGCGCGTCTATGTGTTGCGCAAGGTTTGACCGGTGATGGCGAATTCCAATGGGCTACCACCGGATGGCTGCTTCGCAGAGTGGTGGAATACCAAAGGTACATGGGTAGAGCCTCCGAATGATCGACGGGGTGGTTTTAGTGGCGTGCAATTGGTCGAGCGCGGCACACTAACATTATATTGCAAGCGCCAGGTTAATCATCAGTACTATTCCTGGCGGCATCCCCTGGGCGAGCCAACTATTTTTCGCGAAGTACGTGCGTCAATGGCGTTGCAAAAGCTGGGGATCGAAGTGCCCCATATTCTGTTTTCTGGTAGTCATAAGCAGGGTTGCGAGCACCGGGCGCTGTTGGTGACGGAAAATCTGCATGGTTTTGTCAGCCTCGAAGAATGGTACGCAGGTGGTGCGCACGATTTTAACGACAGGGAACAGGCGCAGGTAGTAATAGCTATTGGACAGATGATCGCACGTATGCACCTGGGTCGCTGGCAGCATGGTTGCCTGTATCCGAAACACATATTTGTTCTGGTCAAAAAACTGGATAACTCCACCGTTATCAACACTGCATTACTCGACCTTGAAAAGAGCCGACAGCGCCTGTTTGCCAGCAGCGCAGCCCGACGGGATTTGTGGCAGCTCTACCGGCACAGAGAACCGATGCCTGATGCCCATTGGCAGCAACTATTAGCGGGCTATTGGGCGCAAGTTGACGACGCTTTTCGTCTGCGTGGTGCGGACCGGGACAGGTTGCACTACTAGTCTTCCTGGCGTATGGATATGTGAAACCTCGCTCGGCTCAAAGTATCCAGTGTGTCTGCAATGGCTCCAGTCACGTCAGTTGTTAGGGCGGAATGCACCTGATATATTTGCCCTTGTCCGCGAGTAGATTGGACTCGTGTCGACGACAGTGATTTATTGATTTATTTAGGGTACGCGGTCACGTTGCGTACATTGAGAATCAAAGATGAACAAAGGTGTGGTTCGGCAGTCCATATTGGCTTATTTCGCGCTGGTGACATTTCTCAGTGCAATGCTGGTTGGTGCCCATGGCCATTTTTGCATGGACGGCCTTGAACCGCCGGTGTCCGTGCATTTTGATAATCTTGAAGGCCACCCGTTGCACGGTGGCGATCAGTCTCTACATCAGGATGCGGACACCGATGTGGTACCCGACGGCGTGATTAATTTTTTTAAGGTCGATTTGTCGGCGTTATTGCCGACATTGCTACTAATATTGTTCTGGTTTGCTGTTGTTCGCCCTCAAATTTCATCGTTCAACTTTCCTCCCCCCTGGTCGATACCCTTCTCGATACGGCCGCCCTTACGCGCCCCACCGCAATCATCCATTTTCTTCCACTAGTTGTAGCCTCGCGCGCAGCATTTGCCAGAGCGTTGTGATCTGGTCGCGTTGGTTGCACTGTCCGAAACTTATTGATCTCAACGTCTTGTGTTGGTGCAAACGATTTTGCAGGCGGGTGGTTTTGCGGGTGACATAAGTAGTGCGCACCGCTGCAGTTTTGGGGAAGGGGGCGCTCGCACCACGGTCACTCGTCTGTCTGGTTAATTTGGATATTTATTTATGCAGCTATCTAATCTCAACAATGTACGTAGTTGGGCACATATTCTGGTATTGATTGCGGCCTGGTCGGCGCTTGCCGGACATGCCAGCGATCGGCCCTTAACGCTGCGCGCAGCCATAGCGCTAACACTCGAGCACAACCCGGATGTGCAATCTGCTGGCTTCGCGTTGCGGGTGCAGGAAGCTCGCTCGCGACAGGCAGGCTTGGGACCGGTGCCGACGCTGGAAGTGGATATGGAAAACTTTGCCGGTTCCGGTGATTTTGCCGGAGTGGATACGGCCGAAACCACATTTGCACTGGCGCAAACCATTGAACTCGGAGGTAAGCGTGCGGCGCGTTTGGCAGCGGCGCATCTCGGTCGCGACGTTATCAGTGTTGAACAGCAGGCCGCGCAACTGGATGTCCTGGCCGAGGTGACGCGACGCTTTACTCATGTTGCCGCGGATCAGGAGCAGATCGTATTGACGCGCTCGGCCACCGAACTGGCGCGGCAGACGATCGCTGCGGTCGAGCTGCGCGTAAAGGCGGGCAAGTCCCCCTTTACCGAGTTGTCCCGCGCAAAGATAGTGCTGGCGCGTGCGCAGGTCGATGAAGAACACGCCGAACACGAGTTGCTGACCTCGCGGCGCAAGCTCGCCGCCATGTGGGGCGCTGAAAAGCTGGAGTTTGGCGCGATAAGCGCGGATTTCTACAGGATGCCTATTCCCGTCCCGTTTGCGCATCTGGAGAAGCGCCTGCAGGCAAGCCCGGATTTTTTGCGCTTTGTGTCCGAGGCGCGAATGCGCGACGCCGAAATTCGTCTGGCGCAGGCTCAACGCACCCCCGATATCAAGCTTAGTGGTGGTGTCCGCCGTTTGGAGGACAGTGATGACCATGCCGTTGTGATCGGTTTTTCGATGCCGCTGTTTTCTCGCAGTCAGGCCGCGCCCGGAATTGCCGAAGCACAGGCCCTGCGCGGGCGCACGGAGGCGCAGCGTCGAGCGGCGGAAAATCGTGTCAGGGCCCAGTTGTTCGAATTGTCCCAGGAATTGCAGCACGCCATTTCGGAAACCGAATTACTACGCGACAAGGTATTGCCGGAGATGAAAAAAATATTAAAGGAAACCCGCGCAGCCTACGAGCGGGGCCGCTATGGCTATCTTGAATGGATAGCCACACAACGCGAGTTTATTGACGTACAGCGCAGTCTGATAGACGCCGCCACTAAAGCCCACAATTACCACGCTGAAATCGAGCGCCTCACTGGCGAAGCCTTTTCGGTCGATAACGGATGAAATTTTCCATGAACAAAAAAATTTGCTACTACGTTTTTCTGGCCTCTTTACTCTTGCTGATAACGGGTTGTGATCCATTCACAAATGACGATCCGCATGGTGATCAGCATGGCGAAGTACCGGCGTCGACGTTCGACAAGGGTCCGCATGGAGGGCGTGTTTTGAGCGAGGGGTCATTTACCGTGGAGCTGGCGATTTTTGAGGCTGGGGTGCCCCCAGAATACCGAGCCTGGGTTCGCTATAACGGTCAGGCACTGGCGCCGGATGAAGTTCAGCTTAGTGTCGTGCTAACCAGGCTGGATGGCGAGCAAAATACGTTTCACTTTACACCGCACGAAGACTTTCTACGGGGTGATGGGGTGGTGACAGAACCGCATTCATTCGATGTGGCAGTCGTCGCCACATATGCTGGCAATACCTATGGGTGGAGCTACGCAAGCTATGAAGGTCGCGTGACCATAACCGAGCCCAGTGCGCAGGAAGCGCCCATTGTGGTGGAGCCAGCCGGTCCCCGCGTGATTCACGATTTATTACCCCTGTATGGACGGGTGGTGGTCAATCCGGACGCGATACGCGAGCTGGGTGCGCGTTTTGCCGGCGAGGTCAAGTCCGTCAATGTTGCGGTGGGGGACCTGGTGCAGGCGGGCGATCTGTTAGCGCGGGTCGAAGCGAATGATTCCTTGCAGGTCTATTCTGTCACCGCGCCGATTACTGGCACGGTCACCGCGCGCCTGACCAATCCGGGTCAGCAGGTGGGCGATACAGTCTTGTTCATAATCAGCGACCTTACACAGTTATGGGTGGAGCTATCAGTCTTTCCACGGGATCTTGGCCGCTTGCGCGTCGACCAAACAGTGCACCTGCACAGCCCGAACGGCGCCGACGGCGCCACCGGAAGAATTGTGCGTATGGCACCTGGGGGAACGGGTGCCGGTCATGCGGTACCAGTCTGGGTGGCTTTCGACAACAGCAATAGCAATTGGATACCCGGGTTGTACGTTAACGCCGAAGTGAAGACCGGTGGCGCCCCAGTACCCCTGGCGGTACGTGTCTCCGGGTTGCAAACATTTCGGGATTTTACGGTGGTATTTGAACGCGTGGGAGAAACCTACGAAGTTCGCATGCTCGAACTCGGGCGCAGCGATGGCGAATATGTCGAAGTGCTGAGTGGCCTGAAACCCGGCGCGGAGTATGTCAGCGGCAATAGTTATCTGATCAAGGCCGACATCGAAAAATCAGGGGCCAGCCATGATCATTGAACCACTGCTGCGCTTTTCCATTCAGAGGCGCGGGCTGATGCTGGTGCTGGTGTGCGCATTTGCCGGACTCGGCGTGTGGAGCTTTCAACAGTTACCGATCGACGCGGTGCCGGATATTACCAACGTACAGGTACAGATCAACACCGAGGCGCCCGGTTACACGCCGCTGGAAGCCGAGCAGCGCGTTACGTTTACTGTGGAAACTGCCATGTCCGGGTTGCCGCAGTTGCAGTACACCCGCTCGGTGTCGCGCTATGGACTGTCCCAGGTGACGGTGGTGTTTGCGGATGGCACGGATATTTATTTCGCGAGACAGCTGATCGCGGAACGGTTGCAGGGGTTGAAATCTCAACTGCCGCCAGGCCTTGAGCCACGCCTCGGTCCGATTGCCACCGGCCTCGGCGAAATATTTATGTGGACGGTGGTCCCACAACCGGGGGCAAGCAATGCAGACGGTTCGCCCATCACGCCAACCGATCTGCGCCAGGCACAGGACTGGATACTGCGCCCGCTACTGTTACAGGTGCCGGGGGTGGTAGAAGTTAACAGCATCGGGGGGTACAGCAGGCAATTCCAGATTCTACCTGATCCGCGCCGACTACTGGCCTTTGGTGTGGGTTTCGACGATCTGGTGCGCGCCGTATTGGCTAACAACGACAATCGCGGTGCCGGGTATATCGAGCGCAACGGCCAGCAGCAATTGATCCGGGTGCCCGGACAGGCCGCCAACCTGGACGATCTATCGCACATCGTGGTGGGCGAGCGGGACGGTGTTCCGGTGCGTGTGAGCGATGTGGCGGAAGTAGGTATTGGCGCCGAATTGCGCACTGGCGCAGCCACACAAAACGGCGAGGAAGTGGTGCTCGGGACCGTATTTATGCTGATGGGGGAGAATAGTCGCATCGTCTCCAAAGCGGTCGCGGCCAAGCTGGAAGAAGCACAACGCAGCTTGCCTCCCGGGATCGCGGTCAACGTGGTTTACGACCGCACCACGCTGGTGGAGAAGACGTTGGCGACCGTCGAGAAAAATTTGCTGGAGGGGGCACTGCTGGTAATCGCGGTGCTGTTTCTGCTGTTGGGAAACATACGCGCGGCGTTGATAACCGCCGCGGTCATTCCCCTGGCGATGTTGTTTACTTTTACCGGTATGGTGCGTTCTGGTACTTCCGCCAATTTGATGAGTCTGGGCGCTCTCGACTTCGGTTTGATTGTGGACGGCGCGGTAATTATTGTTGAAAACTGCTTGCGCCGGCTGGGTATTGCGACTTCCGGTGGCAGGATATTCAACGAACAGGAGCGGTTCGAAGTGGTGTTCGCCGCCACCAACGAGGTGATCCGGCCAGCTTTATTTGGTGTTGGTATTATTACAGCGGTGTACATCCCGATTTTTGCCCTCACGGGAGTCGAGGGCAAAATGTTTCACCCTATGGCGATCACGGTCGTCACCGCCCTTAGCGCGGCATTGCTGTTGTCGCTTACCTTTGTGCCAGCGGCTATTGCGTTATGGTTTGGTGGGCCTGTGAAGGAGCGCGACAATGGGCTGATGCGCTGGGCGCGCCGCATCTACACACCCTGCCTGACCCTGGCGCTGGGGCGCAGTGTCCCCCTACTTGGCCTGACCCTGCTGCTGGTTGTCGGTTGTGGGTGGCTGGCCACGCGCATGGGTTCGGAGTTTATTCCCAGCCTCGACGAGGGCGATGTAGCCCTGCACGCTCTGCGTATTCCCGGCACCAGTCTCAGTCAGGCAGTGCAGATGCAGAGTCAACTGGAGGCTGCCCTTAAACAACTGCCGGAGGTAGAACGCTCGTTTGCGAAGCTGGGCACCGCAGAAATTGCCACCGATCCAATGCCCCCCAATGTTGCGGATACCTTCGTTATCCTTAAAAATCGTAAAGACTGGCCGGATCCCGGTAAGCTTAAAAGCGCGGTGGTGAAGGAGATGGAGCGCCTGGCGGCGAATGTGCCCGGCAATAATTACGAGTTTACCCAACCTATTCAGATGCGCTTCAACGAACTCATTTCAGGTGTGCGCGCCGACGTCGCCGTCAAGGTCTACGGGGATGATCTCGCTACGCTGACTCAGGTGGCGGAACAGATCGAAACGCTGCTGCAGACAGTGCCCGGCGCGGCGGATGTCAAAACCGAACAGACCACCGGCCTGCCCATTCTTACGGTCACCCCGCAACGGGAAGCATTGGCGCGCTACGGGCTCGACGTGGTCGCAGTGCAGGATCTGGTAGCTACCGCCTATGGAGGGCAGACGGCGGGCATGATTTACGAGGGCGATCGCCGTAGCGATATTGTGGTGCGTTTACCCGAGGCGTTGCGCACCAATCCGGACAGTATATTGCGGCTGCCGATCCGTTTGCCAGACGGAGGGTATCTTCCTCTGGGTGAAGTGGCGCACATGGAACTCGGGATCGGTCCTAACGCGATTAACCGGGAACAGGGCAAGCGCCGTGTGGTGGTTACCGCCAATGTGCGCGAGCGCGATCTCGGTTCTTTTATCGCCGAAGTGCGCAACAAAATGGACGCGCAGTTAACGGTGCCACCTGGTTATTGGCTCGCTTACGGAGGAACCTTCGAACAACTGCAATCCGCGTCCAGGCGTTTATCCGTAGTGGTGCCGGTGACATTGGCGCTAATTCTCGGTTTATTGCTGATGGCGTTTGGCTCCCTGCGCGATGCGCTAGTTATTTTTAGCGGTGTCCCCCTTGCGCTCACCGGGGGCGTGCTGGCGCTGTGGTTCAGGGATATTCCGCTGTCGATCTCTGCCGGGGTAGGATTTATTGCCCTGTCTGGCATCGCGGTACTGAATGGTCTGGTAATGGTGAGTTTTATTCGCCGTTTGCGGGAGGAAGGCCGTGCTCTCGAGGACGCCATTACGGACGGTGCGTTGACCCGGTTGCGACCCGTACTGATGACTGCACTAGTGGCGGGTCTTGGCTTTGTGCCAATGGCATTTAATGTTGGCATTGGCAGCGAGGTACAGCGCCCGCTGGCCACCGTGGTGATTGGTGGAATTGTTTCATCGACGTTACTCACCCTGCTGGTGCTGCCCGGTCTGTATCGCCTTGCCTGGCGATCGTCGTCGGCGTAAATGGTGCTTGGCCGCCACGCACTTTGGCGTTTGTCGCAACATGCACCCATCAGGTTTTCAGAAGGAGGCTGTCGAGTCTGGCGAGCGGCATCCACTGCGGTTCTACTTTTAAACTCCGAGATTGTTTGCCGTCAGCTCGGCGGTACAGGTTCGGCTTCGAACTGCCGTGGTTTGTATACAGGAAAAATATTTTTGAACTCTATGCGCACTGAAATGGCGCATTAGTAACCGAGCTGTGTACCTGATGGTGCGCCATTGTTGTGCCCGGCCAAACCTGTGGCGATCTCCCTTCTGCGTTTCCTTCCCACACTAATTTTGCAATAAAACTGTTTAATTTAAAGTGCTTGCGGCCTTGTGGTTGTGCAACGTTGTTGTTTGGCACGGATATTGAAGAGTCAATCATGAAATAAAAATGTGTTCCAGCAATCTGTAGTTGGTCGAAGGAGTATTGCGATGTCCGTAGCAAAAACAATGATCACCGTAATGGGGATAACTGTATTGTCGTTTATGACGACAACGGTTCGTGCGGAAAAGATAGGTTGGCCGGAAAAAGATGAGCTTACGTTCGGGTTTATCAAGCTAACCGACATGGCGCCTATCGCGGTTGCCTACGAAAATGGTTATTTTGAGGACGAAGGTTTATACGTAACCATCGAGGCGCAGGCAAATTGGAAGGTGTTGCTCGACGGAGTAATTGATGGGCGCCTCGATGGCGCGCATATGCTGGCGGGTCAGCCGCTTGCGGCAACCATTGGCTACGGTACCAGGGCACACATCATCACGCCTTTTTCAATGGATCTGAATGGTAACGGTATTACGGTTTCCACGGTGGTGTGGGAACAAATGAAGGTCAATATTCCGACCATGCCAGATGGTCGTCCGCTCCACCCGATCAAAGCCGATGCATTAATACCTGTCGTGGAGAAATATCGCAGTGAAGGCAAGCCGTTTAATATGGGAATGGTTTTCCCCGTTTCCACTCACAATTACGAGCTCCGTTACTGGTTGGCTGCCGGGGGATTGCATCCCGGTTTTTACGCGCCGCACAAAGGCGATACGTCCGGGCAAATTAATGCCGATGTGCTACTGTCGGTGACACCGCCGCCGCAAATGCCATCGACGTTGGAGGCGGGCACTATTTATGGCTACTGCGTCGGCGAGCCATGGAACCAGCAAGCGGTGTTTAAAGGTATTGGCGTTCCGGTAATAACCGACTACGAAATATGGAAAAATAACCCCGAAAAAGTATTTGGTATTACCGCCGAATTCGCAGAAAAATATCCCAATACCACTATTCGTATTACTCGCGCATTGATTCGCGCAGCGCAGTGGCTCGACGCCAACAATAATAGTAATCGACCGGCTGCGGTAAAAATGCTGTCCGCCGCCAAATACGTTGGCGCGGATTACGATGTCATCGCCAACAGCATGACCGGCACGTTTGAATACGAAAAAGGGGATCGGCGGGACATTCCCGATTTCAACGTGTTTTTTCGCTACAACGCAACTTACCCCTATTACTCGGACGCCATCTGGTATTTGACACAAATGCGACGCTGGGGTCAGATCGACGAAGATAAAAGCGATGAGTGGTACAAGGAAGTTGCCAAAAACGTGTACCGCCCAGATATCTACGCTATCGCTGCACGTTCGTTGATCAGCGATCAGCTGGCGCACGCCAAGGATTTTCCCGATTTTGATTCGGAAACCGGATTTAAAAAACCGGACTCTTCGTTCATTGACGGCATTAGCTACGATGGTACCCGGCCCAACGAATACGTCAACAAACTGCCGATTGGATTAAAACACGGCGACAGGCTCTAGGTTGGGCCGAAATTTAAACGCTAAATAGTGCGTTGAACGTTGGCGAGCCGGTGATGACAACAGCAAAGACCAACGCGCAAAACCTGTCGTGCGGGACGCGCCTGCGAAAACTGAGTAACCAGGTACGGTGCGCAACGCCACTACAACGCAGTTTTATAAGGTTGAGCTAATGGGTCTAGCAAAAAAGATGAGTGCGCCGTTGCTGGGGATCCTGTTGTTCTTGTTATTCTGGTCTGCCGCCGCGCAACGGATCGACACATCGCTCGGCGAGTTTCCACGGCCGGTCGCGGTGTTGATCCAAATGGGCGCGCTGTATCAGGAACACCGGACGGAGCGACAGAAGGAACGCGCTTTTTATGCGCGGCAAGAAATACGCAATGCTCAGCGTGCCGAGCGTGATCCTAACTACCAGGTAAAAATCCGCCCATACACCGGTAAGGAAACATTTATTGATCAGATGGGCACCAGTTTGTTAACCGTTGCCTGTGGCTTTTTGATTGGCATGGTTATCGCGGTGCCGCTGGGGGTTCTGGTGGGCCTGAGCAGCTTGCTGAACGCAGCCTGTAACCCGGTGATCCAGATGCTGAAGCCGGTGTCGCCCCTGGCATGGTTACCACTGGTAACCATGGTGGTTAGCGCGCTTTACGTGACCCCGGACCCGGTGGTGCCAAAAGCGTTTTTGATCTCCATGGTCACGGTAACCATGTGCAGCCTGTGGCCGATGTTAATAAATACCTCTGTGGGCGTTGCCTCCGTCGATCAGGATCTGCTTAACGTCAGTCGCGTGTTGCGCATGGGGACATTAAAACATATTCGGAAAATTGTATTGCCCGCGTCTGTGCCGATGATTTTTACCGGAATGCGGCTGTCCCTGGGTGTGGCCTGGATGGTACTAATTGCCGCGGAGATGTTGTCGCAAAACCCGGGGCTTGGAAAATTTGTGTGGGACGAGTTTCAGAACGGCAGTTCCGATTCGCTGAGTCGCATTATGGTGGCGGTGCTGGTTATCGGTCTGATTGGATTTCTACTGGATAGAGGCATGCTGTTGTTGCAGCGTTGGCTGTCCTGGGACAAAGCGGCGGCAGTACGGTAGGCAAATTGTGCATACGGCAAACATGGGGGGAGGGCTGAAAAGTGAGTGAGTTGTTGGTGATTAGTCAGGTGGATATGGTTTTCCCCGGGGAAAATGGGCCGTTTACCGCGCTTGAAGGTGTTGACCTGAAGATCAAGCGCGGCGAATTCATCTCGCTCATTGGGCATTCGGGTTGTGGCAAGTCAACCGTTCTGAACATCGTCGCCGGACTTTATCGCGCTACCCGGGGTGGCGTCATTTTAAATGGCAGGGAGGTGCGGGAACCCGGCCCGGAGCGGGCTGTGGTATTCCAAAATCATTCTTTGTTGCCCTGGCTTAGCGCCTACGAAAATGTTGCGCTGGCGGTGGAGCAGGTCTTTGGCCGTGGTTCGACGCGGCGCAAGTCTCGTGGCGAAATGAAAGACTGGATCGAGTACAACTTGAATCTGGTACACATGAGTCATGCGATGCGCAAACGCCCCGGAGAAATATCCGGGGGCATGAAGCAACGGGTTGGTATTGCCCGGGCGCTGGCCATGGAGCCCGATATTTTGTTGATGGATGAACCTTTTGGTGCTCTGGATGCACTGACCCGCGCCCATATGCAGGACACCCTGATGACCATTCAGGGCGAGTTGCACAACACCGTCGTTATGGTAACTCACGATGTCGATGAGGCGGTGTTGTTGTCTGATCGCATTGTCATGATGACCAACGGTCCCGCCGCCACCGTCGGTGAAGTGCTGGATATCGGTCTCCAGCGGCCGCGGGACCGCGTCGCCCTGGCGGACAGTGCTGAATACGGCGCATTGCGGGCTCAGGTTTTAAAGTTTTTGTACGACAAACAACGCAAGGTCGAACCCATCGCAACGAATTCGCGTGGATCGTCCCATGGGAACGCTGTACCAACCGCGCGGGTCGCGTGACGCAGCCAGGCAACGCGGGACGCAAAAATAAGCGGTATTCACCATCACCATAAATCACTTGCTAAGGAAGTTGTTATGGAAGTTGTCATGAAAGGTAAAAATAGTTTTCGGTTGGCTTTGGTGTTATTGCTGGTATTCTCTGGCGGTTTGCAGGCAGAGGAATCCCAGGAGGTGAATCAAATTACCGAGGCGCTGACTAATGGTGTTGTATACGGAGATTTTCGGCTGCGTTTCGAAACTGTGGATCAGGACAATGCGCTGCGGGATGCCGAAGCGCTAACGTTACGCAGTCGCCTGGGCTATAACACCGGCGTGTTTAACGGCTTTTCCGCCACAGTCGAAATGGAAGATAGCCGCATCGTGGGCGGAGTGGACAGTTATTCCGTCGGTCCGACCGGATTCAATCCCGGAGAGTATTCCGTCATTGCAGACCCCGAGACCACAGAGCTCGATCAAGCCTATATTCAGTATAAAAATGCGATGGTAACTGTTAAATGGGGTCGTCAGGCGCTTAACTACGATGGCCAACGCTTTATTGGTGATGTGGGTTGGCGGCAGGACCGGCAAACCTTCGATGCGTTCAGTGTCGAAGCGATTCCGGTAAAGGATTTAACGCTTAAATATGCCTACGTCACCCAGCGTCTGAGCATCTTTGCAAAAGATGTCGACATCGACTCGCGGGACCACCTGTTCAATGCTTCCTATGTCACGCCAGTCGGCACAGTTACCGCGTATGCCTATTTACTGGAGGTGGAACCAGGCGTTGAAAATGGTCTGGATACTTACGGTGTCAGCCTGAAAGGGACCCTCGCGGCGAAGGAAAAACTCGCCTTTCCGTATGCACTGGAATACGCAACTCAAAATTATAAGAGTGGTGCCACCGAGTACGACAGCGATTATTATCTGATCGAGGCCGGGGCGACTGTTACAGGAATCACCGCCAGCCTGGGTTACGAAGTACTGGGTTCGGACGACGGCGCCTACGGGTTTGCGACCCCCCTGGCGACATTGCATAAATTTAACGGTTGGGCGGATTTGTTTTTAAAGACGCCGACGCAGGGGCTGGTCGATCGCTATATCTCGGTTAAGGGCCCTCTGGCCGGCGGGGCTTGGGCGGTGATTTATCACGAGTTTGAAGCTGACGACGGGTCAGGCGCCGTTAATGATATGGGCAGTGAGTGGAATCTTGTCTACAGTAAACAATTTGGTCAGCATTATTCCGCAGGCATCAAATATGCGGCCTACGATGCAGGCGATATTAATGTGGATACCGAGAAACTATGGCTGTGGGTGGGGTTTACATTCTAACTCACAGGTCGGGGCAAAGAGTCTCCCCAAAATCGTCAAACGGTGGAGTCGGTCTTCCGCTTTATTGAAACAGTAATCGTTTCAATCGGTTGCCGCTGCGCGGCGCCCTCAGTCGGTTGACAGCTTTTCGGTCGTATGCCTAAATGCGCTGTGAATAACGTATAAGCCACACAAGGAGAGTCCGATGCAATGCCCCAAATGTCCCGGTAGCCTGGAAAGTTACACCTTTAATAGCGTGACAGTTGATCGCTGTACTGGCTGCTACGGCCTGTTTTGTCACCCGGATACGATCGAACGCATGAAGGGTGTGTGGCTTGCCGAGGCAGTGGTCGATATGGGTGACCCGAAGGTCGGCGCCAAATACGACAAGGTAGGGGACATCAATTGCCCCGAGTGTCATGTCAAAATGGACAAAATTGTCGATGCGGAGCAGCCCCATATCTGGATTGAAGCCTGCCCGAGTTGCGCAAAAATATTCCTCGATGCTGGGGAATTCACCGACCTCAAGTACAACACCATGGTTGACCGCTACCGGGACTGGCTCAAGGGTGCCAGAACCTGAGTTGATTATTTGGCGCAAATAATAATAACTAAGTAGTCCATCTGTCGGCGGCTCCGCCCGCCGCGTAACGCCAGAACTGGGGCTCTATGGAGTGCCACTCTGAAGTTGCCTGTGGGGCTGATACCGGCATTGTCCGTCGCCGGGTTTATCGCTCCTCAACTCTTCCAATGTATTGCAAATAGTTACAGGTATTATTGCCAACGGCCATACCACGCAGATGGCAGGTACTGGCTCCTGGAAGGGTAACCTGTCCAACCCTTTTTTTGCTGCAGCGATACCACGTATTCAAATCTTGCCGGTAAAGCACGGCTCTTCTGGTCTGGCAAAAATTAATGTTTTTGACCAGAGTAACCAAACCGTGCCAATCAGAGAGCGTGAATAACCCGCGGAAGCATCGCCGCACTGTTTGCCATGTGTGCCAAATTGAATCAGATGGGTGGCGAGGATGAAACAAGATTAGAATTACGGCAAAACTGTGCTTATAATCTCCATTTAAACCATTGGTATCAATAGATACCGATTGGTAATGAAAAATTGTCCGCGGGGTATTCTGTCGCCTTCGGCCGAGAGAGTCCTGGGACTGATCTGGCGTGGTGGTGGGCCAGGTAGCACACGGTGCGCCCTGACGAATCATGTCCGCAGAGTTTACTCACTGTCGTGATGGTGGCACTGGTACGGATCTGCGTGGCCGATGGAGCACCAGATATTCTGCTCTTGCCGGTACATCTTGTTATTAACAATGCTTAAATTAATGGAATGGAGTAATTTGATGAACAGTTCTTCTCAGAAAACCTACGATGCGATTGTTGTCGGCGCCGGTATTGCGGGTATGTATCAGTTATATAAATTGCGCGAACTGGGTCTGTCCGTTCGTGTTTTTGAAAGTGGTAGTGGTGTGGGCGGTACCTGGTACTGGAATCGTTATCCGGGCTGTCGTTTTGACTCGGAAAGCTATACCTATGCGTATTCCTGGTCCGATGAAGTTATGCAGGAGTGGACCTGGAGCGAGCGTTTCGCGCCCCAGCCGGAAACTGAAAAATATCTGAATTTTGTGGCGGATAAATTTGATTTGCGTAAGGACATTCAATTTAACAGTCGTGTCACCAAGGCGACCTACGATGAGGCGCATAAACAGTGGGAGCTTGAGTTAGAGGACGGCAGCACCGCCCGCGCCACGTTCTTTATTTCCGCGACGGGACCTTTGTCCGCCTGGCGGCTGCCCAATATTCCGGGCATCGACGATTTTCAGGGCGAGTGGGCGCACACCGCCCGCTATCCGAAAGACGGTTTCGGCGGGCGCGGCAACGATTTTAGCGGCAAACGTGTCGGTGTGATTGGCACTGGAGCAACGGGAGTGCAGTTTATTCAGGAAGCTGCGAAAACCGCGGACGCGTTATATGTTTTCCAGCTCGCCCCTGAATGGTGCGCGCCGTTGAAGAATGGGCCGATAGACGCCCAGGAAGATGCGGATATCAAAGCGCATTATCATGAACTTATAGAGCGCTGCAATGCCACCTTTGGTGGTTTTATTCACGCCGTGGACAGACGTTCAATTTTCGAGGTGTCGGACGAAGAGCGCGAAGCATTTTTTGAAAAACTGTACGACGAACCAGGATTTGGTATTTGGTTGGGTAATTTCTATGACACCATGACCGATGAAAAGGCCAACAAATTACTGTCGGACTTTATCGCAAAAAAAATTCGTCAGCGGGTGAAAAATCCGGATACGGCCGAGCGTTTGATTCCAAAAAACCACGGGTTTGGCACGCGCCGCGTGCCCATGGAAACCAATTATTACGAGCTGTACAACCAGGACAACGTCACACTTGTCGATCTTAAAGACACGCCAATTGAGTGTATCACCGCCAAAGGCGTCAAATGCAGTGACAAAGAGTACGAGCTGGATATTATTGTTTACGCCACCGGTTTTGATGCGGTGACCGGCGCGTTGAATCGTATTGATATTACCGGTAAGGGCGGGCAGAAGCTCAAGGATAAATGGCTGAACGGACCCCGTACCATGTTGGGTATGCAAACCGTGGGTTTCCCCAACATGTTAACCCTGGTAGGGCCGCACAATGGCGCCACCTTCTGCAATATTCCGCGCTGTATCGAACAGAACGTGGAATGGGTGACGAATTTGATTGGCTATATGCGGGACGAGGATCTTCACGAGGTTGAGCCGACTCTGGAAGCGGAAAACGCCTGGACCATACATGTTGACGAAACTGCCGAGAAGACATTATTTCCGACGGCGGATTCCTGGTTTATGGGTATCAACGTCAACGACCCGAAAAAGAAGCGTACCTTTATGCTTTACGCCGGTGGCGCGCCCAACTACAAAGCGAAATGTGATGAGGTGGCGGCGCAGCGTTACGCAGGATTTAGGTTGCGAAAATAATTTGTGTTAGCGCAACGGCTATGATCCGGTTGGCTTGCGCACGCCGCTAACGGCGGGCGCAAACCGACAATAGTTTCCTCTAGTTTTTTTGGGGTCGGTCAGAAATAGGTGTTGGCGATACTTTCGTTTATTTTGGTCAAGCCTAATTGTAGTTCGTCTATAAAGTCGTGTAGTTTGTCCTGTTTCAACTCCTCCGGCTTGGCGCGCATAAGTTTGCGCTGCAATTGGGCTAATGTTTTGAGTGGTTTTTCGTTGTGCGGTAAATCACTGAGACAGTTTTTCACCTCCCGCAGCGTGTGATGAAATGCGCGGGGAAAGCGATCTTCCTGCAGTAAAAATTTGAGTACGTCTCTGCGACGAATGCGCAGGCGCGTCTCGCGACGGTACATCTGGTAAGCTGTCAGTGATTTCAGTACGCTCATCCATTGCAGATTGTCAAATGGTTTGCGGTCGTCTGCTATTTCTGGTAACAAGCTGGCCGAACGCACGTCGATGATACGGGTGGTCATGTCGGCACGCTCCAGATTGCGCCCCATACGCAAGAAACTATAACCTTCGTCGTGAGTCATGGCCCCGGCCAGTAACCCGTTAATGGTTTGTGATCCCAGCATTATCGTGCGCAAATTGTCGAAACGGTGGCGGTGGGTTATCACGCTCGCAGCGTTGTTTTTCGCTGTCAAATACAATTGATTAACCTGCTCCCAGGCTTCGCGGGGAATAATGTCCCGTACTGTACGCGCGTTCTCGCGCGCGGCGGCAAGGGAGCTAAGAATTGAGTCCGGATTTTTAGTGTCGGAGGCCATAAATTTGACCACGCTGCGCTCGTCGGCCTGCTCGTACAGGGTGTAGAAGAGTGTGCGGCTGTCAGTGATGTCGATAATAGGTTCCCAGCCAAGGACCAACCGTTTCGGCAGGTCCAGCAGCAAATGAGTATTCACATTAATCAGCCGCGCCGTATTTTCGGCGCGCTCCAGATAACGCGCCATCCAGTAAATATTATTGGCGACCCGGGAGAGCATGGTCATGACTGCCCCTCCATATCAACAATCCAGGTGTCCTTGCTGCCCCCACCCTGGGACGAATTGACGACGATGGATCCTTCCCGCAGGGCGACGCGGGTCAGGCCTCCGGTGGTCACGAATGTCTGCTGCCCACTGAGAATAAATGGGCGCAAATCCAGATGCCGAGGTTCGGCCCGCGTACCGACCATGGTCGGGGCGGTGGACAGCATCAGCATGGGTTGCGCCACGTAATTACGCGGGTCGCGGCGAATGAGCCGTACAAATTTTTTCTGTTCCGCTTTAGTGGAATGCGGCCCGATCAACATGCCGTATCCACCGGACTCGTTGGCTGGTTTGACCACCATGTTGTGTATGTTCTGTATCACATATTCACGATCGTTTTTGTCGATACATTTATACGTTGGCACATTAGGTAACAGTGCTTCTTCTCCCAGATAATATTTAATAATTTCTGGCACGTACGCGTATACCACCTTGTCGTCGGCCACGCCGGCACCCGGCGCATTGGCTAGTGCTACCTTGCCAGACTTCCAGGCTCGCATTAAACCCGGTACGCCCAGCAAGGAATCGGGATCAAATGCCTCGGGGTCGAGAAACAGGTCGTCGATACGACGGTAGATTACATCCACGCGAGTCAGCCCCTCGATAGTGCGCATAAACACTTCGTCGTCCTTGTTGACCACCAGGTCACTGCCCTCAACCAGTTCGGCGCCCATTTGCTGCGCGAGATACGCGTGTTCAAAATAAGCAGAGTTATAAATGCCGGGTGTAAGGACCACGATTTCGGGTTGATCGCCAGGTCGTGGCGACAGCGCGGCGAGTGTGTCGTAGAGTTGTGAAGGGTAATCATCGACCGGCAAAATGTTGTAGCGATCGAACATTTCGGGGAATACACGTTTCATTACTTGCCGATTTTCCATCATGTAGGAAACCCCGGATGGCACCCGCAGGTTATCTTCAAGGACGTAGACAGTGCCGTCCCGGTCGCGCACCAGATCCGAGCCACAAATATGTGCCCATATACCTAACGGTGGATTAACCCCAACGCACTGTGGGCGAAAATTTTTTGAATTTTTCAGTAGTTTTGCAGGAAACACATTGTCCTTGACGATGCGCTGATCATGGTAGAGGTCATCGATAAAAAAATTTAACGCCGTTACGCGTTGCTTAAGCCCTGCTTCAACATTGAGCCATTCCTGTTTTTCAATAACCCGCGGGATAATGTCGAACGGCCAGGCGCGATCGATAGAACCTTCTTCCTCACTATAGACCGTAAAAGTTATGCCCATGACGTGAATAGCAGATTCTGCAGCTGCCTTGTACTCTTCAATGTCTTTATCCGAAAGGGAGCGCAAGTAATCGCACAGCACTTGTGCCGCGGGACGTGGACGCCCACTGCCACGCAGAAGTTCATCGTAAAGACCTTTTACCTTGTAGCTGCCCCAGCGAATTGCCATATAGTGATGTCTGAATGTATGCGAAAGAGATTATGTTATACCTTGTTTTTGCCAAAAAAAGCAAATTAAAGAATTCTTGTAATCATTTAGAAAATTTGTGATATATCCGTATTCTAATGCTATTTATTGTGGTAATCCCTCTATATAATAGCGCTGCATGGTAAAAATGGGTGCATAAGGTTGGACGCTTTTGGTGTAAAATAACGGGCTATAAATGGGAAATAGTTTTAAAACGAAAATCGCATAGCGGAAAAATGTATGACCTATTGTCTCGCAATTAGTGTGAACAAGGGATTAGTGTTTGCGTCCGATTCGCGTACCAACGCGGGCGTCGATTATGTAACGACGTACAGCAAAATGCATTCCTTTGTGTGGCCTGACGAACGCTTCTGTATGTTGCTAACAGCGGGTAATCTGGCCACTTCTCAGGCTGTCATAAATATACTTAAATACGACCTTGAATCGCCAAAAAAAAACCAGTTTAACCTGCGTAAAGGCCGACGATTACACGAAGTAGCACACTACATCGGTCAAATTAGTCAGCGTGAACAGGCGCAGCATGCCAGCGCCATGAAAAAAACTGGAGCTAATGCCGAAGCCAGTTTTATTCTGGGTGGACAAATCGCTGGTCAAGCCCCGGAAATATTTTTGATTTACCCTCAAGGTAATTACATCAGCGCCTCACCCGAGACACCCTATCTGCAAATTGGTGAAAACAAATATGGCAAACCGATTCTGGACCGTATTATTTCGCCTGAAACCTCCCTGGAGGATGCTGCGCGCTGCGCACTGGTGTCCCTGGATTCGACCATTCGCAGTAATATTTCAGTCGGTCCGCCGGTGGAGTTGTGCATTTATAATCGGGATGTTATCGCAGAGCCGTACCACACCAGGCTAACGCTTAGTTCCCCGCTGTACAAAACCCTGCAAAAAAGCTGGAACGAGGGCCTGCGTCAAGCATTCACGGGCCTGCCCCGCTTTGACTGGGAGCAATAATTTCCGCGGCAAAAAAATAGTCGCGTAGTTTTAGTTCGACGGCGGCGTGTCACTGCCAGCCTCACTGATAATATCGTGTACGTACTGTAACTTCTGTAGTGTCAACAAACCCGAGACCACAAATGGATATGCGTCTTCCATACCCATGCTCCGGTTCAGGGCATTGAGTGCCACGGTCAGTCGGCCCCAGTCGTCAAACAGTTCGTCGAAGGTGGTGGGGCGAATATAGCCGTGGGCCATTTGTACATTGGGTTGTGGGGGCGAGACATAATGCCCCGCAATGCTAAAGCCAAAATCGTGGGCTGTTTCCAGCGTGTCAACCATGTGCAGGTAATGGGTCCAGGTCTCCGCCCAGTCCTCCCAGGGGTGGGACGTGCCATAGGCGCTGATGCAGATTTCCTGCCAGAACGATGGTGGGCCCTGTTCATAATAAACCTGCAGGGCGTGTTGATAGTCGCGTCTCTCGTCGCCAAATATCTCGCGAAAACTGTCAATATGAGGCGTGCCGTTAATTAGTCGTTCCCAATAGTAATGCCCGGATTCATGCCGAAAGTGACCCAGCAGGGTGCGATAGCGTTCATTCATTTTTTCCCGCATTTCTTCCCGGGGCCCGTGGTCAGCTTCCAGCACATTGATGGTGATAATGCCCGCGTTATGTCCAGACATAACCCAGTTTTTAACACTTAGTTCGTTGCCAAATTCGCCGATTACCGGTTCATCTTCGAGAAACTCAAAACCAAGGCCTTTGCGTGGATCCTGCGTGCGGCCGACCACCGGTAGTCGCAAATTGTACAACGTGTAAAGTAGTCGGCGTTTGGCCAGTTCAAGGCGATACCAGAGGGTAATATTCTGGGGGTTGGTCAGATTTGGAATGACATGGCTAAGCTGGCAGGAGGCACAAAAAATTTGTTGCTGATCGATGGGTACCATCCAGTTACACACGGCGTATTCGGAATAATTTTTACATTGGCGGTACATGCGTGCGTTATACAAGGCACGCCACTGTTCGCTATCCGCGGGTTCCAGCGCACTAAGTTGCTGCTCATCAGGCAAATAACCGAGGGTGCGCCCACAGGCCAGACATTGGCTGTTTTCAAAATGTAAGCTGTTACCGCAATAGCAACTAAACGTTTTCAAAACTTGAATCTCCGGGTTAGTCAGATCACCAGCGGGGATGCAGTGGCGGCGCGGGGCACACGGGTTCCACTATCTCCGCGCAGGGCACAGGGTCTGTGACTCTACCCGACTGTGATTTGCGGTCAAGCTTTAGTTTTGTTGTCGCAACGTATGTTGTGCAGGTTGTCCAGCGGTACCTTGCGCCACCATTTGCGTAAGCCTTATAACCAGTCTAATCTTCTGGGGTGCCCGTGTAACCCATCCCGTTGTAGCGGGGGCAGTGATATTATGTGCATCAAGGATGGCTTGAATATCGAGCAGTGGGGTGCCGTAGCGTTCGTGCCCATTCACAAGGCACCGAACTTTATTCCAAAAGGTGCGAAAGCGCCTTGGGATCATTAAATTAAACTACCTGCAGTGCTCCGTAACGGAGTCCCGGTTTAGTCGAAAACTCTGTTTGAAGGATAAGCGTAATGCATCTGGGCTTAAAAGATAAAGTTGTTGTGGTGACCGGGGCCAGCAGGGGCATCGGCGTGGCTGTGACCACGGCCTTTGCCAAAGAGGGCGCGCGTTTGGTGCTCGCTGCTCGCGATCTCGAGACCCTGAATCAGGTTGCCAGTGACGTTCGCGCCGTAACCGATGCACAGATCGTCACCCAAAGCTGCGATGTCACTCGCGACGGGGATGTGCAGGGTTTAATGGAAGTCGCGACGGAGAGGTACGGTCGCATTGATGTGTTGGTAAACAATGGTGCGGGTAAAATTCCCGCCGGTGATTTTCTGAAAATTTCCAGCAGTGACTGGCTCGAAGGCTGGAATCAGAAAGTGCAGGCATATATTCGCACCTGTCAGGCGGTCTACCCGCTGATGCGCCAGCAGGGAGGCGGACGTATTATCAATGTGCTCGGCACGGCGGCGCGCAATCCCAAATACTCCTACATGGCCGTGGGTATGTCTAATGCGGCGCTGGTGAACTTCACCAAAAGCCTGGCCGATATGGGCGCCGCAGATAATATTCGCGTGGTCGGTGTCGCCCCCTCCGGGGTCCTGACCGAGCGCTATCTACGTTTGATTAAAGGTCGTTCCGAAGCTGAAGGTAAAACCCCTGAAGCCCTCGAGGCAGAAATGATGAAAAGTTATCCCATGGGTCGCCTCGCGGAACCGGAGGAACTGGGGGACGTGATCTGTTTTGTTGCCTCGGATCGCGCTTCCTATATCTCTGGTTCGGTGGTTACAGTGGATGGCAATTCAACCCAGGGTGTTTTTAACTAACGAACGCGCAGAATTTTTTTCCGAATATATTTGCCGTCGATCCAATTACAAGTGGGCTGGTGCATACAACTGAGTATTCAAAATAAAGAGTCATAGCAACCCCTATTTAATTTTTAACCCCATGGTGTTTGCAATAAGATTTCGTTGCATCTGTGAAGTACCCGCCGCGATCGTGGTGCTGCGCGCGTCGCGATAGTGGCGCTGCATATCGTATTCCATCATGTAGGAATAACCGCCCATTATCTGCATGCCCTGATTGGCCACCTCGGCAAATGTTTCCGATCCAAACAGCTTGGCCTGGGCTACCTCGCGCATGGCATTTTCACCCCGGGACAGTTTCACCGCCGCGCGCAGCATCAACATGCGCGCAGCGTCAACGTTGGTTTGCATATCCGCCAGCATATGCGCAATGGCCTGGAACTGGCCAATGGCTTTGCCAAACTGGTTTCTTTGCAACGCATACGCCAGGGCCTGGTCGACCACGGTCTGCGCATTGCCCACGTAACCCGCCGACGTAACAATGCGTTCAAACATCAGGCCCGACAGCATGCATTGCCAGCCGCCATGTACCTGCCCAAGTCGTTGACTGTCGCTAACCCGCACGTTATCTAAAAACACTTCGTTTAGGCCGAGCATGTTGCAACCAAATGTTTTCAGTCGCCTGATCTCAACTCCGGGGATATCGTTGGGAACGAGAAATGCGGTGATACCTTCCTGATAGGGTGCCGTGGTATCGGTCTTGCAATAGAGGGTAATGATATTGTCCCGGGCATCGGCGGCAGTAGAAAACACTTTCTGACCGTTAATGATCCAGCCGTCACCATCCGCTACCGCCAGGGTACGCATATGCCCCGCATCGGAACCGGCATCCGGTTCCGTCATTGAGATAGACATGCGGATCTCGCCGTTAATCAGTTTCGGCAGGTAATGTTTTTTCTGAATTTCACTGCCGTTGTGTAACAGCGTCAGGCCGCTGAAAACCGACAGGCCGTAAGCTTCGAGAAACGAGTAGGCTTTGCGGCCAAGCTCCTCGCTGATAATAACCATATCAATAATATCGCCGCCATACCCGCCATATTCTTCCGGAAATGGCAGCCCGAGCAGGCCCATTTCCACCCATTTTGCGTAGACTTCGTACGGGTATAGCCCGTTTTCATCGTGCTCCCGCAGATTATCCCGCAACATGACTTGTTCTTCGTTCAGGTCAAAATTCATGGGTAAGCTCCGGCCGATGACGGGACTATTGATTGAATAGCATAGGGCAGGAGCGCTCGTTGGTACACCTGTTGGTACAAGTATGGGTGGCGCTTGATGGATTGGTCAGGCAGAGCATCAGGAATTCAATCCACCGGTTAACCAGTGGATTGAATTCGCACAATCAACTCGCTAGATTTATAGACGATACACACGGTTAGCAGTGCCGGAAAACATGGCATTTTTCTCGTCTTCCGAAAAATTCTTAACGATCTTTTTTACGCCATTCCAGAACACCTGGTACGACAGCGATAACTTGTCCACCGGGAAATTACTTTCAAACATACAGCGGTAGGGGGTGAAGCAATCGATCACATGCAGATAATAGGGGGCCTGCGCTGCCACAAATTCGTCGGAGCTCGGTGGCAGGGCGCGACCGTTCCAGCCCCAGCCGTTATCGGGCATGGCAAAGCCACCCAGCTTCGCAACGGTGTTGTCGCATTTGGCGATGTCGGCGATATCCTTTTTCCATTGCTCGAAAACCTCCTTGCGCCGGTTGGCGTAGACCCCACTGCCCAGGGGTGTACCAAAATGGTCCAGCACCATGGTGGTATCTGGTACGGCGCGGGCCAGGGCCGCAAATTCCGGATTTTGGTAGTGATAGTGCCAGGAGTCATAGGTGTGCCCCATCTTGCCCAGCACCTGCATACCGCGCAGAAAGTCGGGGTCCTTATACAAATCCTGTGGCCCTGCGGCCTCCAGTAAGATGCCTTCATTCGGCCGCGCGTTAGCCAGCGCCTGGCGAATACCGCGAAATCGGCCCTTGCTCGCTGCTCGGTGGCGGTGGACCAAGTCTTCCACGCCGTCCCCTTGGCGCAGGTCAAAATTGGTCACCATGGCGGCGATTTTGGCGCGGCCGTCGGTGTCCTGGTCGGTGCGTTCCGCCAGCTCTGTCACATAATCCACTTCCCCCAGAGAGCGTAGATGCTCGGGGCCCTCGTCGTAATAATTGGAGTGGCATTCCATAAATACGGTTTTTACCACGTTATGGCCACTGCCCGTGTCCGCCCAAAGATCTTCCAGCGAGTACTCAATCAGCCCGCCGGGGGACCACAGGTGGTGGTGGGTATCGATAATGACACGCTCGGGATCGACAACCTCTTCCTGTACCTGTGCGAGCCATGCTGGATCGATTACTAATGGGTTGTTTATCTGAAGACCTTCGTATTTGTGATCGGCCACGGGGCGGTTCCTTATCGGTAATTAGGTTGACATCGGTGATTGTTATCGATCAGTGTTACCCAGACCGAATGGTACGCGCTTGTTTTTGCAATGCAACAGGGTGTCCGCGGTGCGCATAACAATTTAATAACCAGTGGTTAGATCAACTTCGATCACTGACATCCACACCGGGTGCTGAGCGACAGGACATCTCCATCCCTGGCAAGCTGGACAACTTAGAACGAAATTTTTCCACTTATGGTGTCGAAGTCGGGTGAAGCCAGTTGCTGGTGGACTGGAAACGGTCAGCAAGGTTTATACTGCCAGCCATCGGCTTTCTGTATAAGGTGCCCAATTTGTACGGCTATAACGCACTAATTTGCTTGTGTTCCGCCCCGGAGTTTTTTTATGTGGGATAAATTGATACCGATGATCTGCGTGTTGCTGGTGGGCACGGCCTGGCGCCAGTGGGAACCGGGTGGTATTCCAATTGCGCAAGTTCGCACCGTATTAAACAGTCTGATTATTAACGTGCTGGTCCCGGCTTTGATTCTGGGAGTATTCCTGAATGCTCCCCCCAATGCCGCGTTGTTTCAAGTCCCCGTGGTCGCGGCCACCGTCATATTGGGGGGGATGGCGCTGTCGATGGCGTGGTTTGGGGTGATGTTACGTTGTGGATGGATATCCCGTGCACAGGCGGGCGCGGCAGTGCTGGCAGCCAGTTTTGGTAACGGCCTGGGGGCCGCAGTGGCGGCTGTCGATGGCCTGTTTGCGGAGGGGGTCGGGTTAACTCGGGTACCTCTGATCTATGAAATGCTGGCCAATCTTCCCATCAGCTGGTCTCTGGGCGTGGTGGTGGCGAGCTGGTACGGAGAGGGTGCTCGGGCCGGTTGGCGCACGGGTCTGGTGTTCCTGCGTATGCCACCCTTCTGGGCAGTGCTGGTGGCGCTCGCCTGCACCGGCGCTGGTGTCGCAGTCCCCGAGCCGGTAGTGGCGGCCTGCATGTTGTTCGGACAAGCTGCTGTTCCGCTGCTGTTGTTTCTGGTGGGCACAACCTTCACGCTGCGCGGCCTAAGCCAGTGGCAGGTATTGGCGCCGGTGATGCTGATTCGGCATGGCGCAGCACTGGCCATTTGCCTGACAGTGGGTGTTGGCATTGGGCTCGAGAATGAGCTGTTAACCGCGACCGCCGTCACCGCCATTGCGCCTTCGGTTGCCGTGGGCATCGCAATTTGCGAGCGTTTTCGTCTCGATTCCGCGCTATTTAGCGCGGCCCTCACGGCCACTACGGCAGTTTATGTGCTGCTGGCACCCTATCTGAAACAATTGATTTTAGTTTAGGGTAGAGAAGCAGCCACGCTGGGAACCTAAATAGTCAGGCGGCGAATCCCGGGGATGTAGAGGCTGCGTGGCTGCCTCAACGGCGGGAGCGATGCCAGCGATACCCAGCCTGAGGACTGATCGCTAACAAGATTGGTGCCCAGGAGAGGACTTGAACCTCCACGACCTTGCGATCACTAGCACCTGAAGCTAGCGTGTCTACCAATTTCACCACCTGGGCAACGACGAATAGGAGGCGCACTTATTCGGGGTTGCGAACTTTACTGTTCGGCCCCACTATTGTCAATTCCCGGCGAGCAAAGGTGTTGGTCGGCGACTGTATTAATCAGGAAATTATGAAAAAGAAAGACCGAGTGTCCGATCCCTATGCCGCCCGCGAGGCGGACAAATACGATAATCCCATCCCCAGTCGCGAATATATTCTGGACTTTCTACGAAGCAGTATCGGTCCGCTGACTCACGAAGAGCTGTGTCGGGAATTGCAACTGCACGATGCGGATCCTGTGGAAGCCTTGCGCCGCCGCCTCGCGGCCATGGAGCGCGACGGACAGGTGGTAAAAAATCGTCGCGGCGCCTATGGCACCCTCGACAAAATGAATTTGATTAAAGGTCGAGTGGTTGGCCACCCCGATGGTTTTGGCTTTGTGGTGCCCGGCGCAGGCGAGCCAGATATTTTCCTGTCGAGCCGCCAGATGCGCCGGGTTTTCGATGGCGATGAGGTACTGGTGCGCATCGCCGGTGAGGATAACCGGGGGCGTCTCGAGGGCTCGATTGTCGAAGTGGTAGAGCACCGCACCGAGCAACTGGTGGGGCGCTATTTTGTCGAAAGCGGCATTCATTTTGTGCGTCCCGACAACCCGCGTATTGGTCAGGATATTCAGATTGCGGCGGAGGATGCCAATCACGCCGAGCGCGGACAAATCGTGCTGGTGGCAATTACCCGTCAGCCTTCCCGGCAAAATCAACCGGCGGGCCGGGTGGTGCGTGTGCTGGGCGAGCATTTGGCGCCGGGCATGGAAATCGAGACCGCGATCTATAATTTCGGTATTCCCAATACCTGGTCGGCGGAGATTGCTGCGGACCTTGCGGCCATCGCTGATGAGGTGCAGCCTGCTGACCGAGACTTCCGAGTGGACCTGCGCGCCTTGCCGTTGGTTACCATTGATGGCGAAGATGCCCGGGACTTCGATGACGCGGTGTACTGCGAACCGGTGCGGGGTGGCGGCTGGCGGTTGCTGGTGGCCATTGCCGATGTAGCCCATTACGTCAGGCCCGGCTCCGCGCTGGATAGAGAGGCGCTGCGGCGCGGCAATTCGGTCTATTTTCCGGGGCAGGTGGTGCCTATGTTGCCGGAGAAGCTGTCCAATGGCCTGTGTTCGCTAAAGCCGGAGGTCGAGCGGTTATGCATGGTGTGTGAAGCGCGCATCGACAAAACCGGCACGGTAACCAGTTTTATGTTCTACGAGGGGGTGATGTATTCTCGGGCCAGGCTGACCTATACCCAGGTGGCGGGCATGCTTGCCCAGCGGGGTGACAGCGACAGCACCATCCGCCAGCAATTTCGGGCGGTGGTACCCCATATTGATCATTTGCACGATTTGTATCGCGTACTCCTGGCGGCTCGACAACGCCGCGGGGCCATCGATTTTGAAACGGGTGACACGCGTATTCTATTCGACGCGCAGCGCAAAATTGAACAAATAATTCCCAGTGAACGCACCGAGGCTCATCGGCTTATCGAGGAGTGCATGCTGTGCGCCAACGTGTGTGCAGCGCAATTGCTCCTCAAGAGTCAGTTGCCGACTTTATACCGGGTGCACGATAGGCCGCGGGCAGAAAAACTTACAGCTTTGCGGGAGTTTTTGGGGGAGCTGGGGCTGGGATTGCCCGGTGGTGACGATCCGACGCCGGCGGATTACCAGACGGTGCTGAAAAAAATCGCCGATCGCCCCGACGCGCCGATTATTCAGTCGGTGATGCTGCGCTCCATGACACAGGCGGTTTATTCGCCCGACAATATTGGCCATTTCGGACTGCACTACGAGGCATATGCGCACTTTACGTCGCCGATTCGGCGCTATCCGGATCTACTGGTGCACCGGGCGATACGCGGCCTGCTGCGCAGCAAGGGGCGCTCCGCACATTTACAGCGGGTCCGGGGCGCACCGCGGCAGGAATTGCGCTACCACTATCCCTACGAGGGTGCGGATATAGTCGCCGCGGGTCAGCAGTGTTCAGTCACCGAGCGTCGTGCCGACGATGCCACGCGCACGGTGGTCAACTGGCTTAAGTGCGAATACCTCCTCGATCGGGTCGGGGAAGAATTTGCCGGGGTGGTAACGTCGGTCACCGGTTTCGGTTTGTTTGTGGAGCTGGAAGATCTGTATATCGACGGGTTGGTGCACATCACCGGGCTGCCCAAGGATTACTACGTACATGAACCCGCCCATCACCGGCTGGTGGGGGAGCGCACGCGCCGCGTATTCCGCCTTGGCGATCGACTCAAAGTGCGGGTCACTCGCGTCGATCTGGACGAGCGCAAGATTGATTTTGACCTGGTGGAGGGCACTGGTAAAAGTCGTCGCGGCAAAACTGGGCGTACAGCGGACGAAGGTAAACTGCAACCTTCAGGAGGCGCACGACCGGCACAGGAGAAACGTTCCGGGCGGGGGAAAAACAGGCCGCGTTCCCGTGGGAAAGTAGCGGCCGGCTCCAAAACTAAAACTGGCGCAGCAACGCAACCGGCATCCGAATCTGCACGCCGTAAAGGCGGACCAGCAGGCGGTGAAGGCAACGAAAAAAAACAGGCGGCGCGTGACAAAGGAAAAAATAAATCTGCGCGAACGGAGCGCACCGGGAGACGTCGTTAAACGATTTTGATCTACAAGAGCGCGGATTGCCGCGAACATAGAACAGGGAAATTGGTGCAATCTCTTTATAAGGAAATTGTATTTTTTCCGCGATGGCTTTTAGTATCGTTATTATTATCCGGGCACGCTTGCTGTATTGGTCAGCGCCGAGCAGCGGACGCGGACGTTACCGTAAACTGTTCTCTTTCCAGAATAGGTTTGTCGAGCGCAATATGCTCCTTAATTATGTGGAAAATTCATGAGCGAAAATGATCCAGATGCGGAATGGGTATACGGTTTACACACTGTGCAAACGCTACTCAAAACCGATGCCGAACGCGTTGTTGAAATACGTTTTTTGCGTGGTCGCCAGCACGATCATCGCGTTAAGAAATTACTGGCGTTGGCAGGGGCGCTTGATATTCCTGTCACTCCGGCAGGGAACGAACAGCTCGATCAGTTAGCCGGGGAGCATCACCAGGGAATTATAGCCTTGTGTCGCAGCGGGCAAATCCATGACGAACGCTTTCTGCACACACTGCTGGATACATTGATGGTGCCGCCGTTGTTGCTGGTGGTGGATGGGGTGACCGACCCCCACAATCTCGGTGCCTGCCTGCGTTCGGCGGGTGCCGCAGGCGTACATGCGGTGCTGGCACCCAAAGATCGGGCGGTGGGAATTACCGCAACCGTCCGCAAAGTTGCCAGTGGTGCCGCTGAAGTGGTGCCGTTTGTCGTAGTCACCAATCTGGCGCGGTCGCTGCGCCAGTTGCAGGACAAGGGGTTGTGGTTGGTAGGTATGGCCGGTGAAGCGGAGCACTCAATTTACGATGTAGATCTGCGCGGCCCCCTCGCGTTGATTGTCGGTGCCGAGGAAAAAGGTCTACGTCGACTGACCCGGGAACAATGCGACACTACCGCAAAGATACCGATGGCAGGGGTCGTTGAGAGTCTTAATGTGTCGGTGGCAGCGGGTATCTGCCTGTTCGAGGCGGTACGTCAGCGCGGCCTGTAATATAAAAAACGTCGGGATGGAAAGCGTGAGTTTGCAATTTTTTCTATCGAACGAGTCAATAGGTACCGCATTTCTGGCGAGCAACAGCTCTGCTGGCTACGCTCGGCGCAACCATGCCTGTTGTGGCGGAACGCGATGAAGATTAGCCATGGTTGAATCCCGACTCACCATTGCCAATGCCGTCAGCGGCGTGCGCTTGCTACTGGTGCCCGTACTGTTGTGGTGTGCATTTTATCAACACCGGGAGCTTTTCCTGTCCCTGTTGGCGATTGCGCTGTTTACCGACTGTGCCGATGGTTATCTGGCGCGGCGACTGAATCAATGTACGAATCTTGGCGCGAAACTCGATAGCTGGGGCGATATGCTCACCTACGGTTCTATGGTGCTTGGTCTGCTGTGGTTGTGGCCGGCAATTTTTAAGCGGGAGTCCTGGTTCCTGTATCTTGCCATTGCGTCCTACCTGGTACCTCTGTTTACCAGTTTACTAAAATTTCGCGAGTTACCGAGCTACCACACCTGGGCCGCAAAGGTGGCGGCGGTGTTAATGGCCCCGGCTTATTTTTTACTGGTGCTGTTTGATATGTCCGCATTATTTCGATTGGTGGTTATCTTCCACATCTGGGTGGCGATTGAGGAAGTGCTGATTACGTTTATGCTAAATCGCAAACGCTCCAATATACCCACCTTATTTCACGCGCGGGAATTAATGCGTCGCCAGCGGGAAATTCTGCGTACTCGTCGGCAACAGCGTCGGGAACGGCGTGCCGCGCGCAAGTCTGATACGTAACTTTACCGATCCATTGAGGAGTCTGTGTGCTCGGACGCGGCTATTTAAACAGACAGTGTCGCGCATAGTCGGTGGCCTGATTGCCGCTCCAGTCGCCGCTTGGTGTATCCTTCATTTGCTGACACCAGGCTTCACTGCCTACTTCCGGCGAGCATCCGCTGAGGGCGGCTAACAGGGTGGTCATAAGAGCTGCGCGCGTGATAATTCGATGCATGAATTTGACTCCGCCGATGATGATAGCGACTCTGTGTAGCCAACAGGAAAAGATAGTAAGGGTTTACAGGTCTATGGCCAAGTCTAAATATATTTGGCACCAGGGTTGGTGCGGCAGTGGGCAGGCCGTTGTGGCCGGTATGCTGGAACCGTCAGCTGGCGTGCTGAAACAATTCCGTGCGTTTGTTGCGGCTCTCAAGCTGGAATTCAGCGCGGAAATCCAGCGTTGTTCTCTGCAGTCGGATACTCGATTCCATACGCAAATTTTTGCTTTCTCCACGGCCAATGCCAGGAATACATTCCAGTGACGCCGGAAATCATCGCCGTGGGATTTGGTGGCCTCGGGCTGTTCTTGTTGGGTATGTGGTTGATTACCGAGGGGCTGCGGGTGGCCGCCGCAGGTTCGCTTGCCAGGTTATTGGCGCACTGGACGTCCAATCGGGCGCGGGGATTGCTGGCGGGGACGCTGTTGACGGCGGCGTTGCAATCCTCCAGCGCGGTTACCGTAGCGACGCTGGGATTTGTCAACACTGGTTTACTGCGGTTTGAACGGGCCGTGTGGGTAATTTTTGGCAGTAACCTGGGTACCACTCTGACCGCCTGGCTGGTGGCCCTGATTGGGTTCAAATTTAAGGTGGATGTACTTGCCCTGCCACTTATTGGTGTCGGCGCGATGTTGCGTGTTTTTGCGCCCACGGATCGCTACCGCAGCCTGGGTATGGCGTTGGCAGGTTTTGGCATTTTATTTCTTGGCATCGAGACACTGGCGGCGGCGTTTACCGGGGTGGCGCCGTCGTTACCGCTGCAGGTGGGCGCCTACCGATGGGTGGTAATGGTGGGCAGCGGCATTATTCTCACCACGTTGATGCAGTCTTCCAGCGCGGCTATCGCGGTGGTGTTGACTGCGCTGGCAGGTGGCTTACTGGGGCTCACCGACGCTGCGGCTGTTGTAATCGGCGCCAATGTGGGTACTACGTCCACGGCGCTAATTGCCACGCTTGGTGCCACCGCCAATGCCCGTCGTTTGGCCTTTGCTCACGTGCTGTTTAACGTATTTACGGCGATCGTCGCCCTGCTGATGCTGTATCCGCTGCTGGGGGCGGTGCAGATACTGGTGAAAGGGCTGGCTCTGGGTAACGACCCCACGACGGCGCTGGCGATGTTCCACACGTTATTTAACCTGCTTGGCGTTCTGTTGATGTGGCCGGTGGAGCCGCGCATGAGTAGATTTTTGCAGACCTGCTTTCAGCGCCGCCAGATGACGAGTGGCGCATTGCAATACCTGGATGGCAACGTGGCGGGATTCCCAGATGCGGCCCGGGTGGCGTTAGGCAAAGAGCTTTCCCGTCTGCTGGCGCAGTATCCGACTTCAGTAGGAGCGCTGGCGAGGGAGCGGGGGGGCGATTCGCTACCCGCCGACCGACGCCAGGTGCTGGATGGCATTGGCGAGTTTTTGATCGATGTCAGCCGCCGCGAATTAACCAGCACGCAAGCGGAGATATTTATTCAGGGTTGGCATATTCAGCATAACCTGGTCAACATCGAAGAGGCGTTGGCGGTATTACGGGAAAACAACAATAAACTTCGAAGTCATGCCGATGCCTCGCGGGCGACTGCGCTACTGGAGGAATGGTTTACGCAATTACAGGACATTCTGGCAAAAGACTGGATTGCGCTTAGTGGCGATGAACAGCCTGGCTCCTTTGCTGCCATAGAATCCGCCTATGAATCGGTAAAGGCAACCCTTTTGCAATCGGCGATAGCGGGGGAACTGGATCGCCAAGTCCTCGACCAGTCGCTGCAGATGATCAGTATTTCACGACGGGTTATCGAACAGTGGTACCGCGCCCTCGGTCATTACCAGTTGTTGCGCCGCAGTACGTCACCTGATCTACGGGGGGCAGCGGACTGCGACGTGGGTGGCCCAGAGACCGCTGGCGCGACCACCCTCCCACGGGGGGACTAACTGCCCGAGGAGCGCGGCAGGGTGCGCGCAACGTGTTTTGATGGCGGAATGCAAAGAATGCAACAGGGAGTTTCGGGTTTGCTATTTCCCATAACGCCCCCTATAATTCCGCGCCCCTGGCCCCGGCTATACAGTGCATCAGCCTGGGTTCTCCTTGTCACACCGTAAGCTGCGGGTGACTTAACCCTAAAGGAGCTCCAATGCGTCATTACGAAATCGTGTTTATGGTGCATCCCGACCAGAGTGAACAGGTCGCGGGTATGCTGGATCGTTATTCCAAAACTATCGCCAGTGGCGGCGGCAAAATCCATCGTCAGGAAGACTGGGGCCGTCGGCAACTCGCGTACCCAATCGAAAAAATTCATAAAGCCCACTATATCCTGCTGAATATCGAATGTGGTCAGGAGCTGCTCGAGGAGCTGACGGCTACTTTTCGCTACAACGATGCGATTATTCGTCACCTCGTGATCAGCCGTGACGAAGCAATCACCGAAGAGACACAGATCATGAAAGCGGAGCGTGCAGAGCGTTCTGAAAAGGAAAGCCGTGAGCGTCGTGAGGCAGAGCGCGCTGCCAAGGCAGAGGCGGATGCTGCAGCCGGTCTGGCAGCCGAGGCGGACCGCGAAGAAGTCGCTGGCGATGTCGACAACATAGAAATTCCGGATCTGGATGACAGCGACGCGGAAGACCCAGAATTAGATTCAGAACCACAGGCGGAGGCATAAGTCATGGCACGTTTTAATCGTCGTCGCAAATTTTGCCGCTTTACCGCGGAGGGTGTTACCGAGATTGACTACAAGGACCTGGAGACGCTGAAAGCATACGTGTCCGAAACGGGCAAGATAGTGCCCAGCCGTATTACCGGTACCAAAGCCAAATACCAGCGTCAACTGGCGACCGCTATCAAGCGGGCGCGATTTTTGTCATTGTTACCCTACACGGATAGCCACAGCTAAGCATCGCTTCGACAATATGATGCGCGCGCTGGCGGAATTTATAATGGGCGGGCGGTGGCGAGCTGCCGCAGTCGCGTCGCTCGGTAATCTGCTGCCCTTGATAAGTCCTGCCGCGGTAGGTTTGGTGACATTACGTCAAGGCGTCGGTGAAGGGTTGTTGGTGGCTCTGTGGGGAGTATTACCGCTGTTGGTAGCACTGTCCGCGGGAGAGGCAAGCCCGGTGATGATGTGGGCGTCTATCGCAGTAGTGGCGGTAATATGGATTGGCGCCGAGATACTGCGCAAGACCGTGTCCTGGTCGCTGGCGCTGACGGCCATTGTGTTGATCAGCGCCGTTGTCGCGCTGCTGATGGGGACGTATTTGAGCGAACCGGTGGCCGCCATTCAGAGTGCCGTGACGCAGTGGTTACAGAAGCTCCAACCGGCCGATCGCCAGGCGCAAATAGCGAGCATGGCCAGCGTACCCTTTGTCATTGGCTTTGTGGCCTGGGTCATCAGTGTCAGTACGGTGGCAAGTTTGTTGGTGGCGCGGTGGTGGCAGGCGATGTTGTACAATCCGGGTGGCTTTCGGCAGGAGTTTCATGGCCTGCGGCTGGAGCCGCGGTTGGCAACAGCGATGATGGTGGGCGCAGTCGGATCGTATTTACTGCCCCCGGAATACGTCAGCTGGGGTAGTCTACTGAGCCTGCCGCTGTTGTTGAGCGGCCTGGCGTTAGTGCATCACATGGTTGCCGTCGCACCTCTGGGTGTGCATTGGTTGGTGGCGTTTTACGTGGGGCTTATATTAGTTGGCCCTTTAGGCCTGGTGCTGGTCGGACTGGGATTTATTGACAGCTGGATGGATTTGCGTTCCCGGTATAACGCGCGTCGTGGACCGGGCCGCTCGGATTGATAGCAGAGGATAGTAGCGATGGAAGTTATTCTTCTTGAAAAAGTTGGTCGCGTAGGCGGTATCGGCGACAAAGTTACCGTCAAGCCCGGCTATGGCCGTAATTTTTTAATACGATCCGGCAAGGCGGTGTTCGCCACAGCCGAAAATATTGCCGAATTTGAACTGCGTCGCGCCGAACTGGAAAAGGCTGCTGCGGAAAAACTGAAAGATGCTGGTGCGCGGGCCGCGCAGCTAACCGCAATAGCGAGCGTAACTATCAGCGCAGTTGCTGGCGAAGAGGGTAAATTGTTTGGTTCGGTCGGACCCAAAGATATTGCGGATGCCTTCACTGCCGCAGGTGCTGAATTGGCCAAAAGCGAAGTCAAAATGCCCGGCGGCCCGTTGCGCGAACTGGGTGAATTTAGCGTTGATATACAGTTGCACACCGAAGTCACCGTAGCCGTGCAAGTGGTGGTTGCGGCCGCTGCGGATTAGTCCTGTTTACCAGGAGTAAGCAGAAGCACGTCCACAGTTGCTGCTTTACTCCAGTTATCAGGTGGTAGCTTGGTCATAGACCTGCGAGTATGGTTATGACGGAAATGTTGCGAGACGACGCGCTTAACCCGGAATTGCCCCATTCTCTCGAGGCGGAGCAGGCGGTTTTGGGTGCCCTGATGCTGGATAACGGGGCTTTCGAAGCGGTCGCCGCGCAGGTCAGGGAAGACGATTTCTTTAGCCACGATCATCGACTTATTTTCCGTACCATGAGCAATCTCGCGGCCGCGGAACGGCCGCTCGACGCCATTACCCTTTCCGAGACCCTCAAACAATCTGATGAACTGGCGGAAGCCGGCGGCGGCGCCTACCTGGTGGAGCTCGCCAACAACACCCCAAGTGCGGCTAACATTCAGGCGTACGCGCAAATTGTTCAGGAGCGGGCGATTGTCCGCAAACTGATTGCCGCCGCCACCGACATTATAAAGAAAGGTCATAATCCGCTCGGTTGGGACAGCAATCGCTTACTGGCCGAGGCGGAGCGTCGTTTATTGGATGTTATGGAAAACCGCCCCAAAAAAGGCGGTTTCCAGAATGTTAACGAGCTGCTGCGGGCCGCAGTGGAACGTATCGACGAGTTGTTTCATAGCGATCTGGATATCACTGGGCTGGACACCGGGTTCACCGATCTCAATGAAATGACGTCCGGCTGGCAGACATCGGATCTGGTTATCGTGGCGGGTCGGCCATCCATGGGTAAAACTTCGTTTGCCATGAATATGGTGGAGCACGCAGCGCTTCATCAAAACCGCCCTGTGCTGGTTTTCAGTCTGGAAATGCCTGCCAATCAACTGATTATTCGCTTGCTGTCGTCGATGGGCAAAATAGATCAGACCCGTATGCGCAGCGGCAATCTCACGCCGGACGATTTTACCCGGCTGGCTGGCGCGGCAGCGCGGCTCAAGGATCGACCGTTGCTGATTGACGACACGCCTGGCATTAATCCCATGGAAATTCGCAACCGGGTACGTACCCACTGCAAGGAAACCAGGGATCATCTGAAAAGAACGCAGACGAACCTGACCCCCGAGGAACTGGACGCTTTATCGGCGCCGGCGATGATCATGGTCGATTATTTACAGCTAATGAGTGCCAGCAGCCGAGCCGAAGGGCGCGTGCAGGAAATTTCGCAGATTTCGCGGGAATTGAAATTAATTGCACGGGAGTTTTCCTGCCCGATGGTCGCGCTTTCGCAGTTGAGCCGCAATGTTGAACAGCGCCCCAACAAGCGACCGATTAATTCGGATTTGCGGGAGTCGGGCGCGATTGAGCAGGATGCTGATGTGATTGTCTTTATCTATCGGGACGAGGTGTACCACGAGGACAGTCAGGACAAAGGCGTCGCGGAAATTATTATTGGCAAGCAGCGCAATGGCCCAATCGGTACCGCAAAATTGACGTTTATTGGCAAGTACACCCGCTTTGAAAATCTCGCCCGTGATTATTTTGCCGAGCAGTAAAGAGCACCGGCGGAGGCCGTCATCGATGGATACGAAAGTGGTGAGTTCTGAACAGACGACGGCACAGCTGCTACCTGCAGCCGTAGCGCAGGCAGAGGCCAGCGGGCCACTGAAAATTTTTCACACGGTACGCGGTGTCCGCGCAACATTAGACAGTGAGCGACGCGCCGGAAGGCGCATCGCATTCGTGCCCACCATGGGGAATTTACACGAGGGTCATTTGCAGCTGGTGCGTCGTGCGCGGCAATTGTGCGATGTCGTAGTGGTTAGTATTTTTGTCAACCCGTTGCAATTTGGCCTGAGCGAAGATTGGGAAAAATATCCGCGCACTATCGAATCTGATATTCAAAAATTACAGGATACAGGTTGCGATTACCTGTTTCATCCGGACGAAAGTGAAATTTACCCCAACGGTATGGCTGACCAAACGCGAGTGGTGGTGCCCACCATGACAGATATCCTGTGTGGTGCGAGCCGCCCCGGGCATTTTGAGGGTGTCACCACAGTGGTGTCCAAATTATTCCATATCGTGCAACCAGAGACTGCCATATTCGGGATCAAGGATTATCAGCAGCTTGCGGTAATTCGGCGCATGGTGGAAGACCTGTGTATTCCGGTGACCATCGTTGGCGCGCCCATCACCCGCGATAGCGACGGGCTGGCGCTGAGTTCGCGCAACAGCTATCTGACGCCGGAGGAGCGCCCCCGTGCCACCGCCCTGTACACCAGTCTGAGCTGGTGCAGGGAGCAGATTGTTGCGGGGCGACGGGATTTTCTTGAACTCGAACGGGAGGCTGGCAGTCGTATAGAGAGACTGGGATTTCGTCTCGATTATGTTAGTATTCGCAACGCTAAAAACTTGGAGCCAGCGGCCGACGACGATGGCGAGATCGTGGTGCTGGGCGCCATGTACACCAGCGGCGCCAGAGTGATCGACAACGTGATCCTGACGGTGCAGGAGAAAAGTAGACGTGATGAGTAATATGCTAAAAGCCAAGTTGCATATGGCCTCCGTGACTCAGGCAGAGTTGTGGTATGACGGGTCCTGCGCCATTGACAGCGATTTGCTGGAATTGGCGGGGATGCGCGAGTTTGAACAGATCGATATCTACAACGTCGATAATGGCGAACGCTTTACGACGTATATTATCCGTGCCCAGGCCGGATCGCGCACGGTATCCATGAACGGCGCAGCGGCGCGTAAGGTGCAGGTTGGCGATCGGGTAATTATTGCTGCCTATGGCCAGTTCACTGAGGCGGAGGTTGCCAAACACAGCCCGAAACTGGTGTACCTGAATCGCGACAATACCGTGGAGCGCACCGCCAATACCATTCCGGTGCAGGTTGCTTCCTGAATCCACATTTTACCTTCTCTCGTGTAGCTCCCTCACCTGTGTTGTGACAAAATCAGCGACCGGCTAAAACAATCAACAGGGGGAGTAATGTCTGAATTTCCCGTGCGCCCGGTGCCTTCGGCCTGGGCCGCCAGCGCCCATATCAATCGCACGACTTACGAATCCATGTATCGCCAGTCCGTAGAGCAGCCCGAAACGTTCTGGAGTCAGCAGGCTAATCTGTTTTTACAATGGGACAAACCGTGGAGCATGGTGTGTGAATCCGACCTGAATGCGGGGCAGGCAGCCTGGTTTGCGGGTGGCAAGCTCAACGTTGCGGTCAACTGCATCGATCGTCATCTGCCCACACGCGGGGAGCAAACCGCCATCGTCTGGGAAGGGGACGACCCGGCCGACGCAGCGCATATCAGCTACCGTGAACTACACACGCAGGTGTGCAAGCTGGCCAATGTTCTGAAAGCGCGCGGTGTAGCGAGGGGCGACCGGGTCTGCATCTACATGCCAATGATCCCGGAAGCCGCCTGCGCGATGTTGGCTTGTGCCCGCATTGGTGCCGTTCACTCAGTGGTGTTCGGGGGATTTTCTCCCGAGGCGCTCAAGGACCGTATTCTGGATGCGGATTGCCGCGTCCTGATTACCGCCGACGAGGGGGTCCGCGGCGGTAAACATATTCCCCTGAAAGTTAACGTGGACACAGCGCTGAACGCCTGTCCCAACGTGCATACCTGTCTGGTGGTAAAGCGCACTGGCGGTACGATCGCCTGGCACACTACGCGCGACATTTGGTATCACGAGGCAATGGCGACGGCGGATGCGGACTGCCCTGCTGCACAGATGGACGCGGAAGACCCCTTGTTTATTCTGTATACCTCCGGTTCGACCGGCAAACCCAAGGGGGTGTTGCACACCACCGGCGGTTATCTGCTGCAGGCGGCGATGACCCACAAATACACCTTTGATTATCACGAAGGGGACGTATTCTGGTGTACGGCGGATGTGGGCTGGATTACCGGACACAGTTACATCGTCTACGGGCCGTTGTGCAACGGGGCGATCACACTGATGTTTGAGGGTGTGCCGACCTACCCCGACGCGGCACGGTTCTGGCAGGTGGTGGACAAGCACCAGGTCACCCAGTTTTACACCGCGCCCACGGCGCTCAGGGCCCTGATGGGAGCTGGGGACGAATTTGTACGCGGCACCTCGCGGGCGTCGCTGAAATTACTGGGCACAGTGGGCGAGCCGATTAATCCGGAGGCCTGGGAGTGGTACGACCGGGTGGTGGGTGAATCGCGCTGTCCCATAGTCGACACCTGGTGGCAAACCGAGACCGGTGGACACATGTTGACGCCGTTGCCGGGCGCGACAGACCTCAAGCCGGGCTCCGCGACGTTGCCGTTCTTCGGTGTGCAGCCCGCGTTGCTTGACGGCGACGGTCGGGAAATCGAAGGTCCTGGTTCCGGTAATCTGGTAATTAAAGCGTCCTGGCCCGGTCAAATCCGCACCATATACGGTGACCACCAGCGCCTGATCGATACCTATTTCTCCACTTACCCCGGCTATTATTTCACCGGTGACGGCGCCCGTCGCGATGGGGATGGCTACTACTGGATCACTGGCCGCGTCGACGACGTGCTCAATGTATCCGGTCATCGCATGGGGACAGCGGAAGTAGAAAGTGCATTGGTGCTGCACAAAAGTGTTGCCGAAGCGGCGGTGGTGGGATATCCCCATGACATCAAGGGACAGGGTATTTACGCTTATGTGACGCTGATGAGTGGCATGCGGCCTTCCGAGGAGTTGCGTGCCGAACTGGTGGCAATGTGTGTCAAGGAAATCGGCGCCATCGCCAAACCGGATCTGATTCAGTGGGCGCCGGGATTACCGAAAACCCGCTCCGGAAAAATAATGCGACGCATTTTGCGCAAGGTGGCGGCTAACGAACTGGAAAATTTGGGGGATACCTCGACGCTGGCGGATCCCGCAGTGGTCGACGAATTAATCGAGAACCGGTTAAACCGCTGAACACGAAAACCAGGCGGGTAACTCGCGGGTAACTAATATGCAGGAATTATCCGAGCAGCCGCAAGAGACAATCTTACGCGGCAAAGTTGCGCTGGTTACCGGCGCGAGTAAAGGTATCGGCGCGGGGATCGCTGTCGCTCTGGCGCGACGTGGTTGCCAGGTGGTGCTAACCGCACGCAACCACGAAGCTATGCAGGCTGTGGTTGCCGAAATTACTGCATCGGGCGGTGTGGCGCAAGCGATCAGTGGGGACGTCACCAGTGAAGCCGATGTGGAACAAATATTTGCGCAGATAGTCCAGCGTTTTGCTCGTCTCGATATTTTGGTCAACAATGCGGGTATGGCCATATCTGGTCGTATTGACGAGCTGAGTCTGTCGGACTGGTTACAAGTTCAGGCCGTGAATGTCACCGGCGTATTTCTTTGTTCGCGGGCTGCGGCACGTATTATGAAAGCGCAAAAAGCCGGAAAAATAATTAACATTGGCAGTATTTCCGGGCAGATGCCGCGCCCGAAAAGCGCGCCTTACACCACCTCAAAATTTGCCGTGAGCGGCATGACCAAAGCGCTGGCGCTGGAATTGCGATCGTTCAATATTGCGGTGAGTTGCGTACACCCAGGCAATGTAATGACTGACATCTGGGCGAGTAGCCCGGATGTGCCGGAGCGGGAAGGAGTGATGGCGGTCGCGGATGTGGCGGAGGTGGTGACCAATATCGCGGCCCTGCCGGCTACGGTGAATATGTATGAGACCGTTATTTTGCCGGTGTCCCAGCCGTATCTTGGGCGCGGGTAATGGAGTAGTTTATGGCCGCCGTATCGTTCGACTCTCTGCTGGCCGTGGCGATCCGCAACAAGGGCAGTGCCGCTGCCGTCAAGGCGTTGCTACCGGCTATTAAAACCCCACGTCAGTTGCGCGCTATAGGGGACGACCGCTACCTGGCGGAGATGGCGCGGGGCGTTTTTCGCGCAGGTTTTTCCTGGAAGGTGGTGGACAAAAAGTGGCCGGGGTTTGAACAGGCATTTGCCGGGTTTGATCCCCTGGGGGTAGCCCATTATTCAGACGAAAAACTCTCCGCACTCCTCGGCGATAGCGCCATTATTCGCCACCTGAAAAAAATAACAGCAGTGCGGGATAACGCCGCCTATTTACTCGATGTTGCTCGTCACCACGGCAGCTTTGGACAATTTATCGCCGCCTGGCCGGAGTCCGATATCGTGTCGCTGTGGCTGGAGCTAAAGAAAAAAGGCAGTCGTCTGGGCGGCAATACGGGACCAATTTTTTTACGTATGATGGGCAAGGATACTTTTATTCTCAGTGCGGATGTTACGACCGCGCTGATTAACCATCGCTTTATGGACAGTATCAGTGCCCAGTCGCGGCGGGATTTGACCGCGGTGCAGCACGTGTTTAACGAACTGCAGCAACAGTCCGGTTATCCACTTTCCCATATCAGTCGTGTGCTCGCGCTAACGGTAACCTGAAATATTGGTCGTCAAGGCGGTTGGGGGTCTTCTGTACAGAACTACCGACGTCGGCAAATCCATAAAAAACCCCGCAGTGTGCGGGGTTTTTTGGTGTGGCTGAGCACTCAGACGGCGTGGATGCCGCGCTTCAAATAACGATCCCGGGAAGCCATGATTTCGGCCCGTGCGTCTTCGGCTGATCCCCAGCCATCAATTTTTACCCACTTGCCTTCTTCCAGGTCTTTGTAGTTTTCGAAGTAGTGTTCGGTCTGTCTTTTTAGCAGGTCGGGTAAATCCGACACCTCCTGGACATGGTCGTACATGGGCGTCAGTTTGGAATGCGGCACGGCAATCAACTTGGCATCCTGGCCAGCTTCGTCGGTCATGCGCAGCACCCCAACGGGGCGACTGCGAATAACGGATCCGGGCATTACCGGATAAGGGGAGACCACCAGCACATCCAGCGCGTCGCCGTCCTCGGACAGCGTGCCGGGAATAAAACCATAATTAGCCGGGTAGAACATCGGTGTGGCGACAAAGCGGTCTACGAACAGTGCGTCGCAGTCCTTGTCGACTTCGTATTTTATCGGGTCGTGGTTGGCGGGGATTTCAATAATGACATTGATATCGCCGGGCAAATCGTTGCCCGCGGGAATCTTGCTGTAACTCATGGGTGTCCTTGATGGAATGGTGAGACAGGGGGTGTTCGACAGGGCCGCGATTATAGCGATGCTTCCGCGACTTGGCCAGCGCGGTAGCGTTATAGGGATATATCTGATTCGCAAGCGTGTTTCCGCGCTGAAGTGTTGCATCTGCGGGCGGTGCGATTACAATAGCGCCGTCGCAATTGCGATTTCCTAAGGGGTGGCTTCGGCCTGAGACGTTGTGAAGACGAACCCTTTGAACCTGATCCGGGTCGTGCCGGCGTAGGAATAGGACAGCTCTCGCCTTAACCCTCGCGCATATTCCGGGTCTCCATTAGGTTAGTATTGTGGAGGCTCCGCCATGAAACTGTTTTTTTGTAACGCCCTGTTGCTGTTGGTTAGCCTGTTTCCTGCCTGCCAGGTTTCAGGCAGTGATAGCGACACGCTTCAGGAAATTGTCGTCACTGCAACGTTTCACGATCTGGATATCCTCAAGGTTCCGGCGAGCCTGTCGGTCATTGACGCTGACACTATTCGTGGGCGTACCGCCCAGCATCTGGAAGAGGTGCTTAATGCGGCACCCAATGTTAACTTTGCGGCCGGCGCGTCCCGTGGTCGCTACCTGCAAATACGCGGTATTGGCGAGCGCAGCCAGTTTGTCGATCCCATTAACCCGTCCGTCGGCGTGGTGATTGATGGTATTGATGCCAGCGGTATTGGCAACGCGACGACGCTGTATGACATTCAACAGGTGGAAGTGCTGCGCGGTCCCCAGGGTACGCGCTTTGGTGCCAATGGCCTGGCGGGCATGGTCAATATTCTGTCCAATGAACCTACCGAGGAGTTTGTCGGTGCGCTGTCCAGCAGTTACGGCAATTACGGCTCCTGGAGCCTCGGCAGCGTGGTGAGTGGCCCGCTCGCGGATGGTTTGCTGGGCAGGTTCGCGGTACAGCAGTATCGCAGCGACGGGTTTATCGACAACGACTTTCTGCGGCGGGATAACACTAATAATCGTGACGAGCTGACCGCCCGCGGTAAATTGCGCTGGCAGGCGCACGACGATTTGACGGTCGATGTCACCACCTTGTATGTGGACGTTGATAACGGTTACGACGCATTCAGCCTGGACAACACGCGGCACACGTTTTCGGATCAGCCAGGACAGGATCGGCAGGAAACTGCCGCTATCGCCCTGACCACCAATTGGACCGGTCACGATTTGTTTGAGCTGCTGAGCAGGGTCTCGTATACAGATTCCAGTCTCGAGTATGGCTACGACGAGGACTGGAGTTTTAACGGCCTGTGTACCGGGTTGCCCTGTGAGGGCTGGGAGTACTCTTCCACGGATAACTACCAGCGCGAGCGCGATGCCACCCGCCTGGAATTGCGTTTGACGTCTACGGAGGCTGGCCGTCTTGGTGGTCACACCGACTGGGTGACTGGCGTGTACTACGAGCAGCGGGACGAAGCATTGCAACGAAATTTTTTTGATTGGGTGCTATTTGTCCCTGATGCGGAATTTACCAGTGCTTACGACACGGACAATCTGGCGTTGTACGGTCAGCTCGCTACGCAGTTGAGTGAACGCGTTACGCTGACCCTCGGCGCCCGCTGGGAACAGTTTCAGGCTGACTACAGGGATAGTCGCGCTGTGCGGGCCTCTCCGCGAGAGGATCTGTGGGGTGGACAGGCCAGCCTCGAATTTCACGTCAATCCCAACACAATGTTGTACGGTTTAATTGCGCGGGGGTATAAAACCGGCGGTGTTAACGGTGAGGCATTGGGTCGCGCCAAAACCAGTGGGTTTGGGCCATCCATCACAGCGTTTTTGCAGGACCGCCTCGAGTTCGACCGGGAAACCCTGATGAATTACGAGATGGGTGTGAAGGGCAGTTATCTGCATGATCGGCTGCAAACCCGCATTGCCGCATTTTATATGGATCGTCAGGATGTACAGTTAAAAGGCTGGTATAACGAGGAGCAGCAGTTTGTTGAATACATCGACAATGCTGCCAGCGGGAAAAATTATGGCGTGGAAATGGAAACCCGCTGGCAGCTCGGCGACGCCCTTCAACTGTTTGCTAATATCGGCTGGCTCGATACAGAGATCGACGATTTTGTGGTTAACGTGGCCGACACCTTGGTGGACAAAAGTGGGCGCGAACAGGCCCATGCGCCGCGTTATCAATTTAATGTGGGGGGGCGCGTAGATTTTGGCGCAGGTTTTTACGCGCGACTGGAAGTAGAAGGCAAGGCTCGCTTCTATTTCTCCGACAGCCACGATCAACGCTCCGACAGATACGAGCTGGTCAATGCGACTCTGGGCTATAACCTGGCGCACTGGGATCTGACCCTGTGGGGGCGCAATTTAACCGACCAGGATTACGCCGTGCGTGGTTTCTATTTCGGCAATGATCCGCGCAAGTTTTACACCGATGAACCGTACTATCAATACGGGGAGCCGCGGGTGTTTGGGGCAACAGCAACATACAATTTCTAATGGGTAAAAAAGTTGTGCCGAACTGATTAGCCCGGGTCGGCGCAACTGTTGGACGTCACTAACCAGGGAACTATTGGAGGTAGATAATGCAACTCACCGCGGAAATCAGCATGTACCCTTTGCAGGATAATTATATTGCGCCTATCGATGGTTTTATCGAGCGACTGAATAGTTACGATCTGCGGGTGAAGACCTACCCCACCTGTACCGTGGTGGTGGGCGAACATGGTCAGGTGATGGCCGCGCTTGGCGACGCCATGCTGTGGAGTCACGAGGCTCAGGGTAAAGCGATTTTTGTCACCAAGTTTATTCACGACTATCAGGCGGTTTAATTAATGGTTTTTATCCAGCAGGTGATAGCCCAGTTTGCCGACACCTCGGCATGGGAGCTGGTAGCCGTTCTATTGGCAATGGCCTATTTGTTGTTGGCCCTGCGGGAAAACAGCCTGTGCTGGTACTGCGCATTTGCCAGCACCGCGATTTATACCGCGTTGTTCTGGCAGGTGAGTCTGCTGATGGAGTCCGCGCTTAATCTGTACTACATGGGCATGGCGGTCTACGGCTGGTATCAATGGCGCCGGGGTGGGGTGTTACACCGCGGCGTGCAAATACGCGCCTGGCCGGTTAAAAACCATATTGCCGCAGGGGCGACGGTGCTGCTGGCCGCGTGGCTTTCAGGGGCTTTTCTAATGGCATACACGTCTGCCGCCTGGCCCTATGTGGATTCCTTTGTCACCTGGGGCAGTGTGCTAACTACCTGGATGGTGGCGAAGAAAATTCTCGAAAATTGGTTGTACTGGATACTGATAGATAGCCTGGCGCTGATGTTATATATCGACCGCGGTCTGAAATTAACCGCATTGTTATTTTTCGCCTATCTGATTATTGTGGTGTTTGGCTATTTTTCCTGGCGCAAGCAGATGGAGTCACAGCATGCCGATCCCGGAGCGCGTACAGGCCGCGGTTGACACCTGGGGCCGTTGGTCTCTCCCACTGCAATGTCCGCCGCGAGTGATCAAACCGTTAGCCGGCGGTCTTACCAACCAAAGTTATCTGGTGAACGCAGACGGGCGTCGTCTGGTACTGCGTGTCAATGCCCAATACAGTGCGGCACTGGGAATTGATCGCCATCGCGAGCAGACAATTCTCGCCGCCATCGCCGGACAGGATTTTGCGCCGCTGGTGGTTTACTGCGCACCGCACGAACAGCTACTGGTGACGGAATATATCGAAGGCGAGCACTGGTCGGCACACGAACTGGCGCAGAGCACCGAAAAACGCACTGCGTTAATGGCGCTGCTGGAACGTATCCATCAATCCCCGATCACAGCGTCGATATTTGATTACGCGACCCACGTGCGCCAGTACTGGCAACAGTTGTGTGCCGGGCAGGCGCCGGTACCCATGCAAACCTGTCAACTGTACCGGGAGCTTGAGCCACTGCTGGATGGTTTTCAAACAGCCATTCGGCAAACTGTACTGTGTCATCACGATTTAAGTCCCGCTAATATTATCGAAGACGCGACGGGTCGTTTGCTGGTGCTGGACTGGGAATTTGCGGGTTGCGGAGAGCCGTTAATGGATTTCGCCACGCTCGCCCAGGCCTGGGGTATGACTGACCTGGAGCGCGGTGACGCGGCTTCCGAAAGATGGCGTGTGGCTAATAAAATGACCGAGTTTCTGCATCAAATTTGGCCGCTACTGGTCACTGCTCGACCCTGATGCCAGCCTGTGGTGGTAAACTTGGTGTCATCGCAAAGACAGCTGTTAATTGCTGTGTTTGCGGATTGAATAGCGGGCGTTGATGCGGAATAGAGGATAAAAACACGGGGAGCTTCATCCTTGGGGTGTTAACCTGTGGAGAATAACGATAATGGGAGCGCTACTATGGAACCACTAAAAGGTATACGGATTGTCGAAGTGACGACTAATGCGTCCGGGCCTTTGGCTTCGGGACTGCTGGCCGATCAGGGTGCGGACGTTATTCGGCTGGAAACCCTGGGCAGTGGCGATCCGTCTCGGCATGTGGGTGGTGTGCGCGGTGGTTTTACTGGTTATAACCTGTATCTAAATCGCAACAAGCGCTCGGTCGCTGTTGATCTGAAAAATTCAGCGATACGCCCGGCGCTGGCAGCGCTGATCAAAACCGCGGATGTATTTATACAAAATTCACGCCCCGGGGCGTTGGATCGTCACGGTTATGGGTACGCGGACCTGCAGAAAATAAACCCAAGCCTGATTTATGTGTCGATCTCCGGGTATGGGGCCGATGGTCCCGGATCGGAAAACAGAGTGTACGATCCGGTGATTCAGGCGGTTTCTGGATTCGCGATCAACCAGGTGGATGCCGATGGCAATCCGCAACTGGTGAAAACCATCGTCAGCGACAAAATCGCCGCCTACACCGCGGCCCAGGCAATTTCCTCCGCGCTGTTCGCCCGGGAGCGCGGGCAGATTCAGGGACACCATCTGGAAGTTTCCATGCTCGATGCCAGCCTGAGTTTTCTATGGGCCGACGTATTCTGGAATGATAGTTTTGTCGGTGAAAAAGGGGTGCAGCGCAAACCCCTGTTGGCGGATTTTTATCGCATTATTAAAAGTGCCGACGGGTTTATCACCTGCATTGTGGTTGGGGACGAAGAGTTTAAAGGGGCCTGCAGAGCACTGGAATGCGAATCTATGCTCGACGATGAACGTTTTACGACGTTAGTGGGGCGGTTTACCAACTACGGGCCTCTGCTGGAGGAGTTTGAAAAAAGAGCATTGCACTACAACAGCGATGTTTTAATTGCGCGCCTCGACGCGGACGGCGTACCCTGCGCAAAAGTGAACAGCCGCGAACAGGTATTCACTGATCCGCGGGTGGTGCATGCGGGCAGTGTTATCGAATATGAGCATCCTGCCGCGGGCCGTGTACGGCAAGCCCGCCCGCCAGTTATTTTTGCGGGGGAGGCGGCGCGCGAACCAACGCCTGCGCCGGCGCTGGGTCAGCACACTGACGAAGTGCTGCTATCGGTGGGATGTTCCGCCGCGGAGATTGCCGCCTGGCGCGCGGCGGGTGCCATTGGTTAAAGCAAATCGAGTAACCTGTCTGGTACTGCTGGTGTGCGACCGTCACAATGTACCGTTACATGACCAATCTTACGCCCCGGCCGGGGCGCTTTGCCGTAGTCGTGCAGGTGCGCACCCGGTATCGCCAGGACGGCCTGTGCATCGGGCATGGCGCCGAGCAGGTTAACCATGGCAAAATGACCCCGTGCGAGGGCCTGTCCCAGGGGTTGACCGGCGACCGCCCGCAGGTGATTTTCGAACTGACTGGTTTCGGCCCCCTCGATGGTCCAGTGGCCCGAGTTGTGCACCCGCGGCGCAAATTCATTGGCCAGCAGGCTGTCGCCCACCTGAAAAAATTCCACCGCTATAACACCCACGTAGCCGAGGGCCTCGAGCAGGAGAGAGGTTTGCTGTTCGGCGCGTCCTTGCATGGGGTCATCAGAGGTACTTAATGTCTGGAACAGTACACCGTTGTGGTGGGTATTTTCCGCCAAAGGATAGAACAGTGTTTCGCCAGACTGACCTCGGACACCGATAGCGGATACTTCGCGCTCAAAGGCGATAAACGCCTCGAGTATCGCAGCGCGCCCCGCCAGTTCCGACCAGGCGTTTGTCACATCGAGCTGATTGCGCAGTAGCCATTGCCCTTTGCCGTCGTAGCCCTGGGTACGGGTTTTGAGAATTGCTGGCAAACCCAGTTGGGCTAAGGCCTGGGTCAGATCGTCCCGACTGTCGATCGCGACATAGTCAGCGGTGGCGATGCCCAGTTGGCGAAACAGGTTTTTTTCCACCAGTCGATCCTGCGCGGCCTGCAGAGCAGCGGGTGGCGGAAAGACAGGTATTTTCTCGGTGAGGAAGGCAAGGCTGCTAGCCGGAACGTTCTCAAAGTCGAAGGTCACCACATCGACTTTCTGCGCCAGCCGGTCGAGTGCACTATGATCGTCGTAGGGCGCCACCAGTAATTCACCAAGTGTTGCGGCGCACGCATCCGGCGCGGGATCAAGAAATACAAAACGATGGCCCAGTGGGTGTCCGGCCAGTGCCATCATACGGGCCAGCTGGCCACCGCCCAAAATACCGATAATCACGTGGTTTAGTCTCGCGGGTCGGGGTTGGCCAGTACTGCCGCGGATTGCGCCTGCCGGTACTCGTTTAACGCGTCGCGAACGGTGTCGTACTTATTGGCCAGTATGGCTGCCGCCAGCAGTGCAGCGTTGATGGCACCCGCGCGCCCGATGGCCAGGGTACCTACCGGGATACCTGCGGGCATTTGTACGATGGAGAGCAGGGAGTCAATTCCGTTCAGGACTTTCGATTGAATCGGTACGCCGAGGACTGGGAGTGCGGTTTTAGCGGCCGCCATACCTGGCAGATGGGCTGCGCCACCGGCACCAGCAATAATGACTTCGAGACCGCGCTCCGCGGCGCTGGCGGCATATGCAAACAGTTTGTCCGGGGTGCGGTGCGCGGACACCACTTCTACTTCGTGGGCGATACCAAGTTGTTGGAGTACGTCGGTGGTGTGTTTAAGCGTCTCCCAGTCGGAAGTGGACCCCATAATAACGCCAACTAATACTTGCATACCCTTTCTCCGTATCTCGCGCCTGGCGTCAATTCCAGGGGTGGTGCCAAAAAAACTGATATGTCCGCTGGTCGCATTTCTCGTTCGCGTTGTTCGCAGCGAGCCCTTCTATATTATCCCCGTGCAATTGGGCGGCCTTTTCCTGCTGCGTTTCTTGCAGGGCGGCGATGTTACAACGGCGCGCCAGCGAGGTAAACCGTTGGTTGCCTGGCAATATATCTGATACATCGGGTGTCGAGGAGGTCGGAAATAATATTTGCCACCAATATTGGGCGTGGCTTGGTTGGCGGAGGGAGTTCCCGCTTCCCGCAGAGTTGTCCAGGGGGTGGGGGTAAATATAAGATGAAGTTGATTCAAGTTGAGGTTAATTCATGTCAGAGCAAGCTGTTTCGTCCCAGTATCTTGCTTCATAGGTCTTGGCGTAAAAGCTTTTACGTCCTATCGCCCTTATCACTGTCGTGCTGGTCCCCGTTGTCCTCGTCGGAGTCGTCGTCGAGTTCAGAGTCGTCCCGCCGATGAATCATACGGCCGAAAAAGACGCCAACCTCGAACAAAAGCCACATGGGAATTGCCAGCAGCGCCTGGGAAATCACATCGGGTGGGGTCAGTAGCATACCTATCACGAAACAGCCCACCACAACGTATGGCCGTTTGTCGGCCAGTTTGTCCGGTGTAATGACCCCTGTCCAGATCAGTATGACGGTGGCGATAGGTATTTCGAAAGCCAGGCCAAACGCAAAAAACAGTTTCAGTACAAAATCCAGATACTTCGAAATATCCGTCATCACTGCCACATCTGCGGGACCAACACTGGTGAAGAACCCAAATACCAGCGGGAAAACCACATAGTAGGCAAACGCCATGCCGCCATAAAACAGTAATACGCTGGATGCCATAATTGGTAACACGATGTGACGTTCTTTGCGATACAGCCCTGGCGCGATAAAGGCCCACGCCTGATAGAGAATAAACGGCATGGCGGCAAATACGGCCAGCACCATGGTTAATTTGAACGGTGTTAAAAAGGGCGATGCCACCTCGGTGGCAATCATGGTGGTATTTTCGGGGAGGTAAACCCGTAGCGGCTCCGAAACGAAGGTGTACAACTTATTGGCGAACGGGAACATGCCCACAAATAGTAAGCCGATAATCACCAGGACCCGCAACAGACGATCGCGCAACTCAATGAGGTGCGTTACCATCGGTTGCCGCTGGTCGGCTTCGGGAATGGAATCGTTCATAAATCAGGGCTCGCCCTTGTCCGCAGTGCCAGGTGTGGAAGGGCGGGCAAGGTGGTCGTCGGGTTCGTCCGCGATTGCGTCGGGCGGTGTAGAGGTAGCCCGGTGGATAGTTTCGGGGTCAGTATAACCCTCGCTGTCAAAATCCGTATCGAAATCGGCAGCGTCCCTGTCGCCAGCAGGGGGCGAGGACGGTTGTGGCCCCGCTGCGGGCAGTCCCTGGTTAGTTTTATTGGTCTTGTTAAACGCGCGCTCCACCTGTTTGCGCTCATCTTCCAGGCGTTGCAGCAGCTCCTGATTGTGCAGGTCGCGACGAATTTCATCGAGGCCAAATTCGCGCTCCATGTCAGCGCGGGCATTGGTCAGGCTACGTCGAATGCGGCCCAGCCAGAAGCCGAGAAAGCGCACCGTCTCCGGCAACCGTTTTGGTCCGATAACAATCAAACAGACCACGGCGATCAGCACAATTTCAGAAAAACCCACATCAAACATCGGTCGGGAACCTGGCCGCTAGCGGCCCTTGAATTGGCGTCGTCGGGTTCAGGAGGTTTTGTCGGCGTCGCCCTGCGCGGTAGTTTTTGCGGCATCCGCAGTTTTGGTCGCGACGGTCTCGTCCTTTTCGTCCGCGTCTTCGGTTTTGTCGTCGTCGCTGGTCACGGCCTGCTTGAAACCCTTGATCGCGCCGCCCAGGTCACCGCCCATATTTTTGAGGCGCTTGGTACCGAAAATCAACATCACGATCACCAGAATGATCAGCAGCTGCCAGATACTAATACCACCCAGTCCCATAATCTTCTCCGCTAGTTTTTGCTGCGGCTGGCTTTTTCATCCAGCCCGGAAATATCGAAACGGCGGCTTAACTCCGCCAGTACGGCTTGCGCATTCTCCCCCAAGTGAGACAGCATTACCAGCGTGTGAAACCACAGGTCGGCGGTTTCGTAGACAAGGTTTTCGCGCTCGCCACTGACGGCGGCGTCCTTTGCGGCCAATAGTGTCTCGGCACACTCTTCGGCGACTTTTTCGAGTATTTTGTTCAGTCCTTTGGCGTGTAAACTGGCTACATAGGATTGTTCTGGATTGCCAGTTTTACGCTCCTCCAGAATCGCGGTGAGCTGCTGCAGAATATCGTTTGTCGTCAACTTGTCATTCATGGCTATTTCCCGGTTCGCCATCGGCTACACGTTCGATGGCGGCGGGCTGCGGATTTTTCAGTACTGGATCCACTGTTTGCCACTGCCCACTCTTTAACACCTGGTAAAAGCATGCCTGGCGCCCGGTGTGGCAGGCAATGCCCTCTACCTGCTCCACACTCAACAAAATGGCGTCGTTGTCGCAGTCCAGACGGATTTCCCGGATGGTCTGCACATGTCCGGAGGATTCTCCCTTGCGCCACAATTTCTGACGGGAGCGGGACCAGTAAACGGCCCGGCCTTCGGCAACGGTGAGAGCCAGGGACTCGCGGTTCATCCAGGCCATCATCAGTACTCGTTTACTGGTGGCATCCTGGGCGATGGCGGGGGCAAGGCCGTCAGTATTCCAGGCGACCACATCGAGAAAATCCGTTTTATTGTCGGTCATAGGTCAGTCTCGTTGCGCGCTGCGCCGGGTGGTGGCTGGAATTATGACAGTATCATCGAAGTAGTAACAACAGCGCACCAATCGCTACGAGCATCAGGCTGGCGGCAGGCGTCTGCGCGATGACCGGCTGCCACAAACTATATGCAGAACCTAATCCAATACCCAGGCTCGCGGCGCCGAGCCAGCACAAATATTTTCGACGCCGTGGTGGTGTGGGTGGTCGAACCTGGGCGTTAACGGTTTCATCGAGATGCTTGATTTGCTGCAGGGCCTGAAACAGCAGTTGCGGTACCTGGGGAAATTGCTCCAGCCATTCCGGTCCGTGGCGTTTTAAGGTTGCCAGCAGGGCGCTGGGGTGCAGACGTTTTTTCAGCCAGCGCTCCATAAACGGATGGGCAGTGGCCCATAAATCCAGATCGGGATAAAGCTGTCGGCCAAGACCCTCGATATTCAGCAGGGTTTTTTGCAGTAACACCAGTGACGGCTGAATTTCCGTGTTAAAACGCTGCGCGGTGCGAAACAGATTGATCAGCATCTGCGCGCAGGAAATATCCTTTAACGGGCGTTCAAAGATTGGTTCACATACGGTGCGAATAGCGGCTTCAAATTCATTGATTGGCGTATCTTCCGGCACCCAGCCCGACAGCACATGCAGTTCCGCGACCTGACGATAGTCGCGGCGAAAAATTGCCAATAAATTGCGCGCCAGATAATACTGGTCGGCCTCGGAAAGGGTGCCGATAATAGCGCAGTCGACGGCGATATATTTAGGCAGACGCGGGTTCGTGGTGTCGACAAAAATATTACCTGGGTGCATATCCGCATGAAAAAAGTTGTGCTCGAAAACCTGGGTAAAGAAAATTTCCACGCCACGTTCCGCGAGTACCTTGAAATCCGTACCACAGGCCGCAAGCTCGGCGACCCTGGTCACGGGCGTGCCGTGAATCCGCTCCATGACCAGCATGTTTTCGTTGGTGTATGGCCAGTACACAGCCGGTACATACAGCATTGCTGAGTGCTCGAAATTGCGGCGCAAGATAGACGCGTTGGCCGCCTCCCGCTGTAAGTTCAATTCGTCAAAAATGGTGGTCCGGTAGTTTTCCGCGACCTCCACCGGGCGTAATCGTTGGCCGTCGATGCTGTACTTTTCTACCAGGCGTGCGACCCCGAGCAACAGATTGGTGTCCTGCTCAATGACTGTTTCAATGCCGGGTCGAATCACTTTCACCACCACCTCGCGCCCGTCCACCAGTACGGCCGCATGCACCTGGGCGAGGGAGGCGGAGGCCAGTGGCTCTCGTTCAAAACTGAGAAATGCCTGCTCGACCGGCTTACCCAGCGCCCGTTCGACAATGGTGACAAATTGCGTGTTGGAAAACGGTGGTACATTGTCCTGAAGCTGGTCCAGTTCCTGACAGATGTCAGCGGGTATCAAATCTGGGCGGGTGGAAAGTAGCTGGCCGAACTTGACAAAAATGGGGCCGAGATCCTCCAGCGCGCGCCGTAGTCGCACGCCACGGGCATCGCGGGGTGCAGGTAACAAGCGCAACAGCGCCAGCAACGCACGGGCGGACGCGGGCAGCGGTGTCTGTGCGCAATAAGTGTCGAGACGGTAACGCAAGGCGACTCGCGCAATAGTGAACAAACGGATGACGTTGGACATATCAGTGCAAGTTCGGCGCGGGTTTTTCCACGCGGGTTTGTAACAGGGTCAAGCGCGCGGCAAGTCGCTCGGTGTCGTCTGCGAGGCACCGGATCTGTGCCGATAATTCGTCGACTTCCAGCGGCGATGGGGTCAGGCGCACTTCGTGTTTGACGTAGTCCGCCAGGCCGGTGGTGGCACGCTGGGCTGCGTCGCGACCCCAGTGCCGGGTTTGGCGCACTGCTCGTCCCACCAGATGGGCTGGAATATCGCCGACCAGCCCGGCAAGGGCGGCTTCCCAGTCGATATTGAGTCCCAGCGCAAGCTGTCGGGCGCTGCGCAGTACATCCTGATCGCCACTGACTGTCACGCCGCTGGCGGCGAAAGTGGTGCTGTCGGCGCTCTCTGTCGCAAGTATTGCCAGCGCCAGCGCCGTGCCGCGCAATGTGACATCGGCCGCGGGTTCCCGAGTGCCACTCAATTCGACTCCGCTGGCATGACAGGTAATGTTGACCATAAAGGGCGGCCACGTTGACTCCACTCTCAGTACTTTACCGCGCAGCCGCGCCAGGCCATTTACCGTAGTCGGATCGTGGCGCAACGCGTTGTTAATCAGGCGTGACGCCTGTGCGCAGGCTTTCGCCATCAAGTGATCGGTCACGGCTTGATGCCCCGGTGCAGAGCGACAATGCCGCCGGTCATATTCTGATAGTCGCAGCGCTCCAGTCCCGCGTCGCACAACATTTGCAGCAGGGTTTCCTGATCCGGATGTTTGCGAATGGATTCGGCGAGATAGCGATAGCTGTCCGCGTCTTTGGTCACCAGTTCGCCGATTTTTGGCAGCAGGTGAAACGAATAGGCATCGTAGAGTTTTGCCAGTGCGGGGCTAACCGGTTTGGAAAATTCCAGCACCAGCAAACGTCCGCCGGGTTTCAACACCCGGTGCATATCTGCCAGTGCTCGAGCTTTGTCGGTGACGTTGCGCAGGCCGAATGCGATGGAAATACAGTGAAACGTGTTGTCCGCAAAGGGCAGACTTTCGGCATCGGCCTGCACCACGCACAGATTGCCCGCAATACCCTTGTCGAGCAAACGGTCGCGACCGATCTTGAGCATCGATGCGTTAATATCCGCCAGTATTACCCGGCCATCCTGGCCCACCAGGCGCGCGAATTTCAGGGCCAGATCACCGGTGCCCCCAGCGATATCCAGAACGCTGTGTCCTGGCCGTACCCCGGAGGATTGGATGGTCGCCTGTTTCCACAGGCGGTGCACGCCCGCAGACATTAAGTCGTTCATTAAGTCATATTTAGGCGCCACAGAGTGAAATACATCGGCTACCCGCCCGGCTTTTTCTGCGGCGGGAATGTCCTGAAAACCGAAGTGCGTGGTATCGCGTTTATCCATTTGTGGCGGGTGCAACTCAAGCAAGTGGTTGGCCGCACATTGTACACGCTCACCCTGTGCCGTGAACCATGGCCGCCGAAGGTAGCCGGGCTTTGCAAATGGATACAGGCAAGTGGCTGGTGTCGGATGCCTGCAAGCTTCGTCTGGCTGCGCAGGTTATGGATTTCGCAGTAAGATAGGCGCCCTGGGGTCGCGGATGGCCGACGATCCATCACCGCTACATTGATTTGATTACGCTATGGCAATTCTTTTATTTGTGCTGGGCCTCGGTTTTCTGGTCATCGGGGCAGAAGCTCTGGTGCGCGGCAGTTCTCGTATGGCCAGTGCGCTGGGTATATCGCCGTTAATCATCGGGTTAACCGTTGTGGCGTTTGGGACCAGTGCGCCGGAACTGGCGATTAGTGTCAAGGCGGCCCTGACCCACCAGCCGGGTATTGCGCTTGGCAATGTGATCGGCAGCAATATTTTTAATGTGTTGTTTATCCTTGGCCTGTCGGCACTGGTGGCGCCACTGGCAGTATCCCAACAGCTGATACGGATGGATGTGCCGCTGATGATTGGGGTCTCGATTGTGGTGATGCTGTTGGCGCTGGATGGGCGCATTAGTCGTGTCGAGGGAATGTTGCTATTTGTCGGGTTGCTGTTCTATATCGCTGTGCTGTTCAAACGCAGCCGTACAGAAAGTGCGCAGGTGCAAGATGAATACGCTCGAGAGTTTGGTGTGCGCGAACAGGTCGCCAACCGCTGGTTGTTGAATGGCGCGCTGGTCGCGGGCGGACTGGCGTTGTTGGTGCTCGGATCGAAATGGTTGGTCGACAGTGCGGTGATTATTGCACACTACTTTGGAGTGAGTGAGCTGGTTATCGGGTTAACCATCGTAGCGGCGGGAACGTCGCTACCGGAGCTGGTAACGTCAGTGGTCGCCAGCGTGCGTGGCGAGCGGGATATCGCGGTTGGCAATATTGTCGGTAGCAATCTGTTCAATCTAATGTGCGTATTGGGTGTGGCGAGTGCGGTTTCTCCCGTGGGTATAGCAGTTTCCAGCGCGGTGATCGCGTTCGATATGCCCATTATGATTGTCGTCGCGTTCGTGTGCCTGCCAATTTTTTTTACCGGTGGAGTGATCAGCCGCTGGGAGGGCGCGTTATTGTTCGGGTACTATCTTGCCTACACCCTGTACCTGCTTCTGGCCGCGACGCACCACGACGCTGTGGGGATCTATAGCGCGGCGATGCTGTACTTTGCGATCCCGTTAACCCTGCTCACTCTGTTGGTGACCACGTTGTCGGTGATGCGTAAAAAACGTGCTGAAAGCGCGTGGAACGAGGACGGATAGGTAGCGTTGCGGCGCGGTTGTTTATAACTGGATGGGCAGGTATTATCCGACTCTGTTCGAAACGCTGCTCGACACAATTCCCCCGTTTGCGGTGTGCGTGTGCAGGATAACGATAAGCAACGCCAGCAAGCATTTGCATAGAGATGTTTTCCTGTGATTAACGTAACGCTCGCCGGTGTTTGGCCAAGTTTAAGGAGCACGATATGAGTCACCCGACTGTGGAAAAGAAAATTGCCTCCGGGGTATTGGCGAGTCACTGTCTGTTGGCTGGCGATCCCAAAAACCCCGCTGTGATTTTATTGCACGGTGCCGGGCCCGGCGCGAGCGCGATGTCTAACTGGCAGCGCTGTGCGCCTGATCTGGCCGAGCATTTCTACGTGGTCGCACCGGATCTTATCGGCTTTGGTCAGTCCGATTTGCCGAAAGATTTGCCCGGGCATATCGCTGGATGGATTGGCCTGAGGGTAGAACAGGTGAAAGCATTAATGGACGAATTGAACATTGAACAGGCGCATATGGTGGGCAACTCCATGGGCGGTGCCCTCGCTTTGCACCTGACACTGGAAGCACCCGAGCGCTTTAACAAGGTATTGTTGATGGGCGCTATCGGCGCACCCATGACCTGGACCTCGGAAATGTCCCGCCTTCTGACCTTCTACGAGGATCCGCGCATTGGTCGTTATCGCGAGATGATGCACAGCTTTGTCTACGACCCCAGCTTGATGCCGGAAATCGAGGATATTGTGCAAACCCGGTTTAGCGTTGCCACGGATCCGAAAGTGCGTGCGGTCCAGGAAATTATGTTTGCCGCCATGCGCGCCGGGATGGACGAGCTGATTCTGCCGCCATCTGCGCTGCAGCGCATGCCCCACGAATTTGCCATTGTGCACGGCCGGCAGGATCGTATCGTGCCCCTGGAAACCAGCCTGTATTTTCTCGAGCATTTAAAGCACGCGGAGCTGCACGTGCTGGATCGCTGCGGGCACTGGGCGCAAACCCAACGCTGGGATGCGATGCTCCCGCTAATGGTCAACCACTTTAACGGTCATTAAGCGGTCAGACCCCGGGCCATGTTGAACAAAACGGTTATTACCGAAAGTGCGGCGGCGCTCAATAGCGCGCTGCAAAGCGGCAAGGCGATCGGACAGCTGTCCCTGGCTCACCCCGATATGACCATCGACGACGGCTACGCCATTCAGGAAGAGTGGACGCGGCTGCGGCTCGCGGAGGGACGCCGCATTGTCGGCCGCAAAATTGGTTTGACGTCCCGCGCGATGCAGGTGGCCGTGCAACTGGACGAGCCAGATTACGGCACCTTGTTTGACGACATGGTGTTCGAAGCCGGGGGCGATATTCCCTTTGATCGTTTTATCGTACCCATGGTGGAGGTGGAACTGGCGTTTTATCTGGGGGAGCGCCTGCAGGGGGAGCACATCACCTTAACCGACGTATTGCGCGCCACTGAATTTGTCAGTCCGGCCATCGAAATTATTGACGCGCGCACCCAGCGGATTGATCCCAGTAGCGGACGACGGCGGCAGGTTACAGACACCATCGCCGATAACGCTGCTTGCGCGGGTATTATTACCGGTGGACGCCCGGTACGGCCCGTGGATGTGGATTTGCGTTGGGTCGGCGCCATTCTGTCGCGCAATGGCGTCGTGGAAGAAACCGGTCTGTCGGCGGGGGTGCTCAATCATCCGGGCAATGGCATTGTGTGGCTCGCCCGTCGGCTGGCGCGCCACAATATTGGTCTGGAGCCGGGGCAAATTATTCTCGGGGGTTCGTTTACGCGTCTGATGCCTGTGGAACGGGGCGATACATTTCATGCGGACTTTGGCCCGCTGGGCAGTATGGGCTTTCGTTTCACCTAATAGTAGTCTCGGTACAGGTACTTGCCATGAGCTTAGCCATGCCCATCAACACCTTTAAACAGGCGCTGCTGGCCGGGGATTTGCAGCTTGGTGCCTTTCTCGGCCTGGCCGATGCCTACAGCGCCGAGCTGATGGCAAATACTGCCTTTGACTGGCTGTTGATTGACGCCGAACACGGCCCCAACGATTTGCGTTCCATTCTGGCGCAATTACAGGCGCTGGCCGCTTATCCGGTAAAGCCAGCGGTGCGCCCGCCGGATCACAGTGCAACCACCATCAAGCGACTGCTGGACATCGGTGTGCAAACCTTATTGCTACCGATGGTGGAGTCTGCAGAGCAGGCCCGGCAACTGGTGGGCGCCATGCACTATCCACCCGCCGGCGTGCGCGGGGTAGGGGGTGGTCTGGCACGGGCAACCCACTGGAGCCGGGTGTCCAATTATGCCGATGCGGTTGCCGAACAACTGTGTCTGTTGGTGCAAATTGAGAGCCCGGCCGGGTTGCAGGAGCTGGAGGCCATCAGCGCGGTGGACGGCGTGGACGGGGTGTTTCTGGGCCCTGCCGATCTGGCCGCAGCACTGGGCTATTTCGGACAACCCGGACACCCCGAGGTGAATCGCGTTGTCGAACAGGCACTGTCCCGTATTCGGGTCGCCGGTAAACCCGCTGGTGTGTACTGCGCCGACCCGGTGGTTGCCGCCCGCTATCGCGAGCTGGGGGCCAGTTTTTTTCTGATTGCTGCGGACACTATCTTGCTGCGCACAGCGGCGGATGCTCAGGTGGCACGCTTTCGGTCCTGAAGATTGCCGCCTGTTACTGTGGTCTATCTTTTACCCATTGACTAAGTGCAGATCGCTGGCCAGGCGCCCCAATTACGATTGCTGATACAAATTTACTGAGTAACTTATGGCCTCGTTCGGCAACACAAAAACCGTTCGCAAGCTAAACCGGATTATGCGCGGCGATGGGGGACATTGGGTCGGCGACGGGTTTCCGGTACGCACATTATTTTCCTACACCGACACTGGTGCTGCGCTGAGTCCGTTTTTGCTGCTCGATTACGGTGGGCCGACGGAATTTCAGCCCACCCGGGAAAAACGTGGTGTGGGGGCCCATCCGCACCGCGGCTTCGAAACTGTGACAATTGTTTATCGCGGGCAAATCGAGCATCGGGACTCCTCCGGGGGAGGTGGCACGATTGGTCCGGGAGATGTGCAGTGGATGACTGCGGCGTCCGGCGTGGTGCATGAAGAATTTCACGGGCGCGAGTTCGCACGGCAGGGTGGCACTTTTCAAATGGTACAACTGTGGGTGAATTTGCCTGCCAAAGACAAGCTGACGCCACCCCGTTATCAGAATATTCGGAATGCGGACATTCCCACGATCAATTTGGCGGAGGCGCAAGGCACCGTGCGCATCATTGCCGGGGACTATGCGGGCGAGAAAGGACCTGCCAAAACGTTCACCCCATTGCACGCCTGGGATATCAATATAACCAGTAATACGCCCGTTGAGCTTCCGGTTCCTGATGGCTGGACCGCGATGCTGGTGGTGCTGGAGGGGGCGGCAACAGTCAGTGGTTCAGCGCAGGCGAGTGCGGCACAGGTAGCGTTGTTTGACACTGCGGGAGACAGCGTTGCAATAAGTGGTGCGCAGGGTTTACACGCATTGTTATTGTGCGGCCAGCCACTAGCAGAGCCGATTGTGGGTGCCGGGCCATTTGTGATGAATACAGCTGCGGAAATTCGTCAGGCGATGCTGGATTACCAGAGCGGAGCAATGGGTCGCCTGCCGTAGCGACGGCACCATTGGTTTTCATCCAGACTTCCCAGGAGCTATGTTATGCAGATATTCGAAATTGGCAAGCTAGGTCTATGGAGCATGATAGATGCGCATAGTTATACGCAGTGTATCGATCTGGCACAGACAGCGGAAAAGTCGGGTTATGGGGCGCTGTGGATTCCCGAGGCATTTGGCCGCGATCCGTTTGTGATGCTGGCAGTACTCGCGCGGGAAACCGACCAGCTCGGGTTGGCGACCGGGATTGCTAATATCTACGCCCGCGACCCGATGGCCATGGTGGCGGCGCGCAATGCTATGAACGAGTTAAGCGGGGGGCGCTTTATTCTCGGTCTGGGGGTTTCTCATATGGAGCTTGTCGCGTCGGTGCGTAAACACGAATACGGCAAACCGCTAACCACCATGCGCAACTATCTCGATGCCATGGAGCAAGCGATGTACACGGCACCCAGGCCAGTACAGGAAGGGCCGATTGTACTGGCTGCGTTACGGGAAAAAATGCTCGCGCTTGCGGGTCAGCGCAGTGCGGGCGCGCACCCGTATTTTGTGACGCCGGAACACACGGCGCAAGCGCGCGAGATTATCGGCCCGGACAGTTTTCTGGCGCCGGAGCAAAAAGTATTGCGGATCAAAAGCGCGGCGGAGGCGCGGCCGATTGCGCGGGGGTTTATCAGGATGTATCTGGGCATGCAGAACTATCGACATAGTTTGCTGACTCTTGGTTTTACCGAACAGGATTTTGCACACGGCGGTAGCGATCGGCTGGTGGATGCCATCGTCGCCTGGGGTGATGATGCGAACATCACACAGCGTCTAGAGGCGCACTGGCGCAATGGTGCCAACCATGTGTGCATGCAGCCGCTGCGCCCGGACGGCCAGTCTGGATTCGATCTGGAAGCGATAAAGGCTTTTGCGCCAAATGGTTGATCTGACGCAATCGACTGCAAGTTATTGGTGCGGCGTGGCGCGATCTTTAATCTACACTGGGGGTAGCCTTACGGCACTGCATACAACGAATGTTTGACCATATGCCATCCCGTGGCGTTCCCGCGAATCAACCGTTCCACAGGAGACTCTGATGCAGGCGCTGCCCCATGTCTATACCGTGCGTGCCGTTGGAACGCCGACCGGGAACCTGTCAGCAGGCGCCGATCATTTGCCGTCACTCGTAGTGGCGCCACCGCGGGAGTTTGATGGTCCGGGAGATCAGTGGTCACCTGAAGAGCTGCTGATGGCGGCGGTGTCGAACTGCCTGATCCTGTCGTTTAAAACCATCGCCGCTATCGCAAAACTAGACTGGCTTTCCATCGAATGTGAGGCGCGCGGGGAGCTGGATAAAGTCGAGCGTAAAATGCAATTTACTCAGGTGACCATCAGTGCCAGTTTAGTGGTTCCTTCCCCGGATCTGGTGGATAAAGCCACCAAGCTGCTGAATAAAGCAGAAGAAATTTGTATTGTCAGAAACTCCCTGTCCGCGCAGTCGCACTTCTCTTGTACGGTTGTTGCGCAGTAGCGGCTAGTTGTATCACCCATCCGCGCTCAGTTTCTTCGCGCTATCACCGCGTCGTGAATTCAACCTAAATGGCCCAAATGTTTTTTCACGGTTTGCAGAGTGGGTTTGAGTAAACGCGGCGTCGCGCAGATGATATTGCCGCTGGTCATGTATTTGTCGTCGCCCTGGAAATCGGCCACCATGCCCCCTGCTTCCTTGACCAGTAATACGCCCGCGGCGATGTCCCAGGGCTGCAGAAACATTTCCCAGAAGGCATCGTAACGACCGGCCGCCACATAGGCGAGGTCAAGTGACGCAGCACCCATGCGCCGCATACCGCAGGACTGTGCTGCGAGATCCTGCATGCAGTCGAGATAGGCGGGCATGTTATCGAATTGACGACCGCTGAAAGGAATGCCTGTGGCGAATAGCGCGCCCTCGGTTTCCACACGGCCGGTCACTCGAATACGGTTGCCATTCAGGCGCGCACCGCGACCGCGACTGGCGGTAAATTCTTCCTGTTTGAAGGGGTCGAGCACAACGCCGTGTTCAATACGCCCCTTGTAACAAAACGCAATGGACACCGCAAAATGCGGAATGCCATAGATAAAATTGGTGGTGCCGTCCAGCGGATCAATAATCCACACCGAGTCTTTGTCGGCACCTTCGATCTCACCGCTTTCTTCGCTGAGGATACAGTGGTCGGGATAGGCTCTGCGCAACTGGGAAATGATTTCCCGTTCCGCGGCGCGATCTACTTCGGTAACAAAGTCGTTGCGGGTCTTCTCGTCGATTTTGAGCCGGTCGCGCTTTTGCAGCGCACGCACGATATCTTCTCCCGCGTCGCGAGCCGCGCGCAGCGCGATATTGACCATGGGTTCCATAGTGAGGACCGATTATTACGGAGCTGAAAGGCCGCGCATTGTAGCAGGAACACCGCAGCTGGGGGAGACTTATGCGGGCACTCTGCTACAATGCGCGGCCCGCGATGAGAGACGATATGCCCGAGCAGCCCGTAAATATTCCTGTACCTGCTGATTCCAGTCACTTCGCTCGTATTCGTGTCGTGCTCGTGAATACTTCCCATCCAGGGAATATTGGCGCAGCGGCGCGGGCGTTAAAGAATATGGGTTTGAGCCGACTCTATCTGGTGGCTCCCCAGGAATTTCCGGCGGATCGTGCGGTGTGGCGCGCAGCGGGTGCTGCGGATGTGCTCGAACAGGCGGTTGTCGTCGATAGCCTCGATGACGCGCTGCACGGTTGCGGTCTGGTTGTCGGTACCAGCGCCCGGGAGCGCAGTATTCCCTGGCCGCTACTCGATCCGCGAGAGTGCGGCCAGCGCGCCTGGCAGGAGTCAGCGCGCCATGAGGTCGCGCTGGTGTTCGGGCGCGAGGATCGCGGGTTGACCAATGACGAGCTGCAAAAATGTACTTATCACGTACATATTTCGGCGAACCCGGCTTACAGTTCACTGAATTTGGCGGCGGCGGTGCAGGTGCTGACATACGAAGTCAGGATGGCGGCGTTGGCGGACGCAGCGGGGCAGTTGCCGCGACTGGATAACTGGGATCTTCCGCCGGCCAAGGTGGAAGATATCGAGCTGTACTTTCAGCATCTCGAACAAACCCTGGTGGATCTGAATTTTCACGACCCGGACAACCCGCGGCAAACTATGCCCCGTTTGCGGCGGTTATTTGGCCGAATCCGTATGGACGAAATGGAGTTGTCTATTTTGCGCGGGGTGCTGACCTCGATTCGCAATGCCGTCCATCGTTTGAAGGGACAGGAAAGTAAATAGTCCTGGTACCGTTGCAGGACCTATAACGAACAACAGGGAAGCTGGCGCGGTTAGAAACCTACTAATATAGTCAATTATTTAGTTGACTATATTAGTATGGTATTCCATAATTCCCCCCGTTCGTGAAGCCGAAGGGATTGACGATGAAACTAACCACACGCGGCCGCTATGCGGTTACGGCCATGCTCGATCTGGCCCTGCACAATAGTCAGGGACCGATCAGTTTGGCAGATATTTCCAGTCGACAGGAAATATCCCTGTCCTATCTGGAGCAGTTGTTCGCTAAATTGCGTCACGGCAAGCTGGTGCGCAGTGTGCGTGGTCCGGGCGGTGGCTATTGTCTGGCGCAGCCCATTGAGCATATAAACGTGGCGGATATTATTGACGCAGTCAACGAAACTACCGACGCCACCAGTTGTGGCGGCAAGGGTGATTGCCAGCGCGGGGAAGTCTGCCTGACCCATCATCTGTGGGACGACCTCAGTCAACAGATACATCAGTTTCTACACAGCATTAGCCTTGCCAGCCTGATGGAGCAGCACCGGGTGCAACAGGTTAGCGAGCGCCAGGATCGGCGCAACGGGTTGCTCCCGGCGCAGCGCAATCTAATCGACACCGCGTCAATCACGGTGTAAACGTTTAAGACGGTCATTGACTGCTATCCGTCAGGTGCCAACAAACTGGGCGCTGGGCATGGCAGAAAAACCGTTAAGTAGTAGCTTGAGGATGCAGGAGTTAAATACATGAAATTGCCCATTTACATGGATTACGCCGCGACCACACCTGTGGATCAGCGGGTGGCGGACAAAATGGCTCAATGCCTTACCAATCAGGGTGTGTTCGGCAATCCAGCATCGCGTTCCCACTCGTTCGGCTGGCAGGCGGAGGCGGCGGTGGAAGAGGCCCGCCAACAGGTGGCCCAGTTAATCAACGCCGATCCGCGGGAAATTGTCTGGACGTCCGGTGCCACTGAATCGGATAATCTGGCGATCAAAGGCTGTGCGCACTTCAATCAGCGTAAAGGCAAACATTTAATTACCTCGCGCATTGAACACAAGGCAGTGCTCGATAGCTGTCGGCAACTTGAGCGCGAGGGCTTCGAAGTCACCTATCTCGACCCCGATAAGGATGGTTTCGTTACGCCACAAGCGGTGGTGGATGCACTGCGGGACGACACCACCCTGGTGTCGATCATGCACGTCAACAACGAAATCGGCACCATCAACGATATTGCGGCCATCGGTGAAATTTGCCGTGCGCGCGGCGTGTATTTCCACGTAGATGCCGCGCAAAGTGTCGGTAAAGTTGCGATCGATATGGATGCCATGAAAGTAGATATGTTGTCTATGTCCGCCCATAAAGTTTATGGCCCCAAAGGCATTGGCGCACTCTATGTGCGGCGCAAACCTCGGGTGCGTCTCGAAGCCCAGACCCACGGCGGCGGCCACGAGCGCGGCATGCGTTCTGGCACGCTACCTACCCATCAAATCGTTGGCATGGGCGAAGCGTTTCGCATAGCCCGGGAGGAAATGGATAGCGAAAACGCGCGTGTTCTCGGGTTGCGCAACCGTTTGTGGCAGGGTTTTAGCGCGATGGAAGAAGTGCATTTAAACGGAGCTCTGACGCGGCGAGTGGCGGGTAACCTTAACGTCAGTTTTGCCTATGTCGAGGGTGAATCGCTGATTATGGCGCTTAAGGATCTGGCGGTGTCGTCTGGCTCGGCCTGTACCTCCGCCAGCCTGGAGCCGTCCTATGTGCTACGCGCGCTGGGATTGAATGACGAACTGGCGCATAGCTCTATCCGCTTCAGTATCGGTCGCTTTACGACCGAACAGGAAATTGATTTTGCCATTCAAAATGTCGTTAATGCGGTGGCTAAATTGCGAGAGTTATCCCCGCTGTGGGATATGTATAAGGATGGGATCGATATCTCTGCCGTCGAATGGGCAGCGCACTGACACACAGGCTCGGCTTGAGGAGAGTAAAAAATGGCTTATAGCGACAAGGTACTGGATCATTACGAAAACCCGCGCAACGTTGGCAAACTCGACGATAAAGCGGCGAACGTGGGCACCGGCATGGTCGGCGCTCCAGCCTGCGGCGATGTGATGCGCCTGCAAATTCAGGTCAGCGACGACGGTCTTATCGAGGATGCTAAATTCAAGACCTACGGATGCGGGTCGGCGATTGCGTCCAGTTCGTTGCTGACGGAGTGGGTGAAAGGTAAAACGTTGGCGCAGGCAGCGGAGATGAAAAACACACAGATCGCCGAGGAACTGGCCCTCCCGCCGGTGAAAATCCACTGCTCGGTACTGGCTGAGGACGCAATCAAGGCGGCGATCAAAGACGTGCGCAAGAAGCGCGGTGAGATAACTGACTAAGTTTTTTCGACGCTGTATATGCACGGCAGCATACTTAGCCATGGCTAACTGTACCGTACACAACGCGTCGAATGAAAATGCAGTAGCCTGACGTAGAGGAAGCAGTAAATGGCCATTTCGATGACACCAGCGGCTGAAACACATGTACGCAATTATATTGCGCAACGAGGCAAAGGCTACGGAATTCGCGTGGGGGTGCGCACCAACGGCTGTTCCGGGCTGTCCTATGTGCTGGAATTTGTGGATGAAGTTGCGCCTGAGGACAAGGTGTTCAAATCCGGCGATGTGGAGGTTTTCGTCGACCCGAAAAGTCTAATTTATCTCGATGGTACGGAACTGGATTTTGTGCGGGAAGGTTTAAACGAAGGTTTCCAGTTCAACAACCCCAACGTTAAGGATGCGTGCGGTTGCGGCGAGAGTTTTAACGTTTAATGGCTAAAATCGCGTCCCTGAGGGTACGATGGGTGGAGCATCGTCGCCGTCATTACGCGCCAGATTTTGGGCGAAAACCTGCGTGCGTTAAGTTGGATTGTCTGTGGATGTAAGCAGCGATTACTATCGTATTTTTAACCTTCCTGAAGACTATCAGATCGACGCTGAGCTGTTGCAGCAGCGCTACCGCGATATCCAACGGCAATGTCATCCGGATCGTTATGCTGGCAAATCCGCCCACGAACAGCGCGTAGCCGTACAGTATGCCGCGGCCATTAACCAGGCCTATACGGTGTTGAGTTCACCGATACAGCGGGCGTTGTACCTGTTAGAGCGTATGGGGGGCAATGCGAATAGCGAAAATGCCACGGTAAGTGATATGAATTTTCTAGCGCGGCAAATCGAATTGCGCGAGCGCTTGCACAGCGCGGAGGAAACAGCCGATTCGCCCCAGGCGCTGGAAACCCTCGGGAACGAAGTGGCTCACGAATTTGCTCAACTGCAGGCATCTTTTACCCAGCAATACAGACATAACGACGTGCAAACGGCGACGCACACTCTGGCTCAGATGCAGTTTTTCAGTAAACTGCTCGACCAGCTACAGGACGCACAAGACGCGCAGAACGATTAACAGGATCAGGTATTTTTCGGTGGCATTATTACAAATTTCTGAACCCGGTCAGTCGGCGGATCCCCATCAACGTCGGCGGGCCGTGGGTATTGATTTAGGCACGACAAATTCATTAGTGGCGGTGGTGCGCAGTGGCACCGTCGACACATTGCCGGATAACCAGGGGCGACATCTACTGCCTTCGGTGGTGCATTACGCTGCCCGTGGCGAGGTCGCCGTTGGCTGGTCCGCGAAGGCCAATGCGGCACGGGACCCGGTCAATACGCTGGTCTCCGTAAAACGTTATATGGGGCGGGGTCAGGAGGAGGTTTTTTCCCTCGGCAGCACGGCCCTGTACGCCCTCGCACCCAGTGCCGGTGGCATGCCCAGATTCCGCACCGCCGCTGGCGACATCACTCCAGTGGAGGCTTCGGCGGAAATATTGCGCTGTCTGGTGGCGCGCGCCGAGGAGGCACTGGGCGGTCAAATTGACGGTGCGGTGATCACCGTGCCAGCCTATTTCGACGATGCCCAGCGTCAGGCGACCAAGGATGCCGCCATGCTGGCCGGCATAAAAGTACTGCGCTTGTTGAACGAGCCGACAGCGGCGGCGGTCGCCTATGGGCTGGATCAGGGTAGTTCCGGTGTGGTTGCGGTCTACGATCTGGGGGGAGGCACATTTGACATTTCCATTATGCGGCTATCCCGCGGTGTATTCGAAGTGCTGGCCACTGGCGGTGATTCGGCACTGGGTGGCGATGATTTTGATCGCGCGCTCGCCGACTGGCTACGTCAACAGGCGGCGCTGCCGGACGCCCTTACGCCCGAGGAGCAGCGGGGGCTGATGGATACCGCCTGTGCCGCCAAAGAGGCGCTGAGCACGAGCGACAGTGTTGCGGTTAATGTGAATGGCTGGAGTGGCCAGCTCGATAGAGAGCAGATGTACGCGGTGGTGGACAGTCTGATCGACAAAACTCTACGGGCCTGTAAACGAACATTGCGCGACGCGGGGGTTGCCGTTGAAGATATTCTCGATGTGGTGATGGTGGGGGGTTCTACCCGTATGCCTCGAGTGAGAGAAAAAGTGGAAGGGTTTTTCCAGCGCAAACCACGCGCCACTATCGACCCAGATCGCGTGGTGGCGATGGGCGCGGCATTACAGGCAGATGTTCTGGTGGGCAACAAATCCGGCGATGAACTGCTGCTGCTGGATGTCATACCACTGTCCCTGGGCGTCGAGACGATGGGCGGCCTGACGGAAAAAATTATTCATCGCAATACCACGATTCCGGTGGCCAAGGCTCAGGATTTCACCACGTATAAGGATGGCCAGACGGCCATGGCGATTCATGTGGTACAGGGTGAACGGGAGCTGGTAGGCGACTGCCGGTCGTTGGCACGATTTGAACTGAAAGGTATTCCGCCGATGGTGGCCGGTGCCGCGAAAGTGCGGGTGACCTATCAGGTCGATGCCGATGGTTTACTTAGCGTTACGGCGCGGGAAGAAGGTAGTGGTGTGCAGACCCGGATAGAGGTCAAGCCGTCCTATGGACTCGACGATGACGAAATTAGCGCTATGCTGCAAGATTCTTTTGCCCACGCCAAAGATGATTTGCAGGCGCGCGCGTTGCGCGAGCGGCAAGTTGACGCGGATCGTTTGCTGGTGGATCTGGAGTCCGCATTAGCACAGGATGGCGCGGCATTGCTAAACGACAAGGAGCACCGCCAGCTGCGCGACGCGATGGCGGATCTGGACAGTGCCCGCGCACGGTGCACGGACCATCGCGAGCTGGCGCGTCAGGTGGAAAATGTGGCGCGGGCCAGCGAGCAGTTCGCCGCATTGCGCATGGATAATGCGGTGCGCAGGGCCCTCGCGGGTCATCGCCTCGAAGAGTTTGATAAGGAGACCTGAAGTGCCGAGCATCGTTATTCTGCCCCACCCCGGGCTATGTCCGGACGGCAAGGTGATAGAGGCCGAAGTGGGCGAAAGCATTTGTGCGGCGGCGTTGCGTCAGGACGTGGAAATTGAGCACGCCTGTGAACAATCCTGTGCCTGCACTACCTGCCATGTGTATGTGCGCGAAGGTTTCGATTCCATCGCTCCGGCAGATGATCTGGAGGAAGATTATCTGGACAAAGCCTGGGGAGTGGATCCCGATTCGCGGCTCAGCTGCCAGGCGCGCGTGGGCAGTGAAGATCTGGTGGTGGAAATCCCTAAATACACGATCAACATGGTCTCGGAGCAACACTAAAGAGCGCAGAAATTCTTTGTATGAGGGCGTCGCCAATGGGACTGAAGTGGACGGATGTACTGGAGATAGCCGTAGCGTTAGCCGACGCTTATACTGAGGTCGATCCGCGCTACATAAATTTTGTCGATCTGCGCAGCTGGGTGCTGGGGCTGGAAGAGTTTGACGACGACCCACAGCGCTGTGGTGAAAAAATCCTGGAGGCCATACAGATGGCCTGGATAGAGGAAGTCGAATAGAATGGGTCGGATATCTGGCTAAGGGCCACTTATGAGTTCCAAAGAAGAGCTCTATAAATTACTGCTGGACTCATCGCCTTACGGCACAATGTTCTTCGCCTACGGGGTGTGTGTGGATTGTAACCCGCGGGCCCAACAGCTGCTGGGATGTAGTAAGCGCGCGATTCTCGGTACCAGCCTTGATGAAAACTGCAGCGACGAGCCGGTAGCCCTGGCCGCGCTCAAGCGCGAGTTGAACAATGCGCTGGAAGATCGGCAGCGGCGCGTTCAGTGGGAGCTGCGCGACGGTTCTGACAGCGAACAGATCACGCTGGATATTCGGCCCGTGGGTGACAGCGGCCGGGAATTAGTGGTCACGCTGTTCGCAGCGCTGGAGACAGTCGCAACCAACCGCGAGCATTCCCATGCTGCTGATGCCATCGCGGGGTCCGCAGCGCCCCCAATGGGTGCCATGGAACACAATGCCAATCCGCCGCGGGCATCGCAACCGGAATCTCCTTCTGACGAGCGCAACCTGACAACCGTACCGGCGGCAGCGGCAAATCCTCAGGTAGAGTTCCCGGACACCGCCGGGCAAACACCCGAATCTTCGATCGCGCCGGTGCTGACACTTGATACTGCTCCCACGGCAAGTGCGACAGTGCGCGATTGTGACCCGCAACATGGGGATGATCGGAGCAGTCGCGCGGCGGTACTGCATAAATTATCGCGCGGCAAAAGCAGCGGGCTGGGGCCTCCCCAGGAATATCCCACGGACCGGGATCTTTATTTCGACAATCTTACCCGACTCCCAAATCGACAGTTACTGATCGAGACCATTCGCCAGTATTTTCTGGAAAATGCGGATCGCGATATTTGCGCCGCGTTTTTGTTGGTGGATCTCGATCATTTCAAGGATATCAACGATTCCTGGGGCCACGCCGTCGGCGACCAGGTGCTGTGTAAGCTCGCCAAGGTGATTGCCATGTTGATCACCGAGCAGTCGATGGTAGCGCGCATGAGTGGCGACGAATTTTTGCTGTTTATTCCAGATATTGGGCAGACCCTTACCGAGGGTGCCGTACTGGCTCGGGATATGGCTACCAAGGTGAAGGAACTGATCTCTCATCCGATATTTTACGATGGTAACGAGTTTATTCTTACCGCCAGTGTTGGCATTGCGCTGGTCAATGACCATAGCACCAGCGCCGAGCGGGCATTGCAGTATGCCGATACCGCGATGTATGAAGCCAAACGCAAAGGGCGCAACGGCATTGCATTTTTTGACCACAGTATTCGCGAGAAAGCACAGCGTCAGATTGGACTTAATACGCGTTTGCGCAAAGCGGTAGATAACCAGGAGTTCGCCCTGTTTGTGCAGCCGCAAATTTCCCTGCGGGATGGGCGGTTGATGGGTGGCGAAGCGTTACTGCGTTGGGTTAACGCGGATCGCGTGACCAACATGCCATCGGAATTTATTCCGTTACTGGAATCATCTGGACTGATAGTCGATGTCGGACACTGGGTTATTCGCACCGCCTGTGAGTACGTGCGTGGTTTTATGGATGATGGTCTGTGGGATGACGAGATGTGTTTGGGGATAAATATTAGTCCGCGCCAGTTCAACGACCCACAGTTGCTGGAGGTGATTCAACACAGCCTGGAAAGCTACAACGTCGATCCTCGGTATTTGAATTTCGAGGTGACAGAAAATCTGGTTATCGAAGATGTGGATGAGGCGATCTATAAAATGGAGGCGATCAAGGAGTTGGGCTCGTTATTTTCGATTGATGATTTTGGCATCGGCTACTCGTCCATGATTTACCTGAAACGGCTGCCGTTCGACTGGCTCAAAATAGACCGGGAATTTATTCGCAACATTCACCGCGATCCGGAAAGCCGCGGCGTGGTGGAGGCCATTCTGGCAGTCTCTCGCCAATATGGTCTCCAGGTAACGGCAGAGGGCGTGGAAGGCCCGGAATCGCTGGAGATATTGCGCAAATCTGGCTGTGATACCTACCAGGGTGCGCATTTCAGCATGCCGGTCCCGGTGGAGCGCTTTCGGACCATGCTCGCCGCCTAGGCACGACTTTGTTGTAACCCCCTGTTCGCAAGAGTAAAATCCCACTCCCTTTAATGCTCCGGGCCGGTGCTCGCGGGCTACACACTTTATCCCTTATTTGAATGACATGGAGCAATAGATTCATGGCGACAGAAAGAACCCTTTCCATCATCAAGCCCGATGCCGTTGCTAAAAATGTGATCGGCGACATTATCAGCCGCTTTGAGCAAGCCGGCCTGAAGGTTATCGCTGCAAAAATGCAGCATCTGTCGCGGGAGCAGGCCGAAGGGTTTTATGCCGAGCACAAAAATCGGCCCTTTTTCCCAGATTTGGTCGGATTTATGACTTCGGGCCCGGTCGTCGTGCAGGTACTACAGGGGGACAACGCGGTTGTTGCCAATCGAGATCTGATGGGAGCCACCAACCCTCAGGATGCCGCTCCGGGAACCATACGCGCCGATTTCGCGGAAACCATTGATGCCAATGCGGTGCATGGCTCCGATTCCGTGGCGGCAGCGGAACGGGAAATCGCATATTTTTTCGCGGATAATGAGATTTGCCCACGCTAAACAAGGCCCTGATGACCGAATCCACAGCGACAAATATTACTGCACGGCGAATTGTCACGGACGGCGGCCAGACGCGGGTTAATTTACTCGGTTTGTCCGCCGTAAAGCTGGAGGATTTCTTTGCGACGCTTGGGCACAAGCGCTTTCGGGCAAAACAATTACTGCAATGGATTCACCAGCGAGGAGTCACCGATTTCGAACTGATGACTGACCTCTCCAGGGAGCTGCGCGACACTCTTAAGCAGATTGCCGAGGTGCGCCCACCACAGGTGGTTAGCCAGGTTGATTCCGCCGACGGCACGCGCAAATGGCTGGTGCGCACCGACAGTGGTAGTTGCGTGGAAATGGTTTATATTCCGGAGGGCGCACGCGCTACCCTGTGTGTGTCGTCGCAGGTGGGATGCGCACTGGATTGCAGTTTTTGCTCCACCGGCAAGCAGGGATTTAACGGTGACCTGACTGCCGCAGAAATTATTGGCCAGGTGTGGATCGCCAACAATTCCTTTGGCGCTTTTGCAAGCGGCGCCACCCGGGCGGTGAGTAACGTTGTCATGATGGGTATGGGTGAACCATTGCTCAATTTTGACAACGTAGTCGATGCCATGAATTTGATGATGCACGATTGTGCTTATGGGCTGTCAAAGCGCCGCGTTACGCTGAGTACTGCGGGGGTCGTGCCGGCGCTTGATCGCCTCGGCGACGTTACTGACGCCTCCCTGGCGATTTCGTTGCACGCGCCCAATGACGCCCTGCGGGATCAGCTGGTGCCCCTGAATCGCAAATACCCGATCGCCATGTTGTTACAGTCCGCGCAAAATTACCTCAAAAAATTGCCCGATCAGCGGCGCCGCATCACCATTGAATACACCCTGATGGATCAGATAAACGACCGTGCCGAACAGGCCCGGGAACTGGCGCTGTTGCTGCAAGATACGCCTTGTAAAATCAACCTGATTCCGTTTAATCCGTTCCCCGGTTCGGACTATAGACGGGTATCCAACAATGCCCTGCACCGCTTTAAGGACATCCTTATTCAAGCCGGGTACACTGTTACGGTGCGCACAACGCGGGGTGCCGATATCGCCGCCGCCTGTGGGCAATTGGCCGGTGCTGTCAACGATCGCACGCGCCGGGCCGAGCGTTATCAACAGCGCGAATTGCGGGGTCAGCAACTACCGACAGGTAGCAGTGGGTGAAAGCAATGAGACTGAAAAATTCAGCGGCGTTAGTTCTGGTCGGCCTGCTGCTGGTTGCCGGGTGTACGACCACCACCACCTCTGGGCGTGCCAAGCTCGGCGAGCCTTCCGCGTCCGACCGGCGGGGGCAACTGCTGGCGGATCATATTCAACTGGGCATGGGTTATCTCGGCGAAGGTAATCGCGAATCCGCTCGCCATCATTTACTCAAGGCGCTCGAGGTCGACAGCCGCTCGGCCGGTGCCCATGGCGGCATGGCTCTGCTGTTTCAACTCGAACAGGAATACGAACTGGCGGATAGCCACTTTCGGAAAGCCATCAGCTACGACCCTGATTTTACCTCTGCGCGCAATAACTACGGCGTGTTCCTGTACCGCCAGGGGCGTTACGAAGAGGCCTACCAGCAGCTTGAAAAGGCCACCTCCGATACGGCGTATTCCCGCCGGGCTCAAGTGTATTCAAGCCTCGGCACCACCGCGGCAAGGTTGAACCGGGTGGAGCAGGCCCGCGATGCCTGGCTCAAGGCGATTAGTTTGAACCCCCGTTTAGCGCGTCCGCATATCGAACTCGCGAGCCACTATTTTACCGATGGGGATTATCCACGCGCCAAGGCCTACCTCGATAAGTACCACCAGTTACACAAGGCCAGTGCCAGAAGCTTGTGGCTGGGAGTGAAATTGGAACGCGAATTTGGCAATAAGGATGGTGAGGCGAGTCAGGGATTGGCTTTGCGGAAACTATTTCCTTACTCAGAAGAAGCGCTGGAATATAAACGGTGGCTCGCCGGTGAGCGCTGACGAAAAATCAGAAACGGTTTTCAATGCGGGGTCACAATCCGTTGGCTTGGCGCTGCGTAAAAAACGTGGCGAGCTGGGCATGTCAATTGAGGAAGTGGCGCGCCATACCGGTTTAACCCCTGGTGCGGTTGGTTCCCTCGAAGCGGATGAGTATGCAAGATTGCCTGTGGCGGTGTATGTGCGTGGCTATATTCGTCGTTATTGCGCACTGCTAGATATGGATCACGCACCACTCATAGCAACTTACGAAGCCGTGCAGGCCGAGTTTGACAAGATCCGCGATAAAGGGCAGCGCGCGAAAGTGAGCCAGAGCCAGGCGATGCGCAATCACTACCAGCCCGATCGACGGAGGGTCCACCTGTTGATGCTGGTCGGGGTGGCTGCGGTACTTATTACTGTTGCCGTGGTGGTTGGCAAATGGCTTTATAAAGAGTACTCAGCCGCACTCGCCAACGGTCAGGCGACGCTCGCGACTGCACCAGTATTGAATATGGTGGCCACCGTGCCCAATCAGGCATCGGTGGCGCCTATACGCGGTACCGAGCAAGTGGCGACTGACAACGACACACTGGTGGCAGTAACGTCAGTTGACCCAGTTGGCCTCGGGCCCGCGGTCGATGATGTCTCGGTTAGCGTTGATGAAAACGCGGGTGAGTCCCTGGCGGACTACACCGCAGCGCAGGGCGGCGAAGTTGATGGCGAAAATAACGACGCTGCGCAATATATATCGGCAGTAACGCCGCTAGCGAGCGACGCGCTTGAACTAATCTTTACTCAGGAGAGCTGGGTCAAGGTAGTCGATGGCAGCGGCACAGTGCTGGTTATGACGCAAAAATCCGCGGGTACCCAACTGTCGTTGCAAGGACAACCGCCATTCAGTTTAATTCTGGGCAATGCCCCCGGGGTGACGGTTAATTATCGAGGCGAGAGTGTTCCGGTGACGGACCTTAATCCGCAAACCCGTGCCGCGCGCCTCGTGGTGGGACAGTAAACAACTACTTATGAATGTCCAGTCGCCAATCAAGCGCCGCAAAACCCGTCAGGTGATGGTCGGGAACGTGGCGGTGGGCGGGGATGCGCCAATTTCCGTGCAGAGTATGACCAACACCGAGACCCTCGATGTGGCGGCCACGGTTGCTCAGATACAAAGTCTGTGCGACGCCGGCGCGGATATTGTGCGCGTGTCGGTGCCGAGTATGGCGGCGGCAGATGCGTTCGGAGAAATTCGTAAACGGGTGGCTGTCCCACTGGTCGCGGATATTCACTTTGACCATAAAATTGCGCTTAAAGTAGCTGATTTGGGTGCCGACTGTTTGCGTATTAATCCGGGTAATATCGGTCGCGCGGATCGAATTCGCGCGGTGGTCGAAAAAGCGCGTGACAGCAATATTCCGATTCGCATCGGCGTCAACGCGGGCTCTCTCGAAAAAGACCTGCAACGCAAATACGGTGAGCCAACGTCCGCTGCGCTGGTAGAGTCGGCACTGCGCCATATCGATATTCTGGAGCGCATGGATTTTCACAACTTTAAATTAAGTATCAAAGCATCCAACGTGTTTATGGCGGTGGACGCCTACCGGCTGATATCCGCGCAGATCGATAACCCGTTGCACCTGGGGATTACCGAGGCCGGTGGTCTGCGCTCCGGCACAGTCAAGTCTTCCATCGGCATGGGCATGCTGTTGATGGAGGGCATTGGCGATACCTTGCGCGTATCCCTGGCGGCGGATCCGGTGGAGGAAGTCAAGGTTGGCTGGGATATGCTAAAAAGTCTGGGCCTGCGCAGTAAGGGCATCAATTTTGTCGCTTGCCCGAGCTGTTCGCGACAGAACTTTGATGTCATCCAGACCCTCAACGAGCTGGAGCGGCGCCTGGAAGATGTGACCGAGCCGCTGGATGTGGCGATTATCGGGTGTATTGTCAATGGCCCGGGCGAGGCCAAGGTTGCCGAGCTGGGTTTAACCGGTGGAGCACCCAAAAATCTGCTGTATATCGATGGTAAGCCCAGCGTTAAACTCGGCCAGGAAAACCTGGTCGACGAGCTGGAGCGTGCCATTCGCCACCAGCTCAACGAAAAAGCGCTGGCGGCCAGTCGGGTCATCGCTAAATCCTGATGAATAATTAACGAGTAACAATGTCGGAACAAATACAGTCCCTGCGGGGCATGAATGATCTCTTGCCCGAGAACTCCCCCGGTTGGCAATATCTTGAGGCAACCGTCGCCCGATTATTCGGCAGTTACGGCTACCGCGAAATTCGATTTCCGTTGGTTGAAAAAACCGAACTATTTCGACGCTCGATTGGTGCGGTTACCGATATTGTCGAGAAGGAAATGTATACCTTTTCCGACCGCAACGACGAAAGCGTCACCTTGCGCCCCGAGGGCACCGCTGGTTGTGTGCGTGCCTGCGAGCAAAATGGGTTACTACACAATCAGGTCCAGCGGCTCTGGTACAGCGGCGCAATGTTCCGCTACGAACGGCCGCAAAAAGGCCGCCTGCGACAATTTCATCAGTTTGGTGCGGAGGTGTTCGGGCTTGATGGTCCAGATATTGACGCGGAGTTGATTGCCATGACCGCGCGTTTATGGCGCGCGTTGGGTATTGATCAACATGTTGAGCTGCAAATCAACTCCCTCGGCAATGCGGCATCCCGCGCGCGCTATCGCGAGGCGTTGGTAGAATTTTTGAGTAGGCGCCGAGAACATCTCGACGATGACAGCCAGCGGCGTCTGGACACCAATCCCTTGCGTATTCTGGATAGTAAAAACGTAGACACTCAGGCAGTACTCGATACGGCGCCGACTCTGCTGGATTTTCTGGACGCCGAATCGCAACAACATTTTACTGGACTGCAACAATTATTGAACGCCGTCGGTGTTAGCTACCAGATTAACCCACGGCTGGTACGGGGGCTGGATTACTACGGCAAAACGGTCTTTGAATGGGTGACCGAGAGTCTCGGTGCTCAGGGTACGGTGTGTGCAGGCGGCCGTTACGATGATCTGGTACAACAGTTGGGTGGCAAATCGACGCCAGCGGTTGGTTGTGGCATGGGGGAGGAGCGACTGGTGCTGTTGCTTGACGCCGCCGGAGCGCTACCGGATAGTATCGCCCGGCAACTGGACGTCTATCTGGTGGCGGTTGGCGATGTGGCGGCGGCGGCCCTGGCGTTCAGCGAGCGATTGCGCACCACCTGTCCCCATGTGCGTCTCCAGAATCACTGCGGTGGCGGTGGGTTCAAGCAACAAATAAAGCGGGCGGACCGCAGCGGCGCACTGGTTGCGCTGATTTTGGGTGAGGATGAAGTGGCGGCAGGAAAGGTCACGGTAAAATATTTGCGCCGTGAAGCCGTCCAGCAAACCCTGTCGGAAGCGGACGCGGTAGCGCTACTGACCCGGGAGTTTGCGGGCAGTCCTTAGACAGGTCAAACGGGCGCTGTGGATGTTGAGAATTGCCCCGGCCATGAAAAATTGAACGTTAACAACGTTAGTGTATTTAAATTTAATAAGGTGGAATTTAATTGTGGCCGATCATCTCACTGAACAAGAACAGATGGAAATGCTTAAGCGCTGGTGGAAGGAGCGCGGCGCGCAAACCCTGTTGTTAGTCGTCCTGGGTGTGGGCGGCTGGTTTGGCTGGCACCAGTGGCAGGATTATAGCGAGCGCAAAGCCCAGCAGGCTTCACTGCTGTACGATGAAATGTTGACCCTGGCAACTACTACGGACGAGCTGAACCCAGCGCAACGTGCCAGGCTGAACGAATTGGCAGACGCCCTGAAAGAAAACCACGGACGTAGTCAGTACGCACGCTATGCAGGTTTGGCGCTGGCGCGTTTGGCCGTTCTCGATCAGGATCTGGAGACTGCGGAAACTGAATTACGGGCAGTCATGCAAGCGGCTGAGGACGAACTGGCCGCCGTTGCTGGCCTGCGACTGGCTCGCGTACTGGCTGCGCGTGGTGCGTACGGCGACGCACTGACAGTGCTTGATCAGGACGTGCCAAACGCACTGGCGAGTCAGTATGCTGAGGTGCGCGGCGATATCCAGATGCTAAGTGGCGATTTCGTTGCCGCGCGCGCTGCCTATCAATTGGCGCTCGATACTCTGGGCGCGCCCGACGATAATGCGCGCGCCATACTGGAGCTCAAACTAAATCAGGTGTTGCTGGGGGATGTGACACCACAATCTGATTCAGACGTGGTTTCCGAGGAGAATGCTGAATGAAACATCTGTCGTGGCTGTTATGCGTGATCTTGCTATCCGGTTGTAGTGCGTTGAAATTCTGGGAAAGCGACGATGATGACGCTAAGGATAGCCCCACTAAAATGGCCGAGCTGGTCAGTTTCGACGAAGAAATTACGGTGCGCAAGCAATGGCGCACCGGTATTGGCGGCGCTCAGAAAGGCTATCTGGCCACCTTGCATCCCAGCATTGACAGACAGGTGCTGTACGCCGCGACCCACGAGGGGACGGTAGTGGCATTGCGCACTGAGGACGGCGACAAACTGTGGCGCACCGAACTCGATACATCCCTCAGCGGTGGCGTGGGTCTGGGTGGCGGTCTGGTATTGGTGGGCAATGCCGACGGCACGGTCATTGCGCTGGAAGCCGAAAGCGGCACCGAGCGCTGGCGCGCGGTGGTCAGCAGCGAAGTGTTAGCTGCACCGGCAGCCAATGACGACATCGTTGCTGTGCAAACTCAGGACAGTAAACTGTACGGCTTGTCGGCCGCCACTGGCGAGATGGTGTGGCGCTTCGATGTGGACGTGCCGGTTCTGACACTGCACGGCACCGGTTCCCCCGTCGTTACGGACACGATGGTGGTGGCTGGCTTTGCGAGCGGCAAAGTATTTGGTGTCGAAGCCAGTACCGGCACGTTGTTGTGGGAGAGTCGCATAGCCGTACCCAAGGGACGTACCGAGCTCGAGCGCATGGTGGATGTCAATACGCCGCTACTGAAAGATGATGTTATTTATGCGTCCAGTTATCAGGGTCGTGTCGGTGCGCTTAGTCGTGGCACCGGTCGCGAACTCTGGTTTCAGGACAGCTCCAGTGTGCTGCGCCCTGGCTATGGTCTCGATCAGGTGTATGTGGTGGAAAGCGACGACCGGGTACGTGCACTGCGCGCCAGTAGTGGGCAGGAGCTGTGGAGTAACGCGCAGTTAAAAAATCGCAAACTGAATGCGCCCGAGGTCGCGGGTGGCTATCTGGCGGTGGGCGATAGCGAGGGGTATCTGCATATACTGTCTCAAGTGGATGGTCATTTCGTGGCGCGTATTCGAGTCGACAGCGCCGGGTTGACCGTGCCAATGTCCGCCGATGCTGAGACGCTATATGTGCTGGACAACGGCGGCGATATCACGGCATACCGCTTCGAGAAAAATTAGCGCTTACAGACCCGTGCCCGCGTTTTGGCGCGGGCGCTCGCATGCGGCAGGTTCCGTCGGTTTGTGTCGCCCAGTTTTTGGCGGTGTGCAAAGTTAGTCTCAAATGTCCCATTCGGGTAGAATGCGGCCTCCTTCACGTGTTGATACGCTTACGAATCCCATGTTGCCTGTTATCGCCCTGGTAGGGCGCCCCAATGTCGGCAAATCCACGCTGTTTAATCGCCTGACCAAATCTCGCGACGCGCTGGTGGCCAATTATCCTGGACTGACCCGAGATCGACAGTACGGCGAAGGGCTGCTGTTCGGGCGGCGTTTTGTGGTGGTCGATACCGGTGGCATCGGCGGGGATGAACAGGGTGTGGACGCGGAGGCGGCAGCTCAATCTCGTCTCGCGATAGAGGAGGCGGACGCTGTATTTTTTGTCGCGGACGCCCGCGCCGGACTTGCTGCGGGGGATCAGGCCATCGCTACCCATCTACGGCAGTTGGGCCGACCGGTGTTCCTGGTGGTCAACAAAATTGACGGCGTTGACCCAGATGCAGCACTGGCGGATTTTTATGCTCTGGGTTTTACTGAATTATTCCCTACGACCGCCACCCATGGCCGCGGTGTTAAACAGTTGATGGAGCGGTTCTTTGCCGCATTTCCGGCGGATATAGAAATTGCCCCGCCACAAGTCGCTGGCGAAAGTATCCGCATTGCCGTAGTGGGGCGCCCCAATGTCGGCAAATCGACCCTGGTGAACCGCTTGCTGGGGGAGGAGCGGGTGGTGGTGTTCGACGAACCTGGTACCACGCGGGACAGCATTTACATCGATTACGAACGCAACGGACAACGCTATACGTTGATCGATACTGCTGGAGTGCGGCGCCGCAAAAATGTTAAATCCACGGTGGAAAAATTTTCCATCGTAAAAACTTTGCGTGCTATAGATGATACCAATGTTGTGGTGTTGCTAATCGACGCCCACGAAGGTCTGGTGGATCAGGATATGCACCTGCTGGGCCACGCTCTAGATGCCGGGCGCGCCATGGTGGTCGCGGTGAACAAGTGGGACGGCGTTGCACCACAGCAACGGGAATGGATAAAAACCGAACTGCAACGACGCCTGCGCTTCGCGGAATTTGCCGACATACATTTTATTTCTGCGCTCCACGGCACCGGCGTGGGGAATCTTTATAAATCCGTCCAGCAGGCGTATCGCGCCGCGACCGATACGCTTAGCACTAACCGTTTAACGCGCGTGTTGCAAGATGCAGTGACGGAGCACGCGCCGCCGATGGTGCACGGACGACGCATCAAGTTGCGCTATGCCCACGCGGGAGGTCGCAACCCGCCTGTGATTGTGATTCACGGTAATCAGACCGACGCTGTTCCGGAGCATTACGTGCGCTATTTGGAAAAAACCTTTCGCCGTGCGCTTAATCTGCACGGCACGCCACTGCGCATTCAGTTGCGTTCCGGGGAAAATCCCTACGCGGATCGCAAGAATAAAAGCACTCCCAGTCAGGCCGGCAAAGGCCGCCGTCCGGTGACGCGCGCCAAAAAATAAACCGTGCGCTAACCTCAGCCGCCAGTAGTGTTTACGGCGAAGCGGGTTGGCGGCGCGCCAGAATTCCCTCTATTTCGTCCATCAACCGGTTGGCGCGACGTATCACCGCCTGATAGATCGCGGGTGTAGCCATGTCGACCCCCGCGCGGTTCAGAATATCGTAGGGGTAGTCGGAGCCGCCAGCCCGAAGGATGGACAGATACTGCGTGCGTTCCGGTTCGCCGCCAGCCAGTATTTTTTCACTTAAATGGTACGCGGCGGCAAGTGACGTAGCGTATTGGTAGACGTAAAAATTGCGATAAAAATGTGGAATGTAAGCCCACTCCACCGTATAGGTCTCGTCGATCGTCATGATCTGGCGATTGTGGCCGTGGTAACGTTTGAGCAGCTCTCCGTACAGGTTGTTTAGTACGTCCGCCGACAGGGCGCCACCCTGTTCCACCCGTTGGTGAACGGCGAGCTCGAATTCAGCAAACTGTGTTTGACGAAAAAACGTGCCGCGTATTCCCTGTAACTCCTTAAACAAAAAGTACAGTTTTTCGTCGGCGCTGGTGGCCTGCTCCCGTAAATAGTCGTAGAGTAATACCTCGTTGACGATTGACGCTATTTCCGCGATAAATGTTGCGTAATCGGCCGTTTGGAAGGGCTGGCTCTCGTTGGCCAGCAAACTGTGGATGGCGTGACCCCATTCGTGGGCGAAGGTGGAAAGGGATTCGAAATCGTCATTGTGGTTGAGTAGTACATACGGGTGAACATCGTAGGCGGCACCCATCACATAAGCGCCACTGGATTTGTTGTCGCGAGGGTAGATGTGCATCCAGTTCTGCGCAAGGGCGTGGCGTAATTTGGCGTTGTAAGCCGCGCCCAGAGGTGCCAGGGCGGCGATGATAATGCGGCGACTTTCGGCAATGCTGTAATGGGTTTGCAGATCGATTACGGCGGGATATATGTCGTAATACTGACTGTCTGCGACGTCCAACATGCGTGCGCGCAGAGCGAGATAGCGATGCAGCGTATCGAGATTGTCGTTAACCGTAGCCACCAGGGTCAGGTACACCGCATCGGGAATGTTGTCCTGCGCCAGTGCTGCGTGGAGTGCGGAGGGATAATGGCGTGCCTGGGCGCGGAAAATATTGGCTTTGGTATTGCCCTCCAGAGTGGTCGCCAGGGTTTGTTGAAAGGCTCGATAGGATTGCCAGAACTGGTCGAAAACTAATTTTCGATCCGCGCGGTTCGCGGCGGCCCGATATTTGGTGTACGCAGCAGCGGTCAGGGTTACCACCGTACCGTCCGCAAGCGTTACTTGTGGACGCGGTATTTCAGCGTTGGTTAGTACATCGTAGGTGTCGGCGGCGGCGAGCAGGGGGTTGCCCGCGGCGGCGAGCAGGCCTTCCCCTTCGGCGGACAATAAATGCTTGCCTTTGCGCAGTGCGTTGCGAATCATAAACTCGTAACCCGCAAGGCGTTTTTCTTCGTTCTGCATACGAGCCAGGGTGGGTGCGCCAAGTTGTTGCAGGGCAGGCTCGACAAAGCTGACTGTTTGCTCAAATTTACTGTAGAGCGTTTGCGCGATGGATTGCCGTTCCCGATAGGCAGAATTGCTGAGATCCGTGTCTTTGGCCAGGAAACTGTAGGTGTAAATGCGCCACACCTCCTTATGAACAGCCGTTATTTTTTCCAGACAGGAGGCCAGATCGCTCGCACTGCGCGCCAGTAATTTTTCGCATTGCCGTAGCGCGCCGATTTCCCTGTCCACCGTTTGCCGCGCTGCATCCCAACTCGAGACATCAGCGTACAGTTCAGTCAGATCCCACTCTTCCGGTTGCGCAACAACCACCGCGCTCGACAAAAGAAGGCAAGCAACTAATAGAGAAAAAGCAAAACCATGCGTTCCCATAGTTGACCTCGCAGTGACCTTTGCCGTCGGGAACATCAGCGTTCTTGCTTTCGGGGTTGGTCGTGTATATACGCAACGACACAATCGAGACTACCGTCCACCACCGTGACAGTTACCGAGTTCCCCACCCGGGTTTGGGTGATATGGCTCACCACCTGTTGGTTACTGTCCTGCACAATGGCGTAGCCTCTTTCCAGTGTGTGCAGCGGGCTCACGGTCTGTAGGAGGTTGGTTACGTTAGCGAGTCGTTGTTGCCGCTGGGTCAGCGCACGCCGGGCGGCGCGCCTGAGGTTGTCCCGCGTGTGGGCGAAGCGAGTGTGTAGTTGCTGCAGGCGATGGTCGGGTCGCTGTGCCTGCAGGGCGGCACTGCGCTGACGCAAATCGGCGCGTTTGCGCCGCAGGCTGGCGGTGATGACATTGGCAAGGCGAATTTCCAGGTGGTCCAGATGTTGCGCCCGCGCTGCAAGGTGATCCCGCGGATGGCGTAGACGTTTGCCGAGCCAATACACCTGTTGCCGAGCGCGTTGCTGCTGCTGCTGTGCCTGCTGCGCAAACCACCGCCCGTAACCGCTGATGGTGGCGTACAGCTCTGTTCCGTCCGGGGTCGCCAGTTCAGCGGCAGCCGAAGGAGTGGGCGCCCGAGCGTCGGCGACAAAATCGACGATGGTAGTGTCGGTCTCATGACCGACCCCGGCAATCACCGGAATGGCGCTGGCAGCCACGGCGCGGGCCACGACTTCTTCATTAAACGGCCACAGGTCTTCCAGAGAGCCACCACCACGGCACAGGATAATCACCTCGCACTGTTGGTGCTGGTTGGCGAGATCGAGTGCAGCGACAATCTGCGCGGCGGCGGCAGTGCCCTGTACCGCAGTGGGGTACACCACCACCGGAATGACAGGAAAGCGGCGTTGTAACACGTGCAAAACATCCTGTAGTGCCGCACCGCTGGCGGAGGTCACTACGCCGATGCGCTGCGGAAATATTGGCAGGGTTCGTTTGCGCTCGACCGCAAACAGACCCTCGAGCGCCAGTTTATTTTTTAGTTCATCGAATTGACGCTGCAGGGCGCCATGGCCAGCCTGCTCAATGTGTTCGACAATCAGCTGATAATCGCCGCGGTTTTCGTACAGTCCCACGCGACCGCGCACCAGCACCTGCATACCGTCGGTGGGACGCAGGGTGACATTTCGTCCCCGTTGGCGGAACAGGGCGCAACGCACTTGCGCGCCGCTGTCCTTAAGGGTGAAATACCAGTGCCCCGACGCGGGTTGCGCCAGATTGGTCAATTCCCCTTCTACCCAAATCACTGATAAATGGGTTTCCAGTAACTGGCGAACTTTACGATTCAGGGCGCTGACCGTGTAAACCTGACGTTGATCTGCGACTGTTGTTTGTTGTTGCATGGTACCCATTGTAGGTGATGTCGGTGCAACAACAAGGGAAGATTTGCAGCTCAGTTTTATTTCAGTTTACCCCATGGGTGGGCATCGCTATAATGTCGCGTTTCCTCCGTTCCACGGGTCAGAGATAGACCGCTATGTTGCGAATTGATCAGGAAGCACTCACCTTTGACGACGTTCTGCTGGTGCCCCGCTATTCGGAGGTGGTGGCCACGGACGTTAGTCTGCGCACCCGTTTGACTCTCGCCATCGATCTTAATATTCCATTGGTATCCGCCGCCATGGATACGGTGACCGAAGCGCGTCTCGCGATCGCGCTCGCCCAGGAGGGGGGGATCGGCATTATTCACAAGAGCATGAGTATCGAGCAACAGGCGCTGGAAGTGCGTGCCGTCAAAAAATTCGAGAGCGGGGTGGTCAAGGATCCGATCACCATCAATGCCGACGCGACCATTCGCGATCTGATTAGCCTCACCAAGATACACAATATTTCCGGGGTTCCCGTGCTGCGCGATGGTGAGCTGGTGGGTATTGTCACGCGCCGCGACGTGCGTTTTGAAACCAATCTCGATGCACCCGTAGAGAGCGCGATGACGCCCAAGGATCGGCTGGTAACGGTAGATGAAGGGGCTAACCCCGAATTGGTCAAGGGTTTACTGCACAAGTACCGGATCGAAAAAGTCCTGGTGGTGAACGAGAAGTTCGACCTGCGGGGTCTGATTACAGTTAAGGACATTGATAAGGCCGAGCGTTTCCCCAATGCCTGTAAGGACGATCAGGGGCGTTTGCGGGTCGGGGCCTCCGTCGGTACCAGCGCGGATACCGACCGGCGGGTCGACGCGCTGGTGGCGGCGGGCGTCGACGTGCTGGTGGTGGACACAGCCCATGGTCATTCGCGCAATGTGATCGAACGGGTTCGCCAGATCAAGAAAACCTATCCGGACGTGCAGGTGATCGGTGGCAATATCGCCACCGGCGAAGCCGCGCTGGCGCTGGCCGAGGCGGGTGCCGACGGGGTCAAGGTGGGTATCGGCCCGGGATCCATCTGTACCACTCGCATAGTCACCGGGGTCGGTGTCCCGCAAATTTCTGCGGTGGCTAATGTGGTAGCGGCCCTGCAGGGTACAGATATTCCAGTGATTGCGGATGGTGGGGTGCGCTTTTCCGGCGATATCGCCAAGGCGATCGCCGCCGGCGCGCACTGCGTGATGATGGGTTCCCTGTTTGCTGGTACGGAAGAAGCGCCGGGCGAAATAGAGCTCTACCAGGGGCGGACCTACAAGTCTTATCGCGGCATGGGCTCCCTCGGGGCCATGGCGCAAAATATGGGTTCCAGCGACCGCTATTTTCAGGATGCCAGCGCTGGTACAGAAAAGCTTGTACCTGAAGGTATCGAAGGTCGCGTGCCTTATAAAGGCTCGGTGTCAGTCATTATTCACCAGATGATGGGCGGCGTGCGCTCGGCCATGGGTTATACCGGCAGCCCCGATATCGAAACCATGCGTCGCGAACCTGTATTTGTGCGGGCTACGTCGGCGGGTATTGGCGAGAGCCATGTGCACGATGTCAGTATTACCAAGGAATCGCCCAATTATCCGGTGAGTGGGCGCTGACAGGTGAGTTGGACAGGACAATGATTTTTAATCATTGTTGCGGAACAGCTGCACTGCCAGATGATTTGCGGCAAACAGTAAGCGGGGCCGGGAGGCTCCGTTTTGCTTTCGGCGTGGTACACGAGCTTACTTGGTACCCCCTCGAGAATAATCGATTAGCGGAAGGTCCATGAAAACAGATATTCACGCGGCAAAAATATTGATTCTTGATTTCGGGTCTCAATACACGCAGCTGATTGCGCGCCGAATTCGTGAAATCGGGGTGTACTCGGAAATTCGTGCCTTCGATATGTCGGAGAGCGATATTCGCGAGTTTGCACCGAGCGGCATTATTCTGTCCGGTGGCCCCGAGTCCACAACCGATGGACAGGCGCCTCGAGCACCAGCGGTAGTATTCGAGATGGGCGTACCGGTGTTGGGCATCTGTTATGGTATGCAGACCATGGCCGCGCAACTCGGTGGCGCTGTGGAATCGTCCGAACAACGTGAATTCGGTTACGCGCGGGTTAAGGTGCGCGGGGCCAGTGCGCTGTTTCGCGATATCAGCGATCACGTTAACCCGGAAGACGGCGCTGCGCTGCTCGACGTGTGGATGAGCCACGGCGACAAAGTGGTGAAAGTGCCCACCGGTTTTGCCGTGCTGGCTTCAACTGATAGTTGCCCAATCGCCGCGATGTGCGACGCGGACCGTCATTTTTACGGCATTCAATTTCACCCCGAAGTCACCCATACCCTGCAGGGGCAACGTATCTTTGCGCACTTCGTGCTGGACATCTGTGGTTGTGAAGCCCTGTGGACCGCCGCGCATATCGTCGAGGATGCGATAGCGACAGTGCGTGCGCAGGTGGGGCTCGACAAGGTTATTCTGGGTTTGTCCGGCGGTGTCGATTCGTCCGTGGTAGCCGCATTGCTACACCGCGCCATCGGCGACCAGCTTACCTGTGTGTTTGTCGACAATGGCCTGTTGCGCAAAAATGAAGGCGATCAGGTGATGAATATGTTTGCCCGGCATATGGGCGTCACCGTGATCCGGGTCGATGCCCAGGCGCTGTTTCTGGACAAACTGGCGGGCGTCGAAGACCCTGAGGAAAAGCGGAAGATCATCGGCAATACGTTTATTGAAGTCTTTGACCGCGAGGCCAGCCGGTTACAGGATGTGGGCTGGCTGGCGCAGGGCACCATCTATCCGGATGTCATCGAATCCGCCGCCTCCAAAACCGGCAAAGCCCACGTGATCAAGTCGCACCACAATGTCGGCGGTCTGCCCGAGGTGATGCAGATGCAACTGGTGGAGCCGCTGCGGGAACTGTTCAAGGATGAGGTGCGCAAAGTGGGTCTGGAACTGGGTCTGCCCTACGACATGGTATATCGCCACCCGTTTCCGGGCCCGGGACTGGGGGTGCGTATTCTCGGCGCGGTGAACAGCCGCTACGCCGACATTCTGCGGGAGGCCGATGCGATATTTATCGAGGAGCTCCACGCCGCCGACCTGTACCACAAAACCAGTCAGGCCTTCGCCGTGTTTCTGCCGGTCAAGTCCGTCGGCGTGGTCGGCGATGCGCGTCGCTACGAGTACGTGATCGCATTGCGCGCGGTGGAAACAGTGGATTTTATGACGGCCCGTTGGGCGCATTTACCCTGCGAATTTCTGGAGCGGGTATCGAGCCGCATCATTAACGAAATATCCGGTATTTCCCGCGTGGTGTACGATATTTCCAGCAAGCCCCCGGCGACCATCGAGTGGGAATGATTCCACGTCTGGCACTGGCTGGTATCAGCAAGCAGTAGATCAATTCTAACACATTGTTATCAATGGGTTTTTCTCGAAAATGCCTGGCAATGTCAGGCACTCTCTAGCACCATCAAGCAGACTTTTTTCATGGTATGTTTGATGGTATCGTCCTAGCTCATACCACTGCTTCAACGAAATACCATACCATGAAGTTTCAACACATCATGGTATTGAAAATAGTTAAGTGTATGATATTTAAGTAAATATTATAGAAAAAGATGCCATGTTTTTTCATGGTATCAGGGACGAAAAAGAGAGGGCTGCCATGTTGACTGATACCAAGCTTCGAAATTTGAAACCCAAAGACAAGCTCTACAAAGTCAACGACCGGGACGGCCTCTACGTAGCCATAACGCCGGCAGGCACAATTTCTTTCAGGCACAACTATTCAATCAGTGGCCGGCAGGAGACTTTGACGATCGGGCGCTACGGTACCGGCGGCATTACTCTTGCGGAGGCCAGAGAGCGTCTTAACGAAGCCAAAAAAATGATTGCGGCGGGTAAGTCTCCAGCCAGAGAAAAGGCGCGTGATAAAGCACGTGTGAAAGGGGCTGAGACTTTTGGTGCCTGGGCTGAAAAATGGATGCGCGGCTATCAGATGGCTGACTCGACACGCGACATGCGCAAGTCAGTCTATAACCGAGAATTGAAGACGCGCTTTGGTAATCAGAAGTTGTCTGAGATTACCCATGAAGATCTTCGTGCGGTGACTGATGCCATCGTAGAGAGAGGAGCGCCGGCAACCGCTGTCCACGCACGAGAAGTGGTATTACAAGTATATCGCTGGGCGATCGAGCGTGGACAGAAAGTAGAGAATCCCGCTGAGATGGTTCGCCCCAGCAGTATCGCCAGGTTTGAGCCACGAGATCGAGCATTGAGTCCTGCCGAAATTAGTTTGATGTATCGATACATGGATCGCGTCGGCACATCACCGCAATATAGAGCGGCTATCAAGTTACTGTTGCTGACCCTGGTGAGAAAGTCGGAGCTATCTAACGCGACCTGGGCGGAGATTAATTTCAGCGAAGCGCTCTGGACGATACCAAAAGAGCGTATGAAACGTCGGAATCCGCACATGGTGTACCTCTCCCGTCAGGCGCTGGATATTTTTATTGCGCTCAAGACATTTGCCGGCGGCTCTGAATTCGTGTTGCCCTCTCGTTATGATTCAGACTTACCTATGAGCGCCGCGACGTTAAATCGTGTTCTCGCTCTGACGTATCAGGCGGCACAAAAAGATGGAGAACAGCTCGGTAAATTTGGTCCGCACGATCTGCGTCGTACGGCCAGCACGTTATTGCATGAGGCAGGCTATAACACCGATTGGATTGAAAAGTGCCTTGCGCATGAGCAGAAAGGGGTGAGGGCAATTTACAATAAAGCCGAATACCGAGAGCAGCGGACGGCGATGCTGCAGGATTGGGCAGATATGATTGATGAGTGGACTAACGTAAAACGTTAGTGGGGATTCCTGGCCGGATTGGTTGGTCTTCAGACTCTTTGCGAGATTCTATCCACTTTTCTACTTCAGACAGATCCCAGGCGACATTGCGGCTTGTCAGCACGATTCTGCGTGGAAAGTCACCACGTTTCTCCATGTTGAAGATGGCGCGATCCGAAAGCGGAATCATGGACAGCAACGTTTTGCGGTTGATTAATGTCTTTCGTGGTCGGGTAGGGTGCTCTTCATCCATTGTTGCTCACTCTTGCTCCAGACTGCATGAGTTGTAGTCTTGGGTTTGCTAAGAGCTAAACGTTAGCACCGTGCAAATCGTATTGGCAAAAGAGAATGTTTAGCAAGGTGATAAACACTGGCTGTATAAAGATGGGTTTCGGTGTTGGGGGTGAAACCGCTATTCATCCCATTTGCTAGCCATGGGCTCGATCGAAGTTATGGCTTTTCGTGTCGCTAAGCAGGCTGGCAATGCTCAGACCACTTCACCCTTGAAGACAATGACGCCACAGATGGTCGCCTCTTCATCCACTTCGATAATGCGATTTGGCCAGTCAGGGTTGAGTGCCTTCAGGTACTGTTTGCCCTCTTCGATGATTAATTGCTTGAACGTGGCTTCATTGGACTCATCGAGGCGGACAACCACGTACTTTCCGTGGTCAGGTGACACATTGGGGTCAACAAAAATCAGGTCGCCTTCATGAAATTTCGGCTCCATACTGCTACCGCGAACCCTTAAAACAAAGGATTCCGGACTGCAGCATACCGGGCAGGGCAGCAGTTCTGAGCCGTAGGCTGGCACAAAACTTTCCGAAATCTCATACCAATTCCCTGCTTGAACCCAGGAGATCAGCGGGTGGAGGCTGCGAAGGTCGGGGCCATCGTGGGCGTTGTGTTCTTCCTGAATCGCCCCCTCCGCATGGGGCGCATCCATCCATCCTTGGGATTTTTTCATAGCCTTTTCCAGTTTTTCGGCCAGCTCATCTCCGATAGAGCGGGGCGTTCCTTTTTTAGTTGGCAGCTGGTTGCGCACCTGACTGAGGTAGGAGCTATTGGTTCCGGCCGCGCGCGCCAACTTGGCAGCTGACCCCGCTTCGGCAATCAGAACTTCAAGATTATGGAGCCGGATCTGGTTAAGTTTTAGCGTCATGCGAAATACTTTAGCACGATTTTTAGCAGAGTGATAAACAAAAAGCAGTGATTGCGCGTTGTTCAATGATTCGCACGGTGCTAATGTTTCTGCGCATGGAGCTAAAGGATTTCCTCAAGATGGCAACCAAGCGGGAGCGGGCCGACGTCGCCGCGGCGTGTGGCGACTCCGTTTCCTACTTGTATCAGATTGCCGGCCAGCATCGATTTGCCAGTCCATTGATGGCGACGCAAATCGAGCATTACACCCGCACGGTTGCGGATCTCTCGGATGGCCGGCTGGAGCTTGTACCTCGGGCGAGCATGGTTAGACATCCAGAGATCTTCTACGGCGTTGTGCCTGAATCAGGTGCCCATGAAGCAGGTGGCGACGATGACACCTGAGAGATTGCCCTCTACCCCCGAGATCACCCGCGTGGACGTGATGCGTATCCAGCATTACTCCCGCAATCCCCGCCGGCAGCAGAACCCGGAATACGATCGCATAAAGGCGTCAATTCAGGCTGAAGGCTTGGATCAGCCCTTGGTGTTATCACAGGAACCGGGCGCTACAGACTATGTACTTCACAGTGGCGGAAATACGCGACTGAGGATACTCAAAGAGCTCTTGGATGAAACGGGCGACGAGCGATTTCGCTGGATCGATTGCATCGTAAAACCCTGGTTCCAAGAGTCCAATGTATTGTTTGCCCACCTGCGAGAAAACGAACTTCGCGGCGGTTTGCCTTTCATCGACAAGGCACTGGCGGTATTCGAAGCAAAGTCTCTCCTCGAGAACGAGATGGAGGTTGATAACCTGTCTCAGCGCCAACTGGAGGAGTTGTTTCGAGAGCGGGGCTTCGGGCTCAGCCACAGCATGATTTCCAAGATGGGATATGCCGTTGAAATTTTGTGGCCGTTGATGCCAAAAGCCCTGGCTGCCGGGCTGGGGCGGCCACAGGTGGAGAAGATCCGAGCCATTGAGCGTGCCGCCAGAGCGATCTGGGATCGTCGTCAGCTGGGGGGCGACACTGTATTTGATGCGGTTTTTTCTGAGTTGTGTCGTCGTCACGACGGCGCCGAATGGGATATCCAGCCACTGCGTGATGCACTGGAAAATGAGATCGCTGTAGAGTCCGAACTGAATCGACAGGTGATTCACCTGGAGATGGAGGCGCAATTATCGGGTCGCGCTTTCAGCCTTCCTGCTCCGAGCGAAACTGAAGCAGAGCAGGATGATGGCCGCGACGCAGAACCTCAGGAACATTCTGTTAGTGAATTGTCGTCACCGACGGGGACATTGGAAACAGTATCCGCTGACACTGAATCTCCGGTGAGAGATCTCGACAAACACGCAGAACAGTCGAACAAAGCGATAGATGGGGCCTCTGCAGCAGCTGCGCTAAAAGGCGGTCAGCTGAAAAATCTTGAGGTTTTGCGGGGCCGGTTATGGGACTGTGCTGAAACATTGGCGGCATCCCATGGGCTCCACGATACGGTGATTCGTCTCCCGGACAAGGGCTTGGGTTTTCTGCTCATTGATGTGCCTCCGCCGGAGCTGCGGGAATCCCTGGATCAGGACATGCTGGATTTGGTGTCCGCCCTTTGGTGGCAGTTGGCTGCGAGCTCAGAGCTGACTGTCGCTCCTACAGACATTGTCCTGACCTACCTGAATGGGGATTCACCGCTATACCAGGCATTGGTGTCTCACGATGCCGGTCTGCTTTTTAGCAGTGTCTGGACGCCCGATCCAGGTCATCTCAACAGCCAGCTCTGGCAGCAGTTGAACCCGTCAGACTGGCAGCATCTGCTGCAACTGATGGAGTCATACCGGAGCATTAAACGGTTAGCCTTCGATACCGGGGTCGAGCTTTGGGCGCAACAGGGAGGTGAAAGCGATGTCGTCCAATAAGGAAGCCGACCTCACCACCGCCGTGCTGTTGTACGCCATGCGATGTCTGGCAGAGGGGGATCAGCAGGCATTGCGCGCTATGAACTTTGGCCCCAAAGAGCTGGACGCTCTGAAGGAGATGAACCTGGCCGACCTTTATCGGGCTGATGCGTTGCGCGTGCACTGCTTGCAGATTGGTCTGAATCGGGATGTATTCTGGCCAATGCTTGATCACCTGCGTCATCAGCGGGAATCTGAGGATCTGCAGCGAACCTTGTTGGTCGCCGACGCACCCTTAGAGATGATGCAGCAGCTGTTTGGTGTAAGTTCACGGGAATACACTCGATGGCGCCGATTGTTGACGCTGGCACCGGCCGTGGGCAGGCCTCCCGAACTGAATGAAACCGATACGCACGCGCTCTGGTATGCCTGGCAGGATAAGGTACAGGCCGATGATAAACCCACGTTGAGTGCAGAGGATTATCTGCATCTACAGCAACAAACGGGTATTGGGTTGCGGTCGATTTGGGCGCTGGTACAGCGTTGGGAAACCTACGGTGAGGGAGCCAGTACCGCGGCATCGGGACGGGTTGGCGAGAATGTCCCATGAAGTGGATGCGTTGCGACCAGAGACCGTTGCTCTCGACGCCCTGATCAAGGCGACGGTTGCCAAGGTTCGTGCCCAGAGTGATTCATCTTCACCTGATACCATGTTGTTCATGGGCAACTGGCATCAGGCTGTGCCGTCCCTGGTCATTCAGGATCCAGTGCTTGAACCTGTTGATAAGCTGGTGTGGATGGTCATCATGCTCCATGCCAGGGAAACCGGGGGAAGAACGGCCTTTCCCGATTACGACACCATTGCGGCTAAAACCAACGTTTCCTCAACCTCTACTGTCTCTCGGGCTATTGCCATTCTGCGCCTGACGCGTTGGCTCACGCTGTGTGCCAGGGTGCGACAAAAAAGCGGCCGTTTCACCGGTAATGTCTACATCCTTCACGATGAACCCTTACCTCTGGTCGATGCCCTGTACCTGGATGAAGCCTACATGGCGTTCGTCACCCAATCCCAGGAGCATCATCACGCCCGTGTCCGGCGCGTGGCACAGGCTGTTCTGGAAAGTCTTGATAAGGATATTCAGGAAGGCGAGTTAGGACAGCTGGAGTCGATTATTGAACGTCGCCTGCAGGCGGCCCAGCAATTATCGGATGTCAGTGAAAACCACGGCAAAACCGGTCGGTATTTTACCTTTCACGCAGCGACTATCGATAATCTGAAAAGGTCGTCTGACGCTAGCGCATCGGGAAAAATTGCCCATGACCAAAATTCAAAGGCGGAGAAAAATGAACACTACGGTAGTGGTTGTAGTAGTCATTATAAAAAAACAACTACAACAACCACTACACACAATACAAACCATGAAGAGAAAACATTTTCTGAATCCAATCCATCAACCCCGTCGTCAACAGAACGAGCGCTGATCTATCCGCCGCGCTTGTCGGAGAACCAGAAACACTTGGCGGACAGGTATCTTGCCATGATCGATCCTGATGATCGGCAGTTGGTGCTGGACGAACTTCAGGGTCGTCTGGAGTCTGAGCAGAAAGGCATGAAGCCGGTTTATGACGAGTTGAGGTTCTTGCATTCGCTGTGCAAGGCTGCACAACAAGGCGAATTTGTGCCAAACCTCGGGATTAAGGTGGCCGAGGCAAGACACGATCGGGCACATCACGTACCACCGCCAGAAAACGAAGAACAGAAAAGTAAAGCGGCTGAAGAGCGAGCACGAAACCAAGCCTATGGGCGGGAGCAGCTGGCCAAGTTACGAGCATCATTGAATATGGATAAATAGCGCGACCGCTCGTTATCACACACGATGTGACATCTCTTCGTCGTTACTTCCCCACACTGTTTCCACTGGAACCATCTGATCGCCGCAACGCAAAACACGGCATCAGTCGGATGGATATTCCGTGGTGTCATTTTCCCATTCGTGGATTTATAGCACGTCAGAGTTGATCTTGAGGGGAATGACGCAAATGAATTCAGACGCAGAGCAGTCACACGAGAGTACAGCCGAAAATCAAAACGAGTCAGTGCCAGGCGCCCTGCAAGGTGAAGTCTGGTTGACGATTCAGACCTATCAGGCCCAGAGCCTGATCCGCGGCCGCCGTGCAGCCGATGGCAAGCCTGCCATTATGGGATTGATCGGTTTTGCAGATCGGCTGAAGTCGCTATGGCAGGCCGTCCGATTCGACGACCCTTATGCCGACTGGTGGTTGCTCAAAGTGGAAGAGGGCGTTGCCGATATCCGAGCACAGCTGCAGGGATTGCAGCAAAGGATGGATGCCCTTATCACTGAATCCAACAGTGCTTTCGAATTCACCGTCGCACAATCGAGTCGACCACAGCGCGTATCGTTACAGTTCGCCAATCCCTATGCCTTCCGTGCTGCACAGTTGCTGGGTGAGTACGACCGGTTGATGTGTGCAGACATGACGTTGCATCACTTAGGTCTCAACATGCCCACTGACCTCATTGAGCAGGTGTCGGCTAGTGGGCGATGGGTGCGCCGGGTGTTTGCGTTGCCCCAGGGGTATCACTGCCTGGACGTTCGTCGCTCCGATATCCGGCAGGGAACACCCGCAGCCATCAAAGCGAGAGAGCGGATGGGTGAGATTCCCCAGGATATCCTCAATGGTGAGCGGTTGCCGTCTCTGCGTCCCCTGGCATTTCAACAGCTGAATAACAACGCCATCGCAGATTCTGACGAGGGCTGAACGCCGTGGCCACCAGCACGCTTCAGCAGCTTGTCATCTCGCTCGATACGCGAATTCCACTCGAAGCGATGGTATTTCAGCGTTTACGCCGCCTGCCTAACAGCAGACAAAACGAGTGGTTGCGACAGCTGTTGCTGGTGGGATTTCGAAGCGAGTGTCAGGCCATCAGATCTGAGCAAGCGCTGCCGGCACACGCAATTTCTATGAGCCAGCCGTGTACATCCACCGGGATAAACGGAAGTCTCGGAGCTGGTTCCGTCCAGGCGCGAACAACCGAGACGATGGTCGATCACGCTGCGCGGTCACCTGACAGCCCACACAACAGCGAACGCGCCGGGCTTGCTCCTCAAAAAGACACCAGAAAACCCTTTACGCACCTGAGACGAGTGATCGGTGAGTAAAGACATCTAACCCTGATATCAGGAATCGCACCATGACAGAACTGACCGATGAGAAATTTTCTGACGAAGACAAACCACCCGTGACCACTAATCCCATGGCGGTGGGACAGGTGGGCCTCGATGACGGCTATGCCTATACCAAAGTGGCGTTACCGGATGGTCGCCTCCTGGCGGTGCCTTCGCGGGCACGCATGGGATCGGCCGGCGTCACCTGGATACGGGATGAGGAACAGAAAATTTTTGAGTACGAAACCGGTGGCAGTTTGTATTCCGTCGGTGCGGTCGATGGTGAGCCCACCCAATTTGATGAATACCCGGGTTCGGCACTGAATCGGGTGATCGTCCAGCATGCATTGCAACAGGCGGGTTTGTCGGGCCGATCCGTCCATGTGGTGACGGGGTTGCCGGTCTCCGCCTTTTACCGCAACGATGGTCAGCAACGACGACAAGCGATCCAGGCCAAAAGGGATGGTTTGAAAGTGGCGGTTGAGCCTGTTGTTGCCAGAAAAGCATCGCAAAGGTCAGCGCAACAGGGGCTCCTAAAGGTGAGCATCGCCTTTCATGAAGTTATTCCGGAGGCGCTGGCTGCCTGGTACGACTATGTGATTGTTATGACCGATGATGATGGTGTGACGTTGGACGCGGATCGCGTCAACGCGCCCATCGCCATTGTCGATATCGGTGGCCGCACCACGGATTATGTAGTGGTTCAGGACCAGGGCATTGTACACGGTTCCTCCGGCTCTCTGAATCGCGGCATGCTGAACGTCAAGATTCGCGTGGCGAACCGTATACAGGAACAGTTCGATATTAGCGAACTGGGCGAGCAGAGTATCAGTCGGGCTGTCGATACGCATCAGTTACGACTGCATGGTAAGGATCATGATGTTTCGGCCTTGGTGGCAGAGGCAAAAAGCGAGTTGGTGGAGCGTCTGTACACCGAAACCCGCCGCAAGCTTGGACGCGGTGCGGAGCTAGATCGGGTACTGTTTGTAGGTGGAGGCAGCGCCGCCCTCGCGAGTGATATCGCCGACTGGTTTCCCAATCAAAGCATTGCCGACCATGCCGCTTTTGCTAATGCAAGGGGCATGCTCAAGTACCTGCAGTTTGTCTGCGACACCCCGGTGAGGGAGGGTTAAGGGCTTTGTACGTGGCCACTGCGGTCTCAGTGGCAAAGAAGATGTCAGCGGATTGTGCAAGTGACATCGCGGCTTTACCGTCAATCCAGTATCAGGGCTTGTCCTGATTTTACTCACCCTGCCGGGAAACACTTTCCCGCCAGGGAATTGTGTTCTCCGGCTTTTCATTATGTTCAAGGAGAAACTGTTATGACCAGTAGACAAACTACCCCTGAAAAACCGAAGTATTTCGATCTTGATATCCACGGCATCGGTTACCTCAACCGGGTTCGCGAAGTGAGACCCGAGAATGGGTTCCCCTTTCTCAGTGTCACCATCGCGGCGCTACGAGGGCCAGCCGATAACGTTCAGCACACGCATTTCGAGTGCGTGGTGGTGGGTGAAGAGGCGAAGGATCTGGTGCGTCAGCTAATGCCTGCGGTGGAAGCTGACTTTAAAGTGCTGGTGGGTTTTCACCTCAGTGATTTGCAAGCCGAAACCTTCATCTTCAAAAACGGTGATCGAGCCGGCACGACAGGCATAAGTCTGAAATCCCGGTTGCTACGGTTTCATTGGATCAAAGTCGAAGGTCAGCCTTTTCCGGCACCTGCGTCTGCGAGCCACAACGCCGTAGCCTGATGACAAAAACTGATCGCATCTGTTGATGCGATCAATCTTTCAACCCAGCGAGGGAGATTCTCCCTTGCCGGGCAGGTCTCCTCGACTCTTCAAGGAGACCGCTCATGGCTTCCAAATCCTCACCCTCTCGGGTGATTCCTAAAAACCGTTTTGCGGCCATTCGCATGGCGTCGTTAAACGATCCTGAAAAGCAATCCCTGTTGCAGTTGGCGTTTGCCGTCTTGCAGGACCTGCACCAGCCGGGCCTTGAGTTACCGAGTCCCAACCACACCCGTGATTACTTGCGGATGTTGTTGGCTGAACGCAAAGCAGAGGTCTTTGGTTGTGTGTACCTGGATAACCAGCATCGGGTAATCGAAGCCGCAGAGTTGTTCCAGGGAACCATTGACGGCGCTTCGGTGTACCCCCGCGTGGTGGTGCAACAGGCGCTGACGCTTAACGCGGCAGCGGTAATGTTTTTTCACAACCACCCGAGTGGTGTCGCTGAGCCCAGTCACGCGGACGAAGCGATTACCCGGCGCTTAAAAGAGGCGCTGGCACTCGTTGATATTCGCGTACTGGATCACTTTGTGGTCACGGTGGGGGAATCAGTTTCCTTCGCCGAGCGCGGATTACTGTGAATCCATTCAATCAACCCATTGGGGAGTCTTCTTCCCCAATGGGAAGGAGGTGCTCCCTGAATTTATTAATTCATTTCTCCAGGGAGAAACCTTATGAAGAATTCAGAGCACAAGTCGTTGGAAGATGTCTTCGGTCCTGTCGTCGCAAGTTACAGTCGTGCACAGGCTATCGAAGATGGCATCCTGATCGATGTCACCGCTATGGCACGTGAGGCAGGCTTCAAATGGCCAGTCGCACTTACCCACACCGCTTGGTGTGATTGCGTAGACTGGACAGAGCGGGATAACCGCTTCCAGGTACAGCAGGACGAGTCCGGTCGTTTGTGGGTTGTGCTGTTTATGGCGTTCTACGCCATTCGAACGGCTACAGCTCCTGGTGATCGGCTGCCGTTCTCGTTGTATCGCGTGCCGAAAGACGGGCGTTCAACGGAAGCTGAAGAGGTGAGCTTGAAACTGATGGTTGGCCCTGGCGATGCCGGTGAACCGGTCGTCACGATCATGCTGCCGAACGAAGATTAACGTCGCCGATTGCATCGGCTCCTTGCCCTGGCCACTTGGGATAAAGTGGCACCTCTGCCGTTCCCGCCTGCCGTCCCGTGCAATCCCGACTTCCCCCGAAAATGCCACACCGCCTCTACCTGACGTTTTGGCCATGGTTCCACTGTAACCGCACCGCGAACAACCCTGGCTGCTTAACGTTCATGACAGGTCGCAGACCTGGCGTGGTGGTTGACGCGAACGAAGCCCTCGTCACTGGCAAGCGAAGCTGGGTAGTGACGAGGGCGCCGGCACCCGAAATAGCGTACGCAGGCGTAGGAATTCTGCAGTGCAAAGCCAGTGATGACCAAGGATACTGGCGCCCTCAACGGAACATAACCGTGGCCACTGCGGGTACAGTGGCACCAAAGCGCTAACGGATCCTGCAAAGCGCACGGCGACAGCCGTGGATCCCTCTTCCAAACCGAACCACTCATAGGGTTCATTTCCCCAGGCATCGCCCTGTTTTTATCCACGAACGCAGACGCCTGCCATTGGCAGCATCGTCGATGTTCATTTTCCACTAACCGTGGAGGTTCTCCACACAACTGAAAGGAGGTGATTTCACCACACTCAAAAACCGCCCGAACGGGCATGTTGGTCCACGCCGGACCTGTTCCCTCCGGGAAAAACCGGCGTTGCCTAGACCAGGCAACTTTAGGTCGACGGGGAGTAGTGTCCCCTGACTGCACCGCGTAAGCGGGACTGGATGGCTACGGCCACCGGTTGGGTCAGAAACACTTACCAAGCTGTGAGAACACGATGCGAGATCTAAACTACCAACTTAAACAGATGTGCCGACGCAACAAAGACGGCAGTTTTACCACCCAGCGCGACCGGGAGCGGCTGTTGACACAGATCGCCGACCAGCTGCACGAGTTGGGGTACCGCCATATGAGCGCGCAGTCACTAAAACCCAAACATATCGAGGCCTTGGTCAAGCGTTGGCAGAGCGAGGCATTGTCAGCCGGGGCCATGAAGAACCGGCTGGCCGTCATCCGCTGGTGGGCCCAGAAAGTCAACCGGCAGAATGTCGTGGCCCGCTCCAACGATCATTACGGCATTCCGAACCGGCAGTTCGTGACCAACACCTCAAAAGCTAAAATCCTTGATGCACAGGGGCTGGACAGGGTGCGGGATCCTTACATTCGTCTGAGCCTGGAGCTGCAAGAAGTGTTTGGCTTGCGTCGCGAGGAGGCAATCAAGTTCATACCGCACTTTGCCGACGAAGGCGAACAACTCCGACTGAAAGCCAGTTGGACCAAGGGGGGCAAGGAACGCGTCATCCCGATCCGGACGGTAAAGCAACGGGAGGTGCTGGATCGGGCGCACCGGTTGGCAGGGAGGGGGTCGCTGATCCCCAGTGCCAAGAACTACCGTCAGCAGCTGCGGGTTTACGAAGCCGAGACCGCCCGGGCTGGGCTTTCTAAGATGCATGGCCTGCGCCACGCCTATGCACAGAGCCGTTACCAGGCGTTGGTCGGCAGGAAGGCACCAGCGGCAGGTGGCCCTGCGGTATCAATGCTCACACCAGAGCAACGACAGAGGGATCAAGACGCCCGGCTGATCATCAGCCAGGAACTGGGGCATGAGCGCCCACAGATCGTAGCGGTATATATAGGTCGATAATTGTGGCTAAAGAGAGGTCTCAGAGAAAGCCTGACGCACACGGAACGGATTAACCATTCACGCCAGAAGATCACTTGGCGATCATGATGCCATTCATCACGATTGAGGCCAAAACATGTCTTCGTTTAAACATCACGGAATCCCTCGCCTACTAACGATACTGGTGTGCTGCTCTGGTGCTGCCGTAGGGAGCCATTCGGTAGTGGCGGCAGAGCGGCCCGTCACAACAATGACCACGCTGACCCAAACGGGTCGCTATTCAGTGATGGCCGCTCAGCCGACCACCGGGCAGCGGGATCTGTTATCGGTGGCGAGAGCGATCACGATTCCAGGTGACATCGACAGTGTGGGGCAGGCCCTCCACTGGATGTTGCGAGATTCCGGCTATCGCCTGGCGGCCGATGCTTTGCTGTCGGAGGAGGCGAAAGCCATGCTGGCGCTGCCACTGCCGGCGGTGCATCGCCGCTTTGAGCCCATGCCACTTCAAACCGTGATGGGACTTATGATCGGTCCTGCTTTTCATCTCATCCAGGATCCCGTGCACCGCCTCATTGCGTTCGAGCGTTGCGCGGATAGTTCCGTCCCCAATGTGACGGGAGGTGCGCAGTAATGGAGGCCTTTGTCATTGCCATCGTTTTTGTTACCGCATGGTTTTTGGGTGCTGAGTCCCGGCACGTTGATCCGGAATCGGGTGCTGAAAATGAGGCGGTTTCGATCGGCGATCAGATAGACGATCGAGAATGCTCCGTGCGTGTTTGTGATCAGGAGTATCAGCTGATCATTCAGCGTGATCTGACCGTGCCCATCGATCAACAGGTCAACCAAGATGACCATTGAGCATCGCATGAGAAAGCCTGCCATCGCATTAATCGGGTTCTGGCTTTGCGTCACGTTGCCTGTTAACGCGGATACCCGACAGGCAGCAGAATCACCATCTTCGAACACACTGGCGATCGAGCAATCTGCAACAGAACGTATCGACTCTCAGAGGTTTCGTGCTGACCAGTGGGGATTAGATGAATCGGAATGGCAGCGTTACCAATCCTTGCTGCAGGGTATCCGGGGCAGCGTGAGTCCTGCGACCTTGTCACCTCTCGAAGTGCTGGGCATCCAGGCCCGTAGTGCCGATGAGCGTCGGCGCTACGCTGAACAATGGGCAGTGATGATGCGAGACGATGCCGAGCGTATCCTGGCGTTTCAGCGGGCTTACGACGACGCCCAGCGGCGTCTGTTCCCCAACGGTTTATTGATCGACCCGGGTGTTGCAGCGTCCACCAAGCCGGATTCAGGTCTGGCTGGAAAATTCGTCTGGCAGTCGTCGGACCGGGTGTTGTTCTTTACAGATACCCAATGCCCCACTTGTGATGCGGTGCTGGAGCGATTGGTCAGCCAGATCACACAGTTCTCCGGCATTGATCTGTACCTGATCGATGTATTTGCCGGTGAGGAATCCCGCATACGCGACTGGGCGGCCTCGAAACAGATCGATCCCCAATGGGTGAGTGAGCACAAGATTACCCTGAACATCGACGCCGGTGCGTTAGGTAAGGTCTCCGCACACACGGGCTTACAAGGACACGATTTGCCCGTACTGATACTGCGGCGGGACGATCGCTTGACGCCCTTGCCGGTATCACGTTTCTAGCGGGCATCGGTCATGGCGAATTGGCCGATCATAGCTTGCGTCAACGGTTTGCTGTGGTGGTCGACGGCTGTGACGTCGCAATCCGTGCCAGTGGGGTATCAGCAAGTCGCGATCGAATACGGCCTGCCTCCGGGTTTGCTTTACGCGGTGGCCTTGACCGAGAGCGGACAAAGCTCACTCAGCGATGGAGAGTTTCGCCCCTGGCCGTGGGCTCTCAATATTGATGGGGAAGGGCACTATTTCCCGTCGCGCCAGGTGGCATGGCGAGCACTGCAGTCGGCGTTGACGGAAACCAAAACGTCGGTGGATATCGGGCTGATGCAAATCAGCTGGCGATTTCACCGTTCGGCCTTGGGCTCATCCTGGCAGGCGTTGGAACCCTACCACAATCTGCGCGTGGCCGCTGCGATCCTACGCGACTGCTTTGTCGAGCACGCCCACTGGATTCAAAGCGCCGGCTGCTATCACGCACCTAACGATCCTGCCCGAGCGGATCGCTATGGTCAGCGGGTCAAGGCGCACTGGATGCGGTTGACCGAGATACCACAGGAGGTACGCCTTGAGAATCCATAAACTGCGATCGTTGTTAGTCCTCCTGCTCGGTCTGGCCATGACTTCTTCCGTTTTGGCTGAACTGGCGGTGATCTATGACAGCGGCCAAACCCGACCGTTGGCGCCACTGTTGAAGCCGCTGTTGCCAAACCACCGCCCGTCGCTCGACTCTGCGGAGTCAGATCATAATGCGCCTTCCCCGCTTGGCCCCGCCGATCTCAGTAATCTGTTGCCGGTGCACTCGGCCGGATTACGAGTCGACGATATCGCCGGGCAGCGATTGAAACCGGACGTGCTGGCGCGCCTGGCACAAGGCAATCCGCGCCCGTTTTTTCTGATCGGATCGGATGCAGTGTCGTTGCAGTGGCTAAAGCATCATCGGGATACCCTGCAGTCGCTCGGCGCCGTGGGTTTGCTGGTGCAGGCCGACACTACCGAAGATGTCCGGCGTGTGGTGGCGGTGGCGCAGGGGTTGCCCATGTCGTTGGGCTCCGGTGACGACCTAGCCAAAGCGCTGGGGATTGATCGCTATCCGATCCTGATTACCCGCGAGGGCATCCGTCAATGAGCGCGCATCCGATGGAGGCATTGTTGCGACCTCCGGTGGAGTTGTGGTTCACCTGCACGGCGTTTGCCGCTGGCATATTAGCCTGGTTGGCCCCCGGAGCGTTGATGATGCCGCCGGGGGTTGCGGTGGCCACCGGTATGACCTTCTTTGGCTTTGGATTGTGGCGTGGCAGGCAGGCCTGGCGTGTGCTGCGCTATCAGCGTCACATGCGGCGCTTGCCCCTCTACCAATTGCGGGCAGAACAGATACCGGTCAGTCATCACAAGCTGTTTCTGGGGCGGGGTTTTCGCTGGACCCAGCAACACACGCAACGCCTGCGCGACACGCTGAAACCGGAAGTGCAGTGTTACGTGCAACCTGGCGCGCTCTATCAATGGGCCCGGCAGAAAGAGGTCGCCTGGGAAACCATCCCGCTACTGACGTTGCTGGCCAGGGGCTTACGCAGTCGCAGCCGCTGGAATCCGCTGGCGCCGTTGCCGGCAGTCGGTGGCAAGCCAGCCCTGCATGCGGTGGAGCCCCATGAGCAATCGGTGTGGATGGATCTTGGCGAGCGGGTCGGGCATACCCTGGTTTTGGGCACGACGCGGGTGGGCAAAACCCGTCTGGCGGAACTACTGATTACTCAGGATATCCGCCGTGGCGATGTGGTTATCGTGTTTGACCCCAAGGGGGATGCCGACCTGTTGCGGCGCATCTACGCTGAGGCCAGGCGCGCTGGTCGTCTGGAGGATTTCTACCTCTTTCATCTCGGGTATCCGGAGCTGTCGGCTCGCTATAACGCGATCGGCAATTTTTCCCGCATCACCGAAGTGGCCACCCGTATCGCCAATCAGTTGCCCAATGAGGGCAACTCAGCGGCCTTCAAGGAGTTTGCCTGGCGCTTTGTCAATATCATTGCGCGCGCCCTGGTGGCCCTGAAACGCCGCCCGGATTATCAGCAGGTGCGCCGCTACATTAACGATATCGAACCCCTGTTCGTGGAATATGCGGGCCACTGCGCCGATGTTGCCGGTATCGAAGACTGGGCAACGCTGGTGGAAGAGCGCGCCGCGGACATTAAGGAGCGCAATCTGCCCAATGCGCTGCGTGGTCGTTCTATGGAGGCGGTTGCCTGTATGCGCCTGCTGCAGGAGAAGGCCATTTACGATCCCGTGTTGGACGGGCTGATTTCCGCCTTCAAATACGACAAGACCTATTTCGACAAAATCGTCAGCTCCGTAGGCCCGCTGATGGAAAAACTGACTACCGGTACCATTGCGGGGCTGATCTCACCAGATTATCAGGATAAGCACGACGCCAGGCCGATCTTTGAGTGGATGGATGTGGTGCGTCGCAAAGGCATTGTCTATGTGGGGCTCGATGCCTTGACCGACACCACCGTGGCCAGCGCCGTCGGCAACTCCATGTTTGCTGATCTGGTGTCGGTGGCCGGTCAGATATACAAGCATGGCGTGGATACCGGCCAGGACCATGACCAAAGACAGGAAAACAGGGGCACAGCCAAACGGCCTTCAACGCCGACCATTTCCCTGCACGCCGATGAGTTCAACGAGCTGATTGGAGATGAATTCGTGCCGTTGCTGAACAAAGCAGGTGGCGCCGGATTTCAGGTGACGGCTTACACCCAGACCTGGTCCGACGTCGAGGCGCGTTTGGGCAACCGGGCGAAAGCCGGGCAGGTAGCGGGTAACTTCAATACGATGCTGATGTTGCGGGTCAAGGAGCTGGATACTGCGGCCATGCTGACCGATCAGTTACCACGGGTGGATGTCTTCACCTTAATGAGTGTATCCGGGGTGGACGACTCCTCGGATCCCGGCTCCGGAGTCGACTTCAAATCCCGCAACGAAGACCGGATCAGCGTCTCGGAAGTGCCGATGTTGACGGCCGCCGATATGGTCACGCTACCCAAAGGGCAGGCGTTCGCCTTGCTGGAGGGCGGCCAGCTCTGGAAAATCCGCATCCCGTTGCCGGACGATCGAGAGGATTCCTCTATGCCGGATAACTTTGAGGCGATAGCAGACGCCATGCGGCGCAGCTATGTCACCAACGATCACTGGTACCGGGTTACTGATCACTGGTGGCATGCCGTCACCGAGGCGGCAAGCCTTGCGCCAGATGCCAGTGAGCAGCCCTGAACATGGCGGAGGTTCGTGATCCGCGGCGCGCGGTAGCAGAGCCGGGCACAGTATCCCGGCTGCTGACAGGAATCGCCCAGTGCCTCAAGTGGCTGTTTCTCTCCCTGATCTTTTCCATTTTAGTGGAGTGGGTTGGCATGATATTTTGGTGGGGGGAGCAGGGGCTCAGTCATAGTCGGCAAATGCTGGTGAATGAGCTGCAATACCTAGGCACTGACTTTCAGTACAGCTGGATAACGGAACAGCCCATGGCGTTCGCCAGTCACCTATCGGATCGCATCTACCAGGTTGCCTTCGAATGGACGGGGTTCGTAGATCTGATCCAGTGGATGACTCCGGTACCGGCTGCTGAGGAAATCGGTCTGAGGCCAATGCTCCATCGCCTCTACCGACCCGTGTCTGATTTCATCCTTGCCGCCATGCAAATCACTCAAGTGTTTGCTGTGCGACTGGCCATTCTGACGCTGGCGACGCCGGTATTTGGACTGTTCACCCTGGTGGCGTTGGTGGATGGACTGGTGCGGCGGGACCTCCGGCGTTGGGGTGGGGGCCGGGAGAGCTCTTTCGTTTACCACTACGCCAAAAAAGCCGCCATACCGCTGATCATCATGGCCTGGGTGGTGTACCTGGCCTTGCCCTTCAGTCTCCACCCGTCGTGGATCATTCTGCCGTTTGCGTTGGCGTTTTCCTTCGCGGTCACCATCACCGCGAGTACCTTCAAGAAATATCTCTGATACGGTTGACTGTAACAATACAGTTTGCTAGGCTGTATTCGATGACTGTAATGGTACAGTTGTTGAGATGAGATAGAGAGGTTGAGAGGAGGTAAGCATGATCGCGCAAGCTGAACAACTACTGCAACGTGGTTCCAGTGTCACCAGCTCGCTGCTGCCGGCCATTTTCAATATCTTCAGCCAATGGCGTCTGACGGGTGCCCAGCAGATGACGCTATTGGGACTCAGCAATGAGAAGACCCTCTACAATTGGAAGAGCCAGCCGGAAAAGGCCAAGCTGACGCGGGATCTGCTGGAGCGGGCCAGCTACATCCTGGGGATCTACAAGTCCCTGCAAATCCTGTTGCCCGATCAGGTGTTGGCAGACCAGTGGCTGGCCACACCGAACGACAACCCGCTGTTCAATGGCACGGCGCCACTGGACCGGATACTTGCTGGTCAGGTGGTCGACCTGGCCGTGGTGAGGGATTTTCTTGATGCGGAGCGGGGTGGTTGGTGATTGCGATCGATACGCTACCCAGCAGCGAGGTCAATGAACCGGTCTACCGGGTCATCCTGTCGCGCTATCCCCAGATCCACCTCTTCGAGCGCGTCTCCAATCCCCAGGATTGGGACGTGCTCTACGCCGTCGAGTCGCTAACCAATCCCAGGTTGCGCGATGAAGTTGGCGATATTCGCCTAGTACCCCCGGAAGATCGCGTCTATGGCGATGGTGCCTCCTGGATCATGGCGGCGTTCACCCATCCTCCGGTTGATGGGCGGGGTGGTCGCTTCAACCGGGACTTTGGTATCTACTACTGCGCTGCCGATGAAGCGATTGCCATCGCCGAATCGTCCTACCATCGGGCACGATTTCTGCGGGAATCCCGGATCGACAAGACCACTCAGGAAATGCGCGTAATCCGCGCACAGTTGGGGCCGACAACGTTGCATGATGTACGTCACCAGGTGGGAGATGGCATCTATGATCCAGAGAATTACGGCGAAGCCCAGCAGCTCGGTTACGCGTTACGTAATGCCAAAAGTTTTGGTGTTCACTACCAGAGCGTAAGGGCAAAAGGCGAGTGCTACGGGGTGATGCGCGCAAGGGCGCTGTCCGATGCGATCCACTGGCGATATCTTCGCTACCACTATGACCAAGGGATGATTGTTAATGTCGAATCCCTCGATGGTAGTGGTAGGAGGTGAGGGTATGTACAGCGAACTGCTTTGGATATTTACCCAACTGCCAGACGATTACATCGTCCTCGACACCGAAACCACTGGACTCCCTGACGAAAACGGCCCGCCTGATATCGTGACGCTCGGCATCACCGTGGTGAGAAATCGAAAGATAGCGGAATCCGTCGAATTTAAAACACGACCGCAGAAACACATTTCAGAAGAAGCGCAGTCGATACACGGCATTAGCAACGAACAGGCCGCTGAATTTGAATCCTTCGATTCTCAGTGGTGTCAGATCGCCAAATACCTGCAAGATCAGCTCATCGTCATTCACAACGCCAGTTTTGACTGGCCGATCCTGCTGGATCACGTCTCCCGAAACGGTTTATCAATGCCGCCAATTCAAGGTGTGTTTTGCAGTCAGAAAGCGGCTATCCCCTGGGCGCAGGCAACGAATTTTCCGTGCAGCCACAGAGGTCCATCGTTAGATGCGTTGACCAAGGCGCTTGGCATTGAAGACATCAGGTCCAAGAACAATGGGATACATGGGGCGGAAATTGATAGCCAACAAGCGGCTCAAATTGCAGAGGTGATGAGAAGCAATGGAAAGAAGCTTAGGTAGATATAAAGAAAATCTGTTTTTAGACAAAAATTAGTTTCATGACAAACCAGTAACTGAGTGGACGATTTTTAATACCAATATTAGATGCTTTTGAGAGAAGGATATATTCCATGAGTTCAGAGATTACCAAATTTTTAAAGAAGACTCCTGTTAACTCTCTACAAAAGTATTTTGAGTTAGTCCACGGGGAACTGGTGGCGGATATTGAGTGGGATGAAGCGGAGAGGTCTATTCGGAAATCTCTTCTCAGTCTCGCAGACGATTTATCAGGCGAAATTTTAGCCATTCTTAAGTCAGATGCAGAGCGCATAAATTCACTAACCGACGAGCTTGGACAGAACATATTAAAACATTCGGTAACCGATGATGAGCTTGAAGATTACTATAAACTTGAAAACGAGCATGATCGGGTACTCTGGCTATTTTTGAAAGACTCCATACGATTTAGGCAGGTTGAGGATTCTTGGTATACCGACACAGGAAGAAATGGCCGAATGTGGGACGCTTTTATCGGGCCAAAGGGATTGTCTGTCAGCGATAGACCAGAGGATATTGCAGCTTTTAAGAAAAAAATCATGGAGTTATTCCGCACGGCCGGAAAGATACAAGTAGACATTTACGAGAGAGCGAGAACTGACAGCGAAGACAACCAAATAGAACTGATACAAATAATGGTTTACAGAGAGGACCTGCCTAGCACACAGCTCGCTTTCGACGAAGACACACTGATTTCAATGATAGTTCGCCCAGTCAAAGAAGTGGCTCTCACGTATGAACCTGATACCGGTCAAATTGAAATTGTAGTGGAGGGGAAAGAGAGCCGAAAAGCAATCCCAAAAATATTCTCTGAAATTCTATTAAAATTCCAGATAGACGGACAACAAATACCTCTAAAATATTACAATATTCAAAGTCTTCTCAAAGAAAGAGCGCTTTCTGTTGATCCGGAAGACGGCATAGAATATGTCAATGTAACGATGCTGAAAGTGGCTCCTCCCAACAGTTACAATACGGTCACTTTAGATGTTGCAACTAAAGAAGAGCGCAGTATCTACGATGTATCAAAGGACTATTTCGGTGACAATGATCCTCTCAAGTCAGGGTTCACGCTAAAACAGGCTCGCATTAGCATTAAATTTATGCCTGACGCTGAAAGCAGTAGGGGAAAGGTACTGCATGTAAAGATAAGGGAGCCGAACGGATGTGATCTAAAAAGTAAGTCGCAAAAGGAAAAATTAATAGGAGACAAATATTTAGCAAAATGGGGGCTGGTTGAGACCATTTAATGAATAAGAAAACCAAACGCCACTTAATGGAAAAACTGATCAAAGTATGTGAAACATCAGAAGCATCAATCATTGAAAAGTATGCGCGAAGCAGTTTCGGCGATATTTTTCAACAACTCACAGAAGACAAAGCCCTCATTAATTTCAAAACCTTAAAGTCAGTTAGCGTTCCTGATGGAGATGATGAATTCGTTGCTGAAATTGAGCGAAGAGATGGAAAAAATGGCTATTTTTCTCCCGCCGATGGCTGGGTTGCAGTTCCAGATGAGGACTTGACAGTCTATAAACTTAACTTTGATTGGCTGTTAAAAATCATAATGGGCGCTTTAGATATTGCGGATCGCCACAAGCCAAAAGTGATTCTTGAGGAGTACATCTGGGCACTAGGCCAACATAGGATCGAGACCCGCAATACGCACATCGTTGTTGCCAGGGGCTTACGTTCAGGTACAGTTTTCCAGGATTTAAAGACTCACCTCGACAAACATCACCAATCAAAAACCCCTGCGCTGGTGATCACACTGGACCGCCTTGTTCCTGAGCATCTGTCTCTTCCCAATCAGAATAAACTGGTCAAACTTGCTGATGCTATAAAATGGGACAAGGATAAATTTGAGATCAACACCTCACTGCTGGCCGGGAGTATGCGCGGAAACAAGAGCCAAGAAGGTTTTAGCAGTGGATTTCGAAGCCTTTCAGTTAACGGCGAACAGTACACTTTCACATCTAAACAGGCCGAAGCCATTGAGTACTTGCATAAGGCTGGAGGGGCCACTAGACATCAGGATGAAATATTGGCTGAAATCAACTCCCCACAAAGAAAGCTACTTAATATCTTTAGAAGCAAAGGCAAACCACACAAAGCTTGGGGAGTAATCATCAAATACGATAGAAAGGGCAATTATTGGCTAGAAATGTAAAAGCAACGCCCGTTGTGCAAAAAACATCCTAAACAATCGAAATTCACACCAATTTTCACACCTCTAACACGCCGATTCACACACCCCTAGAAGTTCATACTTAATTCCGAAAGCTAGTTAACCTTTTCGGAGATTTCGATATGAACACACATGTTTTATATGCAGTAAAAATCGACGGTGAAGTTTACGACACCGACAAGCCAGTCATTTCAGGCAAGGAATTACTTGAATTGGCTGGCAGACAACCCGCTGGAGAGTTCGTTGTTTTCCTGCTGCTTGAAGATGGCGACATGGAAACCATCAGGCCATCAGAAGCTGTCGACTTACAGCGTAGCGGCCTGGAGAAGTTCCGCACCTTCAGGACCGATGTCATTTATAGGCTGGAAGTTGATGGTAAGTCTCGGGACTGGGGCTCTGATTTTATAACTGGCCGGGCCATAAAGCGCCTCTCTGGCCTTGATGCCCCCGGCGAAGTGGGCATTTGGCAAACAAATGCTTGCGGCGAAGACCAGCTCATCGGCGACCGTGACCTGGTAAACCTTAGCAAAGAAGGGATCGAGAAGTTCAGGACCGGGGCTAAATACTCGATCTGTATCGAGGGAAAGGTTTTTGAGTGGCCAACAAAAACCATCACGACGGAAGAAATTATTCAGCTTGGCGGCTGGGAAGCGAGCCAGGGTGCCGTTGAGGTGGACAAGGATCAGAACGAGCGTGCTCTCGCAACCGGTGAGGTTATCACCCTCAAGCCAGGCCATAACTTCTGCAAGAAACAGCGATTCAAAAGGGGGTTCGATCAGAACTCCCGTATAGGAAAAGAAGTGCTGTTGTTGCGCAGAAACTTTGGGGACGTCGAGTACAAAGAAGTCAAGAACCTGCACTGGTTCAAAATTGAAGGGTACTCTCTCCCTTCCCCGTTATCGCCGGAAACGATCCCGGTAGTTTTCAGCGTCACTTCCGGGCACCCGGTTCCCAAACCCTACGGATTTTATGTGCCATCGGGCATCCAGCATAGCGGACGGGTTTTAACACTCAACAACCCGCAGCATCCTCCTCCCTTCTCTGGTAGCTGGCGCTTCGTTTCCTGGGATGTTGAGAACTGGCGACCAGGTGCCGATGTCACCACGGGGGATAATCTGTGGGGATGGGCCAGAAGCTTCAGAAGTCGCTTACTGGAGGGAGAATAATGCAGTATTTCATCGACCTATCTGGGCATCAGTATAAGGACATACACGCCCACCTCTTACCAATCGACGAAACCAGAGAATCCGCGGCTTTTATCTTTGCTGATTTTCACGAAGCTGATCGCGTTTTGACCTTGAGCGCTAAGGACTACTTACTAATTGGCCAGGAAGGCTTCACCGTTCAGCAGAATGACTACATCGAGCTTTCTGACGAAAGCAGGATCGCAACTATCAAAAAAGCTCACCAGACCAACACCGCTCTGATCGAATTGCATTCTCACCCATTTGAGAGCCCTTGGTCGGCGGCATTTTCACTGGCTGACATGGCTGGCTTTGAAGAGACCGTTCCACATATGTGGTGGAGACTGCGGGGCAGACCATATGCGGCGATTGTCGTTTCGCCCAGTGGTTTTGATTCACTGGTTTGGTCTGAAGATCCTCGCTCACCTCAAAACCTGACGGCTCTACGCGTTGATGGTGAAATTCTTAAACCGACTGGCATGACATTAGGAGAGAAACATGTGTGCAGAAAATGAGAGATTTGACAGGCAAATCGCTATTTTTGGCCTCCAAGGCCAAAAGAAACTCCAGTCGATTAAGGTCGTACTGGTCGGATATGGAGGACTCGGAACATTTGTTCTCCCGCAACTCTGTTTGCTAGGTATCAAACACATAACAGTGATCGAGCATGAGACCTTTTCGTCTACAAACAGAAATCGATATTTGGGGTTTCTGCATACTGACTACGACGAAGAACGAGGCGTGGGTATCGAGAAAGCGCTTGTTGCAGAACGGATCGCTAAAGGCATTGACCCTGATATTGACATTAAAATCATAAACAATCGCCTAGAGTCATGTGAGGCTTTCGAGGAAATTATGGCCGCAGATATCGCCGTCGGCTGCCTGGATAGCGACGGCGCCAGGTCTATTCTCAATGAGCTGTGTATCGCTTATGGTGTCACCTATATCGATCTCGCCAGCGAAGTGTTTGATGATGGAACCTTTGGCGGGCGCATTGCCATTGTCAAAGACGGCCATGGATGCCTGCACTGCATGGGCGACGGGTTAGACCAAACGGAAGTGCGCCGATATCTGGCCGATGAAACTCAGCTAGAAAACGAAGCAAAGGTGTATGGTGTAGACAAACAAAGTCTTGCTTCTGGGTCAGGCCCATCGGTCGTAGATTTGAACGGGATTATCGCATCACTCGGCGTCCAGGAGCTCAAATTGCTCGTCACTGATCCCAAAAATATCTCACGATACTTAAATTATCGAGGACACTTGAAATCCATAAGCAAGGTGCAGGTAAGCAATACTTCCAATTGCTATTCTTGCAGCCTTTACAATACAAAAGAAGGTGCAAATATCTATAGATATATGAAAAAGTGACAGCCCTTTATTCTGTTCATTCCGCTAGATAGTGCAGAGAGCTCGATACTATTATTGCTAGCACGCATAGCGAAAACCAAGGATGGTTTAAATTGTTCAATGTCTATTGTCGGCTGCAAGTAAGCGTTTTCTGAGGATCCCAAAACCACACCACCCACCGAATAGATTTCCGATCGTCCTTCCCAGCTAATTCTCGCACTATGCCCCGTAACAACTCACGGGAGCAGCAGTGTCATGAAATGCCATCTCTGGCTACCTTCTTTTCTAGTTATCGGATTGTTGATCTCACCGATAGCATTTGCGGATGCCGGCGCCGAGCGCGAAGCTCTAGCAAAAATTATCCACGACCTGAATACCCTTGAGGCAGCCATAAAACAGGCCGAGGCGAATGCCAATCCGGACTCCCGAAGTCGCTTTCGCTATGACTGGCTGCGCCAAGATCTGAAGCAGATCAAGGACGGCATCCAGTCACACATCGACTCTCCCCGTGCTCAGCCTCGCTCATTTCCGCCATTGCGCGGCGATTACCGTCGATAGGTTTCGTCATGAACGCAGCACAACAAACAGCTTTTCAAGCCGGTTCCGGTATTACCCCAGCCACCATGCTGACGGCCATCGCGTCGATGGTGTTGGTGTTGGCGTTTGTCTGGGTGATCTGGGTCGCCTTCGGCACCTTTCGGGCCTGGCAGGAGGGGCAGTCCACCGTGTTTGACCTGACCTGGAGCACCCTGCGGGCAAGCATTGTGTTGATGGTATTGGGTTTCTATTTGCGGTGATTCGATCGAGAAAGCCTCACAAGGGCAAGCGGCGGTGCATCGCAGTTGGATGCGGGGATAGGCCCCATTTTTATCAGCGTTACAGAAGAGGATATTTCTTATGGGTACATCAATTACAGAAAACGGGTTCAATAAAACGCCCGTTGCCATTCGCAGGCCGCTATTGGCAATCGCCGCGGTACTTTTCCCACTGCCGCTCTGGGCGGCATTGCCGACACCCGTCGCGCCGAGTACTGCGCCGCCGGCGGGTGACTGGATCGGCTTGATTCAGGGTTATATCAAAGATGGCGGTCTCGTACTGGGGCTGGCGATTGCGGTACTGGGCTTTCTTTGGATTGCTTACCTTGGCTTCGCCAAGTTTAACGAAGCCCGCCAAGGCAAGGCGGAATGGGCTGAAGTGGGTGTGCTGGGCATTGTCGGAGCGATTGTGCTGATCTTTGCCAGTTACCTGCTTACAGAAGCCGCAGGCGTCATCTGAGGTGCTACACACCGAGCGCGGGAGAGGAAAAGCCTATGTCTAACGACCATGAAGTCCTGGCGGATCGGCTCAATGCCGAACCCGCCATTTTTAAGGGTTGCTCATCTTCAGAGCTGGGCATGATTGTAGGGCTGGCCATTGCAGTGTGGTTACCCCTCAGTTTGTTGCTGGCCTGGTTGCTCGGTGCCATCACCATGGGTTTCGGCATTGCCGGTGTTGGTGTCGTGGCCACGGTGGTTGCCTTGGCGACGCTGTTTCAGCGCATCAAGCGCGGACGGCCTGACGGGTATTACCAACAATGGTTACGTATTCGCTTGCAGGCGACCGGAGTTTATCGGGCACCCTGGGTATTGCGCTCGGGCGCTTGGGACATTGGGAGGACGCAGCATGCGCCGTTACCGTCTCGAAATCGATAATGTCCGTGCGCATCTTCGCTCCCTGTGGATTGTCATTGGTTTGCAAGGGCTGATTATCCTCGCACTCTGGATTGGCTGGAGCCAAGCGCCCAAGCAGTTACGTGTCTACGTGCCGCCAGATCTGCGCTCCGGTGCAGTCCTGGCGGCAGAGGAGGTGCCTCCCGCCAATGTCTATGCCTTCGCGTTCTACATCTTTCAACAGCTCAATCGCTGGCCTGAAAACGGCGCAACGGATTATGGCAGCGCGATTTTCCGCATCTCGCCTTACCTCACACCGCGCTATCGCAATGACCTGATCGCCGACATGGAGCTCAAGGCGCGGCGTGGTGAGTTGGCGTATCGGGTGAGGGGCATGCACGAAGTGCCTGGGCACAGTTTTGAGGAGCGCCGCGTTGATGTGTTGTCCCCCGACGTCTGGGTGGTGTGGCTGGATCTGGACTTGCTGGAATCCGTGAAAGGCATGACCGTCAAGCAAACCAGTATTCGCTATCCCATTCGCGTGGTGCGCCAGGCGATTGACCCGGAAACCAATCCCTGGGGGCTGGCGCTGGATGGTTATGGCGCTGATGGCCCCCGGCGACTCAACGAATCAGAGCTCTCGGAGCCGAATAAAGCCAGCCACAAGGTCAACAAGGAGCCTTCCTGATGTCTGTTCCACAACTTTCTACGCCTATGCAATGGACCACACTGGTTTTGTTTTTCGTTCTCTCGGGCGCGAATGCCTACGCGGCTAGCCCGGAATCTGCTGCATCAGAAACCAATCCAACCCATGTCGATGAAATCGACTCACGTGGCCCTGAACGTGTGGTGTGGCGCAAAACACCCATTGCCATCCCATTGATTGTTGGCGAGGAGCGGCTGATCCATTTTTCGGAATCGGTGAGTATTGGCCTGCCGCAGTCACTGACCGCAAGGCTGCGAAGCCAGAGCATCAACGGCACGCTCTATCTTCTTGCCCGACAGTCTTTTGAATCTACCCGAGTGATGGTGCGCTCAGAAAATGGCGGGCCGTTGTTTGTCCTCGATCTTTCAGCAGAGTTGAGCAGTGAAGAAAGACCACCACTCCCTGATGTGCAGGTTCTGCTGGAAACGTCCAAGTTGGCTGCAGGCAGTGATGGTTCTGATAGTGATAGTGCAGAAACAATCACTGGCAATCGATTCTCACAATGGGGCTACGTCGCGTTAACCCGCTACGCGGCGCAACAGATTTATGCGCCAGAAAGACTTGTGCCCAATACACCGGGCGTGGTCGCCATTCCTGTCCAGGATACACCGGTCGGACTGATTCGTGGTGGTGGCGTGGAAGCCGTGCCAGTGGCGGCCTGGAAGGTGGGTTTGCACTATGTCACCGCGGTCAGGCTGACCAACCACACCGCCAAGGCAGTCATTCTGGATCCCCGCGAATTGCGCGGTGCCTGGTTGGCGGCCACGTTTCAGCACAACCGTCTACTGCCGTCGGGAGCAGACGAAGATACCACGGCCGTGTATCTGATCTCCGATCGGCCATTCGATGTGGCATTTTGATGATCAGAGGCCGTTAGCATGTCGATGGTTACCAGCAATCGTTTATTACCCATTCTCGCCGGCTCCGTGCTGCTTTTGACGGTGTTTGTGGCGATCAAATCCTGCTCACCCGATGAAGCGCAGCCACACCTCTTGGATGCTGTACCGCAGGCTCCCAAACCGGATGCCGATACACCCGCTGACACAATCAAAACCTTAACGGCGAATGTCAGCGCCATGACGTCGGAGCTCAACGCTTTGCGAAGAGATAACACTGCGCTCAAGCAGGAAAATCGGGATCTGATCGAAGACCGACAGCAGATTGAAAACAATGTGCTGTCCCGGTTACAGCAATCGCTGGAATCGAAGCGCACTGATGAGAACTCTCAGGCCTCGACGTCAGCGATCGCTGCATTGACAGCCAGGGTGGACGCCCTGGCAAATCGCTATGGTACAACGGCAAAACCATCGCCCGCTGTTGGTTCTGATATCTCCGTCGGACTCGGACTGGATGGCGTGAGATCTTCGGCCCCGGAATCGGATGCGCTCGTGTGGCTCAGCCCCCTGGAACTCACACCATCGCCCGACAGCGATAAGGAGACATTGCTCAACCGCTTTAGTCGCACAGGGCGCACCGCGTTAGATCAAGCCAGCCCGTCGGTGCAGTCGCTGGTGGACAAAGGCGACGCAGCGATCAATAGCTCATTGCCGGTCTATACCGTGCCGCGCAACGCGACGCTGATCGGCTCCACCGGCATGACAGCCCTGGTGGGCCGGGTACCGATTCAGGGGCAGGTGCGTGATCCCATGCCTTTCAAGGTGATTACCGGCAAGGAAAACCTGGCCGCCAACGGACTGCGCATACCCGGTATCGAAGGCATGATCTGGAGTGGCACGGCCGTCGGTGACTGGACGCTTTCCTGTGTGACTGGAAAATTGGAGTCGGTGACCTTCGTGTTTGAGGACGGCACCATCCAAACCATTTCGTCTGATGAAAAGTCTGGTGGTGGCAATCAACTGAGTGGTTCCAGTGGAAGCAGCAATAAGCCACTGGGCTGGATTTCTGATGCGCGGGGTATCCCCTGTATTACCGGCGAGCGCAAGACCAATGCCCCGGCATTCCTTACTCAACGCATTGGCGTCATGGCGCTTGAAGCCGCCGGAGACGCCGCCGCGCAAGCCGAAACCACCACATTGATCAGTGATTCGGGTAACGCCACCAGCGTGGTCTCCGGTGAGACCGGCAAATATGTGCTGGGTAAAACCCTGAGTGGTGGCAGCGACGAGGTGGCGAAATGGTTACGGGAGCGCCAGGCGCAAAGTTTCGATGCGGTCTTTGTACCCGCGGGCGTCGAGCTGGCGATCCATGTCGACCATGAACTTCCCATCGATTTCCATTCCAACGGCAGGAAACTTCATCATGAAACGACCCTTTTCCAACAAGCGACAACTACCCTGGGCTTTAGTTCGAGGGGTTCTGGTCTGGATTAGCCTGTTGATGGTTGGCTGCGCCAGCACCAAAGAAACCGTGTTGCCCCAGAACGGCCCAACCATGAAATCCATTTACGACCAGCACATGGTGGACGTTCAGAAGCCCGACTATCGACGCACGATCGGTGGTCAGCCATTACCGCAGTCGGGTATCGAGCACTATCGGGGTTTTGTGCGGGAGGCCGCCAATGAGATCGATACCGTGTTTCCGCGCCTGCCCAATCCCACGCTGGTGATGTACATCTTTCCCCACCTGTCAGCCCGCGAGCGCACACCCGTGCCAGGTTATGTCACTACGTTTCCCTTTTACGAATCGGTGGAGTACGCCCTGCCCGGGGAAGTGCCGGGGGAAGTGTCCCCAGCGCCACAATCGACAGCCGATCTCCCTCAGTCAGACAGGTAGGAATTCCTGATGCCAGCTAAAAAAGCCGATCAGGGCGATGGTGCGCCAGTAACCAGCGCTTCGATAACGCAGCAGTATGAACGACCACCTTCCTTTACCGATCTGTTGCCCTGGATGGAATACATTCCCGAGAGCAAAGCCTTTCTGTTGGAGGATGGTCTCAGCATGGGTGCGCTGTTTGAAGTCACGCCGATCGGCTGTGAAGCCAGAACACCGGTGTTTATGTCGCAACTGCGGGATGCGATCCAGATCGCGATCAATGAATCCATACCCGAACGCGATGATGCGCCCTGGGTGCTACAGATCTATGTGCAGGACGAGCCGCAGCTGCATCGTTTCAATGCCTTATTGGAGCACTATCCATCCCCAGCGGTCCGCGAGTCCGTGTATTCACAGCATTACCAGTCGGTGATGGCGAACCACCTGCGGGCAATATCCCGCCCCGGGGGACTATTTGATGACACGACAGTTACCGGGTCTCGCTGGCAGGGGCAGCAGCGACGCATTCGCGTGGTGCTCTACCGTCGTCTTAAACAGGGTGGTAAAACGCCCGCTGCCATTGAAATGGAAGAGGCGCTCAACGATGTGGCCATCAAATGGATAGCTTCGTTGGCCTTGGTAGGTATCAGAGCCAAGCGGGTCGACGGCCAGGCCTTTTACGAATGGTTATTGCCCTGGTTCAACCCTCGGCCGGACATGGCACATTGTGATCCACAAACCCTGCTGCAGATTGCACCTTATCCCGGGGATGAGCACCTGCCGTTCGGCTATGATTTTGCCGAGCAACTGACCCTGTCGATGCCGCGCTCAGACGAGGCTACGGCGAGCTGGCTGTTCGACAACATGCCGCATACCGTGGTGACGGTTCAAAGTCTGCGGCGCACACCGGACATCGGCCATTTCACCGCCGAACGCCAGGCGGGGGACCAGGTGTTTTCGCTGTTCGACCGGCTCCCTGAGCACACGGTCATGGCCATGACCATCACGCTCAAGCCCCAGGACACCACTCGCAACCATATTGCCCAGATCAAGCGCGCCTCCGTGGGGGATTCGGCGGAAGCCTCCATCACCCGTGAAGATGCTGAACAGGTGGAGCGGGAGATGGCGCAGGGTAACAAACTCTATCCGGTGAACCTGGCATTCTACGTGCGCGGTGAGGACCAAAAAGCCCTGCGCGCCAATCTGAATCGACTCAATGCATTGTTGCTGCCCAACGGTCTCCAGCCCATCACCCAGGAAGCGGATTTGCTGGCACTGGACAGCTACATCCGCAATCTGCCCATGGCTTTCGATGTGGAGTTGGACAAGTCACGGCGGCGATCGCGCCTGATTTTCTCGCGACATATCGCCAACCTAGTGCCATTCTACGGACGCTCTCGTGGCACAGGACATCCAGGCCTGGTGTTCTATAACCGCGGTGCCGAGCCACTGGTGTTTGACCCGCTGCACCGGGATGATCGCAAAAAGAACGCCCACATGCTGATTCTGGGGCCGACCGGAGCGGGCAAGTCGGCCCTGCTGGTGTATCTACTGCAGCAGATGATGGCGCGTCACAGGCCTCGCATCTTCATTATCGAAGCCGGGGGCTCGTTTTCCCTGTTGGGGCAGCACTTCGCCGGCCACGATTTGTCGGTCAATCAAATCACCCTCAACCCCAACGTCGATGTCAGCTTGCCACCGTTTGCCGATGCGCTGCGCCTGTTGGACCGTCGTCACGCGTTTAATCCGCTGGAGGTCGACGAGGCGGTGTTAGAGGCGTCGCTGGACGACGAGGATGTGGAAGACGAGGGCGGTAGTCGGGACATTCTCGGTGAAATGGAGATTGCCGCACGGATCATGATCACCGGCGGCGATGAGCGCGAGGACGCCCGCTTGACCCGAGCGGATCGTCTGCTGATCCGCAAGGCCATTTTCCTTGCCGCCAAATCGGTGAAGGAGGTGAGTCGAACTCAGGTGATTACCCAGGACGTGGTCGATGCTTTCCAATCCATCGCGACTAACAGGGAGTTGCCCGAGCACCGGCGTAACCGGGCGTTGGAGATGGGCGACGGCATGGCACTGTTCTGCTCGGGGCTGGCAGGGCATTTCTTTAACCGACCGGGGCAGTCCTGGCCGGAAGCCGATGTCACCATCCTCGAAATGGGCATGCTGGCTCGCGAGGGCTACGAGGATCAGCTTACCGTCGCCTACCTGTCCATGATGAGCCACATCAACGACCTGGTGGAACGCCACCAACACGATGATCGCCCCACACTGGTGGTCACCGACGAAGGTCACATCATCACCACCAATCCGTTGCTGGCACGTTACGTGGTCAAGATCACCAAGATGTGGCGAAAGCTCGGTGCCTGGTTCTGGATCGCCACCCAGAATCTGGAGGACTTCCCGGACGCCAGTCGCAAGATGCTCAATATGATGGAGTGGTGGCTATGTCTGGTCATGCCAAAAGAGGAAGTGGAGCAGATCGCCCGCTTCAAGGATCTGAATGATGAACAGCGTAACCTGCTTCTGTCGGCTCGCAAGGAACCGGGGAAATACGTGGAGGGCGTGGTGCTGGCCGATAAGGTCGAAGCCCTATTTCGCAACGTTCCTCCGGCCCTGTCACTGACGCTGGCCATGACGGAAAAGCACGAAAAGGCCGAGCGTGCTGCGATTATGCGCGAAAAGAGCTGTTCTGAACTGGAGGCTGTTTACGAGATTGCCCGGCGCATCGAGCAGTCCCGTGCCTAGCTGGCGATTGCTCAGGAGAGTTTGACTATTCCTCGGCAGGCCGGGTAGGTTGCGCATCCCCAAAATTGATTGCCGGCATTCTGGCCTTTACGGGCCGTTCTCAGCACCATCGCACTGCCACATTTGGGGCACTGTATCGGGCTGTGAGGTGTCATTGATGCTGGAGCTGTCGACACCGTTGCAGGGGGCAGGGGTGTTGATGTTGCAGTCCTCTGCCGCAGATGATTGACGTGTTGGCGGTTGGTGGTAAACCCTCGCTGTAATCTCAGCTGTTCGATGTGAGCCGTCACGGCCTCCACGTCGGCCTGGCTGAGAATCACTTCCTGCCGCGCCTTGATGTACCGTATATACCCACCGGCATAAACCACATTGGCCGGCATCTCCGTTTTGAACGTCGAATCACCGACAAACACCACCAGCGAATGAATCGCTGAAGCTGGAATATCCAGCAGGGCTTCCAGCGTCTTGATGTGTTTATAGTTCTGGTGCAGTGGATTCTGAAACGTGTTGGTGTGCTTATAGATCTTCTGCGTCCAGGTTTTCTGGTTGGCTGAGCCGAATATCCATCCCTTCATGTTTTTGGTTTCAATCACGAACATCCCGTAACGTGACACGATGATGTGGTCGATCTGTGTGGTGCCATCATCGGTTTGTAATGTCACATCCTTGATCAGGTGGTACTCGTCCTTGGGGAGAAATAGCCGCGCGGCGGTATTCACCAGAAACTCGCCGGTAATGCCTTTGAACCAGGGTGACTTGAGAACACCTGCCAGGATGGCGAGCGGTATGAGGTACCACAGCGCGCCGTAGACCTGTTGGATGATGGGGCTGAAATCCATTCCTGTATTTCTTCCGTTATGAGTGTCCCGCCATTATAGGAATGTCGCTTCCGGTCGGCCAGAAACATCGACGTTTCGTGTCTGGGTTTTCTGTTTATCCCACACTGTCAATCCTTCAGCATGAATGCTCCGTCAAAGGTATGTGGATTTGGATGACCGCCAGTGAATATTGCAAGAGCTCATCTCATTTTTTCAATCGTTCTAACAGGTGTGCTCTGTGAGCCGGTTTTGGCTGAATCACCCTCAACTACGATTGAGGTATTTACCGATTCGATGAACCCGGTCGCGAATGGTGTGGACGGTATAACGGTGTACTACATAGATCGCATTGACCGACTTCAAAAAGAACTCTCCAAAGACTTACCCGCGAATCCCGAGGCTGCAAAACAGGCTGCCCTCCATCGCTTTCAGCGTATGGACAATAAACTCAGCCATGAACTGGAAAACGCTGCTAACGGCCTGGTGCAGGCGATGCAGTACGGCATTGATCGCTACCCGGCCATTGTCTTCGATGGCAATGCGGTGGTTTACGGCATCACCGATGTTCGAGCAGCAACCCAACGGTATCGGCAATGGCAGGCGGTAGAGCCAAGATCATGATACACTCCCTCAGCCGTTGTAGGCTCCTCCTGCTGATGTGGGTCTCCCTCATGAGCCACGCTGGCACCATCTCCACCACGGAGATTGTCTCCCAGACCACGAGTGCCGCGCTCAGCTGTATGCGCTGGATGCCGGTGGGGATGTGTTTTTGGCTGCGCTGTTCCATTTATGAATGCGATGTGGAGACATCCATCAAAGTTGGCCATTACCAGCCGGATGCGGTGGTGAGCAGCTACAACGAACTCGGTGCTAATCCCTGGACGGAGATCCGCAGCATTCTCGGCGCCGCTCAACGTTCCGCGGCGAACGGGCTTCTCGGTAGCCTGCTGGCCGTGCCCATTGAGAGCGCGGGTAATCGAACAGAAGGCGGGCAGGGCAACAAGGATCACCGCAACCTGATCTTCCGCGAGACCGATGTCATCGGCCATCCTTTAGGTTCGCTGTCGGGTGTCCTGGCGGGTACCGGCTATTTGTGTGAGTCGGAAACCACCTCCTTTTATCCCTATTTTATGTCGAGCCTGGATGCGTTCTCCTGGCGTATGGAAATCCCGGAGATGTTCTATCCAGAGAGCCTGATCCCCGGTCTGCGGGAAATCGGTAGCTGGCCAGCACAAACCTGGGGTGGGGTGTACCCCAGAACAGGTTGGACCACTCAAGCGGAGGAACCCAAGGCCGCGGCGATCAATGCGCAGCGGGCCGGGGATATCGTGACCCGGAGCGGCCAACCGCATATTTACGATCAGATCGAAGCCTCATCCAGCTCCGACCAGCGGACCTGGTCGCCGGGCCCATTGGTGGAAGACGATCCCGCCACCGGTGAGTGGCAGATGCTGCTGCCCAAGCCTGAATCCAGCTGCGCCGTGTTCGGCACCAACGACCTCGCCAGTGCCACGGGGTGGGGTGGTGGCCGCGTGGACGAGGAGGGCGATTACGCCTGGAACCTGTGGAGGCCTTATCAGTGCTGTGAAAAAGAAGGTCAGTTTTTTCTGTTCGATATCAACTGGATCAATTACCCGCCATGATCAAACACAACTCTATTCACTGTCTGCTGATTGCTTTGGCCGTCGCTATTGTCCCCGACAGTTATGCCGCGCAATCTCCTACGGAAGATGGCCTTTGGTATTACGAGATCGGTGGCGCTGAACCGGTCTCGGTTCCGGCGAACCCCGCCGTGGTCTCCACAACGTTGGGAGGCTCTGCCCAACTGGGACTCGGCTACAGCTGCGGCAAGTTCGATCCGGTGGCGGCGGTGACCAACACCCTGAACGACATCGGCTCCGGCGTCGACAACATGATGCACGCCATGACGGCTGCGGCCACCAGTGCCATTGCCTCTCTACCGGCGCTGATTTTGCAAAGGGCAAACCCCGGTCTTTACGATCTGTTTCAGAATGCCCTGATCAAGGCCGAAGAAACCATGCAGCTGGCCACCAAATCCTGCGAGCAGATGGAGGCCGAGATCGCCCAGGGCAAGAACCCCTATGCCGATCTGATCACTCTATCCAAAGGCAATGACTGGAAGGTGCAGATGGGTATTGGCGGCAACGATGCCGTCACCGCCAAAGACACGGTGGAATCCTCTAACGGCGATAACGGCGTGCCCTGGATCGGTGGACAGGCAGGCGGCACCGGCCAGCCGGTGCTGGAGTTCACCGGTGATATCGTCGAGGCCGGTTACAACATCAATATGAATCGCGCCGTCACGGATACCACGCCAGTGCCGGCGGCATCGGCCACGCGCCTGTCGGAAATCTGGTCATCACCGGCTGAGGCTCGTGATTGGACGGTGGATGTGGTGGGGGAGAATATCGTCACCACCTGCGACACCTGCCGCAAGGACAGCATCCCCGGCACAGGGCTGCTGCCCAAGCTCTACCAGGAGTCTGCCACCGTCACCACCGAGATTCAGAACCTGGTCAGTGGTGCGACACCGCCAACCTTGACCAATCTCGATCAGATCACCGCGCCCGGCGTGGCCATCACCCGCCAGGTCATCGAGACGATCCGCGAAATGCCGGCCTCCGAGCAGAGCCTGATCATGGGCCGGCTGGTCTCTGAAATCAGCACCGCACGCACAGTCGAAAAGGCACTGTATGCCCGGCGCCTACTGTTGTCCGGGCGGCAGGTGCCTGAAGTATATGCCACCGAAGTGGCACGCGAACACGCAGACAACTCCATCGCTGAGCTTGATAAAGAGATCGAAAACCTGTTGTTTGAAACCCGTGTGCGCAAAGAAGTGGTCTCCGACACCGTTGCCACACTGCTCCAGCGAGCAGCGGCTAAACGGCAGAGTTCGCTCACGGTACCGGAAGTGCCAACCCTCGACCCCAACCCCTTGCGAGGCGGCCGTGTTCAGTAATATCCGCTCAAGGTACAAAGGCTTTCTACTGTGCAGCGCCGTGGCCGTGGTGCTGACGGCAGGGGTGGGTTATCTACTTATGTATCGGTTGCAGACCAACTCTGTGCAGTCCATCCAACAGAGTTTTGACAGTTGGCGAATAACACTAATGCTATGTCGTTGGACAGTTATCGCTCTGGTGGCATTCAGCTGGCACTACGCCGTCCGGCGTTTTACCGCGGTCGGAAAGATGAGTTCTATCCAGGCAGAGTATCTGCACGGAATGCGGTGGCGAGCGGTTACCTGGCTGATTTTGCTTGAGTTGGTGCTTGGGCAGGGGATGGTGGTGAAGTTCCTCGAACACGTAACAGGGACGAACGGCTGATGAGCGTCGACAGTTACCTTGAGCTATTCACCTCACTCTTTGGCTGGGCCTTCTACGGCATTCTGTGGGACGTACTGGTCAGTACCGGTATCGTCTATCTGCCGTTCCTGGGGATATTGATCGACAATTGGCACGAGCCGGCGCAGGTAGGTGAAGTCGGTCATGCCAGTAGTCTGTCCCTACGGCGGATGGAGATCGAACTGTTCATTGCGCTACTGGTAGTTGTGCTGGCTGGTCAACCCGCTGCCCTCACGCCACTCAATGCTGGTACCTTGTCCTATTCACCACCGCCAACCTTGCTGAATCCGACGCCAGCAACTGCGACTGTAGCGGCTCCACTGAGTACCTATGGCACGACGGGTTTTACCGGCTCTGCCGCAACGGTGAACGTGCCGGTGTGGTGGTACGGCGTCATTGCCCTCAGTTCAGGTCTGAACCACGCCATCGTCGAAGGCCTGCCAACCGTGGCGGATATGCGCACATTCGAGCAGCAGGCGCATTTGGCCACCATCGCTGACCCGCGCCTTCGGCAGGAGGTGAGTGATTTCTTCAGCCAGTGCTATATCCCGGCCCGCTCCAAATACCAGACTGAACGACCAAACACAGCGGCCATCAGTGGTATTCTCAACACCTACGGCGCCGATGACCCCGACTGGATGGGCTCACACGTCTATCGGGATACCGCAGGCTATTACGACACCCTGCGCCCGGCCAACCAAATTACCGGCTGGGCTTACAACGCGGTCAGGGATACGGAATACGATCCGACGACTCCGCCAGCCTGGGGCAAACCCTACTGTAAACAGTGGTGGGAAGATGGGGCTATTGGCCTGCGTGAAAAGCTGATCAATGAGGCAGACGCCACCTCGGCCGGCTTCTCCGGTCTGGTGGTCGCTATTGCGCCGGCACTGGCCAGCGAACAACAAAATGATGCCGTCGCCAAAACCGTCCTTACCAACGCACCGCCTTCCTGGTCGAGCAACGAGCTGATTGCCAATAATGCCTCCGGCTCGGGCTTATTCAATACGGCGGGAAATATCGTCAAAGGCGGCCTAGCGACCGGTGGTGTGGTCACCGCATCGGCCCTGTTTTCCGTCACCATGACTGCCGTGCTCCAGTCTTTACCCATGGTGCAGGCCATTATGCTTCTGGGTATCTATGCCCTGTTACCGCTGGTAGTAGTGTTATCCCGCTACTCGATTTCTATTATGGTGGTAGGTGGCATGGCCATCTTCACCATCAAGTTCTGGACGGTGCTCTGGTACCTGGCCATGTGGGTGGATCAGAACCTGATTCTGTCGATGTACCCGGACGTCAACGTCTTCCTGCAGATCTTCGCCAACCCCGGCGAACACGATGCCAAGCGCATGCTGCTGAATATGATCACCACCAGTCTCTATCTGGGATTGCCGCTGCTGTGGAGTGGGGTGATGGCGTGGGCGGGGGTGAAAGTAGGGCGGTCGATTGACGCCGCAGCGAGCCCCATCAAGGCTCCCGCGCAGGACGCGGGAAACCAGGGGGGAAGCATCGGGAAAATGGCGCTAACCAAGGGCAAGAAGCGTTAGTCTTTTTCGTACCAGCCAGCGGCATCTGTGCCGTCGTCTAGCTTGCCGGTTCGGTAATTCATAACGCCTCCGCGAGCGGCATCAGACGACGTTTTTTCAGCGTCAGTGTCTGCACTTTCAGCGAAAAAACCAAGCACATCGCGTAGAAAATGGCCGATGGCAGCTATAACCGCAAAGGCAGCCAGCAATACTCGGCGAGTACGGGATTTTTCCGCTGCAGAGGTCATGATTCCTCCTCAAACTCCGCTGAATTAAAGCGCAGGACGTTACAATTTTCCTTGACCGTGCGTTGCATGGATTCGTCGAATCCGTCCCGGCTGCTTGCTTCTATCTCAACAGAAATTTTGACATTGACGCCAAGCTTGGCCGTGAACTGCTGAACGACTTCATCCATGATTGTAGCAAAATTCATTTTGGCTTTGACCGGATCAAGCGAGATGGTTCCGTAAAACTGCTTCTTGGTTGCGGTTGGTGTGCTAGGGGGTGTTAACACTAATTTTGATAATATGCACGGATGGAAATTACATCTGCACAGTACAAAATTATCGAAAAATTCCTGCCAGTTCAACGAGGCAACGTGACGGTGCCTAATTTGCAGGTCCTGAATGCCATTCCGTATGTGGGGGAACATAGCTGTAAATGGCGAGGTTTGCCCAAGCGTTTTGGCAATTGGCACAGTATTTATACGCGAGCCAACCACTGGGCCAAGCAAGGCGTTCTGGAAACTGTGTTTGCGGCTTTGCAGGAAAATGACGTGATTAATATTCAGGTTGATCATGTTTCTCTTGATAGCACCGCCGTTAAAGTTCACCCGGATGGCACCGGTGCGTTAACAAAACGGTGAACAATCTATTGGTAAATCGCGAGCAGGCTGGACAACCAAGATCCACATGATTGCCGCAGATGCGCGTACAGCAGTCACATTTTCGCTTTCACCGGGACAAGCATGTGATGCGCGGGAAGGTCGGAAGTTGCTTAAAACCCTTAAAAACTAGGGTTGGGAAGGTGCATCAGTCATTATGGATAAAGCCTGTGTCGGCGACAAAACAAGACAGATGGTGTTTGAGTTGGAAATGACTCCGGTTGTGCCACCCAAAAACAATCGACTGACGCCCTGTTAAGTATGATCGCGAAATGTGTAAGAAGAGAATTGAAGTCGAAAAGTTATTCCGACGATTGAAGGGATTCAGGCGGATATTCTCACGGTTTGACAAGCGGGATGTCGTGTTCATCTTCGTTAATCGCGGATGCGTTAGTTAATGTTAACACGCCCTAGTATCTTCCATGCCACAGGGATCGGGTGTGGGCTGTGGTGACTTGGTGGCAATTCCCCGTCATCACGGTTAAGTCTGCTAATGCGATCCACTTGCGCTATTTAAAGCACCTCGCCATCTTGAGCAAGATCGAGAAAGTTGCCAGGCAACTCGATGCTTTAATTTTTTTCTAATCTATAACAGGTCTATTCCTTACCCCGATTGAGTCGCCTTGTGAAAGCTTCTGCCAAATTCCGTTTGCCAGAATAATATCAGAAGTCGACATGCCAATAGTTTTCCTTAAAATTTTCTCATCTGTCACTTTCAAAATATCCAATATGGTTGCGTAAGCTTGTTGATCTTTATTGCAAAATTTCTAGCGAATTTAAGGGGGTCTTCTCGAGAAAGAGTTCTCTGCGTGTTTTCCGCTTCTTGTAGGCGTATTCGGCTTCGGCAACGGTGAGTTGAGACATGGGTTCCGACTGTGATCGCTGGTGTCATTATCGCAACAATGCGGAGTTATTCAGGGATTTTTTGGACAAAACTTGGGTCGTCATGAACCTCCCCCAGTTTAACGGATTGGACTTGCCCCGGATAGGTAGACACTCCTAGGCTATTCTTTCATCACTAACCATGCCAATTCCTGATAAGTTTGTATGACATCGAAAAGACAATACCAACAAATTCATGTTTCGTTTTTTGGTTTGTGAGTGTAGTTGTCAAAATGAGGTCGATCTCGTTGAGGACGCGTGAGAGGCTCTATTTCTCGTAAGGTCTTCAGGCAGCGTGCGGTGAGTATTTGGTACTCTTTTGTACCTTGTGTTTTCCAGTTCACTTCTTCGTCAGTGAGCGTTTTTTTAATAAATGCAGGGTTGCCCATAATCAAACTGCGGGGAGGGCATGAGAATGAAGACTTAACAAAAGTGGTAGCAGCGACCAAGGATTCGTTGCCTATTACCGTGTCATCCATTACTACCGCATTCATCCCGATGAGGGCGTTGTAACCTATTTCACAACCGTGCAGTATAGCGCCGTGGCCGATATGTCCATTCTCATTTACTACACATTTTTTGCCCGGAAAACTGTGTATAACGCAAGTATCTTGCAGATTGGCTCCCTTTTTAATAATGCAAGATCCGAAGTCCCCCCGTATTACTGCATTCGGACCCACGAAAACGTCCGCTTCGATAATAACGTCTCCTATTACTACTGCAGTTGGATGGACGAACGCTTTAGGATCTACAACTGGGATTTGGTTTTCGATTGCGTAAATTGGCATTTCTTCCCTCGAAAAGTTTGTTAGGGTGAAGTTTCTAGATTCAAACTTTAACACTAAACCGGCGATAAAATTCATCTGATGGTTTTGGTAGTGGCCCCGAATCGTTCTCCATGGATGACGTGATATGTACAATTGATTGGGTGCTAAGGGCCAAGTAAAGTTCTCTGGTTAATTGTTGTGCGACTAGGCCCGGCCATGATGGGGGGAGCAGTTTTTCCGGTAGTGATGTATCTTGAAGGAGAATCCTGCGATAGTCGTGAATCAATAGTGTCCTGGCAAAAAATGCTGATTCTGGATCTGCCTGGTGAGTTTCTAACCATTTTCGCGGGGGACTGAAACGGCGGATAAATTCTTTATATTTTTTTGCGATTTTGCCCAGCTCCCAATTTTCTTCCACCAAGTCCTGAACAACCAGGTGTGGTGTCGAGTTGTCGGCATATCCATTTAAAAGAAAAACATTACTTTCAATCGAGAACTCTTCGATGATTTCAAGCAGTTCTTTTTGATCTGTTTCAGGACGGGCAAAGACTCCGGCGGCTATTTGTCTGAATCCCTGCCAGTGAAGGCTGCGCCGGAGAGGCTCTTTCTTGTCATCAGGTATATCCCGGGGGAATACCAGTTGCCACTTCTCATTCCATTCGGGCTTTTCCATATTGTAGATGCGGTTAGCAGCTCGCTGGAACTCGCGCGTGCCGTAGGTTGTCAGTTGGTAGTAGCTTCTGCGGCCCAGTTTGTGGGACTTTAACCATCCATCCTTGACGAGGCGGAACACGGAGGTGCGGACAAGACGCTCGTCCACCCCCAGCGGTGAGAGCGCTTTTACGAGGCTACCGAGCCAGATTACCCCGCCATGTTGTGTTAACACATCGCCGAAAACTGTCGATATCAGAGAGGGTACCCGCATTGGGCTGCGGTTTCTGAACTCATGAATCAGCTTTTCAATACAGGTAGGTTGCGACATTTATTGTGAACTACATTCTATAGAAGGCGAAATAATAGCAGGAGGATAGCAGTATGGGGAGCGTAAGCTGCTGATCCCGGTGTTCTGCAAGCAATTATATATTACAAAAAAAATTGAATAAACAAAAATTATGTATTATAAAGGTGTCCTGAATAGAGACATAACAAAGCTACACCAGAGAGGTCGTTATGAGTAATAAGCCTTGTTTGGACCCCCTGCACGATATCGAAAGAGCAAGTCTCGATGAGTTGCAGAGTCTTCAGTTACAGCGCATGTCAGAGACGCTTCATCACGTTTACAACAATTCGCCAGTTTACCGAAAGAAGTTTGATGATCACGGTGTTCATCCTGACGAACTGAAAAGCTTGTCAGATATAGCCAAATTTCCCTTTACCACAAAACAGGACTTGAGGGACAACTATCCGTTCGGAATGTTTGCTCTCCCGATGGAGGAGGTCGTCCGGGTTCATGCTTCCAGCGGCACAACGGGAAAACCTACCGTTGTCGCTTATAGCCAGTCCGATATCAATGTCTGGGCAGATGTGGTGGCGCGCTCGATACGGGCTGCGGGTGGTCACGCTGGTGATAAGGTACATGTAGCTTATGGCTATGGACTGTTTACCGGTGGGCTTGGTGCTCACTATGGAGCGGAAAGGCTGGGTTGCACAGTGATACCCATGTCCGGTGGTCAAACAGAAAAACAGGTTCAACTGATACAGGATTTTGATCCGGATATCATAATGGTTACCCCGTCTTATATGCTCAATATCGCTGACGAACTGGAATGTCAGGGTGTGGATGTAAGCCAATTGTCCCTAAGAGCAGGCATTTTTGGTGCGGAGCCCTGGACCGATGCAATGCGTCAGGAGATGCAGGCTCGCCTCAATCTGGACGCAGTGGACATTTATGGTTTGTCAGAGGTGATGGGTCCCGGGGTGGCACAGGAATGCCTGGAATCCAAAGATGGCCCTACCATTTGGGAGGATCACTTTTATCCCGAAATTATTAATCCGGAGACTGGAGAGGTACTGCCTGATGGAGAAGAGGGCGAACTTGTCTTTACCAGTTTAACGAAGCGGGCAATGCCGGTAATACGCTACCGAACCAGGGATTTGACCCGGTTGCTCCCAGGTACTGCGCGAACCATGCGTCGTATGGATAAAATCACCGGACGCAGCGATGACATGCTGATTATCCGTGGGGTCAATGTGTTTCCCTCCCAGATAGAGGAGCAGTTGCTATCTATCCAGGCGCTGTCGCCTCATTACTACCTTGAAGTGAGTAAAGATGGCCACCTGGACTCTATTGCGGTTCATGTGGAATTGGCAGGAGGGGAAGCTTCTCACAGCAAGGATGAAGCAGCGAAAGACCTAAAGCACAAGATCAAGTCGTTTATTGGAATCTCAACCCAGGTGACAGTACACGATCAAGGAGGCATTCCCCGTTCAGAAGGGAAAGCAAAACGGGTCATAGACCTGCGGAGCAAGTAATAGAAATCAGCTATCTCTTTAAAAAATCGTTCATTGCGAGTGATTCCTACCTTCGGCCCCGCAAAGCGGGGCATTTTTTTGTGCTTTTAATATTAATTACGTGAGCTCAACGCGTTGTTTTTTTCTGCAAGATCAATTAATAGTGGATCTGGTCGCCAGAACTCATCACCAGTGCTGATATATAGCTGCTCAAGCCGGGTTAGGATTTTAGTCAATCCATATTGATCCGCATAAAACATCGGCCCGCCACGCCACTTGGGAAAGCCATACCCGTTAATATAGACAATATCCACATCTGAAGGGCGGGCAGCAATTCCTTCCCGTACGATGGAAGCGCCTTCATTGATCAGCGCAAATATGAGCCGATCTACGATCTCGTCTTCAGTAATACTTCTGCGTTTCACACCCCATTTGGTTGCTATGCTCTCTACCAGTTTTTCCAGTTCTGGGTCAGAGAGACGTTGTCGATTGGTGCTATCGTATTTGTAATATCCAGCGCCCGTCTTTTGGCCCAGCCGGTTCATTTCAACCAGGGTGTCCGCCAGGTCATGCTCCTTGACCGAGTGAGACGGGATGCCCTGATCCCGACGAGAGCGATAGCTAATGTCGATGCCTGCGAGGTCTCCCACCGCAAGGGGGCCCATTGCCATTCCCCATCTCTCCATTGCATTGTCTATCTCCTCGGGAGATGCGCCCTCCAGCAACAGTAATTGAGCTTGTCTGACGTAGCTCTTCAGCATTCTGTTTCCTACAAAACCTTGACATACCCCAACCGTGACTGGAATTTTTCCAATTTTCTTGGCTGTTGAGATCAAGGTCTTGATGGTCGTCGGCGCAGTTTTTTCCCCTCTGACAATTTCCAGTAATTTCATGACGTTGGCGGGGCTGAAAAAATGTGCCCCAATGACACTGCCAGGGATTTGGATCGATTGAGCAATTTCGTTGATGTCGAGATAAGATGTGTTGGTTGCCAGAATACACTCCTGCTTGCATGTTTTTTCAAGGGTTGAAAAAATCTCTTTTTTTACAGCCATGTTCTCAAAGGCCGCCTCAACAACCATATCCACCTGGCTGATCTTGTTGTAATCGGTGGTCGTATTTAGGTTTGCGAGAAACCGGTCTACCTGTTCCTGACTGAAGCGGTTCCGTTTAATGGAAACCCCGTAGTTATCCTGTATTCGTTGCAAGCCGACAGCTAAAGACTCCTCTGAAGTATCGACGATAGTTACCGGGATGTTGGCGTTGGCAAAGCACATGGCGATACCGCCGCCCATTGTGCCCGCACCAATAACGGCAACTGATTTGACCGGAAGAGTCGGGGTATCGTCAGGGATGTCTGGCAGTTTGGATGATGCCCGTTCAGCGAAGAAAACGTGACGCAAGGCTGCTGACTGTATTGAATCCCTGCACTCGAGAAAACGTTTCCGTTCTTCTTTCATCCCCTCTGAAAAAGGCAGTAATGATGCTTTTTTTACCAGATCTATGATATAGCCCGGTGCCAGTTCGCCACGGGTTTTACGGACGATCTTCTCTCCATAGGTCTCGAAAAAATCATCATCAGGGGTGGTCACGGGCTGTTCCCTTGTGCGGCGAGGAACCGAATTGGTATATGACAGTTCTCTGCAATAACTCATGGCTGCCCGCTCCAGATCACCATCAGTCAGCTTATCCACAAGACCCACTTCAAATGCTTTTGTGGCGGATATTGGAGACCCGCTGGTTATCATATCCAGAGCTTGTTCTGCTCCGACCAGTCGGGGAAGTCTCTGTGTGCCTCCTGCACCGGGGATTATCCCAAGCTTGACTTCAGGTAAGCCAAGATTTGTAGAAATCTCGGCAATCCGATAATGCGCTCCCAGCGCGAGCTCCAATCCACCTCCCAACGTATTTCCGTGGAGGGCGACTACAAACGGTTTGTTGCTCTCTTCAATTGCAGAAATCAGATCGGGAAGATAAGGCTCTTTCGGGGGAGCTCCGAACTCTTTTATATCTGCTCCGGCTATGAATGTTCTTCCTTCGCAGAGTAGTAAGACTACCTGAGACTGGTCGGCAGCAGACTTGTTAAGCACTTCCAGTAGCTCCTGCCGCACTTGCTGAGACAGTGCATTTACCGGTGGGTTGTTGAGCCTGATTACCCCAATCTTATCGATTACATCGTAACTAATTAGCCGTCTCTTCATTGTCTGCTCTCCTGCCTCCTGTTGTTTTCGGGTGGTCCACGAAAGGCTGCAGCCATTCATAGTGTTTTAATTTCTAAAAAGTATTACACAAAAACTTGTATAATATAAATAAATGTATCATGATGTGTTCAATTAAATAAAACTAATATTTCGGAGGCGACGAAATGAAGTTGCAGAGCTACGTAATGGGTCGATTTCAAGAGGGTGATGGGGAAGGCGTTACCCTCTATGACGCGATTACCGGAGAGCCGATTTTCGAAGTAACAAGCTCAGGTATAGATTTCGCTGAAGTTGCAAACTACGGTCGCAATACAGGTGGCTCTGCACTTCGTGCTATGACTTTTACCGAGCGTGCAGCCGCACTCAAGGCCATGGCAAAGCATTTGATGGGGAAGAAAGAAGAGTTCTACGCCTTGTCCATGAAAACCGGCGCTACCCGAGCTGATAGTTGGATCGATATAGAGGGCGGTATCGGTACAGTATTCAGCTATGCCAGCCTTGTAAGTCGCGAGTTTCCTGATGATGTTATTGCGGTAGAAGGGGATCTAGAGCGATTGTCTGCCAAGGGAAGCTTTGTTGGCAGGCACATACTCACCTCCAAGCCGGGCGTTGCGGTGCACATTAATGCCTACAATTTTCCGTGCTGGGGAATGCTGGAGAAAGTTGCTCCTACTCTTGCGGCAGGCATGCCCGTCATTATCAAGCCGGCCACCCCGGGGTGCTACCTGACCCAGGCGATGGTCAGGGAAATGGTCGAGGGCAAATTCTTTCCGGAAGGTTCCATACAATTGATTTGTGGTAGTACCGGAGACTTGCTTGACCACCTTAACGAACAGGATGTCGTCACCTTCACTGGTTCGGCAAGTACCGGGCAAAAATTGCGAACCCATCCCAATATCGTTGCAAACTCAATTCCTTTCACCATGGAAGCAGACTCCCTGAATTGCGCAATTCTGGGTAAAACTGTGTCAGAAGGTGATGAGGAATTCGATATTTTTATCAAGGAAGTGGCCAAGGAGATGACCACAAAGGCGGGCCAGAAGTGTACCGCCATTCGACGGGTGATTGTGCCCCGGGAAATGGTTGACGCCGTCGTATCAGGGTTAACCAAACGATTGAGTAAAGCCACTCTTGGTAACCCCTCGGTTGAGGGGGTGCGAATGGGCGCGTTGGCTGGTCGTGATCAGGCGTTGGATGTTCAAGACAAAGTAAAGCAGCTTTCAGCTGAATGCGACATCGTGCTGGGAGGCGGTGAGGAGTTTGCGATACAAGGTGCGGATAACGAGAGTGGTGCCTTCTATCCCGCGACCCTGCTGCATTGCGATGATCCATTCAAGAAGACACTGGTTCACGAGGTAGAAGCGTTTGGCCCTGTAAGTACGGTCATGCCCTATGACACGTTAGAAGATGCCATCGCTATATCTCGACTAGGTAAAGGCAGTCTGGTCAGTTCTCTCTACACCTATAACAACGACGAGGCCCGCAAGGTGGTGCTGGAGACGGCGCCCTATCATGGTCGGATGTTGATTCTGAATCGCGATTGTATCGCAGAGTCAACAGGACATGGATCGCCGCTTGCGAATCTGGTTCATGGCGGACCGGGGCGCGCCGGTGGTGGTGAAGAGCTGGGCGGTGCCCGTGCCATCAAACATTATATGCAACGCACAGCTCTGCAAGGGTCACCGACATCGTTGACGGCTGTTACCAAAGAGTTTCATGCCGGCTCCCGTACCTGTGGGGATGCTGTTCACCCTTTCAAGAAGTACTTTGAGGAGCTCCAGATTGGTGAGCAAATTATTACCCACCGTAGAACGGTTTCAGAAGCCGACATTGTCAACTTCGGGTGTATCAGCTGGGATCACTTCTATGCCCATTTTGACGAGCAGGCAGCCAAAGAATCCTTGTTTGGTAAGCGCGTAGCACACGGCTATTTTGTTCTTGCAGCAGCGGCAGGCCTGTTTGTTGATCCCGCTCCCGGTCCTGTTCTGGCCAACTACGGCCTCGACAATCTCCGGTTTGTAGAGCCGGTAGGCGCAGGCGACACGATACAGGCAAAACTCACTGTTAAGAGCAAGGTCAAGAAAGCGCAACGGGGCGAAGAAAAGCCTAATGGTGTCGTGAGATGGGCGATCGAAGTAACGAATCAAAATGAGGAGTTGGTTGCTCTGTATGACATTCTGACGCTTGTTGAACGGCGCGAAGGTTGAGGAGCAGACAAATGAGTTATGAACATATTGAATTCGAAATTACAGAGGGCGTTGGGTTGCTTCGACTCAATCGACCTGCTGCCCTAAACAGCTTTACCAGTGATATGCACGCTGAAGTAAGGAGTGTTCTGACTGCGGTGGCCTCGGATAAATCTGTTAGAGCTCTGCTGCTAACCGGAAATGGTCGTGGGTTTTGCGCAGGTCAGGATCTAAATGACAGGGCTGTTGATCCTGGTGAGAGTACCCCGGATCTCGGCGAGTCGGTGGAGAAAAATTACAACCCGCTGATTCGTTTACTGACAACCATGGAAAAGCCGGTGATCTGTGCCGTGAATGGTGTGGCCGCTGGTGCGGGAGCAAATATTGCCTTTGCTTGCGATATCGTCATTGCTGCCCGTTCGGCAAGTTTTATTGAATCTTTTTCCAAGCTGGGGCTGATTCCCGACTCCGGCGGAACTTGGACATTACCGAGGCTCGTGGGTATGGCTCGTGCCAAGGGCCTCGCCATGTTAGGTCCAAAAATATCTGCTGAGCAGGCCCAGGCATGGGGCATGATCTGGGAAGTGGTTGATGACGAAAAGTTGATGGAGACCGCTTTGGGGCTCGCCAAACAGATGGCGACACAGCCTACTATAGGTTTTGCGTTTACCAAGCAAGCCTTCGCTCTTTCCGCCACCAATTCACTCGACGAGCAGCTTGAAGTAGAAAAAGAGCTCATGCGGGCTGCTGGTAAAACCCATGACTATCAGGAGGGTGTGAAAGCATTTCTTGCCAAGCGTGCTCCTGTTTACAAGGGTGAATAGCGATATGGATGCAGTGGTATTGGCCAAAGCTTGTGCTGATGTGATGTGGTCTGCAGACAGGGCATCCCAATCAATGGGTATGAATGTGGAAGGCGTGTCACCGGGCTGTGCAACCTTGAGTATGACCGTTGTCGAGGAGATGGCAAATGGTCATGGCCTATGTCATGGGGGGCTGATTTTTTCTCTGGCAGATAGCGCTTTTGCATTCGCATGTAACAGTGAAAATCTCAGCGCGGTGGCTGCAGGTGCCCGCATAGATTACATCTCTCCGGCGAAGCTGGGTGACAAGTTGACAGCGGTGGCCATGCAAGTGTCCCAGGGGCGTAGGACCGGAGTCTACGACGTGGAAGTCACTAACCAGGACGCCAAGCCTATAGCGATTTTCCGGGGTAATGCCTACCGGATTGGTACAAAACTCGTAGAAGAAGAGACAGGAGTGGCTGCTCAATGAAAGACGCATACATTTGTGATGGGATCCGCACACCGATAGGACGCTATGGCGGAGCTCTCTCAATGATCAGGGCTGATGATCTTGGCGCAATTCCCCTGCGTGTACTCATGGAGCGAAATCCGTCAGTGAACTGGTCCGAGGTAGACGATATATGGTTTGGCTGTGCCAATCAGGCTGGTGAAGACAACCGTAACGTGGCCCGAATGAGTGCTTTATTGGCGGGTATACCTGTTGAAGTGCCGGGCGTTACTGTTAATCGCCTCTGTGGTTCCGGGATGGATGCCGTGGGATCTGCCGCCAGAGCGATCAAAGCTGGAGAGGTCGATCTCGCAATCGCGGGAGGCGTGGAGTCTATGTCAAGGGCACCTTTTGTCCTTGGAAAATCGACGTCAGCATTCAGTCGTAATGCGGAGATGTTCGACACTACAATTGGTTGGCGTTTTGTCAATAAATTGATGAAGCAACAATACGGTATCGACTCTATGCCTGAAACGGCGGAAAACGTTGCCGAACAATTTCAGGTATCCCGTGAAGACCAGGATCTTTTTGCCCTTAGATCACAGCAAAAAGCAATCTTGGCGCAACAGGAAGGGCGGCTGGCTGAAGAAATAACGCCTGTGCATGTGCCTCGAAGAAAGGCTGACCCGCTGGTTGTGAATATGGACGAGCACCCGCGGGCTGATACCACTCTGGAAGGGTTGGCGAAGCTTGGGACGCCTTTTCGAGAGGGAGGCACTGTTACAGCTGGCAATGCATCCGGCGTTAATGACGGTGCCTGCGCGCTGTTGCTGGCTTCGCCGGAGGCAGTAGAAAAACATGGTTTGTCCCCAAAAGCAAAAGTACTGGCGATGGCCAGTTCTGGGCTTGAACCGAGAATCATGGGGTATGGCCCCTACGAAGCGAGTCGCAAGGTGCTGGTTAAAACAGGTCTTACGCTGTCAGATATGTCGGTAATTGAGCTTAATGAAGCTTTTGCAGCTCAGGGGCTGGCTGTGACAAGAGCCCTCGGTCTCAGCGACAGTGACGAACGAGTCAATCCCAATGGCGGGGCAATTGCGCTTGGCCACCCTTTGGGAATGAGTGGGGCTCGGCTGGTGACCACGGCTATGTACCAGTTGCACAGAACCCAAGGCAAGTATGCGCTTTGCACCATGTGTATTGGTGTAGGGCAAGGTATTGCCCTGATTATCGAGCGTGTTTGAAAGAATTGAACCCAACCGGGAGATAAACGATGAGCGAACTTAAACAAACTGAAGTTGAACGGCGAGAAACAGAATTTCTGGCGCGAATTGAGGCGGAAGAGAAAATCGAGCCGAAAGACTGGATGCCTGACGGGTATCGAAAAAACCTGATTCGCCAGATTTCACAACATGCGCACTCCGAGGTGATTGGAATGCAGCCGGAAGGAAACTGGATCACGCGGGCGCCGTCACTTCATCGCAAGTGTATTTTGCTAGCCAAGGTCCAGGATGAAGGTGGTCACGGACTATACCTCTACAGCGCTGCTGAAACATTGGGCGTAAGTCGGGAAGAGCTGATCCAAGCGCTTCACGATGGTGTCGCCAAGTATGCGTCTATTTTCAATTATCCGGCATTGACCTGGGCAGATATCGGAGCGATAGGTTGGCTGGTGGATGGCGCTGCCATTGTTAATCAAGTTTCTCTGCAGCGAACGTCGTATGGGCCCTATTCGAGGGGAATGATTCGCATCTGTAAAGAGGAGAGTTTCCACCAGCGTCAGGGTTACCACATCATGATGACCCTAATGCAGGGTTCCGATGAGCAGAAGGCGATGGCTCAGGATGCCATGAACCGTTTCTGGTGGCCGGCCCTCATGATGTTTGGACCCCACGATGCAGAGTCTGCGCACAGTGCCCAATCAATGAAGTGGAAGATCAAGCGTCAGAGTAACGATGAGTTGCGACAGAAGTTTGTCGATCAGTCGGTTGCTCAAGCGGAGGAGATTGGTCTCAATATTCCCGATCCCGAATTGAAATGGAACGAAGAGCGTGGACACTACGATTTCGGTGAGATCGACTGGGAGGAGTTTCAGCAGGTGATCTCGGGCAATGGCCCCTGTAACCGTCAGCGGATGCAGCATCACATCAAGGTTCATGAAGAGGGTCAATGGGTACGCGATGCGATCGCTGCTCACGAAGATAAGAGAAAACAACGTGCCGGCAGAACAGCTGCCTAGGAGAGTAGATTATGTCTGAACATATGAAATTGTATGAAGTGTTTATTCGCTCCAGACGGGGTCTTGATCACAAGCACGTGGGTAGCTTGCACGCCGAGGACCCAAAGCAGGCGCTGGAGTACGCCCGTGATATTTATACCCGCCGAAGCGAAGGTGTGAGCATATGGGTGATCAATTCGTCGGATATTACCGCATCCCAGGAGGGTGATTGCGACAGTTTCTACGACCCTCACGACGACAAACCCTACCGACATGCAACTCATTACCAACTGCCTAAAGCAGTTAACAACATGTAGAGGAGCAGGTTATGTCTGTAATGAAATATGCGATTCGTCTTGGCGATGACGCTGTGGTGCTGGGACACCGATTGTCTGAATGGTGCAGCTTTGGTCCCTTCCTCGAGGAAGACCTTGCCCTGACCAATGTGGCCCTTGACTTCATTGGTCGTGCGCGGATGTTCTACAGCTATGCTGCAGAACTGGCAGGTGATGGTTCTACAGAAGATACCTACGCGTACACCCGTGACAACCGCGAATTTACAAACCTGTTGATCCATGAGCTAAAAAATGGTGATTTCGCTTTCACCATGGTGCGCCAGTATTTTGTGGATGTATACACATTGGCGTACATGCAGCAATTGCAGAAATCATCGGATCAGACTCTGGCAGCGATTGCCGACAAGGTGGTTAAAGAGAGTCGTTACCACCTGCGCCGCAGCTACGACTGGATGCTGCGCCTCGGGGATGGCACCGAGGAGAGTAACCGCAGGATGCAGGAAGCTGTGGAAAATCTGTGGGGCTATGTTCCGGAGATGTTCGAAATGGATGACCTGGAACGTGAGTTAGCAGAAGCCGGAATCGGTGTAGATGCTGCTGCGTTAGAGAATGATTGGTATGCCACGGTACGCGCCACCTTGGCCCAGGCCAACCTGAAAGAGCCCGTCGGCGACTGGAGTATTCGCGGTGGACGTGAGGGTACGCACACTGAAGCACTGGGCCACATCCTCTCGGATATGCAGTTTGTGCAACGCGCTTATCCTGGACTGCAGTGGTAGGCCGCTATGTCCAGTTCGAACCTGATTCCCACTATTCCTGCAGAAGAACATGCGCGCCGTATGCGTCGCGCCAGCTCTTCTCTGGCGGGTATATGGGATCTGCTGGACGCAGTGAAGGACCCTGAGATTCCTGCTCTGAGCTTGTGGGAGATGGGCATTCTGCAGGATCTGGAGATGGACGGCGATAGAGTCGTCGTTACCATAACCCCGACCTATTCCGGATGCCCTGCCATGTCTGTAATGGCAGAAGATCTGGTGGCAGCATTGGAAAAAGCCGGTTACCGAAGTGAAGTGGTTAGCCGTCTTTCTCCAGCCTGGTCCACCTCCTGGATGTCTGATGAAGCGAAGGAAAAATTGCGCACTTCAGGCATTGCCCCTCCTGTGATCAATGTTGGTTCGGAGAGCGGGGTTTCATGCCCCTGTTGCGGTTCAGACGAGATAAAAAAACTCAGTGAATTTGGCACCACGGCATGCAAGGCACTTTATCAGTGTATTGCCTGTGGGGAGCCTTTTGACCACTTTAAACCGATTTAGGAAACCGTTATGGCTGAGACAATATTTCATAATCTGGCTGTCGCCGCTGTAGAGCCGGAGACAGAAAATGCTATCAAGGTGACCTTTCAAGTTCCCGATGAACTGAAAGAGGACTTTTCTTTTAAACAGGGGCAGTACCTGACTCTCGAGTCGGAGCTGGACGGCGCGAAAGTTCGTCGATCCTACTCGATCTGTTCGGGCATTAACGACAACAAGCTTCAGATTGCGATTAAGCGCGTTGAGGGTGGTGTTTACTCGAATTTTGTTAACGACTCGCTAAAAGTAGGGGATACGGTCGACGTGATGACACCTCAGGGTAATTTCTATACAGATCTGGACCCAGCAGCGTCGCGAAAATACCTTTTTCTGGCTGCAGGCAGCGGTATTACCCCAGTGATATCCAACGTGAAATCGATTCTGGAAGGGGAGCCCAATAGTACCGTCACGTTACTCTTTGGTAATCAGCGTAGTAATACCATCATGTTTAGGGAGGCTTTGAGCTTTCTCAAAAACAAGTACATGACACGGTTGCACTGGGTAAATATCCTAAGTAAGGAAGATCAAGGGGCAGACGTTCTCAATGGTCGATTAAATAACCGCAAGGGAGCGGAACTCAACCAGCAACTTGTCGATCTTGCCAGCTTCGATGAATATTTTGTTTGTGGACCTGAGTCGATGATTTCCGAAGTTTCCCGGGGCTTTCGTAGCGTGGGAGCTCAAGAGGATAACATTCACTATGAACTCTTTGCCTCGTCTGCAGAAGACGCACAAAAGGTAATCGAGAAACACCACGCGCGCGCCAATCACTACGGTGGAAAGGTCAGCCAGGTTACTGTAATTCAGGATGGTCGAAGCAGCAGCTTTGAGCTAATGGCTGATGGCGAGAATATACTGGATGCCGGCATGAATAATGGCCTTGACCTGCCGTACTCTTGCAAAGCTGGTGTTTGCTCGACCTGCAAGGCCAAACTGGTTGAAGGGCAGGTTGATATGGATATAACTCATGGCCTGGAAGAGTCGGAGATTGCCGAGGGCTTCATCTTGTCATGTCAGGCCCACCCAATATCAGATACGGTTATCGTAGACTTTGATCAAAAATAGAGGAGTGTCGGTGATGTTTTGTATGACAGTCAGCTACCCTATTAAAGAGGGTAGTCAGTTTGACCATATTTACTATCGGGAAAACCACCTGCCGTTGTGTGAACAACTTTTTTCAGACTACGGTTATAAGGGTAATATCTTGCGCACGGATACCGGGCGATCTCCTACCGGCCATCCCTGCGAATACGCGTCGGTAGATCTACTGTTTGAAACCAGCGAGGGGTTACAGGCTGCTGTTGTTGCCAAGGGGGCCGAGGTGTCTGCAGACGTGCCACAGTTTACTAATGTCACGCCCAGGGTGGTGTTTAGTAAAATCGTAACGTGCACCTGATTGAAAAGTAGGGTTTTATGTAAATTCGAAGACTAGTACGGTACTTCCCGGTTTAAGAATGTAAGCTTTTCATCGCATAATGAGCAAATATGATCCACACTCAAGGAACGAGGTTAGTGGTTTTAACCGGTACAAGCTCAAAACGGCGTTTTCTGGATGGTTTAAAGTCGGTGGGTTTTGCGCTTGTACCGATGTATTAATATAAACAAAAGATTGGTGGTGTGGTGAGGTGATTAATCATGGCAATAAGTCCTATGAGCACCCTTTCTAAGTCCTGTAGTTTGGAGCCGTTTGAAGCGCTCGTTCATGAAACGTTCTGTCCCATGTCAGTGGACGTCAATGTCGGGCTGAGGTCTAAGTTCAGGGGAGGGCTTGTATCCCAGCGGCTCGGTTCTCTGGGGTTTTCAGCGGTTAATGGTTCACCATTGCTGGTGAGCCGACGTTGCGCGGATATTGCTACCTATGCAGATGCCAGTTACCTGGTAAAAATACAGATAGAGGGCGAAGGTTACGTGCGCCATTGGGGGCAGAATACCCGATTGCTCCCCGGGGATTTCACGCTTTGTCGAAATTCAGAGCCCTACGACCTGGAGTTTCCATCAGAGTTTTGTCAGGTTGTTTTGTCTGTTCCCGTCGATATAATGGAAGAGTGTGTCGACACTCCCTCCCAGTTTCTTGGTATGAGAATGGATTCGGCGGACGGTGCAAATGGGATATTTACCAACTTTGTCTCGTCCATGGCATACAAGCTTGGGACAATGGATGGCAATCTCGCCAAGCGTCTTGAGCTCAACGTAATGGATCTATTGTCGACCACCCTCTGTTATGCTCTCCAAGCCCGGCGCAAGGATCTTATGCAGGATGGCGTGAAGAAGGAGTATCTCCGTAGAGTAAAACAGTTTATCCGTAAAAACCTGTGCGATGAACGGCTATGTCCTGACCTCATTGCACGTGCACACGATATAACCACGCGGTATCTCCATATGTTGTTTGAGTCAGAGGAGACCACCGTATCCAGATATATAATCCGAGCACGCTTGAACAGTTGCAAGATGGCGTTCTCGGATCCGATGTACAAAGACTACTCTGTTTCAGATATCTGCTTCCAATTTGGGTTCAAAGACTCCTCCCATTTTAGTCGAACATTTAAGGGCGAATTTGGTGAATCTCCAGCAAAATACAGAGCTACCCACCTCTCCTGAAAATTGATCGTGAGTAAATAGGCCAATAGTTGGTACCGTAATTTGAAGGAAAGTGAATTTTCACAAAACGTCTTTTATCGGCTGCTTCTGAAAGTTTCTCTGATGGAGTTAGTCAGTACCTTATTGATCGAAGGTTACTATAATTTAAGCGTTCTTTGTAGAAATCGCCTTTTGACTGTCCCGCAGAAAAATACCGGCTGCGCTCAAAATAGTATTAACGATGATAATAATGAGGTCTGAAAAAGGCCTGACTTCGAATGCAATAAAACCCCGATAACAGACTCCAGGCTTTGATGACGGGGGGATAACTTTAAAAAATATATTCCCTCTCCGTGAGTAGAAAACTAGCTTCACTCTCAGTCAAGAAGCGAGTTCCCTGGTGTGCAAACGGATTTAGCAGCCATCTGCTAGAGTGAACTCAAATAAATATTAAGGGTTGGGGTATGTTTGATTTTAAAATGATCATTAACGGAAAAAAAGTCTCTACCGTTGAAACGTTTGATGTCATTAATCCTGCCAGCGAAACTGTCATTGCCAAATGTCCGATGGCTTCGAAAACAGATTTAGATGATGCAGTAGAGGCAGCCCGAAAAGCATTTCCATCCTGGTCATCCACTGGAGAAGAAGAGCGTGCACGTCTGATCCATGCCATTGGTCAGGCATTTGATGATAACGCCGAAGAACTAGCAAGATTGGTTACCCTGGAACAAGGCAAACCATTCAATGGCTTTGCCGGCCTGGGGGCACGTTTCGAAATAGGCGGTGCTGTTGTCTGGTCACACGCTACAGCGGATATGTCTCTTCCTGTAGAAGTTATTCAGGATAACGACGATGCCCGAATTGAGATACATCGCAAACCGCTTGGTGTTGTAGGTTCTATTACCCCGTGGAACTATCCTCTGCTAATTGCGATATGGCACACAATGCCTGCCTTGAGAGCTGGAAATACAGTTGTTGTCAAGCCTTCAGAGTACACACCCCTTGCGGTTATGCGCGCAGCAGAATTCATTAATGAAATATTGCCAAGCGGTGTATTCAATGTTGTTACGGGTGATGGGGCACTTGGCGCTGCCATGGCCCGTCATACGGGAATCGACAAAATAGTTTTTACCGGCTCTACACAAACCGGTAAGAAGGTAATGGAGGGCGCCTCATCGAACCTCAAGAGACTAACCCTGGAGTTGGGTGGTAACGACGCTGCAATAGTCTTGCCTGATGCCGATGTAGAAGAGATGGCTCCTAAGATCTTTGCGGCGGCAATGATAAACAATGGACAAACCTGCGCCGCAATCAAGCGCCTTTATGTTCACGAGTCGGTTTACGACGATTTGAGTAATGCACTTGCTGAAATCGCCAATAAGATGGTGAGTGGTAACGGCGAAACTGAAGTCGATTTCGGACCCATTCAAAACCGGGCGCAGTTCGAGAAAGTGTGTGCTATTGCTAAGGATGCAAAAGCTCGAGGAGCACGTTTTCTATCCGGGGGTGAGCCTGTAAAAGGGCCAGGATTTTTCTTCCCCGTCACCATTGCTGTCGATGTTCCTGAAGATGCCCGTCTTGTAAAAGAAGAGCCTTTTGGTCCCATTCTCCCGATTCTCCGATTCCGTGATGTCGAAGAGGTGCTTGAAAAAGCAAATGCAACCTCTCTGGGGTTGGGTGGTTCGGTTTGGTCAACGAATACGGAAAGGGCAACTCACCTTGCGACTCGATTGGAGTGTGGCACAGCATGGGTTAACAACCATGCTGCGCTGCAACCCAACGCGCCTTTTGGCGGTGTCAAGGAATCCGGGTTTGGCGTTGAATTCGGTACGGATGGATTAAAAGAGTTTACTGTTTCACAGACAGTGCAAATTGCTAAAAAGTAAAAGCTGATATAGCAACAACTAAATAACTAGAACGGTGACAGATATGAATTTTCAAAAAACTATGGCAGGCCATGGAATATTGATGATCCTTTGTACCCTGCTTTTCGGCCTTGGGTATTGGATGCATCTCCTTGGGGGGTTCGAAATATACCCCGGTTTTATTCTGAATTTTGATATACCCGGCACAGCCGAAGGTTGGAGGAAAGCGCATACCGGCCCTGCTCTTAACGGCATGATGGTGATCGCGGTTGCCTTTGTCCTACCCACGTTAGCGTTTTCAGCAAGAGCTGAACGAAATCTCGGCTGGATTATCGTGGGTGACGGGTGGAGTAATGTGATTTTCTACTTCTTTGGAAATCTGACACCCAATCGCGGACTGAGTTTTGGCGACAACGTATTCGGGGCAGGAGATATTGTGAGTGTTATCGCATTGGGGCCCGCTTATCTCTTTGGAGTTCTTGCCATTGGTGCGCTTTTCGTTATTGGCGTCAAAGCCATTTCGCAAAAGTGATTTGAAAACAATACGAGAAGATAGATTCCATGTTTGACAAAGGCGAATTGGTCTATCCCGATGGCAGCTATGCGTTGTTATCCGGGCCTGGTGCCACCTCAATTCCCTTCCTGAACCCGCAGAATGGTCTTGAGTTGAACTGGTCATATGTTGCTCATTCGGTTAACACAGATACGCTCAACTTCGAGCCTATCCACTTCAGAGCTTGTACCCCTGATAGCAAACTCGATGCGCAATACAAGGCTGATCTCTGGTGGTGGCATTACCACAATCGGCAAAATGTCGGGCCTGAAGGTGACGTGTCCGGAAAAGAAGATTTTATCGAGGGCGGCTCAATTTTCTTTAAGGAGCCTTTTGATATTCGCGGACTGGCAGGTGTTCGTCAGCGCTATGCCGACAATAGTAAAGCGGATGACTTCAAAGTATTTATTCCCAGCCTGCGCCGTACAAGAGTGATGGCGGGATCTGACGCCCAGGATCCGTTGGCTTCGGGTCTCGATATTACCTGGGATGACTGGAGAGCCTATTGGGTTAAAACTGACATTGATGCGTTTGAATACAAGCTGGTTGGTGAAGCCTTTATCCTGTCCATACCTGAAACCGGTTATGTCTATGATCCCGGCAAACTAGCCGACGACGAATGCAACTACACGTCCCTTGAGCTGGAACTTCGTCCGGTATGGATTCTGGACATTATCGACAAGACCGGAAAATACCAGTACTCAAAAAGACGAACCTGGATCGATAAAGAGATGTACTACATGCAGTATCACACCACTTGGGATCCGAGAGGCAATGTGTATCGCACCTGGGAAGACAGTCGTGCATTCCGTCCTACAGAGGGCGATGCCCAGTGGAGATTTACAATTGTTAATAACCACACAACCAAGCGAACTGGCGGATTTTTTGTCGATGCTGGCTGGGAAGATCGTGAAGAGCGTGTCACGGAAGAAATGTTCGATATCGATCTGTTGCGGGACTATGAGTGATAGTTAACCCGGATGGATTCAGTAGCGGATGCGTTTCCTAATCATCTTCTACCGGATCAACTCTGCTGTTGAGTCCATCTACTATTCGGGAGTATTTGAATGATTTCCAAGATTGAAGCTGATTATTTGATTATCGGTGCGGGCGCCATGGGTATGGCCTTTGCCGATGAGATTCTTACCCATACCGACGCTACTATCGTTATGGTCGACAAGAATTTTAAGCCAGGCGGACACTGGAACTACGCCTATCCATTTGTGCGGTTACATCAGACTTCGATGTGTTACGGCGTTAACTCTACTGAGCTCGGTGGTGACCGTGTAGACGAGATCGGTTTCAACAAAGGCTGTTATGAACTGGCGAGCGGTGGTGAATGTCTTGCCTATTTTGATAACGTGATGCGCAGGCGTTTCCTCACCTCAGGAAGAGTCACCTATCTGCCAATGTGCGAGTACCGTGAAGACGGCACGGCTGTAAATTTGGTTTCCGGCACTGAATATGAATTCCAGGTACGCAAGATCGTCAATGGTACGTACATGAATATCACCGTTCCCGCGACTCGGCCGCCAACCTATAGCAGCAGCGGTGGTTCAGTAGTGGTACCGGTGAATGAGTTACCCAATGTTGCGCCAAAGTACGAGAACATCGTTATCGTGGGTTCCGGAAAAACCGGCATGGACGCCTGCCTCTTCTTGCTAAGTAATGGATGCAACCCGGATAACATCACCTGGATCATGCCATCCGACGCGTGGATGTTTGACCGATTCACCGTCGAGCCAGATCGCAGATTCAGCGGTCCTTGTACCCAGTATGCAATTGGAGCGCTCACTACGGCACTTGAAGCGTCCGACTACGATAATTTTTTCGATCTGCTGGAGTCCAAGGAGCTGGTGAAGAGGATGGATTCCTCCGTGAAACCCACCCGTTGGCGTTGTGCCACGTTTACTCCGGTGGAGCTCGAGCAGTTACGCCGGATTAAAAATGTTGTACGTAAAGGCTATCTTGAGTCAGTGTCGCCTACTGAGATGATATGTTCCAAAGGCACTCACAAAACACCTTCTAATGCGGTATTTGTCGACTGCTCAGCGGATGGGCTTCCTCAAATGCCACTGACCAAAGTGTTTGATGGAAATACAATTACCCTTCAAAACGTACGGATGTGCCAACAGGTTTACAGTGCTGGCTTTATCGGTAATGTAGAGGCTAATGTCGCGGCTGATGAGGACCGGAAAAATGAGCTGACACAGCCGGTTCCCATGCCCTACAGAGATGAGGACTACCTTCGCTGCTTTATCGGAAATTCCAGAAATATGCTGGTCTGGCTAACTGAGCCGGCTGTTGTGAAATGGATTAATGAGTCCCGCATTGACCTGTTTAGCCCATTACTGGATTTTGATGATCCCGAAACGGCCAAGAATATTGAGGCGATGAAAGCCCTGATGGAGCAAGCAGTCCCAAAAATGGAAGCTCTGTTGGCGTCAAAGAAAGCGTGAGATGGCGTAACTAGAGGCGGTTACAATCCATCAATCACGGTCAGTTGTATATCAAGTATGTGCCTGGGCGATGGTTGGTAAGGTATACCCGTTCATTGAGCCTGCTCTTTCCTGCCTGTACCAACTTAGTTGTCGTGGCCAGGCAGGTCATATTAACCCAGTAAATATTACCTATTGTCATAAAGAAAAAGGGTTCTCGCAGTGTTTTCCTTTGATGACTATACACAGCATTATGGCAATGGATAAAATTTCGAAAATTACAATTCTTGCCTGAGAGAGTTAAAGCGATACTGATGTACGATAAGTCCACGGCGGAGTCGGGTGCTCTGCATATTGAGGGAGCGAATCTGGAGTTTCTGCGGTATACCGGATCACAGACGAACTACCAACTCTCGTGTTACTACACGAGGGGTTGGGATGCGTAGCCGTTTGGAAAGATTTTCCCGCGCAACTTGGTGAACGTTGTAGTCTTCCTGCTTTGGCCATAGCCGAGAGGGATACGGATTTCTATTAACGCCAAGATTCATCTCTCGTCGCCGCCCGTCCCCGGTTAATTTGTAATCCCTTCACCTTCAAAAAAACAAAATAAACACATGCGGGATTACCCGTTATTTTCATTAAAGAATTAGCTCTATTTAATGACCGTATATGCCACCTTTAGATTCAGACTGGTTTGGCCCCAATGTATGTTTTTTTTCATAACGGCTCTTTGAATAAAGGTCGCCAGAAAATTCCACTTTTATCTGTTCAACTCGAAGTTAAACTGACGCGCCAAAAAAATATCTTCGCAAAATGGATAGCCTGTTCGCAAACGTGATAGATCTGTCTCGTTAAAGAGACTATTTTCTTAACCTCTATTATTTTTATAAAAAATTGGTAATGAACATGGCAGATGATACTCTCTCAAAATCCACTGAAAGACTAAAAACCAAAGACAATTTCCGCTATTTATGGTGGTTACCGTTACTGATTACCATCACGCCAATAATTGGTGTGCAGCTTTATCAAACTACAGCTAATGCTCTGTATGCCTGGTTAACGCCTATTTTGTGGTATGTGTTTATCCCTGTCGGAGATTTTGTGCTGGGACGGGATGATCGCAATTACTCGGACGCCTGGTCGGACGAAATCGAAAATGACCCATATTATAAATGGCTTACATTTTTGTCGGTTCCTTTTTTCTACGTAACCTGGATCTATTGTGCCTGGTGGGTCGCCACCCACGCTCAAGGATCATGGGATTACCTTGGTGTGACGCTCGGTGTAGCACTGACAAACGGTTTGGCGCTTGTAGTAGGACATGAGCTGGGGCACAAAACCAACACCCTCGAGAAGAATCTTGCAAAGTTGGTTTTGGCGGTACCTGCGTACGGTCACTTTTCAGCGGAACATAATCGCGGTCACCATAAAGATGTAGCAACCCCTGAAGACCCTGCATCTGCCAGGATGGGCGAGACGCTTTATAAATTTATTCTGAGAGAGATTCCGGGCGCGTTTTATCGGGCATTTCGTGATGAAAATGAGCGCCTGAGAAGAAAACACAAATCCATTTTCAGCTTTGAAAACCAGATTCTGCAGTCTTTTTACGTCACCTTTCTGATGTACGGTGCCGCTATATATCTATTGGGATGGAGTGTAGTACCTTTCATTATTATCTCCACTCTGTGGGGTTGGCAGTTCCTGTCATCATCCAACTACATTGAGCACTACGGATTGTTGCGTCAGAAACAACCCGATGGTCGCTATGAAAGAGCGCGCCCGGAACACTCCTGGAATGCCGATCACATCTTTTCAAATCTGATGACGTTTCATTTGCAGCGCCATTCTGATCATCATTCTCGTCCAACGCGACGCTATCAGGTGTTGCGAAGCGATGATGCGCCCGAGCTTCCTAGCGGTTATGCCGGGTGTTTTACATTGGCGTATTTCCCGTTTTTGTGGCGTAAAGTTATGGATCATCGCGTTTTAGAGCAGTACGGCGGTGATATAACCAAAGTCAATGTAGAACCTTCCAAGCGTGAAGAGCTTTATAAAAAATATGGCGCAGCAGAGGTGGCAAATCATGAGTAAGTATCAATGTCCTTGTTGTGGATACATCTACAACGAACAGCAAGGAGATGAGTTCGAAGGTATTGATGCCGGTACTGAATGGGTCGCTATTCCTGAGGATTGGTCGTGTCCCTCTTGTTCAGTCCGGGATAAAGTGGATTTTATAAAAATAGAAGATGAGAAGTAGGTATAAGAGTAATGTCTAAGAAATACGAATGTATTGTATGTGGATTTATCTACGATGAAGGCGAAGGCCTTCCCAACGACAATATACCTCCGGGTACTAAGTGGGAAGATATTCCGGATTCGTGGACGTGCTACGACTGTAGTGCGCCTAAATCTGATTTTATGGAAGCGTTGTGAGCGACTAATATCATGAGAATAATAAATAGATCTTTTTCGATGCCATATATAGTAGCCGGGCTGGTATCCATCTGCTCAGTGTTCAACGCCTTTGGTCAGCCATCTGACAATGACGGGGCGGTTTCAGTGGATGTTGTTGAGTGGAAGCTTCATGGGAACGATTACTATGAGCAACGCTACTCACCGTTGTCGGATATCAACAATATGAACGTGGCTAATCTGAGCCTCGCCTGGTACTTCGATTTGCCGGAGAGCCGCGGTCAGGAAGCTACCCCCTTGATGATCGGCGGGGTTGTTTACACTACTTCGGCATGGAACCACGTACACGCGCTGTCGGCGACCACAGGAGAGGTGTTGTGGGAGTTCGATCCCAAGGTGCCTAAATCCACCGGCGTCAAAGGTTGCTGTGGCGCTGTTACAAGGGGGTTGGCCTACTCGGATGGTACGGTTTTTCAGGCCACACTGGATGGCAGGCTGATCGCATTAGACGCAAAATCTGGTGCTAAATTGTGGAGCGTTAATACTGTTGATACGTCCAAGAATTACACTATTACCGGTGCCCCCCGGGTGGCAAGAGGCAAGGTCTATATTGGAAATGGCGGTGCTGAATACGGTGTCCAAGGCTATGTATCGGCATACGATGCTAAGACCGGAATGCAGGTCTGGCGCTTTTATACGGTACCTCCATTAAGTGGTGATACTGATGGTGTTGAGCCGCTGGAAATGATGAGAGAGACATGGTCGGAAACAGAGACTCAGATTGATAGAGGCGGGACTGCCTGGGATTCAATCGTTTATGATCCTGATACGAACAGTCTTATTTTTGGCGTCGGAAATGGCTCCCCCTGGAACCCAAGTATCCGCTCTCCAGGCGGTGGAGACAACCTGTTTCTCTCCTCCATAGTGAGCGTCGATGCAGATTCGGGCGAGTACAAGTGGCACTACCAGACTACTCCAGGGGAAGCTTGGGACTATACCGCTACTCAGCCCATTATTTTGGCAGAGCTGGACATCGATGGGAAACCAACCAAGGTTGCTATACAGGCGCCTAAAAATGGCTTTCTGTACATTATTGATCGAACCAACGGCAAACTGATTTCAGCGGACAATTTTGTGGATGTCACCTGGGCCTCCCATGTCGATTTGGAGTCTGGTCGTCCCGTGGTTAACCCGGAGGCTGAGTACTGGAAGACGGGCAAGCCTGCACTGGTTAAGCCCTCCTGGATGGGCGGACACAACTGGCATTCGATGTCTTTAAATCCGAAAACAAACGTTCTTTTCCTCCCCACTCAAGAAAGTGCATTTCCGTATCTGGCTGAGAACGAGCAATCTCCGTCAAGGCTGGCAGTTAATCTGGGTGTAGACACTAAGGCTGCTGGATTACCGGATGACCCAGCTGTTATCAAAGCAGTGAAAGAGGCCACCTTCGGTTCATTGGTGGCAAAAGATCTGACCACCGGAAAAGATATCTGGCGAGTAAATTACCCGGGAGTATGGAACGGAGGTGTGCTCTCTACCGAAGGTGACCTGGTATTCCAGGGTGCTGCGACCGGCTATTTCAATGCTTATAACGCTAAAGATGGAAGCTTGCTGTGGCGATTCAATGCCCAGGGTGGCATTGTCGCGGCGCCGATCAGCTACAAGATTGGTGGCGAACAATATGTGGCAGTAAATGTTGGCTGGGGAGGGATTATGCCGTTGATGACGGGGGTGCTTACTCAGGACTCTGCCTTGGGTTACGCTGTCAACAAAAGTCGATTGCTGGTTTTCAAAATGGGCGGTAAAGCACAACTCCCTGCTGATGACAGACCTCCATTGCAACTGCAGGCTCACAAGTCAACCGGAGATGCTGAATCAATCCGCAAGGGATATGAGGTGTACGACAGATATTGCGTGGTTTGCCATGGGGCTGGCGCGATTGGTGGTGGCGTAGTTCCCGATCTTCGTTTTTCCGGGTTCATCGGCTCTCCGGAGGCGTGGAAGTCAGTGGTGTTGGGCGGCGTACTCGAAAGCAGGGGAATGGTTTCTTTCAAAGCAGAACTCGATGAGGGTGATGTGGAAAATGTCAGAGAGTATATCCTGGATAGAGTGAGATACGCTCAGGAGACAGGAGATACTGTACGGCCCTATCGATAGAGGTCGGGCAGGTGAGAAAAACATGACTGAAGGAGGCGAGCCTCTTTCAGTCACCTTTCTCTACTTTTAGCTGCGGGGTGGTAGGTGAGCAGGCCGGTCATGACATAGGCGAGCATTCGATATTATAGGTGGATACAACAATTTATTTTTATATAAATATTGAAGAATTTTTTAAGACGCTCGGGCGTTTCAGGCGCTTGAGCGAAGTTGCATACCTAAACTCATTAGACTAGCCTTCAAAACAAGCAGTGGGGTGCTCCCGGAAGTGATTCTGGCGGGCGGTTTAAATGTTGACAATTTCTTGCCGTTTAAGTGTTATAATTGATGTCAACGTTACCGAGCTTGGCAACATGCGTTGTCGATAAACTTGTTTAAAGATATCGATTTATGCAACTGACTGATAAACATAAGAATTATCTCGGCGGTGCTTTGGCGACCGTCTTTGAAAACAGCACCGACCCCGGGGAAGCATCTTCTCTGGTGGGTTCTCTCTATCGCCCTCACAATTTGAGTCTACTGCGATCATCAGATGGCATGAGTGCCAGGATGGACCACTTTCAGGCGGTCGAAACGTCTGTTAGTCAACTCTCTTACGATGCTGAAATTCGCATACTTTCGGAGCCATTTAAGGACTTTTACCTAGTGATGTTGCCCTTAAGGGGAGAATTCAACGTTGTTCAAAGTCACCGGGAATTAACGGCAACTGTCAATAATCCGGTGATATTGGATGCTGACAAGCCTGTCGATATGAGTTGGTCAAAACCTTGTAGCAACTTGATTTTCAAGGTTAACAAAAGATTGATTGAAAAATCACTGTTCGATAATTTTGGTATTGAAGCAAAACGCCCAGTCGAATTTAACTTCAATGGTGGACTTCCCAGGGTTTACTAGACGCCCTCTAGCCTCGAAAAATAGTCTTCTTCAAACTTAACGGGCGAGACACCGCCCGTATGGCTATGCCGCTTTATCGGATTGTAGAACATCTCGATAAAGCTGAATATCTCACCCTTGGCTTCTTCACGCGTCGCGTAGATCTTTTTCTGTATCACCTGCTTCTTAAAGGTAGCGAAGAAGCTCTCGGCTACCGCATTGTCGTGGCAGTTCCCCCGACGACTCATCGACGGCTCGAGATTGTTCTCCCGCATGAAGGCTAATGTATCCGCGCTACCGTACTGGCTTCCCTGGTCACTGTGAACCAGAACGGATGACTTGGGCTGCCGCCGCCAGATCGCCATCAGCAAGGCGTTGATGACCAGGTGTCGGTCAATGTTCTTGTCCATCGACCAACCCACGATACGACGTGAGAACAGGTCAAGTACCGTCGCGACATACAGGAATCCCTCGTAGGTGCGCACATAGGTGATATCACTTACCCAGGCTTCGTTGGGCGCCTCAGGACTGAAGTTCCGGTCTAGCACATTCGCAGCAACATTGGCGGGCTTTCCCCCTTTGATGTAACGGCGCTTGTAGCCTATCTGTGCCCGTATCCTGTTCTTGCGCATGATCCGGGCGACCCGGTGGACACTGCAGGATTCCCCTGCTTCCCGCAAGTCACGGTGTATCCAGGGGCTGCCGTAGGTACCGCCACTGGCCAGATAGAATCGCTGGATCAGCTTGAGCAGCCGCTGATCCTCTATCGCTCGATCCGACAGGGGCTTCTTCAGCCAGGCGTAAAACCCGCTGAAATGCACCTTCAACACCCGGCACATGGCCCGAACGGAAAACTCTGAGCGGTGATCCCGGATAAAGGCGTACTTCACCCTGGGTCGTTGGCAAAGTACGCGGCGGCCTTTTTTAGTATGTCACGCTCCTCGGTGACGCGGCGGAGCTCTGCCTTCAATCTGACGTTCTCGGCTTCATCATCAGCTCGCTTGGCTTGCTGGGGGCTCGGTTCCCCATACTGCTTCATCCAGAGGTACAGACTGTTGGTGGTTGTACCCAGTCGTTTCGCTGTCTCGGTGACTGAATAGCCACGCTCAACGACTTGCTTTACCGCCTCGATTTTGAATTCTTCTGTGTACCGCTTGCTGGTCATAAACATCTCCAATAGAGTTACATTTTAACGCTATTGGGTGTCTAGCAAAGTCTGGGAAGTCCATGGTTCAGAAAGCGGTAACCTTCAAAAATTTTCGTTATTGCTATCCAATCTTGTCTTCGGTAATCCGTATTTGAGTGACATTGATACCAACCTTGAGGTTTTGAGAAAAATTGAAGAGGTACTTGCTACGGCATTGGTGTCCAGCAGAAATAACTACACCGAGATTATCGAAGGTAATAGATATCAAATCCTGCCAAAATTTGTGATTCTTGCGAAAAACTTTATTGAAGAAAACTATGCTAGCAAGATTACGATAGTGGACGTGGCCCGTTTTGTTGGCGTTAGTGCCCGATCGCTGCAAAAGGGCTTTGAACATTTTGAAAATACCACACCATCGTTGTTTCTCAGGCGAGTTCGCCTTAAAAAGGCAAAGGAACAATTGTTTAAATTGAGAAATAGTCAGAACGATTTAAATGTTTCTGATATTGCGTTGAGTTGTGGATTTAACCATTTAGGTAATTTTAGCAAGTACTATCTTCTAGAGTTCGGCGAGTCGCCCTCTGTCACGGCATCTGGTAAAACGCGCTAGAGACTCGCAACCGCGTAAAGATTCTCTTAGCTTTCTACCAGCACATCGTGGTGCGCGTTGTCATTGGTATTCCCTCTTACCTAGTGATCCGTTACTTACCATGTCGAGGGCGCCTTCCTTATACCTGTCATCAGCATTTGGACAGTTTATGCTTGATTGCTTCAGAGATACTTTTGGCTCATTGTTAAATGGGAAAGTCAACTTGAGGGTGTGGTCGTAGGCAATAAGGTATTAGCGGAGAATCTACAAGAATTGCTTAATCCGCCGGTAAATGAAACTCGTGATAAGTGGGAGCAAGAGCATCTAGAGCGAGAACGGCAGCGTGAGAAGGAAAAATTCGAAAGAAAGAGGATACGAGCCCAGTGGATTGAAGGGCTACGAGCCAATCCTGAAATAGTACGGAATCCGCCAGACGTACCCCATGGAGAGTGGACAAACAATCAATACTGGTTTCTTCTTGAGCTTGATGGCGAAGGACTGCGAACCTCTCGTGCTAAAGGCAAAGGTTCAAATTGGCATTCGCTGATTGATGAGTTTGGTGAGGAAGTTGCAATTGCGTTTCGAGACGCTGCTATCAAGCATTGGCGGTCGTACAGACCCGAGCTTGGATCTGAAGGAGCCGATTGCTCGTCTACGCCTTACCCTCTCATCTTTGCAATGTTGGGATTGGAATATGAAAGTAACGAGGTAGACGGCTTTCCTTTCTATTTGAGCAAAGCAGAGGTTTCTCTGGCGTTGCGTTATCTGACGCGAGAACTCAATGGGAGTGACCTTAATTTTTAACTCGTTGAAATATAAGACAAAATAAATCTATTTGACGAGTTATTCTGCATTATCAATGGCATTTTTCATGGTATTGCCTGAGTCCTAGTTAAGGTCAAACCTCAATACCATGAACAGTGTTTCAATGACTCATGGTATTGAAAATAGATAACATATTGATTTTAAAGGCTGTTTCGTATTTTTGGGGCCTGTTAAATTCATGGTGTTGGGTCAATAAATCAATAAGTTATCCGCTTTATTCGAGATTATTGAGTCTCTGAAGTAAATAGATATTCCGTCCCTACAATAGGGCTTCCTACCCTTTAGTGACGGCGTTGAGTTGCTCCCAAGCATAACTCCTAGAGCTGCAAACGTTGGATGGGTAAACCCTGTGGATATGGTTTGATGGGTTGGGATAGTGGCGATTTATCACTTCTTCGGGCATCATAGAGACCGAAATGAGTACAACTAGGCTTGTAAAAAATCCGTCTTAAACCAAAAGGTTAGCTTATTTCTGGCAATAAAAAACCCCGACACTTTCGCACCGGGGTCTTGTTACTCTCGCTTGTTGTAAGGGCATCACCACTCAACCAATAAGGCTGGTGGGAGAGGAATCCTTACTAGCTATGTTGTTAAATCTACTCTTGTAAAAGGGATTTGTCAATTTGAGATCACTAAACCACGGAGGGCTAGAGCCCTATATCTCATCCCCCCGGTTGAATACCTATCGATCATTTTTTAACCCAGCAGACGACGTAGAGCTATTTGGCTGTTACTTGTGGAGCAAAGAGGTTGCTGCCGCCTTTTTCCCCTTACTCCAGGTGCTGGAAATCACGCTCCGAAACGCCATTCACAAAGAAGCCCGTCTGGCCCTAGGCCCGTATTGGTTTGACAATATCGCTATACGCCCCACTCATAATTTATTCAGAACACAGGCGAGCGCACAGCAGAGGGCGGTTAATCAACATACCCGCTCCATCCAAAGTGCTAGGGACAGCATTCGTCGAGACCTAGGGTTACGCCCCTCAGCCCAGATCCAGGAAGACCGGATTGTCGCCAAAGTCACCTTTGGATTCTGGACAAACCTATTCAATTCGGCGTTTGATGTAAACCGTAACGCCCAAGCCTTATGGCCTAATTTGCTACGCCCCGTATTTCCCAATACGCCGCGAAGAGCCAGGGGACGCAATACCATTCAGAGTAAATTAGTGGTTATCAGAGGTTTTCGCAACAAAGCCTTCCATCACGAACCCATCTGGAATATTGGCCAGCCAGCGACGGTTCAGGATGCGATGACACGCCTTAATGATACAAAAGAGTTAATAGTCGAAGTTATACGCTGGATATCGCTGGACAGTGAGGCTCTAGCCCATAAAGCGGGCTATATCAAAGCGATAAACCGAGTGTGTTCAATTGAACATCTGGAGTATTTAAAGAACCCAGGCCGTCACGACTTGCCTCTCAGTCGAGTCAAACGAGAGCTGAATGGGCTACTCTGTGCATCCAATCGCAACAGCACTATCGACATCACGCGCAACGGAGTGAAAGTTGGCAAACTGCTTCACGTTAGATATTAAGAGAAACTCAAGGATGGTAATACCGCTCAAGAAAACAACGCAAGAAGGTGAGCCCTACCAGCGGCGCACCGAGATTGAACAGGCGCTAAGCGCACTCGATGGCCTCGCGCCCGATCAGCTGGTCGAACGCCTCACATGCACTCAGCAGGCTGTGCCGTTTGAAGTGTTAATCTACTTTCTGCGTCACACCGAGTTAGAGCTGGGGTCACGGCACCTAGAGCCGATTTTTTGCACCTTTTATGGGCGGCTTGAAGCCGCGTTGCGGAAAGTCGTGTCTGATGCCTGGATTGATCACGCCGCGACCATCCGCGAAGAGCTTTCCGAGCAGATCATAGAAATGATTGCGAAGGATCGAGACTCTCAGGAGGAAAAAATGTACTACTGGGAGGTCAATTTTAATCATGCTCTGAGCAGCTTGTGTACGGATGTACTGAGAAAACATGGCCCAGCACGTGAAACTGATCCCTTAATCAACGCTAGACCATTGACGGAGGAGAGCGACAGCGGGGAGGAAGTCAGCCACGAGGTTGACATTGCAGCTGCAGAATTTATCAATCCAAATCCGTCAAAAATAGACGATGTCGCTTTCCGGTTGCGGCTAATGGATGCGATTAACGAACTACCAGAGGATGAACGGCGCGCAGTTGGGTTGCGGTGGCAGGGGATGCCGATCGAGTCACAAGACCCAGAGGTCGAGACCATTGCGAAAGTATTAGAATGCACGGAAAGGACGGTACGCAACCGGTTAAAACGTGCTATTGAAAAACTGCGAATCGTGTTGCAGGCGGAGGAACTACAATGAACACTACACCTCAAGCGTCAAAAGATGACGTATTACACGAGTTCTCAGCAGAATCGAACCCCAATGCCGATACCTTGGCAAAATATTTGAGGCGCTACCCTCAGTATCGCGAAGCGCTCATTGATCTGTCTATCGAACTTTTTACAGCTCCGAAGTTTGAAGAAGTGCCCGCCGAGAAGGTTCCAAGCGACAAGTCCAAACAGGCTTGGTCCAAATTTCAATCCTTGCTAAGTCCTACCGATCCCGCTTCGACAACTCCGCTTCCAATGGATAATCCCCTGTCGAAACTAAGCGATGAGCGTTTTCGTGAACTTGCCAGTGAGTTGAATGTTAACCGCCTATTCTTATCCCGCTTACGAGATTGTTCTATCCAGGCGGCCACTATTCCCCAGCGATTCTTGTCCGTGCTTGCACAGAAACTGACAGTGTCAGTTGAGGGACTGAAAAGCGCCTTAGAAGCTCCGCCTACTGTTGCAACATGCCTGCGGCATAAGGCTTCGGGTAAGCCTGGAACGGGTGACAAAATCACTTTTGAAGAGGCGCTGACAAGTTCTGCATTAAGCGAAGCACAACAAGCGGCGTTGGGGGAAATGAAGGACGAGTAATATATGGACGCCATCGAAGTGGCTCGACAACAGGCGGCTAAGCTGCATCAGGCCGCTTGTGCTCGGGGCAGTGATACCAGCGCGTTGTTGTCTTTCGTTACAGATGAGGCAGAACGGCGAGGAATAGATGTTTATCCACTGGCCCAGGGAGATCCCCAGCTTAATGGTGGGAGAGCCCTCTACGACAGCCAGGCAGGGATGATCCTCTATGAAGATGTGGGCAGTGATTTCGACAAAGCTTTTTTAATCGCTCATGAAATTGGTCATGTGGAGTTAGAAGGTCCTACGCAGGATGACCTCACTGAGGAAATTGATCCCGACCGATCTGCTGAAGCCCCTGCAGTGGGGGCCGATCGAGTGGTTGACTATGGCAGCCACGAGCGGCGCGAGATCGTTATGGATCTTTTTGCCCGCGAATTGCTGCTGCCGCGCAGTGTGGCAAGATACTGGCACATCGATGAACAGCTGTCTTCCGAGGCAATCGCCGATCGGTTACAGGCCCCGTTGAGTGTAGTTCAGCAGCAGTTGCTTGATGCGCTGCTGCTGCCTCCCATTACGCCACCACCCACAGAGTCCGTAGCAACATCAGTCGGTTTGGATGATTCCCAACGCAACGCCGCCTTACACCGTGGCAGTGCCTTTCAACTCCAAGCTGGTCCGGGCACCGGTAAAACTCGCACTCTGGTGCATCGCATTGAGTCTTTGCTGGAAGAAGGGGTAGACCCTGGGGCTATCCTGGTACTGACTTTCTCCAACAAGGCCGCTGGCGAGCTGCGAGAGCGTATCGCCGCCAAGTTCCCCGAGGCAGTGGCGACTCTGTGGTTGGGTACCTTCCACTCTTTCGGGCTGGATATTGTGCACCGCTTTCATGACCGGTTGGGCTTATCCGAAAACCCCAGGGTGATTTCGCGCTACGAAGCTATCGAACTGCTTGAAGACGAAATAGCACGGCTTCCGCTTAAGCACTTTCGCAATCTCTACGATCCAACCCTGGATTTGGGCGACATGCTCTCGGCCATCTCGCGAGCGAAAGACGAAGTCGTGGATGCCACTGAATATCGAGCATTAGCAGAGGCTATGCTTGAGGCTTCTCGAGAGCTGCCGCCGGGTGATGATGCTGAAAAACAGCGTGATCGAGCTGAAAAATGCCTTGATGTAGCAAAGTTATACCAAGTCTATGAGGTTGTGCTGCAACGTACCGACAGCGTTGATTTTGGCGATCTAGTTTCGCTACCTGTGCGTTTGGTGGAATCAGAGCCAGAAGTTCAACAACTGCTCGCATCACGCCACAAACACATTTTAGTGGACGAGTACCAGGATGTTAACCGTGCCTCAGTGCGCTTGATTAAGGCCATTGCGGGAGAGGGCAAGCGGCTTTGGGTCGTCGGAGATTCGCGCCAATCCATCTACCGTTTTCGGGGCGCTTCGTCGATCAATATGAAGCGCTTTATTGAGGACTTTCCCGGCGCACAAGTAGCCGGACTGGATATCAATTACCGCTCCTCGAGCGAAATTGTTGATTTCTATCGCCACTTTTCGACGGGCATGAGAGCCACGGCGGGGGCTTTGCCTTTGCAGCTCCAAGCCCATCATGGCTCATTGGGAAAACGGCCTGAATTAAGGGTGGCTACGACCCCTGATGATGAAATTGCCGTGCTCGCTGCAGCGATAATGGAGAAGAAAAGTCAGGGTTTCGAATACAAAGATCAGGCCATACTCTGTACTTCCAACAACCGCTTGAGCGAGATCGCTGCCAGTCTTGAAGCCCTCGGCCTGCCGGGGTTGTATTTAGGCAGCCTGTTTGAACGCGAAGAAATCAAGGATCTGTTGTCACTGCTGTCGTTAGTCACCGACCGGCGTGCCACGGGCCTGGTGCGGGCGGCGACATTACCCGGTTACACCGTTCGGCTGGAACACATCACTGCGCTGCAGCAGCACCTGCGCGAAGCTGACACCGACCCCTTGGGTTGGAGAGCGCTGGTCGATGAGGTGCCCGGTTTAGATGAACAAGCCCGTGAAAACCTCAAACACCTGTCAGCTGTTTTGGGCGATGTTCCCACCAATGCCAACCCCTGGCCGGTGCTGGCAAGCCTGGTCATTGATCGATTGGGCTGGGCAAAGCAGGCGGCCATGGCCAATGACCTACAAGGCCAAATGAAGGGAATCGCTCTATGGCAACTGTTGAACTTTGCCCGCAACCCCATCAACAGCAGCGGATTGCCTATTGATAGGCTGCTGTCGCGCATTCGCCGCATTGTGCTGCTCTCCGAAGACCGCGAAATGCGTCAACTCCCTCAGGCGGCGCACAGCATCAATGGCGTTCGCTTAATGACCATACATGCCAGCAAAGGTTTGGAGTTCAAGGTGGTGCACCTCCCAGGTATGATCGCCACCGGATTGCCGGGCAGCAACAGGCCGCCGCGCTGTGTACCTCCCGATGGGCTGGTCGACGGAACAGAGGGCTTAACGGGGCTTGAGGCTATCAAAGCCGGGCACGAAGAAGAGGAAGAGTGTAAGTTTTTTGTGGCCACTTCGCGGGCGCAAAATGAGCTGCTGCTTTACGCCTCTTCTGTACAAAACGATGGCAAAAACCGCAGTCGATCAAAATACATTGACCGCATTGCTTCTGTCATCCAACAGCAGAATAATCCGACTCGGCTCAGTCTCCACCCTATGGAGCCTGAGGTCCTGAGCCTCGATGAAAAGGCACTGCTGATCAGCGAAAAACAGCTCAGCTTGTATGACCGCTGCCCCAGACGGTTTTTCTACACCCACGCTTTGGCCTTGGCGGGCAAACGTACCGAGAGTGCTTTCATGCAAATGCACAGTGCGGTGTACGATGTGCTGGATTGGTTAGGACAGCAACACAGCGAATCCTCGCCAAGTGCTGGTGAACTGGAGGCTCAATTTGCACAGTCGTGGCTTAACCGGGGCCCTGTGGATCACGGCTACGCGGAGGACTATCGCCGCATCGGGGAGCGCCTGGTGCAATACCTGATAGAGACCCGCCAGGGGCGTCAGATGGTCAAACCCGAGGTGCTGCAAGTGTCTTTTCCAGAAGGCGAGATCAGCGTATTACCCGATGAAATAACACTTGATACAGACGGCAAGTACAGCATTCGGCGCATTAAATCTGGCATAAAGGGCAGCGACGAATTTGACCGCATTGAATACACGCTATTGTTGGAAGCGGCAGAACGTCAATTTGGGCATGGCACTCGAGTGGAGGCCGTGCACTTAGCTGGCGAAACCCAAGAGCAGGTCACGGTGACCAACCTCAAAAAATCCGCGCGTCTGAGCAAAACCCAATCGGCCTTGGGCGCTATTGCCCAGGGGCACTTTCCCGCAAAGCCTGAAAATCGCACTTGCCCCCGCTGCCCTAGCTTTTTCATCTGTGGCAAAGTCCCGGCAGGAAAAATTGGTATAAAAAAATAGATTGGGCTTTCCGGTCAGGAAGATTTGCTTCGATTAACCCCTTGAACGGCTAAGAAACCGCATGTCGCGGCAAGCCATCAAGAGATTATTCGATTATGAACGATGTTACTTCCCCCAACGAAAAGCGTGTTAAGCGCGAAAACATAGCCCTTTGCCGTCAAGAGGGCCGCCCACTGCCCATTGCGGAGCACTACCTAGTACAGGTGATAGACCCTGACGGGCAGGGCGCCTTGGTTGAAATTGACGATCCGGTGCCTACCGGTCGCCAAATCCTGAGTGCAGCAGGCAAAACCCCGGTTGAAAACCACCTGCTGTTACTGTTTGACGACAAAGGCGAGCTCGAAACGGTAGACCTCGATGACACGGTGGATGTGTATCAACGTGGCGTTGAGCAATTTTTTGCCTTCGATAGCGATCGCCTTTTCTATGTCGCCTTGAACGGACAGCGTTTTCCCTGGGGACAGGCCCACATTTGTGAGGATGTGCTGCGCCGTGTCGGCGGCATTGCTGAGGATCAAGACATCTGGTTGGAGCGCCGTAACCAGCCGGATCAGCTTCTTGCCGATGGGGACTGTGTGGATTTGGATGAGCCTGGTCTCGAAAAGATCTACACTCAACTCAGAATCTGGAAGCTGAACGTGCAGGGCGTTATTGTAAACGTCGAACAACCGACGATTGTTGCCAGCGATGCACTTAAGGCAGCCGGCTTTAACCCAGACAAGGGTTGGATTTTGGTGCTCAAGGTGAGGGGCGAGCCTAAGCAAGTCATCGAGATGAGCGATGCCATTGACCTGCGGAAGCCGGGTATCGAAAAGCTGCGTCTCACCCCGGCAGAAATCAACAATGGCGAGGCGGCAGCTGCCCCCGCCTTTGAGTTTACCCTGCTGGACCAAGATGTCGCGTATTTGAACCACTTGGGTGTCGATTGGGAGACCCGTCTGGTCGGGGCACGGCGTTGGTTGATCATTCACAATTACCTATTGCCGAGTGGTTATAACTGTGAACAGGTAGATCTTGCTATAGAGATTCCCACTGCTTACCCGGACGCAAAGCTCGATATGTTCTTCGTTCATCCCGTCCTGACGTTGGCTAATGGTGGCAGCATTGCTCAGACTGAAAGCCGGGAAAACATTCTTGGTAAGGTCTACCAGCGCTGGAGTCGCCATCTTAATGGTGTCACACAATGGAATCCCTTAACTGACAGCGTAATAACTCACTTGGCTGTTGTGGAAGAATCGCTGCTGCGGGAGGTGGGAAAATGAGCACTACCATTAATCAGCCCATCAAACTGGCGATCAGTGAGGCTCATCATGCCAAACTGCGCGAGCACCTTTTCCCCGGCGACGGCCTGGAGGCTGCCGCCATTGTGCTCTGCGCCCAAAGCGCCGCACATCGCTATGTGGTCAATCATATTCTGTTGGTTGATTACGACGATTGTAGTGAACGCTCGCTTGATCGCATCTGTTGGCCGGGCACCGTCATCGAGGAGGCCATTGACCTAGCAGAGGCTCATGCTCTGTCGATAGTGCTGATGCACTCACATCCCGGCGGTCTCTTGGCGTTCTCAGCTATTGACGACGACAGTGATCGAGACGTCATGCCTGCGCTATTCGAGGCCAGCGAATCACATTTAACCCGACATGGCTCGGCCATCATGACATTGGACGGTGCCATTTGCGCCCGGCTCTATGATCGTCAACTGATGACTACACCTGTCAGCACTGTGCACCTTGCTAGCGATGAGTTGCTAATCTGGCAAGCATCTGAGCAGGGGAGTTTGCTGCCTATCCCTATGGCTTTCTCTACCGAAATGGGGCGTCACCTCAAAAACTTCACCGCTTGTGTGGTTGGGGTATCGGGTACCGGGTCCATCGTGGTGGAACAGCTGGCCCGACTTGGCTTCGGCCGATTGATCCTGATCGATTTTGATGAAATTGAATTCAAGAACCTTAATCGTATCCTCAACGCCACACTGGACGATGCCCGGAACAGTACAGCCAAAGTGGCTAGGTTTGCGTCGGTTATCCCCACATATCGCGACGATATCGAAGTGCTCACACTTAAAGCCAGTGTTGCTACCCGAGAGGCCATTGAACTGGCGGGTGAAGGTGACGTGCTATTTTGCTGTGTCGACAGCTTTGAGGGGCGGCAAGTGTGTGACCGCATTGCAGCAGCGTTTCTGCAGCCACTATTTGATGTAGCCGTTACTATCCCCACCCGTCAGAGTGCAGGTGGAGTCGCTGTTGGCGATGTATGTGGGCGGGTGGACT
>JBFIKF010000005.1:0-357865 GCA_041600415.1 Porticoccaceae bacterium | reverse complement strand
GGACCCTTCCATCAAGCGCAGCGCTTCGATTTTAAACTCGCGGGTGTACGTCTTGTAAGGCTTTCTTTTGTTGACCATGGGGATACTCCTTTGGCGACATTGTCGCTAATTTAAAGTATCCGTTAAACTGGGGGAGGTTCAGTCTGACCCCATTGATTGTTCAAGAGTTCAGTAGTTGATTTACGGGGCGTGTCCATATATGACCCCATTGACTGTGTTTTGATTCAGGTGGCAAGCACCGTGAGTCTGATAAGGTGCAGGTGTGCGGTTTTCATCATGGCCAGAGATCCTTACCCTGATCTCACTGTGGGCCGAATATATGACTGCTCATCTTTACCTGTATTAAGCCAGCTTGAAAGCCAACATCAGAATGAAAGAATTAAATGCGGGGTTGTATGATTAAAAATTAACGACCCAAGAGTTCAGTAGTTGATTTACGGGGCGTGTCCATATATGACCCCATTGATCCATTGATTCTGGTTCCTATTGGTTCATTGATTTTCTTACTTCAGAATATTTCTGTAAATTATAAGGGTACAAATTACGCTTACACTAATCGCGAACCCTTCTCCAAGCGTCTCTTTTGTTGGTAGCTTCATCAATCTCCAAACTGATGAAAAATCAGAAAATGATATTACACTCGCAATAGAAAATGCTAACAAAGCACCTAACAGTATCATAATATCGCGTTGATAATTAATTTTACATGCGATAAAAATAAAGAGGATTTGAATAAATATTTGCAAAGACATTACTCTCCAAAATAGCTCATACCCACCTTTAATCATGGAGTCAGGAAAACTAAATCCTTTGAAGATAAAAGCGTGTAAAATATACAACGCTACAAAAATAATTACTTCAATGGTAGTAAACGATAGAACAAAAGCATAGTTTTCAAACATTTTTTTCATAATTTTCTACCTTCCGTCGCGTTCAGTCGACATCATCGATTCACCTAACATGATTCGATGTGAAGTTTTCCAGAAATTAAAGTTTTTCTTATACATACTCTCCACATACCCCACCCCTATTTTTATGTTTTCATTCATAAAATAACGGCCATATGCGAAACTTGCGTTTATTGGAATAGATACGTACCTAGGAACTCCAGATGGATACCTACTTTCAGTGAATGACTGGACACGCATTTGCTCACCTTCGACAAGAAAATTATCTAACGCCGGTCCACTTAATGTTATATCTCCAGACATAAGTGCATCAAACATTTTCGTATTATGCCCAAGTAACGAAACCCCTAACTCATTCATGTAAGAATGCGCTGGCCCCAACATCCGTCCCCGACTCGCGAACAATTCATTTAAATCAGCAGCCACGCCAAACCATACGGTATCAACACCTGCTGCGTCCAGCTTACCTTGCATGCCTCTATATATTTTTGCTCGTTCCGCAAACGTCGCGCCCTTTTGTGCACTCCTCTCCTTGCGTTTTTTAGCATCTTCATCCGGCCTGCTATTCAACGCTATCCTAAACGCCGTAGTATCCACCGGCCCAGCGAATTTAGAGTCGATGTCGCTTACAGTCCATCCCGCTATTTGTCGCGCTGTCCGATTGTTCGACCGATCCTGATTTTCCTCCATCAAATTCGCTTCCCGCGCATTCGCTTGACCCAATCCGAACTCCAATGGGCCCATTCCTTCCCCGCCAGGCGCCCCAAAAAACGTCAGCCCCAAATTCGCCAGGCCAAGCAACCCATTTCCGTTATGGAAGGCATTATATGCCGCTTCTAACCCAGCGATAATGGGGCGTATTGACGTGAAGTAAGTATTAAACAGGGTTAAACCGGCACCGCAACCCCCGCACGAAAACTCGATAACAATACTGGCCACTATAACAATCACATCAATAATATCTGTAAACGACAAATACCCGCTCGGATCCGTGGCATTCAACGGATTGTTCAGCACATAGCTATACCGATTCAAACTCTGGGTATTGGTGGGCTCCTGGATAAACGGGTCGGCCTGCAGGAAGCGGCCGAGTTTGGGGTCGTAGATGCGCCCGTTCATGTGGATGATGCCCACTTCGTCGAGCATCTCGTGGCCGGTAAAGCCGCGGGTGGTGACGCTGTGGTTGAAGCCGGTGAGTTGTGCACTGAGCAGGTCCTGCCAGTTGACGGCGTCGCGGCGCTGGCCCCAGGCGTCGAAGGACTGTTCCTGCACGATCTGCCCGGCGGCGTCGGTGATAATGTCGAGGCTGCCGAGGTGATCTTTGTACAGGTAGTGGGTGTTACTGCTCTGAGTGGCGCCGCTGGTGTCCAGCGCCAGGGTCATGATGGCCACCCCGCCGATGTAGCGTTTGATCTCTTTGCTGCCGTCGGCTTTGGTGATTTTTTCCACGCTGCCGATGTACAGGGTGGTGGTGACCTCGCTGGCCGTGCTGTCCACCCGTTTGTAGCGGGCGCGGTCCGGCCCATAGGCGAAGGTGGTGGTGTGCCCGCCCTTGACGATGCTCGCGGCCTTGTCGAAGGTGGTGTAGGCGATGGTGCGCCCATCGCTGCTACTGGTGTTGTTACCGTTGGCGTCGTAGCTGTAGGTGGTGCCACCGGCGCTGATCACGGCGTGGGGGCCGGGTCCGGTGCCACTGTCGGCCCCGTAGCTGTAGTTGCCGACGTCAGACTTGTGGGTGATATTGCCGAGGCTGTCGTAGCTGAGGGTTTTGGCTACCTGTCCCGCCACCTGGTAGGAGGTCAGGCGGTTGAGCCCGTCGTAGAGGAAGCTCTCGCTAAGGTTTTTGGCACCGGACTGTTCGAGGCGACTGGTGAGGTTGCCCAGGGTGTCCCAGGTGTAGCTGAGGTTTTGCAGGTTGCCGGTGATGCCGTGGTCGGCGCTCAGGGTTTTGATGCGCCCGGTGAGGGCGTCGAAGGTGCGGCTGGTGGTGGCGTTGTTGCCGAGTTTTTCGCTGGTGACGTTACCCCGCGCGTCCATGGCCAGGACTTCCTGGTAGACGGAACGGGTCTCGCCATTGACATAGGCGGCATCCACCAGGGCGCTTTGGTAACCAAAGGCGTTGTAGCGGGTTTCGACGCCGTTGTCGTCATAAAAGTCATCGTTGCGGGCGGCGTCAAACACCTGGAAGGGCCGGCCGAACTGGTCGTAGGTGACTTTCTCGAAGTGGTCGCCGTCGGCCCCGGCCACCCCCAGACTGGTGACGGTTTTGCTGACCCGGCCCAGGCTGTCGTACTCCACTGCCTTGAGGTAGCCGGATACGGTGTCGGTGACGAAGTCGAGCTGCCCAAGCCCGTTGGGGGCGCTGTCATAGGCCCAGGCGGTGTTGCCCTCGACGCTGTTATCCGCGCGGTAATCCACCCGGCTGACCATGCGTCCGAGGCCGTCGTAACCCATGGCGCTGCGCTGGCCCTTGGCGTCGGTCTGGCTGGTGAGTTCCCCAAAACCGTTGTAGGTGTAGGCCCACTGCCCTTTGTCCGGGTCATCCATGGCGGTTTTGCGCCCCAGCAGGTCGTAGCTGAGGGCGGTGGTGATGGTGTGGGGGCTGCTCGGCGAGCCCTGGCTGACCATGCTGGTCATGTTGCCCTGGAAGTCGTAGCCGTAGATTACTTTGCCGCCAAGATGGTCGATTACCTGCACGGTTTCGCCCAGGGCGTTGACGGTTTCGGTGCGCTGCTGGCCCTTGTCGTTGGTGAGGGTGGTGCTAAAGCCGTTGTAGGCGGTGGTGGCGATGCTGTTGTCCGGCAACGTGGCCTGGGTGACGCGGCCGAGAATGTCGTATTGCACCTTGTTCCAGTATTTGGGCTGGCCGCTAAAGTACGGCTCGGATTTGTGCTGCACCCGGCCCAGTTTGTCGTATTCGGTATCCGCGTAAGCCCAGGCGCCAGCAAAGCCAACGGTAGCGCTGCGCACGGTGCGCCCGAGTTTGTCGAAGTACTCGCGGCTCTCGCCGCCCCCGGCACTGAGGTTTTTGGCGAAGTACACCGCCCCGGTGGGGCAGTTGTCGCCGCTGGCGCAGGTTTTCAGGGTACTGGTGCTCCAGGCGCCATTACTGGTGGTTTCGAAGTAACGCAGCCCGCGGGGGGTATAGGCGTAGTTGGTGGTGACGGCGTTAAGGCCGTTGGCGTCGATGTAGGTGTCCACCTCCAACGGTGCGCCGTATTCGTTGCGGGCGATTACGTCGCTGGTTTTGCGGCCGAGGCAGTCCCAGGTGGTGTCCACATAACGGCCGAGCGCATCGTACTGGGCGGTGTTGACATCGCAGCGGGTGACGCCACCGGCAGTTTGCGCGGCCTTGATCTTGTTGCCGAACTGATCATAGCTGTAACTGGTGGTGACCGTGTAGGCGCTATTGTCCGGCTCGATGGTTTCAGTGGCCAGCAGGCCTTTTAAGGCACCCGTGGTGAAGTAGGTAAAGCCGGACACGCGGGTGGCGGTCACACCAGCGCGGGTGGTGGCGACCTCGGCCCGGCTCAGGCGGCCTTTTTCCTGCTCCCAGGTGGTGGTGCCGTAGGTGTTGGTGGACACTTTTTTGAAGGTCTCGCCACCGCCCACAGTGGTCACGGTAATTTTGGTGGGGTTACCGTAGCTGTCGTACACGCTATCGGTGGTAATGGTCTGCAACAGGGCGCCATTACCCAGGTCGTAGGTTTTTTCTACCGCCTTGTCGATATAGGGTTTGATCGGCCCCAGCGTCTTGCTGCCACTGTTGGTGGCGGTGGTGGGCCAGGTACTCAGCCAGCCTTTCAGCTTCCAGGTATTCTCCGCCATGCTCAACATGGCGCCACTGGCGGAGTACACCTCGGTGCGTTGCGGGTAGCCAATAAACGGCCAGTCCTGGCGGTAGGTGGTGATGGTCTCCACGCCGGTTTGTATATCGACGGTTTTAAGTTTTTCGAAGCCGAGAAAGCCGCGCCCGGACGCCTGTATCTTGGCCTCCGCGTAAAAATACTCGATGGCGCTCTTCGCGGTTTGCGTCACCGCACCGGGCGATGCCCCCGCCGCTGGCGCGGTGCCATCCACCCGCGTAACCACATAAATCGGGCCGTTGATTTCTAGCACCGGTTTGGTTTTACCCAGAGTCTGCGCGCCCGCCGGTAAATGCCAGGGGCCGTTAAGGTGGCTGTAAAAACCTGCCGTGTCCGCAGCGGAGAAAGTGAAGGTGGTGCAGTATTCAGGGGCAAAACAAAACTCCGACGTGGTTGTGGTCACCGCAATATCTACGCCTTCGTAGTGACTGCTGTCGCTGATGGGCTCGTAGGTAATTGCGGTTTCCGCGCCCAGGCCGTTGGTGACTTTGGTGATGATATTGCGTGGCTGATTACTGCCTTTGCCCAGATAAGTTGACAAAGTACTGCTAGCGAGATGGATATAATCCTGCACCCCATCGCCATTCACATCGATAAATTGGTGAGCTTCGGTTTTTTTTCCGTTAGTGGCGCGGATATTGATTTCAGGATTGAAATCGTTAGTTTCGGGATTCCAGAGTTTAGCTTTTAGTTGGCTCGCAACAGTGTCGTGCCAGATAATATCGGTGTAGCCGTCGTGGTTGTAATCGGAAAACTGGTAGGGTGTTAGAGGTTTGCTACTCGCCTCTTGACCGAGAGTCCCGATGAACTGGGCAGCTCCAAATGCTCCCCCGAAATTCAAATTAAAGTACAAATCATGATAAGTCCCACCATTATCGTCGGGTCGTTTAATATATCGAATTAAATCTGACAGGCCGTCACCGTTTACATCATGGGATTCTTTCGCAATACCAAACAAACCTGGAGATATTACCTCGCCATAAAGCGTTGCCTGTTTGTTGGCGTCAACCGTGTAAACACCAATTTTTTGCGCAAGGCTAGATAAATCTCCAGGTATTAGAGCGGTAACAGCAAAGGTACACAAATCCGCGTTACCGTTACCGGAAAAGTCTGCTATGCACTCTGGCTTTAACCAATACGGATCAATGCCAACTAAATTGATTTGCTCAATAACACCAAATTTGTAGTAAGTGTCTGAGGTAGTTGGCTTACTGGTATCTATTTGCAGTTTACGGGAATACGCAAAATATTGATTATCAATTTGCTGTTTGTAAAATACATCCACCAAGCCGTCAGAATTTAAATCTCTCCATGTGGCTTCTTTGATCGTAATCCCTGTATCAATTCGATCACGAGCCAGCTTCCAGCTACCGTCCGATTGCGGTTTCGCCAACTGCACCTTCCACTGCCCACTACGACCGTTGTAGAGAATCACATCCTGACGACCATCGGCGTTGTAGTCGATAACTTCCAGCTTCATGGCTTCACCGACATCTTCGCCAAACGTCACTTCGCCAGCACCATTATCAAATGTTGCGTTCACCAATTTGGTGCCATCGGATAAGGCGTATTTCAGTTGATGGTCCGTATCGCTACCATCCTGGTCCCATTCCAGCCACACCAGGTCCATATTGCCATCGCCATTGATATCGGCAGGCTTGTAGGAAAACACACCCCGGTCATTTTTGGGGCTCAGGTTAATGGTGCCCGCCGCCGTCGCACTAAAACCCAACTGCGGCTCGGCCCAGGTAAAGTTGGTGGCGGGTAAGCAATTAGAACCGACGCATTCCTGAATGCTGGCCAGCTTGGACAGGGCATTCACGCCGCCGGTTTTGTAGGTGAGTTTGTATTCGCGCAACAGGGTGGCACCGCTGTAGGATTTAACCGCGGACAACCGCTTGCTAGTTTTGAATTGATAACCCGCGACGTAACCACTGATATCATCGGGGCGCTCGGCGTAGGTAAATTCGATGCGCGCAGCGTGGGCGGTCCAACTGGTGTTGGCACCGAAGGCGTAGCGGATGTAGCTGATGCGATGTCCGGCGCTATCGTCGTCGTAACCGTAGATAATAAAATTGCCGACGCTGTCCTGAAATTTATTAATCGCCCAGGTGAGCACGTTGGTGGTTACGGTGCCGTCCGCGTTGCGCGCCTTGTGCTCGGCGCTGGTGGTGCCGGGATAGCCGTACCAGGTGGTGGAGCCGTCTTTACGTTCCACAGTGAAATAATCCGGGTGACCCGCACTGCCGCCCACGGCAGTGATTTTGGCAAAGCTGTCGATTTCGGTTTTGTAGGTGGACCCTGCGGAACCGTAAGTGCCGGACACAACTAACAGGCGCTGACCATCCAGACAGAAGCGGTCGGCGGTATTCCAGCCGAGAGGCATGGGATTGTTGTCCTGGTGCAGGGTTTGTCGGCAACGGGTAATACCCGACAAGCCGCCGATGGACCAGCCCAGCCCCACGGAACCATTACCCCCCTGGCTGGAATAATCGAGGCTAATTTGCGGCGCGACGCCTGCCGTACCAGCCACGGTCGCAATCGGCATGTTGTAGGTGGCCGCGCCGCTTTCGTCCACGCGGAAACTGCCCGCGCTGGCGCCAACTTTATCGGTAGCCGTAATATCCTCGGCGGGAACCATGGCCGGGGATGCTACGTAGGGTGCGGGGGCAGCTTGCACGGTGGCGGGAAAGGCAACAGTTACTGCAACGGTATTACTCCAGGCGCCGCAACCACCTAAATTGCAACCCCTCACACGATAGCTGTAGATGCCATCGGTCAAACCGCTTTCGCCATAACTCAACGCACTGCCCGAATAAATTTCTACCCAGCCAGCTCCAGTGTTGCGTTCCAGATGATAGGCGTCGACGGTGCCTGTTGCCGCCTGCCACGCCAGTGTGAAAATACCGTTTTCGCTGGTCGCGGGGCCACTGAGCGCACTCCCCGACAACGTGGGCGGTGGTGGGAAGGTGACGGTAGTGGTGTGGGTGGCGGTCCAGGGGCTGCAAGCAGTGGGACCATTGCAGGCCTGAACACGGTATTGATGTGCGCCTTCCTGCACAAGATTGGCGTTGTAAGTAAGAGCCGTGCCTTGATAGACCTCAACCCACCCTGTGCCCGTATCACGTTCCAGGCGGTAACCGGTAAGGGCCTCAACTGGCGCGGTCCACGCCAGGGAATACACGCCATCGTCGTCCGTCGTCGGCCCGGTAATGGGGCCGGGAACCCCGGGTGGTGTGCCGTTAACAATGATGGACAGCGTTGCAGATGCCGTTTTGCTACCCGCGTCGGTGACACTGGCGGTAATGGTGTGACTGCCAATGCTGAGGGTTGTGCTGGATATTGAGGCACCGGTACCGAGTACGCCGTCGAGATCGGAACTCCACTGAATATTGGCGCTAATATCGCCATCTTCGTCGTCGGTGGCCAGGCCGGCGAAATCAACCGTATCACCCTGGGTGTAGGTTGCGCCCCCCGCCGGCGCGGTCACGCTGATTTGCGGTGGTTGATTGGCGGCGACTAATTTAACAATACTGAAATCGTCGAGGGCGGCTTCTACAATAATATTGTTATCTGACCCTTTATCTTCCCGCACCTCAACCAGTAGATACACCGTATCGCCCGCAAATGATGAGATTAACCCCTTAAATTCCTCCCAACTCGCAAAATCGTCCTGCTGCCCCCCCATTTCCTGATATAACACTTGGGTGCCAGTAGTGCCTACCAGCGTGGCTTTAAAATATTCACCATTGGAGTCATCCGGGTCATCCGGTATGTGTGCGAAGTAAAATGAGAACTTTAGTTGTAGTGCTTCAGCGACGGATAGCGCGGGCAACACGATATCGGGAGAACGAATGGTGGTATTGCCATCGTCAACATCGTTATCCTTCGATCTATTACCAGCCAATGCGCCGGTCACTAAATCGTAAACACCACTTACAGTTGTGGCCAATTGAACATTGCCGCCATTTTTTGTTGTCCCCTGAGGAATAGCTCGCTCCCAGGCGCCATCTTGCGCGTTGTCCGAGCCATAAGGATTAACAATCCAACCTTTGTCTGTTTCAAAGTCATCGAAAAAGACTGGTGCTTCGGCGATTTCAAAAACCTGCACAGACACAGTCGCGGTATCGGTTCCCCCATTGCCATCGTCAATGGTGTAGGTAAATGAATCGTTGCCAACAAAATTGGCCGTTGGCGTGTAAGTAATCTCGGTGGCGGTAAAGGTCACCGCGCCGTTAGTGCCTTGTGTTACCGCGTTGATGGTCAGGGCATCATTGTTACCATCGGTATCGTTTGCCGTTACTGCGGCAGTCACCGGCACCGCCTGCAACGTTTGCAGCGCGTCGTCGACCGCGACTGGCGGCACGTTTAGGACGTTGACGTTGATTGATATTGTTGCCGTGGTTGTATTTGTGTCGCTGTCGGTGGCGCTAGCGGTAATGGTGTGGGTACCTGCCGACAGCGTGGTTACATTCAGCGTGGCCCCAGTTCCAAAGGCGCCATCAAGATCGGAACTCCATTGAATGCTGGCGCTGATATCACCATCTTCCGCATCAGTTGCCGTTGCGGCAAATGCAATGGCATCACCCTGTGAATAGGTGGCCCCATCCAGCGGTGTTGTGATACTTATTTCGGGTGGCAGGCTAGTCGCACCCAGTTTACTGATTTGGACATCGTCTATTCCCGCCTCGACCATTGAGGAATCGGATCCCCCATCGGCGGCTTCGATTAACACATAGACACTATCGCCTGCGTAAGCATCAATAACGCTCGTCAGCGTCGTCCATTGGGGGGCATTATTTTTTCCATTGCCCAGAAGCTCGAAAATAACTGTGCTGGATGCAGTGCCGACCAGCGTTATGCGAAGATAGTCATTCACCCCCGCCGACATATGCCGTGTCATGTAATACCAAAAAGACAACTCGAGTGATTCAGTACCGACCAGAGTTGGCAAAACAACTGCTGGTGAGCGGATACTGGTAATTCCCCCATCAACGTCATTACCCGAGGACGCCCCCGTTACTAAATTATAACTGCCGCTTTTTGGTGCGAGCTGGGCACCTCCTGAATTTGAAATATGTATCGATCTCTCCCAAATCCCGGCGGACGCGGTATCGGTCCCAGCCGGATTTACTGTCCAGCCCTTGTCCGTTTCGAAATCGTCGCTAAAAACCACTGCGGCCCGGGCAGGACTGGCTATGAAAATTCCGCACAAACCTAAACACAAAGCTAGTCGTAATAATTTACTTGTGTGTCGATTAGCGATAACGGCTGGGTTATTCATGGCCTATATCCTTATGGTCAACGGGCCACCTAGCCAACACAGAGGGCCAACTACGTTTGGTAAATTTAAGATTTTTTGACTCGCAGTAGCGCTGATGCTGCTAGATTTCTGACTTATCGGAGTAGCGGTGATCCGGTTCGCGACGGACACAAGAAGGAAGCAAAGCAACGGGTATAGATCGCTGCGCCAAACCGTGGGCGCTTGACTTAAACGGGAGTAAAACCACCGATCTAATTTTGCCGTTATTTTATGAGTTACACACATCGTTCGTCCCTGAATTGAGCGGTTTAAACTTAGGGCAGAGTGGTCAAAAACAGTCCGATATGCCAGTTAGGAGCTTTCTGGCAGGCGGCCAAACCTAACGTTGTCTCGCGTTGATTTGGCGTACAAATTAACAGGAAGTTGCAATCACACGAGCAGTGATTGCCGACGATGGTAAGTAGACTGACAACGAGCGCTGACACAACGACACTACCCTGTGGCTTGTTGTTGATTTTTTCTTCCTGAGAAGGTAGCTCAATTTTGCAAGGTGTCAACTATTATTTTTTTCATTACGCGTTAGTTCGATACCAACTTCTATTGAGTGTTGTGGTGATGGATCCGAAATGACGACGGGCGCGAAGCTCGTTAATTTTCTAAACATGTATTTTCAACTTATTGATAGTCATAGTGAACGTATTACTCTTAAATTGAATGTTGAACTGCCCGCCAAATTTGTGGCTAATTATGGAATAAACAGTCAATTTAATTCGATTTAGTCTATTAATATTTGAGTTATTAGCTGAGCGTATACACATCGAGGAATAATCTCCTATCGATAACAAGACCGCTTAGCCGGGAAGTTGTTTAAATCTACCCAGGGTATTTGAGTGGTGCATTTGGCAGGGGTGGTAAAACCAGCACATAAAAAACGGGGCAAAAGCCCCGTTTTATTTGTCGCCTGTCAGCCGCTTATTCGACGGTCGGTGCCTCGGGGGCATCGGCCACCGGAACGGGTTCAGGTTTAGCTTCGGTTGACACTTTGGGTGGCAAACCGCCCTCTTCGACGGACACGTCTTTCATGGACAATTTGATGCGCCCACGGGCGTCAACGTCCATCACTTTGACTTTGACTGTCTGTCCTTCGCTGAGGTAGTCGGTCACCTTGTTGACACGTTCCTGGGCGATCTGCGAAATATGCACCAGGCCGTCGGTGCCGGGCATGATGGTGACAAATGCGCCGAAATCCACGATGCGCGCCACGGTGCCGTCGTAGATTTTGCCCACTTCCGCCTCGGCGGTGATTTCCTCAATACGGAATATGGCTTTGGCCAGGCCTTCCCGGTCGTCGCTGTAGATGCGAATGGAACCGTCATCTTCGATATCAATGGTGGCACCGGTTTCCTCGGTCAGGGCACGAATGGTCGCACCGCCCTTGCCGATAACGTCGCGGATTTTGTCCGGGTCAATTTTCAGGGTGTGGTAACGGGGGGCGCTTTCGGCGATTTCCGGGCGGCCCTGCGCCAGTACCTTGTTCATTTCCCCGAGAATGTGCAGACGCGCCTGCAATGCCTGGGCGAGGGCAATCTCCATAATCTCTTCGGTAATGCCTTCAATTTTAATATCCATTTGCAACGCGGTAATACCCTGGGCAGTACCAGCAACTTTGAAATCCATATCGCCGAGGTGATCTTCGTCGCCGAGAATATCGGTGAGGACAGCAAAGCCTTCCGCTTCCTTGACCAGGCCCATGGCAATACCGGCCACCGGCGCTTTAAGGGCAACGCCCGCGTCCATCAACGCCAGGCTGGTGCCGCACACGGACGCCATAGAGCTGGAACCGTTGGATTCGGTAATTTCCGATACCACCCGCAGGGTGTAGGGAAAATCATCGGGGCTGGGTAATACAGCGGCAATACCGCGACGTGCCAGACGGCCGTGACCGGTTTCGCGACGACTGGTAAAGCCCACGCGACCACACTCGCCCACCGAGTAAGGAGGGAAGTTATAGTGCAGCATAAACGGGTCTTTGCGGGTGCCTTCCAGGGCGTCAATCAACTGCGAGTCGCGCAGGGAACCCAGGGTGGCCACCACGATGGCCTGGGTTTCGCCACGGGTAAACAACGCGGAGCCGTGAGTCTTGGGTAACACGCCGACTTCAACCGCGATCGGGCGCACGGTTTTGGCGTCGCGACCATCGATGCGCGGTTCGCCGCGAATAATACGGCCACGCACCAGTTTCTTTTCGAGCTTTTTGAACGCATCCCGTACATCGTCTTCACTGATGTCGCCGTCCGCTACCGCCAGGCTTTGCACAGCACTGTCGCGCAGTTCCCCCAGGCGCGCGGTACGCTCCTGTTTGTCGGTAATGCTATAGGCTGCTTCGACGCCTGCGCCAACGCTGGCTTTAAGGGTTTCAACCAGATCCGCATTGACCGGCGCTGGCTGCCAATCCCAACGCGGTTTACCGGCATCGCGTACCAGCTCGTCGATAGCCTGAATCGCGGCCTGCATTTCCTGGTGGGCATACAACACCGCACCGAGCATCAGATCTTCGGGTAGCTCGCGGGCTTCGGATTCCACCATCAATACGGCGTCGCGAGTACCGGCCACCACCATTTCCAGTTGTGAATCGACCAGCTCGGAGTAGGTGGGGTTTAACAGGTAGCCAGCGGTAGGCGTGTAGCCAACTCGCGCAGCGGCAATTGGGCCATTAAACGGCAATCCGGAGATGGCCAATGCGGCAGACGCGCCGATCAATGCCGGAATGTCCGGGTCGATATTTTTGTTGGCCGACATGACCGTCAGAATCACCTGCACTTCGTTTTTGAAGCCAGCTGGGAATAGCGGGCGAATGGGGCGATCAATCAGGCGGCAGGTCAAGGTTTCCTTTTCCGAAGGACGCCCTTCGCGCTTGAAAAACCCCCCGGGGATTTTACCGGCGGCGTAAGCTTTTTCCTGGTAGTTGACCGTAAGCGGGAAAAAATCCTGCCCCTCGCGAGCGCTTTTGGCACCGACCACGGTACACAGCACGGACGTGTCGTCCATGGTGCACAACACCGCACCGGTGGCCTGGCGCGCAATACGGCCAGTTTCTAACGTGACGGTATGATTACCGTATTGAAACGATTTGATAACGGGATTCACAATTTTCACCTATTGTTTTGTGCCAGCGGCCCCACCTGGGACCGCTGCTATGAATGAATTAACGACGCAGACCTAATTTTTTGATCAGTTGGCCGTAACGGTCGGCATCTTTGCTCTTTAGATAATCCAGCAACTTGCGACGCTGATTCACCATGCGAATCAGACCGCGGCGGGAATGGTGATCTTTTTTGTTGCTGTCGAAATGACTTTGCAGTTTGTTGATGTTTGCGGTCAGTAGCGCCACTTGAACTTCGGGGGAGCCGGTGTCGCCCTCTGCGCGGGCGTTGTCGCTGACGATCGCAGATTTCTCTTGTGCACTCAGTGCCATGATATTTCTCCAATATGCAATGTGACTCGGGCAAACCCGCGCATATTTACAGGCTGCCTGACAAAAAACCGGACAATTACGTTATTGCCCGGCACCGTACTGAAGCGCCAACCGCCCTGGGGCCGGTCGCTACGCGCTCACTACCAGACGACGGGGTTTGACCCGACCGTCGTCCAGAACCTCGCCAACGCCCAAAAACGGGCCGTCAGCTTCGAAGATGCGCACTATATCGCCTTCCGCGCCGTGGCGATAGACCTGGGCGGCCATAACCGCCTGACCGCGTCGGAAGTACCATGCCATATTGGCGGGTAATTCCACGGCGTCCAGGTCACCGACCGCCGCGTCCACCGGGCGCAGCAAAAAGTCCAGCTCCTCGGCGCGCCGCTCCCCGCGCAGGGCTTCCAGTTGCGCCAGGGTAACGGCGTCCGTCTCCATAAACGGGCCGGCCTGAGTGCGACGCAACTGCCGCACATGGGCACCGCAACCAAGCGCCGCGCCCAGATCTTCTGCCAGGGTGCGCACATAGGTGCCTTTGGTGCAGCGAATCTCCACCTCGGCCTCGGCCAGTTCTCCGGGCCGAAATGCCAGCAGGTTAAATTCGTGCACGGTCACGGCGCGCGCCTCGCGCTCCACTTCAATACCCTGGCGCGCCAATTTGTAGAGCGGTTGTCCGCCCTGCTTCAACGCGGAAAACATGGACGGAATCTGCTGTATGTCGCCGCGAAACTCGCCCAACGCCGCTTCCACTTGCTGCTCGGAAAGTGCCGCGGCGCTGCACTGTGCAATCACTTCACCGTCGGCATCGCCCGTGTTGGTGGCCTCGCCAAAGCGCAGCGTGCTGCGATACACCTTGTCCGCTTCGAGTAAAAACTGCGTAAATTTGGTGGCTTCACCGAAGCAAATGGGCAATACGCCGGTCGCCAGTGGATCGAGGCTCCCGGTGTGGCCAGCCTTGGCGGCCACCAACAGTCGTTTGACCTGTTGCAAGGCCTGATTGGAGGTCAGGCCCACGGGTTTGTCGAGTATCAATATACCGTTGACCTGCCGACCCCGGTTGCGTGCCCGCGCCAAATCAGTGCTCCGTCCCATCGTCGATGGAATCGTCGTCGTGGCCGCGCTGGCGGTCCGCAGCGACCGCGCGATCAATCAGTGCCGACAGCTGTTGTCCCCGCTCGCCAGTGGCGTCGTAGATAAATTTCAGGATGGGGGCAATGCGCAGCTGTACCTGCTTGACCAGTAGAGTGCGCAGAAATCCCGCGGCGCCGTTCAACGCATCGACACCGGCCTGCTCGGCGCTGGGTGCCCCACCGACGCTCTTGCCAGCCTTCGCTTTCCTGGGAAGATTATCGCGCGCAGTGGCCGTTTGCTGCCCCGGCAGGGCGACAAAACTCACATATACTTTGGCCACCGCCAGGTCGCGACTGACGTCCACCCCGGTGACGTTCACAATGCCCACCCGGGGATCGCGCAGCTCGGCGCGAATTAGCGCCGCGAGCTCACGCTGGATGGCATCGGCCACCCGGTCGGCGCGGCTAAATTCTCTCGGCATAGGTTTCTCGCCTACAGTTGCCGGGCAACCTCGTGCACTTCGTACACTTCGATCTGGTCACCGGGCCTGACGTCGTTGTAATCTTTGACGCCGATGCCACACTCGGTACCGTTGCGCACCTCGTTCACATCGTCTTTGAAACGGCGCAGGGATTCGAGAGCGCCCTGAAAGATCACCACACTGTCGCGCAACACGCGAATGGGTTTACTGCGTTGCACGGTTCCTTCTACCACCATGCAACCGGCAATTTGCCCGTATTTGGGAGAACCAAACACGTCGCGTACTTCGGCGATACCAAGAATTTCTTCGCGGATTTCCGGGGCCAACATGCCGGACAGCGCCTGTTTAACATCGTCGAGCAGGTTGTAAATAACGCTGTAATAGCGAATCGATACACCTTCCTTTTCCGCGAGACGGCGCGCACCCGCTTCGGCGCGAACGTTAAAGCCCAGCACGATGGCCCCAGTGGTCACGGCGAGATTAATATCGGACTCGGTGAGCCCACCCACGCCAGAGGTAACGATATTGACCGCCACTTCATCGTTGCTGTATTCGGCGAGCGCGGACAGGATAGCCTCCAGGGAGCCTCGCACATCAGCTTTAACCAGTACCGGCAGGGTCTTTTTACCGGCCCCTTCAAATGTCGCGAAAGCGTTTTCGAGATTGGCGCTTTGTTGCGACTGCACCCGCGCCTGACGGCTTTTGTTCTGACGAAATTCCGCGACTTCACGGGCCTTGCGTTCGTCCGCCATAACCGCAAACTCATCACCGGCGGCTGGGGTGACATCCAGACCCAGAATTTCAACCGGAATGGAAGGCCCGGCGTCGTTCACCGGATTGCCGTTCTCATCCAGCATGGCGCGAATTTTACCGACACTCTCCCCCGCCAGCACCAGATCGCCCTTGCGCAGGGTACCCGCCTGCACCAGCGCGGTCGCCACTACGCCGCGGCCCTTTTCCACACGGGATTCAACAATCACACCGCGCGCCGGGACGTCGCGGGGGGCTGACAATTCCAGCAATTCGGCCTGTAACAGCACCGCTTCCAGCAGGGTGTCAATGCCTTCTTGAGTGTGTGCGGACACCCGCACAAACTGGGTATCACCACCCCACTCCTCGGGGATAACGCCCTGGGCGGACAGTTCATTGGTGACGCGCTCCGGATCAGCACCCTCTTTATCTATTTTATTGACCGCCACCACGATGGGCACCTCGGCGGCCCGTGCGTGTTTAATCGCTTCCTCGGTCTGCGGCATCACACCGTCATCGGCGGCAACCACCAGAATAACCACATCCGTTGCCCTGGCGCCCCGCGCGCGCATGGCGGTAAATGCCGCGTGGCCAGGAGTATCGAGAAAGGTAATCATGCCCTTGGGTGTGTCGACGTGATAAGCGCCGATGTGTTGGGTGATGCCACCGGCTTCGCCGGCGGCAACGGTGCTTTTACGAATACAATCCAGCAGCGAGGTTTTACCGTGGTCGACGTGACCCATCACCGTCACCACCGGCGCGCGCGCCTCTGCAACGCCTTCAAACGCCAGCGCCACGCGCAATTCGTCCTCGATGGCGTTGGCCGACACCCGCACAAATTTGTGACCCAACTCTTCCACCACCAGACAGGCGGTATCCTGATCAATGGATTCATTGACGGTGGCCATGGTACCCATTTTCATCAGCTCGCGAATCACCGCGACAGCCTTGATATTTAGACGCTGCGCGAGTTCCCCCACGGTGAGCGACTCAGGCACTTCAATTTCGTGTACGGTTTTTTCAACCGGGCGACGGAATACGTGTTTGTTTTCGATGCGCACCACTTTGGCGGACTTGAGGCGCGGCTTGGCATCCACATCTTCGTCAACATCGACTTCAATTTCCTTGATTAACTCATCCGGCCGTTGTTTGCGACCTGGCTTGAGCGCCTTTTTCTTTTTCGGCTTGTCATCGTCGTCATCAAGCTTTTCACGTTTTTTTGTGTACTTCGGCTCGCCGTCTACATGAATTGGTGCTTCCTTGCCGGGTTTTTCTATATGTTTGCCGAGCTTCTCATCCTTTTTCTGTTCTGTGCCTTTGGCCTGCCTTGCCTCCTGCTCGCGCTGTTTACTTTCTTCCTCGGCTTTGCGGCGCGCTTCAATGGCCGCCACGCGACGGGTTTCAACATCGTCACCCAGCGTACTGGGACCGCCCGCTGCCTGCTCGGGTGCAATATCGCCAGCTAATAATTCGCCTGCTCCATCGGCATCGCGTTTGACGTAGGTACGCTTTTTGCGGACTTCGACATTGACCGTCTTGCGCCCCGCACCCGCCTTAAGGGTGCTGACACTTTTACGACGCAAAGTGATTTTTTTCGGCTCGCGCGCCTGCTCGCCGTGCAGACCTTTCAGGTAACTCAACAGTTTCTGTTTTTCAGCGTCAGACACCACTTCTTCTGCAGACGTGTGCGGCAGCTCAGCTTCCTGCATCTGTTTGAGCAGGCGGTCCACGGACGCGCCCACTAAGTCGGCAAGTTGACGTACGGTAACTTCAGCCATCAGCATTCCTCATTGGTTCACACTTCCCCGGTGTCACAGCCACACGATTATCGGATGGGCTTTTATTCAAACCAGGGTGCACGGGCAGTCATAATTAGTGCTCCTGCGCGTTCGGAGTCCAGCCCCTCAATTTCCAGCAAATCATCTACCGCCTGTTCGGCCAGATCTTCCATGGTGACAATACCCATAGCCGCTAACTGGTAGGCGAGCGCCTGGTCCATACCTTCCATGTTCAGTAAATCTTCCGCTGGCGGGGTTTTGTGCTCTTCCGTCGCCAGGGCCTGGGTCAATAAGGCGTTCTTGGCTCGATTGCGCAGCTCGGTGGCAATATCTTCATCAAATCCTTCGATGTTCAACATTTCTTCCAATGGTACGTAGGCCACTTCCTCCAGGGAGGTGAACCCTTCTTCGACCAGCACCACGGCAACGTCTTCATCGATGTCGAGCTGATTCATAAACGTGGCGACAATACCACCCTGCTCTTCTTCCTGTTTGGCTTCGACCTCTTCGGAGGTCATCACATTGATGTTCCAGCCTGACAATTCCGAGGCCAGCCGCACGTTCTGTCCGCCCTTGCCAATGGCCTGGGCGAGGTTGTCTTCGGCTACAGCCACATCCATAGTGTGGTTGTCTTCGTCCACGATCACCGACTCCACTTCCGCCGGGGCCATGGCATTGATCACCAACTGCGCGGGGTTATCGTCCCACAACACAATATCAATTCGCTCGCCATCGAGCTCGTTGGATACTGCCTGCACCCGCGCGCCACGCATTCCCACACAGGCTCCTACGGGATCGATGCGCCCATCATTGGTTTTAACTGCAATTTTTGCCCGCGACCCGGGGTCCCGCGCCGCGGCGCGAATTTCGATCACTTGTTCGGCAACCTCGGGCACTTCAATACGAAACAGTTCGATCAGCATTTCGCGGCTGACACGACTCAATTGCAATTGTGGTCCACGACCCTCGGTGCGCAACGACTGCAAAATGGCGCGCACGCGGTCGTTAACCCGAAATACTTCCCGTCCCACCAGATCTTCGCGGGATAACATACCCTCGGCATTGTCGCCAAGGTCGACGACGATATGTTCGCGGGTCACTTTCTTGACCGTGCCGCTGATCAGTGCGCCGACCCGGTCACGATATCTTTCCATGACCAGTTCGCGCTCCGCGTCGCGCACTTTCTGCACAATCACCTGCTTTGCAGTTTGCGCGGCAATGCGTCCGAAACCGACGTTCTCCACCTGTTCTTCGTAAACCTGACCCGCCTGCAGCGACGCATCCTTTTCATGAGCTTCCTGCAAGGTAAACTGAGTGCCGAGCTCGGCCAGTGTGTCGTCGTCCATTACTTCCCACCAGCGGAAGGTTTCGTAATCGCCACTTTCGCGATCAATCACTACACGAATGTGGGAGTCCTCGTCATAGCGTTTTTTTGTCGCCATCGCCAACGCTTCTTCAATCGCCTCGAAGATCACCTCCTCGGAAACGCCCTTTTCGTTGGACACCGCCTCGGCAACCAGCAATATTTCTTTGTTCATCCGTACGCCTCTCGATTACTACGGTCAACCTGTATTCTGTTATCAGGCAGCTATTGCCGCCAATTTGATAATTTACTATTCATCCAAATAAAACTGGCCATTTACTCACGCCAGAGGTCCGTTAAAAATGCGGGACCACACGCGCTTTTTCGATTCCCTCGATCGGAAACAGGTACTCGTGGCTGTCCATCTCCAACACAATGTCGGTGTTCTCCAACCCTTTTAGTCGCCCCTTGAATTTGCGCCGTCCTTCATACGGCAAACGCAACTGCAAGGTTAATTCAGCGCCAATATATTTTTCATAGTGCGCCAGTTCAAACAAGGGTCGATCTAATCCCGGCGATGACACCTCCAGGGTGTATTCACCTGCGACAGGGTCTTCCACATCCAGCACACCGCCGAGTTGACGACTCACGCTTGCACAATCTTCAATCCCCACACCGCCTTCCTTGTCGATATAGACCCGCAACACGCTGTGCTTGCCGGCGCCGGACAGTTCGACACCCCACAATTCGCAATCCGTCGTGCTCACCGCAGCCTGCGCCAGGGTCCGCAACTTGTCGTGCTTAGCGGTCATGCCATCACCCATCCAACCACAAAAAAATGGGCCACCGGGCCCATTAACAAAAAGCCCCTGTTAACAGGGGCTCTTCGTGCGCGTCCAACCGAACGCCAATTTGGTAGCGGGGGCAGGATTTGAACCTACGACCTTCGGGTTATGAGCCCGACGAGCTACCAGGCTGCTCCACCCCGCAACAACACACTTCGACATCACTGTCGCGGAAGTTCTACAACCTCCGATCCCCACAAACAGCCCCGGTAAAGCTGCCTGTAACAAGGGCGAGGGATTATAAGACTCTGATTTTGAGGGGTCAAGAGCTTTCCCTCCCTGTCAACAATCAATCCCCAACCCGTACATCCCGCACTTTCCGTAATTTGGTGCCCAAGGCCGGACTTGAACCGGCACGGCTTACGCCACTACCCCCTCAAGATAGCGTGTCTACCAATTCCACCACTTGGGCCTTGCTCTGCTACTCACTCGGCGGCGTCTGCACCGCTGGGATATCACTTATCTGACTCGGCTCAGTCACAGCACTGTCCAATGCGGGAATATCGCTATCAATCGCCGCGGGGGGAGCATTCAAAATTTCGAGCTCCGGCAGGATATCTTTGTCGATACCCGCGTCATTTTTAGCGATAATCGCCAATGCAAAACTGGTAGCAAAGAATACCGCTGCCAGAATCGCGGTAATTTTGCTGAAAAAATTCCAGCTACCGCCGCTGCCAAACACTGTTTGCGACGCGCCACTACCGAACGATGCACCAGCGTCCGCACCTTTGCCTTGCTGCAACAGAATCAGCCCGATAATCGCTATCGCGATAAGCAAATGTATAATTAGTACTATATTATTCATCAGTCGTTTTCCGCCATCGTGCAAATTGCGGTAAATGTCTCCGCGTTTAACGCGGCGCCGCCAACCAGCGCACCGTCGATATCAGGTTGTGCGAACAGCGCCCGAGCATTTTCAGGTTTGACACTGCCGCCGTAAATAATGCGCGCATCCGCACCCAGACTACCCAGCCTGTCCCGTAACGCGCTGTGCACCTGCTGCGCCTGTTCGGGTAGCGCTGTGCGCCCCGTGCCAATTGCCCACACCGGTTCATACGCTACCACGATGTCACCGCGGGATTTCTCACTGGCGGTAGAGCCAAGAGCATCCAGAACCACGCCCAACTGTCGACCCACCACAGCCAGTGTCTGGTTCGCTTCCCGCTCGGCCAGACTCTCCCCGACACATACAATGGGGGTCAAACCACTGTTGTGCGCGGCAACGCATTTTTGTGCGATTTGAGCATCGGTTTCGCCGTACAGGGCGCGCCTTTCAGAATGGCCGACAATCACGTAGCGACAACCAAACTCCTGCAACATTGAAGCGGCGATTTCGCCGGTATAAGCGCCCTCCGAATGGGTGCTCAGGTCTTGTGCCCCAAGGCCAATCCCCGAGTCCGCAAGACGTTGCCCCGCGGAATCGAGAAAAACAAAAGGTGGACACACCACTACTTCCACGTTGATCGGACGGTACGCCATCAAGCTCGTCAGTAGTGTCGCAACCGACGCGCGGGAACCGTACATCTTCCAGTTACCTGCCACCAGAGGGATGCGTTTCACTACCCGTGTCCCGGACATTGTGCACCGGCCTCAAAAGGGCGCCAATGGTAGCGAAGTTGCAATCCACATACAAGCCGCGCGGCGCTTGTTAGCGGGCCGCCTCGACCACGGCTTGTGCCACTTCCGCAGCCAGCAAGTTGACCAGATCGGAGTCCTCACCCTCTACCATGACGCGGATCACGGGCTCCGTGCCGGAGGCGCGCAACAGCACCCTGCCGCGCCCCGCAAGGCTTTCCTGGGCGCGCTGTACGGCGGCGCGGACGCTGGCATGCCCTTCAATATTTCGCGACCCGTCGGCTCGAACATTGATCATGGTCTGCGGCAGCTTTTTCATGCCCAGGCGAATCTCGCGCAACGTTTTGCCGCTTTCGGTAACAGATTTGAGTACTTGCAGGGCCGCGACAATGCCATCGCCGGTGGTGGTCAGATCACTGCACACAATATGCCCCGAGCTTTCCCCCCCCAACTGCCACTGGCGCTCACGCATGGCTTCGATAACATGTCGATCACCCACCTGGGTGCGCAAGAACGGGATGCTCATGCCCTGCATAGCCATCTCCAGCCCGTAGTTACTCATCAGCGTACCCGCCACGCCGCTACACCCGCCCGCGCTAGCGTGGCGGTGGCTGGCGATGACGTACAACAGTTCATCGCCGTCCACCAGGTCTCCGGTGTGGTCGACAAACGCCACGCGATCTCCGTCGCCGTCAAAGCTGATGCCGAGATCTGCCTCGTTGTCGAGTACGGCTTGCTGTACAGCCTGGGGCGCGGTGGAACCGCAATTCAAGTTGATATTAAAACCATCCGGCTCCACCGCCAGCTCAACAACCTCAGCGCCGAGTTCTCGAAAAACATCTGGAGCCACGTGGTAGGTGGCGCCATTTGCGCAATCGACCACAATCCTGAGTCCGGCCAGACTCATACTGGAGGGCAGGGTACCTTTGCAAAATTCGATATAGCGTCCCGCTGCATCGCTGATTCGGCTGGCGCGACCTAACTGGCTGGAATCAACCGTCGCAATATCGAGGTGGAGGTAGCGCTCTATTTCACGCTCAATATCATCAGACAGTTTATAGCCGTCCGGGCCAAAAAATTTAATGCCGTTATCGCAGAATTGATTGTGCGACGCGCTAATCACGATACCGGCCTGAGCGCGAAACGTGCGCGTCAAATAGGCTATTGCGGGTGTTGGCATCGGCCCCAGCAAACCCACGTCCACACCCGCCGCAATGATTCCGGCCTGCAGCGCAGATTCGAACATGTATCCGGAGACTCGGGTATCTTTACCCACCAAAATCAAACGTCGCCCGTCGCTGCGCTGTGCCAGCACCTTACCCGCCGCCCAGCCGAGCTGCAGTACGAACTGTGCCGTGATGGGATGCTCGCCAACCCGGCCGCGAATGCCGTCGGTGCCAAAAAATTGTTTGGTCATGGATCGTTCCCCTGTACTGCTTCCAGTATGCGCAACGCATCCATGGTTGCGCTGACGTCGTGCACCCGTAACACGCTCACACCCGCCTGCGCGGCGAGCAGCGCAAGGCTGACGCTACCGTGTAAACGTTCATCCACCGGGCGTTGCAAAATATTGCCGATCATACTTTTACGGGATACGCCCACTACCACCGGCAAATTTTGCGCAACCAACTCCGGCAACGCCCTGAATAATTGCAGATTGTGCTGCAAGCTTTTGCCAAAACCAAATCCCGGGTCTACCATGAGATGTTCACGAGCAATACCCGCCGCCACACAAGCGGCAACTCGTTCAGACAAAAACGTTTTCACTTCAGCGACCACATCGGTGTAGCCTGGATCGGCCTGCATGGTGGCCGGTTCGCCACGCATATGCATGAGACACACACGCAGTCCCGTTTCAACCGCCGCAGCGACGGCACCCGGACGGGTGAGCGCACGTACATCGTTAATTATGCTGGCTCCAGCCTGTGCCGCCTCGCGCATAACTTGCGGCGAACTGGTATCGACTGATATTTGCGCTGCAAAACGTGCAGCCAGGGCTGTAATAACCGGAATGACCCGCGCCATCTCCTGTTCGTCAGACACAACGTCGGCGCCCGGCCGCGTTGACTCGCCACCCACATCCAGAATGTCTGCGCCAGCGTCAATTAGTTCCTGAGCGCGCAGCAGAACGGCGTTTATCTGGACAGCGCCACCGCGATACAACACCCCGCCATCGGAAAATGAATCCGGCGTGATGTTGAGCACACCCATCAGCTGGGGACGCGCGGGCATGAGCTGGGCATGTAGCATTGCGCTAGACCGCCGCTGCCGGGCGACGACAGCAGTTGTGTTCACCATCGATTAGCTTTCTTCGACCGGCCCGCCAATCGGCGCGTCCGGCTTTCTACGGTCCTCGGCGGCTTTTCCCCCGGCGTTGTTACCGAAATCGCTATCGTGCCAATCGCGGGGCGGACGCACCTTGCGACGCGCCATCAGATCGTCAATTTGCTCCGAGTCGAGGGTTTCGTATTCCATCAGCGCATCCTTCATGGCATGCAGAATATCGATATTGTCCTTGAGAATGGTAGTGGCACGCTGATAGCAACTATCGATAATGCGCCGCACTTCTTCGTCAATCTGCTGCGAAGTGGCGCCGGAAAAATTACGACCGCTACCCATACCCGGTGGTTGCGTCTCGTCGTCGCCGTACACGATCGGACCCATCTTCTCGGTCAGACCCCACTTGGTGACCATGCTACGCGCCAGTTGGCTGGCCCGCTCAATGTCGTTAGACGCACCGGTGGTAACGCCGTCGGCACCGTGGATCAGTTCCTCGGCAATGCGCCCACCGTATAACGTACACAACTGTCCTTCCAGTTTGCGTTTGCTGATACTGTAGTGATCTTCTTCCGGCAAAAATTGGGTCACGCCGAGGGCCCGCCCACGGGGAATAATGGTCACTTTATGTACCGGATCGTGTTCCGGAACCTTGCGCCCAACAATAGTGTGTCCGGCCTCGTGGTAGGCGGTATTGGCTTTTTCCACCTCGGACATCACCAGGGAGCGACGCTCGGCACCCATCATGATTTTGTCCCGAGCTTTTTCGAACTCTTCCATGGTCACAATGCGGCGATTAGCGCGCGCCGCGAACAGGGCCGCCTCGTTGATAAGATTGGCGAGGTCGGCGCCCGAAAACCCCGGCGTGCCCCGCGCGATGACGTTCAGGTCGGCGTTGCTGTCGAGGGGCACCTTGCGCACATGAACTTTAAGAATCTGTTCGCGACCACGTATATCAGGCAAACCAACATACACCTGGCGGTCGAACCGACCGGGACGCAACAACGCCTTGTCGAGCACGTCGGGACGGTTAGACGCGGCGATCACAATAACCCCCTCGTTGCCCTCGAATCCGTCCATTTCCACCAGCAACTGGTTCAGGGTCTGTTCCCGCTCGTCGTTGCCACCACCCCAGCCACCACCACGGGTGCGACCCACCGCATCAATTTCGTCAATAAAAATAATACAGGGGGCCTGCTTTTTCGCCTGCTCGAACATGTCGCGTACCCGCGACGCACCCACCCCCACAAACATTTCCACGAAGTCGGAGCCCGAAATGGAAAAAAACGGCACCTTCGCTTCCCCGGAAATCGCTTTGGCAAGCAGGGTTTTACCGGTACCTGGCGGCCCTGACATCAGTACACCTTTGGGAATGCGCCCGCCGAGGCTTTGAAATTTGCTCGGATCGCTGAGGAATTCCACCAGTTCACGCACATCTTCCTTGGCTTCATCGACACCGGCCACATCCGCAAATGTGGTGTTGATCTGATCGGGACTCAGTAATCGGGCTTTGCTTTTGCCAAAGCCCATGGGCCCACCGCGGCCACCACCGGCTCCACCCTGCATCTGGCGCATAAAGAACATAAAAATAAAGACGATCAGCAGTATGGGAAACGCTGCTACGAGCAACTGCGACCAAATGCTGGCTTTCTTGGGTTCGCGCCCCTCGACGATCACGTTGTGATTGAGCAGGTCGTTCATCAATCCGCTATCGTAAACGTCCGGCCTTACCGTGCGAAAACGCGTGCCATCCTCAAACTCACCCTCGATAATCAGGCCATCAATAACCACACCGCGCACGCGGCCTTTTTGCACCTCGTCGACAAACCGCGTATAGGTGGTTGTATTCGGCTCTGGACCTTCCTTGAAATTCTGGAAAATCGACATCAGCACGGCCGCGATAATCAGCCATAAAATCAGGTTTTTCGCCATTTCACTCAAAAAATTACCCCCGCGCCGACCACTAGTCAGCTGTCACTTGCTCGCCCAACAGTATAACCTTTTTTACCTGCGGCGACCGTTTTGTCAGTTACCCCGGAATCCCTTTGCCACCCAGTACAACTCTCGCGAGCGAGCCCGCGAGGCCTGCGGTTTGCGACTGGCGACGGTCCCGTAAGACTGGCGCAGCTGTGCAAGCAATTGCTGGAAGTCTTCGCCCTGAAAGACCTTGGAGAGGAAAACGCCCCCTGGTTTGAGTACTCGGCTGGCAATGTCCATCGCCAACTCGACAAGGTGCATGGCGCGCGGCTGATCTACCGCTCTCATACCACTCATATTGGGTGCCATGTCGGATATTACAAGGTCCACCCCTGCACCTCCCAGCATCCCTAACACTCGATCCAGGGTATCCTGTTCGGTAAAATCCCCCTGCACAAAATCCACTCCCGGGAGGGGGTCCATGGGCAGTATATCCGTGGCGATAACGCGGCCTGTGGCGCCCACCCGCCCCGCCGCCACCTGAGACCAGCCTCCCGGTGCCGCGCCCAGATCCAGAACAACTGCGCCGGGGCGCAAGACCTTGTCTTTGGCATCCAGTTCCAGCAATTTATAGCTCGCCCGAGATCGATATCCGTCACGGCGCGCGCGCAGCACGTACGGGTCTCGTTCGTGCTCCTGCAACCAGCGCCCGCTACTTCCAGATTTTGCCATGAGGTATTCCAACAGTATTCGAGTAGCCTGTTTGTCGCTACAATGAGCGCCTTTCCAGAGGGGCCATTGTATGCCACTGAGCAACGACAACCGGAAACATATGCGCCGTCTTGGTCACAGTCTCAGTCCGGTGGTTACCGTAGCCAGCAAGGGATTGACCCCCGGCGTGGTCAATGAAATTAGCCGTGCGCTGGCGGATCACGAACTGATCAAGATAAAATTGTCACTGGGCGACAAAACGGCAAAACAGGCGGCCCTTGCGAAAATCGAAAAAGATCTGTGTGCCGAGGTGGTGCAGACGGTTGGCCATGTCGCACTGCTGTATAAAAAAGCCGATCAACCCAACCCTAAACTATCCAACCTGCTACGCTGATAACTCTCCCGCATCACCCCTGGGGGCGTAGACAAAGTAAAAACCAGCGTAATTACCGCTAGTTTTCGATCTTTACCCGCTCCCGCAAATAGCGCTAATTTTTTGCCGATGGAAATTTGGCCGGGCGCTTCTCTTTAACTGCCGCGACACCCTCCTTGGCATCCGCGCCGAGAAAGCACAGCATTTCCATGCGCAGGGAGTTTTCAAAAATCGGAGCAGCCTGTTGAATCCAGCCGTTGAGGGTAGTTTTTGTACCCCGAATCGCCGGTTGGCTACCCGCGGCAAGTTTGTTTGCGACTTCGAGGGCGCGGGGTAACACCTCGTCCTGGGGGGCGCACAGGCTAACCAGACCGATACGCTCCGCCTCCACACCATTAATAAATTCCGCCGTCATCAAATAATATTTGGCTTTGGCCATTCCGCACAGCAGTGGCCAGATAATGGCCGCGTGATCGCCGGCACCAACACCCAGCTTCACATGGCCGTCGGTAATTTTCGCGGTTTCGGACATAATGCTGATATCGGCCATCAGTGCCACCGCCAGACCCGCGCCCACCGCGACGCCATTAATCGCGGAAATTACCGGTTTTTCCAGCGCCAATAATTTATACACAATGTCGGCGGCCTCCTTTTGAACATTCTTGACCCCCTCCGGGTTGCCGACCATGGTTTCCACCCAGTTCAGATCGCCCCCGGCCGAAAACGCCTTGCCAGCGCCGGTCACCACTACCACATTGGTCTCGTCGTCCGCCGCCACCGTATCCCACACTTGCGTAAGTTCCCAGTGCAGCCGGGCATTGGTGGCATTCATCACCTCCGGGCGATTAATGGTAATAATCAGCACGCCATTAGGCTGATGCTCAAACAACAAATGCTGGTAGTCTGCGTAGTTCATAGTAATATCCAAATTGAAGTTAAATAAAAAAATAAAAATCGCCAACTGACGCCAAATCAGGGCGTTTTGAGCCGCACACCTGGCAAAACGCGTAAAGGCGCAGTCTACCATTCGGTAGCATTACCTTGAAAGCGGCGAAAGCATCCACTGGGACTTGAAGACCCGCCGCGGTCAACCATTCTCCAGGCTGGCCGTTATACTCGACAGGCCGATAGATTTCCGCCGCTGGGACATTTCTGAAGGACAGAGAGGCTGCGGGTGGTTTTAACCCCCATTATCTCAACCTGTTGCGTCCCGGTTTCACAGCTCAATTTGTCGATTCAATCTGGAGATATCCAATGCTCAATTCATTCTTAACTCTTATCTGCACCCTACTCCTGAGCGCCGCTGCACTGAGCGCCCTGGCCGCCGATCCAACGACCACGCCGCGCAACACCAAGCCGGCAGAAGCCCAACAGCAAGCTGGTAAGGGTAATGCTGCTGGCGAGGCTAGTACACAGCGTACTCATCGCGCCAGGCTGGAAGAACATAGCGAACGCTCCGATGAGGAGCGCGCCGCAGCGCGGGAAAAGCGCCGGGAACAACAATTAAAACGCCACGATACTGATAAAGACGGACGGATTTCGGACAGCGAACGGGCGACCGCCAAAGCCGAACGGCACGACCGGCTAGTGCAGAAATATGACGCCGATGGAGATGGTAAATTATCACCGGAGGAGCGCAAACAAATGCGCCAGGAACGTAAACATCGTGCCCATCAACGCCTTGATACTGACGGCGATGGCACCATTTCCGACCAGGAGCGGGAAGCCTTCAGAGCGCATAAAAAAGCCCGCATGGCGCACCGCTTCGACACCGACGGGGACGGCAAGCTCTCCGACGTCGAACGGGAACAGATGCAGGCGCAACGCCGCCAACGCGTCGCACCTTTTGATCAGGATGGGGATGGGAAGTTGTCCGAACAAGAACGGAAGACGATGCGCGAACAACTCAAAAGTGGGGAGCATCCACAACGCGCTGACGACGGCAACTGATCCGATTAAGGGCAGGCCTCTTCGATCAGGCCTACGCTGAAGCGCAATAATATCGTATGCAGAACAACAGGGGGGGGGGAGATCAAACCAGGGCGCTTAGCCCTGACCTTTGATTTTATGTTCAGGCATTAGCGACTCGTTCAGGTGAGGTTTATTCCTAAATGGCTTTATGGTAGCGTGCTGCTGAAGTAATTATTGAGTAATGCTACGGAGCGCGACATGAATCAAACCCTCAAATCACTGCCGTGCGCCAGCCTGATGGCAGTATTGGCAGTTTCCATTTTTGCTTACCCGGTGCTGGGCCAGACTGCCCCGGCGCGTTACGAGCCGCCGCGAAACTCCCTTGGTCACCCAAATATTCAGGGGGTCTGGGATTTTCGCACGTTAACCCCACTGGAGCGCCCGAAAGAGTTGGGTAACAAGGCCGTATTCACCGCGGAAGAAGAGCAGGCGTTTAAAGAGCAGGCTGTCAAATCGCTCGATGTGGACCGACTCAGGGAAGACGAGAACACTGACGCCGCAACCGATATCGAGGGTGCCTACAACAATTTCTGGTTTGATTATGGCACTGCGATGGATGAGGATCGCCGCACTTCACTGATCGTTGATCCCGCCAACGGACGCCTGCCCGATCTGACTCCCGAGGCGCTGGCGCAGCTGAAAAATGCCCATCGTCGCACGCATCCCGTGCGCGACATCCTCTCTATCGGCCTCCAGGATTTTCGACCTGCGGGGCCGGAGGAAACTGGCTTGTCCGAACGCTGCCTGGTAAGTTTCAACGCGGGTCCACCCCTCACCCCCAGCGCCTATAACAACAATCTCCGTATCGTGCAGACCCCCAAACACGTCGTCCTGTTTACCGAGATGATTCACGATGCGCGAATTGTGCATATGGCGGACGGCCCGCAGCTACCAGCGGAACTCACCAAATGGACAGGAGCATCCCACGGACGCTGGGAAGGTAACACCCTGGTCGTCGAGACTACCAACCTGACCGACAAAACACCGACTTTCCAGATGCCTATCGACCTCAACGATCCCAGCCGGAATGGCGTGGTAGGTGTTGGCAAAAACATGAAGCTGACGGAAAGATTTACCCCAGTCAGCGCGTCAGTGCTACTCTATGAGTACACTATCGACGACCCGGCCACCTTTACCAAACCCTTTACCGTAGCAATATCGATGCGCGCTACTGACGATCAGATATTTGAGTATGCCTGCCACGAAGGTAATCACGGCCTGGCCGGTATGTTAAAAGGTGCGCGCCAGGCGGAAAAGGAAGAACGCGCCGCCGCTAAGCCAACAAAACTCTAAACGTTCACTGAATCTGTAGCCCCTGCGCTCCACCTCTGAACGGCCAGAGGTGGAGCGAGCAGTGAACTGACTCTTTTGGAAATATTATCCCGTCTATTACGCCACACCCTGACTTCTATTCAACCTCCCGACCAAAGACAGCGGTAATAAAATACCCACGCTACGGCGCGTTAGCCATTTCCAGCAAATCCAGAACGTCCTGCACCTGCACAACCCAGTAGATGCTCCAGCCAACTATAATGGCTACCGAAAAAAAGACCGCCACTTTACCCAATGTTTTCGTTGTCATTTTCGCTCTCTCACAAACTCAGGAAAAACCGATCCAGCGACCGGAAGCAGCAACGCTAAACCATATGGCCAGATTGGCGACGGCGACCAGCTTAACGATCCACGGCCGCACCGTTTCCGTTTGTTGCAGGGCCGCGTTCGATCCCTGCGCATAAACAAGACCTGGCGCCCGACGATAAACAGCGCTGCGAATACTCAATACAAAAAATATACCCATGGCCAAGCCCGCCATTTTCGCAAAGAAAAATGAATTGTAAGCAAGCTTCATGGCGATCGCAGACGCCTCATAAATGCCGGAAAGAACTATGAATGCCAGTGCCAGGTAGATCCACTTTCTGGTGTTTTCGATAATAGTTTGCGACGGCACCTCGGTTAAAACCACATTTAACATGCGTAAGTCTCCGAGCAGCAACATGCCTCCCAACACCACCATGCTGGCGATATGCACGGTTTGCACCCCTGCAAAAACACCGGAGGACGACTTGGAAAAGTCAGCCAGCATCGACCCGTCGAGCCACTCAAAAATAAATACTACATCCATCTTTTTTTCTCCCCTCAGGGCCCTCGTGTGAACTATCTTTCAGAGTCTGTGATTAACAGGTCCCCTACGCCCGATTATTATTCGAATGCTGCCAGTTCGTTGACACACCCAGCCGCCCAGTACATAAAATAGGGCAGATCAGCTTTACTACAATCCCACCAATCGTAGGCCATCGACCGGCCCGCGGCGATCACCAATGTCCACAGTCCCAGAGAGAGTCCAGCCCCGACCCGTATGCGCCGCGGTGGCACGGGGTCGTTGTCCCACGCCAAACCCGAGGACCGGGTCATTCTGCGAATCAGTAATGCGTTGATGCCTGCAGCGATTAGCAACACCACTTTGATGCGAAACCAGACGCTTTGTGTTGACCTCACGGGAATGGCGTAGAATAGCAAGGCGCCACTGATCACCATAACGACGAAACCGAGTAGCATCGGTTTATCCAGTCGCTCGACAATTTTCGAAGCTGCGATCTCGGTGAACGCCACGCCCAGCAACCTTAGATCGATCACCAACAACATGCCAAGAAAAAGTATCAGCGTTAGCACGTGCGTGGTTTCCACCCACGCATACATGTACAACGACTCGTGCAGGTCGGTACTCGACTCAAAGGTGTCGAGCCACATTGCAAATTCCAGTAGCAACTCATTGAACATCTTTATATTTTCCCCTGTTTGGTGGCATTGCGCCGCAACTGGTGTGATTATCGACCACCGCTCCGCCAGCACGCAATTGACATCGCGCAAGTGTTCACACTAAAAATAACGCGACGCGCGCGCAAGGAATTAATGTCGGCGTCCGTCCAGCCACCAATGACTGCCAGGGCGCAGTTTACTTATCCTCCGCTGTGGGCATCCACCGCAGCTTTCCACAGACATACCGGTTAGTATATCCTACTACCCTTGGTTACAACTTCCGGGAATCTGATACTCATGTTTAACATTATTAAAGCAGTGCGAATGATAACCTTGTTATCGCTGCTGGCTGTGCTACCGACGTTCGTTTTCGCTGCGGATGCCGCTTACAAGGCACCGCGTGCGGCAGACGGGGTCCACCCTGATCTTAACGGCGTATGGCAGGCACTCAACGAAGCCCACTACGACCTGGAAATCCACGTGGCCCGCCCATCCCTGGCCCTGCGCGATGGTCCCGCCGGGCCGATTCCCGCAAAAGAAACGCTCAAACTGGGCGCGGTGGGCGCAGTGCCCCCCGGGCTGGGGGTGGTTGAGGGAGGTAAAATACCCTATAAACCTGAGGCCCTGGCCATTAAACAGGAGAATCAGCGCCACTGGCTGGAGCGCGATCCCGAAATAAAATGTTATCTACCCGGCGTTCCGCGGGCGACTTATATGCCATACCCGTTCCAGATTTTTCAGGGTGACGATTCGGTGTTCATTGCGTATCAGTACGCTGGCGCGGTGCGCGACATCTTTACCAAAGATCCGGGGCCAGCGCCCGTTGATAGCTGGATGGGGCAGTCCGTCGCATCCTGGGATGGCGACACGCTGGTTATCAATGTCACCGGGTTAAATGCGGATACCTGGCTGGATCGCTCCGGCAATCACCACAGCGACCAGATGCATGTGGTCGAACGCTACACGCCAATGGGACCCAATCACTTGCACTACGAGGCGACCATCACCGACCCGGAAACGTTTACCAGACCCTGGAAAATAAGCATGCCGCTGTATCGGCGCATGGAAGCCAACGCGCAACTTCTGGACTTCAAGTGTGTCGAATTTGTGGAAGAATTGCTTTACGGACATTTGCGGGTGAAACCGCTCGACTAGGCCGAGGCCAGCAAGCACGCACCAAATCCACCGCTCACCAAGCACGACACTTAACACGAGATCAATACTATGCGCGAAATAATGACCACGTCATGGAAAAAAATTGTTACGGCTTCCGGCTTGACCCTCGCAATCGCAATAATGCTGACTGTTTCGACACCAGCGCAATTAAACGCACACCACGCTTTTGGTGCTGAGTTCGATGCCAACAGCCCGTTGGTGTTACGGGGCGCCGTTACTCGTATTGAATGGGTAAACCCCCATGCCTGGTTTCATATCGAAGTCACCAAAGAGGATGGCTCGAAAGAGGCCTGGAGAATTGAAGGCGGCACGCCCAACACCCTGCTGCGACGCGGCATTAACAAGCGCTCTATCGCCATTGGCACCGAGATTGTAGTCGAAGGCTATCAGGCGAAAGATCGCTCCAACAGCGCCAATGGTCGAAACATTACACTTGCCGATGGCAAGAAAATGTTTATGGGTTCGTCGGGTACCGGCGCGCCGGATGACGGCGCGGATCCCACCGGAACTAATTAAGTTAGAGATAAACCAATGCGTCACGCCGGGTATATATTGATAGCGCTGCTACTCAGCGCCTGTGGCCAGTCGGAGCAACCCGCATCGCAAATGCCGCACAACCAGGCAATGCCGTTCCAGCCAACCGGGGATGTCAAACATCTGATGCAGTGGGTGCTCGATCCGGCCGCGGATCAGGTGTGGGGCGCAGCCGGCAGTATTATTACCGCGGCGGGTACGCAGGATCTGACGCCAACCACCGACGCCGGCTGGCTGGCGGCGCAACACAGTGCAGCCGTTGTCGCTGAAAGCGGAAATTTGCTGCTAATGCCTGGCCTGGCGCGCGATCACAATGACTGGCAGGATTATTCGCTGGGTCTGGTCGCGGCGGGGCAATTAGCGATGTCTGCTGCGGCAGAGCGCGACGCAGAGGCATTATTTGATGCGGGTGGGCAAATTTATCGCGTGTGCTCGTCTTGCCACGCCGTATACATTCAGGGCGAAGAAAGCCCTGGCATACAGGGTCCAGAAAAACAATAAAACCCCGGGTAACTGTGAAAAACCATTGTTCACCCTTCAACAGAAAAGTCGTAGCTGCACCTTTCGATCAATCAAGGTGCAGCGTCCCGTACGGCGTCTTCGTTGATACGTTGTTCTCTGACCAGTCCGTCGCGAAATAACAAAGAAATGGAGTAAAAACCCGACGTGGTTAACGTTACGGTGACGGGGTGCGTACCGCGATTTTCCCAGAACCAGCCGTGAATGCCGCCAAAAGGTGCAATGAATGTGCCCTGTTCTTGATCGGCCTTGCCAATGCGGTAACTTTCCGCGAACCCTTCCGGACCAATATCCGGTTCACCATGAAAATCAAACGCAACCATCGCTGTCGCGTTCCAGCTATAGAGTATTGCGCCGCCCTCGTGTAATCGGTATTTATACTCGACAAATTCAAAGGGTAACAACTCAAACGTAACGGCATCGACTTGGTAACCGGTTTTTTCGTTTCTCACCACCTCTATTTGCGGCTGCCTTGACAGCCCCTTGATGCCCAACGCCTCGCCAACGCCCAACGGATCGCGATCAAACTCTGCGGGGAGAATAATCGTTAACAGCATTAATACGGCGACACACAATGCCGCCAGGGTGGCTAGTAAAATTTTTGCGCGACGGGATTGCTGCGCGCTGATTGTCGATCCCTTTGTGTGCATTTTCAACACTCGCAATTACTTTCGATTAATTCCACAAATAACCAGCAAATTGATAACCCGCCAGCACAAAACCAGCACTCATCAGTAGCGTATTGGCAATAAATGCATGGTGCTGAAATTCGTTGCGCCGACGCCATTGCAGTAACATCAACACAATGATCGTTAGCGCCATTGCCTGCCCGGTTTCAACGCCAATATTAAAGCTCAACATATTAGTAAGAAGACTGTCCGATGACAGGGACAGTTGCTGCACTTTGGTCGCCAAGCCCAGTCCGTGGCACAGACCAAAGATAAATACCGCGATCCGGGCCCCCGGCTGGACACCGAACACCTGTTTAAATCCATCGATATTTTCAAACGCCTTGTAAGCAACAGACAGTCCTATCACCGTATCCACCAGCCATGCATTGACATTTATATTCATCAACACACCGCCCATCAAGGTGATGCTATGGCCCAGGGTGAACAGGGTTGCACAAATAAGTACATCGCGAAATCTACCCAGAAAAAACACCACACCCAGCAGGTACAGAATATGGTCGTAGCCGGTCACCATATGCTTGGCGCCCAGATACATAAACGGCACAGGCGCAGAGCCAGACAGTCCCTGCACAAAACTGGCGTTAGCGCCGGAAATATTGTGGGCAATAGCGATTACCGGCACCAGCATCAGCACAACCAGTACCCACAAAGCGATTTTACGAGGCAATTGAGAAGCGCGGCCAGAGCCGGTTAGCAAATGATGCTTGATTAAAGCGATTGATTGGCACTCCCGTATTTTCTAGCTAGCCACGTGATAACCTCGGCAGGGCGCGAGGGCCTGCCCAGGGCAGTTTAGGGTATTTGTAAATCACTATTCCAGTTCGAACGCGGCGATTTAAGTGGGCTTGCGAAGAAACCAGGTGCCCGCTTTTGAGTATAAATTCCGGCTGACGATTATTGCGCCAGCCCGAATCGGGCCGCTCGCACTCTGGATGGCCATATTTTATTGGTATTCGACATCGGCGATTTCGTACTCGACCACACCCGACGGCGTTTTGACCACAGCCACATCGTCAACCTGTTTACCAATCAGGGCCCGCGCCACCGGTGATTGATAGGAAACTTTACCCAGTTTTACATCGGCCTCATCGTCGCCGACTATTTTGTAGCGCAAGATTTCATCGGTATCCACATTGACGATGGTCACCGTAGCGCCAAATATGACGCGATCGGCTTTCGGGATTTTAGTGATATCAATCACCTGCACCTGGCTGAGTTTGCCCTCAATCTCCTGAATACGCCCTTCCACAAAACCCTGCTGTTCGCGGGCTGCGTGGTACTCGGCATTTTCCTTCAGATCTCCATGGGCACGCGCCTCGGCAATAGCCTGAATAATACGCGGCCGTTCGGTTTTCTTGAGCACGTCAAGCTCCGCCCGCAGCGCGGCTTCTCCTGCCACGGTCATCGGAATATTAGCCACGCTTACTTTCCCCATGTATTTCCTGCAGGGTACGCACGGTAATCGCCGCTTTGCTTTCCAGCGCCAGACAGACTGCGTCGCCACCCGCCAGCGTGGTGGTGTAATAGACCCCCTGCGCTTCTGCACTGGAGCGAATGGTTGCCGAATCCGCGATCGCCTGACGGCCCTCCGTGGTATTCACCACCAAATCGATTTTGCGGTTTTTTATCATATCTACAATATGCGGGCGACCCTCCTTGACCTTGTTAACCAGTGTTACTTTGAGCCCCGCATTGAGAATCAACTGCCCGGTTCCCCGCGTCGACACCAGCTTGAAACCCTGCTGAGCAAGACGCCGGGCAACACCCACTACTTCGGACTTGTCCTGCTCGCGCACACTCAAAAATGCCGTACCCCGCCGCGGAATTTCATCCCCTGCACCAAGTTGTGCTTTGGCGTAGGCCTCCGCAAATGTCACACCTACACCCATGACTTCGCCAGTAGATTTCATTTCTGGACCCAGAATCGGATCGTGCCCAGGAAATTTATTAAACGGAAACACTGCTTCCTTGACGCTAAAATAGACTGGAATAATTTCCTGCGTAAAACCCTGCTCGGCAAGCGAGCGTCCCGCCATACAGCGCGCCGCAATTTTTGCCAGCGATACACCGATGCACTTGGATACGAACGGTACTGTACGCGACGCCCGGGGGTTTACCTCAATCACATATACCTTGTCATCCTGCCAGGCCAGCTGCACATTCATCAACCCTCTGACATCGAGCTCTTTGGCCATAGCTTTGACGACCGCGCGCATTTCGTCCTGCACTTGCGCTGGTAAACTGTAGGGAGGCAGTGAACACGCGGAATCGCCGGAATGTATACCCGCCTGTTCAATATGTTGCATAATGGCGCCAATCACCACCTGTTCGCCATCGGCAACTGCGTCGATATCTACCTCGACCGCCGACGACAGAAAATAATCCAGCAGCACTGGCGAATCGTTGGACACGTCGACCGCATCGCGCATATAGCGACGCAACTCCTCTTCGCTGTACACAACCTCCATAGCGCGCCCGCCCAGTACATAGGATGGACGCACCACCAGCGGATAACCAATTTTCTGCGCGTTCGCAACTGCGGCCTCGGGGGAGCGGGCGGTGGCATTGGGGGGCTGCAGCAGGCCGAGCTTTTCGATCATGTGCTGAAAGCGTTCGCGATCTTCCGCGCGATCAATAGCATCGGGCGTCGTGCCGATAATTGGCACTCCGGCTCGCTCCAGATCCCGGGCCAATTTGAGCGGGGTCTGACCGCCAAACTGCACAATCACACCCACCGGTTTTTCCAGAGCGACGATTTCGAGAACATCTTCCAGTGTCACTGGCTCAAAATACAATCTGTCCGAAGTGTCGTAATCCGTGGAAACGGTCTCCGGATTACAGTTAACCATTATGGTTTCATAGCCGTCTTCGCGCATTGCCAGGGCCGCGTGTACACAGCAATAGTCAAATTCAATACCCTGACCAATACGGTTGGGCCCGCCGCCCAGCACCAGAATTTTGTCGCGGTTCGAGGGCGCCGCTTCACACTCCTCCTCGTAGGTGGAATACATATAAGCGGTGTCCGTGGCAAATTCGGCAGCGCAGGTGTCCACGCGCTTGTACACCGGGCGCACGCCGAGCTCCCAACGGCGTTCGCGCACCTCCCGCTCACTGATACCCCACACATCTGCCAACCGGCGGTCGGCAAAACCTTTACGCTTTAAGGCGAGCATCACGGCCGCATCCATGCTCGACAGCGGGCGCCCGATCAGATCTCTTTCGGTACTGATGAGGTCCTGAATTTGCACCAGGAACCAGGGGTCTATAGCGGTCAGGGCATAGATTTCATCGACAGTCATGCCGCGGCGAAAGGCATCGCCCAGGTACCAGATGCGCTCGGCCCCGGCGTTGGCCAATTGCCCGCGGATTTCACTTAACCCCGCCTCACCGTCATCTTCGATAATGGGATCAAATCCGGATACACCCACCTCGAGGCCGCGCAGGGCTTTTTGAATCGACTCGTGAAAGGTACGACCAATAGCCATGACCTCGCCCACGGATTTCATTTGCGTGGTCAATAACGCGTTAGCCTGACTGAACTTCTCGAACGCAAAGCGCGGCACTTTGGTCACTACGTAGTCAATACTGGGTTCAAACGAGGCCGGAGTCGCACCACCGGTAATTTCGTTACTCAGTTCATCCAGAGTGTAACCCACCGCAAGTTTCGCCGCGACTTTGGCAATCGGAAAACCGGTTGCCTTGGACGCCAGGGCGGAGGAGCGCGAAACCCGGGGATTCATTTCGATCACCACCAAACGGCCCGTGGCGGGATCTACCGCAAACTGCACATTGGAGCCGCCGGTCTCTACTCCAATCTCGCGCAACACCGCAATCGAGGCGTTACGCATAATCTGGTATTCCTTGTCCGTCAGGGTTTGCGCTGGCGCCACGGTAATGGAATCGCCAGTGTGTATACCCATGGCATCGAAGTTTTCGATACTACAGATAATGATGCAGTTGTCGTTTTTGTCCCGCACCACCTCCATTTCGAACTCTTTCCAACCGATTAGCGACTCGTCGATCAGCAACTCATTGGTGGGCGACAGATCCAGCCCCCGACGGCAGATTTCCTCAAATTCCTCCCGGTTGTAGGCGATACCGCCCCCCGATCCACCCATGGTAAACGAGGGACGAATAATGCACGGAAAACCAAACTGGTCGGGCACTTGCAGCGCTTCTTCCAGGCTATGCACAATCACCGAGTTAGGCGTTTCCAGACCAATGGCCTTCATCGCCTTGTCAAACCGCTCCCGATCCTCAGCCTTGTCGATGGCGTCCTGCGTGGCACCGATCAGTTCGACATGATATTTGTCCAGCACCCCTTCTCGGGCCAGGTCGAGAGCGCAGTTGAGTGCAGTTTGCCCGCCCATGGTCGGCAAGATCGCGTCGGGGCGTTCTTTCTCTATAATTCGTGCAACTGTGCGCCATTCCACCGGTTCGATGTAGGTGGCATCGGCCATGGCCGGATCGGTCATAATGGTGGCCGGATTGGAATTCACCAAAATGACCCGATAGCCCTCTTCCCGCAGAGCCTTACAGGCCTGCGCCCCGGAATAATCGAATTCGCACGCCTGCCCAATAACGATTGGGCCCGCGCCAATAATCAGAATACTGTGCAAATCGGTACGTTTCGGCATAAGTTTCTAGCGTGCCTTCTGGTGCTGGGTCATCAGCGCGATAAAATGATCAAACAGGGGGGCGGCATCGTGGGGGCCAGGACTCGCTTCCGGGTGCCCCTGAAAACTGAAGGCCGGCTGATCAGTGCGGTGAATCCCCTGCAGGGAACCGTCAAACAACGAGCGGTGGGTGGCGCCCAAATTAACGGGCAGGGTTGTTTCTTCCACCGCAAACCCGTGATTCTGGCTGGTGATCGCTACGGTTCCGTCGTCGAGATTCTGCACGGGATGATTGGCGCCATGGTGGCCAAACTTCATTTTTACAGTTTTGGCCCCCGACGCGAGAGCCAGCAACTGGTGACCCAGACAAATACCGAACGTCGGAACGCCCCCCGCAACGATCTGGGCTATTGCCGCGATAGCGTAATCACAAGGCTCCGGATCCCCCGGACCATTGGACAAAAATACCCCATTGGGTTGTCTGGCCAGCACCTCAGCTGCAGAGGTCGTGGCAGGCACTACAGTCAGTTCACAGCCACGATCCACCAACATACGTAAAATATTGCGCTTCACCCCAAAATCATAGGCGACAACCTGAAAGCGTGGGTCCTTTGGCGGTGCAAATCCCTCGCCCAGCGACCAGCTACCCTCGCTCCAGGGGTACGGACTGCCTGTGGTCACCTCCCTGGCCAGGTCCATGCCCTTGAGCCCGGCAAACCCACGAGCCGCCGCAATGGCCTTGTCGACGTCCACCGCGCCCGCCATCAAACAACCGTTCTGAGCGCCTTTTTCGCGCAAAATTCGCGTCAGCTTGCGAGTGTCGATATCGGCTATAGCGACGATATTGCGTTCTTTAAGATAGGCGTCCAGCGACCCCTGGCTACGAAAATTACTGACGGCGAGGGGCAAATCCCGGATCACCAATCCAGCGGCCCAAATTTTTGTGGACTCCTCGTCCTGTTGATTTACGCCCACGTTGCCAATATGGGGGCAGGTGAGGGTCACGATCTGGCGTGCGTAGGAGGGGTCGGTGAGGATTTCCTGATAGCCCGTGAGGGCGGTGTTAAACACCACTTCACCACTGGAGATACCCTCCGCGCCGATGGACGAACCTCGGAAAACGGTGCCATCTGCAAGGGCAAGAATCGCTGGCCGATGGGTATTCAATACTCACTCCTCTGAGGAAAATAACTATCCGGAAGCGCTGGTTCAACTGCACCGGACGGGGAGCGACAGGGGCTTTTTCAGGCCGCAAAAAAAACGAGATGAAATATTTACTTTCACCTCGCTTGATTAATTTTTATGCCATTTTCCCTCGCGGATACAGGTTCTCCGTGCAGCGGAAACCTGAGGCAGAATTGTAGGGGAATTGCCCAGGGGTGTCCAGCGACGAACAGACGCAACGCAGATCGCGTCTGCCTGGCCAGCCCGATTTTTTTGCGCCGTTGCGTCCCTGAAAAAAACCCTGGCAACCTGTTGCTAGCGCAAACCCAGCACATCTTGCATATCGTAGTGACCGGGAGGGTGTGCGGCCAGCCACACCGCAGCCCGCACCGCGCCACGGGCAAACGACATGCGACTCGACGCTTTATGACTGATTTCGACCCGCTCGCCATCCGCAGCGAAAGTCACCGTGTGATCCCCAACAATGTCGCCACCGCGTGCCGTGGCGAAGCCGATGGTTTCCCGCGGGCGGGCGCCGGTCTGCCCTTCGCGACCGTAAACAGCCACCTTGCGCAGATCCCGATCAAGGGCGGCGGCTACCACGTCACCCATAGCCAATGCGGTGCCGGACGGCGCATCCACCTTGTGGCGGTGATGGGCCTCGTAAATTTCTATATCCACATCATCGCCCAGGACCCGCGCCGCCATGTCCAGCAGTTTGAAACACAAATTGACCCCCGTGCTGAAATTAGACGCCATACACAAACCGCTGCGCGCCGCCGTCAACACCCGGTCTTTTTGCTGTGGGTCAAAACCAGTGGTACCCACCACAATTTTTTTGCCATGGGCAACACAAAACTCCGCGTGCGCACTGGTGGCAGATGGGGTAGTGAAATCGATCAACACATCGAATTGATCGACGACTTCCTGTAAAGCCGCCACCAGAACGACACCGTTGCCACCAATACCAGCCAGTTCCCCGGCATCGGCTCCCAGCAGCGAACTGTCCGGCCGCTCAATAGCAGCGGTCAAACAGGCATCCGGGTGCAGCGCAATTGCTTCAATCAGGGTCTTGCCCATGCGGCCACCCGCACCGGTAACAGCGATTCGAGTCATGCAATTATCCGCTTATTTGTAGGTTGCGGTAGCTTAATCAAAGCTACCCGGATAAGCAAAGCCGCCAGCACAACAGGTTGCTGGGATTACAGTGTGAAGCCGTCAAAAAACTTTTTTACGCCTTCGAACCAACTGGTCGTCCGGGGAGAATGTTTACCGCCCTCCAGACTTTTACTAAATTTCTTGAGCAAGTTTTGTTGTTCGTTGCTGAGATTAACGGGGGTTTCAACGATGACGCGACATAGCAAATCTCCGGGCCCACCGCCACGCACCGGCGCAACACCCTTGCCGCGCAATCTAAACAGCTTTCCGGTTTGTGTTTCGGCGGGAATTTTTAGTTTGACGCGACCGTCGAGTGTCGGTACTTCCAGTTCGCCACCGAGCGCGGCGTCGATAAAAGAAATTGGCACTTCACAATAAAGGTTTTTGCCGTCGCGATGAAACAGCTCGTGTTCGCGCACCACCATTTGCACATACAGGTCGCCGGGAGGACCGCCATCCGGGCCCGCCTCACCTTCGCCGGACAGGCGAATACGATCCCCGGTATCGACTCCCGGCGGCACTTTGACCGAGAGAGTTTTGTGTTCTTCGATACGTCCGCTGCCGTAACATTTGGCACAGGGGTCACTAATTACCTTGCCGCGGCCACGGCACTTCGGACAAGCCTGCTGTACAGAGAAAAAGCCCTGCGACATGCGTACCTGGCCCGCGCCATGGCAGGTTGTACAGGTTTCCGGGGAGGTGCCCTTGCGTGCCCCACTCCCCGCACACTGTTCGCAATGCACTCGCGCCGGCACGCGAATCTTGATTTTAGCGCCCTTGACAGCTTGCTCGAGATCGAGTTCCAGATCGTAGCGCAGATCCGCACCGCGAGCCGGACCAGCCCTCCCTGAACGGCCACCGCCACCAAAGATGTCGCCAAACACGTCGCCAAAAATATCACTAAAGCCGGCACCACCTCCGCCATTCCCGCCACCGGTATTAATGCCCGCGTGGCCGAACTGATTGTAAGCCTGGCGTTTTTCGGGATCCGACAGGACTTCGTACGCTTCGCTGGCTTCCTTAAATTTGTTTTCGGACTCCGGGTCATCGGGATTGCGATCCGGGTGGTGTTTCATGGCAATGCGGCGATAGGCTTTTTTCAACGTCTGCTCATCCACGTCGCGCTCTACGCCGAGTATCTGGTAATAATCCCGCTTTGACATGCTCTACTCTACTTTTTGTATGGGCTCATGTGTCTTAAGTTCGCGGCCGTCCGCATATTTCGCAAACTTTATTCAGCGCAAAACGCAGGCCCGGTGGCCTGCGTTTTGCGGTTTTTGTGCGCCAGCACCCGGCACCAAACGGTCCAGAGCCACGCTGGTTTTAACCTCAGGAAGATTTGCCGTCGCTGTCATTTACCTCTTCAAATTCCGCATCAACCGCGTCGTCGCCTGCGCCTTCCTGGGCAGCGTCACCGGCCTGCGCCTCTGCCTGTTGCGCCTGCTCGGCATACAATTTTTGCGCCAACCCTGCAGACAACTCGGAGAGCCTGGTGGCGGCACTTTCAATTGCCGCCTGATCATCGCCCTTCACCGCTTCTTCGACCTCCTTGATTGCGACTTCGATCTGCTCCTTCTCCTCGGCGGTTGCCTTGTCTCCAGCGTCGGCCAGAGTTTTACGCGCCGCGTGGGCCAATCCGTCGGCACTGTTGCGCGCCTGCACCAGGCCTTCGAACTTGCGGTCGCTCTCGGCGTTGGCCTCTGCGTCCTTGATCATTTTCTCTACCTCTTCTTCCGACAATCCAGAGGAAGCCTTGATAATGATGGACTGCTCCTTGCCGGTCGCCTTGTCCTTGGCGGACACATTTAAAATACCGTTGGCGTCAATATCAAAGGTGACTTCAATCTGTGGCAGCCCCCGCGGCGCAGGTGGAATATCCGCAAGATCGAAACGCCCCAGTGATTTGTTGCCCGCAGCCTGTTTGCGTTCTCCTTGCACCACGTGGATCGTCACCGCGGTCTGGTTGTCGTCGGCTGTGGAAAAAATCTGCGACTTCTTGGTTGGAATAGTCGTATTTTTTTCAATTAACGGCGTAGCAACGCCACCCATGGTCTCAATCCCCAGGGTCAGAGGCGTCACATCGAGCAGCAATACATCGGTAACATCCCCCGACAACACGGCGCCCTGAATGGCTGCGCCGACGGCCACCGCTTCATCCGGGTTGACATCCTTGCGCGGCTCCTTACCAAAGAAATCGCTGACTTTTTTCTGCACCAGGGGCATGCGGGTCTGACCACCCACCAGAATGATCTGATCGACATCGCCCGTCGACTTGCCGGCGTCTTTTAATGCCTGTTTAACGGGCTCCAGCGAGCGGTTAACCAGTTCCTCCACCAGGGATTCCAGTTTGGCCTGGCTCAACTTGACCACCAGATGTTTGGGGCCGGTGGCATCGGCAGTGATGTATGGCAAATTGACTTCTGTTTGCTGACTGGAAGACAGGGCAATTTTGGCGTTTTCTGCGGCTTCCTTGAGGCGCTGCATGGCCAATGGATCGCCTTTCAGGTTGATGCCGTTGGTTTTTTTGAATTCGTCCGCGAGGTAGTCGATCAGACGCATGTCAAAATCCTCGCCCCCGAGGAAGGTATCGCCGTTGGTCGACAGTACTTCGAACTGGGTTTCGCCATCGACGTCGGCGATTTCGATAATGGAAATATCGAACGTACCACCGCCCAGATCGTAGACCGCCACCACGTGATCGCCCTTGCCCTTGTCCATGCCGTAGGCCAATGCGGCTGCGGTTGGCTCATTGATAATGCGTTTCACGTCCAGACCCGCGATACGCCCCGCATCCTTGGTGGCCTGACGCTGGGAATCATTAAAATAGGCGGGCACGGTGATGACCGCTTCGGTAACCTTTTCGCCCAGGTAATCCTCGGCGGTTTTCTTCATTTTTTTGAGCACTTCCGCCGAAATTTGCGGAGGCGCGCGGCGTTCACCCTGAGCTTCCACCCAGGCATCGCCATTTTCAGCCTTGACGATTTTGTAGGGCACCATTTGAATATCTTTTTGCACCACATCATCTTCGAAGCGACGACCAATCAGCCGTTTTACCGCGAACAAGGTGTTGTTAGGGTTAGTCACTGACTGGCGCTTGGCCGACTGGCCCACCAGAATTTCGCCTTCCTCGGTATACGCAACAATGGACGGGGTGGTACGGGTGCCCTCCGCGTTCTCTATGACCTTGGGCTTGTCCCCCTCCATAATGGCCACACAAGAGTTGGTGGTACCCAAATCAATGCCGATAATCTTGCCCATGCTCGTGTTCTCCAACTACTATTGGTTAAATCAGTTACTTGCACCTAGATATTGCGCCGCAAGGGCATTTTTCAACCCTCGCCGCCATTATTTTTGCGGCGTTTCACTCTTGGCAACCACCACCATCGCCGGCCGCACCAGGCGGCCATTGAGGGTATAACCTTTCTGGTATACCTCGAGAATGGTGTTTGGCGCCACACTGGCGTTGGGCACCATGCTCATTGCCTGGTGGAACTCCGGGTTAAACGGCTGTCCACCGGGGTCGAGTTGTTCGACCTGCTGGCGTTCAAGCACATCGAGAAAACTTTTCAGGGTTAGCTCAACCCCCTCTGTCACTGACTGGGCGATAGCGTCGTCGCTCGCCAAAATAGCTACCGAGCGCTCCAGATTATCGACCACGGGGAGCAACTCCCCAATCAGGCGCTCAAGGCCAAATTTGTGAGCATTTTCTACGTCGCGCTCCACGCGACGCCGCAAATTTTGCATCTCCGCCTGAGTGCGCAACACCTGATCTCTGGCGTCGTCCAGCGCCTCGGTAAGACGCGCTAGCTCATCGTTTTCCTGTTCGGGTGTCGTGCCTGCCGCTTCGTCCTGCTGCGCGGTACCACCACCCTCGGCCGCATCTGCAGACAATTTTACCTCCGCCAGCGGTGCGTCGAGCTCTGCAGAGGTGTCATGGTGTGAACGTTGTTTTCGATCAGACATGCAAAGTATTCCCAATGCCAAGCAATTTCTGGCTATATTGGGTCTGCGCCTGCAGATTCAAGTCACAGATTGCAATATAGTCACCCAATTCGGTATAACTGCACACTTCTTTAACTCCGAGGTTTCAGTACCGCCTTGCTCACCGCACTTAGCGTTCAACAATACACCCTGGTTGACTCCCTCGAAATTGAGTTCGGTACCGGCATGACCGCCATAACTGGCGAAACCGGGGCTGGAAAGTCACTCATTGTCGACGCCCTGGGGATGGCCTTGGGCGATCGCGGCGACACTGACCGTATACGCGTTGGCTCTGACAGGAGCGAAATCGGCGCCTGTTTCGACCTGACTCACAATGTGGCCGCCCAACAATGGCTTATCGACCATGACTACGAACCCGGAAATGAATGCCTGTTGCGGCGCGTCTTTACCCGCGAGGGTCGCTCGCGGGGCTATATCAATGGGCAGGCAGCGACTATGCAGCAACTTCAGGATCTGGGCAGTATGTTGGTGGACATTCATAGCCAGCACGAGCACCAGTCCCTGCTGCGGCGCGACACTCACCGGCGTCTACTGGACGACTTCGCCGCCAACGGACCTCTACTGGAAGCAGTCTCCCAGAGTTACCTGCGCTGGCGGACAGTCACGCGCCGCTGGGAAACGCTGCACAACAATGCCGAGGAACTGAATGCGCGTCGCGAGTTGCTCAGCTTCCAGGTGCAGGAACTTGATCACCTCGGGCTTGCGCAAGGGGAGCTGGAACAGCTCGAAGAACAACAGCGCCTGCTTGCCAATGTCGATGTGGTGCTCGAGCAGGGTAGAGAACTTATCGGGTTATGCGCGGGTGCCGACGATAGCGACGCGCCGTCCGATTTGCTCACCCAACTGGGCCGGGCGCAGCACCTGATTGACGCTATTACGGAAACAACTGGCACCTTGCACGAGGCGCGTGAGCTGCTGGTGTCGGCGGGTATTCAGGTGCAGGAAGTGGTCTCCGCCTTGCAACGCTATCTGGACAGCGTGGACCTGGATCCGAATCGTTTGCAACAGGTCGAGGACCGACTGAGCGCGGTGTACGAACTAGCGCGTAAACATCGTATTCGTCCCGAGCAACTGTGCGACACTCATGCTCAACTGGCAGATGAACTGCGCGCCCTCGCTGACGAAAATAATGACATTGAAAAATTGCACGCCAACGTTGCCCAACTGGAAACTGAGTACCGACGCTGCGCCAAAAAATTAAGTGCGGCTCGTAGCAAAGCCGCGCAGAAATTTGTACTGGCCATAAACCAGCAACTGGCCGCCATGGCAATGGCCAGCGCCACTGTAGAAATGCCATTACAGCCGCTCGCCGGTGGCGGCTTTGGCGCAGAGGGCATGGAAACAGTGGAATTATTGATTTCCACCAACCCGGGACAACCACACCGTCCCCTGGCAAAAATTGCTTCGGGAGGCGAACTGTCGCGGGTTAGCCTGGCTATCCAGGTCGTGGCTGCCCAGCGCTCGACGATTCCAGTACTGGTGTTTGACGAGGTCGATGTGGGTGTGGGTGGCGCCACCGGGAACGTTATTGGACGCCTGCTGCGCCAACTGGGAGAACAGGGTCAGGTCCTGTGCATCACGCACCTGCCACAGGTGGCGAGTTGCGCCCACCACCATTTTATCGCCAGTAAAACCCAGGGTGCCGACAACGCTGCCAGCGACCTCAGGGTACTCGACGAAGTGGCACGAGTCGCGGAGATTGCACGCATGCTGGGCAGCGCCGCTGCCAGTCAGCAGTCCCTTGGCCATGCCAGAGAAATGCTTGCACTGGGCATGGCGAAGTGAAGGCACATACCAACAGACACTAGAATAATATTGTTGTGAAGGGATTAAAAAATAGCCGCTGTGTCGCGCTCAGCATCCAGGAGGTGAATTGTGACCATTGATAATATGATGGATATTCAGCCCTACGAGTGGGCGTCCATCGGCACCGCCCTGTTATGCGGCACGATTATTGGCCTGGAGCGACAGTTACGCGGTAAGCCGGTGGGCATTCGCACCTCATCGCTGATTATCCTTGGCACCTACGCCTTCGTGGTTGCCGCCCTGGCGGTAAGCACCGCTGCATCCGACCCCTCGCGCGTTATCGGCCAGGTGATTACCGGCATCGGATTTCTCGGCGCCGGGGTGATGCTCGCCCGGGACGGCGTGGTTCTTGGCGTTACCTCCGCGGCAACCATCTGGGCACTGGCGGCAGTCGGAGTCACAGTTGCTATTGGTCACACCCTGACCGCTATCAAGCTCTCAATCGTCGTCGTCGCAATATTGATTGGCGTCGATATTCTGGAGGCCTATTCACAGTCCATGACCCGCGGCGTCCATCGCAAATATCAAGGCTGGCGAGGTAAAAACAACCCCTGACCTGGCGCGCGCCACAGCGCGCTGTCTGACAGGATTATCCCGACGGGGAATTCCCGCCCTTTGCGCCGGCGGACCCGCCAAGCAGTTACTCGGCAGGTTCGTGGGCGTGCTGCCCGCGCACGTCACTCCCAGGTGCCTCTGCCGCTGGCGCACCGGCATGCGTCGCGCCATCCCGCGCGTTTATCATTTCCATCATACCCATCATCATTTCCAGATGGTTGTGCATTTTAGTCATATGGGCCTGCATGATTTGCATCCGTTCACCGTCATTTCTGGCGGCCTCCATCTTTCCCATATCGGCCTTCATCTCTGCCATATGGGTTTTCATCATGGGCATATTCTTCATACCCATTTTTCCAGAGGCACCCATCGGTGCAGCCACCAGTGCTGCCGGAAGTGCAACTGCTAAAATCAGTACCAGCGTTTTGAACCCATTCATATCAAAGTCCCTGTAAGTGAAGTGAGCCCACAGACTAGCGTCGAATAAATATCTGTTCATTAATGCAGACCAACTACAGTGGGGCGAGCCTGTAATTGTTAATTGCTCTGCGACTTTGGTAGCGGTTTATAGGTTCAAAGGGTGGCCATGATGCGCAGAAAACTTTGAAATCGAGAAGTCGGGCGTTACCGGCGATCTACAGGTAGCGGGACTGTCTGCCTTCAAACAAATCCTTGTGACCCTCAAGTAGATCAATCAGGAAGTCACGGCACACTCTGACCCGAGCGGTTGATCGCAAATCCGCGTGAATCAGTACCCACAAACCCCAACCACTCTGTTCAATATCGACAGTAAGACGCAACAAATCCGGCTGCAGGTCCGCCAACCAGCAAGGCAGCCGCGCCATACCTATACCCTGCTGTACCGCCCCAATCATGGTCGCTACATCGTCTACCCGCAACGCCACCCGCGCGCCGGGACAGTGCGTGGCCACCCACTCGGGTAGAGCAGGATCGTCGCGCCACAGCACCACTGCAGCGCGTGTCAGCTCACTTTGCTGGTAAGCGCTGGAGGTGTAGAGGCCGTGTTGGAATTCCGCGACCTTTTTCCCCACCAGATGATCCGGTGGTTTGGGGGTCCCACGGATTGCAATATCCGCTTCCCGGGCCGCGAGGTCGCGAACAGCAGTGGTAATAAATAACTCCACGTCGATGTCGGGATAACGGCGGCTGAATTCGGGTAAATTGGGCAGCAAAAAATGCCGGGCAGTGGCATGGTAGACCGTTATACAGAGCTTGCCCTGGAGACGCTGATCGACGCCGAACAGATCCCGCTCCACGCTCTGAGCGTGCTGTTCAATACGCAACGCATGTTGATAAATATTTTCCGCCGCCTGGGTCATCGCGTAACCGCTGTGCAGGCGTTCGAACAAGCGCACGCCATGCCGCTTCTCGTAGGTATTGATGCGCCGCGACACCGTGGAATGGTTAACACCGAGGAGTGCCGCAGCGCCCGTAATGCTACCCTCTCGAGCAACCGCCAGAAAAAATCGCAAATCATCCCAATCGTTCATTCGTGCATTTTTGCACGATTAATTTGCAACTGTCGATAATTTACACACATCCATTTCGCCCTTACATTGGACGCTAGCTCGCCAACGAGGAAATAAATCAGCGCCCAAGGTCGAGCCAGCAAATTGAAATATTTTCATGTAATCGTAACTGGAGAGAATCTTATGTTTAGTAAAATTCATGACAAATGTCTGGGATCAGACCCGTGCACGGAGACGAATGCACGAGAACACCCCATATGCCCGTCGGATCAACAGGAGTCGGATACTCAGTTTATTTTAGGGCTAGCAGTGGGGGCAGCGATCATTGCCATCTATATTCTGTGTGCATCGCTGGCGGACGTAGTGGCGGGGGTTATCCAGCAGCCGACTCTTTTCTAGCCTGCCCGAAAGTCGCGACCCACTTTCGGATACAGGAAATGTCTGCACCGCCGTATGGCGCTAAGGCAACCGCAGCACAGCCTTGGCCAGAATATTTTTCTGGATTTCGCTGGAACCGCCGTAGATGGTTGCCGGTCGAGCGGTGTAATAGGGATTGACTGGCTTAAACCCGGACCCATCTGACAGCGTCAGTACCGCCTCGGTGGCGCCGTATTCACCCGCCGCGTCGAGCACCAGATCCGCCACCCGCTGGAATATTTCGGTGACAGCAAGCTTGAGAATGGACACTTCCGGACCCAGCTGGTCACCGCGGCGTAGCACTTCCAGAAACCGTACGTAAGCCGCGGTCAGATCTTCTACTTCCATATACAGCCCGGTAAAACGGTCGGTAAAGACCGGATTATTGAACAGGTTCAGGTCCCGCGCCAATGCCTCTAATCGTTGCAGGGGATATTTGGCCAGCTTCGGACTACCGAGCAAAATACGTTCCGCACCGAGCAACGCCTTGGCCATGGTCCAGCCCTGATTGACCTCGCCCACCATATTGGTACGGGGCGCGCGCACTTCGTCAAAAAACACCTCGCAAAATTCCGAATAGCCACCGATATTGTCAATTTCCCGCACAGTGATACCCGGACTGTCCATGGGCACCAGCAGAAAACTGATGCCTTCCTGCTTTTTGGCTTTTTTATCGGTGCGCACCAGCAGAAAAATCATATTGGCCTGCTGCGCCATGGTGGTCCAGATTTTCTGCCCATTGATGACGTACTCGTCGCCATCCTCTTCGGCTGACATTCTTAAACTGGCCAGATCCGAACCGGCACCGGGTTCGGAGTAACCCTGGCACCAGAGCTCCTCCCCCGACAGGATTTTCGGCAGGTAGCGCGCTTTCTGTTCCTCGGTGCCGTAACGCAACAGCAGGGGGCCGAGCATGGTCACGCCGAAATTCGGCAGCATAAACGCGCCGATGCGATCCAGCTCCTCCTGAAAAATCACCTGTTGGTAGGCACTCAATCCCATGCCACCGTAGGCTTTTGGCCAACCCGGCGCCACCCAGCCTTTTTCGTTCAGCTTTTGATGCCAGGGCATGCCCTGCACAAAACCGATACGGCGGGACGGAAAGCGCCACTCCCGCGGGAAATTGGCCTCCAGCCACTCCCTGACTTCCAGGCGAAATTGTTCGTCGTTCACGTCAACCCACGTAGATTTTTATTTGCCTGGCGTGGTCGCCGCAGGTGCTGTCAGCTGGGCAGTCGCAGCACCGCTTTGGCGAGAATATTGCGTTGAATCTGGTTGCTGCCACCATAAATCGTGGTGGGACGAGAGCCGATAAACTCACCGGCGGCGCTCACCCGCGCCGACGCGGTTTGCATACCGTCCTGCACGCCGCCGTATTCACCGCCCGCTTCGAGCATTAAATCCGCCACTCGCTGCTGGGTTTCCGTATTCCAGATTTTCAACATGGACACTTCGGCACCAATCTGTCCACCGCGCTTGAGTACGTTTACGAAGCGTTTGTAGGCAGCGCCGAGATCCTCGATATCCATGCGCAGCTGCGCGTAGCGATCAGTAAATACCGCATCTGCAAACAAACCCGACGCTTCGGCCAGGGCTTTTAAACGCACCATCGCCAGGGACGCCATTTTGGGGCTGCCAATAAATATGCGCTCGTGACCGAGCAGCGCCTTGGCGATAGTCCAGCCATTATTTTCGCCACCCACAACATTGGCGACCGGCACGCGCACGTCATCGAAAAACACCTCCGCAAATTCGTCGTGCAAACCGAGATTGTCGATTGGGCGCACGGTGATGCCGGGGGTGTCCATGGGCACCAGCAAAAAGGTAATGCCCTCCTGTTTTTTACCGTCCTTGCGAGTGCGTACCAACATAAAAATCATATTGGCGTCCATCGCCAGGGTGGTCCATATTTTGTGGCCGTTAACCACATAGTGGTCGCCGTCGCGCACCGCACTGGTACGCAAGCTGGCCAAATCGGAACCGGCACCCGGCTCGGAATAACCCTGACACCAGATATGTTCGCCGGACAGAATTTTCGGTAGATAAAAGGCCTGCTGCTCGGGTGTGCCGTGCTGAATCAACAATGGACCTACCATGGTCATGCCCTGATCCGGCGTGCGCCCTACCCCCTGGGATTCGATCTCGTCCAGCATAATCAGCAGTTTGTTGGCATTCAGTCCCATACCGCCGTATTCCACCGGCCAACCCGGCGCCAACCAGCCCTTTTTCGACAGGGCCATGTACCAGTCGCCGCACTCGTCCCAGTGCATGCGGTGCGGCAAAAAACGTAATTTGTCGGGATAATTTTCCTTCAACCACTCGCGCACCATCACACGAAAGTCGTCATCACTCATGCTGTTGTAATCTGTCATGTAATCAATAAACCTCAAATTGTGGGCGCTTACAGCGCTAATTCTGCGTAGCGTTTACGGTGACTGGTGGCATTGCCGAGCCAGGACGAAAGATACATGGCCTTTTTAAGGTACAAACCGATATTACATTCGTCGGTATAGCCGATGCCGCCGTGGAACTGAATGGCGTCCTTACCCACGGTAAGCGCAGCATCCGAACAGCGCGCCTTAACCTGACTTGCCGCCACCGCGCGCGCCTTGTCGTCTGCCTCCGAATCGTACAGGGTCGCCGTTTGTAACAGTACGGAACGGGAAATTTCGGTGAGCACAAACAGGTCCACCGCCCGATGCTGCAAGACCTGAAAGCTGCCGATGGGTTTATCGAACTGCACCCGCTGGGAAATATAATCAACGCTGATTTCCAGCGCGCGGGTCATCACTCCCAGTAACTCCGCGCTGGCCGCGACACGCCCCTCATCCAGCGCTCGCTCCAGTAGTTGTTCGGCAACCGCAGCCGATGCCACTTGTTCACCGACCGGCGTATTGTCAAATGTCAGATGGCCATAAAACCCGCCGTCAACCCGTTGCTCGTAGTTAATGGTCAGGCCTGGCGCATCTTTCGCCACCGCGTACAGAGCGGTGCCGTCCACGGTCTTTGCCGAAACAATAAATTCATCGGCACCGCCAGCGTCGGGCACAAATACTTTGCTACCCCGCAATTTTCTGCCGTCACACACTACATTGCGGGCAGTGACGGCCATACTGGCACGCTCTTCCTGCCACGCCAGTGCCGGTTTCCATTTGCCGCTCACCAGCTCGGGCAGCCTGGCGCGTTTGTATGCGTCGTTATCCCCCGCAGCCACAACGCCCGCCGCAACCACAATCGTGGCAACATAGGGCGCTGGCACCAGACCCTTACCCAACTGAATTAACAGCACCGTCAGATCGGAAAACGAGAGCCCCATGCCGTCGTACTCTTCGGGTAATAAAAACCCTAGCCAGCCCGAATCCGCCATTTCCTGCCAGGTATTACTATCGTACCCAGGCTGATTGAAGCGATTGGCGCGTACCGTTTTTAATTCCTGATCGCGAGAAATAAACGCCACCGCGCTGTCCTGAATCATTACCTGCTCTTCGGTCAAAACGTCTATTTTTGACTGTAAACTAATATCTTCCACTCATTTCTCCTTCGCTGAACCGCGACTGCGGACTCGTCAAATGTAATACGCGGCGCTGTCGCCAGCACCTTACAGGGGCACAGGTTTACACATCAGGGATTACGCTTGGGTCGTACATAGAGCACCAGGCTATGACCGACAATGTCATACCCCTGATCCGCCGCGAGGCGGGTCTGGATACTCTCTATTTCGTCGTTGTGAAACTCGATAACCCGACCGGTTTGCGTGCACACCATATGATCGTGGTGTTCGCCGCGATCCATTTCGTACACCGCAGGTCCATTGTCAAAACTGTGGCGCACCACCAGCCCTGCGGTTTCAAACTGGGTCAACACCCGATACACGGTGGCGATACCTACATCTTCGCCGGTACTCAGAAGTTTTCTGTAGACGTCTTCGGCGCTCATATGCGGTTCGTCGGCGTGCTCCAACACCTGTAAAATCTTGACCCGCGGGTGAGTGACCTTGAGGCCGGCGTTCTTTAATTCCTCATTTTCGGTCGCCATTTACCCTCCGCCCCTTCTCACTCATTTGTGGATTGGGTATTATCCCCGTTCGAATCACACACTGGAACCCCATGATGTCGCCAATCTCCCGCCTTTTTGTCCTGGCTATACTGGCTATGTCGCTGGTTGGTTGCTCCTACTTCCAGTTTCCTGGGGTCCACAAAATTCCTATCCAGCAAGGTAATATCATCACCCAGGAGATGATAGACCAGTTGCGCCCCGGCATGACCCGCTCACAGGTCAGATACGTGCTTGGCACGCCATTGATCGCGGACACCTTTAACCAGGATCGCTGGGATTATCTGTTCAGCCTCAAAATGCCTTCCGGCAAAGAACTGCGCGAGCGTGTTTCCGTGTACTTCACCAACGAAAAACTCAGCCACTTCAGCGGTGATTACGCACCCTCGAAAGGTGCCCTCGCCGCTGGCAGCTCCCCGCAAGATCTTGAAGATGAAACCCTGCTGGGCGACGACCTGCTGGAAAGCGGCCCGATCGCCGTCCCGGTTCCCGATTAACGACTACTGTTCCTCAACGTCAGGTTCGACACAGTTCTCGGTCTGTACAACAGCCTAAGAGCATCCGGCTTATCTACTCAATACTACGCCTGTCACAGCGCCAGCTAATTGCCGCGCTGTTGCTGGGCGCGCGCCGCGCGCTGTTTGCGCACTTCCTTGGGGTCGATTTTTAGCGGGCGGTAGATTTCCACCCTGTCCAGGGGCTGTAATACATACTGCTCCGCGCTTGGCAAACCTTTGCTACCGAGCAACTGACCAAATATCCCCAGCGGCGCACTGTCCACGTCAACTTCCGGAAAAGCCGCCGCGATATTCGAGAGCCGCACCGCCTGCCGCGCCGTGGTGCCGGGAGACACCGTCAATTTCACTATTTTTTGCCGCTCGGGCAGGGCACAGGCCACTTCCACCGCCAGCCTGTCGCCAGCCGACGTAACCGTCGACGTATCAGAATCGCCCGCAATCATCATCATTTTTCCGGTTCATATCTGCCTTCAGACTCGCGCCCCATAGACAGTCTGCGCGCGCTTGATTAACGCGGACACCATGTTATCCGCAACCCTGGCAAACAGCATACCTACCGCTGCGCCCAGCACAGAGTTACTCAACGCAAATTCCATTTCCAGGCTTACCTTGCAGGCATTTTGTTCCAACGCCTGAAACTGCCACAACCCATGAAACGCACTGAACGGTCCTTCGGTCAGGGTTAACTCAATGCTGTGGGGCGGCTGCAACCGATTGCGCGTGGTAAAACTGGTGCCGACGCCCGCCTTTTTTAACCACATTTTGGCCACCATTTCGTGCTCGCCCCGGGAGATTATCTCGGCGCGCTCGCAGCCGTCCATATACAGCGGATAGGAAGCAACGTCGTTAACCAGATCGTACATCTGTCGATCCGAATACAGCACCAGGGCGCTGCGTCGAATATCGGTGGTCTTCACCATTTGCTCCAGAGGTAATGGCCCGACGGGACGTGCCCAGATTGCATTTCAGCCGCTCCCCGCGAAGGTTCCGTACACGCCAAAAATCAGCACCAACACCACCGCGGGCGGGCACACGTAACGCAGCACCCACCACCAGACTCTGAACCCAACACTGGATTCGCCACCCATCTCCTCCGCCGCCAGTTGCCGGGTCAAAACCCAGCCCACAAAGATCGCTATAAACAACCCGGTAAGCGGTAACATAATGCGCGAAGTAAGAAAATCCAGCGCCTCGAAAAAGGTGAAACCGGCCACTTGATAATCCGCCCATTGATTGAACGACATCACCGTCCCCAGACCCAGTACCCAGGCGATGGCCGCCAACAACAGATTCGCCGACAACCGATTGAAACCCTTGCTTTCAATTAACCACGCCACACCCGGTTCGATAAGTGAAATTGCCGAGCTCCAGGCAGCAATCGTCACCAGGGCGAAAAAGATAAAGCCCACCAGCAGGCCGCCCGGCATATTGCCAAATGCCACCGGCAAACTGATAAACATCAACTCTGGTCCCGCGGCGATGTTAATCGCGGGGTGCGCAAACACGATTGGGAAAATAGCCATGCCCGCCATTAACGCCACCAGTGTATCCAGGGCGCCAACCATCAGTATCGTCTTACCAATGCTCGCGTGCTGCGTCATGTAGGCCCCGTAGGCCATAATGGAGCCCATGCCGAGACTCAGGGTGAAAAATGCGTGACCCAGCGCCTCCAATACGCCGCGCAGGGTCAGGGCAGATGAATTAAAGTCAAATAGAAACGCAAAACCCCGCGCGAAATCACCTTCGCGATAGGCAAACACCAATAGCACCACCAACAGCAGGAATAGAAGCGGCATCAAGATGCGCACCGCGACCCCCAGACCCCGCGTGACGCCACCAACAACCACCGCCACAGTTAGCGCCATAAACACCGAATGCCAGAATATCAGTGTATCCGGGTCGGCCAGCAAGGCGTCGAATAGCGCCTTGGCCTCGGCACCGCCCGCTCCCTGGAGCTGGCCACCAGCCACAATCGGAATATAGGCCAGCGCCCAGCCGGCAATCACGGAGTAATAGGACAGAATCAACAACCCGGCCACCACACCCATCCAGCCGATACTGTTCCACCAGCCATGTAAACCGGCTTGCTGGGTCAGGTCGCGCATGGTGTTGATGGGACTTTGCCGACCGCGACGCCCGAGCAACACCTCCGCCATCATCACCGGAATACCCAGAGCCAGAATACACACCAGATACACCAGCACAAACGCTCCACCGCCATTCTCACCCGTGATATAGGGAAATTTCCAGATATTGCCCAGCCCCACAGCGGACCCGGCAGCCGCGAGAATAAACGTCCAGCGGCTGGCCCAGGTTCCGTGCATGCCCCCCCGCGACGACTCCATTAACACCCCCTTGGTAGTTTCGCAAATTGTACCCCCTATCCGCGCCGCGCATAACCAGAGCGACCCACAACCATAGGCACTATGGACACCAGCCCGTATAATCCGTGCATGAGTAAAAAACCTGAAAAAAAAACCGGCAGCGCCACCATCGCCCTCAACAAACGGGCGCGCCACGACTATTTCTTCGAGGAAAAATTCGAGGCGGGCATGGCACTGCTCGGGTGGGAGGTAAAAAGCTTGCGTGCGGGCAAAGCGCAGTTGACCGACTGCTATGTGCTGCTTAAAGACGATGAAGCCTGGCTAATTGGCGCCCATATCAGCCCACTCATCAGCGCTTCAACCCATTTCGTTGCCGACCCGACCCGCACCCGTAAGCTATTACTTAATCGCCGCGAGCTGAATAAAATATCCAGCGCGGTACGGCAAAAAGGCTACACTTGCGTAGCCACGGCGCTGTACTGGAAGCACCACCGGATCAAATGTGAAATTGCGTTAGCGCGCGGTAAAGCAGAACACGACAAGCGAGATACCGAAAAAAATCGCGATTGGCAACGGCAAAAACAACAGTTACTACGCCACAGCAATCGTTGACGAGAAATCGAATGGCAGACGACCATCCAATCCATGTTCGCCCCACCAGGGAGGAAGATGCTGGTAGCGTAGCATCACTGCTGACGGATCTTGGCTACCCGTTCACCGCGGACGTTATCCTCGAACAAATACGCAAAATGTTGAGTGGGGATGTGGAAACCGCCTTCGTCGCGATTGCGGATGACACCATCGTGGGTGGTGCCGTCGTCGAAATCACTCACTCAGCCGACGCGGAAGTACTGGCTCGCCTGCCCATACTGGCTGTCCACCCCGATTTTCGCCGCCTCCAAGTGGGAGAACAGTTAATACAATCCGTGATCGACTACGCCCACAGCCACCAGTGTTGTGACATAGCAGTAACAGCAATGGACGACACGTCCGAAAACATGTCGTTTTACACCGACCTGGGCTTTGTGCGGCAAGGTCGTTATTTACGTAAAAATCTCTGACGGCACCCAATGGTCGGCGGTGCTATACTTGCAAATCCTGATTTAGACCCAATAGTGTTCTATAGCAGTAATCAGGGGGCGCACTGGATTCGACGCCGGTTACAAAACCTGAGGTGCATGTCGAGATGGCGACCAATCTCGTAAATCCAAAGTCGCAAACCTATAGTTGCCAACGACGACAACTACGCACTCGCTGCCTAAGAAACAGTAGAGCGCCATCTGACTGGAGCCGTGCTTGTGCGTCCAGGTTTCAGCTACCCTCGGGTAGTGGCGAAACACTCAGGTGTCATATGTCACAAGATCGCGTTGAGGCTCGTCCGGGGCTGATGCGCTAAAACCCTAACCGGAATCGCCGTTTCGCGCGCCCTGTTGGCCGGGCTGTGGAAGGTTAAAAAAAATAGACCAACTAAACATGTAGAGCCAATGGCAGAGGACTGACGGACGCGGGTTCGACTCCCGCCGCCTCCACCAATAACTAACCCCGCTACCGCAAGGTGGTGGGGTTTTTTATGGGTCGCGGTGTGGACTAATACCCGCGCACGGGACATATGGGCAGGATTGCCAATTTGGACGCCCGGCGAAGCCGCGGCGGGGCAAAGCCCCGAGGGCCACGGATGGCCCGAGCCACTCCCGCCGCCTCCACAGATAACTATAGGGCGCGCTTGGTGAACCATTAGCCAATCGATGAAACCAAACTTTCATATAGACGAACGCAAACTTTCATTTGGACGATTGATAATTCACACTTAGCCTCATCACCCTCGACCCCAATAACCAATAAAAAGCATGGCTAAGCGATCCACCATCGATTTACACAAGAGATATTATACGAGGCACCGAAAGATTTGATGATGGTCCAATCAAGGTGTCTGCCCCCTTGATCGCGTGAACAGGCCGGGGCAACGATCTTTAACTACATTGAAGTGTTTTATAACCGGCAACGTTTACATCAAACGCACAACTACCAAACACCTGAGAAGTTTGACAGAACCAGGAATGTTGCTTAATTTAACAGACCGTGAAAACCAGCACGCTTCAGACTCCATTGATTTACATGATCATCAAACCACTCAATCAATGCCTCAAGATCTACGACACCGTTTTTCTATCGTAAGCGCTAACACCCATCTATATCACTCGCCGACTTACCATTGACTCAATTCGGCTTTCTTGCGCGTATCAGAACCCGGTCGGTGTAGTAGCGTAGTTCATCATCGAAGATAGACCGAGTATGATCATCGGCTGGATTCGCGAGCAAGTCTGAACTTTCCTCGACGACGAATCCGGATTGCTTAAGCAGGCTGATAATCGTCGCCGTCTCGATTCGATGCAATTCTCGGTTATCGTTCCCGGCCACGCCAACGTGGTCACTTACAACAAGAATTCCGCCGGGTTTGAGGGCAAGCTTCATGGCTTGCAGATCTTTAAGCGCCGCTGCATCGCCGCCTTCATTGTAGACATCGTGGATATTAAACGCCCAGTTCACCAGGTCGATGGAGCCACGGAACGGCATATCTTCGGCATCGACAATGAGATAGCGAACATTTGGAAGACGCTTCCCACTCATCCGCTCGACCATTGCGTCATGGTGCCTACCACCAATTAATTTCAGTATAAGGTGTGGATTTTGAGCATAAACAAGACCTTCCGGCCCCACTGCCGCAGACAGTATCTCTGTGCTGTAGCCAGCGCCCGTGGTGATATCGAGCACGGTCATCCCAGCCCTTACCCCAGAAAACTGAGCCACTTCGACAGGCTTTCTGCTGGCATCTTTAACACTGTCGTATTGATCACGACCCGGCGCATTTTGCTGCGCGCTTATTCGGGCGGCCATAGCCTGATCATTATCGGAGGCCAGGCTACCGGTAGCAGTCAGGCCAACTACAGTAAACAGGGCGGCAAAAATATAGTGTTTCATCTTGATTCTCCATCGTCGCTAACAGCAAAAATTTTCTTATCCCCACTCCACTCTTTGAGTATAGGACGTATTCATACCAGTTTTTTGTGACCCTAGCTTAAGTTAATTGCTTTTTGGATTACGCTCGATTTACAAAGCAAACCGGCAATGATGTTATTGACGCCGGTCATAAATAACGCCTTTACAACCCATTAGGCCACCCATTAGCATTACTTTCCTGTTAACTATAAGTCATTGAATAAATTGATTATATTTTTTTAATGTGCAGGTCCCTCCTCAGCAGTTTATAGGCAATAAATCTACCGTCGACTCTCCGTTAATCCTGGTTCAGCTCCACTTTAAGAAACTGAACCCAAGAAATTATTGCCACATTTACCGGTATAAAATAAACCTCCTTATCGACTTATTAAACGGTCAACCACTCACACACTTCTAGTACGTTCTTCCAATACAATGTATGACCAGTATCCAAACCCGTAATTTAAATATACCTTTTTAAAACAGTCGGTTAATGCGTAACAATTCGTCGGGATATTGCAGTAAACGTTTTCCCTCACCTCCACAAATAACTAACCCCGCCACCGCAAGGTGGTGGGGTTAGTTATTGGTCGCAGTGAGGACGAATACCCGTGCATTCGTACGGGTTCGACGCCCGCCTGCGGACTTCGTCAGCCCACACGTAGGCCTGGTTCGGGCCACGTTCCACTCTCTCCTGGCCACTCCTCGCTCCGACCTCACCACCTGAAACTGACCCGACGCCTGCAAGGTTGCATCTGCGCCCTAAATAGACCAAAGGATCACTCGCGGACTAATCAAGTAGTTGCATCGCATAATTGGGTAGCACGCGACACCATAATTGTCGCGCTGTGTCAGTATTAATTGGCATCTATCGACGTAATGCAACATCATGGCGACATGGAAAATTTGTATCAGAAAATTTGGATCGCGCCGTCCTGCACGGCCTTATCCGCCCTCACCTTCCAAAAAAGAAAAGGAAATGAAAAGAAGGGGTGCGCATGGAATCCGGCGGGAAAAAAATCTAAAGCGGGAGGAAATCCATCACAGGCCAGAAATCGCGTCTTGGGGAGTGGTGCGGCCCACAACGCCCGAAGGAGGACTCAGCCCTCGTGATTACCGCTCCCTCCAAGGGGTTTGGCCTTGACGGCTGGGCCGAAGAGGTTGAAATACAATCGTATGATACGCAGAACCATCTTTACATTGGAAATGTGCTAATTTGGTGTAACACTGGTGCCTTATTTGCTAGGAAAGCATCTTGAGCCGAACGAAAACCCACAAAAAGAGTGTGCGCCTGTCGGTCTCTCTGGATGAGGCGGAATACACGGAACTCGTCCACCTTGGCGAAAAACTGGATTTGTCTGCGGCCTGGATGATCCGACGGGCCGTCTCGGAATTCATTGCCCATCACCGGGATAGCCTTGCGGATGACTTGCCTCTAACTCCACCGAATAAATCCGGAGTACCGAGTGACTAAAGAATCAACAACTTTGGAGAACCGGGCAGTAATCGCTCAAGAAAAGGTAAAATTACGGTCTCTCCAGGACATCAGACCGCTCTATTTGTTGCCAACCGATCCCTTGGCCGAGGAAGTTCTCATTCCCGGATTCCGGTCTGCGAATTCAGTGGACTGCATGGTTGGCTTTTTTTCGAGTCAGGTTCTTGCGTCGCTCGCACCTGGCCTGGCCGCATATATCGCCGAATCAGAAAACAGTTTCAGACTGGTGATCAGCCCATTGCTGCGTGCCGAAGATCAGGCGGCGATTGAGGAAGGAGTCAAGCAGGCCGAGCAGGTCGCTACGGAAGCTCTCGAATCTCTAATCTTTACAGAAGACCTCCTTCAAGAACACACACTGAAATGTCTTTCGTGGTTGCTACGTGACCGCCGTATCGAAATCAAAGTCGCCCTAATGAAAGGCGCGTTGTTTCACCCGAAGGTCTGGCTCTTTGGTAACGGAGACGACGTTATGGCGGCTCATGGGTCCAGCAATGTGACATATGCGGGTATTCACAGAAACATCGAGCAAATTGCGATTTCAAGATCGTGGGTTGATCCAAACCAAAGCTATATCGCGGATAAGCTACGGTATCAGTTCGAGCGCTTATGGGAAGAAAAGGAAGACAATTGCATTGTTATCAATATGCCGGATGCGATCAAGCGGAACATCATTCAGAACTACAAAACAGAAACGGCCCCGACCGAAGACCAACTAAGAACGTTGTACGATAGGGCGGCGGACATGGTCGCGGAAGAGTCTCCACCATTTGACTCTTCGCCCTCACTGACTACAGAATTCTCGATCCCGTCTTATCTTCACTATGAAGATGGTCCATTTGAACACCAGGGCAAAGCAGTTAACGCGTGGTGCAATGCCGGGTTTCGAGGTGTCCTGGAGATGGCGACAGGTTCTGGCAAGACCATCACGTCAATGATCAGTGCGTATCGACTATACCAAAACCAAAAACCATTACTTATTGTCATTGCAGCCCCTTATCTCCCGTTGATTGAACAATGGTGCGACGAATTGGAACCGTTCGGCATTGTCCCCCGTAATCTGACGCGTGCTGGCAGTGCTACAAAACGGGCTGGCGAGCTTCAGAGGATCAAGCGGCGCATACGCGCTGGGCTTTCCGATGTAGAAGCTGTCGTCGTAAGCCACGATACACTTTGTACACCGGAATTTATCGAAGCCATAGAGACGTTTGACTGCGACCATCTATTGATAGCGGACGAGGCGCACAATCTAGGACGGCCATCCTTTATCAACAATCCGCCGGAAGTCTTCGAGCACCGGCTTGCTCTGTCCGCCACACCCATTCGCCAATACGATCAGGAAGGAACGGACGCATTGTTCGACTATTTCGGCGATGTCGCCTTCAAATTTACGTTGGAAGAAGCCATTGGCCGCTGCCTAGTTGAGTACGACTACCACGTCCACCCCGTCTATCTTACAGCTACAGAAATGGACGACTGGTTTGAGCTAACAGGAAAGATAAAACAAAACGCATGGCGCAGTGACGGCGGCAATCCGGATGAATATCTCGCAAAACTCTTTCGGGATCGTCGTGCTCTGTTGGAGACTGCATCCGGAAAGGTCTCGACCCTTGAATCACTTCTCGAACAGGAAGATCTTAAAAACTTGCGTCATACGCTAGTCTATACAACTGATAAGGGACCTGACCAACTTGATTCAGTGAACCGCTTGCTAAAGAACAAGAATTTGCTTTTCCATCAGTTAACAGCGGATGAAACGGTCAGCCGCGATAAAACGAAGCGCATTATCAGTGCTTTTCAAGATGCAGAGATACAAGTTCTGACGGCAAAACGTGTTCTGGACGAAGGCGTCAACATACCGCAAATATGTCGTGCATATATTTTGGCAAGCACGACTGTTGAACGCCAATGGGTACAGAGGCGTGGCCGCCTGCTTCGAACATGCAGCGCGATTGGAAAAACACATAGCGTCATCCACGATCTACTGGCGCTTCCACCCAGAATGGATGAAGGACTGGACCAGGACGCAAAAAAACTAGTTCAGTCAGAACTTAGGCGCGCACAGGAATTCGCGCGCCTGGCAAGAAACGCAGGGCGACCAGACGGACCGCTGACAATGATCAGCAAAATGGTCGATGCCGCATATCTGTGAATGATGAAAAGGAGAATGTAGATGCCGCTAAACGACAAGAAGATCATCTCGATCATATTGGAGCAATGCTCTGAGATCGACGAGCGGTGCGATGGGTATCGCGAGGAAGTGCTTCATGTGATTTCGGACATTCTGGAATACGAGCGTGGCCATCGGGTTTCGGCGATAAACATTCAGAAAAAGATCAACGATAAGTGCAACTCAGCAGCGCGGTTCCTTGCTGAAAATCAGAGTAGTACAAGCGCCGAAGGGGGCCAGGAAGAATGAAATTGCTCAGAGCCGAATTTCAAAATTTCAGGATGCTTCGTGACCTCGAACTCCAGTTCTCCAGTAAAGAAGATCGTAAGCTAACAGTCATACGCGCAGCAAACGAGTCCGGGAAGACCACCATTCTCCACGGTTTGCAATGGGCACTTTATGGCGAAGCAGCCCTACCCGCCAAGGGTGAGGGTTTCCGTCTCCATCCGATTGACTGGGATATCAGTGACGGAAAACGTGTTCCGATAACCGCCACTGTGGAATTTGAACTCACACGCGTTCGTCGTGTAGCAGGAGAGATGCGGGAAACACGCCGAAGATACAGAATCATACGATCTGCGTTTGAAGAGGTAGACAGTACCGCACGCCGTTCGGCATCAACGGTTCGGCTCTTCGAGTTGGACGAAACAGGCGCAAAGCCCATTGACGCTCCGGAATCGTTGATAAATGAAGAACTCCCGCCGGAATTACGCGAGGTCTTCTTCACGGATGGGGACCGGGCATTAAGTTTTATTGAGGCAGATGTTGCGCTATCCACAAAAAGGGAGCGCGTGCAGCGTGCAATTCGCTCGCTACTCGGCCTGGGCGTAATTGACGACTCTATCAAACACGTCAGGAAGTCAGCCGCAGAAGCAAACAAAAAAGCCAAGGGTATGGGAGGCGGTCATGAACTCAATCGTATCGCGTCCAGACTAGAAGCGATTGACGAAGATACGGCGACACTAGAAACTGAACTTGATGATGCAAAGGAACAATTTGGCCGCTTTGACGAAGAAGTCGAGAAGACGGACAGGCAGATCGCCGCTGCTTTGCAAAAAGGCGATAAGGAAAAGCTGCAAAAGGACATAGAAGCTTCGAAGCGTGAGATCAAGCGTCTAGATGAGCAATTGAAGGCCGCCAACAAGGAACATTCGGAGTTATTTCGTGGCAAGGCAATCGCAACAGATTTACTTGTTCCAATTCTAGATAAGGCCTTTGAAAAGCTAGATGAATTACATGACCAGAAGAAAATTCCGAATACCACTATTCCTGTTCTCCAGGACCGGCTTTCCACTAAGTTGTGCATTTGCGGTGAGACCCTATCGCCAGATGATCCAGACGGCCAAAGGCGCTGCGAACATATCGCAAAGCTGATTGAAGACAGTGGCAAAGCAGACGAGATACAGGAAATCATTACCGATCTCTATTTCGGTGCGAAACCGCTCCAATCCGACGGCAAGGTGTGGCTTGAGGACTACACAAAGGTTGTTGAGCGGCGCGACGGCATACAGGCGCTAAGGGATGATGCGGGCCGCAAATTCCGCTCACTCGAAATGCAGCTCGACGAACTGCCTGATACGGATATACAGGCGCTACGGGAAATGAAACGCCAGTATATCGATCAGCGTGACCGTTGCCTGTCAAAACGTTCTTCAGTAGAGACACAACTCGCGGGACTGAGCAACGAACGTGTGGGACTGGCCGCTGACCGTGACCGGTTGTTGCGCGAACAGGAACGAGGCGCACGTATTCTGGCGGAACTGCAAGTGACGCAGGATGTAATGAAAGTGCTTCAAAGTTCCTATGACCGCATCACCAAGGAAGAACTCGCAAAGGTCAGTAGCCTCATGAACGACGTCTTCCTGGAGATGATTGGCGCTGATCCGGAACAGGGTGCGATCATCCGGCGAGCCGAGATCAGTGCAGAATTCGATATCATTGTCTACGGCCCAAACGATAGGACTTTGAACCCTGATCGTGATCTGAACGGAGCTTCGCGGCGAGCACTGACACTCGCCTTCATCCTTGCACTAACAAAGGTGAGCGAAGTCGAAGCCCCTAACGTTATTGATACGCCACTTGGAATGACTAGCGGCTACGTCAAACGCGCAATCCTGAGGACAGCAATACGGGAAAGCGCCCAGCTTGTTCTGTTTCTGACGCATGATGAGATTGCCGGATGCGAGGAGATCATCGATGAGGCAGCAGACGTGGTCTTCACTTTGACGAATCCCGCCCACTATCCCAAGATGCTCACTAACGATCCCGGTGTCATGGCGAGAAAGGCGCTGCGTTGTGAGTGTAATCACTTGTCTGAGTGTCAGATTTGTGCGCGTCGGTCTGACGCCGACGTTCAACTCGAAATAGTGCCCTAAGGAGACGAGCTATGGCAGACAGATATTTCAACCCCTTTGCGGCAATCGATATTCATGTACCAGTGGAATTCCACGAATCTTTCTCTCGCTATACCCAATCGGGTGGCAATGCAGTTATCGATCAAAGTCCCTTTCCCAGAATGGTTGATTTGTGGTTTCTTTCCGTCTGCGTTGCAGCTCGACTGGAACTCGAACCTCAAGATATAGGAAAATACCAAACCAAAAAGATCATCGACGGTTCTATTTTCGGAAGCGACCCCTGGCGTGTGCACACACTCATGCTGATTGCCATTGGGCAATCCGGTGATATTCAGATCGTTTCAGAACCCCGGCGCATGATGGCGCTTGCAAACGGACTGGCGGTTGCAGGATTGCCAAAAGTACTCGACATGTTAAAAGAAGGTGATGCTGAGCCGATCTGGAATCTATCTGATGCGTTGGACACGCTTTTGAGAAAACAAAAGGCCGCATAATTATTTGCTGCGGCGAGAAACAATTACAAAGAGGGGTTATCGTCCTTGTTTAAGATTTGTGCCAGAACGGTACTAGAGTTGGGCGCTGAGCTAATAAGCTCAGATGTCATCGCGTTCTATGAACTCATCAAAAACGCATTTGATGCCGATTCCAAAAATGGAGCCGAGATTCGCTTCGAAATCACCATTAGACGAAACGACTATTTACGAATCCAACAACGTATCCAAAGCCAATCTGCGGACATTGATCGCCTGAAATCCGATATAGACGGTGCGCTGGAAAAATCGGCCTCAGATGTATCTCTTGGGCGGTTTCGCGAAATCATCGATAAGGCAGAGAGCTACGAAACTCTTGCGTCAGCACTCGAACATGCGTTTACGGAAGAAAATAGAATCATCGTTTCAGATAGTGGTGACGGGATGTCGCTGAGCGATCTTGTCAATAACTATCTTGTTATTGGAACCGCTTCCCGAAAACGCGCCATAGATGCAGCCCTCCTGTCATCAGGCAAGAAAACGCCGTTTCTCGGCGAAAAGGGCATTGGTCGCCTCTCGGCAATGCGGCTTGGGGAAAGACTGCGCGTCGAAACTGCCAAAGCAGACGATTCAGATATTAACCTACTGGAAATTGATTGGTCCGAGTTCAACAATATTGATGCCATGCTTGACGAGATTAGCGTTGAGCCGTCTACAGGCGATAAAAAGCCAAGCAAGGATTGGAGTGGGACAACACTTACAATCAGTTCCCTCACTGCGGACTGGACATATAAAAGAGTCAGGTTTCTGGGAGAGGATGAATTCTCTCGATTGACCGACCCTTTCAGAGATTCAAAGAAGCGCCCGCGAATAGCGCTCTATTGGAATGGTGAGCGTGTTCCAGTTCTATCGATGGACCGTAATCTCTTAGCTCACGCCCACGCGAAGGTTATCGGGAAGCTCACCACCTCAGAAAATGGACCTATATTGGAATGTACGTTTGAAGCGCGTGATCTCGGCTTCGAACATCCGCACGAGATTGAGAAACGGAGCTTTTCATTACCCGACCTCCAAGGAGCGATCAGCGGTACCTCAGGTAACATTCCGATGTCTGCGATCGAAGAATTAGGTCCATTCGAGTTTGAGGCTCACTGGTACAACCGTCAACGACTGAAGCGCATCGACAGTATTGGCGACCAAAAAACAGTAAGAGACCTCCAAAAACGGTGGTCAGGCATACTTTTGTTTCGGGACGGATTCCGGGTTTTACCTTATGGAGAAGACGACGATGACTGGCTGGCACTTGATCGACGAGCGTTGGGCAGTACCGGGTACCTTTTGAACAAAGCACAGTTTGTAGGCCGAGTTAGTATATCCCGAATTGAAAACCCACTTCTTGTCGACCAGACCAACAGGGAAGGATTGCGCGTCTGCCTTGAACAACAGGCGTTCGTAAATATCCTACAGTTTGTCATCCAATCGCAATTGCGCGAGTTTCTGGTGGATTTCAAACGGACGCATCAGAGCCAGCCGATCGATATAGCCGATGCCAAAACCGACGTTGCCCGTTTGGAAGCGCGGGCAAAGACGGCGCTTCGACAGATAAAGCGAGTGGCACCCGACTCTGCCGATACGATCGAGGAACTTCAACATACTTTTTTTGAAATTCGAGAGTTCTTTGACCAAGCTCAGCAGCGGATAACCGAGATAGAACTTGAGAATCGGCAAATGTTACAAATGGCTGGCGTTGGGTTGCTTGTTGAAGTCGTGGCACACGAACTTGCACGTTCAACAGAAAATGCTTTGGCTTCGCTAGAAGCCCTTAAAGACAAGGACGTACCTGAACAAATTGCCGGACTCTTAGAATCCCTGCGATCAGAAATGAAATCAGTTGGGAAGCGTATTCGCGTTCTTGATCCTCTCAGTGTATCAGGTCGCCAAAGAAAGGAGTCATTTGATCTCAAGCTCTTAGTCGAAGACGTGCTAAGCGGCCATGAACTCCAGTTCAAGAGACACGGGATAACAGTAAACGTTTCCGCACCGCCAGATAAACCGGTTCGAATCAAAGCAGTTAAGGGAATGATTGTTCAGATTCTCGAAAACTTGGTATCAAATTCCGTCTATTGGATGGACCTGCGCAGAGAGCATGAAATCGATTTCAAGCCTGCCGTAAGTATCGTCATTGGCACTAACCCGCTCGTCGTGACGTATGAGGACAATGGACGAGGCGTTGCCACGGAAAATAGGGAAAAGGTTTTCCGCGCTTTCTACTCCCTGAAGGAAAAGACGAAACGGCGAGGCCTTGGTTTGTACATCGCCCGCGATTGCGCTGAGTTTCACGGGGGGACACTGACGCTTGACGAAACCACGAGTACTGATACCGGACGGTTGCACCGCTTCGTATTGGAACTGCCTGATGAGGTCTTGATCTCATGACAGACCTTCCGCAACTTCTGCAAGACCGTCATATTCACAAAGCGGTGATAATCGATGACGTATTTGATGAAATCCCACGACCCGACGAACTAGACGACGACAATTGGTCTGTCTTTTTTGATGATTTGGGAGATGACGAACAGACAGCACTGAGCAAGTTGTTCCCCGAGTACGAGAAGACCCATGCGACCGACCTCCAGAACTCTCAGCCGTTCATCACTGTTCTCTGGAAAAACAAGACGATCTTTGAAAATGCTGGCTCGGAACAGCTATTTGGAGAATATGCGCAAACGAATAGCACTGGGCGTTCAGCACTAGATACACTAGTCAATCGCTTAGAAGCACTGGGCCTTGAGTGCTCGACTCTTGGAAGGGATTTTGACGAAACGGCAAAGGATGCGGACCTCATCTTTGTGGACCTCTTTCTTGGTCATCAACAATCAGAAGACGATGTGCAACGAGCCATCGAAAGAATACGAACAGTTGTTGACGGACGCAAGAACGCTCCGCCTCTAGTTGTCCTAATGTCACAGAGCACGCGTTTGCGAGAAAAGCGCAATCAATTTCGAGATGAGGCACAGCTGTATGGTTCGCTTTTTCGTGTTGCGAACAAGTCGGAGCTAGCGAAGTCTGGCGTGCTAGAAAGGATATTGAGCCGTCTTGCGACCAACTATGAGGACGCAACTCGTGTTGCGACTTTCGTGGATGCATGGGATAAAGGTTTGGACAATGCGCGGCTCCGCTTTATTCAGACATTGAGGCGTCTCGATCTACCTGATCTCGCACAACTGCACACCCTACTCCTCGAATTCGAGGGGCAGCAACTTGGCGATTACCTTCTCGACGTATCAGATCGCGTTTTACAACACGAGATCGAGTCTGACCAAGGAACAATCGAAGCTGCACGTTCACTCAATGAAATTCAACTCGACCAATATCCAGCGCCTCATCTAGCTGGTTCGCCGGACTTTCAAGCGCTAGTCCATCGAATGGTATTTCAGCACTCCGAAAGGCTAAAGCTTTCCGAAGGAAACGACAATCCCGGCTTCACCTTCGGCGACGTACTTCGTGAAAAGAAAGGCGAGAATCCAACAGCCCGTGTATTTCTAATCGTAACACCTTCATGCGATTTGGCGCGCGAGGGAATAGCTGAGGTGCTTGTTCTACCGGGAACACTGAAGTCGCTCTCAGCATCAGACTGGTCATATCGCGCTAGCGATCTCAGGACTCCCTCGTTCACTGCGGAAGATGGAACAACCTACTGGATTAAGTGGGCGCTGAAACAACGACATACGGTTAGCTATGAAGACCTTCGGAAACAACTAGATCAACCAGATGGTGTGTCCCGCATCGGTCGAATGCGGGAAATATACGCCGCCGAAATTCAACAGATCATGCTTGCAGATATGGGGCGAATTGGACAAGTTTCTAACCCTCCTGCGAGCTTCCGAGTGACTGTTTCGGTTTTGCTGATCTCACAAGACGGCACACAACATACAACAAACCTTCCAGCGCTTAGTGAAGCCATCTGTTTTGTTGGCCGAGACACAGATGCAAAACGCGTTGACCACCTCGTGCTTTCCGAAGAGGCTTGCGATGAGTTTCGGGAGTTCGTTGAGCAGATAGACCCTAGTACAATGAACAAAATAGCGCGTCAGAGTCTTGCTGCGATGAAAACAGACCTAGCGTTTTTTGACGGTTTCGAACGTGGGCTAATTATCGTGCCTCAAAAAGACGGTTCGCTTGTCCCTGAAAAACGTGAGGTCCAAGCACAAAACTTGACCTATATGTACATCGTTAGAAATGAGTGGAACGTTGACGGCGCACTAATACCGAATAATCAGCGTAACGCGCCGTTAATCATGAGTGTTCGTGATTCGGAAACAGATGGGTAATGTGCGTGTGGGATATAATAAGACATTAGAGAGCGTATTTTCGACCCTTAAGATAGGTGGCCAAGAGACGCGCACCAACCCACCCAATTTTGCGTGCGCCCATAGAACACATGAACCATTTCGTATATCAAAAGAGACAATTCAGCTAGAAGACGAAACGTCTATTTGCGGTGTTGTTCGAACTATTGGCGCACAATTCGACGGTGATCGAACCGATCTTCACGAAGTATTTTCGCTAGTATGGGCAGCAACCCTGCGGGCGTTTGGGCTAACTTCGCCCTGGCTGATCCCTGAACCTCACGGATTCGTCCCTGAAGAGATCGGCGCCGTTCATTTGGTTTTTTGCCAATGTCCCTGGAGCGTGGACGAATCGCTGGAATCCTCACAAGATTCTATGAATGCCTGGAGCGCATTTATATTTCATCTTTTGAACGATGTCTTCCGGTGGGACCGCGTAGCAATGTCAACGCGCCCGGACCCGGCAACGACAGTATTCTCGGAACCAGATTGGGCTGCGCCTCTAATAAAGTACTTGCGATCACCCGATGATGCTTCATTTCTAAAAAGACGATATCCCTTATGGAGCTACTTTAGCTCTCAGAAACGAGGAGTAACAGTGTTACGAATGCCGCAAGTGCGCATTCGTAATCTTAAGTCAGTGCTGAAGCCTTTCTCTGCTGGGCTTGCTAGAGGAGAAGAGGCTTACTGCGTATTTGCAAACGGCATTCCGAATACTGTTCCCTTTCGAGTAGTCAAAAGGGTAGAAAAGATAATGGCTACGATCGGTGATACATCAAAGGATCTACTCATGATACCTATCGATAGCCATTGTCTATTTATTGGCCATAGAACCATTGTGGCTATACGACAGAATTGTGGCAAGGATGCTTTCGACAAAGAGAGAACCGCATTCGTTGAGCGCCGCGCATCGGAAAATCTCGTATTCTTTGCGGATTCAACGATTTCATGGCTGACTCCGTTGGACGCTAGTGCATTTGAAAGTCTTGCCTTAGAATTAATCAAACGGGAACCTGGTGTTGTACGCGCAAAACCCGTCGGTACAACTAACGATCGTGATAGAGGAAGGGACATTTTGGTAGATTGGCGCATTCCTCTCGTACACAAAGAAACTCTAGACTCATCGACGGACGATACAATCGGTACGATGTCGAGCGGATCAAAAGTTATTCAAGTGCTCGTGCAAGTGAAAACACGCTCGAAAACAATTGGCAAAGGTGATGTACAAGATGTTAGAGACACTCTGGAGTACCATCAAGCCGATGCCTATTTCTTAATCGCATATCCCCGAACAAGCGCCGCCTTAGTCGATTACCTTGAAAATTTACGCAAAACGACTGGCCTTGGTACCGATTGGTGGGAAGCGTCAGACATCGAGGATCGATTGCGGCGACATCCCGATGTTGCAATGAGGTTCCAAAGTCTCGTCCAGCTATCATCGTCTGCCTAAAGACGATCACGAAATGGCTACTTGTGACACGCAAGGCAACCCTTTGCCTTTCCATATAAATCATCAATATCAAGAGGCTCTGAATCTGGCCTCAATGGATTGGCAACCGTCTTGGATTTCATACGGACAATCCTCAACTCGTGATCCTGTTTTATCTTCTCAACTCTTTCCGGCTGCTCTAACTCTTCAAGAGACTCACCTTGACACCAAGTAAAGGGCGAACCGTGTTCGACAGCATTCTTTTCGTATGTCTTGGCTTCTTCAAACGCCTCAGGATGCTCGTCTTTAAGTCGCACCCACTCGATCTTTTGCTGAAAAAAACAAAATGTGCATCCACTTCGTGTTCGCCATGAATAATATTTCGGTAGCCCTAAGCCCGCACCGTCCAGAATGTCTAATACTCCGGCTTTGTCCACACCAACATCCTTGAACGGCAGTTTAACGATCAGCCTGTCATGTTTCGAGGAATACCCTTCCCGATATTCTTCGTCACTGCGAATAGCAACATAACTATAAATCGTAAGCCCATCATCCAACATCGGACGAAGCCATTGCTCGAAAGGTCTAAGCTTTAATTGCCGTGTACACCATCGTGTCTGCGCTGAGGGAAGAAAGTCATTATATTGTTTCAACCAGAAATCAAAATCCCGATCCGGATTTAAGCGCAAAATTGGCTGCCCTAGAAATCCCTCAAGCCTTCCAAGATATTCATAGACTTCCGGCAACTCTTTACCAGTATCAGTAAAAAAATACTCTATTTTGAGTTCAGGGTGGTGCTGGCGCATATACACTGCGAGTGCTGCACTATCACGTCCGCCAGAAAGCCCCAATACATGTTTCACGGAATCTGTTTTCAAGAAGCGGCCCTTTCCTTATCACTTTTTTTCTTCGCTTCAGACGTTTGCATGTAGCGAGCCGTAATTTCTGCGAGAGCAGCTAATATGACACTGCGTCGGCTAGTATCGGCTTCTTCAAGTGTAACCGTCACCCGTTCAATGAGATCATTGACGCTCGCGCGGTCTCCATCTGCAAGATCAAATTCTTCGTGAAACGGTGCTGGCCTTCCATCGATACCAATGACGATGGCCATTGCCTGTCTTTTGTCAGGACGGCCTTTTACCCGAGCATAGGTTTCAGCACGAATAAAGCGCTGCGCCAGATCAGCAATCTCAATTGCCGATTGATCAAGATCAGGATCAACCCAGTCACGAGGGGGTTTATTCGCAGCCAAACTGGCAATCCCCTCAAAACTTTCATCACTGCCATCAAACTGCGATAGCCTTCCTATAAACGCATCAAGGCGAAAGTCTCCTGCAAGTTGTTTGATATTTTCCGCACGATCTCTCAATTCTGTCAACGATTGACGAGATACATTCGGAACCTGCAATTCCGAAAGCATAAGATCACGTAGACGTTTCAACATTGAAGGATAAGCCTGAACCAATTCTTCTAATCCATCGCGAACGCTTGCAATAACACGGAGTAACCCTGCGTCATTCTTAAGCCCAACATCTTCCCCAAGCGTTGCCGGAATATCGTCAAAAAGAAACTTATTCGGGTCTTTGGCGCGTCTAAAGAGATCACGTACTTCCACAGCATTCGAAGATAGCCGCATCGTGCGCTTGGTCCATACCGGCAAATGATCGAAGATCGACACAAGTCCACGCGCAACATCAATTGGCTCCAAATGAACGAGTGTGTTTGCGCTGTCTATATCGCGCACAACATCTGCCATGCCGGAAAGTAATCGACGAGAAATATCACTCAAGTCCATCCATCTCAATTGAATACAATCAGCATCCTTCGCGAGATACTCAACATCCACATCATCAAAAGTGGCTCTGAATATCCCTTCTCTGTAAACGGCAAGCTTCTCACGCTGCGAAAGGACAAATGCTACCGCCAAAATCGGCATAAGGCCGTCTTTGATACCAAGCGGAGGTTGACGCCAAATATTGAAGAGTTCCGAGATTGCAATCGTTCTGTCTTCATTTTCCTGGATATGCTCGAGTGCTTTTTGCCACATCGGTGCCAAACAACAAGAGTCAAGGCTTTCTTCTTCAAGTGACATAAAACGCCACCCGTGGTCTGTCTCCTGATACAGACCCGTAGATTCCAATATCGACGCAAAGAGACCACCTTCAGCGGGATATCCTTTGATACCAAGACGCGGCTGCCCCTCGCTAAGCACCATATTGCGCAACAAGACATTCTGAGCCGCAATGGCGCTACCTGACGGCTTGTGTCTATTCAGCAATTCATTATGAAGACGCGGGCATTGGTTGAAACGATGATCAGCGAGTTCCGACGCAATACTGTTCAAATCAGCTTGACGCATACGCTTTGGCTGGAAGTTCTTGCGGAACCACAATGCATTATCAAAGGCTTTGTGTAGCTCCATCTCAAGTAGGGCCTGTAATTCAGCAAGACGAGCAGAAACCTCCCTCCTTGCAACAGAATCTCCGGCTAATTCAGGATGGTTATTGCTCACGTTATCGAGTGCGAACAATTCGCGCGCCAGAGGAATGATGGCCCAGGACTGTTTAGAAATACCTACTACGATATCCCATGGATTATCCTCTGTATCGCTGTACCTCGCCGCTTTCCGGCAAAGGTCATGAGCATGTTCTTCACGTTCTCCTTCAGCAGGAATAGCAAGTAAAAACTGGCCTATTGCGCCGCTCTTGGACTTATAGTGCTCTGCATAATCAACGATCTCGTTTCCAGGAACAATGTTTACGTCGAACCACCGCATTGTGCCTGTCTCATGGTAGTGGCGCTTGGCCAGAACAGGCTGCAATCCAGCTAAAGTCTTGAGAAGATCGAAATCAACATCATCGATTTCATCCAAGGCTGCGCGCAAAGCCTTATCAATATCAAAATCACTACCTGCATAAATCGCATGCGCATCAAGAAATTTCTTAAATATCGTAAAAGACCACTTATCAAGTTGCGACAATGCACTCTTAATTTTTTGGCTTGATACGTCAGGAAAACAACTATGAAGAAGCTCTAAATTGGCAACAAGTCCTGAACGTTCTTTAAAAAGATCAATGACAGCGATTGCCTTAAGAAGCCGGATTTGCAGCGCGTCACCGCCAATTGACTCACACCGCTCAAGCGCCTCCGCAGCAAGTGCCCAACGGTGTCCATCAGGTGAGGCTAAAATAGATGGCTCAAGATTAGCACGCAAGTAGTCCCATAGCTGATCAGGACCATACATAGCCTCACCATCAGAATTGTGGAGATAATCCTGAAACCCATGAGGTTCGGAAGAGTTTAGAAATCCAAATATACTGCGTTGGTTCTGGCCAAACCGACGCCGCGATATAGGCCCAAGCAAGCTCGCCACAACCGGATGTAAAGGCCAGCAGTCTTCCAGCATAGATGCCAAATGCTCGGCATCACCAGACCGCTCTCGGCGCGCTAAAGTTGCAACAACAGTTGATAACTTTCCTGGTTTTTTGGGATTATGGTCGCTCTCAATCGCACGCGAGATTAGATCAATCTGTTCCTCGCCTGCTGTATCCACAACAAGGTCTATAAAGCGCCCCTGTATTTTTGCCCATTCATCGCGCATCTCGTGTGACAGGCGATGTGCATATTCCTCAAACGCCTGGTGCAATACGCCAATGATGATCAACCTACCGTTGCTTCGTGAGGCCGCTTCGGCAAGCTCTTGTAGGACATAAATATCCGAGCCATCTTGTGCAGCGGCCTCAAGAAATTTACCCATCTCGTCAATAAAAAGTATAAGGCCGCCATGTATTTTCGGTTTGGATGCCGCAGCTTCTGTTAAAGCTGATATAAGATTACGTTCATTCCATCCACCGCGCGGCAAGCGAGAAACTAGCCCTGCCTCTTTCACAGCATCACCTATGACATTTACCGGTGTATCTCGTCGTCCAACAACCGGTAATACCCGCCATCCTTTTGAGCCGGTCGGCAAGGAATCCCACATATTTTTAGTGAGTTTCTGCCCAAACACCTTGGCAGCTTGCTTTTGTAATCCCGCGTTTCCAGTTAGCAACGCGCTCATAGCAACCACAAGGCTCGATTTACCACTTCCATATGGTCCTGTCCACGTGAACGCGCCTTGCCTATTTTCCGAGACATGTCGCGCCATGGTCAAAAGCACATCAGCAGAGGATTGCGGGCAAACAAATCCATCAAGAGCGTTCGCCTCGCCAAGATCGGCATCGATGCGGATTGATCTTAGAAAACGACGAGCTATACGAACTTTTCCATTTAAAGGCATTATGCGGCCTCTCTTCCGGTGCGCTCTCCGTAGTCGATTGGTAGGTACGATAATTTGGCATCGTCATCTATATCGATAGTTCGAATGACCTGTTTTAGGCCAGCAGCCTCCGACCACCGGAGCGCACCACCCGTAACCTCATCAAGCGCAGCTAATCTATCCACGACATCATTTTCATCAAAGGCAAAAACACGCCCCGGACCACCGGGCGCATGTGCAATCGCCTCAAACGATAGTGTTGCGGCGGTAGAATATCGTGACCAGAAATCCATAAGCGCATAAACGAACACGCCGCCACCCAATGTTGATTTGGGACCGTGCACAAAGCGAAACCCATCTTTTTTACCAATGGGCTTTATAAGCCCCAATTCTGTTAACGGTGATTCAAGCGCATCATCGTGCCCCGCTTTGCCGGCGGGCTGTCGGGCAACATAAGTGCGTATAAAACAGGCAACATCACTTCTTATCGTCGTGCCCGCAGCCCTAGACCACCCTCGATCTTTTGCTAGGCGTTCGAGTTTTTTTGCTAAAGCTTCGCGCTCAAAAGTAACTGCCGGGAAATGGCTGAATGCCCAAAACCATGTCGTTTTCTCAGGAAGAGCAGCGAATTGCCAATGGATCAACCAAAGAGTCGCCGGATGTTCCATATATCGGTCAAGCGCATCGTCACCGAAGAGGATATCGCCAAGCTTGGTCGTGCGGACAGAATTAGTCTTTATTTGCTCGTCTATGATTCCCGCTGTTTTCGCCCAATGGCGCATAGAACCGACCATATTCTTTCCCACACCGAATCGGGCAATGGCGTCATTATCCCAACACGAGGACTTATTGCCCTCTTCATGTGCCGTCTCGGCAACGCGGTCGTATACCTTTTTGAGCCACCCGTAGCGCAAGGGGAAAGTCTCGTGTCCAGAGAACTGTGGGGTATAGATATCTTGATAAAGTGGTCCGCGTGACATAATTTCCTCGGTACCGTCGGCTACTGGATGCTGCCTCCAGTTCGACTCTAACCCACACCTATGCTATCGTCAATGCAGAGCTGGAGATTCCCCCCCAGAAAGCTTGGAACTCAACAAGAAATATATTTTAGTATGTCTATACCATAGGTTATTGTATTTCAATGACATTTTCTCATAATCTCTATTTCGACTATCAGGCTACAACACCTGTCGATGACAGGGTTTTGCAGAAAATGATCCCTTTTTTCGCCGAAAGAGCCGGTAATCCGCATTCATCCGATCACAGTGTTGGATGGCAAAGTTCGCGTGCTGTCGCCAACGCAAGACAGAGTATCGCGACCCTAATCGGAGCCGACTCAGACGAAATTATTTTTACATCCGGCGCAACGGAAGCCAACAATCTCGGCCTCCTCGGCCTCGCAAATCGACAGCGCAATAAGAAACGCAAACGTTTACTTATTAGCGCTATCGAACACAAATGTGTTCTCGCGGTAGCCAGAGTTCTGGTAGAACGATTCGGATTTCAAGTGGATTACGTTCCTGTGGACAAGGGAGGACATGTTTCGGTTTCCGCTCTCAAGGACTTGCTCGATGATGATGTGCTGGCCGTTTCGGTAATGGCTGTCAATAACGAAATCGGGACAATCCAAGATATCAATGGCCTTTCGCAAGCATCGCGTGATGCAGGCGCGATTTTTCATTGTGATGCGGCGCAGGCTCCGGTCGCATTGGACTTATCGCACTTTGCGCAAGACGTGGATATGCTGAGTCTCTCTGCTCATAAAATGTACGGGCCACAAGGCATCGGAGTTCTTTACGTTCGGCGCGATCTTCATGACCAAATTGAACCATTAATTTATGGTGGTGGTCAGCAAGAAGGCCTTCGCTCCGGCACAGTCCCAGTTCCCTTGTGCGTGGGAATGGGCGAAGCTGCTGAATTGATGTCTGGGGTGGATATACAAGAGCAACGCGCAATCCTTCGATCACGCCGCGACCTCTTTGTAGAATCATTGCAAAAATTGCCTTGGAATATCAGCTTAAACGGCCCCGCAGGACTAGACCGCCATCCTGGCAACGCGAATATCCTCTTTCATGATTTCGCAGCACATGACATTCTTGGCGCACTCCAACCCCATCTAGCCGCCTCGACGGGATCGGCCTGCGCATCGGGCATGGCTGAACCTTCACATGTACTCAGAGCCATAGGATTGAGCGGTGAAAAAGCAGAGGCATCGGTGCGTTTTAGTCTTGGATTCAGCACTAGCGATGCCGAAATTAACACTGCAAGAGAACTTATCGCTAATGTGCTAGAACGACTTTCCAAAACATCGATAGCAGAATCCGCGTAACCTGAATTTGCCATCTCACCTAAAGAGTCGATCGATCTGTAGTGCATTTAGCACTCGAACACAGTAATACCCACAATACCCACAACGATATATCTTCGATGAAGCTTGCAAGCTAACGAGCACACACAAGGCACCAACTACAACGTAGGTTTGGAGATTTTGAGGTTTAAAAGAGTCCTACAAACCATAGAGATAAACCCTTCATGCCCACAAAAAAGCTTAATCTTCCCTCATGCCATTTTTCTCCCGCCTTGACGCTATCCGATGGACGATTGCATTCCCACACCAGCCCACAAATCGAGCAGATGTAAGCTTTATCTATCTGAAAAATTTCTCTCAGCCATTTCCGCATAGATAGTCAAGCGGGACAAATCTGCCATGGCGCTGACTTCCTTTCGCCGAAAATTTTTTGTGCCATCTTTCTTCCTCCTGAAATCTGAGGTCCAGGCTATGCTAAACATTCGCCGCCGAATTGAACTGATAGCGCAAAACACACGACTGAACTATCTTTCCTGCAGCCAACCAGCACAAGCAAACCGGCTTGATGGTCCACGCCTGAATGGCGTTCGGACAGCCTTTTCGACCGAGTTTTCAAGGATTAGCAGTAGCTGCGAACACATGCGAATTGCTGCGCGGTGTCATGCACGGTAAAATGCGCGTTATCACCGATGTACCTGGACACCCACCGATGTGAGCCCGGTGCCTGCGAGCTATAGCAGCACACTCCCTCTATACGCGGGGCACTAAAACGCCATTGTGTCCCTCTACTCCACTCAAGCTGGGCGTCTCCTCCATGCAGTTTCGCCAACTGGGAAGCCCTTTTTGGCAATGACAACACTTGCCCTGCTGCCGACTATTCGGTCGGCCACAACCACCGAACAGGAATTTTCATGCATTCCATAAAACGGGACTGGTTCGCCAACGTCCGCAACGACTTGCTGGCAGGCCTCGTGGTCGCGCTGGCGCTCATTCCCGAAGCGATCGCTTTCTCAATCATCGCGGGGGTTGATCCAAAGGTCGGCCTCTACGCGTCGTTCTGTATCGCCGTGGTGATCGCCTTTGTGGGCGGTCGACCGGGGATGATCTCGGTCGCCACCGGCGCCATGGCCCTGGTGATGGTTACTCTGGTCAGGGAGCACGGGCTGGAATATCTACTGGCTGCAACCATCCTGACCGGCGTGCTGCAGCTCATCGCTGGCTGGGTGCGCCTTGGTGCGCTGATGCGCTTCGTCTCCCGTTCGGTGGTGACAGGTTTCGTGAATGCGCTGGCCATCCTGATCTTTCTCGCGCAGTTGCCGGAACTCACCAACGTCACCTGGCACGTTTACGCCATGACCGCAGCGGGACTGACTATCATTTATGGCTTTCCCTACATCACCAGAGCAATTCCCTCGCCACTGGTGACCATTGTGGTGTTGACCGCCGTGGCGATATTTATCGATCTGGATATTCGCACCGTGGGCGACATGGGCGCGCTACCCGACACACTCCCGGTGTTTCTCATTCCGAACATCCCCCTGAACCTTGCCACACTGGCCATTATCTTTCCGTACGCGCTGACCCTGATGGTGGTGGGCCTGCTCGAATCCCTGATGACCGCGACAATCGTCGACGACTTGACTGACACCAAGAGCAACAAAAACCGCGAATGCGTGGGCCAGGGCGTTGCCAATATCGCCAGCGGTTTCATCGGCGGCATGGCGGGTTGCGCCATGATTGGCCAGTCGGTGATCAATGTGAAATCGGGCGGGCGCGGACGTTTGTCGACACTGTGTGCGGGCGTTTTCCTGCTGCTCATGGTGGTATTTCTGGGCGAGTGGGTTAGCCAAATTCCCATGGCTGCCCTCGTCGCGGTGATGATTATGGTATCGATCGGCACGTTTAACTGGGGTTCTATCAGAAATCTGCGCGCACACCCCAAAAGTTCCAGCGTGGTAATGCTGGCAACGGTGGTGGTCACGGTGGCCACCCACGATCTGGCCATGGGCGTGCTGACCGGTGTACTGCTCTCGGGTTTCTTCTTTGCACACAAGGTGGGGCAGATTCTGCGCATCCGTTCGCTTGCGGAGGACGAGGGACGCACCCGCACCTATACGGTATTCGGACAGGTGTTTTTCGCCAGCGCTGATCGCTTCGCTGACGTCTTCGATTACAAGGAAGTGATTGAAAAAGTCCGCATAGACGTGAGCCGAGCCCACTTCTGGGACATCACCGCCGTGAGCGCACTGGACAAGGTGGTGCTGAAATTTCGCCGCGAAGGTACCGACGTCGAGGTGCTTGGTCTGAACGAGGCCAGCGCCACCATGGTGGACAAGTTCGCCGTGCACGACAAAGACGTTGCCGACGACATTCTCCTGGGCCATTAAAGGGAACCGATATGAACGACGAAAACAAAGTTCTGGCCTGTGTCGATCAATCGCGCTTTGCGGACTATGTGGCCGATTACGCCGCGTGGGCGGCACTGCGCATGAGCGCGCCGCTGGAGTTATTGCATATCATTGATCGCCATCCAGAAACCGCGAGCACTCAGGACCACAGCGGCACCATCGGCATCGATGCCCAGGAGCAACTGCTCACAGTACTTTCCGACGCAGACGAGTCGCGCAGTAAAACCGCCCGCGAACAGGGCCGAATCTTTCTGAATCGGCTACGCGAACGCGCCGTTGTCGCAGGTGTGCAATCGCCGGATATTCGCCAACGTTACGGACAGTTGGAAGAAACACTCGCGGAACAAGAAGACGACGTACGCCTGTTTGTGCTGGGGCGGCGCGGCGAATCAGCGGAACACACGCAACGCGACCTGGGTCGTCACGTCGAGCGCGTGGTGCGCGCCCTGCATAAACCCATTCTGGCAATCACCGAGGGGTTCACTGAACCGCGACGCGTGATGATTGCCTTCGATGGTGAGATCGTGACGCGTCGGGGCGTCGAAATGGTAGCGTCAAGCCCGCTCTTCAAAGGCCTCCCGGTGCATCTATTGATGTCCGGCAAGGAAAAACAGGATGCTTCAAAGGAACTTGAGTGGGCAAGAAAAACCCTGGAGTCAGCAGGATTCGATGCCCCGGCGTCACTTATACCAGGGGATGCGGAACGGGTGATCGCGCAGGCCGTAAAAGATCAGCACATCGATCTACTGATTATGGGCGCATACAGCCACTCGCCGCTGCGCAGTCTGCTGTTCGGCAGTAAAACCACGGACCTGCTACGCGCGGCGACTATTCCGACCCTGCTCCTTCGTTAATCGGCAAGACGGCTAAATTTCCACGACTGCGTTTAAATATTTAGCTACGCAAATGACGGTTATTACCGACCGGCGAACCTCCTGACTGATTGATTCCAAGATGAAGATTATTTTTGTGAAACACCCATACAATTCAATTATATAAGATCAATTTGGCGACATGTGTTGCTTACGCCCCGCATGCTCGTCACCACATAAATATTGATTATTCGCTTGCCATCTATAGATTTTTTGACGCAACATTTCGACGTAACATCTGCATAGATATAATACATTTGATACATAGCTTGTTTTCAGACCAGTCATCTAACTACGAATCGGTTCAGATAACTCGCTCAAACCGTCTTCAGAAAACCGTAACCCAAGCCCAGCTAAATAATTATTTATCAAGCCGTTCCCGGCAACGGAAAGCTTTGTTTTTTCAGTCAAGTAATCTTGCCACCGTAAATCCTTCTGAATACCTCCGCGCGCTATAATAGCGGATGTCTTTCCACCTCCGTGCTGCCTAACTTCCCAGTATACTTCCTGCTGCTTTTCATACTCAAGACCGACATAGCCATTCAATTTGCGCAATTCGGCTTCGGTATTAGTAACCAAATCACAATAATTTACCACGCAGTGTTCCAACTTGTAGCGCGCCAGAAATTGGGAAATATTTTGATTCTGACGCAACCATTTGTACGCATACAAAGTGGTGTTATTACAAAATGGGTCTCTTAAATAGATATTTTTTGAATGTCGAATCGCACGCCAACGTTGCACCAGCACATTCGACCAGGTATCAAACTTCATATCCCAGCGGCGCACCAGGGACCTGGGGTCGCGAACAAGGTGGACAAACTTCAAGTTGTACTTTGACCGTTGGGATAAAAATCGTTCCGCCCAGTAAGGTTTTTTCGAATTATCCACTATCACTTCGACGGATGGCCATCGCTCGAACTGAATATCGTATAGACGGTCAACGTTTTCGGGTGTAATACCCTCGTTGACGGCACAAACGTTTTCCACACCACATATTACGCACGGCGGCCTCGAACTATCCACGCGACGCAACACCTTGGCTTCGCCTATCTGGATTGCTCTACTATGGGCCCCCAACATCAGGGACAGCAATGTTGATCCAGAATAATTACTCGATAAAATATACACTATTGTTTTTTTATTCACGCGATTACCTCAGCGCAAATCTTGCGCGATATTAACGCCCACTTTCTTGGGCCACAGAAATTTAAGTCGGAAGGTTTTTCTAAACAGGTATGAAAAATTGTACCACCCTCTAATTCGGAGCTCATCTCTTATATTATCGCGGAATTCTATTCTCTCATTAAAATTTTTCTGGCCGCAATACTTCAACATCTGCAGCAAACATAATCATCGCATAGTTTTCGTAATAGTGCGCCTGCAGGTGCGCGGTAATCGCCTGCGCGGTAGTCGCGTCACACACTACTTCGATATGAATATTGCTGCTCGTTTCCCAGCCGGCGTTGCGCGCGCCGCGACTGCCCTTGCCGCGCGCGTCGGTAACCGTATAACCGTGAGCGCCCAGCCGTTCGATGTCCCGTACCAGAGACGCTTCAATCGCAGCTTCGGTGATAATGGTCAACAGTTTGCGCGTGCGCTCATTGCTCTGCGTCATTTGCTCTTATCCCCCCAGAATCGCATACGCCTTTACGGCGAGCGCATAATAAACTGGAATGCCCACCAACACGTTAAACGGAAACGTTACCCCCAGTGATGCCGTCAACGATAGCGTTGGATTAGCCTCCGGCACTGAAATACGCATGGCTGCGGGTACCGCAATATAGGACGCACTCGCTGCCAGTGTGGCTAACATGGCGGCACCGCCAACCGACAGCCCCAACAGCCACGCCAGGCCAGTGCCAACCACGGCAGAAAATAACGGCATGGCGATGCCAAACACCAGTAAAAATGGCCCGTACTGACGCAGTGCGCCAACCTGTGCCGCGGCAATCAGGCCCATCTCCAGCAGGAAGATCGCCAGCACACCCTTGAACAGATCAAAAAACAACGGCGCGATGGACGACAGACCGTCGGGACCGGCAGCCCAGCCAATCAGTAATCCGCCAAGTAACAAAACTATGCCTTTGCCCAAAAACACCTCGTGGGCGACCGAGCCCCAACGGGTTTCTCGCGACAGCCCACGGGCCAGCACTATGCCCACCAGAATAGCCGGGACCTCCAGCAGCACCAGTAGTAATGGCATGTGCTCTTCGAACGTAATGCCACGTGTTGCAAAATATGCCACCGCCACCGCGTAGGTACCCACGCTCACGGACCCATAGTGCGCGGCGATAGAAGCGGCGTCCGCCCGCTTGAAACGCCCGGCGTATAACAGAATGGGGAAAGCCACCAGGGGTAGCAGGAGACCCATGGCCAATACGGCCAGCATTTGTGGCAGCAGCATGGCAAATGGCTGCCTGGCCAGTTCGACCCCCCCCTTTAGCCCGATGGCCAGCAACAGCAGAATACTGACAAATTCGTACACCGCCGCCGGCAGGCGCAGGGCCGAACGCATCAGGCCGGCAAACAGCCCCAGTAAAAAAAATAAAATAATTGGATCAATCGCGCTCATTGGCAAACTCGGTTAAGTATTCTGGTCAGCCAGCAATGCGCTGTGCTAACCGCTGCGCGGCTGGGCTCCTCCACATTCAGACGACCAGCGCCAGACAGGCGCAAATGCTACGTCAGGCGACGGCCGTAGACAAACACAATCGTCCATGCCTGCTAAAAATTGTTTACTTACACCCTGATTGCATGGGCGTTATCTCCTACACCATTTTTATGCTACTCAACCGGGCTAACACAGCACTTTCCCAGGGACTGCCGGTATGCCAGAATAATGCCGCTTAACGCAATGTCCTGGGGAAACCGCACATGCAGCATATTCTCGTTATCTGGAATTACGACAACTCGCAAAATTCTGTCCTCGACAAAGCTATCGCGATGGCGGTGCCATTTGGCGCAAAAATCAGTATGGCAGTGTTTGGCGCGCCACGAGCCGACAAAGCGACCAAGGAAGCATTACGGGCACTTATCACTGCTGCCCTTGCCCGCCAACCGGCCCCAAAGCTCAAAGTTAGCACTGAATTCGTCGCTCACCCGGACATTGCTGAGTGGGCCTTGCAAGCGGTAGCATCCCGCGCTATTGACCTGGTAATAAAAACCGGGGATTACTCCAGAAAGATATTCCACACGCCGACCGACTGGAAACTAATTCGTCAACTCACCTGTCCGCTGCTGATTTGTTCACCCAAAAAATGGAAAAGCAAGCCGTGCATACTGGCCACGGTGGATGCCGCAAGTCGCAATAAATTGCAACAAACCATCAACGGCAAGGTGCTGGATATGGCGCAACAATTGGCTGTCACTGGCCATAGTAAACTACACGTCGCCTACACGATTGCCATCGCCAAAGCACTCGACGCGTTGGTGATTACAGAACCCCCGGAAGTGATGCGAACCAAAGGTGTTGCGGCCACCAAAAAACTACATACCCTGCTTGAACAACAGGGTACCAGTACGGATGCGACCCACGTTACGGCTGGCAATCCGGTGAAGGAAATTTCCAGAATCGCCAAAAAAATCAAGGCAGAACTGGTCATTATGGGCAGCGTGGGCCGCAAGGGTGTCAAAGGCAAACTGCTGGGTAATACCGCGGAGAACATTATCAAAAATCTGCGCACGGACTTGCTCATTATCAAACCCTGAAAAAACCAGCGCTAATTAATCTACCAGTACCGCGGAACCTGACATTACGGACATTATTTTCACACAACACAGCTTCAGCTCCACGCACCCCGCCTCTGGCGAAGCACCGGCGTCGGTACAATGAGCCATCGCGCACACCTATTTTCCCTGCGCTTCGCCCACGCCCTGCGCGAAACACTAGCGCAAAAATCCTATCGACTCCCCGTCCTGTACAAGGATGTGGTGGCGGGAATTACCGTGGGCATTATTGCTATTCCGCTCGCCATGGCGCTCGCGATAGCAAGCGGCGTGGCACCGCAATATGGGTTGTACACGGCGGTTATCGCTGGATTTATTATTCCCCTCAGCGGCGGTTCGCGTTATAGCGTCTCCGGCCCGACCGCCGCCTTCGTGGTAATTTTGTATCCTGTCGTCCAGCAATACGGATTGGCAGGGTTAATGATCACCACCATGTTGGCCGGCGTACTCCTTATCCTGATGTCGGTCCTGCGTATGGGGCGCTATATCGAATATATTCCGGCGTCCGTTACCCTCGGGTTTACTGCTGGCATTGCGGTGGTTATCGCCACGATGCAGATCAAGGATTTCTTTGGTCTGGCGCTCATTCTGCCGGAGCATTTTATCGACAAGGTCACCGTGTTGGTCGCGACTGTCCCAACGCTGTCGCCCTGGACACTAATCACAGGGCTGAGCACCCTGGCTGTTCTCCAGTTGTGGCCGTATCTCAAAACGTCGATATCTGCCTACTTGCCCGCCGTACTGGCTGGCGGCCTGGTGGCGTTCTTCCTGGATCAACAGGGGCATGCCGTTGCGACCATTAATTCAACATTCAGTTTTGTTCTCCCCGACGGAACCAGCGGATTGGGTATTCCACCTTTACTGCCGGATTTTCAATGGCCCTGGTTGCGCAGTCAGCCCGGCGAGCAACCATTGGTATTCAGTTGGCTCCTCGCACAGGATCTACTGGCCAGCGCATTTGCGATAGCCATGCTCGGCGCCATCGAGTCCCTGCTGTGTGCGGTCGTGTTGGATGGCATGACAGGCACCCGCCACAGCGCCAACAGCGAGCTATTTGGACAAGGACTCGGCAATATCATCGCGCCGCTGTTTGGTGGCATCACTGCAACCGCTGCAATTGCCCGCTCCGCAGCTAACTTCAGGGCAGGTGCGCAGTCGCCAGTTGCATCGATGGTACACGCTGTGGTCGTCCTGCTGTCCTTGATTTTCCTGACTCGCTTACTGGGTTATTTGCCCATGGCAAGTATGGCCGCCCTGCTTTTGGTGGTGGCATGGAACATGAGCGAAGCACCCAAAGCGGTGCGACTGCTACGCACCGCGCCGGGGAGCGACATTGCGGTGTTTTTCACCTGCTTTAGCCTCACTGTTCTATTCGACATGGTTATCGCTATCACCGCAGGTATCGTGCTGTCGTCATTGTTGTTTATGAAACAGATTGCCGAAATGACCACCGTGCGCGATGTCACCGAAAATAAAAAACTGATCGACGTGGAAGTGCCATCCAACTGGCAGATTTTCAAAATCAACGGCCCGCTCTTCTTTGCAGCGGCAGACCGCATTTTTGGCGAGCTTGCGTTGCACTGCAAAAACAAACAGGGCCTGGTTCTGTATCTCGACGGCGTGTCGCTTCTCGATGCTGGTGGCGTCGCCGCGTTAACCAAATTCCTGGCAAAATGTCGCGCATCGGGCACGCTGGTATTGTTGGCCGACTTACAGTTCCAACCACTAAAAACCCTGGCGCGCGCGGGCTTTAAACCCGAAGCCGGGGTTTGTGCAATCTACCCGACACTTGCCGACGCGCTGTTGTACTTGTCCGATCCGAACCGTCACTGACTGACAATTGTTCCGAAAAAGTCGAGAGCCCACCCCTGGCAGAAAAACCTGTGTATTATTCCACCACCATCCGCAAACGCAGACCGTCCGCACCGTGGTCGTAGTATTGCGGTAGCCCTTCATAGTGCTGAAAACCGAGACGTCGATAAAAATTAATGGCGCGCTGATTATCGGCACGCACCTCCAGACTAATTGCGATACAGCCACGACGTACGGCTTCCATCCGCAATTTCGCCATCAGTTGTTGCGCGAGACCACCACCCCTGAGATGCGCAGCAACCGCCAGCCCATAACAGCGACAGACGCGCGAATTACGCCGGTACAGTCCAATAGCGTAACCGACAATTGTCTGGTTTGCCTCGGCCACCACAAAATACCCGTTGGCCCGTGTCAGCAACCAGTGAAATTGACGACGACTAAACCGATCGTCGCTGAATGTGTTTGTTTCCAGAGCGACCAGGGCCGGAAGGTCCCTTACAGCGCCTATGCGAATGCGAGGCTTGCCAGCGACCTGCATGTCTATCAGTGGGCCCGACCGCGGGCTTCGAGACGGCGCACGAACTCGTCGAGAATAATGCGGTAGAGATCATCGCCCAGATAAGCGTCTTCCACACCTTTATCAACATTAGGGTTATCGTTTACCTCGATCACTACGACCGCATTCTGCGTTGCCTTGAGATCGACCCCATATAAACTATTACCGATCAGAGACGCGGCCTTCAGCGCCGCTTTAAGCACCGGGCGCGGCACCTTGTGTACGGCTACTGTTTCAAAACCACCGGATTTCACGCTGTCCCCCTGATGGTTGTATATCTGCCAATGCCCCCTGGCCATCAGATATTTACAGGCGTACAGGGCGCGCCCGTTAAGCACGCCAATGCGCCAGTCGAACTCTGTAGGAATATATTCCTGGACGATAATCACGGACGACTGGGCAAATAATTCATTCGTTGCAACTTTGAATTCATCGGCATTGCTGGCTTTAACAATGCCCACCGAGAATGAACCGTCGGGAATTTTGAGCACCAGGGGGGTCCCCAGCTGCTCTACCAGCGCTTCGTAACTTAGCGGACTACCACTGAACAACATGATCGACTTCGGTACCGCGACCCGGTTCGAGGTCAGCAGTTCGTGCAGGAATACTTTATTGGTACATTTGATGATCGAATCCGGATCGTCGATCACCGGCATATTGTGCCGCGCCGCCAACTGCGCAAATGCGTAGGTCGCATGATTGACGGCCGTGGTTTGACGAATAAACAGCGCATCGTATTCAAGCAATCGGTTTATTTCCTGGGGAACAATCAAATCGACATCCATGTTCAATAATTTCGCCTGTTGCATAAATTTCTGCAGCGCGCCTTTGTTGCTTGGCGGCATAGGTTCTTCCGGATCGACAAGAATCGCCAAATCAAAGCGGGATGATTTACCGGAACGTGGCGTGCGCCAGATTTTTTTACTAAAACCATCCAGTGCTTCCGAAAATTCGTCCTGCTCCTGATCGCTAAGACTCTGTAATTTGCCCAGCCGGACGGCGCTTATTTGCCAGTTGAGTTGCCGGTCAAACTCCACCTCAAGAATCGGCGCCGGAAATGCTTCAAACAATTTTCGCGCTAACTTTTGTAATTCGGAGATACGTGTTTTACCAAAAAATATTTTAACCGTGAAATGTCCTTCGCCCCCTAGCATCGCGCTGTCCAGATAGCGCTGTACTTTAGTGAGCACATCCACGTTAAGCTTGATCAGAGCACCGCTCGCCACCTCGTTAATGGTCCGCACCGACGGCATAATTCTCTGGCCCCTTGCCTGGGCCAGCAACGAACAGTAATAGCCCTCGCTGCGGTAGCTGAAATCTGGGCACAGGTTATAGATCTGACCATCTGCGCGGCGGTAATCTGGTGTTGATAGATAGCTCTGGGCGGTGATCACCTGTTCAGTACTAAAATAAGGTGCCCAGGTAGCGAGGTTATCGACCACGACGTAAAGGTTCGACATCCGGGTTAAGCCAACGCCACTAGGTGACCAAGGCCGCGTGCAACGAGCTCGGATTTAACCATAGCTCGAATCTCCTTTTCGTGCTCCAGCATCAGGGCCTGCTCCAATATGGTGATGGCATCTTCAAACGCAATCGAACGAATTAACCATTTTATCTTGGGTAAATTATAGGCGCTCATACTCAGGGTATCGATACCCATGCCTAACAACAACAACGCCGCCAGCGGATCGGCGGCCATTTCGCCACATAAGCTGACTGGCAGCTCGAGACACTTGGCCGTCTGAATAATATGGTGTACCTGATGCAGTACTGCCGGGTGCAGATTATCAAACATGCCCGACACGCGGGGATTATTGCGATCTACCGCCAGCAAATACTGCGCCAAATCGTTGGAGCCGATCGAGATAAAGTCAATCCGGTGGGCCAGAAAGGGAAGCAGAGTGATGGCCCCGGGGACTTCAACCATAATGCCTATTCTGGGCACCGCGACGCGGTATCCTTCCGCCTGTAGCTGGCCCAGTGCATCGACCAGAATTTCCCGAAAACTGGTGACCTCGTCGACCCGGCTCACCATGGGCAACAGTATGTGCAGGTTGTCGAGCCCTGCCGAGGCGCGCAACATGGCCCGCACCTGGGTCATAAATATCGCCGCATTATCCAGCGTAAAGCGAATTCCGCGCCACCCCAGACAAGGATTTTCTTCCTTAAAAGAATAATACGGCAGGGCCTTGTCCCCACCTATATCCAGTGTACGAATATAAACGGGCTTATTGCGGTACGCTTCCAGCACATGCCGATAAACGGAACACTGCTCATCTTCGGTCGGAAAATTATCGTGGATCATAAATGGAATTTCCGAGCGATACAGTCCCACGCCCTGCGCGCCGCGCAGCAGGCCCGGCGATATATCTGCCATCAGCCCAGTATTGGTGTACAACTTTATGGAAACCCCGTCCAGGGTAACCGCTGGCTCGTCTTTCAAATGTTCCAGTTCGCGCAGCAGGTTGCGTTCCCGATCGCGCACCCCGCGATACTCGACCACCAGCGCTTCGGGGGCGTTAAACACCACCTCCCCCTGATAACCGTCAACGATCGCCGGCGCGCCTTCCTCCAGTCCTTTTATCTCCCCCGTACCCATGACAGCGGCGATGCCCAGCGCGTTGGCCAGCACCGCGGTGTGCGACAAGGCCGACCCGGAGGTACACAAAATGCCGACCACCTGCTCAGTGCGATAACGGGCCAGATCCGTGATACTGATCAGGTCGCCCACCAGAATCAGGTCGGTGGCAGTGGTAGGGACGAAGGTCTTACCCACCAGCTTGTTATAAAGTTTGCCGCCAATGTTGCGAATATCTTCGCCCCGCGCACGAAAATAGGGGTCCTCCATGGTTTCAAACTGCAACGCATATTTGTCGACTACACTGCGAATCGCTCCGGGCGCCCAGCTGCCCTGATGAATCTCCGTTTCGATATCGCTAACCAGATTACTGTTATCCAGCAACATGCGATACACGGTAAATATTTCCGCTACATCCCCCGGTAGACTGGCGGATAGACTGGCAGCGCCCTCCTCCAGTTCATGACGAGTAAGCTGCAGCGCCTCGCGAAATGCAGCGATTTCCAGCTCGATATTGTCGATTTTACAGTCGGGGACATTGCCAAAACCGCCATCGGCAATCAGGTGCAGCTTACCAATCCCAATACCCGCCGCGCCCCTGACCCCCGCGACGCGTTTTACCCCAGGCACCCGAGCGGGTGTGGCCGCGTGCCCCTGTTGCACCACTATTTGATGGGAAATACCGGCCACCTGCGCGGCCATGGTAATTAAAAAGGCTTCGTCGTCATCGGTAAATTTGCGACGCCGTTTTTGCTGCACCACCAGCACGCCGACCAGCTGACGCATACTGATCAGCGGCACACACATAAATCCGCGATAGGATTCTTCGCCGGTTTCGGGGAAATATTGATATTTTTCGTGAGTGAGCGCGTTTTCCACATTGAGCGGATGGCGGGTCAAAGCAGTGGTGCCCACCAGCCCAATCCCAATTTTCATACGCACTTTGCCCACTGATTCGGATGCCAGACCCTGGGTCGCCGCCAACACCAGTTCGTCATCACCCTCGGCCAGATACAGGCTACACACATCCACTTTCATGGCAGCCTGAATTTCGATGACCAGCGTTGCGGTTTGTTGGTCCGGTGTCGGGGCCGTGGCGATCTTCTGAACAATTTTCTTCAGAGTAATCAGTGAATTTTTCATGGGGTGAAGAACCTTCGCACCAGGCCGATCAGGTGTTCCAAAGGGGGGCCATTCATGCCGCACAAGAATCGCGTATTGTCGCTTTCGACATAGAAGCGGTTGCTCCCCCAAAATGTCCTGATGCCTGCGCACGCAGAGCAAATAAACGGCCCGATTGGCGACGATTTAAGGGGCTATCCGCAGGAAAAGCAATCACTTTTTTCTAACGTCGTTGTCGATGAATAACAACTGTACAGAAAAACAACATTAGACAAATTGATTGATGTTCAGTAAATCCTTCTCAACGTTATAATGACCGGTCGAATTGGCTGGCTGTTGCCGGCAACCAGAGCAGGCAAATTTCTACGCCGCTGTGCAAGGACTCACCGGAGATGAAGATACGCGCTGTTTTATGGGATTTTGGCGGAGTGCTCACCACATCGCCCTTTGCCGCATTCAATCGTTTTGAAGAACGACGGGGTTACCCGCGGGATTTTATTCGTTCGATTAACGCTACTAATCCCGACCGCAATGCCTGGGCGCAGCTGGAGGCGAATCGAATTTCGGCGCAGGAGTTTGACCGCGCGTTCAGGGACGAATCAAGCGCCGCTGGCCATGCGATTCACGGTGCGGACGTGCTGGGGCTGCTGGATGGCGAGGTGCGTCCACGCATGGTACAGGTGCTGGAGCGCGTAAAACAGGACTTCCAGGTTGCCTGTCTCACCAACAATATAAGACCCCGTAACCACCCCAGTAACGACGCTGATACGCCACGGGCCCGCGCGGTTGATGCGGTGATGAATTTATTCGAGCATGTCCTCGAATCGAGCGTCGAGGGCATGCGCAAACCAGAAACGCGATTCTACCAACTAGCCTGTAGTCGCCTGCAGGTTGAGCCGGCGGAAGTAGTTTACCTCGACGACCTGGGCATCAACCTGAAACCCGCGCGAATCCTGGGCATGACCACCATCAAGGTGGTCTCCGAAAATCAGGCTATCGAGGACCTCGGACAGGCATTGGGTATCAATTTCTAGCCCACATCACCCCCGCGGTCACCGGCCCCGGAATTGGACGGCAGAGCCCGCGCTAGTCCCTGCACTCCCCGTAATTACATTCTGGATTGGCAATCGGATCGTGGCAGGTAAACCCATTTTTACAGGAACTGATAAAGGACGATCCGCAGGCATTGGCATACACCGTATCCCCATGCATGCCACATTTCTTGCCACGGGCATCGCCTGTTGGCGCCACCAGACGCCCCGGGGCCGCGTCTTTCTTCTCCGCGGAAATCACCTGGGCTCTCTCCACTGCGGCAGCGGGGGCTACTCTGTTTTCAGCCGCCGATACACTCGACATAAAGAGGGTAAACAACAGCGTTAAAAGTACTGCAATTGTTAATTTCATAACAGGTACCTCTGTTGTGTGAAGATAATTAGACGGACACCCGAATGGATGAACGACAAGTGCCTGCTAAACATAGTTAACGATTCCGTATTCGTCAAATTGACCCGCCGCCAAAGTGACATTTCCGTGTCGCAGCGCTTTACAGCAGCGCGCCGGCGCGCTAGCTTGACAATAACGATGACCACGCGAACTCCTGTACGTCTCACCTGGCTGCCGCTGATCGCGGGGCTGTTACCCCTCGCAACCTATCATCTGTGCTTTGTGATTGCCGCAAGCGTCGGGCACCTGCCCTGGTGCAACCCCTATATCGACAGCTGCACCTCAATCAGCGCCACCGGCCGACAAGTGCCGGAGATGCTGGTGTTTAAAGGTCTGATTATTCCAGCCGCGATTATTATTGCGGCATTCTGGGTGATCGCAACCCACTGGTTACAACAATTCGGGGCACAGTGGGACAATCAGACAACGCACTTGATGGGGCGCCTGGGAACCACCGCCGCCCTGTTCCTGGTGATCTATACCGTCGCGCTCGGCATCGAGCACGATGCCTATCGAACCCTGCGTCGCGTCGGTGCTCTGCTGTCTTTTACTCTCACCTATCTGGCGCAATTATTATTGACCCTGCAGCTGCGTAAGATGCAACGCGCCTTCCCCAGCCAGCTTCCAGCCTGGCCGATACCGGTGCTCAGCGGAATTTGTGCAGTATTGATCGCAACCGGCGTAGTCAGTCTATTGCTCGACGGCTTTTACCCCGGTTACGATCAGATTGAAGACGCCTTCGAATGGGGTTTCGCGCTATTGCTGAACGTTTATTTTGTGGCGTTCTACTTTGTCTGGCGCGCACTCGGCGTGCGTATCGGTGTCCGTATACAGAGCCTTGAGCTGCACCCTTGCGTCAATACCGAAGTGGATCAGACGCGCACTTAGATCAGCGTCGCCCTGGCACCCTCCTACACTGCCCTGCGGTTCGATTCCCGTAGCCCGACTCGTGACCGGCTGCCACGCTCGACCATCAGTTCCCCATGCGAATAGCGCCGTCGAGGCGAATCATTTCGCCGTTGAGCATGGCGTTTTGACAAATGTGCAGCACCAGCGCGCCAAACTCGATAGGGTTGCCCCAACGCTTGGGAAAGGGCACGGTAGGGATAATCCGCGCTATCCAGTCCTGCGGAATACTGCTGGCCAGAGGTGTTTCAAACATGCCCGGCGCGATGGTCATCACGCGAATACCGAACGGCGCGAGATCCCGCGCCATCGGCAAGGTCATACCCTGTACACCGGCCTTTGAGGCCGCATAGGCAACCTGGCCCAGCGGTCCGTCCTGGGCAACCACCGAAGCGATATTAATAATCACGCCGCGCTCACCGTCGTCCGTAATCGGATCGACGCCGATCAGCCCCTGGGCAACCAGCCGGGCGACATTGAAGCTACCCGTTAAATTAACCCGAATCACCCGCTCAAAGTCGTCGAGGGGGTGGGCGCCCTTGGCCCCGGCGGTGCGTACCGCCACATCAATACCCGCCGCATTTAACAGGATACGCGGCGTGCCGAGGGTTGCGGTTACCTGTGCCAACGCCGCCTCGACACCTGGGCCATCCACCACGTCGCATGCAATGGCGATGCCGCCCAACTCGGCGGCTAACGCGGTGGCCAGCTCCAGATTGCGATCCAGCAGTGCACACTTAACCCCTGCCTGACTAAGTACGCGCGCCGCACCGGCGCCCAATCCCGACGCGCCGCCGGTAATAACCGCGCATTGACCAGCTACATTCATCGTCTGTTCCTTTCTAATGGCGACTGTTTAATCGCAGTTTGACTGGCGCCTGGCAGGCAATATTGCGCTACCGTCAGGGCGTACCGCCATCCAGTCGCAAAATAGCACCCGTACAAAAACGCGACGCATCGCTGACAAAATACAGCGCCGCGCCCACGATTTCGTGCGGCTCACCGCCGCGACCCAGTGCAAAACCTTTGGCCCGCTCCTGAAATTTCGGCATATCCCAGGCCTGGCTGATATCGGTATAAAAAGCGCCACACATAATAGCGTTGACCCTCACGCTTGGCCCGTAGGCCTGGGCCATCCCTTCGGTCATGGCGTTGAGGCCCGCCTTGGCGGCTGCGTAGGGCACAATATCGCCGCGCGGGCGAATGGCAGCGATGCTACTGATATTCAATATGCTGCCGCCCGCGCCTTCCATCATGCGCCTGGCAATTAAAGCGCTGAGCCGGAACGGACCCTTGAGATTGACATCCATCACCTTGTCAAACAGTGCCTCGTCCACCTTGTCCAGCGATTCGTACAACGGCGACATACCGGCGTTGTTCACCAGCACATCTACCCGCCCAAAACGCTGGTAAGCCGCATCCACCAGGCCCTGTAACTGCTCCCACTGCCCCACATGACAACCGTAGGCCAATGCGGACACGCCGTAAGTGGCTTCTACCTGCGCAGCCAATAGTTCGCAGTTCTCCAGCTTACGACTGGCAATAATCACGTCGGCACCCGCCGCCGCACACCCGCGCACCATTTCCTTTCCCAGGCCGCGGCTACCGCCGGTAACCAGCACCACTTTGCCAGACAGATCAAATTCCCGGTTAATTTTCGTCATGGGATTACTTCCGGTTGATTGCGGTGTTCGTTTTGCCAAAAACGCGACAGATAACGTGCGCAGCGCCTCGACGAGTCGTTTAGTCAACACCCGGAGAGGGAATACCTGAGTAAACAGGAATTCTTTAATATTTGGCGCGTTTATTTACCAGCGGGTAACTTCAAGAAGTTTAGCCCAGACGCTTTAGTACTGTCCACAGCCGCAATTCCCGGTCGGGCAACATGAATACTCAGGGCGCGTAACGCTCCCCGCTGGCGGCGCCGGGTGGAAAATACTCGGCAATGGTTTGTATTTCACGCGCGTTTAATGCAATTTCCGCAGCGGCAATATTGTCCTCCAGATGGCGGATACGTCGCGTCCCCGGAATCGGAATAATCTGATCTCCCTGGCCCAATAACCACGCCAATGCCAGTTGCGCTGGGGTACAGGCGCGCGCCGCCGCTAATTCCTTAATTTTGTCAGCCAACTTAAGATTGCGCTCCAGATGGCCCGGCATAAAGCGGGGATTAGATTTGCGAAAATCCCCGTCACTAATTTCGTCCGTAGTGCTCACCGTACCGGTGAGAAAGCCTCTACCCAGTGGGCTAAAGGGCACGAATGCAATATTTAGCTCGGCGCACACCGGCAACACTTCTGGCTCGGGATCCCGCGTCCACAGGGAATACTCACTCTGCAACGCCGCGATGGGATGCACCGCGTGACCGCGTCGTATCAGCACCGGATCGGCGGAAGCCTCGGACAGCCCTAGATAGCGAACCTTACCGGCCTTTACCAAATCCGCCATAGCGCCAACGGTATCTTCAATCGGTACTTTTGGATCTACGCGGTGCTGGTAGTAGAGATCGATGTACTCCATCCCAAGCCTGGCCAGACTGCGGTCACAGGCCTGTTTGACGTATTCCGGGCGCCCGTCGATGTTAAATTCGAAGCCACCCTGCGGCCGGGGTGTCACCCCCGCGATACCAAACTTTGTAGCCAGAAATATCTGGTCGCGGTGCCGCGCAAATGCCTTGCCCAGCAGCTCTTCGTTGTGTCCGCGACCATAAACGTCGGCGGTATCAAAAAAATTCAGCCCCAATATAAGAGCGCGCTGCAACGTCGCGATGGATTCCTTCTCCTCCGCAGGCCCGTAAAAATTCGACATCGGCATACAACCCAACCCTGTTGCCGACACCTGTTCGCCACTATTACCCAGCACGCGATACTGCATACCTTCCCCCTGCCGTATTTGGTTAAGTAATTAAGACACTACATCGGGAGGATAGACAACATAAACCGGCGACGCTGGTAAAAAATAAAACCGCCATCAGTGGCGGCGCGCAAAAAAATGACTATCCTCAAAACGCGCTATGGGACAGCGCCCGCAACGAATCTCTTTTTTCGAAACCTGTTTGCCCAACACTGGCTAACCCTTTCAGGCCGCCCACGCTCACTGCCCAGGGAGTGTTAACCAGAGTGTCTTACATGGCTCTGCCCGCTCAGGCAGCAGCCGGTTGAGTTCTCAACACCATGCCGGGCAACACACCATTGATTGGGTCAATCTGATCACGATTGTTTTGTCGCAGCAGAACCCCGTTCACAATCACCGATTCAATGCCACTCGCCTGGGCTATCAGCCGGTCCGCACCCGCAGGGAAATCGTGGACCCGCTCCAGTTTGCCCGCGCCTACAGTGGTCGGATCAAACACCACCACGTCCGCCGCGCATCCAACTTCGAGTCGACCGCGATCAGGTATCTGACAGACATCCGCAACCCGTGCGGTCAACATCCAGATAGCGTACTCGAGATCAAATATCTTTTTTTCGCGCACCCAGTGGCCAAGTAGATACGTCGAATAGCAGGCGTCGCACAATTGGCTGGCGTGGGCACCACCGTCGGACAGACCCAGCACCACATTGGGATCCTTGAGCATGCGTTCTACTTCATCCTCCTCATAATTCGCTACCGGCATGCGTGTGCGCAACGCGAGATTACTCTCCAGCGCCAGATCGAGTATTACATCCACCGGGTGCATACCGCGCTGCTCGGCAACGGCAAACAGTAACTGCTCCTCCAATGACGGATCCGGCGGGTAAAAGGAAATGACCGTTTTTGACCAGCCGCCCAGCACCCTCGATTCTCCCGCTTCGATGGCGGCCTTGAATCCCGCGCGAAACTGCGGATCCCGATAAATTGTCTTGCGTCCTTCCAGATCGGCAGCCGATACCGGCTTGAATACTTTCAGACTTTCAAAGATAAACGGCGCCTTAAACGTCATTTCAAAATTGAGGGCACGCGGCGTTACCTGTGGAAATACACGGGCGCCCGCGGCGGCCAGTTCTGCGGATTTTTTTAACTGCTGATGATGGTCGCCGCCACCCAGAGATGCGCCCTGCAACAGCGCGGTCCAGGTGACATTGCAATTGGCTACTCGCGCCATCTCCGCAAACTGATCGTGCAACACATCGCCGCCAATGGTCGACTGAATGATACCTCTGCGCTCAGCGCCGATAACTCGGGCTATCTCCAGTGTTTCGGTCTGGTAATCCGCAAGCCGACTGGGCACCGGTTTGCCACCGGCACCGACGTGAGTGGGTGACTTGGAGGACGCAAACCCGAGCGCACCGGCCTGCATTGCTTCGCGAACGATATCGCACATTTGTCTGACTTCATCCACAGTTGCTGTGCGCTCCGTGGAGTCATCGCCCATCACGTAGAGACGCACCGGTGTATGGCCGATAAGCACCCCCACATTAACGCCGACGCCCCGCTTTTCCAGCACATCCATGTATTGGGGAAATGTTTCAAAGGGCCAGTCCTCGCCAAGCCCCGCCGCCAGCGCACCGGCGTCCATCCCTTCGACATTTTCCAGGGTGCGAATAATCGTATCGCGATCCTGAGGTCGCACCGGGGCTATGCCAAATCCGCAGTTTCCAAGCACTACGGTGGTGATGCCGTGCCACGGCGAGATGGTCATCATGCGGTCCCATATCACCTGGGCGTCGTAGTGGGTGTGGCAATCTACAAACCCCGGGCAGACAATTTTTCCCGTCGCATCGATAACGGTGGCCGCATCACCGGGTGTGTCGCCAATGGCAGTTACCCTGCCATTTTTAATGCCAACGTCCCCCTTAAAGCGAGGCTGGTTTGTGCCGTCAATGACGGTGCCGCCAGTTATTTTAATATCGTACGTCATGACCCCGTGACTTCCGCCAGCACATCGTCCCTGGCAACATTAGTAACCTCAAAAACTATAGCCTACGCCGCCAGTTTGTCCACGGGCAAAAATGCCCGCAGTCCAGAGACTACGCCCCACATATTGACGTCGACCGCCCAGCGCCAGTTTTTTACACTGGTCGCTTCGGTGCGCCCACTGGCACCCCCATCCACAGTGATGCTGTCCACATCGCGACCAAGCGCCTTGAGTTCGCTGACCGCCCCGGTCAGAGCTCCTTCTTCAATGTCTGCCAGTATCACCCTGGCAGCGGCGGCGGAGAATGCCCGGGCGCGACCCATCTCACTGGCTGCTCCGGTAATAAATGCGACCTTTTGTTTGATGTTTAGCATGCTAACCCCATGTATTGACAGCTTAAATTTGAGATTTATATTTTGCAGACACTGTTTAGAGTGACGCGCCCGAGGCCGGGGGTCGTTCCGGGCGTCGCGGCGCCGCTACCCACAGTAACCAGGGCGCGATGACGGCCAAACATGCAGCCAGTACTAGCATCGGCCCGTAGTTGCCAAACAGATCGTGTAACGCGCCACCCAACCAGGCGCCGGTGGCGCCGCCGAGGGAAGAAAATACTGAAATAGTGCCAAATATGGTGGGAAAACGCGGTCCGGCAAACATATCCCGCGCGACAGCCGGAATCAGCGGTGCATGCACCGAATAACCCAGCCCAACTAAAACGGCAAACATTAACGGCATTAACAAGCCCGGCACCCAGGCCACCAGTGCAAGCGCCACGACCGATAAAAACACGCAAGTCAAACCGAGCGTATAGGTGGACTCTCGTCCCAGACGATCGGACAGCGTCCCCCACATTATTTTTGCTGGCACGCTAACAAAACCGATCAGACCGCCAATCATGGACGCCAGCATTTTATCGACACCCTGATCCACCATAAAAGCAAACTGATGCATCAATAACATTTGCGATATTGTCGCCCCGGTAAAAAATGCCAACGCCACGAATCTGAATCCCCGCGAGCGCACCGCGCTGCCAACTGTCCAGTCATTGGTCGCGACGTCTGTCGCGCTCGAGTTAGCCGTCGCTGCCGTGCTACCTCCATAATGATTCTTACCGGGTAGTGCGCGGGGATCGTGTAACACGCACACCGCAATTGGCGTAACCACCACCAGTACCAGAAATGCGAGTACCAGAAAGGCTGCGCGCCAACCATAGGTTTCGATTAACAGGTTAACCAGTGGCACCAGTCCGAGAATGCCAACACCGATCCCGGCGGTAACAATACCGAGCGCGGAACCAATTTTGTGTGGAAACCACTTACCCATCAACACCACGGTTGGCACCCAGCCACAGGCGCCCAGACCGATTGCAGTAATCACGCCGAAGCCAAGATACAGCTGCCACCAGTTAGTGATCTGCGACGTGATAACCAGACCCGCAGTCATCAGTAGTGCGCCGGCCATAATCAGACGACGCGCTCCAAACCGCTCCACCAGACGCCCTGCTACTGGGCCGAAAAATCCGTGCACCAGGATAAACACTGACATGGCACCGGCCGTCACCGAACGGGACCAGCCAAATTCTTCAATCAGTGCGACCAGGAAAACGGCGTAGGAATACCAGATGCCATATAATAGCCCGAGGCACACAAACAACGCTGCCACAATGTGCATACCGGATTGGCGAAATAAATTACCTGACAAAAAAACTCTCCAAGATTAATGGGTACACCCCACCGCGCAACCACGCTGGCGTCTCCAAAATGGCACTTTCCGGCGGGTTACTGTGCCGTTTAGCCGATCATGACGGTCCGAATTTCAGCGCAGGGCATCAACGCTGCCGCAGGCCGGCACATCTACGGAATTTCCTTGCCTTCAATCCTCGAGACGAAAAATTATTTTCAACTCCACCACATAATCCTTAATTTCGCCTTTTTCAACCGTAGCACTTTCCTGCACCACCTCTACCGCCTCAATGCCACGCAAGGTCTGGCTGGCCCGCTGCACACCTTTTTCGAGGGCGTCCTGCCAGCTTTTTGGCGACGTCGCAGTAATTGTTGATACACTGGAAACAGTCATAATATTGCTCCGCAAATAAAAAGCCCTGTACTCATCCAATCACTCCGTCTACGGCGATGATTGTCATTTGTCTGCTCGAAATCCATCTACCCCCAAAATCCCACGCCATAACATTACGTGCGACGAAACTTTACATGCGGCTACCAGTGAAGCTTTTCCGGTAACGCCATGGCAAAACGTAACTGCACGCGGGCCCGATATTCGATCTCGCCCCGTGTCGAAACTGCGACAGACTTACTCAGTACTTCGACACCACGCACGCCACGCAAGGTTTTATTAGCGCGCCTAAGCACACTCGCGATGGCATCTTCGAACGAAATCGGCGAGGTACCAATCAACTCATTAGCCTTGGATAACAGCATAGCCTTTACTCCTGAATAGTGTGCCGCGCTAAAGCACAACCTTTAACTCCGGTATGCGAGCTACACCGGCTCCGGCACCGAAGTCAGTGTATAGTTGAGTCGCCCGCCTTTTTCCTCCCAGGCCACATGGCCCCCTTCTTCAAGCATATCCAGGTGCCCCATAATCTCTGATATCACCGGATACAACTGATCCTGCCACACCTTGGGGAATAGTTTTTTGCCCACCTCCAGCGGCGTCATCGGGCCATGCTCGCTAAGAATGCGCGAGATTTTCAATAATCGTCTTTCGGTGGACAAGCGGTAGGACGCAATCAGTTGCAGATGGTCGTGAAAAACATCCCCGTGGCTGGGATAAATCGATCTGGCCGCATACGGTTTGATTTTATCTGCCGACTGATAATACTGAATCAGAGTGCGAGTGCGCGTCACTCTCGACGACTCGGGGATATCCAGTAAGCATACCGGTGTAATGTCCGGTAACAGATGGTCGCCGGAAAACATTTGCCGGGTCTGTTCCTGCCAAAAAATGAGCTCCTCTGGACAATGGCCAGGGGTATGCACCGCCTTAAGTTCAAACCCTTCGATTGGCACTGTCTCGCCGTCACACAGCAAGTGGTCAAATTCGCAAGGAGTCATAAGCTTTTGAATAGAATCCCGATAGCTATAAGCCCGATCGTAATCCTCCGGCGTAAACCCAAGGGTTGCGAGAAAACATCTTTCCTGCGCTTCCCGTTCAGCGCTCGGCAGATAGCGCCCCAGGGTCAGGTTAATCGCCTCGTGGGCCCATACCTGACACCCGGACACTTGGCGAATACGCCCCGCCTGTCCATAGTGATCCGTATGCCCGTGGGTGAGTAGCAGCAAGGTAATATCTTCGATGCCAAAGCCGAAGTCTCCCAGGCCCGCAGCCAACGTCTGCCAGGCCTCTTCGGAACCGATACCCGTATCGATCAACACCAGCTGACGGGAATTTTTTTCCGGTAAAATGACGTAACTATTGATATCGCCCACACCAAACCCCGTGGCGGTGGGAATCCGTACCACGCGTCCGAACTGCTTGACGCCAATCTGTTCTGTCATGATGTTTCTCTACTTACCGGCCGGCCCGCGTCCGGGGGTATCGCGCCCGCACGATGCCGCAGGATGCCATGGCCCGCGAAATCGTTGCGGTCGCGACCCGTCGTTAGAATAGCTGTTTTGCGCCACTAATACTGCGCGTATCGTTCTTTCACGGCCGCGCCACTCCGGACTCAAACTGTAACAGCCGTCGCACCTAAACGGTGTGCAATCGGATTTGGTTCAATGGCTTCGTGTGCAGCTGATGCGGTATCGCCAAGCCCCGGACAGCACAACATTTTAAACGGATTCGGGCACAGGGTATGGTCGGTACTGGGATGTTCAACGGCCCATACCGAATTAGAACCCAACGGCTCCGCCAATGCGGCGATCTGCAGTTCGCGTTGGCACCCCTGGTAAGCGTCGAGCGGCTGACTGGAGTGATTTTGAAACAGTATCAACACGCTAATACCCATTACCGTTTCCTCAAGGCCATGGTCAAGCGTTGCAGTTACCTTTAGTTTTACATGATTTACCATTCGGTAACAAATCAAGTTATTATTGACCGAGCGGCGGATTACGGGCTGAAGGCAGAGCAAGACAAACCGTCTGTAAGCGGCAGTACGGGTTAAAACATTGAGTGTATGATGACTGGCAGTCCACTCCACGTGACGGGTGCCTGACTGACCACTTATATTAACCGCGCTTCGGCGTTTCAAAATTTGTCCGTTACAGCGCCGCGTAGGCGGAACTTTGTTCACCACAACCACAAACTGTAAGGAACATTTCTCATGGCAGATCTCAAAGGTAAAGTCGCTTTAATCACCGGCGCCGCCCGCGGCCAGGGTGCAGCAGAAGCTAAACTGTTCGCCGCACGTGGCGCCAAAGTCATGTTGTGTGACGTGCTGGATAAAGAAGGCAAAAAACTGGCGGAGAAAATAGGTAAAGCCGCTGCCTACATGACTCTCGATGTTACCGACGAGGCAGCCTGGGCCGAGGTGGTAAAGCAAACCGTGAAAAAATTTGGCAAACTCAATGTGCTCGTCAACAATGCTGGCATTATTACGCCGGTGGTACCGCTTGCGGACACGTCGACCGATGCCTATATGCGCGTGATCAACGTCAATCAGCTCGGCGTTTTTCTCGGTATGCGTAGCGTCGTCCCGGCCATGAAAAAATCCGGTGGTGGATCGATCGTGAATATCTCTTCCATCGACGGGCTAACCGGCATGTACGGTGCAGCTGCTTACGTCGCGAGCAAATTCGCGGTACGGGGTATGACCAAAGTTGCCGCCCTGGAACTGGGTCGGTTCAACATTCGCGTCAACTCCATTCACCCCGGTGGCGTAACCACCAGGATACTGGACGACATAGGCTTGTCGGCGAGCCAGGGGGCGGCGGCATTTAAAGCGGTTCCATTGGGGCGCATTGGCCGTCCCGAGGAAATGGCCAACCTGGCGGCTTATCTAGCATCGGACGACAGCTCCTACTCGACCGGCTCGGAGTTTGTGGCCGACGGGGGTATGACCGCGGGCTTTTCTCTAGAAAGCAAATAATCGGGCGCGCTTGCTACTACACTTTTGCGCTAAACCGGGAATAAAAAAAAGGATGCCACTCAGCATCCTTTTTTTTGCGGGAATATTTTTGACCCGCGCCGCACCAGTACACCATCGTCAGGGTAAGCCGAGTTTTTCCAATCTCGCCCGATCGCATACCGCAATCCTTTTCGTGCCCGCTGCCAGGCTAACTGATCCGGGTTTGCGTTCAAACGGCCCCGGCAAGTCTATTTCCCTGGCAAAACGACGCAGCTCTGGCAACACTTCCGTGCCCAATAGTTCGACGCTGCGCAAGCGGTCCTGGTCGCTGACATTGCCCTGAACAGCGAAACAGGTGAATACACCCGGTCGGATTACGGACAAAATATCCTTGATTTTTTTAGTGACCGTCTCGGGACTACCCACCACCACCTGCATGGTTTCCTGCACCTTTTCGTAACCTTTGATCAGTTTGGCGCGCAGCTCGTCGAACGCGCTGGCGTTCCAGGTGTCGTCCTTGCTCGCCATCATTTTGTCCCTGCTCACTCCCAACCAACTGCCGCCGGGTAGTTGCGCCAGCATACGAATCGCCGCTTTGGAATTGTACCCCGGTGGCAACGTGTGCTCCGGACGGGAGAAGGAATTCTGTCCACCGCCGTAGATAAAACCTTTGCCCAGCTCCTGCGCTTTCTCGTCACTATCCGCCACGAATACGGGTAACAGATAACCAAAATTTTCCGGCCCCGCCTGGTAACCCAATTCGGCGGCTTTGTCCGCATACATATCCCACAGGTCGCAAGTCGGCCCCAGCGCGGTGCCAAGCCCCAGATAAGGATAGCGTTTCTCCGCGCACCACAGCACCGTTTCCGGACTCAGTACGCCGGGAATCCATTGCTGTGGATAGGGATCCTGGTAGGGTCGCACCCACGGGTTTACGTGGCGATAATGGAAGTGTTTGCCCTCGTAGCGCCAGGGCCCGTCTTTGGTCCAGGCATCGAGAATAAACTGGTGCGCTTCGTTAAACATTTCCCGGTTATAGGCTGGGTTAGCGTTATTGAAAAACTGTTCACTACCTGCTCCTCGCACCCAACCGGAAACCAGACGGCCGCGCGAAATAGTATCTATCGTAGCCAGTTCCTCCGCCATGCGCAGTGGATGTTTAATCACCGGCAGCGGATTCCCAATTAACACAATTTTCACTTTTGACGTGATGCGCGCCAGAATTGCCGCCTCGACATTCATCACATTGCCCGAGCAAAACGGGTTGCCATGGTGCTCGTTAATCGCCACCGCGTCAAAACCGACCTCCTCGCAATAGCAAGCCTCATCGAGGTAGAAATTGTAATCGTGGGCAGACTTTTCGCGATCAAAGTACTTATTGGAAACGCCAAAAAATGCCCGATTCTGCAGAATCGGCTCCTCGGCGATGTAGCGCACGGGGCGCTCGGTAAAATGAGCAATTTGCATTAACTTATCCTCTGAAAAAACGTATCCTCTGTAAATTCTTAAACCAGAAACTTTGTAACCGCACTGACAAACGCCGCGCTGTCTTCAATTTCCGGGCGATGACCCGCGCCCTTAATACTCACCACCTGTGCCTGGGGCAACGCCTGTTTGTAACTGGTTATACAGCCCTGGGGGACAATTTTGTCCTGATCGCCGCGCACCAGCAGCGTCGGCAGGTTAACGGCACGAGCACCGCGCAGCAGTTCCGGCAAACTGGGGTTAAACATGTACGGCTCCCATCCAATGCGCGCACTTTCCGCGCGCGCATCTTCGAACAGCTCGAATTGTTCGGGGGTCATCTCGCCGCCATATATTTTGGAAAATTCAGTCGTTGTTGAGGTCGAATCCGCAACCGTAGAACGCAGATAACTGCCGATCGTAACCCCAAACATCTCGGCTATTTCACCCTCTTCGGGTTTTATACCCATGGGCGCAACCAACGCCAGGCTGGCCAACATCTCTGGATTTGCCGCCGCCATCTCCGCCGCGACATACCCCCCCGCAGAAAAACCCAGCACATCGACTTTTCCAAGCTTTAGTTCGCGCACTACATTGCCGTAAAATCCGGCGAGGTCGCGATGTCGCCATATCCAGTCCAGCCTGGGCGTTCTGCCAAACCCCGGCTGCAGGGGAATAATCAGCTCGCGATGTTTCGCCAGCTCCTCATTCCAGCTCATCCAGCCCGTGTACCCCAACTCGTCGTGCAGAACCAATAATGGTTTGCCCGTGCCGCCACGGATCATAACCAACTCCGTTCCAGCGACACTGAGGGTTTCTTCTTTCCAGGTAGCCAATGGTTTTTCCCCCTACGCTAAAGTGACTATGTAAGTAACGGCAAATACGCCGGTGTGATAGCAGCCTGCGAACAATCAAAAGGGGCTAACCACCCTTAATACAGCGCGCCGACCTTCGCTGAACCGCTAACGCGCACCATCGCCGACTGATGAAATAACCGGATAAATCCACCATTGCAGTGAACTAGCGTCCCGATTCAAGCATAAATTTTTATCGGAACGCAACATTTTCTACCTACGAGTAGTATCGTACTACTTTTGGGTATACAGTCAATCGTTGGGGAATGATGTAAATCAAACAAACTTGCCTGAACTACCATTACTCGCGACAGCTCGTAGCTGCAACTAACCTGCTGAATATCGGATTATATTTTCCGATACCTTCGGGTATTTTGTGCTACCTAACCGATTGTTTTCCGAACCACAACGACCGCGGTGGTCCGCCAGGCGGTCAACCAGATCACTTCCAGCTCAGGTGCGATTCCGCCCGACTCGATGGCCAGGCAAGTTGCCAACGCGCGGATTCAAATAACGGCTCACCTACTCAAGTCTATGGGAAAACGGCCGATAACAGCAGAGTCCTCCAGAGGACAACTCCAGACATCAACGGCAAGGTCCGCAACCGCGAGGCAGTGGGTCCTCAGATATGGCCCTGGAGGAAACTACACTCATGCAAGTTAGATTCTGAAGCTCACTAATAACCACCGGGGGTTACTATCCATGCCACTGCAACGCCCAAAACGATTCCCCGTCGTTTTCGTCTCATTATTTTTGCCGATAATATTATTATGCCCAAGCCATCAAAGCCGAGCCGGTAACGCTATTGGCGAAACTGATAAAGAAATATTCGATCTGGGGCTTGAGGACCTGCTCGACATAGAGGTCACCTCCGTGTCCAAGAAAATACAGCCTCTGTCCTCATCCCCCGCCGCAATCTATGTCATTAGCGAACGTGATATTCAGCAATCAGGCGTGACCACTATCCCCGATGCGCTGCGCATGGTTCCCGGCCTGCACGTTGCGCGTATCGACAGTAACAAATGGGCTATTACCAGCCGCGGATTCAACGGCCGCCTTTCTAATAAACTACTAGTGTTGATCGACGGGCGGTCGGTGTACAGCCCTTCATTTTCTGGAGTCTACTGGGAAGTTCAGGACACGTTACTGGAAGATATCGAACGTATCGAAGTAATCCGTGGTCCCGGCGCGACGTTATGGGGCACCAACGCGGTCAATGGTGTAATAAATATTGTCACCAAACACAGCGCAGACACGCTGGATGGTCTGGCTGTGGTGGGCGCTGGAAACCAGGAACAGCATCTGGGAAGCCTGCGCTATGGCAGCGCCATTGGCGATAATACGTATGCTCGCGCGTACGTGAAAGAGAATCAACGGGGCGCCTTTGATCTTCGAGAAGGTGGTGATGCTAACGACGACTGGAGTGTGCAACGGGGTGGCTTTCGCATTGACAGTCAACTGGCTCGGGATAGCTTGACCCTGCAGGGCGACGTGTACCGCGGCAACATCAACCAAACGTTAACGCTGCCAACGCTAGCGGGTCCATTTTATCAGGAAATCTTTACCGACCACGCGGACGTTTCAGGCTGGCATATTCTAAACCGTTGGAAGCATACCCTTTCCGCCACGTCCGAATTCGAATTACAGGCCTACTATGATTATACCCACCGCGACGAAGCGTTCGCGAACGAAACCCGCAAAACATTCGACATAGATTTTCAACACAGAATTCAACTGGGCGACTACCATGATTTTCTGTGGGGTGTTGGCTTTCGTAACTCCCGAGATCATTATGCTCCTTCATTCGTTGTACCGATTTCACCGGCCAGAAGTTCTATAGATACATATACCGGGTTCCTGCAAAACGAGATGATATTAACGGACAATCTCACCCTGACATTGGGATCCAAAGTGGAACACCATGAGCACATTGGCGTCGAAATTCAGCCCAACTTACGCATCATGTGGTCCGTAACCGAACAGCACAAATTGTGGGCATCTGTGTCACGAGCAGTACGTACGCCGTCCCGAGCAGAGCATGACGCACGTTTTCTTGGGTCCATCATTCCCCCTTTGACACCGGGAATAAATCCGTTTCCGTCCCCTGTCATGGTAATTCTCGCTGGCAGCGAAAATTATAAATCGGAAAAATTAACTGCGTTTGAGGCGGGTTATCGAATGCTGCCCGGCAAACATTTTTCTCTGGATGTGTCGGCTTTTTACAACAATTACAGCCAACTGCGCGGGGCACTCGCAGGTGAAACCGAGTTACCAGATTCCTACGACCAACCGATTATTCAACCCTATTACTTCGATAATCAATATAGTGGCACCACGCGTGGCTACGAGGTGTCGGCAGTATGGCAGCCCAAAGAATGGTGGCGCATGGATTTTTCCTACAGTTACATTGAACTAGAGATTGACGGGGACGATAACTTAACAGAGGTTCAATTTGGCCTGCCCCCGAGGCACCAGCTATCGCTACGTTCGACCGTGAAGTTAGGCGCAACTGTCGATTTGAATTTGTGGGGCCGTTATGTCGACGACGCCGAGGCAACCGCCACAAGTCCCATTCCGCACCAGATAGACGCTTACGCGACTCTGGATGCGAATATAGCCTGGCGTCCGACCCGGAATATGGAAATCTCGCTGGTTGGTCAAAACCTTATCGACGACGAGCACACCGAGTACGTCGCTGAAGCGTTTACTCCCGACACAGAGGTCAAACGAAGCCTGTACGTAAAAGTACAATTGACCTTTTAACGATTCGAGTAATTTCACTACCATGTCAATTCAATGTCATTTTCGGGTAGCCAAGCGTGGATTTTCCCGAATAAGGCCCGCGTGGCCGGCATACTTGGCACTCACACTAAGCCTTACTTCTCCCTGCGTTGCGGCTGAAACGGCTGACGAATATCAGATCAAGGCAGCACTCAGCTACAACATCGCGCGCTATACCAGCTGGCCAACGAAAAATATTGGCATCTTCAAGTTTTGCATAGTGGGCAACAACAATGTTTTAAATGGATTTAGAGGATTTGAGGAGAAACAGATAGATTCGCAACCCATAAATGTTTTGCTTCTGAATAAATTTACCAACGCATCTTCTTGCCAGATAATTTTTATTGCCAAAGGAAGTCGCGATTTGCTACCGCGTATTAGCGCCGCAATCGGAGACAACCCCGTACTAACTATTGGCGAAATGCCCGACTTTATTGAATCCGGAGGAATCGTCAATCTACTCACTAAGGACGGCAAGATTATTCTCTACATTAATCAGAGTGCGGCAAAAAAATCGGGTCTGAAAATTAGCTCAAAACTACTGCGCCTCGCAGAACTTGTTGAATAGGTGATGATTATGCGCTGCAAAAGATTTATTTCTGATAAACCTGTAAAGGTAAAGCTTTTGCTTGCGATTGTCGCCAGTGGCGCGCTAGGGCTGGCACTTATGCTCTTCACGCTAACCAACCACGAAAAAGAGAACGCTGCGCAGCATGTTGCCGAGGAACTATCGACTTTAGGAGCGATTATCGCGCAAAACAGCGCCGCTGCGCTCGTTTTTAACGATGCAGATGCGGCTCAGGATACGCTCGCGTCTCTGAACGCAGCACCCAATATCATCCACGCAAAGCTATACGACCTGAAAGGAAATATATTCGCCAGCTATGCTCAACAGCATCAGCCAACTAATACTGACACAGAATTTTCAACAGCAAAAATGGATTTAAACGAAATCAGTAAGGAGGCATTACAGCCACAGGTAAAGAACGGGTACGTTGAATTGTCCTTGCCGGTCGTGACTGACGGCGAAATCATCGGCTTATTGCATTTGATTGACAATCAAAGTTTGTTGGCGAAGAGAATGAGCAAAAATTATATTCTTTTGATATATGTAACGATTTTTGTGTGCTTCGCCACCATCACGTTATTCCTGTTGTTAACTTACACCATCTCCTCCCCTTTGCAAAAACTCATTACAGCGATGCAATACGTAACTGCCCAGAAGGATTACAGCATCAGGGTGGAAAAAAATAACGCGGACGAATTTGGGCAACTGGCGGATTCATTTAACCAGATGCTCGGTGAGATTCAGGCTCGCGACGAACAACTGCTACTACACCAAACGCAACTGGAAAAAACCGTTGAGTCGCGCACCGAAGAATTGATCCATAAAAATAATCTCCTGGTTAACCAAACCCGGGAAGCCGAACTGGCAAAAAACGCAGCTGAGACAGCCAATCGGGCAAAAAGTGAGTTTCTTGCTCGCATGAGTCACGAAATTCGCACACCCATGAACGGCGTATTGGGCATGACCGAGCTATTGCTTGAAACCACGTTAAGTGTACGTCAAAACCACCTGACGCAAACTATTTTCCGTTCAGGAAAAACCTTGTTGCACCTGATCAGCGAAATTCTGGATTTTTCAAAAATTGAAGCAGGCAAAGTTGTCCTCGAAGAGCGACCCTTCAACCTGCGCACCCTGATTGAGGAAACCGCTGAAATAATGTCAACCCGTGCTCACAAAAAAGGGCTGGAGGTCAGCGTCGTCATACCCGTCGATCTACCCGAGACCCTGGTAGGTGACGAATACCGGGTACGGCAAGTACTGGTTAACCTGGTGGGCAATGCCATTAAATTTACTCACCATGGTACCGTTGGCATTCGTGTCTCCTATAACAATAGAAGCGCCACCCATATTGGATTGCGTATCGAAGTACAGGACACCGGTGTTGGTATCAGTGACGAGCAGAGAGAACGTATATTTATGCCCTTCTCCCAGGCCGACGGATCCACCACGCGGTTGTTCGGAGGTACCGGACTGGGGCTCGCTATCAGCAGGCAACTGGTGGAGCTAATGCATGGCAATATAGATGTTATCAGCGCCCCCCATAGCGGCTCGACCTTCTGGTTCACTGTCGACCTGGCAATCTGCATGGAATCGCAACAAGCGGACCACGAACAAATGACCCTCAACCGACCTATTCGCGCACTCATCGTCGATGACAACCCAACCAACCTGGAAGCCCTGAAGGCGCAATTGTCCGCCTGGCAGATGACCGCTAACACTGTAGACAATGGCGTAGCGGGGCTCGCCATGCTGCGTCGCAATACCCTACTTGGCACGCCTTACGATATCGCTCTACTGGATTTTGAAATGCCGGAAATGAACGGACTTGAGTTAGCCCAGGCAATTCAGGCCGACGACAAAATTCAAACCCTCAAACTGATTATGCTTAGTTCCGGTGGCGCACCCCTCAATGCCACGCAGGGAGAAAAGGCGGGCATTTTTCGCTGTCTCGACAAACCGGTACGACAATCGGACCTCTACGATAGCGTAGTATCAGCTATTGGCGGCAAACGACAGACGATAGGTCGCGGCAACATGGCCAGCAACGAGCGTCCGAAAATCGCGCCGGGGGCACGCATCCTGGTTGCGGAGGATAACGACGTCAACCAGGAGGTGATTCGCGATATGCTGGAACTCGCAGGCTGCCAGGTTGACATCGTCGCCAACGGGCTCGACGCGGTAAACGCGGTTGCCCAACACCGCTACGATTTGGTATTGATGGATTTTCATATGCCCATCATGGATGGTATCGAAGCCACGTTAACCATTCGCAAACAGCAACAAACGACTACTGAAACCGCAAGGTTGCCAATTATCGCGCTGACCGCTGATGTACAAAAAGAAGTGGTGGAACAAAGCAAAAACGCCGGAATGGACGATTATCTGAGTAAGCCTATTAGCCGTGAAAAACTCGAACAGGCACTGGCCAGCTGGTTGCCGTTGGCGGAGCAACAGGAGAGCGCTCTTACCAGTACAGATTCGAGTGTGGCGCCCCTCGATGACGAACAAGCGGTGCTCGCAGCGATTAACTGGCCGGGGTCTCCCGAGGCATTGGCGAAAGCCATAAGCCTGTACCTGCGCGACCTGCCCAAATATCGGGAAACGATACTGAGCGCGATCGCCAACGGGGACGCAAAATCGGTGTATCAAGCAGCACACACATTAAAATCCAGTAGCGCTTATCTCGGTTTCAGCAAATTAGCCGGCCTGTGCACCACCCTGGAGCAGTGTGGAAAAAACATCGACCTGGTATCAGCTCAAGGGCTCTTGAACCCCTTTGAAACGGCTTGTGAACACGCCCGTAAAACTCTCAGCAAAATCCAGCGAAACCCAGCAGCCACTAAAAAGCTTAACTTTCCCATCCGATAAACGGTATTATGAGTCACTAGATGGGTCGGGAGCTTCGAGCATTGGTCTCGCAATCTCGCCAGATATTTCCAACGAGTAATCCGTCCATGGCACACCTCTCCGTGATCGGTAACCTCATCCCGACTACCGTTACGGTCAGCTATGCCACGACGATTGAGAATCGCAGGATAGCTGCTCAAGATGGATATTCAAAAATGTTAAAAATGCTTGTCAACATATCCAAACTGGGCGCACTGATTGTGCCGCTACTGCTGACGTCGGGCTGTAGCAAGGACGCCGGTGAAGTCGTGGGCGAGAAGCGACCGGCGGTGCGTGCGACCCGTATTACCACCTTTGTCGCGCAAAACACCGATATAGAAATAACCGAGCAGTCGGTTGGAGAACTGGAAAGCCTGGTGATTCCGCAGATTGCCGCGGAAGTCGAGGGCCGCATTGCCCGCGTGCTGGTTGAAATTGGCGACACGGTAACCGCTGGCCAGGTGCTCGCCGAACTGGAAATCACCGATTACCGTATTGCGGAACAGGCAGCCCAGGCCGAGGTCGCCCAACTTGAAGTATTGCGTGCCAATCAGCAACGCACCGTGAAGCGTTATCAGGATCTGGCTGTGGCCAAATCCATATCCATCGACCGACTCGATGAAGTAACCGCGCAACTGGACGCCCTCGATCAACAGTTAAAAGGCGCCAAAGCGCGCCTGGCGCAATCCCGTCGAGGAGTTAACAAGACCGCCATTACGTCGCGCTTTAACGGCGTGGTTGACCAGCAATTGATCAGCCCCGGCGACTTTGTGAAAGTCGGCGCGCCCCTGTTTCGGGTCGCTAATGTCGATCGTCTACGCGTGCGCCTCCCGCTGCCGGAAACGTTGGCTGGCCAACTCGCGCGCGACCTGGAAATTCGCCTGACGTCGCCGCTGAACCCGGACGTTACAATCACCAGTCAAATACAGGAAATTCGCCCCACGGTGGGGCTCAATAACCGCGCCATCGACGTCGTGGCTCAAATCGACAACCCCGGTAACTGGCGTCCCGGTGGCAGCGTTACGGGGGTTATTGTCGTTGGCCGCCGCACGAACACAATCGTCGTTCCCAGTCAGTCCGTGGTGCTGCGACCAGCTGGCAATGTGGTCTACGTGATTACCGATAATACTGCTCAGCAACGAGTGGTCACGGTTGGTCACCACATGGGTGAACTGGTGGAAATACAAACAGGTATCTCAGCCGGAGAAGTGGTGGCGGTGAATGGCGCCGGCTTTCTGACCGATGGCGCACCGGTGTCCATCTCGGAATCGGTTGCACCATGACTCTGCCATCGCTGTCCATCAACCGTCATGTCCTGACAACCATGTTGTCAGCCGTGTTGGTGTTGTTCGGCATCATTGGTTACCAGCGCATTGGCGTCGACCGCTTCCCCTATATTGAATTCCCCCTGGTGTCCGTTACCACAATTATGCCGGGCGCGAATCCGGACGTGGTCGATGCCTCAATCACTAACATTATCGAAAACGCTGTCAACAGCGTACCGGGCATCGAACATATTGAGTCGACCTCAACGCCGGGCACTTCCAATGTGGTGGTGACATTCGATCTGGACAAAAATATTGAAGTGGCCTTTAACGAAATGCAGGCCAAGGTCAACCAGGTACTCAGCCAGTTACCGGAAGATGCCGAACCGCCCATCGTCGCCAAGGTTGAAATCGGCGCCTCGCCGATTATGTGGCTTTCACTGCAGGGTGATCGCACGCAGCAACAGCTCAATAGTTATGCCATCAACACCCTGAAGAAAAATCTGGAAACCGTCGATGGCATCGGCAATATACGCATCGGGGGGCGGCGCGAACGCACTATACGCATCAATCTGAAACCCGAGCGCATGGCAGCCCTTAATGTCAGCGCCAGCGAGGTGGTGTCCGGCATTCGCAACGAACACTTCATGATGCCCGGGGGGTTTCTGGTCGGGGGCCCGAACGAGCATCTGATAAAACTCGACATGGAATACCACGACCCGCGGGAGCTGGCGGATCTGGTAGTTGCCCACCGCGACGGGGCCCCGCTGCGACTGCGTGATATCGCGGATGTGGAAGACGGCCTCGAAGACGCCCGCGGTTTAGCGCGGTTTAACAGCGAACCCACCGTTGGTCTCGGTCTGATCAAGATTGCCAATGCCAATACCGTCGCTATTATCGATGAAGTCAGGCGGCGCCTCGACGAGGAAATTCGACCGCAACTGCCGCCGGGAATGAAGCTCACCATCTCCTCCGATGACTCGCTCTTTGTAATCGAGATGGTCGACGCTCTGAAGGAACACCTGGTTCTGGGGACGCTGTTGACTGCCCTGGTGGTGTGGATTTTCCTGAAAAATATTCGCTCCACGCTGATTATCGCTACTGCCGTGCCCATCTCCTTGCTGGGCGCCATGGCGGTTATCTATTTTATGGGCATGACCCTCAACACCATGACCCTGTTGGGGCTGTTATTACTGATTGGTGTCGTGGTAGACGATGCCATCGTCGTCCTCGAAAATATTTACCGACATCGAGAGTCGGTGGACCCGGACCCCATGAGCGCGGCTATCAACGGCACCGCCGAAGTGGTATTCCCGGTCCTGGCGGCTACCCTCTCGCTGGTCTCGATTTTCGTACCGGTCATTTTTCTGGGCGGCGTAATGGGTCGTTTTTTCGAATCCTTCGCCGTGGTGGTCACCTTTGGCGTACTCGCTTCCTGGTTTGTATCCATGACCCTGACGCCGATGCTGTGTTCGCGTTTTCTACAGGTGGAAGAGCACAAGTCGGGAGTCTATTTGTGGCTGGAACGGGGATTTCGCGCGGTCGAGTCAGGCTATAGCCAGCTGTTGGGTCTGATTTTAAACTTCCGCTGGACGGTCATCGGTATCACCTGGCTGATTGTCGCCGGTTGCTCGTTTTTTTTGGCGGATATAGGCAAGGAATTTTCCCCACAGCAGGACGAAAGTCGTTTTCTGGTAATTGTCAAAACTCCCCTGGGGTCTGGTCTCGATTACACGGATGCCCGCCTCGCCGAAATTGAAGCCATTCTCGCCAGCCATAATGACGTGGTGAAAAGCTATTTTACCGCGGTGGGCATTGGCACACGGCAAATTAACGAAGCGATTGGCTTTGTACGCATGGTGCCGCGGGAGGAGCGTACCCAAAGTCAGCAGGAATTACTGGCCGTATTGGGACAGGAGTTTGCCGCACTGCCGGGGGTTCGAGCATTTCCCGCGCCGGTTCCCGTGGTTGGGGGTATGCGCGGCGAACCGCTACAATTTGTGGTTTCCGGCCCCAATCTGGACGAAGTTGCCCGCTATTCCCACGAACTCCATACCCGGCTCGGCGCGAACTCTGGATTGGGCCGCGTTGATCTGGATCTGAACCTGGATTTACCCCAATATCAGCTCGAAGTAGACGCCGTGCGCGCTGCGGATCTGGGTTTTACTACCAGGGATATTGCCAATGCAATTAACATCATGATCGGTGGCGCGGATGTTGCCAAATATAATGACGATCCCGGTGACGGGGAACGTTACGACGTACGCGTTAAGGCAGAGGACGGATCTTTTACCTCTGGAGATGACCTCAAAAAGATTTATCTGCGTCATCGGGACGGCGCCATGGTCCGGGCCGATACCGTTGCATCCTTCCGCGAAATCCTCGGGCCGGCATCCATCGCGCGCTTTGATCTGCGCTACTCGGCCGCGTTCTACGCTTCGCCCGTTATACCGCTGGGTGACGCCGTAAAACAGGTACAAACGTTAGCCAGGGAAATTATGCCGATTGGTTACGATGTTAAATTCAAGGGAGAATCCGAAGAGTTTGGCAAAACCATGGACAATATTATATTTGCCTTTAGCCTGGCCTCGGTGCTGCTATACATGGTGCTGGCCAGCCAGTTTAATTCTTTCTTACAACCACTGATCATAATGGTGGCACAACCGCTGGCCATGATCGGGGGTATTACCGCCCTGTGGCTAACGGGACATACACTTAACGTGTACTCCATGATCGGTCTGGTGCTGCTGGTGGGTCTGGTGGCTAAAAATTCGATTTTGTTGGTGGACATCACCAACCAGCATCGCCAGCAAGGCAAAACTATTTACCAGGCCTTGCGCGAAGCTTGCCCAATCCGCCTGCGGCCAGTATTGATGACATCTTTTACCGTGATTCTCGCCATGCTGCCCGCAGGATTGGGGTTTGGTGCCGGCGCCGAAACCAATGGACCTCTGGCGGTAGCAGTTATCGGCGGCATGATTTCTTCAACACTGTTAACGCTGGTGGTTGTGCCGCCGGTGTATTCTTTGCTGGAAGGTTTTGTAGAATCACGAAAGCCCCAAAAAGCTGTTTCGTAAACCGACGACATCCTGCCTTTACTCCCCCGTTAATAGCGCCGACAATGTCAACCGGGGTAGTTAGCCACACAAATAATTGGGCCGAAAGCAAGACACAGAATTGAATTCGACTGACGGCCAAAATCGCCTCGCAAAATAATTTGGTTGTCGACAAAAATCCGTCAATATTACAGGACTGAAAACCATGCGTTTTGACAGCGTTAACTATGAAAAAACAGGCGCCACTGCCGTCCTCACCCTCGACGAACCGCATAAACTGAATGCTCTCAGCACCGGGATACGTGGCGGTATCACCAGGGCAGTGGCGGAGGCGCAAAAAGATAGTGCGGTGCGCGCAATCATTATTACCGGTGCGGGAGAAAAAGCGTTCTGCGCAGGCGCCGACATCAGTGGATTTGAATTCACCACTACCTACGCCAAAAACTTCATAGATGAAGTGCTTGATTTTCTGGCCCTGTGCGAGCGCTGCACCAAACCCGTTATTGCGGCAGTAAACGGGCTCGCCTACGGCGGCGGTTTTGAAATTTCGATTGCCTGTGATTTTGTCATTGCCTCGGAACGCGCAAAGTTCGCGGTACCGGAAATTCAACTTGGACTGCTGCCGGGATTTGCCATCGTGCGCCTCAACGAACTGGTGGGACGGCAACGCGCCAAATACCTGAGCATGCTGGGGGAGCCCATTTCGGCGCAGGAAGCCGTATCGCTTGGGCTCGCTCTGGAAATGGTGCCCCACGATGAGCTGCTACCGAGCGCGCTGGATTTGGCTCGAAAGCTGGCGGCCAAGCCACAAATGGCTATTCGCATGGCCAAGTCGATCTACAATCGGGAACTGGGTGGTGCCGAGTTACGCTACGCCAAAGACTGCATGCCGTTTCTGTTTATGGATGACGACACCATCGAAGGTGTGAATGCATTTCGCGAAAAACGCAGGCCTGTGTTCAAATAAATCAGCCGTCCGCGCTTAGATAGTAAGCGGTAAAACGCCAGGTCTGCGCGCCATGCGCCGCCACAATACGGCACCACGCAACTCGCAATTTTCACAATCAGTACAAACGGTTTAAGATACACAGTGTCACGTCCATCTCGATACTAAAAAATGCAAAATCGAGGGCAGTTTTCTTCCCGTTTTGGCTTTCTAATGGCCGCCACCGGCTCTGCGGTTGGGCTTGGCAATATCTGGAGTTTTCCCACCAACACCGCCAGCAACGGCGGCGGTGCGTTTGTATTGGCGTATTTTATCCTGGCCTTCAGCCTGGCTTATCCGGCACTAATGGCTGAACTCATTATCGGGCGCCACACCCGCAGTAATATTGTCGCCGCCCTGTCAGGCGCAGGGCAACGCTCGCTAGCACGCAATGTCGGTAAATTTACCGGCCTGTACGGTGTGCTGATTGCGAGCGTCATTCTAAGCTTCTACGCGCTGGTGGCGGGCTGGATGATGGCGCACCTGCTGGCGGCGGTCGCAGCCGCCGCACAGTATGAACGCGCCCTCGACTGGCTAACGAGTTTCGGGACGGCCCGCAACGTTATTTTCTGTAGCCTTTTTTCCCTGTTAACCATCTTCGTGGTGGCCCATGGTATTGAACGCGGTATCGAGCGTTGGTCGCGGCGTCTGATGCCCGCTCTGATAACATTAATGCTCGCGCTTATCGCCTATGTACTTACTCTGCCCGGAGCAACAACGGGTTTGCAACTGTACCTGTTGCCGGACTTTAGTCAGATCAGCAATCCACAATTGTTGATTAGTGCCCTCGGGCAGGCATTTTTTTCCCTGTCCCTCGGGGTCGGCACCATGATGGTCTACGGATCTTATATACGCGCTGAGGAGAATCTGCCGGCGACAGGCGCCCTGGTGACGTTAATCGACACCGCCATCGCATTTCTTGCCGGGCTGATCATATTGCCTGCGCTGTTCGCCGCGCAACGTAAAGGCCTGCAAATCTATAACACGGACGGCAGTCTGATTTCCGGGCCGGGACTAATTTTTGAAACACTGCCGATGCTGTTTGCTGCCATGGGCGTGATTGGTTACCTGGTCAGTTTCGCCTTTTTTACATTGATGACCATCGCTGCGCTGACCTCATCCATATCCATGCTTGAAGTGCCGGTGGCCTATGCCACGGAACGCTTTGAGCTTTCGCGCCGCCGACTCACCTGGATAGTCGGCGCGTTGATCTTCACTTGCAGTACGGTATTGGCGGTCAACTTCGACGCCCTGTTTGACCTGGTGGTCGACGTTACCACTAAATACAGTCAACCTCTGCTCGGCATTGTTATCTGTGTGTTCGCCGGATGGGTATTTAACCGCAATCGCCTGTTGGCAGAAATCCAACGGGGGTACCCCAACGCAGAGCACAGTTTATTCTGGAAACTATGGCCACCCTACGTGCGCTATTTCTGTCCTTTATTAATCATCGCCGTATTTGCACAGGCCGTTATACACTGAAAAACTTGGGGCCTTGAAAACATTCTCGCTCTGGAGCAAACCCGCGCAGATTCCCCACCTGCTCTCAATATAAAACGCGACGCGGGTATTTTCACAAAGTACCGGGAAATAACCCCCCATCGAGTACAATATTTTGACCAACGATAAAACCACCGTGAACACTGCACAGGAACGTGCAGGTAGCCCCCAGCTCCGCCGGCACCCCCAGGCGACCCGCCGGCACCATATTGCAATATTCCGCACGAAACTCCTCCAGAGTCTGGTTGCGACGCGCGGCGCGTCCGCTAAGAAAAGCATCGCCCCGCTCAGTCTCAAAAACCCCGGGTAACAGGTTATTGATCGTGACATTATGACGCGCATATTGTCGTGCCAGACCCGCCACAAAACCGGTTAGACCGGCACGCGCACCATTCGACAAACCCAGTTCGGGTAACGGTGATTTAACCGCCGCGCTGGTGATATTGACGATGCGCCCAAAATCCCGTTCAACCATCCCGTCGATGCAGCGCCGAATCATATCGATGCTGCTATACATGTTCGCATTGATCGCATCAAACCACTGCTTCTGTCGCCAATCGTGGAAATCGCCCGGCGGCGGACCGCCCGCATTGTTCACCAGAATATCGGGTGCGGGACAGACCGCCAGCACAGCATCGCGGCCTACGTCCGTGGTGATATCAGCAGCAACGCTGGCCACCTCTACGCCGCTGGCCTCCCCCAGTTGCCGCGCAGCGTCCGCTAACGACCCCCGATCGCGAGCGACAATAGTGACGCGTACGCCCTCCCGCGCCAACGCCAGAGCACAGGCCCGACCCAAACCGCGACTAGCGCCGCACACAATGGCCGATTTACCCGCGATACCTAAGTCCACAATATTTCTCCACAAGCACAGAGGTTAAATTAAATAGAAGTGAGACCGTGCAGCTGCGCTACTAGACCCAGCGACTGTTACTGGAAAACTGGCTGCGTAAAAACTCAATCTGATCGCCGAGAATACGCCGCGAGTTGATCAGCGCCAGGTATTCGGCGTTATTGGGCCGAAAGGGTAATGCCACCAGCTCCATATTGACTTCTTGCAGCAGGTGATTGGCCTTGTGTTGATTACAGCGGCGGCATGCGGCCACAACGTTCTCCCAGCGATCCCGGCCACCGCGAGATAGCGGCACGATATGGTCGCGAGTCAACACCGCGACATCTGTTTGGCGCGCGCAATACATGCAAATATAGTTGTCCCGCGCAAACAGTGCCTGATTGGTTAAGCGATAATCTCGGCGCGGGCGGCCCATGTGTTCGCCACCGCAGGCGATAATACTGGGCAGCTCCACCACAGATTGAGCACCGGTAATACGCGAGTGCCCCCCATGAACTTTTCTGACCACTTCCCCCAGACTCCATACCACCAGTTCGCGAGCGTACAGGCATACGGCCGTCTGCCAGTCGAGCCACTCAATAGGCTGACCAGCAAGATTGAGACGTAGAATCTTGGCCTGCATCAGTCAGTCGCTCACCCAGGCTCGAACCTGGCGCCGCCAGTGTGCCCATGTCGGTGCGCTGTGTGTGGCAGAACAAACAGGGATGTTTTGACTTAAGGTGAAAGCGATGCTCCCCACGGCTATTGAACGCTCAGGCTATCATATTCCCAGATAAAGCGCTGTCAACCTGTTGTTTTTTAGGATTTTCCGCCCCCCCTCATATCAGGCGGTATTGGTACAACTGTGAACAACCTGGCGACGCCGCAGCGGAGCGTCGGCGGTAGTTATATCGGCCCAAAATAAAAACGCCTTTTTGCCGGAGAAGCAAAAAGGCGTAAGCAGTTTAAAAAGACGCGGTCCAGCCATGGAGTGCGTTTGTTCTAGCCACACATCCCTGTATCCCTGGCCTGACTAAAATCCCTGTCGCCTAATTTCCCTGTAGACAACTGTCCTTATCGTGGCCTTACGCGCCTGTTGTTCCATGGCGCGCTTCAAATCCCTTCTGGCCCTGGTCGTCCTGACCATTCTTCCCTGAGTAGCATCCTTGCGAGGGTCATAGTGCACGGGCGACAGGTTTTTCGGTATCCGAATAATGCCGCTATCCATGTAGGATATATCCTACAAGGAAAGAGCGATTGACCCCTGTTTCCACCTCGGTTAGGGTGACGGCCTGACGCACCCTTAAAGGTATTCTAGCCGTGGCCACCCGGAAAAAAACTCCAGATTTCGAGGACAGCCTGAGCGAACTGGAGGCCCTCGTGGAGGCACTTGAGGAAGGTAATCTGAGCCTCGACGAGTCCCTCAAATCCTTCGAGCGCGGTATCAAAATTACCCGTGAATGCCAACAGGCGTTAAAGATGGCGGAGCAACGGGTTTCTGTGTTGACGCACAATCTGGACGGCGACTTACTGGAAACGCCGCTTGTCGACGATCAGCCTGAGTGATCCCGGTGACCGACAGCGCGGCGCGCTTCATGGACGCCTGCCGTCAACGCGTAGAAGCGGCCCTTAAAAACTGCCTGCCGGACCCACAGCATTGCTCCGGGCAACTTTCTCAGGCGATGAGCTATGCCGTGCTGGGGGCGGGCAAACGTATCCGACCCATACTGTGCTATGCGGCCGCACAGGTCGCAGGGGAACTCACCTCGGATACCGATCGCGCAGCCTGTGCGGTTGAACTCATCCATGCTTATTCCCTGATCCACGATGACTTGCCCGCCATGGACGACGACAGCCTGCGCCGCGGCAAGCCCGCTTGCCATATTGCGTTTGGAGAAGCGACGGCAATTCTTGCCGGGGACGCCCTGCAAACCCTGGCATTCGAACAGTTAACGGCGATGACGCATATCTCCGCAGATGTCGCCCTGGCACTGGTGAGAGTACTGGCACAGGCTGCCGGTGCACACGGCATGGTCGGCGGCCAGGCGATTGATATCACCGCTGCCAATACGGAACTTACGCTGCGCGAGCTGGAACATATGCACCGCCGTAAAACAGGTGACATGATTGCCGCCAGTGTCATGATGGGTGCGATGACTGCTCACTGTGAGCCCCCTGTGTTGGCGGCACTCGGTGCGTACGCCGACGCACTCGGACTGGCCTTTCAGATCAAGGATGACATTCTCGACATTGACAGCACCACTGCGATTATCGGCAAACCCCAGGGCGCGGATCAACGCCTTAACAAACCCACCTACGGCGCTCTGCTTGGCGTCGTCGGGGCCAGGGAGAAATTACGGCATCTGCACGCCGAAAGTCTCGCCGCGTTAAGTGTGCTGGACAGTCGCGCCGATCTGTTACGACAACTGGTAACCTATGTTGTAGACCGGGATCACTGAGGCCGACCTATAGTATTTCGTGTAACATTGCGACCTTGTAACAAAGCTATCCGATCCATGATTGCGAAATTCACAGACATACCTCGAACGCGGCCCGCAACGCCGCTCCTCGATACCATCGATACTCCCGCACAACTGCGAGTACTGGATTCGAAAAAGCTGCTGCAACTGGCCGATGAGCTGCGCGCTTATTTGCTCTACAGCGTCGGCTCTAGCGGCGGGCACTTTGGTGCTGGACTTGGCGTTGTCGAGCTGACCATTGCCTTGCATCATGTGTTTAATACGCCGACGGATCGCCTCGTGTGGGACGTGGGACACCAGGCGTACCCCCATAAAATTCTCACCGGTCGGCGCAATGATCTGCCCGGTATTCGCCAGGCAGGAGGATTATCCGGTTTTCCAAAACGCGGGGAAAACCCCTACGACACATTTGGCGTCGGCCACTCCAGCACCTCCATGAGTGCCGCACTGGGTATGGCCATCGCCGCGCGTATGGAGGGTGCTCAGCGCCGCACCGTGGCAGTCATCGGCGACGGCGCCATGACGGCCGGGCAGGCGTTTGAAGCCCTGAACCATATCACCCACGTCGACGCCGACATGCTGGTCATTCTTAACGACAACACCATGTCCATTTCCCGCAATGTCGGCGGACTGGCCACCTACTTTTCCAAACTCTGGTCAAGCAAGTTTTACAATGCGTTCCGCGAGGCCGCGAAACGATTGTTGAAAGCGTTTCCATCCACCTCGACACTGGTGCGAAAAACCGAAGAATTAATGAAAGCGCTGGTGGCGCCGGGTATTATTTTTGAGGAACTGGGTTTCACCTACATCGGTCCCATTGACGGACACAATTTACCGCTGCTGATTCACACCCTTGAAAATCTCAAAAAAATAACCGGCCCGGTACTGCTACATATCGTAACCGTCAAAGGCAAAGGTTTTGCCCCGGCCGAAGAGGACCCGGTGGGCTACCACGCGCTCAACAAACTGGAGCCCGTTAAAACATCGAATGACGACCAGGTGGCGCCGCGACCCAACGCCAAACCCGGCCTGAAGTACCAGCAAGTGTTTGGATCCTGGCTGTGCGATATGGCTGAACGTGACCCGCAGTTGGTCGGTATTACCCCTGCCATGTCTGAAGGTTCCGGCATGGTGGAATTTTCCCAACGCTTTCCCCAGCAGTATCACGATGTCGCTATCGCCGAACAGCATGCCGTAACCCTCGCAGCAGGACTCGCCTGCGAAGGAAAAAAACCAGTGGTTGCGATCTATTCCACCTTTCTACAGCGCGCTTACGACCAGTTAATTCACGACGTGGCGCTGCAAAATCTGGATGTTCTATTTGCCATCGATCGCGCCGGGCTGGTGGGCGAGGACGGGCCTACTCACGCTGGCAGCTTTGATCTTAGTTACCTGCGCTGTATTCCTAATATGCTGGTGATGGCGCCATCCGACGAAAACGAAACCCGACAACTGCTGTACACCGGGTATCTTTATAGTGGTCCCGCGGCCGTCCGTTACCCACGCGGCGCAGGGCCGGGCACAGTCATCCAGCGAACCCTGACTGCACTGCCAGTTGGCAAAGGCGTGGTGAAACGTCGCGGTAGCAACATTGCAATCCTCAATTTCGGCACGTTGCTTACGGTGGCCATAACCGTCGCTGAAAAACTCAATGCCACGGTCGCCGATATGCGCTTCGTCAAACCTCTCGACACGGCGCTGATTTTACAGCTCGCCTCGGAGCATAGCCTGCTGGTAACCCTTGAAGAAAATGTGGTGGCGGGGGGAGCGGGTGCCGGGGTCGGCGAATACCTGGCTGAGTCGAGCAAGCTGACGCACCTTTTGCACCTTGGCCTGCCGGACCGATTCCAGGAACATAACAACCATCAGGCCCAATTGGCGGAAGCTAATCTGGATGTTGAGGGAGTGTATCGCGCTATAAATGATCGCCAGGCATTGATCGCTCAGCGTGCCAATGGCTGCGTTTCCTGACGGAACCTGTCACCAAATTAAAATCACACCAGCAACGGGGCGTTCGGAAAAGATTTTTTGAGCTAATCCTGTTAATCAAATTCGCGGCGAAATGGTGGGAGATCGGCCAATAGCTGTCGGCCATACCCCTTACTCAGCAGCCGCCTGTCTAGAATCGTGACGCGGCCGCGATCCTCTTCGGTGCGCAACAGGCGACCACTGGCTTGCACCAGTTTCAGGGACGCATCGGGCAAGGTCACCTCGCGAAACGCATTGCCACCGCGGGACTCCACCCATTCTGCCAGCGCCTCTTGCAACGGATCATCCGGCACGGCAAACGGCAATTTCGCGATAATCACGTGTTCGCAATAAGTACCCGGTAAATCCATGCCCTCGGCAAAACTCGCCAGGCCAAAAATCACACTGGGGTCGCCCGCGTCGACCCGTTGCCGATGGCGCGATACAATTTCGGCAACAGTCAATTCTCCCTGGATCAACAATCGCGCCCGCAGATCCGGCTCGAGTCGTTCGGCGACGTCCTGCAACTGGCGGCGGGAAGCAAATAGCACCAGCGTGCCCAAACCCATGGCGCACAACTGTGGCAACGCTGCTACCACCGCTGCGGTGTGATTCGCCACGTCCGACGCCTCAACCCCGGCTGGCACCGCCAGCACCGCAGCCTGTGCGTAATCAAAAGCACCGGCAACGGTCTCGCACAGTGTATTTTCAGGCAATCCACAATCCCGCCGCAGGCGCTCGAAACTACCCAGGGAACACAGCGTGGCGGATGTCAGCACTGCGCCATAGCAGCGCTCCCACAGGTGGTCCTGCAACAGGGATTGCGCTGTAATCGGCGACGCGCACACGCGGATATCATCACTCCCTTCGTCCCGCGCTACCCAGCGCGCCAGCGGCGGTTCGCTGTTCTGATCCACCTCCCCCATATCGCGCCACAGCAGAGCAGCCGATTCGGCGCGCCGTAACCACAGCCCCACAGTCTGAAAATACTGTTCAAGGTCGGAGCGCGGCACCGGTGAATGCGCGTCGTCGAGACCCTTTTCCACCTCGCGATGCAGTTTATCCAGGCTTCCGAATAATCGCGAAAACCCTGCGCTCAGTTGCACGCATACTTCGCGGCAGTTGCTGTCGACAACTCCGCCCGGATAGCGGTAGCGAGTGCCAGACACATCCTGTAAATAGCGCTCGAACACCGGAATGTGCTGTTGCAGCAACACCTCCACCTCGTCCCCAATGGCGGTCACAGCAGCACTGGCGCCGCTGATCTGCGGCACGTTTTCGAGTTTGGGTAGCAACGCCGTAATCTGCCCGACCAATTTCCCTAACCAGGTCGCGGTGGCGTGTAACTGGCACTGGCGCGCAAAATGGCCAAGTGCGGTCGCACCCAGGCGATGAGCTTCGTCAAATACATAAATTGTATCCTCCGGCGCGGGCAAAATAACGCCACCGCCAAGGGCCAGATCCGCCATCACCAGGTCGTGATTGGCGACGATGCAATGGGCATCTTCAACCAGATCTCGCGCGCGAAAATAACAACATTCCCGCACCAGGCGGCAGCGGTGCCCGGAGCACTGTTTGCGGTCTATGGTGACGGCACGCCATGTATCGTCTGCCACCGCCTCGGGCCACTCATCGCGATCGCCCTGCCATTGCCCGTCCCGCAACGCAACATCCATCGCTTGCACCAGCGCCACATTGCCACGATCGGCCCTGAATGGGACCTCGTCCGGAAACAAAAACTGGCCCGCGTCGACACTGTGGGCCATATCCAATGCCTGCTCAAGGCGCAACGGACACAGGTAGCGACCACGACCCTTGGCAAGCGCAAATTTATAGTCCCAACCGGTAGCCGCCATTAAGTCGGGAATATCCTTGGCCAATAATTGCGTTTGCAGTGCAACGGTAGCGGTGGCAATCACCACAGTTTTTCTGGTCTCGCGCGCGACAGGTAACAGTGCTAACAGGTAAGCGACCGTCTTACCGGTGCCAGTACCCGCCTCCACGGCGCAAATATGGGGTGTTGCTTTATCGGTATCGCACCGGTCGGCCGCGAGCAGTTTCCCGAAAAATGTAGCCAGCGTTCCAATCATTTGCCGCTGACCGAGTCGTGGCCGCAATTTGCGATTATCCAGAAACTGGCGATAGCCCTCTTGAATAACAGATTTCAACGGCTCGGAAAGCACCGCCTAGCCACACAGCTCAAGTCGTCGTAACACCGGATTGGCATACATCGTGAGTAATATTTTTCGATGTTCTGCTGGTAAATATGTTAGACGAGCGGAAAATTTCGCCCGCGCATCCACCAGTTTTTCCTCTGGGATCGCGGACCGCCATTCCTGTACCCGTGGATCGTCGCCACCCAGCGCCGTATAGGCGATAAAGTTGGTAGGGTGCAGTCGATAATTTTGGATGATTTGCCGATCTACGGCATCGGCCACCTGCTGTGCGTCCTCAAGCCCCGCGCCCAAGGATTCGCCAAACGCCACATGAATGGCCCCCTTGGTGCCCATAATGCCCTTAAAAATGCTATCGATATCTTCGTGTTCCGCTTTTTGATAAGAACCCAGCGTTTCTCGCGCGTACAGTTCCCGGGCCTTGTCCCCGTCGCACGGGTCAAATTCGTAGGAGATTGCCACGGGAATGACATTTAGCGCGGCGATCGCGTCTGCAAAACTCTGGTCCTCACCGCGACTCAGAGCCAGCATTTTTATCATCGCCGTTTCGGTGCGGTCGATACCGTTTTTAGCCCGCCCTTCCCGTTGTGCAAGCCACACCGAACTGCGTTCATTGAGAATCGAATAACGAATGTAGGCGGAAAGATTTTTAAGTGCTTCGAGTTTCTCGCGCCGGCCGGTGACGGAGCGTTTCACGATAAAACTTTTGTTCAAGCGCATTAGGTCGGAGGTGAAAGATTTTGTAAGCAGGTTATCGCCAATGGCAATCCGTGCCGTCTCCATTCCCCGTTCGTGGAGGGCCAGATTGACCATGCCGGGATCCATGGCGATATCACGGTGATTACACAGGAATAAATAGGACTGATTACCATCCAGGCCCTCAACACCGCTGACCGTAAACCCGCTCGAAACTCTGGTCAACAGGCGGCGTAAATGCACGCCAATCAGATCCTGCAGACCCTTGACGTCGTGAATTCCGGAAAGCTTTTTGCGCAGTTGATGTTGTACGAGCGGCCGCAGTATCCAGGCAAACCAGTGCCCGAGACGCGGTGAGTTGATAGTCAACAGCGTATTGGTTAACTCCGGATCAGTGATCAGGCGATCCAGTATCGCAGGCACTTCGTCGTCCCGATATGGACGAATATCTTCAAATTGCTGCATGCGGTTTACTTTTTTCGTTTTCCCGAAGGGAGTATTAAACCGGGCGTTGACAAACTTCGCGCTGTTTTTACCTTAGCCACGGTGCGACCTTGCCAGTTTAACCGCAGCCACAGTAACCGTCTAACGCCGCGGCGTAAACCAGGTGACATCCCGGGCATATTTATCTGTCAAATGGGCCACATCGAGCACCATCGCGAACAACGCCATGCGCACCAGCAATCCATTATCCGTCTGGCGAAAGATGGCCAGATTCGGATTCGCATCCAGGTCGCGGTCGAGCTCGTTGGCCTCGGCCCGGGAATCCCGCGGCAACGGATGCATAATCACAGTATTGGGCTCGCAGTATTGGGTATAAATGGCCTGGTTCAGGCGAAAGCGGCCACGGTAGAGGCCCGCCTGATCGCGATCCGCAAAGCGTTCTTCCTGAATGCGTGTCGAGTACACGATATCCACATGGGAAATGCTCGCTTCCAGCGCTTCGCTCACCGTCACGGTGTGGCCTGCGGCGCGTAATTCCTCCACCAGATCCATGGGCATCGCCAATTCGCCGGGCGAGACCAGCATGACCTGAATATTTTTATATAAACACAAAAGTTTGCACAGGGAATGGACGGTGCGACCATATTTCAAGTCCCCAATCATCGCGATACGCAATCCATCGATATCCCGTCCACGGCCGTTTAATTCTTTCTGGATAGTGTATAAGTCGAGTAGAGCCTGGCTGGGATGCTCATTGGTACCGTCACCACCGTTTAACACCGGCACCCGACTGGCCGCCGCGAACTCGGCCACGGAGCCAGCTAACGGATGACGCATGCAGATAACATCGCTAAATCCCGACAGCACGCGCGCAGTATCCTGAAGGGATTCGCCTTTGACCAGGGACGAGCTGTCCATGCCCACCGACTCGCGCACTTCACCACCGAGCAGATTAAACGCGCTGCCGAAACTGATGCGGGTGCGGGTACTGGCTTCCAGAAACATGTTGCCCAGAATGGCACCTTCGAGGACGCGGGTAACCTTAATACGCTGTGCGTAGGGTTCCATGCGCTCGGCTGTGCGAAATACCTGCTCAATATCCGCGCGCTCAAACTGCCCGATAGACAGAATATGAACCCCTGCAAAATTCATTAGCGGCTCCCCGCGGAGAAAATTTGCGGAAGTCTAGCGGGTTTCACCGTGCTCAACCAGTAACTCATAGCATTTCCGCAAGCTGTCTTCCCCAGGCGCGCAACGCCGAGAGAATATTTTGGTCGCGGGCGCTGAGATCGGATCTGTCTTGCAACCGATCTAACTCAAGATGGTAGCTATGTAATGTCAGATAACCGCCAGCTGCGTCGGTCAGTCGGGTGCGCACGGTTTCCTGCCACCGCGCCTGTTCGTCCATATTGAGGGTATCGGGGTAAAAACGGGCGCGGTAGCGGAAGAGTAATTCCTCATAGCGTTTATCCTTGAATACAAAATTTGTACTCGCCAGTTGTGGCCCCGTGGCCTGGCGAATTTGCGCCAACAAGGGTTTGTCCTGATTGGGCAGGAATCCCCCGTACAGCGCCAGTTCTGGATCCCGATTCTCAGGTCGCTCGGGCGGCGCATAGACTTCGGCGAGTTTGGCGCGCAGGTCCAGTCCGCGCAACAGCTGCCAGTGCCGTTGACAGGCGTCCAGATCGATACCCAATCGCCCTGCAGTTTGTCGGTCGAGCAGTTTTGCGGTCGCCACCACCGGGCTGCGGTTGATATGCACCCCTTTGAGGGGAATTCTGGCGGCGCCGTCAGGTAATTGATCGGTGGCGGTAAACACCAGTTCCCGAATGGCCTGTGCGTCAAATTCCAGCAGGGGGCGCGGATCGACGCTAAGGTTGAAACAGATAATTTCGTTCTTGTTGAAAGGATGGCGGGCCAACGGCATCATCAGGCCGACATAGCCATTTTCTCGTGGGAGACGTGAAGAAACATGCAAAAATGGCTGACCGTCGGCAAGATGAATTAACTCCTCAACAACGCGCTTAAGGCGGCTCTGGTAGACGTATTGATACAGTTTCGGCTGGCGGTCGCGCACCAGTCGCGCCAGCGCAATGGTCGCCATCACGTCCGACAGGGCATCGTGGGCCGCATCGTGTTCCAGCCGATTTATCGCGGTCAGTTCCTCCAGTTTGAAGCTCGGTGAACCGTCCTCTCGATTCGGCCAATTTATCCCTTCGGGACGCAGTGCCCGAGTGAGGCGCAACATGTCGATCAGATCCCAGCGCGAATTGCCCTGCCGCCACTCCCGTTCGTAGGGATCGTGGAAGTTCCGGTACAGAGTATGTCGAGTGACTTCATCGTCAAAACGAATACTGTTATAGCCCACGCCACAGGTATTTGGTACGGCCAGCTCCGCCAGCACCGCGCCAATAAATTGCGGTTCTGGCAACCCTTTGGCCAGGGCCAACTGTGGGGTAATCCCGGTAATCAAACTGGCCTGGGGATGGGGCAGGGTATCCCTGCTCGGCTGACAGTACAGCGTCAACGGTGCGCCGATAATGTTCAGTTCTTCATCGGTGCGCACGCCGGCAAACTGTACCGGTCGATCTCGCGCGGGATCGACGCCGGTGGTTTCGTAGTCATGCCAATAGAGTGTGTTCACCACTTCCCCCCGGAGTGCCCTGCAACACTACTGGAATACTTATCGACGGGCAAAAAAAACGGCACCCGAAGGTGCCGTTTTTTTTCTTCACGTTGCTTAGTCAGCAACCACTTCTGTGTAGGTCAACTCGCCGATCACGCGACGGTTGCGGGCGCGGCCCTCGTCGGTGTTGTTATCGGCAATCGGACGGCTCTCGCCGTAGCCCACGGTAGAGACCCGATTAGGAGCAATACCATACATTTCGACCAGTTTGGCTTTTACTGCAGCCGCGCGACGGTCTGACAAGCCCTGGTTGTACTGGTCGGAACCGCGCGAGTCGGTATGTCCTTCCAGAACCAGTTCGATATCGTCATGCACTTTCATGGCGTTGGCAATTGCCTGCAGCTCGTCGCCGTAGATCGCACGCACCACAGCCTTGTCGAATTCAAATTCTACGTTCAGGCGTACGGTGATGGTGCGAACTTCCGGTTCTGCAACCGGAGCGGGGGCCGGGGCCGGAGCCGGAGCCACTACCACCGGTGCCGGTGGGTTGAAATAGTAGTTGATGGCCAGATTTAAGGCACCGTCGTTAACGCCTTTTTGACCTTCGCGGATTTTGTGCAGTACGCGCACATCAGAGCGAAACTCCCAATGATCGTTAAGCATTTTTGACAGACCAAGACCTACTGAAGCCTGATGAGTATGTTGTTCGTCATTGCGAATGTTAGCGTCTTCATCCAGATCGAAATAGGATACACCCAGCACGAAATAGGGTCTCCAGCTCGCGCTTTCATCACCAAACCAGCGAATGTAGTCGAGTTTGGCAACATCCATATCGTCACCGGATATTTCACGACCCGCGCCCAGCTCCAGGGCCCAGTCATTGGAGAAACGGTAACCCAGGTTGATGCCGCCAACCACTGCGTCGTGGTGACCGCTGAAAACGCGATCGCTGTCGAGATAGTAGCCGGTGATAGAAGGACCCATATACAGGCCTTCGTTTGCGCCTGCTGTCAGCGTAGTAGCCAGCAGCGACGCGCCTATTATTCCCATCATTTTGTTGCGCATATTTTTCCCCTCTTGGTGTAAGCAATATTGAGCGTGTGAATACCTTTCAACGCACTCTACGCAATCCATTTCCGTGATCCCGCAGATTCGCGGTCGCCTATATAATACTCTAAAGGATCAGAGTCAAGAAAAATCTTGCGTTCGCAGAGTTTAACACATATTCGCGACCGGATTACCAGCCTGTAAATCCGGCCTGGAAACTAATCCTCATTTCGGCGGCGCTCCCGCTAACCCACCCAGACTAAGCCCACGCTCCTCAATAATGGCGTGCCAATGAGCTGGACCGGTGCGATGCACCGATTCACCGGTACTATCTACGGCGACAGTAACGGGCATGTCCCGGACCTCAAATTCGTAGATCGCCTCCATACCCAACTCGGGAAACGCCACGACCCGCGCCGCTACAATTGCCTTTGACACCAGATAGGCCGCACCACCCACCGCCATCAAGTAAACCGCTTTATGGTCGCGAATAGCGTCAATCGCCACTGCACCGCGCTCCGCTTTGCCCACCATACCAATCAAGCCGGTGCGCTCCAGCAGGGTGCGCGTGAACTTGTCCATGCGGGTCGCGGTAGTTGGCCCCGCGGGACCCACCACCTCTTCCCGTATCGGATCGACCGGGCCCACGTAGTAAATAAACCGGTTGCGCAGATCCACCGGCAGCGTTTCGCCCGCGGCGAGCAGATCCACAATCTTCTTATGGGCCGCATCCCGTCCGGTCAGCAGCTTTCCGCTCAGGAGAACCGTTTCACCCGCCCGCCAATCCTGAATATCCCCTTGCGTAATTTGGTCGAGGTTAACACGGCGTACGCTGTCACCTACTTCCCAGGCAATATCTGGCCAGTCGGACAAATTCGGGGGCGTGAAGTGCGCGGGGCCGTTGCCATCCAGGGTAAAGTGCATGTGTCGAGTAGCCGCGCAATTGGGAATCATGGCCACAGCTTTATTAGCTGCGTGGGTGGGAAAATCCTTCACTTTGACATCCAGCACAGTGGTCAGACCACCCAGACCCTGGGCGCCTATGCCCAATCCGTTCACCTTATCGAACAATTCCAGCCGCAACTGTTCGGCACGATTGGTCGCTCCACGCGCCTGCAAAGCCTGTACATCAATTGGATCGAGCAACGCTTCTTTGGCCAGTAACATGGCCTTTTCTGCCGTGCCGCCGATGCCAATCCCCAGCATGCCCGGTGGACACCAGCCGGCCCCCATTTTGGGCACCTGTTCCAGTACCCAGTCGACCACGGAGTCGGACGGATTGAGCATGGCAAACCTGGCTTTAGCCTCTGACCCCCCGCCCTTGGCGGCAACATGCACCTCGACAGTGGTACCCGGTACCATATCGTAGTGAATCACCGCCGGAGTATTGTCGCCGGTGTTGCTGCGTGCACCATCCGGATCAGCGAGAATCGACGCGCGCAGGACGTTATCGGGATTTTGATAAGCCTGACGTACACCAGCGTTGATCGCGTCGCTGAGTGCACCGTCGCCCTGCCACTGCACTTGCATACCTATCTTCACAAAGACCGTTACAATGCCCGTGTCCTGACATATGGGCCGGTGACCCAGAGCGCACATTCTGGAATTCACCAAAATTTGCGCCAAAGCGTCCCGCGCGGCAGGTGATTCCTCCCGTAGATACGCGTCGTGCACGCCCTTAATAAAATCCACTGGGTGGTAATAAGAAATAAATTGCAGGGCGTCGGCAACGCTAGCAGTTAAATCGTCCTGACGAATCATTGTCATATTCAGATTCCGTGTGAGCACCAGGAATGAGCGCTATGGGTGAATACTGTTGAGGAACAATCCCGCCGCGCACCAGGTCTGCGAGATTAACTAACCCTCACATTCCTGGGAGAGCCCACTCCAAACGGGCACCGACGTTCGCTGGAAAGTTACTGCGTCGCCATACTGCGGCGAATTTCTTCCAGCTGCTGATTGGTCTGGCGGCGAAACGCATCGATGGAGCGAATCGCCTCCTCATTGTTAGCCACCCTGCTCTGGAACGTGGTTTGCAACTGCTGGGAAGATTTTTCCAGCGCTACAATTTTGTTAAGTCCCGCCTGCAGGCGATTTTGTAATTCCTCTATTTGTGCAGTAAGCGCCAGAGATCCAGAACTGACGTCGCTAACTTTGGCCAGGGCCTGTTCCACCTTTATCTTCTGCGCAGCAATGGACTGCTCGAGTTTTTTGGCGGCCTGCCCCTGCTTTTCCGTCGTGGCCTGTAAATCGCTGATAGCCTGCCGATTGCGCTCATTGGCAACCACCCACAATTTTTTGATTTCCGCCCACTGTTTATCCAACTGCTCGGAATGCGCTTTTATTTGTACGGACAGGGCCGTTCCCGACTGGTTCAACGATTCGTCGGTGTACTCGATTTTGGCGGCCAATTCGTCAAACCGCGCGGTCAGCGCCGCCTGCGCCTGACTTTGCTGCCACGCAAACCCGCCAAGGCCAAACAGGGCCAGTAGCAATACCGTTATCATCAGTTTCACGCCACCCCTGGTTCTGTCACCACCAGCGCCAGTGGGGTCCTCATCCCGGAGAGTACGCCGCTGGTAATCGGGCTTTTCGTCCCGTTTTTCATGCGTATCGAGGCGGTCTTCGCGCTCGGCCACGAATGGCCCGCGGCGATTTGATCCTTTATCACTCATTGTCAACTGTTCCAGACTGTGTGGGGTACGCAATTATACACCGAGCCAAATTTCACCGACAAAAAAACCGGCGGTATCGCCGGTTTTTTTGACCTGCCAGACCGGGCTATCACGCCCGCTGTATCACAAAAGTACCAGCAACGCGACAACCACTACGGTTAAACCGATACTGCTGTGGATCACGCCCTTGACTGTGGTCATGGGACCCTGCTTACCCATTAAGCCGTTGACCTCGAGGGCCGCAACCACCGCTAGCGCGGCATACAGGCCCGCACCGCCGCCACTGGCGCTCAGCAGATGATCAGCACCGTAACCGACATGGGGAGAAGCCAGCATGCAATACGCCATGGGCGCCGAGAACAGAGTATTGGTGCGCGAAGCCAGCAGCGCCTTGGCACCAGCGGCAGGCGCGTCGCCCGCCGTCATGCCCAGCGCGATTTGCTGGGCGGGCCAGATCACCAGCCAGACATTGAGAAACATCAGCGTACCCAGGGTCGCGCCGACGACAATGTAGTCGTTCATCACATTGCCACCCTGTACGCCCATCAGCAGCACCAGGCCGGTCAGAAAAGTAAACATGGCACCCCAGCGGAACCACCACAGTGCGCGCGGAGCAAGTTTGGCTTTGGCGTCGCTAAGCGCCTCCGGACCGGCTTCCTTAAAGTAGGCTCCCTGAATAAAGTTAAAGTAATACAAAACCCCGATCCAGGTAATACCAAACAGCAAGTGTCCCCAGCGAAACAAGAAATTCAGATAGTCCATCGAAAGAAAATTATCCATCGTTTTCACCCTGTGTATTATTGGTTGATTTTATCGTTGCCCGGCCGTACCAGAATGACGGCGTAGCAAACCCGTCGCAGCCCTTTATTCTAGTCATAAACGCGCCGTAAAAAAACCACTAACGAGTAATCGCCGAATTTGCCCGGGCAAATGATGATTCCCCTCCCCCACTCCGAAATCGGGTATTGGCCACCGCGTACGACCTTTATCCACAAAAAAAGCCCCGCTTACGCGGGGCTTTGGTGTAGCTGGAGGGATATTCGACTTACATCATGCCGCCCATGCCGCCCATGCCACCCATACCGCCCATGCCGCCCATACCACCCATATCGGGCGCACCACCACCAGCGCTATCGTCTTTGGTGTCGCAAATCATGGCTTCCGTGGTAATCATCAGGCCAGCAATAGATGCCGCACCCTGCAGTGCAGTGCGCGTTACCTTGGCCGGATCGAGAATACCCATTGCAAGCATATCGCCGTATTCGCCGCTCGCAGCGTTGTAACCGTAGTTACCCTTACCGTTTTTGACGTTTTCGGCAATAATCGAACCTTCCAGGCCAGCATTTTCAACGATCTGGCGCAGGGGCTGCTCCATGGCGCGGCGGGCGATACGAATCCCCACATCCTGATCGTTGTTGTCGCCCTTGAGATTCTCAATCGACTTGAGTGCACGAATCAGGGCCACACCACCACCGGCGACCACGCCTTCTTCAACCGCAGCACGGGTTGAGTGCAACGCATCTTCGACGCGGGCCTTTTTCTCTTTCATTTCAACTTCAGTTGCCGCGCCCACCTTGATAATGGCCACGCCGCCAGCCAGTTTGGCCAGACGTTCCTGCAGTTTTTCACGATCGTAATCGGAACTGGTGTCTTCGATTTCAGCCCGAATCTGTTTGACGCGGGACTTGATATCGTCTTCAGTGCCTTTGCCATCGATGATCGTGGTGTTTTCCTTGGTCATACTGATGCGCTTGGCCTGGCCGAGGTGCTCCAGCGTAGCGCTTTCCAGATCAAGACCGACTTCTTCAGAAATCACGGTACCGCCGGACAGAATGGCCACGTCCTGCAACATCGCCTTGCGACGGTCGCCGAAACCCGGAGCTTTACAGGCAGCAACCTTGACGATGCCGCGCAGATTGTTGACCACCAGAGTCGCCAGGGCTTCGCCTTCAACATCTTCCGCGATAATCATCAGCGGTTTGCCTGCTTTGGCTACCGCTTCCAGCAGTGGCAACATTTCACGAATATTGGAGATTTTTTTGTCGAGCAGGAGGATATACGGGGATTCCATTTCCACACTCATGCTTTCCTGATTATTGATGAAGTACGGCGACAGATAACCACGATCGAACTGCATGCCCTCTACGATATCCAGCTCGTTTTCCAGTCCGGTTCCTTCCTCAACGGTAATCACGCCCTCTTTGCCCACCTTGTCCATTGCCTCGGCAATGATTTCACCGACCTGGGTATCGCTGTTGGCGGAAATAGAGCCCACCTGCGCGATCTCCTTGCTGTCGGTACAGGGCTTGGCGATTTTGCGAATTTCTTCGACGACCACCGCTACCGCCTTGTCAATACCGCGCTTCAAATCCATCGGGTTGAGGCCCGCCGCAACGGCTTTCAAACCTTCGCTGACGATGGATTGCGCCAATACGGTAGCGGTAGTAGTGCCATCACCAGCCTCGTCGGACGATTTGCTGGCCACTTCCTTGACCATCTGTGCGCCCATATTCTGAAACTTGTCCTTCAGTTCGATTTCCTTCGCCACGGACACACCGTCTTTGGTGACGGTGGGAGCACCGAACGCCTTATCCAGTACCACGTTGCGACCTTTGGGGCCGAGGGTAATTTTAACGGCATCCGCCAGGATATTAACGCCTATCAGCATCTGTTGGCGGGCCTTATCGCCAAATTTCACGTCTTTTGCAGCCATGATCTTGTTCCTTCTAATGTCTCAAATTCTTGAATGGATTAACTTGCGTCAACAGACTTCAACGACCGGGTCTTCGCAGACCGGATCCGCGAGATCCTAGTCTTCGAGAACGCCGAAAATCTCGCTTTCGCTCATAATGATCAACTCGTCGTCGCCGTCTTTGATGGTGTTATTGGCGTAGCCACCAAAAATCACCTTGTCGCCGACCTTCACAGTCAGAGGTACAATTTCACCACTTACCAGCATGCGACCGTCACCAATCGCTACGATTTCACCTTTATTGGGTTTTTCTTTGGCCGATCCAGGAAGCAGAATACCGCCAGCGGTCTTCTCTTCTTCAGCATTACGGCGCACGACAACGCGGTCGTTTAAGGGACGAATCTTCATCTCTACTCTCCACCTGACTAAAGTTATTAAATCTTCAGTTCGGGAAATACCCGAAGCTGAATCCTATGTGGAGGCACCAAAATAAAAAACAAGGGCACCCCCCCTAAAAAAACATCCCAACCTGTCGCGCGCCCGGCTGACAGTCCCTGCGTACTACCGACGGAAACAGCCCAACTACTCCTCGCGCCTAAATTCCCCCTCCAAGACATTGGCATCCCGGGCGCTTTCGCGTTGCGCAACGGTAACCCCGGCGCCACCCGTTAGCTGGACTCGACTCAAAATCCGCGCCGCTACCGAGCGCCGCAAGCCCGGTACCAATCCCGCAAAGCCCAGAGCATCGGTAAAAAATCCGGGGGTCAGCAACAGTGCTCCCGACACCGCCAGAATAACTGCCTCGACCATTTCCCGCGCGGGCACCTCGCCCTTCCCCACGCGTTGCTGGACGCGCACTAACGTGGCAAAACCCTGGCGTCGCAACAGCGCCACACCGATCACCGCCGTTAACAGTACCGAGCCGACCGTAAACCAGCCGCCGAGCGCGTTCCACACCTGCATTAGCAGCCACACTTCGGCCAGGGGTACCGCAATCAAAATCAATAACAAAATGCGCACAGGCGTTCTCGGGGGCGGGCCATGTAACCAAGCATTGGGTTGCGCTGGCCCCTTTTCAACCCGCCGTGAGGAATAACCTCCAGGTCGCGGCGTCGATAACGGACCCCCTGCGCTGTTAGAAAATCGCTAAATTAGCCCAACTTCGCAGAAAATGTGGTGGCCGCGCGGGCAATTAGTTACTGTTAGCATCTGCCGTAATCCTAGGGCCCGCATGACCTATCGCGAATTTGAAGCTGCCATTCTGAACCGCCGCATGCTTATCTGCGTGTTCACGGGGTTCGCATCTGGGCTACCGCTCTATATTCTAATTTCTCTGGTGCCCGCCTGGTTGCGCACGGAGGGCGTGGGTCTTAAGGAAATTGGGCTGTTTACGCTGATCGGGCTGCCCTACACCTGGAAATTTATCTGGGCCCCACTGATGGAACGCTACCCGCTACCTTTTCTGGGTCGGCGCCGCAGCTGGATGCTGGTCACTCAGATCGCCGTGCTGGCGGCGGTCGCGTTACTGCCACAACTGGACACTCAAACCCAGCTCGGCACCATTGCTGCGCTATGCGCCACCATTGCCTTTTTCGGTGCTAGCCAGGACATCGTCATCGATGCCTATCGGCGCGAACTGTTGCCCGACCGGGAACTGGGTCTGGGGAATGCGATACATGTCAACGCCTATCGCATCGCCGGCCTGGTGCCGGGCTCCCTGGCATTAATCCTTGCTGACCTGTTGCCCTGGCAGCAGGTGTTTATGATTACTGCCGCAGGGATGCTGGTGGCGATTGTGACTACCCTGAGCATCGCTGAACCCGAGCATCCGTCCCCACCACCGCTGTCGTTGCGGGATGCTGTGGTGGAACCATTCAAAGAATTTTTTCAGCGCAATGGGGTATCTCACGCCTTACTTATTCTCAGTTTTATGTGTCTGTATAAATTGGGGGACAATCTGGCCACTGCCCTGGCCACACCGTTTTACCTGGACATGGGTTTTTCGCTCTCTGAAATTGGCTGGATCGCAAAGCACGCCGCCCTGTGGCCGATGTTGATCGGCGGCACTCTGGGTGGCCTGCTGATGATTAATATCGGTATTAACCGCGCATTGTGGGTGTTCGGCGTCGTGCAGATGATCTCCATTCTGGGCTTTGCCCTGCTCGCCCATGTCGGTGGGGGATTGTGGTTACTGGCACTGGTCATTGCCTTTGAGTATCTCGGTGTCGGGCTCGGCGCTGCAGCCTTTATCGCCTTTATCGCGCGGACCACCAGTCGCCACCACACCGCTACCCAGTTGGCGCTATTTACCGCCCTTACCGCGGTGCCCCGAGTACTGGCAAATGCCAGCACCGGTTATCTTGTCGAAGAAATTGGCTGGGAATACTTCTTCTACCTCTGTACGCTACTGGCCGTGCCGGGCATGTTACTGTTGCGCAAAGTGGCCCCCTGGAATTCTCAGGGTTCAAATTCTGAGGGGTTCGCTTCTGATCAGAAGCCTGTTCCGGCACCAGGAGCCCCGGTTAAAATCGGTACTGACCCATGATGCGTTTATACACCCGTAGTGGCGACCAGGGCTCGACCGGCCTGGCCGACGGTACACGCACCGCGAAAACCAGCCTGCGTGTCGAAGCCCTGGGCACCGTCGATGAAAGTAACGCCTGCCTCGGCGTGCTGGTGGCAGCTTTGCCGCCAGCACATCCCCTGCGGCCCTCACTGCTCAACCTGCAACACCAGTTGTTTGACCTCGGCGCGATTATTGCCGGTGTCGCAAGCGACGCCATTTCGACCGCCCAGATAAAGCGTCTGGAAAACGAAATCGACCAACTCGAAGCGCAATTACCACCGTTGCGGCAGTTTATTCTGCCCGGCGGTAGCGAGGCAGCAGCGCAGGCCCATGTGGCGCGCGCTGTGTGTCGACGGGCCGAGCGTCGCCTGTTTGAACTGGCGGCCGCGGAGCCGGTTGCCCCGGCGGTTGGGGAATATATGAATCGCCTTTCGGATTTATTGTTCGTAATCGCCCGTACCCTGGCCCACGAAGCGGGGGGGGATATTCCCTGGCAACCTCAGGGCGATCGTTAGCGCATAATCACAATCAGGGCAATCACACTCAGCCAGCACACCATGGCGCGGGCAAACAGCCGCGCCAGCGCCTCAAGCTCCGCCATGCCAACCTCTGGAGTCACCTCCTCATCTGTGTCTGCAAAACTCCCCAAAGCACCTTGCGCGTAGTCTCCCAACAGCTCCGCGGCGGGTACGCCCCCGGCGAACAGGGACGTTCGCCAGCGCCGCATACAGTCGCCAAAATCGCCGACCAGGCCGAGTGTCAACCCCAGCAGACGCACCGGTATCCATTCCAGCAACCACAACCACTGGTCAGCGAGATCGGCCGCTTCCGGACTCTCCACGCTGCGATCGCGGTACAGCACTGACAGCCGATACAGCAGCGCACCAGGTGCCCCGGCCACCGCGAACCAGAAAATCACTGCCATATAACTCTCGAGGTAGCGATAGGACATGCCGCGCAGTAATTCACCGCGCAGGCCGGACCAGTCTTCCGCCAAACTTTCCCGATGGGCGGGATTGAAAACTGCGGCGTCGTGAAACACCGCCTGTATATCGTTGCGCTGCAGATCCTCGTTCAGGGCACCGAGTTGCAGGCGCAGATCCCCCCGACCCAACGAGTAGATCAGCATCCACAAACTGACCAGAAACGCGGGCAAACCGAAGGCATACCCCCCCAGCCAGTCCAGTGCCAGCGCCACCGCCAGCACTGGCAGCAGTAACGAAACCAGCAAGGGGCCCGCCGGTAAATCCGCAATCGCGGCAACACCGGACAACCGCGCAACCCAGTCGTCGTACCAGCCGTCGCGCTGTATCTCGGGCATGGCTCCCCGCCAGTAAAATAATAACGCCGTCGCAACAATGACCAGAAATTCCATCTGCATTACTCCCTCATATTCCGTTTACCGCACCTGTGATGATAGTTATTCGTCGCCGTTCAGACCCGCCATCAGGCGCTCCCAGACAAACGCGGGGCCCGGATCGGTTTTGCGTCCCGGCGCGATATCGCAGTGTCCTACAATGCGCGTCGGCGCCAACCCTGAATAGCTCGCCAGCAACGTGCGCAGGGTATCCTGTAGTTGCCGGTACTGCGCATCAGTATAGGGCGTGGTGTCCGTGCCCTCCAGCTCAATCCCAATCGAGAAATCGTTGCAATTGCTACGTCCTGCGTAGCGGGATTCACCGGCGTGCCAGGCACGATCGTTAAAAGAAACAAATTGCGTGACCCGACCGTCCCGTTCAATCAACAGGTGCGCCGACACCTTGCGCTCGGCTATCTCGGCAAAATAGGGATGTTCGTCCGGATTTAGACAATTGGTAAATAATTGTTGGACATAGGGCCCGCCAAAACAGTTGGGCGGCAAACTGATATTGTGAATTACCAGCAGGGAAATTTCGCCCCCGGGAGGTCGAGCATTGTAATTCGGCGACAGGATTCGCCGAACGCCCACCAACCAGCCGGATTCATCAATCATGGCCAATACACCGCTCCGCGGGAGCAGCAACATAACGCAAATTGCACGGGATGACCTGCCCCGACGGGAAGGATTGCGGAGCCGGTTGAATCAGGCGGCACTCTCGCGACGTCGACGTAGATCTTCCACTACCTGTTCCATCGCCCGATCGAACAAATGAGAATTATCGAGCACAACAAGATTGCCCTGTTTCATCATCACGGCCATGCGGTAGCGGTGGCCTTCGGCCACTTTTTTACCCGTGCGATCACCAAAAATTAATTTCCCGGTCGAGTGCACCACGCCGATCAATCGGCAGCGCCGCGGTGCCAGACCGCTCTCCTCGCGAAACTCCACCCAGCTGCCCTTTTTGATGGAATCCACCTGACTCAAACAATCGTCGTCCACCTGTGGCGCAAGATCGTCGCCATCGCGCAGCGCCTCACCCGGCAAATCCGCTTGCACTTCGTCAATCTCCACAATCGCATACGGGTTGCCAATTTCCCGCGCCTCACGCGGGTCGAGTATCACCGGCATGGCAGTCGCCTCAGGTTCGCGCCTGCGCTCGCGATCAAAAAATGCGGCGATATTCTTCAGGAATTGACTGGACTGATACACCTCGTAACCGCTGTCGTCCAGGGTTTCCCGCATCATATCCAGCAGGTTTGCGAGGCGCTCATGGGCAACCGGACTTGCCGATTGAATCATATCCAGCAACTGCTCCAGGAGCTGCACCCCGCCCTGCCACTGATCCGACTCAACACCGTATTTAAGGTAGGACAAAAACAACACCCGGCTCCAGGCCCGCTCCACAAAATCGATGACTACCAACGGTATTTGCTTGCCGGACAGACGACTACGCAACAACTTCTCTACCGCCGTGTGGGCCGCGTTTACCCGTTCCGTGGCGGTTTCCTCTTCCAGCACCCGTTTCTCAAGGGCCGCAAGCCGACGACGATCAGTTTCCACGTAGGCGATAAAGTCCGACAGCAATTCGGACAACTGTCGAGTATCGGCCTGAATTTCGCCCAACGCTGTGACTACCTGGTTAATTTTCTGGTACAGCGGATCCGCATGCGTAATTTGTTCGGCGTCTGCAAAACCCGTGGCGACGCTACCAATTTCGTTTAACAAGCGACGAGCCGGATGCTGTTGCCGGTCAAAAAACCCGGGGTCGGCCATGGCAATTCCCGCCACGGGCAGCTCTACCTGATGCAATAACTCCCCCAGCATCCCGGGTGCCCAGTCCCGCTGCTGCCATTGGGCGAACAGTAAATCCAGTAACTCAAGGGCCGTCTGATCTATGGGGTGTAAATCGGTAAATGCTCGTCCCTGACTGGCAAGGTGTTCCTCCACCTGTTGGCGCACGCCTGCCCGCACTGTACTGGACTGCGCAGGTGCGCCCGGTGCCTGGGGCGGCTTTTTCCCCGAACTGCGAATTTCCGTTAGCACGTCGAGCAGCGCTGCGGCACCCTCCGCAGCGGTGGTACCCGGCTGAACACGCCTGCCGGAATCCGGTTTACTGGCTGACGGGGATATGCTTGATTGCAGGTTGGCAAGCAACTGACTCACAGTGCCCAGCCGCGCCGCGTGCTGCCGCGAGCGCTGCGTGGGCTGGGCGCCCCGCCCGAAGGATTGTTCTGGACCCCGCGGTTGTGCCGCCGCATCCGGCTGCTCTGTACCAATCCGCTGCTTAGGGGCTGCGGGCGCTGTCTCGCCCGACGCTTGTTGCGCATCCGCTTCAATTACATCGGACAACCTGCGGCTGGGGGCCGGAGTATTACGATTGGCTGGCTGGTTAGCCCCATTTTTTTTGCGGGTGGCGGATTTTTCCTTGCCACGGACTTTTTCTTCTTCGAGGCCCGGCAATATCCCCAGCCCTTTGAGAAGGTCGTTGGATTCGCTTAAAAAGCCTTCCAGATCCGCCAGCACACAGCGCTCAAACGTCTTTAACAACGCGATAAACGCCCGCGAGCCACCCGACATCGGCCGCACCACTTTAATAAAATTGTCACACAGACGTTCTGGATAAATTGGCATATCCCGCGCTTTAAACTGCCGCCTTTGTACATGCCCCACCCGCCGGGCAAACCTGTCCAGCAGCAGGGTACATCGGGCCTGGACGCGGGACACGATCGCGTCAAACGCAATAATTTCCTCCAGCTCCTCATTGCCCACCAGTTTGAGTCCACTGGCGCTAAAACTGTTCAGAACGACAGTATCGGTCCCGTCGTCAGGACTGAGCAGCGCGTCATAATCGGCGTTCAGCGCATTTAGCAGGGAGCTTTCAATGGCGGCCTTCTCCAGCCGCATGGCCTTCATGGTATCCAGGTACTGGGTTTGTAATGCGACGCTGTCGGTATTGTCCGACAGCTCAAAAAATTCGTCCCAGACCAGCTTGAATAAATTCGCCAACCGGGAACGCAGAAACTGTTGGGTGCGATCCTGCAGCATACGCACCGGTGCGGCACCGTGACTCGCGCCAGAGGAAGGGGTAAACGGATCACCGGGTCTGACAGGCCTGTCAGCCATGGGGCCACAGCGCATTGGAGCCAGTGAACAACACCCTGATTTTCAAGGAATCTCTCCGCACGAACCTGAAACAGACCTGCCGGCGCTTCAACCGATAATAATGTTTTCTATTTATCAAATAGTTACGCCGCATTCTTCTACACAACATGAAGTGATGTCAAGGGCGGTTGCAGTGACCAGCCCCGGCAAGTCCCGAACTAACGCTACCGGGAGTCGGTATGGGCGACACAGGCGCGATCTGTAGCAGCCCAGCCAGGGGCTGATATACTCGCCGCTCGTTTTTAGCCCCAGACCCTCGAGATTACCAATGCCGCCAGATTTTCTCCTTCAGCAAACCATCGCCGCCAATGTTGCCAGCGCCCTGGCCGAAGATGTCGGCAGCGGTGATATCACCGCCCTGCTGATCGGCGCCAACGCCGTCGCCCGCGCCGTCATCATCACGCGGGAACAGGCGGTAATCTGCGGTATTCCCTGGGTCAACGAAGTGTTTCGCCAACTGGATTCGAATCTCGAATTGCAATGGCAAGTGGCCGATGGGGACGCCATCCATCCCGATCAAACCCTCTGTCAATTAACCGGCAATGCCCGCGCTTTGCTTACCGGGGAACGAACGGCCCTCAATTTTCTGCAAACCCTGTCCGGCACCGCCACCGCCGCGCGGGACTACGCCCGGCGGATTGCGGGTAGCGATATACGGGTGCTGGACACCCGCAAAACCCTGCCCGGCCTGCGCCTTGCGCAGAAATACGCCGTAAAAGTCGGCGGCTGCGACAACCATCGCCTCGGCCTGTACGACGCGTTCCTGATCAAGGAAAATCATATCGCCGCCTGTGGCGGTATTGCCCAGGCAATTGCCAAAGCGCGGGACATTGCGCCGGGCAAACCGGTGGAAGTGGAAGTGGAAAACCTGGATGAGTGCCGCGCGGCATTAACCGCCGGGGTGGAGCGCATTATGCTCGACAACTTTACCCCGGCGCAGATTGAGGAGGCGGTGGCATTGCGTAAAACCCTCGGTAAACAACCCCGTCACGGCGCACAAGGCGAGTCCGACCATAGCGTCACGACGCAGTTTGAAGTCTCTGGCAATATCGATTACCAGCGTCTCGCCACCTACCAGGCAAACGGCGTGGATTTTATCTCCAGCGGGGCGTTGACCAAGCACTGCCGGGCGGTGGATTACTCTATGCGTATAACCGACTAGGCCAATGTGGCAGGCCGCCCACTGCAACTTGCCATGCCGTATCCGCTTACCACCACCGCAAACGGTACTATTGGAATGTCGATGAGAAACAGGGGATAACTCAACCTGGCTACATTCAGAATAGCCATCGATGCGAAAAATTTTTCTAGGTCATCACTAAAGACCACGTCCAGCACTTAGAGATGCGTTTTGCAAAAAAAATTAAAAATATGGCATGACCTGCCTGACCAGGCAATTTAGTTAATGGACGTCTTGCCGAGGCTGCCGATGTAACCCGGACACCCGAGCCGACACCCAGGAAAACGTTCTACTGTGCCTCTTCCACACCACCGCATCCACCACGTAATGATGGAAATTAATGATCATATACGCCACCAATACAAAGCCTGCTATGCCGACAGCCGACAGGACAGACTCAAGGGTCCTGTAAGCGACCGCTGTGAGCGCAAGACAACACAAAAAATAAATCCACCAGTTTCTACTTTGACTCAACCACGACAAAAACCAGGCTGAGCTCGAAATACCCTCGGCAAAGCGTTTATTATTGTGTAGCCATACGAACAAAATGTACTGGTAATTGTGCCAGATATTGATCATCAGCCAGCCGATATCAAAGGATTCGATAGCCACATAGGCCAGCGCGAAAACCAGATGGTGAGTGAGGACAAACAGCGTGTGCAGTACCAGCCTTTCCCCGGACAGCAGCTGTTTTACCTGCCTCGCAGACCACACCAGCAAGGCCGCAACGGCAGCTACTCCCGCCACGTCCACCACCCACAGGGGCACCTCCAGCAGCCTCACGGGCATATACAAAAAGCTATCGGGATTGCGCTGGCAGAGGGATAACAAACCCCATACCGGCACCAGGTAAAACGACAATTTCAACCACAGAACGTCTGCGGATGTCCCCGCATCGCGCTCCGGCGTGATCGCCTGGCGGCGATAGGCCTCCGCAATGCCCCAGCTTTGGCGGGCATAGTGAAACCACTGCCAATACACGTAAAGGGTCACCACCGCCCAGCCACCGAGCGCGTAATACAGGCCCGCCGTGGCGATCAGTACCAACGGCAGCAGGCCGCTTAGTAATAACTGATATTTGCGCAAACTCTGGGTATCAAAACACAGCCGAGTATAGGTGGAAATGACATGGTGGTAACCGAGCAGCCACAGATCTAGAAACAGCACTGGCTCAAAAAAGGATGGGTTGTACAACACCAACGCGGCGGAACCCAGCCCAAGCAGCAACCCGCCCAGCAACAAATTCACATCGAAGCCGGGGTTAAGCAGCCATACGCCCCGCATGATTGTGTTCTGTGGACTTGCGAGTTTTGCGCTGTCCATCTATCCGCACACCTCCGTTGAAACCGATAGTGAGCCAACTATCTGAACTACTCGGTCACGTTGACCATCGACTGGTAGCCGTGGATATTACGTAGTAACTCGTAACGCAGCTATCATTGCATAATTTTGTTCGATACCCGCCTGCCAAGGGCCTGACTATAAAAAAGGGGACCCGAGGGCCCCCTTTTTCTGACTACTTGTACTACGATATCCCTATACCTTCGATCACGGTGCAGGTGCCTGGCAACCAGAAGGAAGATACTTCAGATCAAGGGTGCCTGGAGCACATTCCCAGCGAATGACGTTGCCGGCCGCATCACGGACTGACGTCATGGTAAAGGTGTCCGCGCGGATAGGAGCCGCAACTGGAGCAGCGTTCAACAAGGTAACAGTAATCACCTGGTCTCCGCCAGCGCCCGCCGCGTGGTTGATGGAATCCGTGTAACGGCCGTCTATGTCAGAATTGTAGACGCCATCGGCAGGCCAAGCACCCTGAGCTGAATAAAATTCAGTCAGTGTTGTTTTCATTGCACCGGCACCTGCAACCCCTTCAGAGACCTGTGAACGAGCGATATAGTCCTGGTACAGGGGCAGGGCCACGGCGGCCAGAATACCAATGATTGCTACTACGATCATCAGTTCGATCAGGGTAAAACCCTGTTGTTTAGTACGTGTTTGCATGCTTATTCTCCTGGTTAGCAATTATTTAAAAGGGCGCATTAGCGCTCATACGGTTTAATGCATATGCCGTGCCAATCACACATAAAACATAAATATCAATGAGTTAGCGGTTTTCGTCGAATATCAAAACAACACAAACAGCTGCCCAACCTGACCAATAGTGACAAATATTGTCAGTATTTGCCTTGCGAGTTGCCACAATGTTCAACGGTTTGCTGATGACCTCGGGATAAGCTGTTGCCACCAAAGCAGAAAATACCCTACACTCTGGCGGACTAGCGAGTCGCTGCAGCGTTTTCCGCCTTACAGTAAGCAGTAAGCGCTACCAGGAGGCGCTAAGCAGGGGAAGCGCACGCCGCAATAGATTGCAAAACTACGAGGAAAGCCCGGCAGATGAATGCCACCAATCCCGCGTTGCGGGGACTACCCAAGCGCTTTGTCAGCGACGGTCTGCTGGACGAAACCACGGCGCTGGAAATTGTCCTGCGCTGTAAAAAAGAGCACCTGACCCTGGTGCAGCATATTGTGGAAGCCAATATTCTGCCCGCCCACCTGGTGGCCAATGTGGCTGCCCACGAATTTGGCATGCCGGTGTTCGATCTGGACGCCCTGAATATCGAGAGCTGCCCGAAAGACGTTGTAGACCGCAAACTGGTTAAAAAACACGGCGCGCTGCCCCTGTCCTATAAAGGCAATCGCCTGCACCTGGCTATCAACGACCCTACCAACCATACCGCCATCAATGAAATTCGCTTTCAGACCGGCGCGACTGTCGAGGCAGTGATCGCCGAGTTTGACAAACTCAAGGGCGCGGTAGAAGCCTTCCTCACCGGCGAAGAAGAGGATATTGGTAGTAGCCTGGGTGGCATTGACGACATGAACCTGGATGGCCTGGATATCGAGGCCATCGATGAAGACGCTGCCGATGAAGGGTTTACCGCCGATGCGGACGACGCGCCGGTGGTGCGTTTTATCAATAAACTGCTAATCGACGCGATAAAAAAAGGCTCGTCGGATATTCACTTTGAACCCTACGAAAAATCCTACCGGGTGCGCTTTCGCACCGACGGTATTCTGGAGGAAATCACTCGGCCACCCATTAACCTGGCACCGCGGCTGGCGGCGCGCCTGAAAGTGATGTCGCAGATGGATATCTCCGAGCGCCGGGTACCCCAGGATGGGCGCATCAAATTGCGCCTGTCCAAAAACAAGGCCATTGATTTTCGAGTGAATACCCTGCCGACCCAGTACGGGGAAAAAGTGGTGTTGCGGATTCTCGACCCCGGCAGCGCGCAGATGGGCATTGAAGCCTTGGGCTACGATGAAGATCAAAAACAGGCCTACCTGGACACCCTGCACCAGCCCCAGGGTATGATTCTGGTTACCGGGCCGACAGGTTCGGGTAAAACCGTATCCCTGTATACCGGGCTGAATATTCTCAATACCGCCGAACGCAATATCTCCACGGCGGAGGACCCTATTGAAATCAACCTGGAGGGTATCAACCAGGTGCAGGTGCGGGCCCGGGTCGGACTGACCTTTGCGGAGGCGCTGCGGGCGTTTCTACGGCAGGACCCGGATATTGTGATGGTGGGGGAGATTCGCGATCTGGAAACAGCGGAAATCGCTATTAAGGCGGCGCAAACCGGTCACCTGGTGCTGTCCACTCTGCACACCAATAGCGCGGCGGAAACCCTGACCCGGCTGCTGAATATGGGCGTACCCTCGTTTAATGTGGCCACCTCTGTCAGCCTGATTATCGCCCAACGGCTGGCGCGACGGTTGTGCAAAATCTGCAAAGAACCCGCGGACGAGGTGCCCGATAAGGTCCTGTCCGAACAGGGTTTTGACGTTCTCGGCCTGCCCCGGGAAGATATAAAAATTCATCGCCCTGTCGGCTGTAGCCAGTGCATGAAGGGTTACAAGGGCCGGGTCGGTATCTATGAAGTCATGCGTATCACGCCAGCCATTTCCCGAGTGATTATGGATGGCGGAAACTCCATAGATATCAGCGAGCAGGCTAAAAAAGAAGGTTTCAGAACTTTGCGCCAGTCCGCACTTCGCCGTACAGCGGAAGGTATAATCAGCCTCGAAGAAGCCAACCGGGTTACCACGGACTAACTCGCTAGCGAGTAGCAAATAACAAGGGTCAGCACATGGCGACAGCACAGTCTCAGGTTTACGTCTTCAAGGGGCGCAACAAGGAAGGGAAAACTATTCAGGGAGAAATGCGCGGTAATAATCCGGCGCTGATCAAGGCCCAGTTGCGCAAACAGGGTATTCTCACCCGTTCCGTCAAGAAAAAGCCCAAGCCTCTGTTTGGCGGTGGTTCCAAGCCCATTAAACCCGCTGATATTGCGTTGTTTACCCGGCAGATGGCCACCATGATGAAAGCCGGTGTGCCCCTGGTGCAAAGTTTCGAAATTGTCGCCGACGGGGCGGACAAACCTTCCCTCAAGGAAATGATTAACGGCCTGCACGAAGAGGTGTCCTCGGGCAACAGTTTCGGCTCGGCGCTGCGCAAACACCCCAAATATTTTGACGACTTGTTCTGTAGCCTGGTAGAGGCGGGAGAGCAGGCTGGCGCCCTGGATACCATGCTCGATCGGGTAGCACTGTACAAAGAAAAAACCGAACAACTCAAAGCCAAGATTAAAAAAGCCCTCACCTACCCGATCGCCGTTGTCGCGGTGGCCATTATCGTTACCGGAATTTTATTGGTAAAAGTAGTCCCTACATTCGCCACCACTTATGAGGGTTTCGGCGCAGAACTACCGGCTTTTACTCTGTTTGTTATGGGTATATCGGATTTTATGGTGGCCTGGTGGTACATTATTCTTATTGCTCTGATTATCGCGCTATTCGCGTTTAAACAAGGACTGCAGCGATCCCCCGCATTTGCGGATGCTGTCGATAAGTACATGCTTAAGATCCCCATTATTGGCGATATTGTGTACAACGCTGTGGTGGCGCGCTTTGCCCGCACCCTGTCCACCACCTTTGCGGCGGGCGTGCCCCTGGTGGAGGCGCTGGAATCCGTGGCTGGCGCGTCGGGGAATGCGGTGTTTCGCGACGCGATTCTCAAGGTGCGGGACGATGTCACTACCGGTGTGCAAATTAACATCGCCCTGAAGGCCACCAACCTGTTTCCCACCATGCTGTTACAGCTGACCTCCATCGGTGAAGAATCCGGGTCACTGGACGATATGATGGAAAAGGCTGCTGTGCACTACGAAGAGGCCGTGGACAATGCGGTGGACAACCTCACCACCCTGCTGGAACCGCTGATTATGTCGGTGCTGGGGGTGCTGGTGGGGGGGCTACTGATCGCTATGTACCTCCCGATCTTTAATCTGGGCCAAGTACTCTAGAGTGTCAGCGGCTATCGACGTAACACTAAACGCACTAGCGGCACTACCACCAGCCCTACTGATAACCCTCGGTGCAATTTTTGGCCTGCTGGTGGGCAGCTTTCTGAACGTGGTGATCCATCGCCTGCCCCTGCGGATGCAAGCGGACTGGCGCCGGGAATCCCTGGATTTTCTCGGGCTGGAGCCGGAGGCCGACGCCCGTAAAATCGGCCTGGTGTTTCCCGCCTCCCACTGCCCCGGCTGCAACGCGCCAATAAAACCCTGGCACAATATTCCAGTGATCAGTTTTCTGCTGTTGCGCGGACGTTGCTCCCAATGCGCCACTCCCATATCCATCCAGTATCCACTGGTGGAGCTGGCCAGTGGCCTGCTCTCCGCCCTGCTTGTGTACTGGTACGGTGCTACAGGCACGACCCTGCTGGTGCTGCTCTTTACCTGGATACTGGTGGCACTGACCGGCATTGATTTCAGGCACCAGTTGTTGCCAGACAATCTAACCCTGCCTCTGTTATGGCTGGGTCTGCTGGCCAATATGGCCGGTGTGTTTACCGATCTTGGCAGTGCCGTGCTGGGGGCCGTCGCCGGATATTTGTCCCTGTGGAGTATCTACTGGTTATTTAAACTGGTGACCGGCCGCGAGGGCATGGGCCACGGGGATTTCAAATTGCTCGCCGCTCTGGGCGCCTGGCTCGGCTGGCAACAGCTGCCACTCATTATTTTACTGTCTTCCCTGGTCGGCGCCATCGTCGGCCTGGCGGGCATCGCCCTGCGCGGCCGCGACCGGCAGATACCCATTGCCTTCGGCCCTTACCTGGCTGTCGCGGGATGGATCGCGTTGATCGGCGGCGCGCAACTCACCAACGCCTACCTGGAATTATTTCAGTAATGTCCCGCTATATCGTCGGCCTGACCGGCGGCATCGGCAGCGGCAAAAGCGCGGTGGCGGGCTGTTTTCGACGCCTCGGTATTAAGGTGGTGGATGCGGATGTCGCCGCCCGCGCGGTGGTCGCTCCCGGCACCGCGGCGCTGGCGCAAATCGGCGCGCATTTTGGCGCCAGCGTCATACAAACCAATGGCGAACTGGACCGCGCTGCCCTGCGCAAGATCGTGTTTAACGACGCTGCGCAAAGACAGTGGCTGGAACAGCTTCTGCACCCGCAAATTGGGCAGTGGATTGCCGCCGAACTGGCCGCTGCGCAAAGCCCCTATGCGATTCTCGAATCCCCCTTGCTGCTGGAAACCACCCAGCACAGCCTGACCCAGCGGGTGCTGGTGGTGGATGTTCCAGAAGCTGTGCAGGTGGAGCGCGCCGCAGCCCGCGACCACAACGACCCGGAGCAGATCAAAGCAATTATGGCCACCCAGTTATCCCGCGCGGAAAGACGCGCCCGCGCCGACGACCTGATAGATAATTCTGGAACCCTCGATGCGCTCGAACAGGCAGTGGCGGAACTACACGACCATTATTGCCGCCTGGCGGAGAAGGAACCGCTCCGTGGCGAATAAAAAAGAAGAAGTCAGCGACCTAAAAGCCGCCCGTAACCTGGTGGTACAGTGCCCCACTTGCAAGCGCCCGGTGCCCTGGCAGGAGGATTACCCCCATCGCCCGTTTTGTTCCGCGCGCTGTAAACAAATCGATTTTGGCGACTGGATTCTGGAAAAGCACGCCATTGCCGGTGCGCCCCTCGACGACTGGCAGGCAGACGAAAATGACTAAGCGGATGTCACTGTGAAGTGAGCTTGGTCGCAACGTTAACTGCCCCTTACCGCTTAACTCCTGGCCACGTATCTATTCGCGAATTGTTGTTGCGCCAAACCCTGTGGCGAGAAGTACAAGAGACGTCAGGTGAAACATCAGGTAAGGAGTCTGGCGAGAATGTCCTGATTCGCCGCCGGAAAGGGATACTCGCTTAAGCGGTTGAGGGGCACCCAGGCCACTGCCTGCCCCTCGTTGCCAACGGGCGTACCGACTATTTCATCCACCATCCACACGTCGAGTTGCACAGTTTTGTCGGGGTAGGCGTGTACTACCTGCATTAGCGCGGTACAGCGCACCACCCGCAGCGCAAGCTCTTCCCACAACTCCCGCGCCAGCGCCGCCCGGGGGGATTCACCCATTTCGACCTTGCCACCGGGAAACTCCCACAGCCCGCCCTGATGCAGATGGTCGGGGCGACGGGCGATCAACACCTGATCCCGCGCGGCGTTAAAAATGACCGCCGCGACCACATGTACGGGGCCGGAATCAGGATCGGTATTCGGCATTGACCCGAATGTACTCATGGCTTAAATCGCTGGTCCACACGGTTTCCAGGCAGGCGCCCCGTTGCAATTCGACCCGAATGGTCAGTTCCTCCCGATCCATCACCGCCTGCCCCGCCGCTTCCGTGTAGCTGGCGGCGCGTCCGCCCTGCTCCGCGATCAACACATCGTCTAACCACACGCGCACCTGACCCACATCCAGATCGACCACTCCGGCGCGACCGATGGCCGCCAGAATGCGCCCCCAGTTGGGGTCGCTGGCAAACAGTGCCGTCTTAACCAGCGGCGACTCGGCAATGGTGTAGGCCACGGCCAGGCACTCCGCCGGCGTGGCACCACTTTCCACCGTTACCGTGACAAATTTGGTGGCGCCCTCCCCATCGCGCACAATAGCCTGCGCCAGTTGCACACAGACATCCTCCACCGCCTGCTGGAACGCCGCCAGATTGTGCGCGTCGATGCGCGCAGCGCCCTGACCGGTGGCCAGCAGTATCAACGCATCGTTAGTCGAAGTGTCACCGTCGATGGTAATACGGTTAAAGGATTTGGCCGCTGCCCGCTCAAGTACTTGCTGTAACAACGCCCGGGGCACCTGAGCGTCGGTGGCGATAAAACCCAGCATGGTGGCCATGTCGGGTTTTATCATGCCCGCGCCTTTGGCGATACCGGTCACGGTCACCGGTTGCCCGGCAATTAGCAGAGTCGTGCTGGCTCCTTTGGGACGCGTATCCGTGGTCATGATGCCCAGCGCGGCGGCGCGCCACCCGTCTTCTGTCAGCGCCGCACAGGCGTCCGGCAAGGCGGACAAAATAGGCTCCACCGGCAATTGCTCGCCGATCACCCCAGTGGAGAACGGCAGCACCGCAGACGCACTGACACCCTCCATTTGCGCCAGTGCAGCGCACACCTGGCGCGCATTGGCAATACCCTCTGCGCCTGTCCCCGCGTTGGCGTTACCGGTATTGATCACCAGGTAACGTGTCGTATCCATCGCCAGATACTCCTTCGCCACCTGCACCGGCGCCGCGCAAAACGCATTGCGAGTAAACACCCCGGCAACGGAGGATTGCGGCGCGAGCGCCATCACCACCAGGTCTTTGCGCCCCGGTTTTTTAATCCCGGCGCTGGCGGTGCCCAGTCGCAACCCCGCAACACCGTGCATGGTCGGAAATAGTTCGGGTCCTACCGCCATAAATTACCCGTCATTGGCGCGCTTACAGCGCGCGGATTGGTTAAGGCGGTCATACCAGCCGACCGTGACACTGCTTGTATTTTTTGCCAGATCCACAGGGGCAGGGCTGATTGCGGCCGACTTTTTCCTCTTCCCTGACAAAGGGCTGTACCGCCTGCGGCGGCACGGAACCGTCCTCCGCCAGGGCCGTCGCCGCCGCATGGCGGTATTCCATTTTCTGCCGCGCCTGTTGTTCTTTGCGCTGCCGCTCGAGGGCGTCCACGTCTTCACGTCGCCGCACTTCAACCCGGCACAGGAAGCGAATGGTTTCCCGCTTCAAGTTGTCGAGTAATTCACTGAACAATTGGAACGACTCCCGCTTGTACTCCTGCTTGGGATTTTTTTGCGCATAGGCCCGCAGGCCTATACCCTGACGCAGGTGGTCGATATTCGCCAGATGCTCTTTCCACAGGGTATCGAGCACCTGAAGCATGACCTGCTTTTCGATGCTGCGCATGGCGTCGCCAACCGCCGCGCACCGCTGCCGATACGCATCCCGCAGGCTCTGCACAATGCGCTCGCGCAGCGCCTCTTCGTGAAGTCGATCGTCCTCATCCAGCCAGCGTTGCACCGGCAATTCAATATTTAACTCCACCCGCAAATCGTCTTCGAGTTCCTTGATTCGCCACTGCTCCGGCAGGCTTTGCGGCGGTATCGAGGCGCTGATGACATCATTGGCCACATCGTCGCGAATGGCATCGATAACATCCTCAATACTGTCCACAGACAACAAATCATTGCGCTGCTGGTAAATCACCTGGCGCTGATCATTGGCGACATCATCGTATTCAAGCAGTTGTTTACGAATATCAAAGTTGCGACCTTCAACCTTGCGCTGCGCCTTTTCGATAGCATTGGTCACCATGCGGTGCTCGATGGCCTCGCCTTTTTCCATGCCGATGGCGCGCATCATATTCTTGACCCGATCCGAGGCGAATAACCGCATCAGCGGATCTTCCATGGACAGGTAGAAACGCGACAGCCCCGGATCACCCTGGCGACCCGCGCGACCCCGCAGCTGGTTGTCGATGCGCCGCGACTCATGGCGCTCAGTGCCAAGAATGTGCAATCCCCCCGCTGCAATAACCTGTTCGTGGCGCGCTTTCCATTGCTCCTTGACCCGCGCGATGTCCGCCTCGCCGGGATTTTTTAGTTCGGCAATCTCCGCTTCCCAGTTGCCCCCCAGCACAATATCTGTACCGCGGCCCGCCATATTGGTGGCAATGGTTACGGTGCCCGGCCGCCCCGCCTGGGCGATAATCTGCGCTTCTTTTTCGTGAAATTTGGCGTTGAGAACCTGGTGTTTGATACCTTCCTTATTGAGAAATCCGGATAGTAATTCCGAGGTTTCGATAGATGCCGTTCCCACCAGCACCGGCGCGCCTTTTTCGATACAGGAGCGAATATCCTCCACGACGGCATGAAATTTTTCTTCCTGAGTCAGAAAAATCAAATCGTTGAGATCCTGCCGCGCCACTGCCTGATTAGTGGGAATCACCATCACCTGCAGGCCATAAATTTCGTGAAATTCGTAGGCCTCCGTATCCGCCGTGCCGGTCATGCCCCCCAGCTTGCGGTACTGGCGAAAATAGTTCTGAAAGGTAGTGGACGCCAACGTCTGGCTCTCACTTTGAATCTTCGTGCCCTCTTTCGCTTCGATCGCCTGATGCAAACCTTCAGACAGGCGGCGGCCTGCCATGGTGCGTCCGGTGTGTTCATCAATCAGCACTACTTCGCCACTTTGCACAATGTACTCCACGTCCCGGTGAAACAAGTGATGGGCACGCAGGGCATTGTGAATATGGTGGAGTAAATTTAAATTTACAGCCTGATATAAACTGTCATCTTTTGAAAGTAAGCCTTCACTTACTAAAATACCTTCTATTTTCTCGTGGCCCTGCTCAGTGAGTTCCGCCTGCCGGGTCTTTTCGTCGATCGTGAAATCCCCCGGCTTGTCCTCCGTTTCGGGGCTTAACAACTGCACCAGGGCGTTGATGCGTTTATATAACGCCGAACTATCGCTCACCGCACCGGAAATAATCAGCGGTGTACGCGCCTCGTCAATCAGGATGGAATCTACTTCATCGATAATGGCGTAGGCCAGATCGCGCTGCGATTTATCTTCCAGGCGCAACGCCATATTGTCCCGCAGATAGTCAAAGCCAAATTCGTTGTTGGTGCCGTAGGTGATATCGGCGTGGTACGCATCCCTGCGCGACGCAGGTTCCAGCCGCCCGCCGGCATCGTCGCGCACATACAGAAAGGAATTGGCGACACTGGGGCCGGCAAACGACTGAATAACGCCGACACTCATTCCCAGGGCATCGTAAACGGCCGCCATCCACCGGGCGTCGCGACTGGCCAGATAATCGTTGACTGTCACCAGGTGTACGCCGCGCCCAGCCAGAGCGTTGAGATAGATTGGCAGGGTGGCGACCAGCGTTTTACCTTCACCGGTGCGCATTTCCGCGATCTTCCCCTGATGCAAAACAATTCCGCCCACCAACTGCACGTCAAAATGACGTAAACCAATGGTGCGCCGCGCAGCTTCGCGGACCACCGCAAACGCTTCTACAAGCAAGTCATCCAGAGTTTCACCGGCGCTCAGACGCCCGCGAAACTCGGCGGTTTTCGCCTGCAATTGCGCGTCACTCAAGGCTTGAAGGTCTGCCTCAAGCGCATTTATTGCAGCGACTGTCTTACGTAAGCGACGCAGTTCGCGATCATTTTTACTACCAACTAATTTACGAAATACACTACCGATCATGCTGTTTGTCTCGTGCGCTTTCAGAGCTTCGACGGGTCACCTGGCGTAGCTTGCGGTGACGACATAGATAACCATCCAGATGACGCTGGATACGGAGGTTTAGTGGGGAGAATTATAGAATGGTGCGGTGAATATAGCTGGCCGGATCGACCACGCGGCCGTTTTTATACACTTCAAAATGCACGTGTGGTCCGGTGGAACGCCCACTACTTCCCATCAACGCAATGACCTGGCCCTTTTTTACCAGATCCCCGGGCGCCGCCAAATTGACTTTATTGTGCCCATAGCGGGTAATAAGGCCTTCGCCGTGATCGATTTCAATCAAATTTCCGTAACCCTTGTAGGGTTCTGAGCGCACCACAATACCGGCACCCACGGCCACCACTTCCGCGCCCATTTTACCTGCGAAGTCCACCCCTTTGTGCCACGCTTTGCGCCCGTTGAAAGGGTCGTTGCGCATCCCATAACCCGACGACATCCAGCCTTTGGTGATGGGCAGGCCAGCCACGGCAACATCCCGGGTCAACTTGCGATCCGCCATCATATCTTTGAGCAATTCTAATTGTGTTTCCCGATTGTCGAGAAGCGCCTGCAGGTCTGCCAGCAACCGTTCAAGGGTCGTATCCTTGACCTGTTCCTCGCCCGCTTCCTCGGGGCCACCCACCGCCGGCGCGCTACTAAAATCAAATTCTCCGTCGTCGAGACCGGCCATGCCGGTAATCCGTTCACCGAGTGCGTCGAGGCGCACCAGACGAGCCTGCATTTCCGCCAGTTTCAGGGTCAGCGCTTCCACGTGTCGCCCCGCATCCCCTTCGACCTTGCCCAGGCCGTCCCGCTGCAGGGCCAGCTCCCGCTCGAGCTGTGCCACAGAATCCTGCAGCGACGGGCCGTGATCACGGCTGTACTGCAACCCCAGCACTACGCTGACGCCCACCGGTAAGCCGAGCAGGCACAGGGAGAACAGAACTTTCGCCCACTGATTCAGGTGCAGGGACAGGGTTTTTCCATATCGATGACTGATGATAATAATTTTCACTGGTCGCTTCTTATGTTATTAGTGAAGTTAATTCCATACTTGATCATGGCTGCGTACACGGTAGTTTAGCCCGCCAGCAGCGGCTTGGTATAGGAAATTGGCGCCTGCTCTTCATTGTGCTCAAATGTCACCACTTCCCAGGCGTCCTCCTGGGCGATCAAGGTGCGCAGCAGTAAATTATTCAGCGCGTGACCGGACTTGTAGGCGGCGAACTCGCCAATCAAACTGTTACCCAAAAGATACAGATCGCCAATGGCATCCAGCACCTTGTGCTTGACGAACTCATCTTCATAGCGCAAGCCATCTTCGTTCAAAATCTTGGTTTCGTCGACCACGATGGCGTTATCCATGCTGCCACCGCGGGCCAGCCCTTGCGAGCGCAGGTATTCAATTTCGTGCATAAAACCGAAGGTCCTGGCGCGACTGACTTCCCGAACAAACGACGTACTGGAAAAATCCACCGAGGCCTCAAGGGTACGGTTTTGAAACACCGGATGGTCAAAATCAATAGCAAATGTCACCTTGAAGCCGTTAAACGGTTTAAAGCTCGCCAGCTTATCGCCCTGCTGAACACTAACCGGCTTTAAGATGCGAATAAACCGTTTTGGTTCATTTTGCTCGACAATTCCCGCCGACTGGATCAAAAACACAAAGGGTCCGGCGCTGCCGTCCATTATCGGCACTTCCGACGCGGTTACGTCGATGATGGCGTTATCGATGCCAAGGCCAGCCATGGCCGACAGCAAATGCTCTACGGTGGATACCCGTACATCGCCATTGATGAGAGAAGTAGACAGGGTAGTGTCGCCGACATTGTCAGCGCGGGCCTGAATATCTACCGGGGGATTGAGATCCGTGCGACGGAAAACAATGCCGGTGTTTACAGCTGCCGGACGCAGGGTGAGATAGACTTTTTCGCCCGTATGCAGCCCAACGCCAGTGGCGCGAATAGTATTGTTTAAGGTGCGCTGTCGAATCACAGGCGGCATGCCCTTGAAAGCCAAGGTCGCCATACTAGCAAAACCGTCGGCGATGCTCTACCAGAAATATCCGGGCCTTGTGGAGGGGATCACACAAAGCCCGGATCGGGATCAGCGGCAGTTAACGCCGATAAACCGCTACTTTCAATCCGCTTGGCGCCGTAAAAATGCCGGAATATCCAGATAGTCGAGGTTATCGTTACTCTCGGCACGCGGCTCGAGTTTGCGGGCCGCGGAGCCATCGCGCACCGTGGGCGAGGCGCGCCGGGCAACCGTCGGACGATCCAGCTCGTGGTAATTTGGTTCGCCGGTATTTTTACGGGTGTTATCCACCACCTTGGCCGGTGTACCCTGGCGCTGCGCCAGCGTTTGTCCGAGGCCGGTGGCGACCACGGTAACCCGCAACTGATCGCCCATCGCCGGATCGATAACCGTACCCACCACTACGGTCGCGTCGTCAGAGGCGAACTCTTCCACGGTATCACCCACCTCCGCAAACTCCCCCAGAGAGAGATCCGGACCCGCGGTAATATTCACCAGAATGCCCCGAGCACCCTGCAAATCAATATCCTCCAGCAGAGGGCTGTGCACTGCCGCTTCCGCCGCCTCACGCGCCCGATTTTCGCCGCCGGCCTGTCCAGAACCCATCATCGCCATGCCCATTTCAGACATGACGGTGCGTACATCAGCGAAGTCGACGTTGATCATACCGGGGCGAATAATCAGGTCGGCAATGCCCTGCACCGCACCCAGCAGCACGTCGTTGGCCGCTTTGAACGCCTCCAGCAAACTGGTGGATTTACCCAGTACCGCCAGCAACTTCTCATTGGGTATAGTAATCAACGAGTCCACTTTATCCTTGAGCTGGCGAATACCTTCGTCGGCGATCGCCATACGTTTGCGGCCCTCAAATGCAAATGGCCGAGTTACGATAGCGACGGTCAGAATACCGAGCTCCCGGGCTACATCCGCAACCACTGGCGCCGCACCGGTTCCAGTGCCACCACCCATGCCCGCAGTGATAAACACCATATCCGCACCCTCCAGCACATCGGCGATACGATCCCGGTCCTCCATTGCCGCCTGGCGACCCATTTCTGGATTGGCCCCAGCGCCCAGACCTTTGGTAATACCATTGCCCAGTTGCAGCAGCGTGGTATTAGCCAGGCCCTTGAGCGCCTGGGAGTCCGTATTGGCGCAGATAAATTCGACGCCTTCCACTTCACATTCCACCATGTGGCGCACCGCGTTGCCGCCGCCACCCCCAACACCAATCACCTTGATTTCCGCACTATCCGGAATACTATCCACTATTTGAAACATACGATTACCCCTCGATTGAAAAACGACCGTTAATCCTGATGTCGATACTGCTCATACCCCACCCACCTGCACTGGTTACAGATTGCCCTGGAACCAATTCTTTGCCCGCGCCCACCAGCCGCTGCCAGTTTCCGGAGCGCGACTCACCCGCCGCCCCGCGCGATGTTGCTGCATGCCGTACAGCAACAAACCAACCCCCGTGGAATAAATCGGGTTGTTGACGATATCTGTGAGACCCTGAATGTTCTGCGGTGCACCCAGTCGCACCGGCATATGAAAAATTTCCTCGGCCAGCTCGACCACGCCTTCCATCTTGCCCGTACCCCCGGTGAGCACGATGCCCGCGGCAATCAAATCTTCGAAACCACTGCGTCGCAGCTCCGCCTGTACCAGGGTAAACAGCTCGTCGTAGCGGGGCTCCACCACTTCCGCCAGCGCCTGGCGGGACAGGTCCCGGGGCGGGCGATCGCCAACGCTCGGCACCTTGATGGTTTCGTCCGGCCCGGTGAGCTTGGCGAGGGCGCAGGCGTATTTAATTTTCAGTTCTTCGGCGTGGGCGGTTGGCGTGCGTAGTGCCATAGCGATATCGTTAGTGACCTGATCGCCAGCAATGGGAATGACGCCGGTGTGACGAATGGCGCCATCGCTGAAAATTGCGATATCGGTGGTACCACCACCCAGATCGACCAGACACACACCCAGTTGTTTTTCATCTTCCGTCAACACCGCGTAACTGGATGCCAGCTGTTCGAGAATAATCTCTTCCACTTCCAGTCCGCAGCGGCGGATACATTTTTTGATATTAAGCGCGGCGTTAGCGGCACAGGTCACCAGGTGCACCTTGGCCTCAAGGCGCACCCCGGACATGCCCAGTGGTTCACGCACACCTTCCTGGTTGTCGATAATAAATTCCTGCGGGAGTACATGAAGTATTTCCTGATCCGCGGGAATCGCCACCGCGCGCGCCGCGTCGATGACCCGCTCTATATCAAGCTGGTGCACTTCGCGATCGCGAATGGCGACAATCCCGTGGGAGTTGAGACTGCGAATATGGCTCCCCGCGATTCCGGCGTAGACCGAGTGAATGTGGCATCCGGCCATCAACTCCGCCTCTTCTATTGCGCGCTGAATGGCATGCACCGTCGATTCAATGTTGACCACCACGCCCTTTTTCATACCCGACGAGCGATGCGTGCCCATGCCGATAATTTCCAGCTGCCCGTCTCCGCCCGCGATACCCACGATGGCAACCACCTTGGACGTGCCAATATCGAGTCCGACTATCATCTGCTCATCACTACTGGCCATAACTTACCCTCTCGTCTAACTTGCCTTGCACACTGTCAATTCCGTGGTCGCCAACTCGTGTACTGGCAACATTGACCGACACTTCTGGTTACCCATTTATGTGGCGCGCCTGTGTGTTGCGATACACCAATTAACCCGCCCCATTTGCGCTGCGCCATTGCACCGCAACACCATTGTTGTAACGGGTATCAACCCGCACCACCTGCTCCGCCTTGGGCCTCAACACCTGCTCCCAAACCACCAGAAAGCGACGAATTTTTTCCAGTAACTGGCCGCGCCCCATCATCACTTCCGGTCCATCCTGCAAGCGCAGACGCCAGGCACCGCGGGTATCGCCGTGAAATTCAGTGATTTTTAATCCCGCCGGTTGCAACAACTGACTGATTTCCCGGTACTCCTGCATCACTTTGCGCGCACTGCCGGGCGGGCCTTCCAGCAGCGGTAAACTCTCCAGACCGGCGACGCTACCCACCGTCAACGCGACACCCCGATGATTGAGAAATCCCGCCTCGCCCCAGCGCGCGATGGGGGTTTCCTCCACCACGGTAATCGCCAGACTACTGGGCCACCGGCGCCGCGCACTGGCGGATTCAATCCAGGGGTTCTGTTCCAGATGATCGCGAATGTCGGCCAGACCCAGGCTCAGGAATCCGCCCGCTATATGGGGTGCCACAAGCGCTTCGATTTCGTCCCTTGAAACTCTTTCAAAAGTAGACTCAACAGCAATGGCCGCCACCGGAACATCCAGTTTTGCGTAAATCCACAACGCGCCAGCACCCACCCCAATCACCATCGCGGTGCTCACCATGATGCTGCCGAGACGGCGCACCCGAACCCAGACTGGGGTTTTGGACAACTCACCGCCATTGCGGCGGTTGACACCACCGCGCTGTGTTGCACGGGCCAATGTCATTGCGACACCTCCACTGCAGCGGGTCTGGCCCCACCAGCACTGACACTGCCCGCCTGCAACCGAGCGCTGTCCAGGATCTGCACTACCAATTCGCTGAAGGACCACCCTGCCGCCTGCGCCGCCATCGGCACCAGGCTGTGGCTGGTCATACCCGGCACGGTATTCACCTCCAGTAAATACAATGCGCCCTCCCGGTCAGCCATAATGTCCACCCTGCCCCAACCCTCACCGCCCAGGCTGGTGAACGCATTCAGGGCGAGGTCCTGCAGGGCCTGCTCACCCTGCGCATCAAGCCCGCAGGGACACAGGTAGCGGGTATCGTCGGCGACATATTTGGCTTGAAAGTCGTAAAATTCCCGATCGGTCTCAAGCCGAATCGCCGGAAGCGCCCTGCCATTCACAATAGCGACGGTGTATTCCGCGCCCTCCAGCCAGCGCTCTGCCATTACACTGCTGTCGAGACGCTCTGCCGCCCGCCACGCGTCCTCCAGCTCCCGGGGCGAGGACGCCCGTGCCATGCCGATACTGGAACCTTCGCGGGACGGTTTAACCATGGCGATACCGCCGAGGTCGGAGAGCACCTGCTGCCAGTCGCTGTGGGCGTGTAGTAGCGCAAAGGGTGCAGTGGGCAAACCCATGCCGACCCACAGCTGTTTGCAACGCACCTTGTCCATTGCCAGAGCCGACGCCAGAACGCCGCTGCCGGTGTAGGGCAAGCCCAACCACTCCAACGCCCCCTGCAAGACGCCGTCCTCACCACCGGGACCGTGCAGCGCGATAAACACCGAACTCGGCCGCAACGCTTGCAAGTGCTCTATCAGTTGATCGGCAGCGTCCAGCCCCACAGCATCGATCCCGGCGTCCCGCAGCCCCTGCAACACAGCGGCACCGGACAACAGTGAAATATCGCGCTCGGAGGATCGTCCGCCGTACACCACCGCCACCTGTGCGGACGCGGTTGCCTGCGCTACTGTCAGACCGTCTTTACCAGTCACTGCACGCTCCCCACGCTGTCATTGAAAACGCCGCTCATCGAGCAGCTTGACCAGGGTGCTGACATTGCCCGCCCCCTGGGTAATTACGATGTCCCCCGCGCGCACGATGTCGCGCACGATATCCGGTACATTTTCAATGGTTTCTGCAAAAATCGGATCCACCAGTCCACGCTGGCGAATGCTGCGACACAAATGGCGACTATCGGCACCGGGGATTTCTTCCTCGCCAGCGGCATACACATTTAGCATCACCAACACATCACAACCGGACAATACCTGTACAAAATCTTCGTAAAGATCCCGCGTGCGGGTGTAGCGATGGGGTTGAAACACCAACACCAGACGCCGTTCCGGCCAGCCGTCGCGCACGGCCCTTATGGTTGCAGCGACCTCCCGGGGGTGGTGCCCGTAATCGTCCACCAACATGGCGGTGCCGTTGCCAACCGGGTATTCCCCGTGGACATCAAAGCGCCGGCCAACACCCTGAAAACCTTCCAGTCCGGCGCGAATCGCTGCATCGCTGATGCCCTCGTCAGTGGCCACGGCAATGGCCGCCGCAGCATTCAAAATATTGTGCACCCCGGGAATATTCAGGGTAATTTCCAGTGCTTCCCTGCCCTCCGGGCGGTGAATTCGGAAGTGTCCGTTACGCTGATGGAGTTGTACCGAATCGATACGGAAGTGGGCATCCTCGGCAAAACCGTAGGTCAAAACCGGGCGCGCGATATCGGGCAAAATATCGCGAACCACTGGATCGTCAATACAGACCACCGCCAATCCGTAAAAGGGCAAGTTATGCAAAAACTCGATAAACGTGCGTTTCAATCGGGAAAAATCGAACCCGTAGGTTTCCATGTGATCTGCGTCGATATTGGTGACCACCGCAACCATGGGCTGCAAATGTAGAAATGACGCGTCACTTTCATCGGCTTCGGCAACAAAGTAACGGCTTTCCCCCAGTTGCGCATTGGCGCCAGCGCTGTTTACCAGCCCACCGACGATAAACGTCGGCGCTTTGCCGCCCTCAGCCAGTATGTTGGCCAGCAAACTGGTGGTTGTGGTTTTGCCGTGGGTCCCGGCAACCGCAATGCCGTGGCGATAGCGCATCAACTCAGCAAGCATTTCGGCGCGTCCGACAATCGGAATCCGCAACTTTCTCGCGGCGACAATTTCCGGATTTTTATTCCCAACGGCCGACGATCTGACAATCACATTGGCCTGCGCCACATTGTCCTTGTGGTGCCCAATTACAATCTGCGCGCCCCGTTCCCGCAACTGCCTAATGCTCGCGTTTTCGGACAGATCCGAGCCAGAAATTTCGTAACCCTGGTTCAGCAACACCTCGGCAATGCCGCACATGCCGCTGCCGCCAATGCCAATAAAATGAATACGCCGAATGCGTCGCATTTCCGGCACCGCGTAGACCCCGCTCATAGCATCACCGCCATGCACGCCGCGGCCACCCGCTGCGTCGCATCGGGACGCGCCAGTTGCCGGGCACTTTGCGCCATCGCCAACAGGCGCGGCCGATCACACAAAATATCTCCCAGCGTAGTCGCCAAACTCGGCGCCGAGAGGTTGGCTTCAGACACCATGAGCGCGCCACCGTTGGCCACCAACCACGCGGCGTTGCGGGTTTGGTGATCGTCGATAGAGCTCGCCAGCGGAACGATCAGCGCGCCGATACCCGCGGCGGTCAGTTCTGCCACGGTCAATGCACCGGCGCGGCACACCACCAAATCCGCCCAGCCATAGGCGCCGGCCATATCGTCGATAAAATCGTCGACCTGTGCTTCTACACCCGCGGCGGTATAGGCTGCGCGGGTTGTCGCCAGATGCTGACGGCCGCTTTGGTGCCGAACTTGCGGTCGCTCACCCACCCCTATCAATGCCAGCGCCTCGGGCACACAGCGATTAATAACGCCCGCACCCAGACTGCCGCCCAGTACCAGAAGGCGCGACCGCCGCGACGCGTTGACCATCATGCGCCGGGCCGGCTCCGGCAATGCCAGAATTTCACCGCGCACCGGATTACCGCAATATTCACCGCGCGACAATGTATCTGGAAAACCGGTGAGCACGCGCGTAGCGAAGCGCGCCAGGATTTTATTGGTGGTACCCGCCACGGCATTTTGCTCGTGAATCACCAGGGGTTTACCCAACAGGCGCGCGGCCACACCACCGGGGCCGGACGCATAACCACCGAACCCTAACGCCGCATCCACTCGTGCGCCGCGCAGCGCACGCAGCGCCTGCCACAACGCTTTTAGCAATCTAGCCAAACCCCACAACTGCTCGACCCGGCCTTTGCCCCGCATACCCGCCACGTCGATAGACATCAGCGGCCATCCCGCGGCAGGCACCAGTTCGCTTTCGATACCCTTTTGGGTTCCGAGCCAGCACACATCCACGCCGCTGTCGCGCAGTTGCCGCGCAACTGCCAGCGCCGGAAATACGTGCCCGCCCGTGCCTCCCGCCATAATCATCACCCGTTTAGCCACCAGTTCGCGCCCGTTGCACCCGCTGCGTTGGCGTGAGCGGTACACCGTCAAGTTCTTTGCCCACCCGCAGTACCAGCGCCACCATGGCGCTCGACACCAGCAAACTGCTACCGCCGTAACTGATAAAGGGCAACGTCAGGCCCTTGGTCGGCAACAGACCCGAGGTTACGCCGACGTTGATAAACGCCTGCCCTGCGATCAATGCAGCAATACCGAACAGCAAATACACTGCAAACCATTCCTGCCGTAGCACCGCTTTGCGCGCAATCGCCAGCACCCGGGTAACCAGCAGCACAAAAAGTCCAAGCACCACCAGTATTCCGAACAGTCCAAACTCTTCACCAATGATGGCGAGCACAAAATCGGTGTGCGCCTCCGGCAGGTAAAACAGTTTTTGCACGCTATTGCCAAGCCCCACCCCAAACCATTCTCCCCGTCCAAACGCGATTAGCGACTGGGTCAACTGATAACCACTGTTGTACTGATCCGCCCAGGGGTCCAGAAAAGTCACCAGGCGCTGCATGCGATAGGGCGAACTGATCGCGATCACCACCAGACCTGCAACGCCAACCAGTAACAATCCTGCGAACTGCCACAACCTGACACCGCCGAGAAACATCATCACCAGCACCGTTGCCGCGATCACCACTGAAGAGCCAAAATCCGGCTCCAGCAATAACAACAAGATCACCAGACCGAGAATTGCCAGATGTTTGACAAAGTTTTGCCACTGTCCCTGAATCTGTTTACGGCGCAAATGAGCGGCCATAAATACAATCACCGCCAGCTTGGCTAACTCGGAGACCTGTACATTGAAAGGACCCAGATCAAGCCAGCGACGACTACCGTTTACCTCGCGCCCGACGCCCGGAATCAATACCAGTATCAGCAGCGCAATAGCCATCGCCAGAAGCAGGCCTGCATTTTCGGACCACAGGCGGGAGGGAATGCGCAGCATCACCAGCAGTACACCCGCCGCCATCAACACGTACACCAGATGGCGTTTAAAAAAGTACAGGCTGTCGCCATAAGTCGCTGCGGCAAAACCAACTGACGCCGACGCCACCATAATCATTCCCATGGACGCCAATGCGAGCATCGCCAGTAACAAAGCGCTATCGACGCCTTTGAAGTCCTTCAACAACCGGGGCGAAAAAATGCCGCGCGGTAGGTGCATTGAAATTTTCATGGCTACGTCCATTACACTCACGACAGAGCCTCCACCGCAGCCGCAAAACGCTGGCCGCGTTCTGCGAAACTGGCAAACATATCCAGGCTCGCGCACGCCGGAGAGAGCAGCACCGCATCCCCGGGCATTGCCACCCGTGCCGCAGCCTGTACAGCAGTCTCGATGGACGTTGCGAAAAGGGTGGGCACATCACCGCGCAGCGCGCGCTCAATGCGCGGCGCGTCTTCGCCCAGCAATACCACCTGCCTGGCCCGTCCCACCAACGCGGCACGCAACGGTTCAAAATCCTGCCCTTTACCCTGCCCACCCGCGATCAGAACAATGCGCTCGAAGCTCTGCGCAAAACCATTGACCGCAGCAATCGCCGCACCGACATTGGTAGCCTTGGAATCGTCTATCCAGGTCACACCCCCGAGGGTCGCGACGGTCTGGCAACGGTGTGGCAGCCCGGCAAAAGTCTTCAACGTGGCCAGCATCGCCGCCATTGGCAAGCCCGCCGCATGGCCCAGCGCCAGAGCCGCCAACGCATTGGCGATGTTGTGCTGCCCCTTGATACGCACATCATCCACCGGCATTAGGGGCTCGAACTCGAACGCCAGCCACGCTGCGCCATCACGATTCACAATGCCGAATCCGTTGAAGTCAGGTACACCGGAACCAAACGTCCAGTACTTGACGGTGGCGGGCACCAGGGGGCGCGACAGGGCGTCATCCCGATTCACCACCACCTGCTGCGCTCCGCGAAAGATTCGATGCTTGGCGGTGTGGTAGTGCGCGAGCGCAGAGTATCGATCCATATGATCGGGACTGAGGTTGAGCACCGTCGCGACGTGTGCATTGAGGTTGTGCACCAGCTCAAGTTGAAAACTGGATAATTCCAGCACATACAGATCGCGGTCGTCGGCCAGCAGGTCGAGCGCGGGCGTCCCCAGGTTGCCGCCGACACCCACATTTTTACCGCCCGCCCGGGCCATTTCGCCAACCAGCGTGGTCACCGTGCTCTTGCCATTGGAGCCCGTAATAGCGACCACCGGAGCGCGCGCTGCGGCGGCAAACAGTTCAATATCACCACACAGTGCAATACCCTGATCGCGCGCGCGCCGCAGCGCCGGATGCTGTGTATCCAGGCCTGGACTAACGACAATGCGAGTGGCGCCGAGCAGTGTCGCGGGATTCAACTCCCCAAGCTCGACCGACATATCTGGCGCCATGCGCCTGAACTCCTCCAGACCAGGGGGAGCGCTGCGTGTATCGACCGCGACAAACCGCTCCCCGCGCCTGGCCAGAAAGCGCGCCACCGACAGCCCGGTAGCACCCAGGCCCACCACCACGGTCAAATTGTTGCTCGCGATCAGTTGTGACACCCGCTCACCTTTCATTGGCTAATCAATGACTGCGGTTCAACGCAGCTTCAACGTGGCTAGCCCAAACAGCACCAGCACCACAGTAATAATCCAGAACCGCACAATGACGCGCGGCTCCGGCCAACCTTTTAATTCGAAATGATGATGAATCGGCGCCATGCGGAAAATGCGCTTACCGGTTAACTTGAAGGACGCGACCTGCATGATCACCGAGACGGTTTCCAGCACAAAAATTCCGCCCATGATGAAGAGTACGATTTCGTGGCGCACAATGACCGCGATCACACCCAGCGCGGCACCCAGCGCGAGCGCCCCAACGTCGCCCATAAACACCTGCGCCGGGTAGGTGTTGAACCATAAAAAACCGAGGCCCGCGCCCATCAGCGCCGCGCAGAACACCGCCAACTCACCGGCGCCGGCGATATAGGGAATGTGCAAGTAGTGTGAAAATTCGGCGTGACCCACCAGGTAGGCAAATACCCCCAGCGCGCCACCCACCAGTACGGTCGGCATAATCGCCAGACCATCGAGACCGTCGGTCAGGTTGACGGCATTGCTGGTGCCAACAATGACGAAGTAGGTCAGCGCGATATAAAAGAGCCCCATGTTCCAGGCCACACTTTTAAAAAATGGCACAATCAGTTGAGTTTCTGCTGGCACCGTGGCGGTGTAGTACAGAAAAATCGCGGCCGTCAGGGCGATCACCGACTGCCACAAATATTTCCAGCGCCCCGGCAGCCCACGGGAATTTTTTTCCACCACTTTGCGGTAATCATCTATCCAGCCCACCACACCGAATGCTGCGGTAACCAGCAACACGGTCCACACGTAACGGCTGGACAGATCCGACCACAACAGCACACTGGTAAAAATCGACAGTAAAATCAGGGCACCGCCCATAGTCGGCGTGCCAGATTTACTCAAATGAGTTTGTGGGCCATCTGTGCGGATGGTTTGCCCGATCTGTAAGCGGTTTAAGCGCCTGATCACCATCGGGCCCAGCAGCAGGGAAATACCAAGCGCGGTAAGCACCCCCAGAATGGCGCGAAAGGTCAGGTATTGCACTACTCCAAATGCGCGCCAGTATTCCGACAGAAAATCCGCTAACCATAGCAACATCAGTGGTTTTCCTCCGCTGTGATTACCTGCACAACCTCTTCCATCCCCGCGCTACGGGAGCCTTTAATCAACACTGTCGCATCTGCGCCCAAAGCGATTACCAACGCCTTTATCAACGCTGCCTTCTCATTGAAATGGATGCCACCGGCACCAAATCCGGCGACGGTGTGCAAGCTCCAGGGACCGACGGCCAGCAATTTTTCGATACCTTTTTGCTTGGCGTATGCGCCAACTTCGCGGTGCATCTGTGCCGCGCCCTCACCCAGCTCGGCCATATCACCCAGCACCAGTACACGTTCACCAGTAAACCCTGCGAGGGTATCGATCGCAGCACATACTGATCCGGGATTAGCGTTGTAGCTGTCGTCGATAATGCGCGCACCGTTACTCCCACACTTGAACTGCATGCGCCCATGCACCGGCATGACTTTTTCCAGCCCCTCTGCAATATTCGCCAGAGACGCACCCGCTGCCAGCGCGCAAGCGGACGCCGCTAACGCATTAGCAAGATTGTGGCGCCCGCTGACCTGCAGTTTTACCGACACACTGCCGGACGCGGTCACCAGCGTGAAAGTCCCGCGGCCGTCGTTGTCAAAGCTGGTAGCAGTGACTTTCAGATCGGCCGTTTGATCGCTAACACTAAATGACAGGATGTTGACGCACGGCAACGTCGCGCGCCACTCACTCACCCAGGGTTCATCCAGGTTGAGTACCGCCGTGCCTTCGGCCCCCAGGCCTTGATAAATTTCACCTTTGGCCCGCGCCACACCCACCAGGGAACCAAATCCCTCCACATGGGCGGGCATCACGTTATTGACCAGCGCAACGGTGGGCCGGGCAATGCCACACGCGTAGGCAATTTCACCGGGCGCGCTGGCGCCCATCTCGATCACCGCGTAGCGATGTTGTGCCTCCAAGCGCAGTAGCGTCAGCGGTACACCGATGTGATTATTCAAATTACCTCGCGTCGCGAGGGTTGACCCGCAGCCGTTCAAAATCGCGGCCACCATTTCCTTGACCGTGGTTTTGCCGCTACTGCCGGTAATCGCAATTACTGGACCGGAGAATTGATCTCTATTGAGGCTCGCCAACTGACCCAACGCCGCGAGAGTATCGGGCACCACCCACTGCGGCAGCGCGATATTCTTGTCAGGTTGTTGCACCACTATTCCGCAAGCGCTCTGCGCTGCCTGCGGTAAAAAATCGTGACCGTCAAACCGCGCACCGCGCAGCGCAATAAACAGATCACCCGGTCTCAAAGTACGAGTATCGATAGATACCGAATTAAACCGACAATCCGGATATAGCAGCGTTCCCCCAAAGGACTGCGCGGCCTGCGATAACGTCAAATCGCGCACCGTCACGGCGACACCCGCGCGCGCAGCGCCAGACGCGCCTCGGCCATATCGCTGAAGGGCCAACGGTTTTCACCCACCCACTGATAGGTTTCATGTCCCTTACCGGCAATCAACACCAGATCTCGCGGCTGCGCTGTCAAAATCGCGTAGTGAATAGCTTCCCGGCGATCGGCCATGACCTGCGCGCGCCCACTACGGATTCCATCTACAATATCGTTAATAATCCGCTGCGGTTTTTCGCCGCGAGGATTATCGCTGGTAATCACGACCCGATCCGCATGCGCATCGGCAATGGCCCCCATCTGCGCCCGCTTGCCGCGATCGCGATCACCGCCACAGCCAAATACGCACCACAATACGCCGCCACAATGGCTACGCAAAGCCGCCAACGCCTGATGCAATGCATCTGGCGTGTGGGCGTAGTCAACCACAACCATCGGTTGCGTGTGTGCATCAACCAACTGCATACGTCCTGGCACTGGCGTTAATTGCGGCACCGCTGCCAACACTTGCGGCAGCGTAAATCCCTGCGCGCAGGCAGCGGCGACAACAGCCAGTAAATTGCTAAGATTAAATTCCCCCAGCAGCTGACTACTCAGCATGCCCTCGCCCCAGGGACTGACGATGCGGGCCTCAATTCCCCGCGCGGACAAGGTGCAGGTAACGGCATGGATATCTGCCCGCCGATCGGCGACGGCATACAGGTAGCAGTCAACCCCTGCGGGCAACTCCCCGGATATTGCGAGACCGGCCGGGTCGTCCCGATTGATAATCGCCCGCCGCAAACCGGGCTGCGCAAACAACCGCGCCTTTGCCGTACGATAATTGTCCATGGTGCCGTGGTAATCGAGATGATCGCGACTCAAATTGGTAAAAATAGCCGTATCAAAGTGCACCGCTGCCGCGCGCTGCTGTACCAGGCTGTGGGATGACACTTCCATCACCACCCGCCGCACTCCCTTATCGTGCAGTGCGGCGAGAATACGCTGGGTGTGAATCGCGTCCGGCGTGGTCATTCCTGTATCGACCAGATCCTCTCCAGGGACACCCACTGGGCCCCAGCCCAATGTACCCATCACACCGGCCATGTCGCCAAGCACGTGAAATAACTGGGCCAGTAGCTGGCTGCAGGTGGTTTTACCATTGGTGCCGGTGACGCCGGTCACCGTCATATGAGCGCTGGGATCCGCATAAAATCGCGCGCTAATTGCGCTGAGCTGGGCGCGTAAACCGGGCACTTGAATTATCGGCACGGCTTTAATCGCGGTCGAGTCTGCTGGCGCAGCAGCGCCAACGCCTGTCGCGTCCCAGGCTTCCGCGAGCACCGCGACAGCTCCGGCCGCAACCGCCTGTGCGATAAAATCCCGGCCATCAACCCGCGCACCAGGCACGGCAACAAACACATCTCCCGCAAGCTGCTCGTCGCCTGCCCTGCGCGCTGGAACAATTTCCCCACTGTTCAGCTTTAACGCCGCTACCGGCAGAGCAGCCACCGCCGGAGCGAGTGGCACATGCGGCAGCAGCGAACCCAATGTCGCCACGGCTTGCCCGTTAGCCGCCGGCATCACGATTTGTCCTCCCGCGCCACTTTGCTGTCCCGGGCGAGCACCTGCTTGCCGTCCACCAACTCCGGCGCGATATTCAATAAACGCAACGCATCAGCGGTAACCCGGGCAAATACCGGTGCCGCCACCAGGCCACCAAAATAGCTCCCGCCCTGCGGATCATTCACCACAACCACCGTCACCAGTCGCGGGTTGTGCACCGGCACCATGCCGGCGAAGAGCGAAATGTAGCGACTTTTCTGGTAACCCTCCGCGCCTACCTTGTGAGCGGTACCCGTTTTGCCCGCAACCGCGTAGGCCGGAATCGCCGCGCGCGTGCCGGTGCCACCCGGCAAGGTCACGTTTTGCAACATGGTGCGTACCGCCAGCGCCACTGCGGGATCTATCACCTGCTCCCCGGGTACAGCGCCATTACCGGCTTCCCGCTTAAGCAAACTGACCGGCTGATGGACACCATTATTGGCCAATACGGCGTACGCCTGCGCAAGTTGCAGGGGGGTTGAGGACAGCCCGTAACCAAACGCGAATGTGGCTCGCTCAATCGCCCGCCAGCGTTGTTTGCCCGGCAGACTGCCGACACTCTCTCCCGGAAAGCCGGTACCAGTATCGCGACCCAGCCCCACCCGCTCGAACACATCGCGAATATGCTCTGGCGGTAGCTCCAACGCGATCTTGGTAATTCCCACCTGGCTGGATTTGGTCAATATGCCGGTTACCGTCAACGGCCCGTAGTTGCTGTGATCGACAAACGTCTTGTTTTCAACACGCACATAGCCAGGACTGGTGTCGATGATTGAATCGGGAGTGAATTTGCCACTTTCCAGAGCCGCCACCACTGTCAGCGGTTTCATCAACGAGCCGGGTTCCACCAGGTCGGTTACGGCCCGGTTGCGCATCGCGCTGGTGTCGAGGCGCGTGCGATCATTGGGATTGTAGGATGGCTGATTCACCATCGCTAAAATTTCCCCGCTGCGCACATCCACCACCACCACCGAACCGGATGCGGCCTGAAAGCGGCCAATGGCCGCCTTCAACTCCCGGTAGGCGAGATACTGCAAACGCAAATCAATACTCAACGTGAGGTTTTTTCCCGGTTTTTCGCTGCGCACCAATTCCAGATCTTTGATCACCCGGCCCTTGAGATCCTTGATCACGCGCTTGGCACCCGGCACCCCGGCGAGCTGCCGCTCGTACGCCAGCTCCATGCCCTCCTGTCCGCGGTCATCAATGTTTGTAAATCCAACTAACTGGGCAACCACTTCGCCAGCCGGATAAAATCGTTTGTATTCCTGCTGACCGTATACCCCCGCGATATCGAGACGCAGGACTTTGTCCGCCTCGTCGGGAGTCAACTGCCGGGCGAGATACATAAACTCCTTATTCCGAAACTGTTCCAGGCGCCCCTGTAACTGCCCCGCATCCACACCGAGAGCGCGGGCCAGCAATACCACGCGGTCGTCATCACCCGCGACCAATTGTGGATTGGCCCACAACGACACCACCGGCGTACTCACCGCCAACGGCTCGCCGCGGCGGTCGGAAATCACGCCGCGATAAGCGGGAATGGGTTCCACACGAACCGTTCTGGCGGCACCCTGACTTTGCAAGAAAGCAAAACCCCGATCCCGATCGGGCATGACCTGCAGTCCGGCTATATGCCAGGCCGCCATAACGGGCAGCGTCACCAGCGCCGCGACCGCTACCAGGTAGCGCCAGCGGGCCAGCACCAGGGCCCCCGATGCAGCTGCCTTCAGCGGCTTGTCCATCACCGTGTAACCATAATTATTTTGTCCGTTGCCGGGACATGCATACCCAACTTCTCCGTCGCCTGGCGCTCAATGCGACTCAGGGACGCCCAGGAACTTTGCTCCAACAAATACTGACCCCATTCAACCTGCAGTTGATTTTCCTGCTGCTGCAGCGACGCCAGCTCTGCATACAACTGCCGGCACATATGGCTGGTCACCACCACACCCAGCGCACTACCCATGACCGCCAACCACAGCCCCAGCACCCATCTGCCCGTCCACCTGCTCGACATCACCAAAACCATGGCAGCGAGCTCACATCAACTTTTCTGCAACCCGCATCACCGCACTGCGTGCGCGCGGATTGTCGTCCACCTCAGCAGGAGCGGGACGCACCGCCTTGCCCACGCTGCGCATACGGCGCGGGATATCACGCTCAAAAACCGGTATGCCGCGCGGCACCACGGGACGTTCGTGATCGCGAATAAAGCGCTTGACGATGCGATCCTCGAGGGAGTGGAAACTGATCACCACCAGCCGCCCCCCGACCCGCAGCAGGTCGAGCACCTGCGCCAGGAAAATCTGCAGATCCTCAAGCTCGCGATTGATGAAAATGCGAATACCCTGAAACGCGCGGGTGGCCGGGTGTTTGCCCTTTTCCCAGGCCGGATTGGCGGTAGCAATAATGTGCGCCAGCGCACCGGTGGTGGTAATGGCACTCTGTCCGCGCGCCGCGACAATCGCGCGCGCCATGCGCCGCGCGTACTTTTCCTCACCGTACTCTTTGAGTACCCGCGCAATATCCTGCTCAGCCGCTGTCGCCAGCCATTGCGCCGCGCTGACACCTGCCGCGCTATTCATACGCATATCGAGGGGGCCATCCTTGCTAAAACTAAAACCTCTACCGGGGTCATCCAGCTGTGGCGAGGAAACGCCCAGATCCAGTAACACACCAGCCACCGTTCCTTGCTGGCCGCGTTGCTCAAGGCACGCTGCTAATTCCGCGAACGATCCGTGCACCATCTCAAAACGTTGATCCTCAGCAAAAAGCTGCATGCCCACGGCACACGCCTCCGGGTCCTTGTCCACCGCTAACAAGTGCCCCTCGGCGGACAACATATTCAAGATTGCCGCGCTGTGACCGCCACGGCCAAAAGTGCCATCAATGTAAAAACCATTGCGGTTCGTGACCAACGCCATCACGGCTTCCTGTAGCAGCACGGTCCTGTGGTCGACCGATTTTTGCATGGCCACTCCCCTAACTAATCACAAGGACAGGGACTGCATTTCTGCGGGTATTACCAATTCTCCAGCGGCTTCCGCCAACCATTCCTCGCGTTTGGCGTTCCAGTTATCAAGACTCCATAGCTCAAATCGATGACTCTGCCCCACCAGCACTACCTTTTTTTCGAGTTGGGCGTAGTCGCGCAACTCCGGGGGCATCAATACGCGACCATTGCTGTCCAGCTCCATTTCCCGCGCATGACCAATCAACAGTCGCTGCAGGCGCCGCGTATCCGGGTTAAACGTGGGTAATTTGGCGAGTTGACTCTCAATTTTTTCCCATTCCGGCATGGGGTAAATAAACAAGCAGGCGTCCTGGGTATCGATGGTAGCGACCAGCGCCCCACCCTGAGACATCAGGGTGTCGCGAAACCGCGCGGGAATCGCCATGCGCCCTTTGGCATCCATATTAATTTCGCTGCTGCCTCGAAACACACACGCTCCCGGAGTTTTGTTATGAGTGGAGCATGAGGGGAAAACCACTTTTCCCCACTTTTCCCCACATAGCGACACTATATTTCAGAAACCGCCAAAGTCAAGGCAGCTGATACACAAAACAGGGGAAAATTTCTCTAAAACTCAGGAAGTTACGACAAAATCGCGGCTGGACAGAGCGGTGTGAATTTATTTATCAAATAAAAACATGTCGGTAAAATCATAACTTAATGTATTACTTTAATAACAAGATGATTTTGCTATAAATCTTGCCAATTTTATGGAAAACCCGTCTTTGTGTCTGAAAGGAGCGAAAAATCTGGTCAGATAGGGCTAATATCAGCAGCGCGCACCAATAAATCCGGTTGCCAATGGGGAGAAAGGAGCCGCCAAATCCGTGGCAGCAAAGAAAATCGAGTGAGACAATAGACTTTTCACCAGGTGAAACTATCCCTGCAACACCTCTTAACAGGCTCCCAGCTACACATCAGGCGACGGTCAGAACACGCTTTAGAACAATAAATGTACGGACGCACCCAGCGCCCAGCTCTGCTGCGAATTACCAGCAAAGCCCTCGTCGTTGCGCACGTTAAAGTCCATCGCGATATTGTTCATACGCATTTTTAACCCGGCACGGCCCAGTACGCTGGTGGTTTCGGGTTCGTCCAGATCCGCCTGAATGGTGACATTCTCCAACGATTGATAGTGGGCGGTTAAGGTTTCATCGCTCCAGGCGAGCCGACTATCTACCATCGCCATGACGTAGGGTTGTACCCGCACGGATCGAATCCATACCGCCGGAAAGTTAACATTTATACCGCCGCGCAGTGAGGTCGATTCCGTGGTGAAGCTTTCGATATCGAGACTCAAAAAACCGCTATTTTTTTCCGTCGCCTCACCGAAGCGATTGTAACTGTAATCTATACCCGCAAACGGAATAACGGAGAACCCATTGGCGAAACGCCACTCCCGATCAACCCACACCTTTGCCGCCAGCGTATCCACCTCATTGTTCGCCCTGTAGACGGTGCCCAGCTGGCGGTTGGTGTAATCGAAGTCGGTGCGAAAATAGCTCACAATTCCGTTCACTTTCCAGTTGCGCGCAAAAGCATGGGCGAAATACGCTGACAGGCCCCTGGCGTCAGCCTCTACTTCCTGACCGGCCTGGCGACTATTGTTAGTGGTTTGCGCCTGGTGAAGGCTGGCCCCCACCAGGATGCCTCTACCACAGAGCTGATAACCGATGGAGCTGTAAGAACCCCCATCGAGACGACCATTAGTGGCGGAAAAACCGCAGCCGGAATCCTGGGGCGACCCGGTCGCCCTGGTCAGATCAGCAAAGATCGGCTGGGTCACCGCGTCGCTCAGCTGATCGATCATGGCGTGGGAATAGGTATACGGATGGGATTCAAGGAGTGCAAAAACCGGTAATACATTGACGCCCTGTAACGTCGTTGCGAAGCCGAACTGGCCGTCCCCACCGTTGGACAAACCTGGTAAAAAATTGGTCACCGCGAAGGTGTAGAAGCCATCTGCGGGCAGCGTAAACACGATTTGCGGATCGCCCCAATCGCCGCCAATACCCGCTGGCGGATCCAGTTCATCGTCCCCGTAGGCCAGACCCGAGTAAATATCCACCGGCGCTTCGCCGGTGGTGTAAATAAATCCCGCGAACAACCCCGACGCAGGGTCCAGATCGGCCTCAAGACGGTTGACCGTCAGGGTAACCTCCGTGCCAGCCTGTCCGGCAAACACCCAGTAACTCCAGGTATCCGGCACATCGTAATACCCCGTGGAAGTCACCGCACCAGTACTAATTGTGTCTGCGGGTATATCGCTGTAATACACAATCGCGGAGAAAGCAGTGCTCGCATACGTCAGCAAGCACGCGGTGACCAGCGAAGAAAATTTGCTCATAGTCCATGCCCCAGCGGTCGTTATTTGCGTCAACTTTTGCCCTGTCACAGCGCGCTGTCGATTCACAGTGTGGACCGTGGGCACGGCGCGATGCCTGACAGGGATCGCCCGAGTTGTCGGTACCACGGGGCAAATCTTTAGGGTTTTTGCGCAAAAATTACGGGCATACGACTAGTGGCGGCCAAACACGGACAAATGGTTATTGGTCGTTGCGAAGACGCCGCGGGAAGCACTGCATTACGCGAAGAAAAAAGGCTGGAAAAAAAAGGAGTCGGCCTGTAAGCCGGGTTCTGTCGAGGACGATCATTCCTCTGGGACTCGCGTCACCGCGAGCCTCAAGCAACCTACCCGAATCCAGCGCGGGCCGCGCCAATGGATTCCTATTTGGTCTTGCTCCGGGTGGGGTTTACCCTGCCACGCCTGTTGCCAGTCGCGCGGTGCGCTCTTACCGCACCATTTCAACCTTACCTGTGCGCACGGCATTGCTGCTGTGGCCATCGGCGGTATATTTTCTGTGGCACTTTCCGTAGGCTCGCGCCTCCCAGGTGTTACCTGGCACCCTGCCCTGTGGAGCCCGGACTTTCCTCCCCCCGCTAACCAGGGTTACCGCTTTCGCGATAGCCCCTGCCAACGAACAGCGATCGCCCGGCCGACTCCCACGGGCAGGGTACCAAAGTTATTTCCTGTACAACATCGATATCGGGCGCCGAGACAAACTTTTGCTTGGGTTAATACACATAATCTTTTATCTTAGGGTTCCTACAATAAACGACGGGCATACCCGTTTAACCCCCAATGGATTGAGGTAACAGGGGCATCACCCGTGCTAACCACACCGCTATGTAAACTTCTGGGTATTCGCTATCCAATTATTCAGGCCGGGATGGGGCTTATCGCCACCGGCAAGCTGGCGGGCGAGGTATCCCGTGCCGGCGGTCTTGGCGTGATCGGTGCGGGCTACATGACCGCTGACGAACTGCGCACTGAAATTCGAATCGCGCGCACTCTCACGGCGCGACCCTTTGGTGTCGATATCCTGTTTGGCAAACCCAAAGTTATCGACGCAGAAACCATTGCCTACGCCAAAAATGTCCAGGCGCAGATAGATGTCTGCCTGCGTGAGAAAGTTCCCGTGTTAATTTCTGGCCTGGGCAACCCCGCCGGGTTCGTAGACGCAGCCCACCAGCAGGGCATGTTCGTCATGTCCGTGGTGGGCTCGGTTGCGCAGGCGAAAATCCTCGCGGAAGCTGGCGTGGATGCCATTATCGCCTCCGGTAGCGAAGGCGGCGGCCACGTGGGAACCATCGCCACCTCAACCCTGGTGCCAGCGGTAGTCGACGCGGTACAGGTACCGGTGGTCGCCGGTGGTGGTCTGGTGGATGGCCGGGGACTGATTGCGGCACTCGCATTCGGTGCCCAGGCGGTGTGGATGGGCACTCGCTTTATCGCCACAACCGAAGCCCACGCCCACCCTGACTATGGCCAACAGATCGCCGCGATCGGGGTGGACGGCACCGTCGTTAGCCGCTGCCATAGCGGCAAGCCCTGCCGCCTGATCGACAATCAATTTACCCGCTCCTGGCGTGGCAGGGAACGAGACATCGAACCGTTCCCCCTGCAATTGCAGCACGTCGGCGCCGCTGCCGCCCACCGCGGGCGGCTGTTGGGCGACATGGACAACGGTTCCCTGCCAGCCGGGCAGGGCGCGGGCCTGATACGGTCCGTAAAACCCGCCGCCGACGTGATAGCCGACATCGTGGCCGAAGCCAGGAGCGTACTCGAACGCTTCAACCGCGGGCCGGACTGACGCTGCAGCGCGCAGCATTTCATAATCACCCCTGACAATACTTTCAAAGGAGCACACCATGGCGCAAGTACAAACCGTTCTGGGTCCAATGGATCCGCAGGACCTGGGTTTTTGCCTGATGCACGAACACATCACGGTGGCCAACTGGTCCATGCGCCAAAATTACAACGATTACTACGTGAAGGAAAAAGAAATTCCCAAGGCCACCGCCGCGTTGATCAAAGCCAGGGATCTGGGGGTAAAATCCATCGTCGATCTCACCCCGATTAATCTGGGACGCGACATCAACACCATCAAGGCCGTGGCAGAAGCCTCCGGCGTTAATGTGATCGCCGCCACCGGTTTTTACTGGACCGAGGAACCCTGGATGCACGGCTGGACCGCGGAAGAGCTGTCCAACTACATGCTGCGGGACATCAACGACGGCATTCTCGGCACCGGCATCCGCGCCGGCGTTATCAAATGCGCCACCGATGCGCCTGGCGTCAACGAGTTCAATAAAAAATTGCTGCAATCCAGCGCCATCGCCCATCGCGCTACCGGTGTGCCCATTTCCACTCATACATCGGTCGCCAATCATTCCGGGCTCGACCAGCAAAAAGCCTTTAAAGAATTTGGTGTCGATTTATCGCGGGTGGTTATCGGTCACTGCGGCGATTCAGACGACATGGATTACCTGCTAAAAATTCTCGACCAGGGCAGTTTTATCGGCATGGATCGCTTTGGCCTGGATCAGTTTCTACCCACCGAAAAACGCATTCAAATGGTCGCCAAGCTGGTGGCTAAAGGTTACGCCGGGCAAATGGTCGTATCCCACGACGCCTGTAGCCACCAGGATTTTTTTGACCAGAAATATGTCGAGCAGTTTGCCCCCCACTGGAACTATGCCCACGTTCCCAGGGACGTCATTCCAGGCCTGCTCGCAGCGGGTGTTAGTCAGTCCGACGTCGACACCATGATGATTAAAAACCCGCAAAAGATTTTTTCACAGGCCGGCGGTTACTAATCTGTGCGGCCGCAGTTGCCTGTTGTTGACGCCCGCAAACGAGGAGCCACCCCCGTTTGTCGGGTGTGTGCGTAACGGATTAACAAATCAAGCCGAATTATTTTTTGTCCCGATGCAGACGCATCAACCCTTCCTGGGCACAGCTCGCTACCAGCGCGCCATCCGCGCGATAGATACGTCCCAGATTTAACCCCCTGCCGTGGGAAGATGCCGGGCTCTCCATAACATACAGCAGCCAGTCGTCCATGCGAAACTCCCCGTGAAACCACATGGCGTGGTCGAGACTGGCGGCCTGCATACCCGGCGTCGCAAAGGTCAGCCCATGAGGGCGCATGGCAGTACCCATAAAATAAAAATCCGACGTGTAAGCCAGCAGTGCCTGATGTAGCGGCACATCGTCATTTAACTTGCCATTAGCCCGCAGCCAGAACATCTGGTGCGGCGCTTTTTTCTCATCGGATAACAAGTCGTCCGGGGTCACGGGACGCATTTCAATGGGACGTTCCTTAATAAAAAACTCCCGTTGATCTTCCGGCAAGTGGTGCGCGATAGCCAGGCGCGCCTCCCGTTCGGAGGCCAGATTATCGGGACCGGGAACCGGCGGTATATCAATCTGATGATGAACCCCTTCCTCGGCCTTTTGAAACGACGCGGACATGCTGAAAATAGCCTTGCCATGCTGAATGGCCACCACACGACGAGTGGTAAAACTACCACCGTCGCGGATGCGATCCACCTCGTAAACAATCGGTACCTGTTTGTCCCCAGGGCGCAAAAAATAACCGTGTAGCGAATGGACGTTGCGCCCTTCCACCGTATTGCCCGCCGCCACCAGCGCCTGGCCCAGCACCTGTCCACCAAACACATTCTTTGAACCGATATCCCAGTTTTTACCGCGAAACAGATTTATTTCAATACGTTCCAGTTCGAGTAGAACCAATAATTGATCCAATAAAGTACTCACGGGATATAGTTCCTCATACGGCCGTTCACCTAAAAAACCCGGTTACACAAACACCTGCACACCGACGCGTGCTTAGTGCGTACCAATGAATATTACCACGCTAACGCGGATCGCCCTGTTCCGGAGCGTCGTCGCGCAGCGCCAGCGCCTGTTGATAGAGTGCGTTTTTACTGGCCCCGGTGATACGCGCAGCCAGATTCGCCGCCTGCCTTAACGGCAGCTCGGCCATCAACAGCGTCAGCACTCGCCTTTGTTCGGCCTGTCCCGTATCCGTGTCGACGGCGTTTGCACCGCGCACGATAATCACCATCTCGCCCCGTTGCTGATTCGCATCGCCAGCGATATTGGACTCCAGCTCGCCCAGGGTACCCGCCGTAAATGTCTCGAAGGTCTTGCTGATTTCGCGGGCCAGAAAACCTTCGCGATCAGTGCCAAATACTGCGCGCAAGTCAGCAACGGCCTCCATAACGCGGTGCGGTGCCTCGTAAAAAATCAGCGTGCGCGACTCTCCCACCAGCCCTTCGAGGCGCTTGCGCCGCGCGCCAGCTTTGGCGGGCAGAAAACCTTCAAACGCAAAACGATCACTGGGCAGCCCCGCCACGCTCAACGCCGCAATGGCCGCGCAGGCCCCGGGTATGGGGCACACATCGATGCCCCGCTCCCGCGCCAGGCGCACCAGTTGATAGCCGGGATCCGACACCAGCGGAGTTCCGGCATCGGTGACCAACGCCACCTGTTTGCCCTCCTCGAGGGTACTCAGTATTCGCTGAATGCGCGCGGCGTCGCTGTGATCGTGATAGGCGACCAGCGGCTTGTCGATACTAAAGTGCGCCAGCAACCGACCCGTATGGCGTGTATCCTCGCAGGCGACGAGATCAACCGTCTGGAGTATCGTCACAGCGCGGGGTACCATATCCCCCAGATTCCCGATGGGTGTTGCAACCACAAACAATGTGCCTGACATAAGACTCCCTGAAGCCCTGGATCTACTCAATGCCTTTAATTTGTAAGTTTCGTCACTGCCTGTGGATTCTCCCGCTACTCATTGCAGGGTGCGGCGGCATGCAGCAAATTCCTGAACAAGCATACACGACCGGCGAAAATTATAGCCAGCGCGCTGCGCAGGAGCTGGCGCTGGCCGCGACGGCGCCATCGCCACAGAAGGAACATCATCAAGTGGCCGCCGCGGATGCGTATTTCCACATGCGCGACTTCTCAGCCGCGCAAGCGCTGTTAGCGCCCCTCGACTACACCGTATTGCGCTTGCCCGAACTCGCCACCTACGCCTTGCTATCGGCGTCCATTGCCACCCACGAAGCGCGTTATTTCGACGCCCGCGATTTTTTGGCGACCCCACCACTGGAATCCCAATGGCAGCAATTGCCGGTTGATCTGCAGCGACGTTGGCGCGAACAGCGCGGCGATCTATACGCCTCCCTGGGTGACGATACCGGAAGTGTGACCGAGTACCGCGCTCTCGTGCGCCTGCTGAAAAAACCCGAGCGCATCGCCGCGGTGCACGAAAAAATCTGGCAGATACTCCTGCGCACACCGGAACAGACCATCGCACAATTATTGGTTTCGACCACTGACACAGAACTAAAGGGCTGGTACCAACTGGTGCAGACCTGGCGCGCCAGCGGCGATAACCAGCAGCTGCAAGACAGCGCCGTTAGTGCCTGGCGCCAACACTGGTCCACCCACCCGGTGGCCATTTACCCACCAGCCAGCATGGGCCTTAAATCCCAACCCGCGTCCATTGCCCAGCCGCAACCGCAGCAGTTAGGTCAACTGGCCCTGTTGCTGCCCCTGCAAGGCGCCTATGGTGAAGCCGGCGCCGTTATCCGCGACGGCTTTCTCGCGGCCTGGTACAGCACCAATCAACAGGGCGGCGCGCCGCCAGTACTTGTCTACGACACCGGCGCGGGCAACGTGATAGACGTCTATCAGCGGGCCCTGAACGAAGGCGCGCAAATGGTGGTCGGACCGTTGCGCAAGGAGGATGTCGCCACACTCGCGGCATTGCCAGAACTGCCGGTCCCGACCATTGCCCTGAATTATCTTGAAGAAGTGGAAAGCCTGGCGTCTGGGGAACCCGGTGGGAGCCCTGCGACCAGTATCGGCGCCAGCGCACCGATCCCCACCAACCTGTATCAGTTCGGTCTGTCCATCGCCGACGAAGCGTACCAAATTGCCGATCGCGCCTGGCTGCAGGGCCACCGCTCCGCGCTCACCATCACCGCCGACACATCCTGGGGTAACGCGGCCCTGCGCGCCTTTCGCAATCGCTGGCTCGCGCGCGGTGGCACCCTTATTTCGCTACCACCCTATGCCGCCAACGAACGGGATTTCAGTCCGCAACTCGCGCAAATTTTGTTGATCGATCAGAGCAAACAGCGGGCCGATCGCCTGCAGCGCACCCTCGGCAAAAACCTGGAGTCTGCGCCACGTCGTCGTCAGGATATCGACATGGTGCTGTTGATAGCCAATACCGACCAGGGTCGCCAGATCAAACCCACCCTCGACTTTCTGTACGCCAGCGATTTACCGGTGTACGCCACCTCGCTGATATACGTGGGCACACCCGATCAAAATCGCGACCAGGATCTTTCCGGCATTCAGTTTAGCGCCATGCCCTGGAGTCTACCGGGCAAGACCCCCGGCGGCCTGCAGGCTGGCAGTAGTGTGCCACCGGCCTATCGCCAACTGTTCGCCCTCGGCAGCGACGCCTACCAACTGCATCAATGGATTACGGTAATGGACGGATCCGCTCAACTGGACGGCTACACCGGCACCCTGACCCTGGGGGCCGACCACCGCGTGCTGCAACAGCAACAGTGGGCGGAATTTCGCAACGGCAAAGTCTACCCGGTGCGCGGGACACTCGAACGCTGATGTTTGGCCGCAAAGCCCGCACCAACGAAACCACAAATCCAGGCGCAAAGGCCGAACAACTGGCCGCACGTTTTTTGCGCCGCCAGGGATTGCGCATTCGCGCCACCAATTATCGAACCCCCAGAGGCGAAATCGACCTGATTGCCGAACACCATAAAACCCTGGTGTTTGCCGAGGTTCGTCTGCGCAGCGATGTGCGCTTCGGCAATGCTGCGGAATCCATTGATTCTCGTAAGCAGCAGCGTATTGTGCGTGCGTCTGCCCACTATCTGCACAGCGAACAGTTGGGCGATACCTGTCCGTGTCGGTTTGACGCCATTTGTTTAACCCCCGACGACAGTCGCGAGGGCTACCATCTGGACTGGATTCGCGATGCCTTTCGCCCCGATGCCTGACACCTGGTAAACGACCATGAAACAACGGGTAATCGAGCATTTTCACCGTAGTATCGAAGCCAAAATGGCGGTCGGTGAAGCTCTGTCCCCCGCCATTGCCGAAGCCGCGCGACGCATCGTCGCAGGCCTGCTCGCTGAAAAAAAACTGCTGTGCTGCGGCACTGGATTATCGGCGGCCTTGGTGACTATTCTGGTGCGCTGCCTGATGCGCGGATACCAGATCGAACGCCCCGGCTTTGCCGCCATTGCTCTTGACGGCAATCCAGGCTACGGCGCAACGCAAGGCAGCCGTGCGGATAACTTCAGTGCGCAGGTGCGCGCGTTGGCACTAGCTGGAGATATTCTGATAACGTTCAGTGCCGGGGAGAGCCCCCTCGAATTAGTGCAGGCGATTGCTGCCGCCCACGAGCGTGGCATGACAGTCATCGCGCTGACCGCAACTGGCGACAATGCCATTTCGTCACAACTGGCAGACGGGGACCTGGAACTCTATGCCGAAAACAGCAACCAATACCGCGTACAGGAAATTCACATGCTGTCCCTGTTTTGTATTTGTGATTTGATAGAGCAACAGTTATTCGGAGGATCCACTGCATGATCAGGAAGCCGCTTGTCGCACTACTTTTCGGCGCATTGCTGGTCACGGGCTGTGCCACCACCATCGATGCCGTCACCAAAGAGCCCATTGAGCCAGATCCTGGCAAAACGTCCCTCGGTGCCGATCTGGACGACTGGCAAATGGATACGCTCATCTCGGTCAATATTAAGAAGGCCCACCCGCAACTGGACGTCGCGCATTTTAATGTCACCACCTACAACAAAGTGGTTTTGCTGACCGGTGAAGTTCCCAATGACGCCCTGCGCACCCTCGCCGGGGACACCGCTCGAAAATTTCGCGGCGTGCGCCAGGTCCACAACGAGCTTCAGGTGCAGGGTCCCTCCTCGCTGCTGGCGCGCACCAACGACAGCTGGTTAACCACCAAAGTGAAAAGCAAATTGCTGGCCCGTAGTGATATTGAAGGCCGACGCATCAAAGTTGTCACGGAGGCCGGAGTTATTTACCTGATGGGCATTGTCACCCGCCTCGAGGCCGAAACCGCTGCCAGTATTGCCAGCAACACTCGCGGTGCAATACGGGTGGTAAAAGTTTTTGAATATCTGGATTAACACCACTGCCGAGGCGTCTCTAGTGACGCCTCGGCAGCCGCAATAAGGTAATACCCAGCGAGAGCTTAGCCATGACAAATCCTCAAGGTACGACAACCACCAACTACGACGTCGTTATCGTCGGCGCCGGATTCGCTGGCCTGACCGCCGTGCACCGCATGCGCGAACTGGGCTTTAGCGCGCGCCTGTACGAGGCCGGCAGTGATGTGGGCGGCACCTGGTACTGGAATCGTTATCCAGGACTTAAAGTCGATATTGAAAGCATCGAATACTCCCTGTCGTTTTCCTATGTCATCGAACAGGAATGGACCTGGTCGGAACGCTATCCCAGTGCCGATGAGCTGTGTCGGTACGCGAACTTCGTGGCCGACCGCCTCGACCTGCGCCGGGATATTCAGCTCGATGCGCGCATCGATGTTGCGGAATTTGATGAAACCGCGGACCACTGGGTGCTGCACGCCAGCACCGGGGAAACCGTGCGTGCGCGCTTCGTGATTATGGCCACCGGTATGCTAAATCAGCCCATCAAACCCAAATTCAGGGGTCTCGATACTTTTAAGGGCCCCCAGTACCACAGTGCCCGCTGGCCCCGGGAAGGTGTCGATCTGAGCGGTCAGCGCGTCGGTGTTATCGGCACCGGTTCCTCCGGCGTACAGATTATTTCCACCATCGCCAGCGAGGTCGGCCACCTGCACGTGTTCCAGCGCACACCGGGATATTGCCTGCCCCTGCGCAATCACCCCATGCCGGCGGAATACTCTACCCGGGTGAAAGCCAATTACGCCCAGTGGCGGGCCGCCGAACGCTACAGCTCCTTTGGCGGCTGGGTCGCGCTCAACTATGATATTGGCCAGCCGGTCACCGGATCAGCCCTGGACGCCACCCCTGAAGAACGGCAAGCACTGTTCGACGAGCGCTGGAAAAACGGCGGGCTCAGTTTTTACAACGTCTATCCCGACGTGTACACCAACCTGGAAGCCAATGAATTTCTGTCCGAGTATTTGCGCGCCAAAATTCGCGAGCGCATCAAAGATCCCAAACTGGCGGACATTCTCACCCCCAAATACCCGGCGCTCACCAAGCGCCTGATCGCCGAGACCAACTACTACGAAGTGTACGCGCAGGACAACGTCACCCTGGTGGATATCAGCCAGCACGGCATCGACGAAATCACTCCCAAGGGGGTGCGCGTAGGGGAAACGGAATACGCGTTCGACGCGCTGGTTTTTGCCACCGGTTTTGACGCCATGACCGGCTCGCTAAAAGCGATGGATGTACGCGGGCGCAACGGCATCACCTTCGCCGAGCACTGGGAAGATGGCGCCCGAACCCATATGGGTCTGATGAGCGCGGGTTTTCCAAATCTGTTTATTATCAACGCCGCGGGCAGCCCGGCGCCGTTGTTTCAACCGATCATTCTGGGCCAGGAACAAATCGAGTGGGTGGGTCGCCTGATGCGCAAACTGGAGGAACGCAAACTGACCCGCATCGAACCCACCGCGGAGGCGGAAGACCACTGGGGCGGACTGTGCGAGGAAGCTGTGTCCGCAACCCTCTTTCCGCTCACCGAAAGCTGGTACATGGGCAAAAACGTGCCGGGTAAATCCCGTACCGGCCTCGCCTACTTTGGCGGCATTTCCAACTATCGCCAATTCCTGACAGAGGCAGAAGTGAGCGGTTACAACAAAGACTTTGTTTTGAGCGCGGCAGCTAGCGGTTAAATCGTTAATAGGACCACTGCAAACCCACACCGCAGTGAAAAAAATCCTTCAGCAGCTCGTCGCCAGGCCTGTTCTCACTCTGTCCCACCGCCCAACTGTAAGTCCCGTGAGCGGTAAACATGAGCGTGGGAGTAACGGCGTATTCGGCCCCTAACCGCGCGGCGGCATGGTTGCCCCCGCGGTGACCGTCGGCGACATAGCCGGTGTTGATGCCGTAGGTTCCGGAACCCTCCAGGGTAAGCTTGTCCGACAACTGTAACGCGCGATTCAGCGCGAATTGCCAGAATGATCCGTCCGCGTCGAACGAATAATAGCCGTCCACCGCAACCACCAGGTCGAGGGGCAAACCCGACCAGCTACCACCCACGCCAAATTCGTTGTCGTGTACGTGTTCAGACATAAACTGCAGGTGGGTATAGGCCGCATAAAATTCAAAATCGCCGACTACCTCAACCCACCCCAGAGTTGCCCGCAATTCGTTATAGCGCTGATCCGGCGATTCGCCGTACCAGATTCCACCAGACAGGTGACCGCTGGCCACCTCAATACTCGTCGCCCACAGGCCGTCCCCGTTCAGCGTGTCGCGACCCTCCAGCGAGTAACGACTCTCCCACCCACTGTGAATATGCACTTCCATCGACGGTTGGGCGTCGACCAACGGGTGGGTATGGGTCACATCCAACGGCACTTGCGCCTCCGGTTCGCGGGCGCTGGCGGACACAGCTAGGGACAAAATAATGTAGGCAAATCTATTCATAAAGTGATACTACTTTTCAGGGGTCCAGTCTCAGGTGTCGACAGGGATTCGGGCACGCTTTAAATCAATGCATCCATCTGGCGGAGCACATTATAGCGGCAACTTTACCGGGGATCGCCAGACGGGTTATCGACCGCACTGGCCGAAATCTTTAAACCAGGTTGCACGACGGGAAATCAGTTGGCCTTACTCTTTGATGTGGCTAACGCTGGTGCATTACCCGAGGCGTTACGCGAGGAGTTACGCGAGGAGTTACGCGAGGAGTTACGCGAGACTGTAAAGCCCTTCATCTTCTCGGACGGCACCGACTGCCAACAACTCTTCGAGGTGCCGCGTGATGGTATAGGTCTCACAGCTTTCCGCCCACAGTCCGTCGTACCAGGTGGGATAAACGAAGCGATGGGCTACCAGGTCGTGCAATGTTCTGGGCTGTTCGCCGATCACCGCCAGGATAGCCGCTTCCCGTTGGTCTATTTTGGCAGCAAAGGCCTGTAACAAGTCGAGGAAAATTTCCCGGTCGGTGATAACGCCTTTGTGGTGGGAGGTTACCCAGGTTTTCGCTTCAATCTGTTTCAGGCGGCCAATGGAGCGGCGGAAGTCCGGTAAATTGGAGCAGCCGTCCCCGTAGTAAGGGCCAAAACTGGACAGGTCAATATCGCCGATAAATAACACGCCCTCGGGCTCCACCAGCAACGCGCAGTGCCCGCCGGTGTGGCCCGGCGTGTGCAGGGCGGTGATGGTGCTTCGGCCCACATTCCAGCTTTGTTCCGAGCGATAACTCTGAGCATCGGGCCGCGGCTGAAAAAAGAATTCCTCAGTCACAAAAGGCACCATTTTCGCACTGGGTTCCGGTGGCATACCGTAATGCTTTAGCAAGCCTTCCATACTGCGGATCGCGTCTACGTCCGCTTCGTGGGCGAGGACCGTAGCTTCGGGCAGTAAATGAATCCCCGCAGTGTGGTCTTCATGCACATGGCCTAGGATAACCATGTCGGTGCCTTCCAGTTCCGCCTTGAGGGTATTGGCCACTAGTGGGGTGTCAAAGATGACCTTGGTGTCGCTGCCCCGTACCACTACCTGATTACCGTCCGGGTATTTGCCATTTTTCGCGCCCAGATAAACGCTAACCTGACCGAATGTGAGTGATGGCGTGTTCATAGCTTTCGATCTCCAGGATAATCGGGTCATTCGACGGCAATGAAAAACAGATGATATCAGGCTCGACTGGTTTATATCGGCGCCATGTAGAAATTGATTGCCAAAAAACCAGCAAACCAGCAAACCAGCAAACCAGCAAACCAGATAGTCTGAATCTTTGTCTCTTGATTTATGAGCACTCGATTTAGGTGTCTGTTGAGGGAATGCCAAACGCATTGGCAATAGCTCTTTTTTCACTAGGGGATATTCTACGCCGGATCACTGGCAAAACTCCGTTTTCATCGAGAATGACTGGGGCGATAGCTTCAGGAGAATCCGCCAAATCGATTTTTATAATAAACGTGAATCCACCATAGATGTAAAATCGGATGTGATTAATACCATCATACTGTTCCGGGTGTGGGTCACCAATCCACCATCTTGCCAAAGGTTCGTTAAAAACAGAGGCAGCGACAGAATAGGTTCTTGAATCGCCGGGGTTACTTTCCCTGATTAGATTTCTTATTCGAGACTCCTGCAGTCCGAGATCTATACGATGGTAGAAATGATGGTTGCAATGATGCGCCCTCCAAACAAGAGACAGGATCCACAGCTTGAATTTGCGGTAGTCGGTGAATGTCTCAAAAGCTAACTCCCCGGTCCCATATGGGCGATTTCTGTTCTCTTCCTCTCGATACAACCTGATATATCTGATTCCCTCTTCGTCAAAAGGATGAAAACTAGATTCGCAGGCGCGACAGAGAAACTGGCCATATACGCCGGTTGGAGATCGTGGCTCGTAAGGCAACCGCTCCGTAACTAACCTCATCGGCTCTTTAGATTCTAGTTCTCGTTGGACGTCTTGATGCAGCGCCGCTGGAATCACATGCGAATCAACGAGTTCCCCGGATTTTAAACAGAGTTTGCATTTGCCAGCAAGCATAGAGAAAGTGCACCTAAGCTTCAGTTATCGGCGTGCGTTAGCGCGACGGAAGTGCTCACTTCCCTTATTTGTTATGAGGGTTCATTTTGCACTCCCACTTTGCCTGTTAAGGTTTGGCCTTTATTTTTATATCAGGCCTCTAATTATCCTCCCAACTTCTTACCATGACGCATTAATGTGTCCAATGGCTACGGATTCGTCCGGTATGCAACTGAGGATGCATTCAGCATAAACACCTGGATAATTTTGGCAATCACCTCCCGCGCCTTAGCGACACCAAAAACAGCACCATACCCGAGAGTATGGTGATCACCCCAAGTAGCGCAAAACCTTTTAGCAGCCAGGAATTGAAATTTTCCCGATCGTCATAATTCATAATATGCAGGCTCCACAGAAAGTCGTAGATGCGCCAGGTGGTGGTGCGCACCGCTTGCACCTGACCACTGTTAGCACCGATCCACAGGTTCGCGTGCTCGGGCCCTTCCATCTCGATTTTCCAGGCCGGCAGCTCCCCGCCCCGGTATTCGCTACCGGGCTCAATGCTGGTGACCCAGGTCGCAGAACGTGCTGCCAGTCGCGTACTATTGGACGCTATCACACCGGCTTGCTCTTCAGTCAATGGCGCCATTTGTTCCCCGGTTTCGGCGTTAAATACCCATTGTTGTTGTTCGGTTTCGATAAGGTATACCGGAACATTCAGCCGTTGGGTCACACGAATTTGATCGAGACTCACCATCGACAGTGCGTTGTTTTGTCGCACCAGTGAACTGGGTGATACCAGCCTGACATGCCCCAGGCGAAAAGCCGCCGGTTGTTCAAGCAAGTGGGCACCGCGAATATCGTCGATGGGCAGGAGCGCGAAAAACAACCCGGAAACTGTCCAGATTAGCAGTTGCACCGCGGCAACAACCCCCAGCCAACGGTGCAGTTTTCGCATCAGTAACTGACTCAACGTTCCATGCCCCGATTGAAGGTACCACGCGCTGTGGCCCACAAACGGTGTGTTGGGTTCGTCGCCAATTTACGACTGATGGCTGCCGAATTTTTGTTAATACTCACCTTTATCTCCTGCAAATTCTCTAGCCATAAACGACAAACACCACCGCGATTATCACCCTGCCAGCCACAATGACTAACCGTCACCGAGTATAATACCCGCCCATCAACCAGACTACGGAATAACCACGTGACCGCCCCTCTTTGGCAACCCTCCAACGGGCATATCAACGCGACCAATATGCTGCGCTATATCCGCTTTATAGAAAGTGAATACGGCGTGGCCTTCGAGAATTACCAGCAGTTCCATCGCTGGTCCGTGGAGCAGTGCGAGGACTTCTGGGCAAGCATCTGGGCGTTTACCGGCGTGGTGGCCAGCCAGCCCTGGCAAACTGTGCTGACCGATGCCGACAGGTTTCCCGGCGCCCGCTGGTTTAGCGGCGCGCGGCTTAATTTCGCGGAAAACCTGTTGCGCCGCCGGGACGGGAAAGTGGCATTGGTGTCGCGGCTGGAAAATGGCGAACGGCGTGAGATTACCTATGCGCAGCTATATGAAGCGGTCGCGCATGTAGCGGCCGGACTGAAAGCTATTGGCGTGGCACAGGGCGACCGGGTTGCAGCATTTATGCCCAACGTGCCAGAAACAATCATCGCCATGCTGGCCACTGCCAGCATTGGGGCTATCTGGTCTTCCTGTTCACCCGATTTCGGTATTAACGGGGTGATGGATCGCTTTGGGCAAATTCAACCCAAAGTATTGTTTGCCTGTGATGGTTATTACTACAACGGCAAAACCATCGACTGCCTGGAGCGGGTGGCGGAAATCAGCCACAACATTCCGTCTATCAAGCAGGTGGTGGTGGTTCCCGTGGTGCGGCGCACCACTGGGGAGGCGCTGTCTATTAGTGCTATCCCCAATGGGACTAGCTATAGTGATTTCCTGAGCAGTGTAACCTCGACTAGCTCCCGGTCGCTGGAGTTTGCGCAACTGCCATTCGACCATCCGCTCTATATTATGTATTCCTCCGGTACTACCGGTGCGCCCAAGTGCATTGTGCACTCCGCCGGAGGGACATTGCTGCAACACCTCAAGGAGCACAGCCTGCACGTGGACCTGCAGCCACAGGATGTGATGTTCTACTTCACCACCTGCGGCTGGATGATGTGGAACTGGCTGGTGACTGGGCTCGCCAGCGGCGCGACACTGGTGTTGTACGACGGCTCGCCGTTTGCACCGAGCGCCAATGCCATGCTCGATATGATTGATCAGGAAAACATTTCGATATTTGGTACCGGTGCAAAATATATTGCCGCGCTGGAAAAAGCCGGGGTGAGGCCAAGGGAAACCCATCGCCTGGATAAACTGAAAACCATTTTGTCTACCGGCTCACCCCTGTCCCACGAAAGTTTTCGCTATGTGTACCGCGATATCAAAAGCGACGTTTGCCTGTCATCAATTTCTGGGGGTACCGACATTATCTCGTGCTTTGTGCTGGGCAATAGCTGTCTCCCGGTGTACGAGGGGCAAATTCAGTGCCTGGGTCTGGGCATGGCGGTGGAAATATGGGACGACGCGGGGCACCCCGTAACGCAACAAAAGGGCGAGCTGGTGTGCACGCGACCATTCCCGTCCTGTCCAATCTCCTTCTGGAACGATCCCGAAAATGAAAAATTTCACGATGCGTATTTTGCTAACTATCCCGGCATCTGGGCCCATGGTGACTACGGCGAAATCACGGCACAGGGCGGCGTTATTATTCACGGCCGCAGCGATGCGGTACTAAATCCGGGTGGAGTCAGAATTGGTACTGCGGAAATATATCGCCAGGTGGAAAAAATTCATGCGGTGATGGATTCCGTCTGCATAGGTCAGGACTGGCAGGACGATGTACGGGTGGTGCTGTTTGTGGTGCTGCGCCCTGGAGTCATTCTTGATGACGCATTGGCGGCAACGATCCGTTCCGCTATCCGCGCCGATACCACGCCCCGCCATGTGCCCGCCAAAATTATTCAGGTGGCGGATATTCCGCGCACCATCAGTGGCAAAATCGTCGAGCTGGCGGTGCGTAATATTGTGCACGGCAAACCCGTCAAAAATACGGATGCGCTGGCCAATCCAGAGGCGTTGCAGCTGTACGCCAATCTGCCCGAACTGAAATCCTGAGAAATATTATTATCAGGGTGCCGCTAGTGACACAGGTGGGGCGTTACAGTACAAGTGTTGGCCAATCTTGGCTGACGGGTTTCACCGCGACCAGCGTATGGTCAGCGCCGTAACTACACCCCATACCCCATTAAAAATCACTACGAACACCGGCGTTAATAACCCCAGCTCCAGGCCGCCAATCCCTTTATGTGCCTGTAGTGGAAAAACCACAAATAGCTGTACCGCTGTAGGCAACAGGCTGAGCAGTAACCCTTTTACCAAAAGCCGGGAATTAATTACCGGCAACATAAACAACAGACCCCAGATACCGCCCCAGACGATACGCGGATACAGCCAGGCGGGGCTTAATGACGGCGCAATGGCCACCCCAAACAACTGGGTGATACCCAGGTCGCCGCACCACCAGACCGTTAAACTATTGGCCAGGCCACCGACACAGCCTGCCGCGAAAAAAATTAATACGTTACGCATAACACCCTTGCTTTGCCGACTTACTCTCAAACGCTCGCCATATCAGGCCCCTGATATCGCCAAGCTAACAAATGGAACCCGCGCATTAGATGCGTTAGATAATCTAACCCAGCACCAACAGCCGATCCTGATCGCGCAACAGAAATAGCGCGACGCAGGCCGCCAACATGGGCCAGGCCGCAAAAAATAGCAGGTTAGGGCCGTCGAATGGCGCAAGGTACTGATTAAAAGAAGACAAGGTGGACACCGTGTGCAATAACAGTACTGCGCCATAGGTGTAGAGTTTCTGGAAACCAATAACAAACAAAAGCAACAGGGCCACTTCAATCGCACCCAGTGTCGCCATAACACCGCTGTCGAGACCGCCAATGCCATAGAACTTTGCGTAGACCGCCGCTGCGTGCCCAGGGTTAACGAATTTATCGATGGTCCACATGAACATCACCAAAAATATACTCAGGCGCAGCCCCAACAATGAAATCGCTATGCGTTTATCCGGCCCGGTCATACACACCTCTTTGGGATCGAATTCAATGGTCTACCTTAAAGGTCACTTTATTGAATCAAGCGCATTTAAAAGACCAGTTACAGGCAAACCAACTGTTGGTCTGAGAGCCAACTGCGCCGGCCTACTTTAATATAGAACCCAGAATACCGCGCAGAATACGGCGCCCCAGTGTGCTGCCCACACTGCGTGCTACGCTTTTGGCAAAGGCCTCCCCAAGGCCCTGCCGTTTGCTCCCGGAGCTGCGACGAGATCCGTCTCGAGATTGGTGACCGCGCTCCCGATTTTGCGCCTGTTGCCGATCTTGCTCGGCCTGTTCAGCTTGTTGCTGTTCGTCTGCGCGCCGCGCTTTAGCTTCGGTTCTGGTCAGTAACTCCTCGTGGGCAGAATGGGGATCGTGGGGGGTTGCATAGCGTCGATGCAACGGGCTTTTGGCGATAATAGCCTGGCGCTCGCTATCCTCCACGGGTCCCATGCGCGAACCGGGCGGACGAATTAATATGCGCTCCACTGGAGTCGGCACACCTTTATCCTGCAACACGGACACTAACGCCTCACCCACCCCCAGCTCGGTAATAACCTGCTCCGTATCGAGCTTTGGGTTGGGCCGAAATGTTTGCGCAGCCACGCGCACTGCCTTCTGATCTTTGGGGGTGTACGCGCGTAGCGCATGCTGTATCCGATTGCCCAGTTGACCCAACACGCTGTCGGGAAGATCACTGGGGCTTTGTGTAATAAAATACACGCCAACCCCCTTGGAACGAATCAGGCGCACTACCTGTTCGACTTTTTCCAGCAACACTTTCGGCGCGTTATTAAATAACAGGTGCGCTTCGTCGAAGAAGAATACCATCACCGGTTTTTCGGGATCACCCACCTCCGGTAAGTTTTCAAACAATTCCGATAGCAGCCACAACAGGAAAGTGGTGTATATACGCGGTGATAAAATCAGCTTTTCCGATGCCAGAATGTTGATCATGCCGAGACCGTTTTTATCCAGCGCAATAAGATCATCGAGCAGCAAGCCAGGCTCACCAAAGAAAATATTTCCACCTTCACGCTCGACCATCAGCAAACGGCGCAATATGGCGTTAACCGACGCCCTGGATACGGTATAGCCAATACCCATGTCCTTTCCAGCCCGTGCAATATATTCCAGACTGGTGCGCAAATCTTTCAGGTCGAGTAGCAACAAGCCCTCGTCGTCAGCAAATTGAAACACCAGGGTTAGCACACTTTCCTGAGTTTGATTTAAATCCAGCAGGCGAGACAACAGTTGCGGACCCATTTCTGACACTGTGGCGCGTACGGGGGTACCGCGCTCGCCAAACACGTCCCAGAACGTAACCGGAAAGTCCTTCAATACGAAATTGTCGATACCAATTTTTGTAACCCGCTCATCGATCTTCGTATGCGGCTTACCCGATTGACTGATACCGGCCAGATCACCTTTGATATCCGATAGAAACACCGGTACGCCGATTTCGGAAAAACTCTCGGCCAGGCATTGCAGCGTAACTGTTTTGCCGGTACCGGTGGCGCCAGCAATTAATCCGTGGCGGTTGGCATAGCGTGGGTTGAGGTACACGCGTCCGGAGTCATTACCACCAATCAAAATACTCTCATCCATAATTATAACCGTGGGTCATTATTGACGATCTGTATATCACTTCAATTAACAGGCAATAGCGAATGCTATAACTGTGACACAAAAAAAAGGGGGCTGCATTCACAACCCCCGTATTAACGCGCCTTGAAGCGGTGCAGTAAGCGCGATTATTTACGCAGCTTTTCTATTACCTTCTCTGCCTCGCGACCGGCGATATCCTTACAACCCAGCCCAATGGCGATAGCGGCACCTACTGCCAGAGCGCCGAGCATTAAACCAAACGCCAGATTGATAATATCTTCAGCTACACCCACTTGACGCAATGCCATTGCGGTGGCCAGCACCAGAATGGCAGCGCGCGCCATATGACCGGCAACCGGACTCATACCCGAACCCGCCACTACCTCAAACACCTTGTTGGCGACGATAATCCCGATACCCAGCACCAGTGCACCGAGCAGCACCTGGAAGGCAAAGTAGATAAGGTCGGTCACGATATTACCCAGCGGTTCAAAACCCAGTAACTCTGTGGCGCCTAACAGGGCAAACAATATAACGCCCAGCATCACCAAACTGCCAACGTACTCACTCGGCGTTCTTTTCAGCTCCGCGCGAATACCCATTTTTGTCGTCACGTTATTGAACCCGGCGGACGACAGTAAATCACTCACCAACCCGGCGAGTAATTTACCGACAAAATAGGAAATGGCGAGTACCAGTACCGCCGAAATAATGCCCGGTACTGCAAGGAAGATCATCTCGATCATATTCTTAGCCGGAGCGGACACCGCTTCAATTTTTAGCGCGTCCAGCGACTGTACTACCACCAACAGCATGATCACCGTGAATGCCAGTGTACCGACCAGGGCAGATATTTTTTGCTGTAGACCGAGTTTTTCGCTCAGCCCGTCTGCGCCCGCCGCCACCAGTAAACTACTTACAATTTTGCGTACTATACGGCCCACGAAAGACCCCACCACAAATATCAGTAGCGCCGACACGATATTGGGCATATAGGTAAACACTTTACTGAACATATCCTGCAAAGGAGTTACCAGGCCCTGCATTTGCAACGCACCGAGTATCATCGGCAAAAATAACAGGAAGACAAACCAGTAACCAGCAGTCGCCAGCGAGTCGCTGACGGTAAATTCTTCCGAGCCGGTGTCGTCAAGCTCGTTCAGGCGTTTATCCACACCGAACAGTCCGGCAAGTTTATTGATAAATAATTTTAACAAGCTCGCCAGAACCCATGCGATGATTAATAACCCCACCGCCGCGCCAAGCTTGGGAAGAAACGCAAATATTTCAGTGAGGAACGTACCGATTGGTTGGGCTACGCTTTGTAAATTGAGCTTATCGAAAAATGTTAGAATGCCGTAGGTCATGATTACCCAAAACGCTACACCCCCGGCCACACTTTCAACGGGAAACCCGTCTTTCAATCCAACTGTCTCGGCAAAGCGATTATCCAGTTCGGTTTTTAGCATAACTTTTTTAATAATTGCTCGAACTATGCGAGCCGCAATATAAAAACCTAACAAAAAGACCAGCGCGACTCCGAAATTTACCACCGCGCCACCATATTGTTCCCAAAACCCCGTGATGTAATCCATTGGTGATTCCTCTCGTTTTTTATTCGACAATTGCTTGCCATGTGATTTTTACAGGCAAAATCGTTAATGCCAGGTCGATTATTACATATATGCGGTTGTTTTAGCTATGAATTTCGGGCATTTCGCGCCAATCACAAAAACACGTAACACTAGTCATACATTTTTTTGTTAAGAATTACCCACTCCGACCGCTTTTTCAAGAAATCACTTTAACTAGCCCGTGAATAATTTTTTGACTTTAAAGACAGGAAAAATAATATTGCGATGAACACCAGGCTAAACACGGAATTTAATCAAAAACATAAACAGATTGGCAGCACCAATTTCACCTGTTTGCAACCTTTCGCAGCGATGATCAAACGCGAACAGACGAGACAGGCTCCGTGATAGTTATCAGAAAAAGTCCTTGCTTTAAATTATTTTGCAAACGTACCAGCGTATTCGTTTGCCGAATCTGCTAAGGTGTAAACGCAGAATTAAACCTTAATGAATGCGCAACACGGATTGCTCGCAAAGGTAACTGCTCGCTATACCGCTGCCAGCCAGGGCCGCAAACCCAGCAAAATCCTAAAAAAACACACTCATATTATTGGCCAGCAACATACCCTGATCCAGTACGATAACCCTGCGCGCGATAACCCACCCCTGTGTGTTATCGCTGCGCCGCAGCAGATCGCGACGGGCACCCACAAAGATATCCGTCTGACGCTCGAGGCGATTGCGATACAGCATAAAGCAGCATTCCACCTCGTACTGATCGGCGCTATCCGTCGCATAAATTTGCACATTACTGACCATGCGGCGCGTACGCGACGGGGGCTCCTCGGCCCAGGCCATCCCAGTCGCCAGGCGGCGAATACGCAGGCCCATGCTGGCCTTATCTTCGTCAAACAACGCCGCTTCATCGGGCTGTGAAAACTCTTTTGCCGTTTCGCGCCGGGTGCGCGTGTAGCGTGTCGGCATGTAATAGTGGATGTCGTCCGTGAGTAAATCGTACCATTCATCGAATTCCCGATTGTCGAGCAAGGCGGCCTCGCGATACAGAAACTGTTCTATATCCTGTTGTAATTCGGGAGTAACCGCCGCGGGATTGGGCAGCGCACTGCCGGGAATCAGTTTAAGCATTGCTCGCCACTCCCGTGTCCGACTGGGTGCTGAGCACAGACCAGCTGTCCGCCATCATCATTTGCTGCCAACGGCCATAAAAACCCCGCGCTGCCATTTCCGAGTAGACATAGTTGGTTTTTCCTGGCAAATCCGGATCATCGTAACGTTCGTTACCCAACCCCATGCGCGCGTTAAACAGCGTTTGACGCGCCTTATAGCCGCGTAGAACTTTCTGAATTTCGGTCCAGTTCTCACCGTCGTCCTGCTCCAACGTGCCGCCTGCGCTAAAGGTGCGCAACACTGCTTTGCGATAGGCGTCCTTAACTTGTGGGGGCGCCTTCTTGTCGACAATGCTCAACGCCCACACTTCGATTTGCCCCGGCCCGCGAGGGTGCCACACCCGCAACGTATTGATAGCCGGCAGGAACGACAAACTTGGAAACACGGTCATGTGCGAACCATCCATTTGTGCACCGCGTACCTCTCCGAGGCGCGCTATTGCTTCCGGTCGCGAGGTTTGCTCGTAATAGGTGGCTACTTCCTCGCCTAACAACGCCTGAAGGAATCCCGGCGCATTTAGAAAGAAACCGGTGCCGTGTCCATTGGGATCACTGTACTGGCGACCTTCCATGGGCCACGCCGCCTGACCTGGATCGACCCCGGGGGGCATAGCGGCGATCACTGGCGAAATGTGACTGAAGGGTGCGTGGTACATGTCGCTGCAAAATTGCTCTGCAGCAAATTTCCAGTTGCACTCAATCACCCATTTATGAATGCCTCCCACCGCTTCAGTGCCGCCCTCTACCCGATCAAACATCAAATCCATGTACCACTTCATATCGCCCAGGTAGTCTTCGAGGGGTGGCACCTGTGGATCCCAACAACCAAAAATCAAACCTTTGTAGCTATCGATGCAGGGCACCTTAATCGGACTCCACTGCGCTTTGTCAACCTTGCCGTAGGCCCGCTCCTCGAAGGGAACATCCACCAGGTTGCCCGCGATATCGTAGGCCCAGCCGTGGTAGGAACAGGTAAACGCTTTCGCGTTTCCAGCGTCGGCGCGACATAAACGCATACCGCGGTGACGGCACTGATTCATAAATACTGCGACGGACTCATCCTTTTGGCGCACCACCAGCACCGGATCTTCCCCCATGTAGGTAGAAAAAAAATCGCCAGCGTTGGGAATTTGCGATTCGTGGGCGAGGAACAACCAGCTACGGGCAAATACCCGTTCCAGCTCCAGCTGATAGATATCTTCATCCTGGTAAATATGGGGATCAAGCAGGCCATTTTCGGTATCTACCAACTGCTGCAAGTGACCTGCCAGCCGGTCGCTATCCCGCCAGGGTATGCGTGCGTTCATTTTTGCCGTCATTTGTCCACCGTGGTTTATCGAAATATGTGCTCGAATGAAAGTCTAGCCCGCTGGGGGTGCGGCGTAAACACCCTGCGCGGCGTGTGTTCCGACATGGGAATTTACAGGGCGAGCGACCTGTTCCTCGCAAAAGTTACGCCACTGGATAACCTTTTGCGCGCCATTGCGTCATGCCCCCGGCGGCGACCTGGACGTCAGTAAAACCGTTTGCCGCTAACAGCTCCATCGCCTTGCTTGAGCGACGATCAGTGCGGCACATGGCCACAACGGTCCGTTGCCGCCAGGCGCTGAGCTCGCCAACCCGGGCGGGCAGTTCGTCAATGGGAATATTGAGCGCGCCGGCAATATGCCCAAGCTCGCCGGTAAACTCCGCCGTACTGCGCACATCCAGCACCAGTAAGTCCGCGCCCGCTTCGAGATGTTTTTTTAATTCACCCAGTTCGAGCATCGGCGGCCCGCGCAGGCGCCGAATAAAACGTGGCAAGAATATCACTACCGCCAACAGCGCTAACGCCAGTAAACTTTTTTGAATCAGATCGCCCCCACCACCCACCGCCTCGCGACCGGCGTACCCGAGATAGGTATACGCCAACGCGCCGGGCAACATACAGACATAGGTCGCCAACAGGTAATGTACGAATTTGATACGGGTTAAACCGAGGGCGTAGTTCAAAATATTGAACGGGAACAGTGGTACCAATCGCACAAACGCAACAAATCGCCAACCTTCCTTCTCCACGCCGTCACTCATCTGCTGCAAGCGTCCCCCGGCGCGGTTGGCCACCCAGTTGCCCGCCAGATAGCGCGCTATCAAAAATGCCAGCGCGGCACCCAGGGTCGCACCCGTCAGGTTATACACCGTTCCCAATAGCGGGCCGAACAGAGCTCCGCCCGCGAGGGTGAGAATAGAGCCGGGCACAAACAGAACGGTCGCCGCCGCGTAGACCACTACAAAATACAGGGGTGCCAACGATCCAGCGTCACTCACCCAATTATCCAGCGCGGCCAGGTTAATGTTGTCGCGGTAAAAAAACGCGACAGCGATGGCAGCTGCTAAAAGCAGACCAACCGTCACGCGCCCCCATAAGTTATTCATCATCGCCTTCCCACTCTCTGCGATTAATCGCGTAGCGGGTAACCTTGCCGCGCCAGGGCAACAGCAGAATGCCCGGCAACCAGGAAACAGAGTGAGTATCTCGGTAGTGGTGAATACCGATGTTCATACCCAGATGACCCGCGCGGGGTTGCTCCCGATAGGTCCCAAACAGGCGATCCCACCAGGGCAAATTAAAACCAAAATTGCTGTTCGCTTCATCGTCTTCTACCGAGTGATGCACCCGGTGCATATCCGGCGTCACCACAAACCAGCGCAACACTCGATCTATATGGGCTGGCAAATGCAGGTTGCCGTGGTTAAACATCGCCGTGGCGTTGAGCAACACCTCGAAAATAACCACCGCCACCAGTGGCGGTCCGAGCACCACGATGGCGGCAAATTTGACCAGCATCGAGAAAATAATTTCAATCGGGTGAAAGCGCGCGCCAGTGGTTACATCGAAATCCAGATCGGCGTGGTGTACCCGGTGTAAACGCCACAATACTGGTACCGCGTGGACTAACACGTGTTGTAGATAAATCACCATATCCAGCGCAATCACCGCCAGCACCACCGCCACCAGCGATGGCAGGGAATAATAGTTCATCAGGCCCCACCCCTGCTCCGCTGTGAAAGCCGCCACTCCCACCGCGGCGGCGGGAAACACCAGGCGCAGGATCGCGCTATTCAGAAACACCAGCCCCAGATTATTGGACCAGCGCACCAGCCGCGAAACCGTCTGCATGCGTTTCGGTGCCGCCACTTCCCAGAGGGCCACCAGCACAAAGATACTGACAAAAAAGCCGAGACGGATAACTACCTCGTTAGCGAGAACAAATTCGTTCAGAGTCACTGGCGCTGCTCCCAGAAAAGTATGAAAAAATTGACCCATCACCAGTCGTGTTATAACATCCCCAAAATAACTATTCAATTGATTAATTGAATAAAGCCCCGCGTATCCATCTGGAGCACCGCTAACAGCATGTCCACCGCCCAGTTAAAACAGGACTTTTTTTCCCATTTCGCCCGCGTTGGCAAAGCGCTTGGCAACGGCAACCGCCTGGAGCTGCTCGAACACCTGGCGCAGGGAGAGCGTAGGGTGGACCAGTTGGCCGCGATGACCGGCCTATCCGTCGCCAATACGTCCCAGCATCTACAACAACTGCGCCAAGCGGGTCTGGTTGTCAATCGGCGCGACGGCCTGAACGTGTTCTACTCCCTGAGCGGAGACGAAGTTATTCTGTTATTTAGCGCACTACAACACGTAGCCGAACGCCATATCGGCGACGTGGAAAAATTGGTTAACACCTATCTGGTCGCGCGCGATGAGCTGGAACCTGTACCCCAACGGGAATTGCTGCAACGCCTGCGTTGCGGCGAAGTAACACTCCTCGATGTACGCCCGGCGGCGGAGTATCTTGCTGGCCATCTTGCGGGCGCGATAAATGTGCCCCTCGCGGATATCAAACGCTTCAGCGGTACATTCGACAAAGATAAAGATATTGTGGCTTACTGCCGCGGGCCGTTCTGCGTTCTCGCCTACGAGGCCGTCGCCCAGTTACGTCACAAAGGATTTAACGCCATGCGACTCGCGGGTGGTTTCCCCGAATGGAGAGCAGCCGGGTTGCCGGTCGAAGTGCGCGTCACCTGATCCGCGCCAGACAACCAGATAGTTAACCCCGCAGATTAGGAGTGCGCATGAATCGATTAGTGAATATGGCCGGAGCTGTGGGCGAAACCCTGAAAAACACGGGCAAAAGTATTGCCGTTTGCGAATCTTCGGCGGGCGGGCTTATTGCCGCGGCACTGGTGGCGGTGCCGGGCTGTTCCGCCTATTTTCTGGGCGGCAGCGTTATCTACACCCTCGCGGCGCGGCGCGCTTTACTGGGTATTTCCGACCAGAGTATGCAGGGCATACGGGCGTCCACAGAAGACTACGCCCTGCTGTGCGCACGCACCCAGCGCAAATTGCTAAATAGCGACTGGGCATTGGCGGAAACCGGTGCGAGCGGTCCGGCGGGCAACCCCTATGGGGATCCTCCCGGCCATGCCTGTTTCGCGGTGAGCGGGCCGGTGGAATGCTCACTGACCATCGCCACTGGACATAATCGCCGTGAGGATAATATGTGGGAGTTCGCGGATGCGGCCCTGCAACTGCTGGCGGAATGTTTGGCGAAGGGCAACAGGGTGTGAAAGAAGTGTGGTGTCCGATCCGCATTTAACTAAAAAAATGTGCTGCCGCGCTATCTGGGGATCACGCGCATTGCCGGTTTGTTTAGCCAGCGCTTCACTCAAAAGGTTTAAAGCGTTCCGCAGCGGGCAGTAGTCAACCTGGCATTGTGTTTAGTTTAGAACTCGGTAACCCCGTCCAATCAGACAATTTCTCAGTACGCGGCGCTTTTCCTGTTGACCGTTGCTCGCGCCCCGGAACAGACCCAACAGTCCACCAATACCGGCTCCGCGCTGGGCCGTACTGCTGTTACCCGCGATCGCGCCCACTGCGCCACCCACAACTGCCCCACCCACCGACTGACCGGCCGCCCGCTGCCCGGTGCTCACCTGGCCAGCGTAGCCCTGACAGTCTGCATAATCCCGCTGGTATGCGACCATATCCACCCCCTGGGTATCGATAATCACAGCCCCCGAGGATCCCTGGCGATTTGCACAACCGCTACCCAGCGCTATCGCCAGCACCAGCGTGATGGCGCCAAGAACTTTTACGCTCAGGCGTGAATTGATGAGTGCATTGGCTGATATTCCTGTAAAGCGTGTGCCGATCGGCATCATGTCTCTCCCACTGAGGGCCCGTTGCGCTAACATCTGGTTAATACCCTCAACGGTTGGAGCGCAGCATGGGTTGACCGACCCGGCGCTCCGAGCGCCATCGTGACGCCAAAGCAAACGTCCGGGCGTCCACTCGGCAATTCCGTTCATCCAGATCGATTAGCCGCAGGGTCCCTGAAAATAAGACTCCCACTTATTCAGCATGGTGTTTTCGCCCACGCCGGGAATATTCATCATGATACGCATTTCCCCGGTGCCTCGATCTCCGTCGATGGTCATATTGCCGGTGGATTTATAGGCCATGCCGGGGGTCGCTGGATCGCTGCAGGTCATTTCCCAGGTAAGTGTATTGCCGGACGCCTCGGATGAAGTCACAGCACAGTTTAGCTCAGAGTTGTTTTCCAGCATAACGATTGGATCAAACGTCGAGTCCTGCATACACAGGGATCGGGTATGGGTCTGCGGCTGCGCAAGAAACGGCACTGTGGTGGTAGATTTGATGTCCCACTTTCCGGACTTGATGGCAATACTGTCCGCAAGCGTGGCGTGAACAAACAAACCTGATAGCGGTACAGCGAGTATTAACAGGGTGCGCTTCATATAAACTCCCGACCCCGCAGGGGTCCCAATGAGCCGTGTAAATTATGTGCCGTGGTAAAAAGGTCAATATGTGAAACGGTTCCCTGTACCCATCTATGCACCGCGTCCACGGCACCAAATATTACTCCTTTGCCAACTCGCCAATAAGTAATAATCGCCAACTTGACCATCTCATCGGGATTATTAGTGACCCAGTAGTTTTGCGAAAAATCCGCGTAATCCTTTCTCGCCAGCTTCTTCCCACGCCTTGAGGGCCGCTGTGCCAATAATTGCGATGTCCGCTTTACCGCGTAGAAAATCCACATCTGCGCGCTGGCTGATGCCGAAGCCGACGCCTATAGGCAAGGCGGTGAAACCGCGGCAATGCTGGATATAGTCCGCCAGATCCGCGTCCATGGCCGTCTCACCGCCGGTGACACCTTTGCGCGCCACCGCGTAAATAAATCCCTGCCCCGCCTCCCCCAGCTGCCCCAGGCGTTGCGGCGTACTGGTGGGCGTCATCAGTACGATTGGCGCCAGACCGGCCTTGCTCGCCAGGTCATTCAATTCTTGCGCCTCTTCAATGGGCAGGTCCGGCAGAATGTAGCCACACCCCCCCGCCGCGACCAGGTTCTCGATAAAAGCCGCGCTACCCAATTTAAATGCGGTGTTGTAATAACCCATCATCAATACTTTAAACGGGAAGTGGGCGCTGACTTTTTTCATAAACGCGAAGCAATCGCGGGTATGAACGCCATCGGCAATGGCAGCCTGATTGGCCTTCACAAACAAGGGGCCGTCGGCGGAGGGTTCAGAAAAGGGAAATTGCAGTTCCACCAGATCTACGCCGAACTCCGCCATAATTTCCAGCGCCCTCCAGTTGTCGTCGAAGGACGGGTAGCCACACACCACATGGGCCATCACCAGTAGCTGTTTGGTTTCGAGCCGTTGGCGCAGATAATTCTCAAGCACCATAAGCGACCGCCCGGTCTTTAATGAACTGCTGCCAGTGGCGGTCATCAATGGCATCGGCCACCGTGAAAATATCCTTGTCACCGCGTCCGGACTGGTTGATCAAAATCACGTCGCTCCGGGCCATGCGGGGCGCCTCTTCGATAGCCTTGGCAAACGCATGGGCGCTTTCCAGAGCGGGAATCAGACCCTCGCTACGCATTACCAGTTTCAGCGTGTCCCGCACCTCATCGTCTGTGGCCGCCTCAAAGCGCACTTTTTCCTGTTCCCATAAATAAGCAAGAACTGGATTAATGCCAATGTAGTCCAGTCCAGCTGCTATGGAATGAGTCTCCAGCATATTGCCGTCATCGTTTTGCAAAAAATAGGTTTTGTATCCCTGGGCTACGCCCACAGAGGCATCGTCGTAAGCCAGGCGCGACGCGTGGCGCCCCGGGCCCTTACCGTAGCCGCCCGCTTCACAGCCCACCAGTTCCACGTCGTCGTCGAGAAAACCCTGAAAAATACCCATAGCATTGGAGCCGCCACCTACACAGGCGAACACCCGATCTGGCAATTTGCCAGCGACCGATAAAATTTGCTCCCGGGCTTCGATACCAATAATTGACTGAAAATAACTCACCATCTCCGGAAATGGATGGGGACCACAGGCGGTGCCCAACACGTAATGGGTATCGGCCATATTGGCCACCCAGTCGCGCAGGCATTCATTGATCGCGTCCTTGAGGGTGCGCTGCCCATCCTGTACGGCAAGTACTTCAGCGCCCAGATTCTCCATCCAGAACACGTTGGGGCGCTGGCGCGCCACATCCGCTGCGCCCATATAAATTTTACATTTCAAGCCAAAGCGGGCGGCCATGGTGGCCGTGGCAAAGCCGTGCTGCCCGGCACCGGTTTCGGCGATCACCCGGGTTTTACCCAGCCGTTTACAGATCAGGCCCTGACCCATCACATTGTTAATCTTATGCGACCCGGTGTGGTTCAGGTCTTCCCGTTTTACGTAAATCTGCGCGCCACCCAATGACTGCGACAGGTTCGCAAGGTGCGTCACCGGCGTCGGACGTCCCGAATACGCGTGCATCAGTTCGACATATTCCTGCCAGAACGACGGATCGTTTTTGCAAGCGCGAAAGCACACCGCGAGCTCATCAATGGTGGTACGCAGTATTTCCGGCAAAAACGCGCCGCCGTAATCGCCGTAGTAGCCCTCGCGGCCCTCGGCAAAATCAAAAATATCCATACTCGGTCAGTGTCCGCGCCAGTCACGGTGATACAAATGGGGCGGCTATAGTAGCCAAGGGGTGGGCATTGAACAAGTAATCCCCGCCGACACAGGGTGCATGGCAAGCACCGTCCAGCCGCTTGCATCTCATTCATTTTTGCGCAGATCTTATGCTCGGCTCAGTTGCGGCTGGCGCACATGACAAAATAATCAATACCGTGATAAAGTCTTTGCCACACCCTGTGCAGCCTCACACGCCCCCGCGGCGGCGTGTGCGATCAATAATAAGTTTTGGCGATAACAAGGATCTGGCGTTTATGAACGAGATACCAGGCAGTTCGGTACGACAGCAAGCTGGCAAGGTAAACCAGCTTTACTACCAACACATTCCGGAAATGGGTTTGCGCAACTACTGGCATCCGGCCTGCCTGGCCAAAGAAATCACGGATCGGCCTAAAGCCATGACCCTGATGGGCACACCGGTCATGTTGCTGCGCCGCAACAACAAAATCTACGCACTGATTGACGAATGTCCCCACCGGGGCACACGGCTATCGAAAGGATCCTGCGAATTTCCGGGTACCAACACCATTACCTGCCGTTACCACGGCTGGACTTTTGACGTGACCGACGGGGCGCTCAAAGCCGCGATAACTGACGGTCCCGACAGCCCCATTCTCGAAAAAAATATTCGCGTCAAAACCTTCCCCCTCGAAGAGCGCCACGGTATTGCCTGGATCTGGCTGGCCGATGAAACACCAGTGCCGGTGGAGGAAGATATTCCTCGGGGCATGCACAATGCCACCCAGATCAACGTGGTGCGACGCACGGCCTATGGAAACTGGCGCTGGCATGTGGAAAACCCCGGATTGGGTCACGCCACCATGCTGCACCGGGATTCGATGTATATGCGCTTTGTGGATATGTTCGGGTTCGGCAAAGAGTTCAGCGCGCCCCTGATGGAAGAAGGCACGGACGGCGAATGGCTCCAGGAACGCATCAACAGCTACGGCCCCACCGGGGAGTTCCCCGGATTGGGCCAGTGGCCAGTGCGGCGCTTTGGCGAAGTAATTCCCCTGGCGGAAATGCCACCGGTGCAGGGTGTCACCACAATTGTATCTGTGCGCCTGCCGGCCATTATTCGCGTCACCAATTTCCCGATTCGCGCTGCCATGTACTACGAGTGGTTTGTCCAGACTGATGCGGACCACTATATTTATTTCCAGGTGTGCTGCGGATACGCAAAAACATTGTGGCAAAAAATTTCCCACAATGTGCGATTCTGGTTCTGGGGACGCTTTATCGGCATGATTCGCTTTAACAAGCAGGATCTGGCGATGATCGAGGATTCCCACGATTACGCGAAGCGGCACCAGTTTAACGACCCCACCCCGCTATATCGACCGGATCAATTTCAACTCGCCTGGCGACGTTATCTGCTAAAACGGTGCCGGGGACTGCATTTACCGGAAATGGACGACGTTATTCTGGAAACTCAGAGCACAAAATCCACTGGGGTAGCGGAACCAACAACGCCGGTGTAACGCGGGCCGGCCAATCCCCATTACCCGCGCGGTAACAGCATAGAAAAACATAAAAAAACCAGGAGGATAAGTGTCAGAAATTATGGGTTTAACCGTAGCCGACTTTCCGTTTTTACGGATGAAGCCGGACAATATGCCCTGGGTGCTGCACGGCAATCTGGCCTGGGGCTGGCGTGACAAACCGCACTTGCGGGACCAGGCCAACTGGCCGCAACCAATGCGCGAGGAATGGGGTAGCGACCAGGATCAGGGCCGCAGTGCCGGCGCACGTATTCAGCAGGCGCAGATCAAACAGTTTCGTAAGTTGCGCGCAGCGCTGGATGAGTTTAAGCCAGACCTGATACTCAATCTGTACCGGGATGTCGCCGAAACCTTTGATGGCGCGGAGCGTCCCAAATTCTGGATTCACAGTCACGGGGCGGTGCAGGTGACCCCCTATAACCTGTGGACGTTTTTTCGCAGCAATTACTTCGAAGAAGACCCGGATCGGATCGATATTTTTCACGGCCACCCGGATGCCGCCAACCACCTCGCTCGCAAACTGCAGCAGCGCGGCATGGATCCCCGAGTGGTGCCCACACCCATTCACCCCAATGGTCTCGGGCACAACGCCATCGCGACCGCCGTGCACCTGGACTGGGATCGACAGGAATATGCAACGCCTGTGGTGCCCCTCGGCATCGATCCCTTTCGTCTGGGACGCACCCGCAACGAGGAGGGGCTTTCCCCCTGGGACCGAACCCGCAGCGACACGCCACTCTCGCCAGGGGAGGCATTCGACCTCGGCCGGGAAATTGCCCTGGCCTACCGCGACAGTCCGTGGCGCGTGGCCATCGTGGCTGGCGTCGACTGGTCCCACGCCAACGACGCCGGGGTAGATCAGGAGCGTATTCACCCGGACGTGGAAGCAGACGGCCGGCGCTTTGCACAGTGGCAAGCGGGGAATTTCACCGATTGGGGGGACACCTGGACATTTGAGGAAATGGAACAACACGCCCAGTGGGAATTACTGGTGACCATCGTCCTGGCTGGGGCCATGAGTGAACTGGGCAGCAAACCTCAATACGCTGATTTTCAGCCCACCTGGGTGTGTAACGACAACTTCGTCACCACCCTGTTTGACGTCAAGTGAGGGCATCGCCATGGACAGATTAAAAGATCGGGTGGCGTTGGTGTTCGGGGGCAGCCCGCACATTGCAGGGACCTGCGCCCACGGCTTCGCCCAGGAGGGCGCTAAAGTCGCCATCTGTGACTACAAACAGGAAGTGGCCGACAAAGCGGTCGCATATCTCACCGCGAAGGGCTTCGACGCCTTTGCCATCACCGGAGATCCTACGGAAGAAACGCAAGCCCGCGCTATCGTCGACCAGGCGGTCGACCACTATGGCCGGGTGGATATTATGTTCAATCAGGTGGGCAACCAGTATCGACACTCGGTTATGGACTTTAATCTCCACGACTGGAACCGGCAGATCAAGGGCTATCTCACCGGCGGCATGCTGACCACCAAATACACCGCGCGGGCCATGGTCGACAAGGGCGTGAAAGGTTCCATTATTCATATCATTTCTGACGCGGGACACCAGGGGGAGGCGGGTAATTCCGGTTACAGCGCGGCCAAGGCCGGGCTGTTAAATTATTGTCGCGCTGCCGCCATGGAACTGGCGGAATTTAGAATTCGCGTTAACACCATCAGTCCGACCTTTATGGACCACCTGTTCTGGCAGTATCCCGCCAAAATGCTGAACCCGCGTATTCGCGGGCCCCATAATATGTCCGCGGATGATTTCCTGCAGGGCATTCCGCTGGGACGCTTCTGCAACGCCAGGGATATCGCCAATACCGCGGTGTTTCTGGCCTCCGACGAGTCTGCTTTTATCACCGCAACGGACATTCCCCTGGACGGTGGCGCGCGGGGCAAGTACTGGCCCTGGCAACCCGGCAAGCACAGTGGCGTCAACACCGAGCAAATTCTGGAAACGTTGCAGCCCCACCGCTTTGGGGACCCCGTGGACGATATTAAAATCGATTACTAGACCCAACCGAAGGAAAATATTGTGAATCGCGATCCCTTTGTCTCCCGTTTTGTGCGCGTCGGTCCCTATAAAACCCACTACATCGAATGGGGTGACGGCATCCCCGTGATTATGGTGCATGGCGGCGGACCCGGGGCCGCCGGGGAGTTTGGCTGGGGCAACAATATCGGCGTTATTGGCGAGCACGGTCGCGCCATTGCCGTCGACCAGATCGGCTTCGGGCTGAGCGACAAACCCATGGATAAAGAATTTTCCCACGTTTTTTTTACGGAACACCTGGCGCGCTTTATTGATACCCTGTGCCTGGACAAAGTGTATCTCGCCGGAAATTCCATGGGGGCCTACGTCGCCGCACGCTACGCTCTGGATAATCCGGGTCGAGTAGAAAAACTGTTGCTGGTGAGTAGCGGCACCATTGCCGCCGGAATGGGCATTGAGATGGGCATGACCCCCGGTATGAAAAAACTGGTGGCTTACGATGGTACCAAGGAGGGATTACTTAATTTTCTGTCGGGTATTCAGCACCATCCGGAACGCATAAAACCGGAAAAACTGGAAAAACGTTTTCAGTACGCACAACTGCCGGGGGTGGGTGAAGTACAGGAATCGTTCCTGAATTTCTTTCGCGACAAGCGGCTGAACGACCCACAGGCGGCACAGTGGTTCGATCTGCGCCAGCGTTTACCCCATCTCGACATACCCATGCACTTTATCTGGGGTCGACACGACGTATTTGCGACGGCGGAAATGGCGGACGAGCTAAAAAATCTGCTGCCCAATGCTTCGTTCGAATGGTTTGAGGACTCCGGACATGTAGTGCAAAACGACGAGCCGGATAATTTTAATCGCGTCGCACTAAAATTTTTCTTCGACGTCGAGTAGCCGCCACACCATGGCCACCATCGTTTCTGCCTTTGCGGTTAGCCATGCCGCATTTATGTTGCGCGCCTGGGACACCGCACCGCAGGATACCCGCGAGCGGGTGGCAGCCGGTTACGGGGAAATTTCCCGGCGGCTGTATGCTTCCCGCCCGGATTTCGTGTTGCTGATTGGTAGCGACCATTACCAGAGTTTCTTTATCGACAATATGCCGGCATTTTGTCTCGGCCTGGGAAATACCAGCACCGGCTGGGGCGATGCCGGCATTCCGTCCTACGCGTTGGCGATCCCCGGCGAGCCAGCGCAGCACATACTGGAAGGGTTGCTGGACCGAGGTTTTGACGTCGCCTACTCCCGCGACATGCCACTGGATCACGCCTTTATGACACCAGTACACCTGCTGATGCCCAACGCAGATATTCCGGTAGTGCCCCTGTTCCAGAACTGTGTGGCGCCCCCGTTGCCGACCGTAGCACGCTGTATGCAACTGGGTGCTGGACTACGGGAATGTATTGAGTTACTGGAGGACAATTTTCGGGTGGCGTTGATTGCCACCGGCGGGTTGTCCCATACAGTGCCCCTGCGGGACTGGCGCGCTTGTGGCGACAGTGATTCAACCAGCGACTGGCTGCGCTATGTTTCCCGTGGACGCTATCAATCCTTTCCCGAGCTGCAGGCCAAAATCCAGAATGAAATGGCCGACTGGGGAAAGCGGGGAAGCGGACGCATCAATCAGGCCTTTGATCGGGAAATATTATCCCTGTTCGAAACCGCAAAACACGCACAACTGGCCACCTACAGTTATGACTATATCGACGAGCACGCGGGCAATGGTGGGCAGGAAATTCGCAACTGGGCGACGCTGGCCGGAATCCTGCCAAACCTTGGAGCAGAAACTATTTTTTATGAACCCACATCGGCGTGGCTCACCGGCATCGCCGGTATCGCGTTTAATCTCGGCGATATCTGAGCGCGACTTGAAAACTTTAACAACCCTCTTTTCGGGAGTCAGTTATGCCCATTGCAAAGGTTAATGGTATTGAGATTTTCTACGAGGAAGCCGGTGCGGGGGAACCCCTCGTGCTGGTGCATAACGTCATCGCGAATCTGCACAGCTACGACTTCAATTTTCACGTATATGCACAGCACTTTCGCACCATCCGTTTCGATTTGCGTGGGCACGGCCGCTCCTCCAAAGCACTCACCCAGGACGAAGCCCCTGCCTATTACACCTACGAGAATACCGCGGAAGATCTCTATCAGTTACTAAAGCATCTGGGGGTAGAGTCCTGCTATCTACTGGGTCAGGCCTACTGGGGAGTGAGTACGGTCAGCACTTTCTATGCGCGGCACCCGGAAATGGTCAAGGCAATTATTCCGGTGGGCTGTGAATTACTCGCGACACCAGATGGTCAGGGTCTATTTGACGGCCTTAGCGAAGAATTGAGAGCGGGATTTATTAAACTACACGACGTCGCGCGCAAGGAAGGCATGGACGCGGTATTCGAGGCACGCAAACAAACCAGAACCTTCTGGGGTGACAAGGTGCTTAATAGTCCCCATATCATGGCCCTGTTTAAACAGATGTACAGCGAAACATCCCCCATCACTTTTCTTAACTTCCCGTTAATGCGCCCGGCGGACAAACAGCGCATCGTCGACGCCTTTAACACTCATCAGGTGCCCATGCTAATGTTGATGGGAGAGCAGGACCCCGCTCCGGGTAAAAATATCGCAGCGATGAAACGCGACTACCCGAACTGTCACGGGGTAATCTTGCCGGACTGCGGACATTATATAGCGCTGGAAAATCCCGATGATTTTAACCGCGCCGTGCTAAGCTTTATCGCCGCGATCCGCAGCGGCCTGTATGCTTGAATCCAGACTCCTGGAAACTTTGCAGAATGCTTATTAAGCTGCTTCAATACGCCGCGCCTGCGCCGTAACCCCTTCATAAAATAAGCGATGAGATTCCAGTAGCAGCGGCAGTGAACGCAATATTTCCGCCTCAATCACCGGCGTCAGATGATCCTGCATGGGACGCCAAACTTTCTTCCCCGCATGTTCCATATCGGCGGTCAGATGGTAGTCAAAAAAGAAGACCTGCTCATCAGTCAGCCCAAACGCCTGCTTCCATTTTTCCGGTCGAAAATTGTGCTCCGCCAATTGCACCAACACAAACTCGTCGATGGATGACCCCAGCCAGCCCACCGTCCAGTGCCAGTTGCGAGCCAGATTTTCCATAATGGCAAAAGATGCGGCAGTACCCAGTTCCGGCTGCACATTATCCATCTGTTCATCGGTAAGACCCACATTGCGCCCCATTTGCCACAAAATAGTCGTATGCGCCACTTTAATCGCCGGATCGTAGACCAGCTCCTCGTTCATCTGGCCAATGGTCTTGCGCACAATTTTCAGATCCGGACAGCGACTCATCCACGCGGGGCGCATGACTGCACTGAAAAATCGATTGCGTAAAATATGTTGCAAAATGTAAGCCTGTCCGGCGGCTTTGGTCAGCGGATCGAGAACCCAGGGCCAGGATTTGGCTGCTTCCAGGGCCGCTGCGGCAATACGGTCTACCACGCCGACCGCCTGATCTGATTTGTTCATATTCTCTCCTGATTTTTAGATTATTCTATAACAGCAACCATTTTTTCCCGCAACGGGGTTGAGCAATTGTTCGTTATTCTACTTGACCAGTCAAACCCTGAAAACTTTTGGGAACCACACTTTTTTCTAATTGCACAGGCTTCAAATTCCACAGGTGCCTGACACTCACACCAGAAAAATTCTACTCGTCGGCGTGATCACCTTCAGCAGGCTCCATCGCGGCGGGAATACCCTCATCGCGCTCCTCCTCAGGAATGGAAACGGAATCTGTATTGGCGCTTTTCTTTATGGGGAGATCCGCGTCCAGAACCAGATCTTCTTCGTCGCGCGGAATTCCAATTCTGAAAACGGCGAACCCCGGCATCACCATCTGGTTCAGGGCCATGCCCAGTACCCGCCCACCTATCGGCGCGACAAGGCGAATTCGACTATTCGTGATGGGATCGGTCACCGTACCCAGTAACTGACCCGCTTCGACTTCTTCACCCAGTTTTATTGCCGCCAGAAGAATACCGCCGTGTCCGGCACGCACCCAGATTGACTCGTAGTACACGGGCTGGGGCTCGCGCCAACGCCACTTCTTTTTGACCATGCCCAGGGATGCCATCAAACTTTCAATCGCTTTGACACCGTGTGCCACATCCCTGGATTGCAGGCGCATGGGCTCACCGGCTTCAATCGTTACCGCCGGTATTCCAGCTTCCGTGGCGGCACGGCGCAGCGTGCCTTCCCCGCCGACGTCGTGCAATACGGCGGTAGCGCCGAAACCACCGGTCAATTCTGCGACATCGACATTGCCCAGATCGGCGCGCAGTTGCGGCAGATTAGTGCGGCGAAATGAACCGGTATGCAAATCCACTAACGCATCACAATGTTTAATCACCTGGGTGAAAAACGAGTGGGCGATACGCGATGCAGAGCTGCCACTCGGATGACCGGGAAAATAGCGATTGAGATCCCGACGATCAGTCAAATAGCGGTAGCTTCTTTCAAAACCATGCAAATTGACAATCGGCACACCAATCAGAGAGCCGCGCAATTTTTTGGGATCAATTTTGTGAAATACTCGCCGGACAATCTCAACGCCATTGATTTCGTCACCGTGAATGGCAGCGGTCAGGCACAATACTTTGCCCGTTTTTGCGCCGTGTGCAACCAGCACCGGCGTTGCGATTTCCATGCCCGAGTAATTTTGACTGGCCGACCACAGAAGCTGCGCACTCGTGCCGGGATCAATCGTCGACCCCAGCACTTCTATTGGCAAGCGGGGGTCAGGAGTTTTTTCGCCTGCTATTTCCCCGCCACCCGTCGATAAATCCTCGGTCAGCGGGACAACCTCAGCGGTTGAGCTCAGGCTAACGCCGCTCACCAGGACCGCTGCCAACATAATCGCCAGACTGAGCGGCATTTTTAGAGAAGTATTTTTTAAACTCGCTATAACCAATTTTGACGGCGCCCAATTTTTTGAATTGTCCAGCTCACAAATAAGCAACGAAATCCATTGCAACACCTGCTGAAAACACCACCAGCTCTTAGTCGTGGGTACTTTATTCAGGTGTTCAATCTGCACGTACTTTTGTGTCATTTCGATGCACTTCAACTGCACAGAGAACCATTAACAGTAACACGCAAGCTGTTACGCATAGTAAATGAGCAAGCGGCACAAGTCACTGTTTGAATGCGAGCGATACGATAGCGCGGCGCAGGAATGCGGCGAATAGTGGCATAGTCCTGTGGAACGCCCGACCCCGAATACTAATTGTTCTGCGCGACGCACAGCCGATAATACGCTGCGTGACGGTGAACCTTTCTTGGGGGATGGCAAAAAAATATCACGGCGTTGTTGCCCTCGAAATTACCGCGCAGTGACACTTGATTGAATGTCGGCAGCCACTAGTGAGACAGTATCGGCAACAAATTCGACACTTGCGCCTGCAGAACTGACGGCGGACTCCGCTTTCCGGTTAACATTTGTCTCTTCAATACCCAGCTGAAAAAGTGTAAAACCTGGCACCACCATCTGACTGAGGGCCATGCCCAGTACACGCCCTTGATCGGGAGCGTGTATCGTCGTTTTCACATTCTGGACCGGATCAACGATAGTCGCCAGAATTTCGCCACTTGCTACGCTATCGCCGACCTGAACACTGGTTATCAGCATACCGCCCCTGGGGGCGCGCACTTTAAACAGGCTCCTGTATAGCACCTGCACAGACTGCTCGATACGCCACTCTGTGGGCGCGGGCGTCATATTCAGAAACCACATAAGACTGTTGATCGACCTGACGCCGCCCTCAATAAGCGCGGTCTGTAATCGACCAGGTTCGCCGACTTCGAGGGTGACCGCCGCAATGCCCGTATTGGCCGCAGCACCGCGCAAACTGCCAGGTGACGGCATGGACGCGACCACAGGCATGGCGCCGAACCCCTCAATCAGAGCCGCGACCTTTGCGTTACCGAGATCAGCGCGCACCTGTGCCAGGCGCGTATGCCCCGCGGTGCCGGTGTGAATATCGACCAGCACATCACAGCGGGCAACTATCTGCGAAAACAATGAATGGGCAATACGGGCTGCGGAACTGCCGTAAGGTTGGCCTGGAAAGCTACGATTTAAATCCCGCCGATCCTCAAGGTAACGATGGGAGCGTTCAAAACCATGGGTATTGACAATGGGCACCCCCACCAAAGTCCCCCGCAGCCGTTCGACCACTACTTCATTAAGTATACGCCGCACAATTTCGACGCCGTTTATTTCATCTCCATGTATCGCGCCGGTCAGGCACAACACTTTGCCCGGGTAGCGCCCATTGGCGACCAACACCGGCGCACGTAAACCCATGCCCGCGTAGTTTTGACTGGCTGTCCAGTTTAATTGGCGAACCACGCCGGGCGCGACCTGTTCCCCAAGTATCGTAAAATCTGTTGCGGGTGCCGCTATGGCTTGCCCTGCCATCGCTGGGTTGCCAGCGGGATCAACGGGGTCCAAGCGCGCGTGGTGTGCAGCCCCTGGGGATGCTCTTCGGTCCTGGAGTTTTGTCTGCTCGGACAACTCTGTCTCCATTGTTTCCGTCGCCATGGCTACGCAGGTCGCCAGCCCTAGCCACAGCAACAGGGCCACAAAACCCCCGTTTTGAGCAACTCCAATACTGTTCTGTTGCCTCCCCTGTACATCCATTTTCACTAGACAAAACCCTCACCTTTTTGTGCGTATCTGCGGCAGTTCAGCCTCCATTCGACACCCAATCCCGCGAACGCCACAAAATCCCCTGGAACAAAGCTAGCTGCTCGTTTCGACATTTTTTTCTTCCTCAGAGTACCGTAACGTATCGTCAAGCACTGGTAATAAGCCCGGTTTTTGCAGTATCTGGATCATGTTTTTACGGCGGATGGGCAGATTTTTTTGCGCCACGTCACAAACCCGGATGGGGCAAAAAAACCGGCAATTAGACGCAACGTATCTGCTCCATAACCTGTCGGCGATCACCTGCCAGGCTTGCGTACCAAAAAATACTCTGGTGCGCCTTGCAATTCAGGCGAATGATAACTATTATCATTCGCATTAATCTGGATTTATGCAGTAATCGCGACCGCATCGCCATGCCGTTGCTCAAAAATGAGGGGGATATCCATGTCTGCGTCTACACCCAGAAGATTTTGCGTTGGCTTGCTGTGTTGCCTGGCCGCACAGGCTCTGGCCCTTGAGGGACAGCGACCAGTCGATCCGCTCACCTCCGAGCGGGACGCCGCCCAGCAGCAAGGCGTCATTATTGAACGCATAGTGGTCACTTCCGCGCAGGACAAGATCGCGGAGACAGCAGGCACAACCCATTTCATTGATGCCGAGGCGATAGGAAAAGGCGCTTCGACAGATATCAACCGCATACTGCGCCAGATACCGGGGTTGAATATTGTTGAGGAGGAGGGTTATGGCATCCGCCCCAATATCGGTATCCGCGGCTCCGGCACCGACCGCAACAGCAAGATTACGGTGATGGAGGACGGCGTACTGATCGCGCCCGCGCCCTACGCCGCGCCGTCGGCGTATTACTTTCCGCGCACTCCCCGCATTGCCGCTATCGAGGTGACCAAAGGCCCATCCGCCATCAAATATGGCCCGCAGACGACCGCCGGGGCGATCAATCTATTTTCCACGCCGATACCGGACGACAGCCTGGGTGAAGTGGGTGGCAAATTGCATGTGTTTACCGGCGACGACAACACCATCCGCACCCACGGTGTCATCGGCGGGTACCTGCCAGCGAGCACCAGTTTCGATGTTGGGTTGATGCTGGAAACACTGCAAGAGCGCTCGGATGGCTTCAAGAAACTGGAGTCGGGTGGCGACACCGGTTACGACATTGAAGACTACGTGGGTAAGTTCGCTCTGCGTTCAACAGCGACGGCCCGCTACGATCAATCGTTAGAATTCAAAGTGCAACGCTCCAACGAGGTCTCCGACGAAACCTATCTTGGGCTGACTCTCGACGACTTCCGCGCTAGCCCCAGACGCCGTTATCGCGGTAGTCAGGTCGACCAGATGAATGTGGATCACGACGGCTATCAGCTCACTCACCACATCGATTTTGGCAACCGCGTGGACCTGACCACCATGGTCTATACCACCAAAACTAAACGCAGCTGGTACAAACTCAATGACGTGCTCGACGGTGGCTCCCGGCACAGTATCAGCTCCGTACTTAACGACCCTTTCGCATTTGCGAGCGCCTATCAAACTCTGGTTGGCGCCAGTGGATTCGTCAGCGCAGACGACGCTTTGCGGGTACGGGACAATAATCGCGAGTATGAATCCCGTGGCGTGCAGTCGGTGATTGGCGTGGGTTTCGATATGGGCGCCGCTACCCACGACGTGGAAGCCTCGTTCCGTTTCCACAAAGATGAAGAGGACCGCTTTCAGCACGACGATCTCTATCGGATGGAAAACGGCACCATGGTTCTCACCGCCCAGGGCGCCCCAGGGAGCCAGGACAATCGCATTAACGAGGCCGAGGCCTGGGCATTCTTCCTGCGCGATACCATCGACTGGCAGCGCTGGACATTCGTACCCGGAGTGCGCTACGAGACGATCAAGCTCAAGCAAAAACGTTATAGCAAATCCGATCCCCAGCGCACTGCAGTTATCAGTGCTGCCAGTGATTCGGTCGACGTGTGGCTCCCCGGCCTGGGCGCAATTTACCACCTCACGGATCGGTGGCAGCTGGTGGCGGGCGTACACCGTGGCTTCTCAAGTCCCTCCCCCGGCTCCGACGCCGATCCGGAAAAGTCGTGGAACTACGAGGCGGGCGTGCGTTTTGCCGGTCGCGACGCGCGCTTTGAAGCAACCGGTTTCTACAACGACTTTTCCAATCTGGTGGGCACCTGTACCGCTTCCACCGGCGGCAATTGCGTCATCGGAGACCAGTTCGACGGTGGCAAGGCCCGTGCGTATGGCCTGGAGTCGGTCGTCGGCTACGATATCGGCCAGCATATGGACTGGGGCGTCTCGGTTCCATTGTCGGCGGTATACACTTATACGCAAGCCGAATTCCGTTCCAGTTTCAGCAGTAGCTTCAGTGAATGGAAGGACGTCTCAGCCGGGGATGAGCTACCCTACGTACCGGAACATCAACTGACCCTCAACGTCGGCCTGGAGAGAAATAACTGGCGCATGTTGCTGACGATGAACTATGTGGATGAGGCCCGCTCGCAAGCGGGCTCAGGACAGATCCCGCAGAGCCAGAGTGTCGACCGTCGCACCCTGTTCGACGTCTCTGGCGAGTACGATGTGACGAGCAATATCAGCCTGTACGCCAGCGTACAAAACCTTACTGACGACGTTTACAACACCGGCTTTCGACCGTCCGGCGCGCGCCCTGGCATGCCGCGTACCGTACTGGCCGGGGTAAAACTGGATTTCTGAAATCTTTACCAGGACGATGGTTTACCCGTGATTTGAGGGACATCCAAACGGAGCACAGCACAGGTATTAACCGAGCCTCCCGCCGCGGGTATTTACCCGCGGCGGGAGGCTCGAGTTTTTATGCGGAGAGTCCCTGGTTACTATCGAGCAGCTGGACAGCGCGCCTGGCAGACGGATTCAAGCCCTTGCCATCGGCGGCACAATACTCACAAATTTGCCGTCGCATAAAAGGCGACCAGAATTTGTTGATATGCGCTGCCACCGCAGCGGCGTGTTCGTCGCCCCCACCCGCCATGTTGACGGCGATTTGATTTGCCATCTTTACCAGTGGCTCCACGGGCTTTCTACCGTGCTGCGGACGCTGTGGCTGTGGATCTGACATACGAGCTCTCGCGTTTTTCGGTGTGTTGAAATTCAGAAATGCAGTTACGTCACCTGAGCAAGGCGTTGCGGATGACTGTAGACCATATGACGGCCAGGGCGCGCAAAACCAATCAGAGTTACGCCAGCCTGCTGCGCCATGTGTATCGCCAGAGCCGTCGGTGCCGATACCGCCGCCACTATCTCGACACCGAGCGCCGCACTCTTGGCAACCATCTCGTAGCTGGCCCGGCTGGAAATTAATACAAATCCTTCAGTAGCGGTAAACGGCGCGCTATCCTTTTTGTGTAAGGCACCCAGCAATTTGTCCAGCGCATTATGGCGCCCCACGTCTTCGCGCAATAGCTGTATGGCGCCGTTGAGATCACACCATGCTGCGCCGTGTACTGCGCCCGTTACCGCCTGTAGCGGCTGCCAGTCGTTAAGCTGTGCTACCGCTGCCTGGATCGCGCCCGCGTTTAATTTCACCCGATCATCCACCTGGGGAAGTGGCCGTATCGCCTCGCGCAGGGACTCCGCGCCGCACAAGCCGCAGCCGGTGCGGCCGGTGAGGTTGCGGCGCCGGTGCTTTAATGCGGCAAAGCGCTCCGCACTGATTGTCATAACCACTTCGATACCAAGGTCGCCAGCTACTAACTCCAGCGCATACAACTCACCTGCACTGGCTAAAATATTTTCGCTCAGACTAAATCCCAGCGCGAAATCTTCGAGATCATCCGGCGTGGCCATCATCACCGCGTGGGAAATGCCGTTGTAGACCAACGCCACCGCCACTTCCCGCGCCACCCGATCGTCGACGGCGACCACGACGCCGTGAGCGCCACTATCGCGCCAGCTCTCGGCGGCGACAGTCTGCGCGTTGTGTTCACTCACTTTGTCCGCGACCATCATCAGATCAGGACACGGGATCGATAACGCCATCAGCGGAACTGCGGGCCCGATCGAGCAAGTGTAATTGCTGCTTATTAAACGCTTGCTGCCGGGTTTGCCACGCGGACGGCGCAGTGACTTTGCTGACCTGTACCGCCGTCACCTTGTATTCGGGGCAGTTGGTGGCCCAATCCGAATTATCCGTAGTGACCACATTGGCCCCGGACACCGGATGATGGAACGTGGTGTACACCACACCCGGCTGCATCCGCTCCGACACCCGCGCGCGCAATACTGTATCCCCTACCCGGCTTTGAATGCCGAGCCAGTCCCCGTCAACAATGCCGCGCTCTTCCGCGTCGTGGGGATGGATCTCGAGAATATCTTCCTGGTGCCAGGTACTGTTAGAGGTGCGCCGCGTCTGCGCACCCACATTGTACTGAGACAAAATTCGCCCCGTGGTCAGTAGCAGAGGGTGTTTGCGCGTGGCGCGCTCCTCGGTTGGCACAAATTCGGTCGTCGCAAAATAACCTTTACCACGCACAAAGATTTGTTCATGCATGGTCGGCGTGCCGTCGGGTGCCGCATCATTGCACGGCCATTGAATAGAGCCCAGCTCGTCCAGCCGGGCATAGCTTACGCCGGCAAAGGTCGGCGTCAGGCGGGCGATCTCGTCCATAATTTCACTGGGATGCCCGTACGCCATCGGGTAGCCGAGCGCCTGAGACAGACCCATGGTCACTTCCCAGTCGGCCAAACCAGCCTTGGGCGGCATAGCCCTGCGCACTGGCGATATACGGCGCTCCGCATTGGTAAAGGTCCCGTCTTTTTCCAGGAAAGAAGAACCTGGCAAAAATACATGGGCAAACTTGGCGGTTTCGTTGAGAAATAAATCCTGCACTATCAGGCATTCTAACGATGACAGCGCCGCCTCCACGTGGGTGGTATTAGGATCGGACTGAGCGATATCCTCCCCCTGGCAGTACAGCCCTTTGAAGTGCCCATCGATGGCCGCATCGAACATATTGGGAATGCGCAAGCCCGGCTCACTATCGATCTGCACACCCCAGTCGCGCTCGAATAGCGCGCGGGTGTGCTGATCGGACACATGCCGATAGCCGGGCAATTCATGGGGAAACGATCCCATATCACAGGAGCCCTGCACATTGTTCTGCCCGCGCAACGGATTCACGCCGACTCCCTCGCGACCAATGTTGCCGGTGGCCATCGCCAGATTGGCAATACCCATCACCGCAGTCGACCCCTGGCTGTGTTCAGTCACCCCCAGCCCGTAATAAATGGCCGCGTTGCCGCCAGTGGCAAACAGGCGTGCCGCACCGCGTAAATCCGTCGCCGTAATACCGGTGATCGCTGCAGTATTCTCCGGGGAAAGTTTGCTATCGCTCACGAACGCACGCCACTGCTGATAGGCAGCGGTTTCACATCGTTCGGCAACAAAGTGGGTATCTTCCAGGCCCTCCGTTACTATGACGTGCGCCATTGCATTCAGAAACGCCACATTGGTACCCGGACGCAGCGCAAGATGGTAAGCAGCCTCAATATGGGGACTCTTAACCAGATCTATTCTGCGCGGATCCACCACAATCAGTTTGGCTCCCTCCATTAGCCGCCGCTTTAACCGAGAGGCAAACACTGGATGTGCGTCCGTCGGGTTGGCCCCCATCACCATCACCACATCCGCCCTGGCAACCGACTTGAACGACTGGGTTCCCGCCGACTCGCCCAATGTGGTTTTCAATCCGTAGCCGGTGGGTGAATGACAGACCCGCGCGCAGGTGTCCACATTGTTATTGCCAAACCCGGCCCTCACCATTTTCTGAACCAGGTAGGTTTCTTCATTAGTACAGCGCGAAGAGGTAATACCACCAATACTGTCGCGCCCGTATTTTTCCTGCACCGCGCGCAAGCGTTGTGCAGCAAAGCTAAACGCTTCTTCCCACCCCACTTCTCGCCACGGCTGGTCGATACTGTCGCGAATCATCGGCGTGGTAATACGGTCCTGATGGGTAGCATAGCCAAACGCAAAGCGCCCCTTCACGCAGGCGTGCCCTTCATTGGCCTTACCGTCTTTCCACGGTGTCATATTGACTACCGTATTACCGCGCATTTCGGCCTTGAACGCACAACCCACCCCACAGTAGGCGCAGGTGGTGAGCACACTGTGCTCCGGCTGACCGAGTTGAATAATGGTATTTTCGGTCAATGTGGCGGTCGGACAGGCATCGACACAGGCGCCGCAGGACACGCAGTCGGATTCCATAAAGGTCTGATCCTGGCCGGGACTTATTTTTGACTCAAAGCCGCGACCGTTGATGGTTAGCGCAAAGGTGCCCTGCACCTCGTCACAGGCGCGCACGCAGCGCGAACAGAGAATACATTTGGACGGGTCGAACGTGAAATACGGGTTGGATGTATCTTTCTCTGCAGCTAGATGATTCTTACCCGCGTAACCGTAACGCACGGCACGCAAACCCACCTCGCCGGCGGTGTCCTGCAATTCGCAATTGCCGTTGGTGGCACAGGTCAGACAATCCAGCGGGTGGTCGGAAATATAGAGCTCCATAATATTGCGCCGCAATTTCGCCACCGCGTCGGTCTGGGTGCTCACCACCATGCCGGGAGACACTTCGGTGGTGCACGATGCCGGGTACCCTTTACGCCCGGCAATTTCCACCACACACATACGACAGGAACCAAACGCGGCCAGGCTATCCGTCGCGCATAATTTCGGCACCTTGATGCCCGCCTCCGCAGCGGCACGCATAACCGAGGTGCCGGGTGCGACCGATACGGCAACACCGTCGATAAACAATTCGATCGGATCCCCCGCAGCAGACTCTGAAGCTGGTGGCGGCGTGCCATAGTCTTTATCCGGCTGGTAATAATGCAGCATCGCTGTACTCCTCGCTGACGGTTTGGCGCAGATATCAACCGGCAGCCGTTTTAAAATCTTCGGGGAAAAATTGGACGGCGCTACGTACAGGAAATGGGGTCATACCACCCATCGCACACAGGGATCCCAACTCCATGGTATCGCACAGTTCGTGCAATAAAATAAGATTTTCATCCCGTTGCCGGTTAGCCCGAATGTTATCGATCACTTCCACACCACGCACGGCCCCAATCCGGCACGGTGTGCATTTACCGCACGACTCCAGCGCACAGAACTCCATGGCAAAACGCGCCTGTTCGGACATGTCCACGGTATCGTCGAACACCACGACCCCGCCGTGCCCAAGCATAGCCCCAACCGCAGCAAACGCCTCGTAATCCAGCGGTAAATCCCACTGGTGTTGCGGTAAATACGCCCCCAGGGGGCCACCCACCTGAATTGCCCGAATCGGTCGACCACTGGCAGTGCCACCGCCGTAATCTTCGACCAGTTGCCGCAGTGTCGCGCCAAATGCCAGCTCTATCAGGCCTCCGCGCTTGACGTTGCCAGCCAATTGTATCGGCATCGTGCCCCGCGAGCGCCCAATGCCCAGGTCCTGGTAGAACGCGGCGCCCTTCTCCAGGATCACCGCTACGGTCGCCAGGGTGAGCACGTTATTAATCACCGTCGGCTTGCCAAATAATCCCTTAACAGCAGGCAATGGCGGTTTGGCCCGCACCATCCCCCGTTTACCTTCGAGACTATCCAGCAGAGAGGTTTCCTCGCCGCAGATATAAGCCCCCGCACCGACCCGCACTTCCAGGTCAAAGTGTTTTCCGCTAGCTAATATATTCGGACCGAGATAACCATCTGCATAGGCCGTGGCAAGCGCCTGATTAAGTATGGCCAGGGCTTTTGGGTATTCAGAGCGCAGATAGATATAGCCCTGTGTGGCGCCGACCGCCAGACCAGCGATGGTCATGCCCTCGATCAGTTGATAGGGGTCCGCTTCCATCAACAAACGATCGGCGAAGGTACCAGAATCACCCTCATCCGCGTTGCATACGATGTATTTTTGATCCCCGGGTGTATCCAGCACCGTCTGCCATTTGATCCCGGTGGGGAAAGCGGCACCCCCTCTGCCACGCAGTCCGGACACCATCACTTGTTGGACAATTTCCTGCCCGGACATTTCGAGGGCCCGTTGCAACCCGCGATAACCATGCTGGTTTTTGTAATCCGTCAAGGACAACGGATCACCGACTCCCGCACGGGCAAAATTCACGCGCAGTTGATTTTTCAGATATTCGATGGCGTTCGTTTTGCCCAACGCCAGAGGATGTTCACCGCCATGGGTAAAATCGGCGTCAAACAAAGCAGGGACGTCACCACTGCTAACCGGACCATAGGCGATACGCCCGTCGACAGTTTCCACTTCGATCATGGGTTCGAGCCAAAACAAGCCGCGGGATCCGTTGCGCACCACTTCAACATCAGCCCCGCGTCGCGCCGCCTCGGCGACCAACGAGGTAGCCACGGCATCGGCGCCCAGCGCGCAAGCGGCGGTATCCCGCGGCACGTACACGCGGATCATTGTCCTGCTCCCAGATCATTTAACAGAGCGTCAAATCGTTCTGGCGTCACGCGCCCATATATCTCTTCATCAACCTGCAGGGACGGGCCACAGGCGCAATTGCCGAGACAATACACTGGCAGTAATGTCACATCGCCACTCTCGGTGGTATCGCCGACGGCGATGTCCAACGCTGTCGTAATGTGTTTTTCCAGCTGACGCGCGCCCACCGCCTGACAAGCTTCGGCGCGGCACAGCTGGATCACATGGCGCCCGGTGGGCTCCGTGCGAAAATGGTGGTAAAAACTGATGACACCGTGCACTTCGGCGCGCGAAAGATTCAACCCCTCCGCAATGGTCGGCACCGTGGCCGGCGGGATATATCCAAAAATTTCCTGGACGCGATGCAGCACCGGCAGCAGCGCTCCTGGCAGCTGTTTCATACCCGAGACAATCTCGGCGGCCGTGCGGCACCCATCACCCGTGTTCACGTTTTTATCCTGCTGCAACTGCAATGCTTTACACCTCCGATCTATCCGTGCACGACGCACTGCTTGCCCGCCACCAGCGACACAAAGTTTTTACCTCCATTTACTGACGCGGGATACACACCGCCGGTTAATTAGCCACATCGGCCTGTTACTGATTGGTAGCATGATAAAACAAAATACTCGCGCCCGCTCACTTCCGCCGAGGGTTATGCTTCCGCGAACCCCGTTGCGTAATCATTGTTTCGCCGTCCCCCACGGAAAGAATCACGGTCTCGAGCTGTCGAACCTTAACCAAGCCAACCGGACAACCAGGAAAAAATAGCTTTTTTAATATATTAATCAATATGTTACGAATGGGACTTTTTCCCATATACCTGTCCGGGCGCCGTCGCTAAAGTACTCACCATGAAAGCGGTACACGAGCAATTGGCAACGAGACATTAAGAGGATACAAAATGGCCATTCACAAAATACTACTTGTTGATGACTCACCGGCGGATTTGCTGCACCTGAAAAACGCTGTAAATGGCGTGAATGCGACGATCGTTACGGCGACCTCAGGCCAGGATGCCATCGACACGGCCATCAGCGAGAAACCGGATTTAATTTTCATGGATATTATCATGGAAGGTCTCGACGGCTATAGCGCCTGTCGGGAGCTGAAGAAAAATGCAGCTACCAGCCATATCCCCGTGGTTTTCGTCAGCACCAAGAACCAGCGCGCGGATCGCATGTGGGCGGAGCGCCAGGGTGGTCTTGGCTACATTACCAAGCCGTTTACCCCGGAACAGATTGTAGGCGAGGTACAACGTTTTAACTGAGTCCAGTCAGAATTACCAGACTCCATACTTTCGAGCAGCCGAATGGCTGCTTTTTTTTGCCTGAGGTTTTCGCCGGTTCTGGTAAGGCCGCCTACAATCACCCCGCAGTATTCCTCACTGCGCGACCACCACGGACATTCGATATATTGAGGCCCAACCCACCAACCGTTGTACTTCTCAGTCCTGCTCAACCACAGAGGACGACGGGACGAATAACAACGCGGCAGAATTAATACAATAACGAAGGCCGGTCGGTTGCGGTCCATCTGCAAACACATGGCCGAGGTGCTCACCGCAGCGGGACAGCACCTCGGTACGTCTTATCCCCCACGACCAATCCTGCTTGAGCACGATGTTATCCCGATCAAACACCTCCCAAAAACTCGGCCACCCGGTTCCTGATTCATATTTTTCACGGCTGTGAAACACTGGTAGACGGCAGCCAGCGGTTACATACACTCCTTCCTGCTTGTTTTTTAATAGCGCACCGGAAAATGCCCGTTCGGTACCCTTGCGCCACAAAATACCGTACTGTTCTGGAGTCAAAATTTGGCGCCATACGGCGCGCGGAATCTCGTTCAACTGTTCGCCGGAATCAATCATCTGGTGCGCCTGCGTGATCGTAATGTCCCCGGCCCAGGTCGATCCAATACCCAATAAAGTTGCCCACATAAACGTTTTAAAAAAATTTAACATAGCTGTACTCAATGATTTCTCTACAATCACTGGGACTAGAGACTACTGTGTTAAGTTCCAGTTAAAAGCGCCGGCGCTCAAGTATCGGCAGATTGTTACGAACCTTCGCCAAGACACCTCTGCCCGCATCAGCAATCACAAAACCTTCTTCACCGTCCATGCGCGCGAGAATATCTCCCCAGGGAGAAACGATCATCGAACCACCCCAGGTCGGTTTGGTGGGGTGATCGCGATGGCAGATATTTGCCCCAACCACGTAACAAAGGTTATCTATGGCCCGCGCGCGGAGTAATAATTCCCAATGGGCCTTTCCAGTCGCAGCCGTAAAAGCGGATGGTGCCACCATGAGCTCAGCGCCCTGGCCCGTCATTACCCGGTACATTTCGGGAAAACGCAGGTCGTAACAAACACTCATTCCCAGGCTGCCCAGCGGCGTTGCGACAACGGTGATTGCGTCACCGCATTGATAGCGATCCGACTCGCGATAACGTCGCGTCACTCCCGTTCCGTCGGGGTTCGAAATCGACGCGTCGAAGAGATGCATTTTATCGTAGCGCCCCACTTCGCGACCCTCGGGACTGATCAACAGGCTCGCGGCACAGGGTTTGGTATCACCGTCCCGTTTAAACAGTGGCAAGGTGCCACCAACTAACCACAGTCCATGCAGACATGCCAGATCGGCGAGAAACCGGCGCGCCGGGCCACTGGCGGTACGCTCTTGCATCGCAGCTGCCGTAAGGTCCTTGCAGTTGTAATAAGCAAAATGTTCCGGCAGAACCACCAGTTGCGCCCCCGCATTGGCGGCCTCCTTAACAAGTTCTCCGGCACGCCGCAGATTCGCGTCAAGATCGCCGTCGCTGCGCAGCTGCACGGCTGCAATTTTTGCCATGGCCACGGTACCCGCTAGTCAGTTTTGTCGCTAAAAATACGATCCACTTCCACTTCCGGATCGTCCCAGGAGCCGCTGATCAAGTAGCTGATGCTGGAAATTTTATCCACCTGCTTATCGAACAGACGGCTGGTCAGATAAACCCCGGCCGCCGCTGGCAAGCCACCAACGAGAGCCGCGATCCACGGCAAATTGGTACCTACGGGCAACGTCGCCACCAACCGAGCGTCCAGAGTTTCCGTGGCGAGATCGGTACTACCCAGCAACCGCATTTTTCCGGACGGCATATCTACAACAATGGGTGCATCAAAGGACATGCGGCCACTGTCAAACATCAGACCACCGGAAAGACGATCGTAACTCACACCTTTGGAAAATAGATCGGAAAAATCAAAACGCAATCGTCGCAACCAGGTGTCAAAATTCAACAACCCGATCAGCTTCAGTAATGCGTTAGTGGGGACGTCTGCGGTTTTTTCGAACTTGCCCTGTTCCAAATTCAGAACTAATCCACCATTGAGAGTTTCCGCCGCGAACGTCCAGGGTTGATCGGGCCAACTGAGATCTACTAGAAACGCCGCGTCCTGGCTGGTCAGAACGACCGGCATACGCCAGGCCCTGAGAACCGCGCCCAAATCCGAGCTTTGCAATGCGCCGTTAAAGCGGGAACGATGTTTCTCGCCATCAAACAACCACTCCAGTTCAGAAGGTGCGCCACTTGGCGTCGCGGAGAACACCAGGCCGGTGAGTTCGGCATCGATATTTGTGATGCGCACGCCACCCGGCACAGGCTGACTCACAAAGGCCGCGCGTCCCAGCTCGCTCTCCCCTATTCTGAGCCCCTCGGTGGAAAAATCCAGCGCTGGAAAATTGCCGGGATCAAAGCTTTCCAGATAGGCATTGTCACCTTCCAGGTCCAGTTTGGGCAGCACCAGATAGTCAAGATGCGCGGCGACCGGACTGTGCGCAGCGGTCGGCACAATGATCTCACCGGCCAGCACTGCGCTGTCCACATCAAAGCGCCAGGCGTTATCGCTATAGCGCCCTGCGGCGAACACCCCCTCGAGAGTTTGTCCGCCCACGATTAATTCATCCAACTGCACCGAAAATCTGGGTTGCAACTCAGCCAGCAAACCACCACCGCTACCACCGGAGAACAGGGGCAGCCACTCACCCAGATCAAAAGATCGTAGTTCACCAGAAATACTTAAACCGGATTTTTCAGGCGCGGTTGCCGGGCTACTTCCGAAGGCAATGTTACCGCTCTCCAGTGCGCTGCCGACCATCTTCAACCACACCGAAATGTTTTCGCCCAAAGTGGCGCGCACCACGGTCGGCGCATCAGCGGGGAACTGAACCGTGACGGACAGTGGCAGGGCTTGTTCACCGGTTTTATGCAGGGGCGCAGGCAACGCGCTAACAATACCTTTGAGCTGCGTCGACACGGTTAACGAGGGCGGTAGCGCATCGGCAGGTAGCGTCAGTGTCGCGCGGTAACGGGTTTTGCCAGCGATTTTATCCAGCAGGGGCACACCGTCGATCGGTAGTGAGCTGGTTGCGATCTGGCCCTGCGCGGCGACTGTGGTCGCGCCCTGGTGCGTACGGATTTTTGCTGTAACCTGCTGGGATATAAAACTCGCCGTCAGGTTGTCCGCATGCAATCCGCGAACATCGTCATAGCCAAGGGGGCCACGTATGTTCTCGAATGTTAGACCCGTAGCCCGGTGCTGTAATTGACCACCCCTAATCTCCGTAGCGATGCGATAGTGCTCCCCTCTCACCGCCTTTCCCAGGGGAATGGCAAGATCCAGGGCAACCCGCGACGTACCCTTAATGTCCCAGTCCGCGAGCATGGCAACCCGTTCCCGCAATGGAGAGCCGTCGAGAATATCGAGAGCGACCGGCAACGATGACACGGCGCTGCCCTCGACCGTCAACAGGGAACCGCGGTCCCCCTGTGGACGGGTTCTCACCCGCGCTTCGACCAGACGACCATCGCCAATTAACGCGTCATTAACGGTCGCATCTAATTCACTGCCATCGATGGTCATATAGGCAGACAAACCGCGCGCCGGGGGCCAGCCTGGATCATAATCCACCCGCCCGTTTTTTACCCTGGCGTAGACCTGCATGCTGTGCTGGGATTGTGCAAGACCCGCCAGGGAACCACGCCAGATAAAACCACCTTCCTCAATATCCATATCCCCCACCGCCCGGTCGAGCCAAGCGAGCAACGTGGGATCCAGAGAAGTGGGTATATATTGCCGGGCAAAACGGGAATGGCTGTCTCGAATTCCCGCCAACAAAAACATCTCGGGGGAACGATCGCGCTCCCCAACGGGAATATCCAGATAGATATAGGATTGGACGCGGCCTTCCTCGCTGTTTATGGCGATCGGGCCGCCGGCGATCTTGAACGCGGAATTATCCCGGTCCCAGCGCAAATTAACCGCGCCTCGGGTGTCCCCAAAAGTCAGATAGTCCCCGTAGAGCTGCGGAAAATGCATGGCAAATCCACTGGGTGCATCCAGTTCGAACAGGCCGTTATCACCTGAAATTTCGAGGTAACCGCTGATACCACGGCCCGCAGGCGCGCCCCCCCAGGACTGCGCGGATAGATCGCTAATATTGGTCCGCAGCGAAAACAGAGGGCGCTCGCCACTGACATCGACGGACACATGGGGTGCGATCAATAACCCGCTCGGGTTCATCTGTCGCAACGCAGCGGCGGTCTTACCGGCGACCACACCCGTATCGAGCAGCGCCTGGGTCAGGGTCGCGATATTCAACTGGCTGCTGGCAAACGAAAACTGTCCCCAGTGCGCCCCAACTTTTTGCGCCACGCGTATGTCTACCGGAACAATGTCGGTGTCGCCCCAGGTGAAATGCAACCCCTGCAGGGTAACACCCCAATCTTCTCCCGGCCGGTACCAACCCGTTACCTCAGCCCCGAGGTTTTCAATCGGCGCCACATCTCCCGCCCACGCGAGGGGCACCTCGCTGGCGGTAATCCGGCCGCGTAGCTCCGCTCCGCCGGAGGCGGAGCCGTCTATCCAGAACTCGGCGGCAAGTTCAGCCTGGGTATCACCGATTCGGGCCACCAGTTCGGGAAACAGTTCCTCGGCAACCACACTCAGTGGACCGCTTAAATTAATACTGTCGAGACGCAGATAACCCATGCCGTCCAGTCCAGACAGGTTCAGGCCCGTATTGGCTTCGACAACCAACCGCGCGGAATCCCGCTGTTTGTCGAGTGCAAGTGCCGCTTGCAGCCGGTGAAATCCCTCACCATTTTCCACGGCCAGATTATTGGCGAAAACCGCCACCGCTCTACCCGAGTAAAACTCCGCCGTCAGCGTGACCTGATCGATACGAATACGAGAGCTCAGCAACAAAATATCCCGTGCGCTACCCAGACCTGCTCCTTGATCGCCACTGGCCAGCACCGCAAAACCCCCTGCGCCCCAACGACCTCGTGCGTCCTCAGCGACAGTTAACTGCACCTCGCCGGCAACTAATTCCTTCCACACGGGGTTGCCACTAATCAGACTGCGAAGCAGGTCCATCTCTGCGGTGATCTGATCCACCCAAATAGCGGGCGTGAGATGTTGATCGTCCGGGAAAATAGCCAGGCCACGCGCCGTCAACCTTGGCGTCAGACCCACCCAGTGCCCGGTCAATTGATCAACCTGCAAATGAATGCCGAAACGTTCGGCAAAAAAGACACTGACTTCGTCCCGGTAATTGTCCAGAAACGGGAGGAATTGACGTCCCACCACAACGATGACCGCATAAAAAATAAGCGCAAATGCCAGCAGCCATCCGAGATAACGACTCAGATAATAGGTGGTACCCTTGATTATTTTCAGCGTCACAATAGGCTATACCGGAATGATGTCGTATTGTTCCTGGGAATAATGCGCCTCGGTGCGAAATTCAATCGGTCGCGCGATGCACTCCTCAAGATCGGCAACGTTGGTGGAATCCTCGTCGAGCAGGCGGTCGATAACCACCTGCGACGCCAGTACCACCAGTCGTTGGCATTCGTATGCCCTGGATTCGCGATGAATTTCGCGAAGAATTTCGTAACTGACCGTTTCCGCAGATTTGAGGTAACCCCGACCGTTACACGCGGAGCATGGATCGCACAACATTTGTTGCAGGTTTTCGCTGGTACGTTTACGGGTCATTTCCACCAGCCCCAGTTCCGAAACCGCACAGATGCTGGTTTTTGCCTTGTCTTTGGCCAACGCTTTTTCCAGCGCTCGCAATACCTGGCGGCGATGCTCCGGATCTTTCATATCGATAAAATCGACAATGATAATGCCGCCGAGATTGCGCAATCGCAACTGCCGGGCAATTGTTCCGGCCGCTTCCAGGTTAGTTTTGAAGATGGTTTCCTCAAGGTTGCGATGGCCCACAAAACCACCGGTATTCACGTCCACCGTAGCCATCGCCTCGGTTTGATCGATGACCAGGTAACCTCCCGACTTTAGCGGCACCTTGCGCTCCAGCGCGCGCGACAATTCGTCCTCGACAACGTAAAGATAAAACAACGGACGTTCGCCCTCATAATATTCGATCAAAGGGGTAATTTCAGGATGAAAACAATCCGAGAATTTGCACATTTGCTGGTACGTTTGCTGGGAGTCTACGCGGATTTTTTCAATGCCGTCCCGCGCCATATCCCGCAACGTGCGCAAGGGCAGGGGAAGATCCTCGTAGATGCAACGTGGGCCCGACGCACCACCCAGTTTTTCCTGCACGTGCTTCCACAGGCGCTGCAGAAAGCCAATATCCATGCGCAACTCTTCTTCGGCCACCCCTTCTGCGGCGGTGCGAATAATATAACCATCAGGTGTGTCGCCATATTCGCCGAGCGCTATGCGGCGCACCGCGTCGCGCAAACGATCCCGCTCCTCCTCGTTTTCAATACGCTGCGACACCCCAATATGGTCTACACCCGGCATATACACCAGATACCTGGAGGACACCGACAACTGCATCGACAGGCGCGCCCCCTTGGTGCCAATCGGATCCTTGAGGATCTGCACCGCGATGTCCTGCCCCTCGCGCAATAACTGACTGATATTTCTCGGCTGCCCGCCGCCCGGCTGATCTCCAGGCACGCGGGCGCGCTCGACATCGTCCACATGAATAAACCCGGCCTTTTCCAGGCCGAGATCGACGAAAGCCGCCTGCATGCCGGGTAACACCCGCACCACCTTGCCTTTGTACTGATTTCCCACCAGGCCGCGGCGTTGGTTGCGTTCAATCGCGACCTCCTGCAACACCCCATTTTCCACCAGCGCAACACGACTTTCGGTAGGAGTAATATTGACCAATATTTCTGAACTCATGGTGTCATCCAACAGGAAATATCGAACAACTGCAACAACTCCCAGGTTTCCGCCAGTGGCAACCCCACCACCCCGGAGTAACTGCCACTGATGGCACTGACAAACGCGGCGCCGAAGCCCTGAATGGCGTAACCACCCGCCTTATCCAGCGGTTCACCGGTGTTCCAGTAGCGCAGAGCTTCCCCCTGACTGATAGACCGCAATGTCACCAGGGTTTGGCAAAGCCTTAGTTCACGACGGGTCGCGTTCATTACCACGACCGCGGTCAGAACGCGATGTGTGCGCCCGGATAACCGCTCTAACATCGCCAGCGCGTCCTCGCACGTAGCTGGTTTTCCAAATATCGTATCGTCCACCACCACCACGGTGTCGGCACCGAGCACCGGAAGCTCCCGCTGCGCGCAGAGTCGCCAGGTGGCCTCGGCCTTCGCACGCGCCATGCGTTCCACGAATTGTTGCGCGGACTCCGCGGGCTTGCTGATTTCATCCAGGGCGCAGGGTTTGACGATAAAGCGCACGCCCAATTGGCTCAGTAATGCCTGACGACGGGGTGAAGAGGAGGCGAGAATCAATTCTGGCTCGCCGCTCATCTGCTGTTACTCGTTCCTGTCGCCATACAGTTAAGCGCTGTTATCGCCAGATACTTGATCCACTGCGCCGCGCTGATCACGGGTGACGGCGCAGGTAGTGCAGAGCTAATACCAACAGTGGCCACACCAAGACACTGCCAATCGCCGGATAGAACAGGGGCCAACCCAGTTCGCCTCTGCCTAATAACGCCGCCACCGTCGCGATAACAATCTGGTACGCCACCACCACCAGCACAACCAGGGAGCTGTGCTGTGGGAGCGAAAAATGCTGTAGCCGTTGCCCGAGTATTTTTACCACAAAAGCGCAGGTAGCCATCGCCAGTGCCTGCAGGCCCAACACGGGGCCGAACATCAAATCGAGCCCCAGACCGATACACCAGCTGAGACCCACGCCGGCGCGGAATGGTTCACACCACATCCAGTACAACATCACCAGCAAAGGCAGTGGTGGTCTCCAGAATGCCAGATCACCGCGTACCGGGTAGACGTGGACCAGGATAGCCAACAACACGCTAAACGCAAAAATTCCGGCCGGAAAGCGATTAACGTGGCGCAACGGAATCTTGCGCCTGCAGATCGTCGGTGGCAGAAAATACCACCAGCAAATGGCGACTGCGATCAAGGTGCGCAGTGGGCGTGACGGACACCTCCATAAATGCCTGACCGGGATCCCGCTCAATATGAGTCACCCGGCCCACCGGGTAACCTCCGGGAAAGCGTCCACCCAGCCCGGAGCTAACCAGCACATCGTCAACCTGAATATCCAATGTCGGCGACACATAGCGCAACCGCAGTCGGTCGTATTCCCCGGTGCCCTCTGCAATGGTGCGCACGCCATTACGCAACACCCGCACCGGCAGCGCGTGACTCACATCGGTGATCAACAGCACCCGGCTGTGGGTAGCCGATACCGCTATGACCTGCCCCATCAAGCCGTCGCCATCCAGTACCGGCAGGCCGATATTGACGCCGTCGGTTGTACCGCGATCGATGACGATGGCGTGCGTCAGGGGGTCTGGCGAGACGCCGATCAGTTCGGTGACCAGCACTTTATCTTTAAGTAACTGCGTGGCGTTCAACAAACTGCGTAAGCGGGTATTTTCCGCAGCGAGATCGACCATGCGCTGCAATTGCCCCCTGTGCACCAGGAGCTCTGTTTCAAGTTGCGTGTTGCGAGCCTCGAGCGTGCCACGATCGACGACTTTGCCTTCACCCCACTCGCGCACCCGGGCCGGCAAGCTGGTCATCCAGTAAAAGGGAAACGCGACGCGATCAAGCCACGTGTGAACCGGGCGCAGCCATGGCGTATAGACATCCGCGGCAATCAGTAACAACGCGATGCTTCCCAGCACCACAAAGCGACGCGATGGGGAGGCGTTTTTGGCAAACAAATTCTTGATCGCGGCACCTCGATCAGAATAGTTATATTATCAGGATGACAAAATATCGAGGTGACGTTGATCCATCATCTGCAGCGCCTTACCGCCGCCGCGCGCCACACAGGTGAGCGGCTCTTCGGCGACAATCACCGGCAGTCCAGTCTCGTGGGTCAGCAACAGATCGATATCCCGCAATAGCGCGCCGCCGCCGGTAAGGACGATACCAGTTTCAGCGATATCCGACGCCAGCTCCGGTGGACACTGCTCCAGCACGCGTTTCACCGCCTGGACAATTGCCGTCAACGGTTCCTGCAGCGATTCAAGAATTTCATCGCTGTTCAGAGTAAAGCTTTTAGGTACCCCCTCCGCCAGATTGCGTCCGCGTACATCAATTTCGCGCACTTCCTTGCCTGGGTAAGCACTACCAATTTCCATTTTTATGCGCTCGGCAGTGGTCTCGCCAATCACGCTGCCATACTTGCGCCGTACGTAATTCACTATGGCCTCGTCAAAACGGTCGCCACCAATGCGCACCGAGCCGGAATAGACGACACCATTGAGGGATAATATTGCCACCTCCGTGGTGCCGCCTCCGATATCTACTACCATGGAACCGAACGCCTCCTCGACCGGCAAACCCGCACCAATTGCGGCCGCCATCGGTTCCTCAATCAAATACACCACCCGCGCTCCAGCACTTTCGGTGGATTCTCGAATCGCACGTTTCTCCACTTCCGTGGCCAGACAGGGAACACATACCAGCACCCGCGGGCTGGGGGGAATCAGGCTGTGGGAGTGAACTTTCTTGATAAAATACTGCAACATCTTTTCGGTAACCTGGAAATCCGCAATCACCCCGTCCTTGAGTGGCCGGATGGCGCTGATGTTGCCCGGAGTACGCCCCAGCATGCGCTTGGCTTCCGCGCCGACTGCTTCCACCATTTTTTGTCCGTGGTGATGACGGATCGCGACCACCGAGGGCTCATTGAGCACGATACCCTTGTCATGCACATAGATAAGGGTGTTGGCCGTGCCCAGGTCAATGGACAGATCGTTGGAAAACATCCCGCGCAAACGCTTCAACATAATAACGAATATTTCCTCGTAACCGGATATAAAATAGAGTCGAGACAACAGGTTAGGCGCGCCTGACCCAACGACCCCGGTGACTCTAACAACGGCGGGGATTCAGGGCAAGATGTAAATATGGTACCTTACCCGGCTGAAACACGAACGGCTGTCATTGAACCGAAACTATACCATGACCATAGAACGCACAGATATCGAAAAGCTCGCAGAACTGGCAAGAATCGACATAACCGAACAAAATATTTCGGCCACCGCCCGCAGCATTTCCGAAATACTCACGCTGGTTGATCAACTCCAGGCCGCACGCACTGAAAACGTTGAACCGATGGCCCATCCACTGGATGCCACCCAACGTCTGCGCGCCGACTGCGTCACCGAACCGGATCGTCGAGAAGACTTCCTCGCACTAGCCCCCTGTAGCGAGAACGGGTTGTATCTGGTGCCCCAGGTGCTCGACTGATCTTTGCGCTGTTAGCGATCGGCGCAACGCCCCCGGACTGGTTACACCACTGGCCCCACATTAGCTTACGACCCCGCAGGAACTGACAGGCATGCACAATCTCACTCTCACCGAACTCAGTGTCGGCCTGGCCAACAAGGATTTTTCCAGCGTCGAGCTCGCGAAATTTTTCCTCGAGCGTATCGCAACACTGGATGAACGCTACAATAGTTTTATCACAGTCACCCCTGAACTTGCCCTGCAACAGGCACAGGCGGCAGATCGGCGCAGGGCTGCCGGTGCGGCGCCCGCACTGTGTGGCGTACCCGTCGTCCACAAGGATATTTTTTGCACCCAGGGTGTACGCACCAGCTGTGGATCAAAAATGCTCGACAATTTTATTCCACCCTACGACGCCACGGTGGTTGCTAACTTTGTCGCGGCCGGCGCCGTGGTGCTTGGCAAAAGCAACATGGATGAATTTGCCATGGGTTCGTCCAACGAAACCAGCTACTACGGGCCAGTCAAAAATCCGTGGGATACCAGTTGCGTCCCCGGCGGCTCGTCCGGCGGTTCCGCGGCGGCAGTCGCTGCGCGTCTGACCCCCGCCGCCACCGCTACCGATACGGGTGGTTCGATCCGCCAGCCCGCGGCGCTATGTGGTATTACCGGACTCAAGCCGACCTACGGCCGCGTTTCCCGTTGGGGTATGATCGCGTTTGCCTCTAGTCTCGACCAGGCGGGTCCCATGGCGCGCAACGCGCAGGACGCCGCGCTGCTGCTCAATGTTATGGCCGGCTTTGACCCCAAAGATTCCACAAGCGTCGACCGCGAAGTTCCCGATTACACCGCAGGAATTAATTCCAGCCTCACCGGGTTAACGGTTGGCTTGCCGCGCGAATATTTTGATGCGGGCCTGAATCCGGGCACCGAGCGCGCGCTGCGCGACGCCGTCGCGGAATTGCAAAAACAAGGGGTGATCGTCAAGGACATCAGCCTTCCGCACTCCGCATTGTCGGTACCCGCGTACTACGTCATCGCCCCCGCCGAGGCATCGGCCAACCTGTCGCGTTTTGACGGCGTACGCTATGGCTACCGCTGCGCCGACCCGATCGACCTGCGCGATATGTATATGCGCTCTCGCGCGGAAGGTTTTGGTGACGAAGTAAAGCGCCGTATTTTGGTCGGCGCCTATTGTCTGTCCGCTGGTTATTACGACGCCTATTATAAAAAAGCACAACAGGTACGGCGCCTGATCAAACAGGATTTTGTCGCGGCGTTTAATGATGTCGACGTCATCATCGGTCCCACCTGTCCCAACCCGGCTTTCGCGTTTGGCGCCAAGGGCAATAACCCGGTAGCCATGTATCTCGAGGACATTTATACCATCGCCACCAACCTGGCCGGACTGCCGGGCATGTCCATACCCTGCGGACTGGTGGACGACAAACCCGTTGGGTTGCAAATTATAGGCAACTATTTTGACGAGGGGCGCATGCTCAATATTGCGCACCGCCTGCAACAGGTCACCGACTGGCACACGCGCACCGCGCCCGGTCTTAACTGAGAAGAGTGCCATTTATGATTGCAACGGATTGGGAGATCGTTATTGGACTGGAAGTCCATACTCAACTTGCCACACGCAGCAAGATTTTCTCGGGCGCGAGCACTGCATTTGGCGCCGAACCGAACACACAGGCCTGCGCGATAGATCTGGCCATGCCCGGAACCTTGCCAGTGCTGAATGAAGAAGCGTTGCGTATGGCGGTAATGTTCGGCATTGCCGTGAATGCGCAAATTGCTAAAGTTTCTGCGTTTGATCGCAAGAATTATTTTTACCCGGACTTGCCAAAAGGGTATCAAACGACCCAACTCGAGCGACCCATCGTTGGCCCCGGACACATCGATATACAGTGTGACGACGGCTCCATTAAACGCATTCGCATTCATCACGCACACCTCGAAGAAGACGCCGGAAAGTCCCTGCACGAAGATTTTCACGGTATGTCGGGCATTGATCTTAACCGCGCTGGCACACCGTTAATTGAAATTGTTACGGAACCAGATATGCGCAGCGCCGACGAAGCGGTCGCCTTTGCCAGGAAGCTCCACGGTATCGTCACTTCGCTGGGTATTTGCGATGGCGACATGTCCCAGGGCTCGATGCGCTTTGACGTAAATATTTCAGTACGCCGCCCCGGGGAACCACTGGGTACCCGCACTGAAACCAAAAATCTGAACTCTTTCCGTTTTATGGAAAGGGCGATTGCTCTGGAAGTGAAACGGCAGATTGGCGTGCTGGAAGATGGCGGAAAAATTATTCAGGAAACTCGTTTGTATGACGGCGATAAAGATATTGCACGTTCAATGCGCAGCAAAGAGCAGGCCAATGATTACCGCTATTTCCCGTGTCCGGATTTATTGCCAGTAGAAATTGACGAAGCCTATATCGAAGCACTGCGCGCCAGCCTGCCGGAATTACCCGACGCGCGCAAACAACGCTTTATGAAGCAATACCAACTCTCAACCTACGACGCCGACGTCCTCGGTGGCGACGCCGGGATGGCGACATTTTTCGAAACCGCTACCCAGCAATGTGGCAATGCAAAACTTGTCGCGAACTGGGTGATGGGCGAGCTTTCCGCAAAGCTGAACAACGCCGATATTAATATTCGCGAAAGCCGTGTCACACCTCAGGCATTAGCTAATTTAATCGCGCGCATCGTAGATCGCAGCATTTCCAACAATATGGCAAAACAGGTCTTCGAAGCCATGTGGAGCGGCGAGGGAGATTGTGACGCCATCATCGCCACCCGGGGTTTAAAACAGGTTTCCGATACCGACACCATTGCCGCGCTGGTGGATCAGGTGATAGCAGACAATGCACAACAAATCGCCAACTACATCAATGCCGATGTCAGTAAGCGAACTAAAATGCTGGGTTATTTCGTCGGGCAGGTGATGAAACTGTCCCGTGGCCAGGCAAACCCCCAGCAAGTCAACGATACGGTGTTAAACAAACTCGACGCATTACTTTGAGGAGCCGTTGATGGTGCTCGCAATCGACAAACCGACCAAAAATAGAGGCAAGGACAAGCAGAAAGTCATGGGCGAGTCCTTTAGCGACGAGCGCATAAAATCGTTTCTCGACCTGGCTCCGCCGGTTGGCGTTAACGCCGATTATCACGCGCTCGAAAGAGCCTACCGCGGCATGATCGCAGACAACTTCGCCACCTTTGTGCGGTATTTCGTTGCCGCCGGGCGGGATCTCAACGCGCCAGGACCAGAAGGCAAGCCCCTGTCTGAAGTTATTGCCAGACATCGCTCGGCTAACAGGTATCTGGCAACTTTAAATGTATTTTAGGCACCTTCTTTACTCATTAATTCCGACACATCGCCCAGTTTTGACGAACGCAATTTTTTAACTGGCAACAGAATTCGACAGTTAGCAGGAAACTTATATGTCCAAACCTGTAAGCTATACCGCGCAAGGGGAAGTCGGGCTGATCGCCATCAATAACCCACCAGTCAATGCTCTGGGGCAATCAGTCCGCCAGGGTCTCAAGGATGCTTTCGAGCGCGGCCAGGCAGACGACACAGTCAAGGCACTGGTTCTGATTTGTGAAGGCCGTACGTTTATCGCTGGCGCTGACATTCGCGAATTTGGTAAGCCCCTGGCTGCGCCCGACCTCAATCAATTGCTGGAACAAATGGAAAACTCCAGCAAGCCTGTAGTCGCTGCTATTCACGGGACGGCACTGGGCGGCGGACTGGAAGTTGCACTGGGCTGCCACTACCGGGTTGCGGTTGCCAGCGCCCGGGTCGGTCTACCCGAGGTTCATCTCGGATTACTGCCCGGGGCTGGTGGCACGCAACGTCTGCCGCGTCTGGTCGGAGTCGAACCCGCGCTTGATATGATCCTCCAGGGCAACCATGTACCAGCGCCGCGCGCCCTGTCTCTCGGTATTATCGATATAATTATCGAAGGGGATTTGCAGACCGGCGCTATCACTTATACGGAGAAATTACTCGCCGCAGGTAAGGGACCGCGTAATATTCGCGACATGCCACAACCAGTGGCAACACCGGATTATTTTACGGAATATACGCACAGTATCAGTCGAAAAATGCGCGGCTTTAAAGCACCGTTCCATATTATCAAGTCGGTTCAGGCCGCAGTAGATTTACCGTTCGCCGAAGGTATGCAACGCGAACGGCAATTATTTTTGGAATTAATGGCATCCAGCGAATCGCTGGCGCAGCGCCACGTGTTTTTCGCGGAGCGCGAAGTGGGGAAAGTACCAGGGCTGGCGAAAGATACACCCCGACGGGAAATTAAGTGTGCAGCTGTCATCGGCGCAGGCACCATGGGCGGCGGTATCGCCATGAACTTTGCCAATGCGGGAATTCCGGTTAAATTACTCGAATTAAAACGGGAGTTTCTCGACAAAGGGCTCGCGGTGATTCGCGGTAACTACGAGAACAGCGCAAAAAAAGGACGTATAGCATTCGGCGATGTGGAAAAACGCATGGCGCTAATTGAACCAACTGTTGCCTATGCGGATATCAGGGACGCGGATATTGTTATTGAAGCCGTGTTCGAAAATATGGATACCAAAAAAGACGTTTTCAGGATTCTCGATCAAACCTGCAAACCAGGCGCTATTTTAGCTACCAACACATCGACACTTAACGTGGATGAAATCGCTGGTGTTACCCGCCGCCCACAGGATGTTATTGGCATGCACTTTTTCAGCCCCGCTAATGTCATGCGTCTACTGGAAAATGTGCGCGGAAAGAAAACCGCTGACGATGTCATCGCCACGGTTATGAAACTGTCCACACGTATCGGTAAAATCGGCGTCCTGGTGGGCGTCTGTGACGGGTTTGTTGGCAACCGCATGCTCCACCAGCGTACCCGCGAATCGGCCTTTCTGGTGGAGGAAGGCGCCACGCCGGAACAGGTCGACAAAGTACTATTCGATTTTGGCTTTCCGATGGGTCCATTTGCCATGGCAGATATGGCCGGTCTTGATGTGGGCTATAAGGTGCGCGAGGAGCGGCGCAAAGCGGGCAAGGTGGAAAAACGCGACTCACTATGGATCGATAAGCTGGTCGAGATGGGTCGCCACGGACAGAAAACCCGGGCGGGCATTTACCAATACGATGACGGCCGCACACCACTTGCAGACCCTGAAGTGGCAAAGATAATCGCACAGTGCGCCACCCAGGGCGGTATCGAGCAACGCAAAATTCCTGATCAGGAAATTTTGGAACGTTGCCTCTATCCAATGATCAACGAGGGCGCGAAAATTCTCTTTGAAGGTATTGCCGCGCGACCACTGGATATCGATATTATCTGGATAAACGGTTATGGTTTCCCGGCTTACAAAGGTGGTCCGATGTTTTGGGCTGATCAAATTGGCCTGCAAAATATTTGCGATGCATACGAAAAATACGCCAGACAATGTGGTGATCACTACTGGCAACCAGCACCCCTGCTCGCACGGCTCGCCAAAGAGGGCAAGGGATTTTACGACCAATAGTGCATTAACGATTTGTGCACGGCGCGCGGAAGTTGGTCGGGTCGCGGCCTGGTGGGAGTGTTATTGCGGCGAGCTGTAAGTGGAACTCGGTTTTTGTACATTCCGGGTCCAATCCTGTAATTTTTTAATCCCGCTGCCGAAATAATATATTGCTATATCCATTACCATCGCGTGCATTTCCAGAGCTGCAGGCAACAGCGACGCGCATACTTTGTAACAGCCCGAAAAAAAGTATACAGGTGAGCTATAACAACGGAGACAACATGCCGGGCTTTACACACTTCTTGCGGGGCTTTACATTGATAACTCGGCCCGGGATAAGAGGCTGGGCGCTGATACCGCTACTCATCAACGCGGTTCTTTTTGTATCCCTGACAGTAATTGCCTGGCAATATTTCGAATATTATCTTTTGCGTATGACAGATTGGTTACCACAGTGGCTGGGCTTTGTTTCCTGGATTTTATCTGCGCTTTTCGCTATTTTTCTCGCGATTATATACGGATACACTTTTGCTATTGCGGCAAACATTATCTCCGCGCCGCTCTATGGATTGTTGGCACAAAAAACGCAGCTTGTGCTGCAGGGCGGCTTGGACAATCAGCCGTTGAGCTGGCAACTATTGAGGGAAATTGGGGGGCGAGCGCTGCTACGGGAATTACAAAAATTGGGGTATTTTTTGCCACGCATGGTCGCGGTTTTATTACTTTGCATGGCTTTGGCGTTGATACCCTTAGTCAACCTGCTAGCCCCCATTATCGCTTTTCTGTGGGGAGCCTGGTCGCTATCCGTGCAATTCCTTGACTACCCTGCGGAAAATAATCAGGTCGCTTTCAGCACCATGCGCGAGACGTTGGCCCGCAAAAAGCGGCTGTGTCTCGTGTTTGGTGGGTTGGTATTACTGGGGACTTCGATACCGGTGATCAATATGCTGGTATTGCCTGCCGCGGTGGTGGGCGCCACCTCACTTTGGTTTGCACAGTTCGCAGCGCTGAACCGGTCTGTCAAGAACCAGGCTTATGGCGACCGTTAGCAAGTCTAGCCGCACCCGTTACGGCGGCTATAAATCCTGAGGGGGTCGTTCGCAGTCGAGCTTTTTCCCGAGCATTTTTTCAATTGGTTCCAGCAGAAAGGCATCATCCTCGCAGGCGAAGCTGATAGAGGTACCCATTTTTCCGGCACGCCCGGTGCGACCAATTCGATGAACGTAGTCTTCAGGCTCTTCGGGAAGCGTGAAATTTATTACATGACTGATACCATCGATATGAATACCACGCCCCGCTACATCCGTTGCCACCAGCACTTTAATTCTGCCCGACTTAAAGTCGTCCAGGGTTTTAACACGCTTGTTCTGAGCAACTTCACCCGACAGTAATCCGCACGCGAAGCCGGCTTTGGCCAAACGCTCCTGCAACCGTCGGCATTGGTCGCGGCGGTTCGCAAAAACAATGGCGTTTTCCACCGCGTCGCTGCGTAAAATACTGAGCAACAGATTGAGCTTGGTCCGTGTCTCGGTGATGTAGATTTTTTGCGTGACGGAGTCGGTCGCCACCTGTTCGGGCTCTATATCAATATAGGTAGGATTAAACGTCCACTGTTGTACCAGGTTTTCCACTTCCGGGGTAAAGGTGGCGGAAAAAAACAACGTTTGCCGGTGCTCCCTGTCGGGCACCTGACGCACAATGCGGCGGACTTGGGGAATAAACCCCATATCGAGCATGCGGTCCGCTTCGTCGATCACCAACACTTCGACCTGATCGAGATACACATAGCCGCTACCGCAAAAATCCAGCAAGCGCCCCGGTGTGGCGACCAGAATATCGCAAAGATTTTCGTGTAGATGACGACGCTGTTTGTCGTAATCCATGCCACCAACTAAGGTATGCACCTTCAGATCGGTGTACCTGGTCAGCGCCCGCGCATCCTCTGCGATTTGCATCACCAACTCCCGCGTGGGCGCAATTATCAGGGTGCGCGCTTCGCCAGCGTAGCGCTGGTCTTCCGCCACGGGATTTTTCAGTAAATCTTCTATTATGGTAATCAGAAAGGCGGCGGTCTTACCGGTACCGGTTTGAGCCTTGCCCACCACATCGTGACCACGCAGGGTGAAGGGCAGCGATTGCGCCTGAATAGGGGAAGCATATTGAAAGCCCAAATCCGCTATAGCGTGCATGACTACAACAGGTAACTCAAGATCGTGAAACCGGACCTTGCCAGGTTGCTCGGGCACCGGAAACTGATCGAGACTCCACTCCAGGTTATCCTTCGCGCTAGCGACGCTCTGTTTATCCCGACCGCGGCCACGCCTGCGTGCTTTCTTCCGGGGTTGGGGAGTTTCGGCTAACTGCTGGTTTTCACTCATAGGATCATCTGGCTGATACCGCGAATATCGCTTCGCTGATAAAAAGGCCGTCGATTATAGCACGTTCCACCAGCTCTCGACCGATCTGCCCTCTACGTAGTAGTTCAGCGGGTTACGCCGCGCCAACACCAGCGGGCAAGCCAATAATCCACACTGACGTAACGCCCGGCGCCGGTAAACAAAAGGCTCAGCAACATCACGAAATAAGTCGCGGCAAATTCTATGCCGTTGTTCAGCACCACGAAGGATCCCTTCTCCGTCAGCCAGCCGTAGTTGCCGTGCTCTTTTAGTAAACTCCGCGCAGCACTAACTCGTTTTCCCACCTCACGACTGTTCTCAAGGCTGCTTTCGGCCCCGTCAATACCCACCATAGCCAGCACCTTGGCAGTACTGGTATCTGGATCACCGGGAGCAATCGCAAACCAGCCGTGCTGCCAATGGACGGTGCCCGCAGCGACCGCCATAGAAATCAACAATGGCAACGCAAACCAGCGCACGGCAAAACCCACCAGTAACGCAATGCCCCCAACGAATTCGGCAACTGCCGCGAGAAATACCATCAGCACGGGCAGCGGTAATCCCAACCCCCAATCCGGATTTCCGAACCAGTCGACCATCGCGTCAAAGTTGCTAAATTTATGCAAGCCGGCGGCGATCATGATTGGCGCCAAATACAGACGCAGTAATAACGGCGCGATGCCGTCTAAAGGTTGCAGCCTGTGGAAAACAGCGCGGTACAGGCGAGTGTAGGTCGCGACCAGAGTATGCATAATATAAATCCTCTAGTAGTAGTCCATGACAAAAGCTATGGCTGACAATATTTATATTGTGATCGCCAGTAAGCTACCATCCTGGTGGAAAAATCTGACAGATTAGAACGATGATCCACAGAATAATTCCCGGCTGCGCCATCGGGTGCGCGTACTCCGGGGCAGGTACCTGTTCCTTAGATCTTCAGTGTCTCGGCAGGAGCGGCAGCGAGCGACCGGTCCTGAGCATAATAATCTTCCAACAACATCGAGTGACCACTGTCGAGAACCACGCGGGCATGATTTCTATTCAACTGTCGCGGCTCGTTAACGCCACAGGAATGGGCAATGACGCCCACTTCCTTTACCATATTGGCAATATACTGGCCGACGCGCACGCCCTTGTCCGCCGGGTCCAGCCCGGCCTGTAAATCTGGGTCGTGGGTGGTCACGCCGGTCGGGCAGGTATTTTTATTGCAGCGCAGTGACTGTACACAGCCCAGCGCAAACATAAAACCACGGGCGGATACCACGAAATCTGCGCCCACACACAACGCCCAGGCTACGGCCATCGGTGTCACCAGCTTTCCCGCAGCAACTACTTTGATACGCTCGCGCAACCCATAACGCGTCAGGGTGTCGATTAGCCGCGGCAAACTTTCACGAATAGTCAGCCCCGCATTATCCATCAGGCTTTGCGGGGCGGCGCCAGAGCCACCATCACCGCTGTCCAGTGTAATGAAATCCGGGGCGCCATCCTCCGCACCACGTTGCTGAATCGCCACACACAACTGGTCAAAAAAATCAGAACCGCCATCGACTATTTTAAAACCGACAGGTTTGCCGGTCAGTTCGCGAATATGCACTATTTTGTCCAGCAACTGTTCCACATTGCGAATATCCGCGTGGCCATTGGGACTTTTCGAATCCTTGCCAGCTGGAATACCGCGAATGGCCGCAATTTCCTCGGTGACCTTGATACCCGGCAATATACCTCCCTTGCCCGGTTTGGCGCCCTGACTGATTTTAATTTCAAACATTTTGACTTGCTCGATGGCTGCCAGTTTCAGCAATTTACTGTCATCCAGTTCACCGGCCTCGTTGCGCACACCATATTTGGCTGTACCGATTTGAAATACCAGATCACAACCGCCTTCCAGATGGTAAGGCGCCAGACCGCCCTCACCAGTGTTGAGCCAACAGCCGCCCATCGCGGCGCCACGGGACAGCGCTCGTACCGCCGGCTGGGACAGCGCGCCATAACTCATTGCCGAGATATTAAAAAAACTGGGGGCGTTATAGGGCGTGCGGCAACCCGAACCGATAGTAACGCCCACCGGCTCCACCGAATCCGTGTACAGGGTTGGGAAAGGGTGGCTGGCGAAGAGAACCGTACCCGGTGCCGACAGATTCTGTGTCGACCCAAACGCTATCGTACTGTCTATATTTTTTGCGGCGCGATAGACCCAGGTGCGCTGGGCGCGGTTAAACGGCATTTCTTCGCGGTCCATGGAAAAGAAATATTGGCGAAAAAATTCCCCCAGGTGTTCAAACCAGTAACGAAAACGTCCAATGACTGGATAGTTGCGCCGAATGGCATGTTTGATTTGACGCACATCCGCGATATACATCGCAACAACCGCGATAATCGCCGCGCCAATGGCAAGCAAAAAAAGTCCCGCGAGCAGGTTGCCCAGGATAATCATCGCAGAAAACCCGTTATCGGCCATCACACTTTTCCTCGGTATCCTAAACTAAGCAACGCTGTGGGTATTTAGCCTGACGACCGACCATCGACCGCATGACGCGCCACTCGCAAGGCAACCAGAACAGCTATCTTTACTTATACTAACTCATTGCACAATTTCCCACCCGCCGGGAAAGGTTAATTCATACCATGGTTAACACCGCCGTTAGCGCTGCGACATTCGCTGACGATGTCAAACGACTGTTGCGCCTGGCCCTGCCCATTACCGTAGGGCAACTGGCCATTGTGGGCATGAGTGTTACCGACATTATTGTGGCCGGCCGCCTGAGTACGGCAGATCTCGCTGGCGTCACATTGGGCAGCTCGCTGTTCAATCTAGTCATTATGCTGGTGGTAGGCATTATCCTGGCAAATGGCCCGCTGGTGGGGCAGTTGTTTGGCGCCGCCAAATTTGACGATATCCCCCGGCAAATGCACAGCTGTCTGTGGCTGGCGCTGCCATTGGGGTTGGCCAGCATGGTTTTTGTGGCAGTAGCATTAATACTACTCCCCGCGCTGACGCCGTCACAAAATATCACCACCATAAGTAAACAGTACCTCTATCCGATGCTGGGTACTGCCCTGCTCCTACCGATCATGTTGGCCATGCGCACCACCTTTGAAGGTTTGGGCAAGGCACGGCCAGCCATGGTGCTTAACATCATCGGGTTCTTCTTGAATATTTTGCTCGATATCGCCCTGGTTTTTGGTTACTGGATTTTCCCCGCCCTCGGCGGCGCGGGGTGTGGATGGGCCACCCTGATCGTCGCCATTATGATTGTGTGTGGTGAGTTCTTCTACGCCCGGGTGGCGCGTTCTCTGACGTCGTTTCAGCTATTGGCGCGCTGGCACCCCCCGGATCGCGCCATGATTCGAGAAACCCTCAGGGTGGGTGTACCTATTGGCGCTACCATGCTCGCCGAAGGTGGATTCTTTTTGCTGATTCCGCTGTTTATTGCCCATCTGGGCGCCATCGAAGTGGGTGGTCACGCCATCGCCCTGTCGTTTGACTGGGTGATGTATATGATTCCCCTGGGTATCGCCCAGGCGATGTCAGTTCTCGCCGCCCACGAACTAGGACACCGCCAGCCGATGGCGGCACGCAAACTGTGTCTCGCCGGACTGGGCGCGACCGGTGCTATCGCCCTGCTACAGGCGATCACCGTAATTAGCCTGCGCGAGCCCATTGCGAGCCTCTATAGCCCCGATGGCGATGTGCAGATACTGGCGGCAAACTTGCTGATCTACGCTGCGGGGTTTCGCATCTTCGATGCCATTAATGTCGCCGCCAACGGCGCACTGCGCGGCTACAAGGACACCCGTTTTCCGGCGCAATTAACGGTGTTTGGTTATTGGGCCATCGGCTTTCCAGCGGGCTACTCCCTGGCTCTGACCGACTGGTGGGGCCCGGCCCGGGGTGTGGAAGGATTCTGGGCAGGTACGGTTATGGCGCTTGTGTTAATCGCAGTGCTGTCGGTCGCGCGCTTTTATAAAACCTCTCGACTGGCGCTTAATCTGGCGCCCGAGCCTGCAGTTAACCGGTCGAACCACAGTTAAATACCCTTGGCAGGCTCTACCGGGTTAGCTATGATCTGCAACTATCTTTCTACCGTTCGTTGCCGAGATTCGAACCGTGGTTAACAAACGTCGCACACCGCGCTCCCCGTTTCTGGCCCTCGCCAGGGTGTTTGATATGGGAACCCAGTCAAATATCGGATATGTCGGCGATATTTCCACGGGTGGTATTATGCTATTCGCTAATCGCGCCTTTAATCGGGAAGAGCGCAAACTGCTATGTATCAACCTTCCCCACCCGCGCAAAGGTGATGTGGCCATTCAGCTTGGGGTTCGCATCGCCTGGCAGGTAAACACGCAACAACCCGGGCAATTATTAATTGGTTGCCAGATTCTCGCATTGGCACCAAAGGATAGAGTACTGCTATTGCAGGCGGCCAAAACCTACGGCATGGCCGCCTGACGAACTCCACGCCAACAGGCGATATTTTCCCCGTCGTCTGCCGCACCCCCGGCGCGGTGTTTGCTAACCGCCCACGACCGTATTACCATGAAGTCCGTTAATTTTTTAGTGTGCACTGTGCGTATGTCCCCGAGGATGATCATCGGCGTGGCCCTGTTAGTGGCCCTGTATATTTCGCTGTCCGCGTGCGGTAACGCGCTACCCCGCTCAGAGCGCACCATGCGTTCCCCGTGGGATTCATTTGAAGAGGCGATGGCCGCTTACGAAAAAATCGTTCCCTACGAAACCACCAAGGAGGACCTGAAAGCCCTCGGGTATGACCCCTACAGCACCCCCAACGTGAAAATTCTTTCCTATCTGGACGTTATTCAGCGCTTTATGCCCAACAACTCCATCAAACAGGAGGATCTTGATCCCGGCGTCGATTTTTGCCTCAAAGCTCGCGAACGTTGTCTCGCCTACGAAGCGACACCGGGCAATGCAAAAAGTAAACGGGTCGGTAATGTAGTGCTGGATCTGATGACGTTTAAACGAAAAACGGTCGACACTGGCTGGTTTTTTAACGCATTAATCGTTATGGTCGATGGCGTGGCCGTATACAAAGTGTGGAGTGGATCCCCCCTGATAAGCGGTGAGGAAACCCGTAAGAATCCCCTCGGCCCCTTGCAGGGCGCCGGAGACGCGGTCCTGAAAGCCAGCGGCATCTAATAAACTATTGACAGCAACCAACCCGTCGCAACATCAAGGGGCGCAATCCTCAATCAACCAGACACTCAACAATCACTCAACCGGAGTATTCCTTCTATGAAATTCATCGACTCATTTGGACCCAATCCCAGAATGGTACGCATGTTTATGGCGGAAAAAGGTATTACGTTACCCAGCGAAGAAATCGACTTACTGGCAGGTGAAAACCGCGGCGCTGCCTACACCGCAAAAAACCCGGGTGCACAGATGCCAGCCCTCGAACTCGACGACGGCACCGTTATCGCCGAAACCACGGTAATCTGCGAATATCTGGAGGAACAACACCCGACACCAGCACTGATCGGCAGCAATGCCAAGGAACGCGCCAATGCCCGTATGTGGCAACGTCGCGTGGAACTCAACATCACCGAAAACATCTACAACGGTTTTCGCTACTCAGAAGGCTATGAGTTGTTCAAAGACCGCATGTTCTGTATTCCGGAAGCAGCGGACGGGCTTAAAGCCAAAGCCAAAGGCCAAATGGAATGGCTGGACGGATTAATGGCTGGCCGCGATTTTGTCGGCGGCAATAGCATCGGTATTGCCGATCTTGTTCTGTACTGTTGCCTGGATTTCGCCCAGGGCGTGGGGCAGCCTATACCGGCGAATCTAAAAAACATGACAGCCTGGTATGAGCGCATGGGCCAACGACCCAGTGCGCAGGCCAGCTTGCACCCGGCCGCCCAACAGGTGGGCATGCGTGGTTAAATCCAAACAGATGCAAGCGCGGGCCGGTGCACCGGCCTTGCGTGCATCAACTTAAAGGCACGCTATTTCATTCCGGTAGGCGCGCCATCTGCGAAAAGTTAACCGCTTACCGCAGGCGTCGTGGTGTCTGTTCCAAGGCAACCTCGCGTCACGCGCTCCACGCCCGCCAGATCGGTGACGGTGGCAATTTGTTGGTAACCGCGCCCTCGCAAGCGCTCCCGCACCGTAGGACCCTGGTCAAATCCGTGCTCGATTAACAGCCAACCGCCGGTCGCTAACCAGTTAGTAGCCGTATCAACGATGTGTCGTATAGCGGCACAACCGTTATCATCAGCCACCAGCGCAGATTCCGGCTCAAAGCGCACATCACCCTCGTGCAAATGGCTGTCCGTGGCCGAAATGTAAGGAGGATTGCTAACCACAACGTCAAACAACTGGGCGGGAATGTTCGCGAACCAGTTACTTGCAAAAAAAACAGCGTTATCGAGTCCCAGATGGCGACGGTTTTGCTGCGCCAGCTTAACCGCATCCTCTACTTTGTCGACGCCGGTCACACGCCAATATGGCCGTTCGTGGGCTAACGCCAACGCTATCGCGCCACACCCCGTACCCAGATCGAGTACTGCGGCCGTATCACGCAGCGTCAAGTCGAGAGTGACTTGCACCAGCAGTTCGGTTTCCGGTCGGGGAATCAGGGTACTGGCGTTAACCTGTAAAGGCAGCGACCAGAATTCTTTCACCCCAGTTAGATAAGCAACCGGTTCGCCCTGTGCGCGGCGTCGCAGCAAGATCTGAAAGCGAGCTTGTTGCCCGTTATCTACAGTGCGCTCCGGCCAGGCATACAGATAGCTGCGTGGCTGGTTTAACACGTGACACAGCAGCACCTCGACATCGAGACGCGGTGAGTCGCTCACGCCCTCAAGTGCAGCGCTGGCGTGCAACAGATCAGCGATAGTCAACACGGCAGACAACACAGTCCGAGGTTAGCAAGGCAACAGCAACCACCGGCATCACGCCCCCATGGCGGCCAGTTGCTCGGTCTGATATTCGTTGATCAGGGGCTGAATCACTTCGTCCAGATGGCCTTCGACAATGTATTCGAGCTTGTAAAGAGTGAGATTTATACGGTGATCGGTGAGTCTGCCCTGGGGAAAATTGTAGGTGCGAATGCGCTCGGAGCGATCTCCGCTACCCACCATGCTTCGGCGCAACGCCGACTGCTCAGACGCCTGCTTTTCCTCCATGGCAGACAAAATCCGGGCGCGCAGTAACGCCATCGCCTTGGCCTTATTCTTATGCTGGGAGCGCTCGTCCTGACACTCGGAGACAATCCCGGTAGGTAGATGCGTAATGCGCACCGCTGAATCCGTGGTATTGACATGTTGCCCACCCGCACCCGAGGAGCGAAATGTGTCGATACGCAGTTCCGCCGGGTTTATTTCCAGCAAATCAACTTCTGCCACTTCGGGCATAATCGCCACCGTGCATGCGGACGTGTGTACGCGGCCCTGAGATTCCGTCTCCGGCACCCGCTGCACCCGATGGGTTCCCGATTCAAACTTGAGCTGGGAGTACACCTTATCGCCCACCACCCGCACGATAACTTCCTTAAATCCGCCGTGCTCCCCATGACGTTCGCTAATTAGCTCCACACGCCATCCGCGAGATTCCGCATAGCGCGTGTACATACGAAACAGATCGCCAGCAAAAATGGCCGCTTCGTCACCGCCAGTACCAGCGCGAATTTCCAGAAAAATATTGTTGTCATCGTTGGGATCGCTGGGCAACAGCAGCAACTGTAACGCCTGCGCCAGCTCCTGACGGGACTGCTCCGCTTTTTTTAACTCATCGCGAGCCATATCCCGCATGTCGGGATCGGCGTCCTGCATCAACTCCCTGGACTGCTCGATAATCGCATCGGCCGCCCGATATTCCCCATAGGTTTTGGCGACTGGGTCGAGCTCCGCATATTCGCGGGACAACGCTCGAAAGCGCTCCTGCCTGGCAATCACTTCGGGATCACTCAACAGCGCGCTGACCTCCTCGTAACGCTCCATCAGATGGTCGAGCTTGTCCAACAATGAGCGTTTCATCAAGATATTCCGCCGTCGTCGTCCAGTTCAGGTAAGTTGAACAGCTCTCGCGCCAACTGGAGCTGTTCGCTACGACCTTCCTCGCCAGCGCGTTTTAACCCCAGGGTCGGCGTATGTAGCAGTTTGTTGGTCAGGCCATGGGCGAGGGAGCGCACCACCGCCTCCACTGACTGTCCCTGGGCGAGGGCTTGCAGGGCTTTATCCAGTTCCGCGTCGCGCAGCTCTTCCACGCTGTTGCGAAATGCCCGAATGGTGCCCACGGCAGCCTGCAACCGCCAATTTTTTTGCCAGGCCTGTAAACATTCCTTAATAATTTCCTGGGCGCGATCAGCGGCATCCTGACGGCCGCGCAAATTTTCTTCCACCGCCGTTTTCAGGTCGTCCACCGTATACAGATAGACATCATCGAGATTCGCGACTTCCGGCTCGATATCCCGCGGCACGGCAATGTCCAGCATAAACATCGGTCGATGGCGACGCTGTTTCAGGGCGGATTCCACCGCACCCTTACCCAAGACGGGCAATTGACTGGCGGTCGAGGAAATCACGATGTCTGCGCGGTGCAAATGCTCGGGAATGTCCGATAACAAAATCGCCTCCGCGCCATAGGCGTTCGCTAACTCCTGAGCATGGCGCAACGTACGATTGGCAACGGTGATGCTGCCCACCCCTTGTTCACCTAAATGGCGGGCGAGCAATTCCACGGTTTCACCAGCGCCAATCAACAACGCATGCACCGTACCCATATCGGAAAAAATTTGTTGCGCAAGCCGCACCGCGGCGTAGGCCACCGAAACGGGGTTCTGGCCGATCGCCGTCTCACTGCGCACCCGTTTGGCAGCGTTAAAAACGTGCTGAAAAACCTGATTGAGGGCCACCGAGACCGTGCCGGCCTGCTGCGCCACGGCATAGGCGGATTTGATCTGCCCGAGAATTTGCGGCTCACCGAGGACCATGGAATCGAGTCCGCTGGCAACTTTCATCATATGCGCCACCGCCAGCGCCTCTGTGTAGTGATAGCAACTGCTCGCCAGCGTCGCTCCGGGCAGTCGATGATAATCACTCAACCACTGCATCAGCTGCTCCGTACCAGTAGTGCCGCTGCTGACGTACAACTCAGTGCGGTTACAGGTGGACAGGATGGCAATTTCTTCGACGCCCGTATGCGCCTGCGCCTGCCCCAGCGCGGCCACCATCTGTTCCGGTGCAAACGCGACTTTTTCGCGGATTTCCACCGGCGCAGTGCGGTGATTAATACCGAGTATATGCAGCGTCATTTGGCAGTCCGTTTTTTCACCATTAGCACCGGTATCACACCACCGTGTGGCGCGCGAGTGAAACAAATATGGCAATAACTGTCATAGGCATTATTGGTACAATGGACTCCACCAGCAGGGAACGTATTCCGCAATGAGCAAGGCCTTTTTCCACTACTTCGCGTCGTTAACCGGGTTGTTGTTAGCGCTGTTGATCTCTGCTTGCGCAGGTGTTCGACAATCCGCTGAACCTGTGGAAATCTCGGCAGAGTTGGCTACAACAGTCTCAGAGCAACGCAATTATCCCGCTCGCCCGTTCCCAACACAAACGTTTTACGACCTGTTAGTGGCCGAATTCGCAGGCAACCGAGGTCAACTGGCGGTTTCTCTGGATAAATATGTCGCACAGGCTAATTTAACCCGCGACCCGGGTGTGGTCGCGCGCGCCGCTACGGTCGCCAATTATCTAAACCAGCAGGACGCGTTGCTGGCCATGAGCACACTGTGGGTCGAACTGGAGCCGGATAACAGCGACGCCCGTCGCCTGGCCCTCTACGCCTTGGCTAACAACGGCGACTTATTAACCGCGTTCACCCACGCCGAGTACCTGCTGGAACAAGAGGACGGCGAGCCGATACGGTCTCTGGCCGCTTACGGGAAAGATGCTTCCGAGCAAATGCGCAACAGTTTACTGGAGCGCTACCGCCGCACCGAAGCAGGCTACACCCAGGCAAAACCTGGCAAATCCGCAGTTCGTGGCGACGTCGACCTGTTGTTTGGCAAAATCCTGCTGCTACGTCAACAAGATCAACTCAAGGAAGCTTTGCTGGAAGGGCGGCGACTGGTAACCCGCGCACCGGAAGATGAACAAAGCGCTATTCTCTATACCCAACTGCTATATCAGGACAAGCAACTCGACGCTGCAATTAAATTTGTCGGCACCGCAGTGCAGCGCAATCCGGACAGTAAAAAGCTACGTCTGCAACAAATTCGTCTGGTCGCGGAAACAGATTTAACCCTGGCTCGCCAGTATATGAGCAGTCTCGCCGAGCAACATCGCGATGATGCTAATCTGCAATTCGCGCTCGCTGGCGTCAACCGGGAGCAGGGGTTGCGCGCCGAAGCAATACAAATATATCAGGACATGATCGATCACCGACAGCGCACTTCCGATGTTCATTTCCAGCTCGCCCTGATGGCAGAAGAAGATCAGCGTATGGAAGATGCCCTGATTCACTACAACAGCGTGCGCCAGGGCCGCAGTTTTTTACCGGCCGCTGCACGCCTCACGCAGTTATTAGCGCAGCAGGGACAGCTGACCACGGCACAGCTGTACCTGCACAATTTGCGCGATGAGAACCCGGAACAGGCAGTGAGTATTTACCAGATCGAAGCAGAATTACTGATGCGCGAACACCTGTACGACAATGCTTTTGACCTGCTGGGGGGCGCGCTGACCATCTATCCCGGCAATATTGAACTACTGTATACCCGCTCCCTGACCAACGAAAAGCGTGGGGATGTGGACGGCGCCGAACGGGATCTGCGCGCCATTCTCGCCAGCGACCCAAATAACGCCGCGGCACTGAACGCTCTCGGCTATACCCTGGCGAACCACACAAACCGCCACGCGGAAGCGCAACAACTGATTGAACAGGCGCTCAAACTAAATCCCAACGACGCAGCCACCATCGACAGCCTGGGCTGGGTACTGTATCGGCAGGGCCGGCACCAGGAAGCATTACAGCAATTGCGACAGGCGATGACTCTTTTTCCGGATGCGGAGATCGCCGCGCATCTGGGCGAAGTTCTGTGGGTGTCGGGCAATCGGGAAGAAGCCAAACAGGTGTGGGCCAAGGCGCTGGAAAACGACCCCAACGATCCGGTGTTACTTGAAGCACTGCAACGCCTCGGCGTCGAGTTATAGCCCGTGACCAACCGTGCATTATTGTGGCTGTTACTTATCGCACTGACTGGTTGCGTCTCCCAACCGATCTCCAACACTGTGCAATGGCGTACTCACCACACCGATATGCTCGCCCTGCAGGAGTGGCAACTGATTGGCAAGATGGGCTATCGCACCGATCGGGACAACGGCAGCGCCTGGATTAACTGGCAGCAACATAACACTGATTTTGACGTCCACCTGAGCGGGCCCTTTGGTGCCGGAACGACGCGCATTTATGGGGGCCAGAACGCTGCCGTCTTAAGCCAGGCAGGCAAGGACGATGTGACATCGAGTTCCGCAGCGACTCTGAGTCAAACCCTGTTTGGGTGGACGCTGCCAGTGCAGCACCTGAGCTACTGGGTAAAGGGTATTCCCAGCGCGTACTTACCGGTTACCCGCTCGCGCCTCGACCCACACCAATTGCTCGAACATCTCGAACAGGGCCACTGGCAACTGACGTTTAGTCGCTACCAACTAACTCCGCTGGGCCTGTTGCCCGGCAAAATTGTCGCCGATTATCACTCCCCCACCGAGCAGTCGTTGCACATCGTATTGGTTATCAAGGCGTGGCACCGTCCCGCCGAGGGGCGTTGAGCCGTGCATCTGTCTCTGCCCGCACCAGCCAAACTGAATTTGTTTTTACATATCACGGGGCGGCGCGCGGACGGCTATCACGAATTGCAAACTCTTTTTCAACTGCTCGACGTTGGCGATGTGCTGGAGTTTGACAGTGCCGCAGAGCTGTCCGTGTCGTTATCGCCAGCCGCACCGGACATTCCACTTGCGGATAATCTGGTATGGCGGGCCGCCCACGCCCTGCAGCAGGTCACCGGTTGTACCCACGGCGCGCATATTCTGTTGCACAAACGCCTGCCCCTCGGTGCGGGTCTCGGCGGCGGCAGCAGCGACGCCGCAACCACACTGGTTGGCCTCAATCGGCTGTGGCGGCTTGGACTCAGCCACTCCGAACTGATCGACATTGGCCTGCCTCTGGGGGCGGACGTGCCACTATTTTTGCACGGCACCTCGGCCTGGGCCGAAGGCATTGGTGAACGCCTGACGCCCGTCCAGTTACCACCCGCCTGGTATCTGGTGCTGGTGCCCGATTGTCAGGTCTCCACCGCTGCCGTATTCGGCCATCGGCAATTGACAAGGAACGCCTCGCCTATCACAATACGCGCCTTTCTTGAGCCGGGTGGCTCGGGGCAAAGCGCCAACAACTCCTGTCAAGGGGTGGTGGAGGCACTTTATCCGCAGGTTAAAGCTGCTCGCCAATGGCTGGATCACTACGCGCCCACGCGCATGACTGGTACCGGTGCGTGCCTGTTTGCAAGATTTGACACCGAGGATCAGGCACAGGCGGTACGCGCACAAATACCGGATCCATGGGACGGGTTTATCGCCAAAGGCATAAACCAGTCGCCACTTTACCAACATGAATAAGCACCACAGAGTGCATAATTTAAATCGGAATTTTGGGGCGTCGCCAAGTGGCTAAGGCAACGGGTTTTGATCCCGTCATCCGGAGGTTCGAGTCCTCCCGCCCCAGCCAAATGTGCGTAACGATCGCCATCACCAATCGAGCGTAACGCCCAGCAGTCGCGATCAATATCAGGATTTAGCCCGTGGCAAATTTGATGGTTTTTTCCGGAAATTCCAATCCGGAACTCGCAAAAGAAATCACCCGACACCTTGGCCTGCCACTGGGAAACGTATCGGTTGGCGTATTTTCCGATGGCGAGATTAATATCGAATTACTGGAAAATGTGCGCGGCAAAGATGTATTTGTAGTACAGCCTACCTGCGCGCCCACCAACCGTAATTTGATGGAACTGGTGTTTATGATCGACGCGCTGCGCCGCGCGTCCGCGAGCCGCATCACCGCGGTCATTCCCTATTTTGGCTATGCCCGCCAGGATCGACGCGTGCGTTCAGTGCGAGTGCCCATTAGCGCCAAAGTGGTCGCCGACATGATCAGTAACGTGGGTGTCAATCGAGTTCTGACCGTGGATTTGCACGCTGAACAAATTCAGGGCTTTTTCGACTGCACCGTGGATAACGTCTACGGCTCGCCGGTGTTACTGGAAGATATTGAAAAACAGCACTACAACAATTTGCTGGTGGTGTCGCCAGATATCGGTGGCGTAGTACGGGCACGAGCGATTGCCAAAGAACTTAACACCGATCTCGCCATTATTGACAAACGACGCCCCGAGGCCAACCAGGCCCAGGTGATGAATATTATTGGCGAGGTGGAGGGGCGTACCTGCCTGCTGGTGGACGATATCGTCGATACCGCGGGCACGTTGTGTAAAGCTGCCGACGCCCTTAAAGAACGGGGCGCCAAACGGGTCGTAGCCTACTGCACGCACCCGGTACTGTCCGGCAATGCGATCGACAACATTAACGACTCTGCCCTGGATGCACTGGTTGTCACCAACAGCATTCCTCTCAGCGAGAACGCCGCCAATTGCCCGCGTATTCGTCAACTGAGCCTGGGCAAAATGCTGGCCGAAGCTATGCGTCGGGTCAGCAACGAAGAATCCATCAGCGCGATGTTTGTGTAAACAACGCACGGATACCACCCCGCAAGGGAACCACAACTACGCAGTAACTCTGGTCGCAGGAGTTATTGCGGATTACTCACAGGAGTCAAGGCAATGGTAGATTTCACACTGAATGCCAGGGCACGCGAAGACATGGGGAAAGGTGCGAGCCGCCGCCTGCGTCGTTTAGCTGACGAAGTACCGGCCATCGTCTACGGTGGCAAAAAAGCGCCTCAGAACATTTCACTGACGCACAATGAGCTGTCCCGCGCGCTGGACAATGAGGCCTTCTATTCCCACATTATCAAGCTCAACGTGGACGGCAAGGGCCAGGACGTGATTCTCAAGGATGTTCAGCGCCACCCCGCCAAACCGAAAATTTTGCACGCGGATTTTTTGCGGGTCGATAAAGCCACCAAACTGCATACCCGTATTCCCCTGCACTTCCTCAACGAGGAAAAAGCGGTGGGAGTCAAACAGCAGGGCGGCATCGTGTCCCACCTGATGTCCGATCTCGAAGTCCAGTGTTTACCCGCCGATTTACCCGAATACATCGAAGTGGACATTGCCGCGCTAGAACTGGGGGGCATTATCCACATTTCCGACATTCAACTGCCAAGTGGTGTGGAAGCCATGGCCCTGTTACAGGGTGAAGATCACGACCTCCCGGTAGTCTCTATCCACAAAGCCAAAGTCGTCGTGGAAGAGGAGCCAACAGAAGCAGAAGATGCCGCCGACGAAGGTGACAAAGACGATGCTAAAGGGCAGGCCGACGAGGACTGATTACTTAAGTAACGCGTCGGACCGCCGCATTGGATGCACCGGTTGATCTGATTGTTGGGCTGGGTAATCCCGGCCCACAATACGACCGTACACGGCATAACGCCGGAGCAGATTTTGTCACCGCGCTGGCCCAGCAATTTGGTGTCGCCCTGAAGCAGGAGAGCAAATTTCCCGGCTTTACTGCGCGGGTTATCATTGGCGGGCGGACGTTGCGTTTGCTTATTCCCAGCACGTTTATGAATCACAGTGGCCGCGCCGTTGCGCCACTGGCACAATTTTACAGTGTCGCCGCCAGCAATATTCTGGTCGCCCACGACGAGCTGGATTTACCCCCCGGCACCGCACGCCTGAAAATTGGCGGCGGGCACGGCGGCCACAATGGCTTGCGGGATATTATCAGTGCCCTCGGCAATCAACGGGACTTCGCGCGGCTACGCATCGGCATCGGCCACCCCGGCCTGGCCGACGATGTAGCGGCCTATGTGTTGCGCAAGGCGCCCCGCGAAGAACAGCTCCTCATCGACGCCAGCATCACTAACGCGATAGAGGTGCTGCCTGACGCCGTAAACGGCAACTGGAACGGCGCCATGAAAGCATTGCATACCAACGGCACGGCGCTCTGAAACCGAAATATTTTTCGAGGAATCAAGATGGGGTTTAAGTGCGGTATTGTCGGGTTGCCCAATGTCGGCAAATCAACCCTGTTTAATGCGCTGACCAGGGCGGGTATTGCCGCTGAAAATTTTCCGTTCTGCACCATTGAACCGAACACCGGCATCGTACCGATGCCGGACCCACGCCTCGAACAGCTCGCGGCAATCGTTAAACCCGAGCGGATTATTCCTACCACCATGGAATTCGTAGACATTGCCGGACTGGTCGCCGGTGCCTCCAAAGGCGAAGGACTGGGCAACCAGTTTCTGGCAACCATACGCGAGACTGACGCCATTGCCCATGTAGTGCGCTGTTTTGTCGACGACAACGTGATTCACGTTGCCGACCAGATCAACCCGCTGGCAGATATCGAAGTTATCAATACTGAGCTCGCCCTCGCCGACCTCGACACCGTCGATCGCGCACTGCTGCGCTCCGCCAAGGCCGCCAAGGGCGGCGACAAGGACGCGCTGGCATTGAAGACTGTGCTGGAAAAAATTCTGCCGGGATTGAACGAAGCCAGACCTGTGCGCAGCCTTGGTTTGAACCGCGAAGAAAGACAGCGTTTGGCAGAGTTATCCCTGCTCACCTGTAAGCCCACCCTGTACATCGCCAACGTGAATGAAAATGGCTTTGCTGACAATCCGCTGTTACTGGCGGTGCAACAATTGGCGGACGCGGAAGGCGCCCAGGTGGTACCCATTTGCAACAAACTGGAAGCAGAAATCGCCGAGCTGGACGATGCTGACAAGGTGGAGTTTCTCGCGGAAATGGGTATGACTGAACCGGGGTTGAATCGCGTCATCCGCGCCGGTTACGAGCTGCTGGGCCTGCAAACCTATTTTACTGCCGGGGTTAAAGAGGTACGCGCCTGGACCATTCCCGTGGGCGCTACCGCACCTCAGGCGGCGGGCAAAATTCACACCGATTTTGAAAAGGGATTTATTCGTGCCGAGGTCATCGGCTACGATGACTTTGTCACTTGCAAGGGCGAACAGGGGGCCAAGGATGCGGGCAAGTGGCGACTGGAGGGCAAGGAATACGTTGTCAAAGATGGCGACGTGGTGCACTTTCGCTTTAATGTATAAGCACACCGTACCGGCACTGTTTCCCACCGGGCTGTTGCACCCAATGGGTAAAAAATTGTCGTGACCAGCATGCACCGCTCGTCGGGGCGCTGGCAAACCGGTCTGTTATTGACTCTCGTCACCTGCACGTTGTGGGGTATTTTACCCATCGCTGCCAAAGGTGTGCTGCAGGAACTCGACGCCTATACCCTGAACTTTTATCGCTTTGCCATCTCCGGGTTACTGTTGTGGCCGTATCTGGCCCGCCGCCGCCAGACACCGCAACTAAGCGCGCTTAAAAGCGGCAACGCGCTGCGCTGGGTGTTGCTGTGCGGGCTGTTTCTGGCAGGCAACTACACCTGCTACATTCTCGCCGTCGAGCGCATGACCCCCGGTGGCGCGCAGGTCCTCATACAACTCGCGGTGGTACTGTTTCTGGTCGTTAACGTGGTTCTTTTCAAGGAACACTTTTCGCCGCGACAGTGGTTTGGATGCCTGCTGTTTGTGGTCGGCCTGCTGGTGTTTTTCCACCGCCGCATCCTCGCCATGGCCGAAGGCTTCGACGCCTACGCCCTGGGCATGGGGTTGATGGTGTTATCCGCCTGTAGCTGGGCCTGCTACGCGGCACTGCAAAAACAGCTACTAACCCGATTCACCTCGCCACAAATTATGCTCATGCTGTACGGATTGGGAACATTGGGATTCCTGTTCTGGGCCCACCCACTGCAGATTCTGGAACTGTCCCCGACAGCGCTTCTACTGTTGTTGTTTTGCGGCGTCAGTACCCTGATTGGCTCTGGCAGTTTTTCGGAGGCGCTCGCCCATTGGGAAGGCTCCAAAATCAGCGCGGTGCTCGCCACCACGCCCCTGTTTACCCTCGTATTTATGTGGGGGTTAAGCTTTTACCCGGGTTTCACGATTGAACAGGAGTCACTCACCCCGATTGTGCTATCCGGGGCGCTGATGGTGGTACTAGGTGCGGCCCTCGCGGCAGTAGGCCGGAACGAGCTATCTTCTCGACCGACCCGTCCCTCGCCTTGACATCAAAGACCAAACTCGCCAAAATTCGCGACCGTTTAGTAACGCACCCTGTCCCGTGGCTACGTAGCTCAGCTGGTTAGAGCACAGCATTCATAATGCTGGGGTCGGTGGTTCAAGTCCACCCGTAGCTACCATTAAATCAACAGGTTACTGACTAAACGACCTGACTCACGTTTGCCGTTCACATCTAGCCCACCATTCAAACGACAATTGACATACCCACTCCTCGGCTCGCAACCCTTATTCGGCTGTAAACAAACACTGCTTCGCTATTTTGACCATAATGGCGATAACGATACCGATACCAACCACGAAAAGCAGAAATGCCACGTCATTCAAAAGCGTGGACTCACTGGTGAGCTCGAGCCCCCTGGCGTTCGGAAACAACGGATCGATCGTCGAGGCGACAACAAATGTCCAGGCCGTGATGATCATCCCCACCGCAATGCGCCGGGATGTTTTGACCGAGAGATTTAAGAGGGGTAAAACAGCGGCCAGCAACCAAAGACCAAAGCCATTGGTGATGCCCTCCATATGGGCCATACGCCAGGCATCGTAAGTTCCAGGCATCTGATAATCAATCACCCAGGGAAGAGGCCAGAGGCGAATATCGCCTATTAAGAAAAATACAAAACCAAAACCAATAACAAAGGCAGCCAGTAGTACCAGGGCTCCATGTCCGACCAGCAAGCGTTGACTCTTTCTAATGTCTTCCATAGTTGCCTCTTTGTTGTTGCTATGTTTACGCCAAATTTTTTAGCGATCTAATTTAGTGATGTAACTAAGCAGTCTATTTAAAAAGGCACCGGCATAACGGGGTGACTCGTGTCCAGTAACGGAATTGGCGCTCCCTCGGGCAAGGTTGCGTAGCCCTTAACCCACTCTCTCATCCACTCGGGATCCCGTTCCTTGCGCGGGTTGAATCCCGGCAGCATTGCTCGAAAACAAAATGGCCCCACGTTGACGACGAACAGCACAAATTCTTTGAGGATATTGAGAATTGTGGACGGGCGATACAGTATTTTGTCTTTCTTTAAACAACTTAACATGCCCCTTATACCCAAACTGATGATATGACCTGACCCGTGCAGCACCCCCATAGCTCTCGGTAAGTATTGACCGGAATAAGCCATGTAGGTGTCGAACGCCACGGTTTTATGCTCAGTTTCTTCTATCATATGCATTAACCAGAATGAACTAACATGTCGGTTAGCCCCGGCAAATAACCCTACCCGTTTGGTTATCAGCCAATGGGTAAAACCATTGGTCATGGACTCGAATCCGGCCGAATACGCTAACTGCGTTCTCAGGCTTTTAGTCTCGAGGCGAGCGTAATCCTCGGTCATACGCTTTTCCAGTGCTTCCAGTTCTGGATAACCATTGGCCTTCACCAATTCGTTATAACGCCGATGGCATTTATAGTGATTCCCCTCCTGCCGATTGAAGCCAGTCATGTCATCCAATAAATCGGGTTCGCTGATGTGTTTTTTGGCTTTTAGCATCGTGCGGATCAAGAAAGGTTCGAGATAGGGCATGGTCATGGAAAACCCGTTAAACAGGTGGGAGCGAACCGGGTTACCAGGAATCCACACGGGATCCAGATCGGCAGGGAAATCGAACGAAAAGTCCCTTACCACTAATTTATCGACGTCTTTAGGAAGATACTGATAATTTGCTTGCGCCATTTGCTACCTCTACTATCGAGTTAGTCATTTACGGGATTGAAGGCGATCACCGAAACCAGAGGTACAGACTATATCTCCGCCGACTAATGCTTTCTTTATCAGCATTGCTACCAATGCTGATCACCCATACTGCTGGGAACCATCGTTCAAGTCCACCCCATAGCTACCATTAACTTAACGAGTTAATGCGCTTTTGATCTCCGTAGTAGGCGAGTATTTTTTATGAAATCCACAGCAGTTAGTTGCCATTTTGCCCACAATCGCGATAGCTCAGGGACGAGGTGGTTATATTTTTTACATACCATGGCTGAGCAAACCTCTACGGCCTAAGACCACATCGTATCAACCGGCACAGCCCAAATACGGTCATCAAATGGAATAACTTTAGTTCCACGATACAACACAATCCCGCAGATAAAGTCCTCTCCAATTTGTCTGCGTAACTCGTTCAGCCCGTTGAAATCCACTTGACCGACGGCGTCCCGCGCCTTTACTTCGATTGCCGCAAGCTTCCCGTCGGGGCGTTCCAAAATAAAGTCCACCTCTTTCCCATCACTTGTTCTGAAATGATAAAGCTCCGCTGCATCTTCAGATGAAGCCAGTTGTTTCAAAAGCTCCGTGGCGACAAAATTTTCAAAAACATGCCCAAATATATGAGGGTCCTTAATAGCAATCTTTTCCAATCCAATCTGCTGTAGATGACATAGCAAGGAGGTATCAATTAGATAACCTTTGGGGGACTTAACTAGACGTTTGCCAATGTTCCTGTACCAGGGCTTAACATCAAATGTGAGAAACATCATTTGCAGGAGAATACGATAGTTTTTTGCGGTAACAGCATTTTGGCCTATCGCTCTGGAGATATCGGCTTCGTTGACAAGCCCACCCGCCCTGGCAGCTAGTACTTTAAGCAGGTTCGGCAGAACCCCCAGTTTTGCAATATCAGCTATCTGCCGTACATCTCTTTGCAGTATGGTGGTGATGTAATTTTCAAACCAATGCCTGCGTCTTGCATCATTTTCATCGGTTATTTCTGGGAAAGTTGCTCCCATGATAACGTCCACTAGCAGACCCTTCCTTTTAGTTGTAGCGGGCTTAAACCCATTGCTCATCAACTTTGACAGAAAATTACCTTTCCCACCGCTGACTTCCAGTGCCGACAAGGGATACAGCGTCAAGACTCGCATTCTGCCGACCAATGCGTGTGAGAGTTTCGGCAACGCCATGATATTGGCCGATCCGGTCAGGAGATAACGTCCATTAGCGCTTTTCTTATCTGCCATCCGCGCCTCATCGGCAAGCATCTTCAACACGCGGAAAAGACCAGGCACCATCTGCACCTCGTCAAGAATGAGTCGCTTTTCATAAGCACGCAAAAAACTTTCAGGGTTAGCCTCTGCCGCCCCAAGCATGGTCGCTTCGTCAAAGGTGACATAGTCGGCAGGCCACTCTTTTACTGCAAGTTTCTGGACCAGGGTACTTTTACCCGCCTGCCTGGGGCCATTAACGTACACCACAGGAAACCCCTGCAAGGCGTCTAATACGTTATTACTGAGCTGTCTTTTGATCATGACACCACGGCCAACCTTGTTTACCACCTTCGGACGTTATAAAGGTAATATTTATAATATCAAAAGGCAACTTTTATATTTACAAAATATAACAAGCCAGAACCTTGGGGATTCAACAAATTCGGGCACGTAAAGCCGTTGCTAAAAAGTAACACCAGGGTGGTACACTTATTGACTATAGTTTCGATGGGCCTTTCCCGTCGGGGCCCTAGGCCTTTTTAATGATGCCGACTGCGAATAGCAATAAAGCCGCGCCAGCAGTTGCAGTAATAATGGAGCCGATTAATCCCCCCGCGGATATGCCAAGCACGCCAAATAAAACACCACCTATGACCGCACCTACCACCCCAACAACCATATTACCCAGCAAACCAAAACCACCGCCCTTCATTAAGTTTCCCGCCAGCCATCCCGCAATGGCACCAATGGCCAAAAATATAATCAGTCCCATTATGTTCATGTTGTTACTCCCGTTGTGTAAATCATTGTATTTAGTGCAACCCAACACCTCCGTTTATCTGCGCGAGGAGCACGCAACCTAAAACCACCTATTAAAGTTCGCCCTGATTAATAAGCGCCTTAACAACCGTAAGGGTCGCTCCGTCGTTCTGCTCTTTGTATTCCGCTGAAATCCAGGCGGTCTTATCTGCCACCAGTTTCAGGCCCGCCTCCTCAAACGAGGCATATCCGAACTGAGAAGCAACTGCGGCCCCATCCCATACGATGCGAGCTTCTGTACCTGTTGCCGATGAGCTATCTGGAGTAATGCCAAGATCATGATACTGACCTTCGGACAACCGCGTTAGTTGAACAGTGTCCAGTTTCCAATTCCCGGGAAGTTCGGTCGGCAGCGTAAATTCGAGCCCCGCGGGACCGAACGACGCGGAAGCCTTGATTTGTAGATTCCGGACGGTAATGCGTGTCGTCACATGCCGATAAGCGTCGCCATCTTTATAAAATGCGTCGATACGTCTTTTGGTTTCCGCGCCAATCGGAATGTTTCCGTCGAACGAAAAACTGTGCTGAAGCTGTATGCCACCAGATACAACGTCAGCACTTTCGTCAAATACCCAATAAACATGGTCTGTATCTGCTTTCGCAAGAGTCACCCAAATTTTTTCATCCGTAAAGAAAGCATCAGAGGGCGCGCGAGAAGTAGGCGCTATGTCAATCTGAGCCGACGAGAAGGCGGGGAGGAAAGATCGCCATCCGAGCGTTTGGCCGGCAATGATAATCCCGGCGACCAGGACAGCGCCTGCGCCCGCTAATGTTGTTTTCATATCCATCTTAATTTCTCCACGCAATCCCAACAAGCTTCAACACCCCTATTCCGCCCGCGCGCTAACAACCAGCCAGACAAACTGGTTAAATTTTTTCATAAACAAATTTAGCACCACCCAAAACGCCGGATAAACATATTTTTTACTGTTATAGCGCTTGCTGATCAATTTCCCCGTTACTAAGGACTCGGCGGCGAAAAAGGTGGCGGTAATACAGCCGCGGGATCAACGGGAATAGCCATCCCGGTAGAAGCGTCGAAAGGAAAACCGGTGGGAATAATATGCACCCCCAGAGGACAACTAACGAGTGCAGCCAGACCGAGCACCATGCCTTCCCCCGCAGCACCGTAGCCGCCCACCGATATTGCTGTGCAACCAACGGTTTGCGTGCGATTGATAGCGAGTTGTAATTCCTGGGCGGCTTCAACGCCAGTGGCATTGGATTCCCCAACAATGACAAAGCTTTTGGTCGGTGAATTATTCGCCGGAGTCGGGCCACACCCGGCAAAAAAAACACACGCAACAATCAGCGAGCCACAACGTATCCATTTGCTATTCATTTTAATCTCCTTAACTAAACGGTGTATGTATTTGCACTCCCATTGCGTTACAGCGTTAGCCCCAATGGTGAAATATCTATGAATATTCACCTATTTATCTAGTGCTGCCGAGGCCGTTTTAGCAACACAATAATGATGACCAGAAAAAGAATTGTGATTAACAACCCCCAGACAGGCGCGGACAAACCATAGCTTTCGGGTAACTCACAGGCATTGGGTACGCCGTCGCCATTAGCATCGCCATCCACACCAATCGCTATATCAATAGCGTCCGCAAGCCCATTGTTATTGCAATCCTCTTCGGTGTCAGAGCTACTCCCCTCTTCCTGCCCGTCATCCCCCTGCCCGCTTCCCTCCTCGCCGTTCTCGCCATCCTCTTCCTCACTTGACCCCTGATCGTCTGGATTTGTGGGCGGAGCAATCAGGGGAGCATCTAATGGAATGGGGCTTTGCTGATCGAGGTGATTTAACTGGATGGAAATTCTGACGCCCACGCCACCGCCCGGTACACCATCAGCACGAATCTGAACGTAGTCCTCGTGACCCATCGGCCCGTGAATGGTACTGCGCTGGCTGTGCTGTGGCACGCGTGCGGCTTGGCCGGCAGCATTGTCACAAATAGCGTCCAGATCCAGAGTCACCAGCCTGTTTGCCACCTCAGCGACGTGCGGACCCATTCGGTGACTGGAGCGAGAGCCTATAAACACCACGTCGTTTTTTAAGCCGTCCCGATCCCCATCATAAATGGCGAGTTGCCAGTTCCAGTTGGCAGTTTGTTTGGCAACCGTTTGTCGCATAACCACATTATTACAATCGACAAATGCCTGATGCAGGGTTGCATCGTCCGCCACGACGGTGACATTGCGGTTAAATCCGGCGTGAGCTGATGTTACATAAAGTAGCAAACAGAGAGCCAACGCGAAACGCCTGCCCAAGAAATAAAAACGCTGTTGTGAATATATCTCTATGTAGTACATGACATAATTCCTCCATGAACGTCGTTAGCTTAGCAACGTGACTTTTAGCGCTACTGTCAAAACCTTGAGCGTGATCGGCAGCGTTAATTCTATTTTCGACGATAGTATCGTTATCCGCCCCACGATTCAACGCGCCGCAAAAGGCGCTACCGAATGTATCGGAAAAAGGGACTCAAAAAAAAGCGCACCGAAGTGCGCCTTTTTTTGACACAGATAATTGCTAGTAATCGTACTGAAGCTCCAGACCGATCACGCGGCCCTTGGCGAGCGGGGAATAGGTGAAAGGGAACCCGAAAACTAGCGGTGCCACCGTAGTGGGACGTTGATCGTCCAGCAGATTTTTGCCAAACAAAGTCGCGGTCCACTGCCCGCCGGGGGTGGTGTAGGCGATACCCGCATTCACCATATCCATACTGGGAGTGATGCCCGTATTGTCGTCATTAAACGGTGAGGACGTTCTATGAGCGTAGGACCCGCGCAGCGATATCAGAGCGTCAGACTCCAGGGGTATATCGTAGTTAACCCCGAACTGCCCGCTCCAACGCGCCAGCCGAGGTGGAATGAGGCCCTCATCGGCACCATCTATCACAGTATCGCCCGTGAGATCCGCTACTAAATTGTCGTATTGCCCATCAAGATAGCCAACGGATAGAGATAGTACCAGGTTGTCGGTAACCACCGCCTTCATATCCAGCTCGGCACCATCAATGGTCAACTCACCCGCATTCAGAGTAACCTGCCGCGCCTGGCTATCCAGGGTGTCCCGTTGAACATCGTCATAGATATTACGGAACACCGCCGCGTTCAGGGTGACGCGACCATCCATCCACTCCGACTTCATACCCACTTCCCACGCATTTTGAGTTTCCTGCTCAGTGGGGCCAGGAGGGAAGTCCGGATTGGTATTACGCAGGTTATAGCCGCCGCTGCGATGGCCCTTGCTCCAGCTAAAGTACAGGGAAGAGCTTTCGTTATAGAACCATTGCAGCCCCACTTTAGGAGACCAACTGTTCCATGAGCCATTGTCGGTAAAGCCAAAGCGAGTACATTTCGGTTCTGCAATGCTACAGGGTTGCCCAGGGAACTGCTGGACTCCACCGGAATAAATTCCACCACCATTGGCGACGGACAGAAATTCTCCAAGCGCGATGTCGACATCCTTTTCTTCCTCCGTATAGCGCACTCCCAGTGTCAGTATAAAACTATCCGTGAGATGAATATCTCCCTGTGCAAATAGACCCCAGGTGGTTGAATCCTGCACCCCACCGTAGACCGCCTGCAGACCCTGCCCCAAACCTGCACAATTGTCATCGCCGACGCCACAGCCGGGCGGATTTGTATCAGGCGGAACAAAAGCAGGATTCCAGTCGACACCAAAGGCGACTCCGGCTAAACGGTCTTCCACATAGGTCAAATTCTGTTTGCCATAGTAGTGGCCTACAGTAAGATCCAGCCCACCGTCCATAAAGGTACCGGCAAAACGCAGCTCATTGCTAATTTGATCCTGATCCGTACGACCATTCAGGTTAAAGTGATTGAGGGGCGTACTATCGATATCCACACTGGAAAACTGTTCAAAATCCCGGTACGCCAGAATATTGGTAATTACTCCGTCGCCGAGGCCGACTTGATAGTTAGTCTCCATAATCAGACTTGACCACTCGCCGTCGGTGTCACCTTCGTTATCCAGATTTACTTCAAAATCGTTTAACGCCTTTCCCCCGGTATTGAAAGCTGTGAAGCTGTTTTGATTCTGCGGAATACCGCCATCCCCCTGGTTTTGACCAAACTCGCCCATAAACGTAATATCGAGGTTTTCGGTCGGTGTAAACGTAACGGCCGGCCGCACCATAAAGGTTTCGGATTTTCCGGCTTTACTACTGCCACCGGGTGCAATATTGTCAAAGTAACCGCCGTCGTTGCGGTAATAAACCGCTAATTTACCGGCTAATAAATTTTCAATTAACGATCCGGTTGTGCTGACCGCGTACACCTGATCGTTGTCGTCGGTGACGCTGGTTTTGGCTTTCAGACTGAACTCATGGCTGGGGCGACGGGTGCGCATCACCACTGCACCGCCGGTCACGTTGCGGCCAAATAGCGTGCCCTGGGGCCCACGCAGCACCTCCATGGCTTCCAGGTCAAAGGTATCGTGAATCACACCCCAGGAAACACCGTAGTACATGCCATCCACAAACAAACCGACTGTGGGGTCAGTAGAAGGAATGGAGCTGCTGGTACCCATACCCCTTATGGAGAAGTTGGCGGTACCAATAGATGTGCCCACCGGGTCGAGCGTGACGTTCGGCATAGAAAAGCTCAGGTCCTGGACATTTCGGACTTGTAACGCGTCCAGTTGTTCACCACTATAGGCGCTGATCTGGATAGGCACGTCCTGTACATCTTCCGCCGCACTTTTCTTACGGGCGGTCACCAGCACCTCGTCCATTAACACCGAGGCAGAGCTCTTTTTCTTGGCCACCGGCGCCGCGTCGCCCTCCGCGGCCTGCGCTTGCAGTGAATAACCCGCCAGTCCCAATACGCAGGCGGAGATACCCGTTAACAGTTTTTTGGTAAATTTCATGTCGCTAACCCCCGTTGTTATTTATAAGTTTTTCTATTGTCCTGCACTTTCTATCTATCTATTTTGCTTTCTTACTATTTTTTGGCTTTTTTACTTTCTTTTTCAACAGGTTCTATTTCGATTTTTCTTGCTACTTACTATCTTTTTATATCTTTGGCACCCGCACCCGGGCGGGGCGCCCTTGACTTGCCTTTGCCCGATTGGCTTGCAACCAGCCCCGTTTGTTCACCGGACTACGAGGCAGCACTCGTGAACAACTGACAGCATTTGGCGCACACTAATCAATTTTGGATAACCTGTCTACCCTTGGGTAACAATAATTTTATGTTTAGTAACACCGCGCTTTCAGTCCTTCCGCACGAATCTGTGGGCGGCTTACTGCAAAACTCTTTGGATCATCCTTGAAGGCAAGCCCATGTGACACAGGTCCATCTCCATCTATAGCTGCTACCAAGAATCGGCTGTGGAGCGCTGCCCGTCGGTTCGTAGCCGGTGGATTTCAAGTTGCACCCATCCTCAGCCACCCTCTTTTTTGACGCCAGTTCGTTATCCGACTCAGGCGTCGGTTTGTTTTGGTCCGCAGATTTCGGCTGAGGCGCAGATTTCGGCTGAGGTTAGCATAATAAATATGCGATGGGTAGGCGGCGGGTGGCCATCGGGCATGGGCGTAAACGTAAACTAACAGGGTCTTTATCATAAAAAGAACCTGGTCAGCCAAACATTAAACGTATTCGTCGATATGGATAGAGGCGCCTGTGTCCGGCAGCGGGACTGCGGCGCGGACACCAGATAAAGACTCCTGCTCCGCTGACCCAGCGGACTTGTCCAGACTCTCCATGAGCTTCTGATCCTGATCGTTGCTCGAATTCTCAACTTCACCCTCGGCAGGACGCTTGCGTTTGCGCTGCTGCGAATCAGGGCTGCGCGGCCACGCAGACGACATTGGCCCACCAAAAATTTTATCCACCATCTGCTGACCCTCCCTTGTATAACCTGACAGTTATAACGAACCATCAATAACATGCGATTCGCTATATATTTTCCCGAACCTATAGCGCCCTTCCGTGTATCGATTTGGCGCTAAAAGCTCGCGCTATAACCGCATCTTCAATCCGCGCTCGATGCACTTAGATGGGCGCGCAACTGTCGGTAGGCCACCGCGCCCGGCGCGGACGGTTCCTGTATGGATAACGGCTTGCCTGCGTCTGCCGCGCTGGTAAAACCGGGATCGTCGGGGATAAACCCCTCCCATAACTTATCGCCAAACTGCAATTTCAGAGCCACCATGACGTCTTCAGCGTTTTCGGTATTGGGGTCGTGCTTAACCGGCACCACCAGCACGTCAACGTCCCGCGCCCGGCTGCGACCCACCATGGCCGCGGTTTTCAACAAGTTATCGAGTCCGCCATGATCATCGTCACCACATGACACGGGCGCGATCAACATATCGCAGGCGGCAAGGGCGTTGACCATTAGCAGATCGAAGCGTGTCGAGCAGTCAATCAGGACATAGTCGAAACGCTCTTCACACTGTGCCAGGAACTCCTTTAACACCAGCCCTTTGCCCTGCTGCGACAGCAGCCGGTTACACACTTCCTCCAGCGCTGCACCAGCAGCCATTACGCTCAACTCGTCAACGCCGGTCGCAACGAACAGGGCGCTGATATCCGTGCCGATATCACCGACAAACAGTTTGTGGAGACCGTCATCCGGCGCCTCCTCCCGTTTGAAGAATGCACGTATGTTGCCCTGTGTATCGGTTTCAATGAGCAAAACTGAAGAGCCTTCACTCACCAGTTCGCCCGCTAATGTGACGGAGGTCGTGGTTTTACCCGCATTTTTAGCGGGGTTGGCAATTACCCAAACGTTCATGCACTACACCAACACCTGCAATGGCCACGCGACATGGCGTTTAACCTGCCCAGCTCGCCAGGCGCGCGCGCAGTCGATTCAGAGCCTGGTTGTGGATTTGACAGACTCGGGATTCACTGACGCCCAGCACCTCGCCAATTTCCCGCAAATTGAGCTCTTCGTCGTAGTACAGGGACATAACCAGCTTTTCTCGTTCCGGCAAGTTACTGATACCCCGCGCCAGTTCGCCATGAAAGGCGCTGTTGTGCAAGGCTTCCTCGGGACCGGCTTCGCCGTAAGCGTCCACATCCAATGTTTCGTCGGTCTCAAAACACACCACGCGGTACACCGACGCATCACGCGCCATAGCGTGAAACTCCTGAATATTCAGCCCCAGCTGCTCGGCCACTTCACCGTCGCTGGCATGACCCTGTTTCTGGTTTTCCACGACACGCGTCGCTTCGGCGAGCTGGCGCGCCTTACGCTGTACCGAGCGCGGCGCCCAATCGCAGCGCCGCAATTCGTCTAGCATGGCACCGCGAATGCGTATGCCGGCATAGGTCTCAAAACTTGCCCCGCGGCCGGGGTTATAATTTTTAGCGGCATCGAGCAAGCCCAGCATGCCGGTCTGTATCAGATCGTCTACTTCAACGCTGGCCGGCAAGCGCGCCGCGAGATGGTGAGCGATACGATTTACCAGGGACATGTGCTCTCTAATCAGTGCCTCGCCCTGATCTTTTTCGCTCTTCGCATACACCGCTGCACCACTCACTGCAGTCAATCCCCTTTATGGCCCAGTTCGATCAAGCGCTCCACGAAAAACTCCACATTGCCGCTGGCACCATTTGGCAGCGGCCAATTATCAATGCGTTTTACGACCTCCCGCAGCGCCAATGTGACCTTGCTGCGCGGGAATAACTCGACCACCGGAATCTGGCGTTGCACCGCTTTGCGCAGCGCTTCGTCAAAGGGCAGCGCGCCGAGGTACTCCAGACGCACTGACAAAAAGTGGTCGCTGACCCGGGCAATTTTGGCGAATAGCTCTTCACCGTGGGCGTTGTTACGGGTCATATTGGCGAGCACGTGAAACTGCTTGACACCGTGATCGCGACTCAGCACTTTGATCAGCGCATAGGCGTCAGTAATGGAAGCGGGTTCGTCGCACACCACCACGATGACTTGTTGTGCCGCCTTGGTAAAGGTCGTCACGTTGTCGGTAATACCCGCCGCAGTGTCGACGATGAGGATATCCGCCGGGAAACTGATTTCACTAAATGCGCGAATCAGCCCTGCCTGTTCCGTTGCACTCAGCTGGCTCATACGCGCAGCCCCCGACGACCCGGGAATAATTTGCATGCCGGCGGGACCATTGATAATCACTTCTTCGAGACTGCGCTCCCCGGATATAACGTGGCGCAAATCGTACTCTGGATGAATACCCAACAGCACATCGACATTGGCGAGCCCCATATCGCCATCCATCAACATCACTCGCCGCCCAAGCCGGGAAAATTCCGCAGCCAGGTTCACTGAGATGTTGGTTTTACCAACACCGCCCTTGCCGCTGGCAATCGCAATCACACGTATCGGATGGGATCGGGTCATACGGCGCAGGCCAGATGCCTGATCCAGTGTTGCGACATTACTACCCATGGGCTGTAGTTCTCCCACGGGTTTTTAGTGGTGGCGGCGCGGGGCTCTCCCAGCCCACTTGCTCCATTAACTTGAGGGCACTTTTTACCAGATCGACCCGACGTGCTGGCTGAATATCTTCCGGCACCCGCTGGCCGTTACCGATATAAGACACCGGCAATTTACGACTAACCAGAATCGACAGCACGGGTCCCAGACTGGCGGTTTCGTCCGTCTTGGTAATAATTGCACCCGCCAACGGCACCTTACTAAATGTTTTTACCACTTCGTCGGTGATGGCCCGCTGCGACGTCGCCGACAGGGTTAAATACGTTTTAACATCGCGACCCGCGCCGCGCAGCGTGGCGAACTGTTGTGCCAACCCCATGTCGCGCTGACTCATGCCAGCGGTATCGATCAAAATCAGCTTACGTCCCTTTAACTCTTCAATTGCTCTGGCAAGATTGTCGGCACTGTTGGCGGACAGTACCGGCACACCGATAATGCGACCAAACGTATCCAGCTGCTCCTGGCCCCCAATACGAAAACAGTCGGTACTGATCAACCCGACCTGTTTGCGACCGTTGCGCAGCGCAAACCGCGCAGCCAGCTTGGCAACGGTTGTGGTTTTGCCGACCCCGGTCGACCCGACAATGGCAATCACACCACCCTGTTCGAGAATGTCTTCCCCGCCCTCGATCACCATCGACGCGAGTTTACGCAATGCATTTTTCCAGGCTTCTTTAAGATCGGAACCAGTGGCCGCCTGTTTGGCAATCTGCATGCACAAATCGCGACTCAGTCCCAAGCCTTGCAAACGCGCCACCAGGGCCGCCCGTAACGGTTGTTGACGCGCCATTTCCCGCCACGACAACTGGGACAGCTCTCCTTCCAGCATACCGCGCAAATCCGATAACTCGCGACGCATATCCGCCAACACGTCCGGGCCGGTGGACGCAGCGGATATCGCTTGCCGGTGGGTGGCATCCGCGTGCCGCGCAATGCCGTCCAGATGGTCGTCGCTAGTCGGCATGTTTGCGATGGCTTCTTCGTCGTAATCAACGGCCACCGTAATTTCAACGCCCTCAGCCACCACGCGGTTGGACAGCATCACCGCCTCCGCGCCCAGTGCGTCTCTCGCTGCCCGCAACGCGTGGCGCATATCGTTACCAATAAACCGTTTAATTTTCATCGTCGCTTATTCCTCCAACGCTACTCACTTCGTACCGGTCATGCAGCGTGTGCCTGTGCATAGCTGATTTGCTCTATCTTTGTGTGCGCCCCTGTGGGCCACAATTGTCCGGGTTACGGCATCTAACATTTGCGTATCTGTCCCTTAATTACCCCGGCCAATAGTAGCGATCACTCGCACCTGCTTGTTGCCGGGTACCTCCTCGTAGGACAGTACTTGCAGGTCCGGGTTGGCCCCGCGCACCAGGCGCGACAACCAGGATCTAACCGCCGTGGACACTAATAAAACTGCCGTGCGTCCCGCTGCGCTCTGGCGCTGTGCGCCCTCGGCGATCTGGCGCAACATGCTCGCCGCGAGGCCGGGCTCCAGACTACCGGTGGCCGCAGCGCCCTGCACAGACTCATGCAACAACTGTTCCAGATCATGTTCGAAGGTCATTACTTCGAGTTCCGCCGCGGCGCCACTGACCTGCTGGAATATGGTGCGGCTTAAAGCTATTCTCGCCTGGGCCGTCAGTGCGTCGGGATCTTGACTCTTGCCAGCGTGCTCCGCCAAAGATTCGGCAATGGTACGCACGTCGCGAATGGGTACAGCTTCTTCCAGAAGGTTCTGCAAAACTTTAACCACTACACCGAGGGGCAATGTTTTCGGCACCAGGTTCTCCACCAGCTTGGGGGATGTTTTCGCCAGACCGTCGAGAAGTTGCTGAACTTCATCGTGACCCAATAATTCGTAGGCGTGTTTTTTGATCAACTCGCTGAGATGGGTGGCCACCACCGTGCTGCAATCCACCACGGTGTAGCCCAGGGTTTGTGCTTCTTCCCGCTGACCAGGTTCAACCCATATCGCGTCGAGACCAAACGACGGATCTTTGGTGGGAATACCGGGTATGTTGCCAAACACCTGACCAGGGTTGATTGCCAACAGCTTGCCCGGGTGCACTTCGGCTTCGCCGACAGGGATGTCGAGCAAAGTAATGCGATAGCCATTGGGCTGCAGCTCCAGATTATCGCGAATATGCACCGGTTGAATTAAAAATCCGAGATCGTGGGACAGTTTTTTGCGCACACCCTTGATGCGCCCAAGTAATTCGCCGCCCTGAGTTTTGTCCACCAGGGAAATAATGCGGTAGCCAACTTCCAGACCGATAATATCCACCTGACCCACATCCTCCCAGGTCAATTCTTTAACTTCCGGACTCTCTTCCTTAACTTTCTCCACCGGGGGCTGTGCCGCAACCCGCATGTTGCGGGAAGTTACCAGAGCCACCAGTCCAAGCCCTGCTGCCAACAACAGGAACACGGTATTGGGCATGCCCGGAACTAATCCCAGAGCACCGATAACGCCAGCGGTGATACCCGCGCCTTTCGGGTTACTAAACAGTTGCGAGACAACCTGTGCGCCCATGTCCTGGGCGGCGGACACGCGGGTCACCATCAACGCGGCGGCGGTAGACAACATTAACGAGGGAATTTGTGCCACCAGGCCGTCCCCGATGGTCAACAGCGCGTAATTGTGAGTCGCCTGGGAAAATGACAGGTCGTGCTGCAGGGTGCCTACGGCGATACCACCGATAATATTGATCAGCAAAATTAAAATGCCCGCCACCGCATCGCCGCGTACAAATTTGCTGGCGCCATCCATCGCGCCATAAAAATCCGCTTCACTGGCAATTTCTCGGCGCCGCGCGCGAGCCTCGTCCTGGGAAATAAGTCCCGCATTCAAATCCGCGTCAATGGCCATCTGTTTGCCTGGCATGGCATCCAACGTGAAGCGCGCAGTCACTTCGGAAATACGCCCACCACCTTTGGTCACCACCACAAAATTGATGATAACCAGAATCGCAAACACCACCAGTCCCACCGCGTAATTGCCGCCCACCACAAATTCGCCAAATGCCTGAATGACTTTGCCGGCCGCATCTGTTCCCTGATGACCCTCCAACAGAACCACTCGGGTGGAGGCAATATTAAGGGCCAGCCGCATTAGCGTAGTGACCAGTAGCACCGTTGGAAATACGGCAAATTCGAGTGGGCGCGAGGTGTACACCGCCGCCAGCAACACCACCAGGGACAGGGCAATATTGAACGTGAAGAGCAAATCCAGCATGAAAGCGGGCAACGGCAAAATCAACATCGCCAACACCAGTATCACCAGCACCGGAGTACCGAGGCCGGTGAGCAATGTGGACAGGCTCACTGTGCTGGCCCCCGGCGCTGCAACTGCGCCGGAACCGGAATTATTGACTATGGCCAAATCAGTCTTCATGGGGTACTCCTGCCGGGTTCTACGGCATCAGTGTCGCCGTACACCAGGTTGAGAAATTCCTCGGAAACCGGCAAATCCCGAGGCACCGGCGGCGCGGATTCTCCATAGGACAGACGAGCAAGCTGGTAGACATAGGCCAGCACCTGCGCCACGGCAAGATACAATTGCGAAGGAATTTCCTCGCCCAAGTCCGCGCTGGCATACAGGGCGCGAGCCAGCGGCGGTGCGGAAACCAGCGGTACACGATGTTGATCCGCCAGTTCGCGAATACGTTGCGCCACGAGGCCACGCCCCTTGGCAACCACAATCGGCGCGCGGGCGCCCTGTTCGTCGTAACGCAGCGCCACCGCGAAATGGGTGGGATTGGTAATCACCACATTGGCGGTGGGAACATCCTCCATCATGCGCCGTCGCGCCGCTTCCTGTTGCAACTGGCGAATACGACTCTTGACCTCGGGTCGCCCATCCGTTTCCTTCATTTCATCTTTTACTTCTTGCTTGGTCATGCGCAATTTGCGCGTGTTGTCCCACAACTGATACGGGACATCCATGGCGGCGACGGCAATCAACACTGCACTAAATCCCACAAAAGACCAGCCACACCACCACGCGGTTGCACGCAATGCAGTTTCGATATTTTGTGCTCCCAGCACCAACAAATCGTCCAGGGAGCTGGCAATAACCAGGCTCGCTACCAGCGCAAGAAGGGAAAATTTAGCAATGGTTTTAACCAGCTCCAGCAGCGCCCGTGAAGAGAAAATTCGCGCCAACCCTTTGAGCGGATCAACTTTTTCCAGCTTGAATCCCACTGCGGATAGACTGAACGACCAGCCGCCCATGGCCAAAGGGCCAGCAAAAGCCGCCACCACGAGCAAACCCAACAACGGCACCAGTAGCAAAAACCCGGCCTTAAATGTGTTTGCGAAATGTGTCACAAGATGTGCTGGTGTCTCAAATAACGCTTTGTCGATAATAAAACTATCGCGCACCAATTCAGTCAGACCACGCAGCACCATCTCGCCCACGATCAACATACCCACACCGCCGCATAATAATGACAGCAACGTATTGAGTTCCCGCGAACGGGGCACCTGGCTTTTTTTGCGCGCATCGTTACGGCGCTTGGCGGTGGGTTCTTCGGTGCGTTCCTGCGCATTACTTTGCTCGGCCATGATTTACCTCAGCATATTCCGCAGGAGCGCAAAGCCCGCCGCAAATAACTCTGTAAATTGCGGCACCAAGGTTTGCAGACTAAACAGCAACATAACAAACCCCACCAACAGGGTGATGGGGAAACCCACCGCAAAAATATTTAACTGGGGGGCGGCGCGGGTCATCACGCCAAATGCCAGGTTAACCAGCAACAGCGCCGCCATGGCCGGCAACGCCATCAACAAGGCACCCACGAACATACGACTGCCCCACAGCGCAATTTGCAACGGTAGATCCGCTGACCATGCGCCCACGCCCACCGGCAACAAATGGAAGCTGTCCGCCAAGGTAGCCAGCAATGCAAGATGACCATCCAGAGCGAGAAAAACCAGGGTGACCATCACCATATAGTATTGACTGACCACCGGAACCTGCACGCCATTCTGAGGATCGACCGCGGACGCAAAACCAAGCCCCATACTCATGGCGACACTCTGACCGGCTATGACCACCGCTGAAAACACCAGGTGAAAAATAAAACCCATGGCAACACCTAATAACACCTGGTTAGCGGAAACAATTAAACCACCCGGGCCAAGTGGGTCGATGGTCGGCATTGCCGGCAATGTCGGCAACAGTAACCACGCAAGTAACAAGGCAAGTAGCAGTCGCACCCTGACGGGCACCATACGGGCACCAAAAATGGGTGCCGCCAGTACAAAACTTGTGATACGCACCAGCGGCCACAACAGGCTACCCACCCAACGAACAATATCTGCAGTTGCTATTTCCATGAGGTGGCGCGGCTAAAAATTAATGGCTGTCGGTGCATAGAATTACCCAATCAACATGGGGATATCGGCGAACAGGCGCTGCGTGAATGCACTGATAACATCGAGCATCCACGGACCGGCCACCATCAGGGCCACCGCCATTGCCAAAAGTTTTGGAATAAAACTGAGGGTCATTTCCTGAATCTGAGTGGCCGCCTGAAATATACCGACGATCAAACCCACTGCAAGGGCGGAAAGTAACAGCGGCGCTGCCAGTAGCATCGTGATGTACATTGCTTCGCGCGCCACTTCCATCACGGCTTCCGGTGTCATTGTTTGCCCCACCGCGCGCTAAACATAAAAGCTCGAAGCCAGGGTACCGATAATCAACGCCCAACCATCGACCAGGACAAACAACATCAATTTAAACGGCAGTGAAATCATCACCGGCGACAACATCATCATACCCATGGACATCAATATGCTGGCCACCACCAGATCGATAATAAGAAAGGGAATAAAAATTAAAAATCCGATTTGAAACGCGGTTTTTAATTCACTGGTAACAAACGCTGGCAACAGTATTTGCAGGGGAGTGTTTTCGGCGGCATCAATGTCGTCCTGGCCAGACAGGTCAATAAACAGGGCGAGGTCCGCGTCGCGAGTCTGATGCAGCATAAATTCGCGAAACGGCGCGATCGCCTTGACAGCTGCTTCCTTAAATTCAAGCTGTTCGCCAATATAAGGCGCAACCCCCTCGGTATAGGCTCGCTCAAACACCGGCGTCATAATAAACAGCGTGGTAAATAATGCCAGGCCCAACAAAATCTGGTTGGAAGGTGTCTGTCCGGTGCCCAACGCATGGCGCAAAATGGCCAGTACCACCAGTACACGGGTAAAGGACGTCATCGCGATAAGGGCAGACGGCAACAAGCTCATTACTGTCATCAACAGTAATATCTGAATATTTAAACTGTAGGACTGAGCGCCACCCGCGCCGTTGGTAACCGTCACCAACGGCAGACCTTGATCAGCGCTCACCCCACTCGCCAGCAACAACAACGGCAGGGCCAGCCAGCACCATACCCGTGTCATGGTGCTTTAACACCCTGGGTGGCACTCAACAATTTGGCAAAACCATGCGCGCTGCCCCGCGCTACTTCCTCATCCGGTTCGACCGGTGTCGAAAGCGTAAGTAACCGCGAAATGCGACCCGGCGAGACACCCACTAACAATTGTGTTTCGCCCACCTGCACGAGCAACAGGCGCTCCCGTGGACCCACCGACAGGGCGCCGATAATACGCAGCGCACCGCGCATTTTTGACGGCAACCGCTGCAACCGCTTCAGCGCCCACGCCAGCACAACAATGCTGACCAGCACCAGCCCCAAACCTGCGACCAATTGGATCAGGTATCCCCCGTCCACGCCGCTGCGCGAGCCGCGTTCCAGTGTGGAACCGCCGGCCTCAGCCATAGCCAACGCGCACTGGGCAACGCTGACCCACGCACCACCCAGACACCAGCGATAGAGCTTCATCTGAGTTTTTTCACCCGTTCGGCGGGGCTCACTACGTCGGTGAGACGAATACCGAACTTATCCTCCATCACCACCACTTCGCCGTGAGCAATCAACGTACTATTTACCAGCACATCCAGGGGCTCACCCACCAGGCTGTCCAGCTCCACCACCGACCCCTGACTGTATTGCAATAACTGGCGAATGGCAGTCTGGGCTCGTCCGATTTCAACGGAAATTGTCACCGGGATATCGAGGATAACATCCAGATTCACGTCGCCGTTGGCCAGGCTCCCGGAGTCCGGCGTCAGATTCTTAAGTCCGGCAGGGGCATAATCCTTGCCACCGGACGCATCGTTGTGCGCCGCTGCACCAGTGGTCTCTGTGGCGTCAATTACATCATTCATAGCTTCTAACCTCTGTGTTATTACCCTGCAAGCTTGGGTTACTGGCGTTAGCGCGGGCGCAGTGCCCGATCGCGAATTTTTATGGCATTTTTTCCTTTGTATGCACCGAACTCACCGTGAAATACGGGCACCCCTTCCGCACACAAGGTCACCGTGTCGCGTACATCAATGGCGATGACATCACCTTTATCCAGCATCAATAATTCTCCCAAGGTCAGTTGCGTACGCGCCAGGGTGCTCGACAGGGTAACCTCGGCAAACGTTAACTCTTCCTCCAGCACCGCACGCCAATGTTCGTCCACGGTGTGATCGTCGTCCTGATGATGGGTGTCGAGTCGATCCCGGATGGGTTCGATCATGGTATAGGGGAACGCCACCTGTAGTGCGCCACCAACCCCATCGAAATCGATGTCAAATGTCGACACCACCATCTGCTCGTTGGGACTTAATTTATTCGCAAAATCCGGATTAATTTCCGTGCGCACAACATCGAACTCGAGAGCTATTACTGCGGACCAGGCTTCACCCATATCTACAAACAAATGACGCAGTAGCATTTGCGCCATACGTATTTCCGCCTGGGTGAATTCGGTGCGTTCTATGGGCGCCGCAAGGGTGCCCTTGCCACCATAAAAATTATCCACTACCGCATACAGCAAAGCTGAATCCAGCACCACCAATGCTTCGCCGCGTAGCGGCTTAACGCTGATAAAATTAATGCTGGCTGGCACGGCTATACCCTGTAAGTAATCAGAAAAGCTTTCCATACTAAGATTACGCACCACCACCTGACTGGGCCGCTTTATGGTGTTAAGCAGCGTCGCTGAAAACGTTGCCGAAAACCGTTCATTAAGTAATGCCAGGCGCGGCAAACGACCCCCGGCCAGTTGATTTTGTGCAGTAAAATCAAACGCGCGGACCCGCGTATTACCGGTATTAACACCTCTGCCCGCGTCAATCTCGCCGGTCGCCACGCTCGACAGCAGTGCATCTATTTCTTCCTGGGAGAGCAAATTCTCGGTGGCCATAAATTACTGCATCACCAGGCCGGTAATAAAAATTGCCTCGACGTCGTGCTCCAGCTTTTTGCCGTCATTCACAATACGCCGCGTTGCCTGCAATAAATCTTTGCGCATTTTTTCCTTGCCTTCCACAGACGATAGTGTCTCGAAATCCTGCCCGCTCAACGTCTGAATGATGGCGTCCCGAATAGCAGGCATGTCATGTTCAACCTGGTCGATGGTTTTCTGATCGCGAGCCATGGCCGACAAATTGATTTGCATATAACGCAACTGGCCCTGACTTTGAAAGGTTACGACAAAGGGCGGAGATAACTGCGAATAAATGGCAGGCTCTTTTGGTGTGGCGGTTTGTTTTTTCGCATTGGGTTTTTTGGGTGCCGTTTTAGCAACGCCGTTTTTCTCTGGTTCGACTACTTCATCTCCCACCGGGTTGTCCTTCCCAGACAGCAGAAAATATGTGGCACCAGCGCCGACTGCCGACATCAGCATGGCAATCGCCGCAAACAAAATAATATTTTTCAGCCCGACTCCAGACTTTGCTGGCGATACCTCTTCCTCTTCGGACGCATCCAGATCTTCTTCATCCACTGCCATCGAATTTCCCCTTAGCAAAAAACAATGCGGTGCTAAATATCACCACGCGCCGGCTACAGCGCTGTTGCAAACATGGCCCGCCGTAAACGTCAGGACAACGGAGTTCACGAGATATTTAGCAATACTTGTGCCACTCTAATTTAGTAATTGAAATCATAGAGTTATCCAAGTGCATTATGTTTTTGCCAAAACATTGACGGCATACGACCGAGGGGATGGCGGAAAATCGACGAAAAAAAGACTGCCTGTATAAAAAAAGGGAGCGACCAGGTCGCTCCCTCAAAAACTCGACGACTGGATGGCACGTCAAGATCGAAAAATGATGCCGAGATACCGGAAGCGCTACGCGACGGGCGCACCCCCCGGATGTTTAGCTACACGTAATAATCAATCAACCCCTGAGTTAAGTTTACACTGGAGACGTTAACGCTGGCGTCGCTGATACCGTCTGCTACGCCCTGGGCGCCACGACGGCGCGACCCATCACCATCCTGGCTCTGTGCGTGCTGCGATGCATGGTGCTGAGCCAGCGAATGTTCGGACACATTAGCCTCGCCCAGATTCATACCCTGGGCGGCGAACATATCCCGTAGCCGCGGCAATGCCGCTTCCAGCAACTCCCGCGCATGACTATTGGCCGTGTAGAACACAACGTTAGTGCTGTCGCCGTCCCTGCTCAGCTTGACGTCTACGCTGCCCAGTTCAGCAGGATTGAGGCGTAATTCGGCGACCTGTCCACCGCGCTCCAATAGCCAGCGAATCTGATTGCCCAACTCGCCGGTCCAGCCCGGTGTGCCCGCAGGCGTGTGCAATGCCAGTGCAGGGATATTATTGCCAGGGGTAGCATCCCCCAGCTGTAAGGAGAACGGTGAAAGCGCTCCAGCCGCAGCGGGTGACGCGGGAACGGATGTTAAACTGACGGGCGGATTAGTAACGGTAGTGTGTCCAACACTGCTAGCGTTCGCCGCGAGACCGAGTTCACCGCCGACTTTCGCACCCAAATCGAATTTCGTATCCACGGAAACGACAGGGATTTCGGCTGCCAGGGAGTCTTGTGTTAAGACCGCGGTCGGACCTTGTGATTTGAGGATATTGGTGGCCGTGACATCCGGGAGCGGCACGGATGTTAGTTTGCCACCGGGCACAGTTTGCAGATGTTCGCGAATTCCCGCGGCGTGTGGCGAATGATCAAACGCCCCTTTGAATAGAGCCGGAACCACGCGCTCCAGTCCGGGAGTTAACTCTCCCTGGGCCAGGTTAGCGCCCTCGGCCGGCGCTGCGGCAATCCCCGGGTTTGACTCTACAGCCCCTTCACCCTGATCAAGCGCTGTGGTGTCGGTAAACAGGGATACACCTGCCTCGGGTGCAGCTATTGGCTGTTCATACTGCGCTGACAACGGGTCCGCGAGCAATATCACCGCGGTGAGGTCAAAACCATTGCTGGACAATTCCGATGGCAGGTTGCCGACCAACGGGGCATTGCCAGTCACATCCACCGCCGACGGCAGACTCTTGCCGGGGCGCGGCAAGCTGCTGCCCCCGGATGCAATTGCCCCTTCGCTCCATGGCCTATTAACCAACTGGGTAGCAACAGGGGGATGATCCCCCATCACTGCTGTGACCAGTGACGCTACTGGCCGTACCAGAGAAACCCTGACCTCCTCGCTCGGGGGAACCCGGCTAGCTGGCACAACCTGGCTGGGCGCCGCTGGACCCGTGCCAGTCGCCCCTGTGGGGCGTACCCGCGCCGAAGCAGTCTCCGCGGCAACCGCGCCCTGCGCGCCACTCTGAAGTTGTGCAGCGAAGTCGGAACGAAATTGGTTAGCGCCCGCAGCGCCGTCCCTTGCAGAGAATCGGCCTGTCCCCGATGGGGACGGGCTTGTCAATAATTGAACACCGGGGTTGTCGGACATAGCTATCTTGTCTCTGTGGCTATCGATCAGCGGGTAGCTGACTACTGTTGTCCTGCACCGGACCTGGCCTTCACCAAACTGCTCCCTCGCAAGACAACAAGCAAAAGACGCGCCAGGGTGGAGAGACGCGGCCACGGAAAGACGGTGTGATAATCAGCAGTGTTATTCCGCAGCGAAACTATCTGCTCAAAAGCCGCTATGGCCAGCCATTATCCCCGTCCGGCATCCCTGGTCTGTCATCTGCTTCCCGCTGCTCCCGGCGGTGGCCCTCCTGCTGTTCCTGTAATCGCCGCCGCTGTGCTACCTTCGACAGTGAATCCGCTGCCTGCCGACACTTTAACCACTGCTGCCGTCGCGTCTCCAGCTCGATAGTACAGCGTTGCACTTCTCTGGCCTGTCGTTGCACAGCCTGAGTCAGTTTCTGTATAAAAAGCTGATAGTTTTGTAACTGGGCCACTTGCACACCACGCTGTGCATCCTCCTGCAGGCGCCGTTGATATTCCTGCAAAAAACCCTCCAACTGTCGCTGGCGCGCGCTGTGGCTTTCAATCCGCCGCCGGTGCTCGACCATTATTCGCGCCGCGTTATTTTCCCGGTGGCGAGCAATATCGGTGATATTGTCCAGCCGTCCCGCCCGACTCATGGTACGCCGCACCGAAGCGCTGGACCTGCGTGGCCACAGGTTGGCAGGAGCCCGTAGTCTTTACGCTCCTTGCAGCTATTTATGCAGCAAAAATAACGGTGGCGCGGAGCGTTGCCCACGACGTCAGTTTGCCGCACTTTGTATTAGCTGAAGGAGCTGCTCCAGCGCCATCTGACTCTGCCCACAATTGACAGCTTCGTGTGTGTCCTGACTAATAAAGTTCTCCAGCTGGGAGTGACTCGCAATTGCCAGATCGATTCGCTGATCAGTGCCTGACTGATAGGCACCCACACTGATCAGATCCAGATTTTGTTGATAGACAGCGGACAATCCTTTGACTTCACGGGCCAGCTGCGACTGGCGCGGTGTGACCAACACGTTCATCAGACGACTCACCGAACGGTCGATATCAATGGCCGGGAAACGACCCCGCTCGGCAATAGATCGCGACAATACGATGTGGCCGTCGAGAATCGCCCGCGCCGCATCCACCACTGGATCGTTGTGATCGTCACCCTCCACCAGCACGGTATAAATACCGGTGATGGAACCCCGTTCGCAATTGCCTGAGCGCTCTACTAACTGCGGCAGGCGGGCGAATACTGAGGGTGGGTAACCCTTACTGACCGGTGGCTCACCAACGGCGAGTGCAACTTCCCGCTGCGCCTGTGCAAAGCGTGTCAACGAGTCCATGACCAGTAGTACATGCTGTCCACGGTCGCGAAAATATTCCGCAATCGCCGTGGCGCGCCAGGCACCATGCAATCGCATCAGGGGCAAATCATCGGCGGGCGCGGCAACCACTACGGCCCGTTTGAGTCCGTCAGGACCTAAAATTTCGGTAACGAACTCCTGAACCTCGCGACCCCGCTCACCAATTAATGCGACCACAATGACATCCGCATCGGTATTGCGCGCCATCATGCCCAGCAAGGTGCTTTTACCCACACCACTGCCAGCAAACAGGCCGATGCGTTGGCCGCGGCCGATCGCCAGTAAACTGTTAATGGCGCGCACACCGATATCCAGGGGTTCGCGTATCGGCTTGCGATCCAGGGGATTGATCGCCCGGCCCTGCAAAGGCAGCCGATCTGGCGTACGCATGGGCCCGAGGCGATCCAGCGGTTGACCGCTACCGTCTATTACCCGGCCCAGCAAATCCTCTCCCGCCGCCACACTGTGACTACCGCGCATCGGCACTACCAGCGAGTCCGGGGATAAACCCGTCACCGCACTGATCGGCATCAAAAACAGCCGGTTGTTACCAAACCCCACCACCTCTGCCTCTATCTGGCGTCCCTCGGGAGTAATGATCTGACAGCGTCCGCCCACAGGGGCGTTACAACCCACAGCCTCGATAGTCAATCCCACCATGCGCACCACCTTGCCTTCCACCGCTGGCGGGGGCGCCGTCACCAGACTATCGCGACGTTTCGCCAGCCTTGCCCCGAATTGTGTAGCGGGTTCGATGGCGGCGTTGTCCGGCAACATGGTCAATGGGATTGCCCAACACCTGCATGTAGCAGCGCATCGCAAATACTGTCGAGCCGCGCGGTGAGAGTAGCATCCACGGTCGCTTCACTGCTGGCGACGCGACAGTCACCACGGCTCAACTGGGCGTTTTCTATAATGCGCCACCCGCGCTCCTCTTCGTCTGGAATCGCGATGCGCATTAGCACTGCGTCTTCGGGGTGTAGCTGCACTTCAATCTGGCTGGCAGAATCAGACAGCGCCGCCACTGCCTCGTGCACGGTGTCGATCACCAACTGGGGATCGGTACGTAATTCGCGGCGAATAAGTTGTTGCGCCACTTTGGTGGCCAGCAATACCAGTTCACCTTCCACTGTCTCGTCGAGTTGCTCAAACGGCCGCACAAACGCGTTTAGCAAGCGCGTTATACCCCGCCCCTTGGCCAGCATTTCTTCCCGCGCCGCCGCAAGGCCGTCGCGATGACCCGCGGCAAAGCCTGCATCCCGGGTCTGTCGGTATACAGCATCGAGTTGTTCCTGGGTTAAAGGGCCACGGTTTTTCTCGGGGTCGACCATGGGCGTTTCCCAAACCGCGAGTTTCAACGCATTTTCACCGCTAATAATCTTAGACAAATTGTTCTCCTCCTTTGTTGCCCAACATGATTTCGCCCTCCTCTGACAAACGACTGGCAACGGCTAAAATTTCTTTCTGCGCGGTTTCGACTTCGCTCAAGCGCACCGGACCACGGCTTTCCAGGTCCTCCCGCAGCATCTCTGCGGCTCGTTTTGACATATTGTTGAAAATTTTGTCCTGCATCGGTGCATCGGCGCCCTTCAGGGCAAGCACCAGAATATCCGAACCGATTTCTCGCAACAGGCGCTGTACGCCGCGATCGTCAAGGGCCAGCAGGTTATCGAAGACAAACATTAAATCCCGAATACGATCGCCCAGGTCTTTATCGATCGATTGAATATTTTCGGAAATGCTGCTCTCGGTTTCGCCGTCCAGCAGAGCAAGAATTTTTGCTGCGGTCTTGGCACCACCGACATTGGATACCTGGCTATTACCCGCTCCAGAAAATTGTTTTTCGAGAATATCGTCCAGTTCGGTCAGGGCTGATGGATGTATCGTATCGAGACGCGCAATGCGCAATATGGCGTCGGCGCGAATTTTTTCCGGCAGACATTTCAACACTTCCGCAGCGTGATCACTGTCCAGGTAGGCGAGCACTATCGCGATAATTTGCGGATGTTCCGCGCGAATAATACTGGCAACTGCGCGCGCCTCCATCCACTTCAGTGACTCAATGCCCTTGGAATCGCGCCCCATCAAGACACGATTGATGACGCCCTTGGCGCGCTGCTCCCCGAGAGCCTGTACCATTACGTTGCGCACGTAGTCCTCGGTGCCTACGCCGAGGGAACTCAGCGCGTTCGCTTCGCTGGTGAAGGATGCCACCACGCTTTGCACCTGGCGATTGGAAATATCTTTCAGACTGGCCATGGCCGCACCCACTTTCTGGACCTCTTTGGGTCCCATATGGCGCAACACCTCGGCAGCGGATTGCTCGCCCAGTCCCAGCAAAAAAACCGCCGCTTTACTCGAACCTTTTAACTCCCTTGCCTCATCATTCATCGGCGCCAACCCACCCTTTCATCACCTGTGCCACCCGTTTCGGATCCTGATTGACCAGCGACTGAGCCATTGCCAATTGTTGTGCATAGCCCACACTACCGGGCAGAGCTGCCATGCCAGCGCCACTCAAATTAACCTGATCTGCGCTTAATTGAATTTGTCCCTCCAACGCGTCCCCCTGCTCGAGTCGGCGTGGCGCCGCGCCCTCTTTGGCAAGACTCGCCAGTACCGGGCGCAGCACTCCAAGGATCAGTAGCAGTACCGCACCCCAACCGAGAACCTGCTTGCCTAAAGGTACTAACCAGGGTTTATCCCAAAAAGGACTATCGGGTAATGGCTCCAGTAAATCCGGTTCGCGAAAGGACACATTCACCAGATTGACACTGTCGTTGCGTGTCGCGTTAAACCCGACCGCATCCTTGACCAAACTGTTCAGCCGCTCCAGTTCATCCGCAGGCAACGGCACCCGGGTGATATTGCCTTCATCGTCAATCTGGTCGCGATAATCAAGAACCACGGCAACTGACAGGCGACGAATCGACCCGGGGGTTTCCCGCACATGACTGATGGTGCGGTCTACCTCGTAATTGCGGGTGGCACTTTTGCTGGTAAATAGCGTGGCCGTAGACGAATCTTCATTTCCCTCTTCCTGCTCGGACAACGTTCCAGCAGCAGGGGGCTGATTACTCAACGCTCCGGGCACACCAGAAGCGCGACCACGATTATTACCCTCCTCCAGAGTCTGTTCGCTACGCATGGTAATTTTGTCCGGCGCGTAGCTTTCGCTGGTTCTCTCGGTAGCCGTAAAGTCGATGTCTGCGGTGACCTCGGCGTTAACCCTGTCGGCACCGACAATGGGTGCCAGAATATTCATAATGCGGTTGATGTAGTCCTGTTCAACGGTGCGCGAAAAGCGCAACTGATCGCTACTCATACCCAAAGGCGAATTCGCGGCAGCCGTGGTTAACAGACGGCCTTTTTGATCGATCAACGTCACATCTTCAGTCTCCATATCCGGCACGCTGGAAGCGACCAGATGCACCACCCCGGAAACTTGGGATTCGCTCAGTTCCTGGCCGGGATAAAGATTTACCAAAATTGACGCGCTGGGTTTATTGCCTTTGCGTACAAACACTGACTGCTTGGGAATCGCCAAATGCACCCGCGCGTTTTTTACCCCGTCGAGGGTGGCGACAGATTTCGACAGCTCTCCTTCCAGGGCTCGATTGTAACGACTGGTTTCCATAAAACTGCTGGTTCCAAATTTTTGTTCGCCGTCCAGTAGCTCATAGCCCTGAACATCGCCTCTTGGCAATCCTTCGCTGGCCAACTTGAGTCGCAATTCGTGAACCTGCTCAACCGGTACAGTAACTGTGCCTCCGGTAAGGCGATAACGCACCTTTGATTGATCCAGTATTTGCACCACCTGCGATGCGTCCGCCGTGCCCAGCCCGACAAATAACGGTGTGTAATCCGGCTCCTGGGACCAGGAGACAATTGCGATACCGAGAGACACACTGGCAGCCAGCCCAACCATTAACCCCAATTGTCTAAACATTGGCAGCCGCGTGAAGCCTATAAACTGCTGCAATACGCTGCCCTTATCTATCAGTGCCATTGTGTTGACCCGTCAAAAAATCTGTTGCTGAAAATACTCGCCACCGCTGCGCAGTGAAGGCCGTCCATGCCAGGTTGCGCATTGTTACACCTGCATATTCATCACATCCTGATAGGCCGACAACAGGCGATTGCGCACCTGAGTAATCGCCTGAAAGGACACGTTGGCCTTTTGCAACGCCACCATGACCTCGGGCAGATCCACATCGGCCGCGCCCCGCTCAAATGCCTGCGTCAACGCGCTGGCGCTGGATTGCGTTTCGCTCACGCGATCGATAGATTTAGCAAGTATTTGCCCAAAGTCCGCACCGCTCGTAACGCCACTTTCTGTGGCTTTTTCGCTACCTGCCGCCGCTGCCAGTACGCGCATTTGCGCCAGCACCTGGTTAATTTCCATCTGACTCATCAGTGTCTCCGCAGCCGATTACTATCGAGTTTGATCACGCACCAACCGCCGCCGGCAAGCGCACGCCTTCATCCCGCAATTTAGCGAGTTTGTAGCGCAATGTTCGCGGACTAATGCCCAGCCGCTCGGCAGTTTCTTTACGTCGCCCGCGCTCGGCGCACAACGCATCGAGTATTAATTGTTGTTCGCGATTGCGCAGATCGTCACCCAATGCATGCTCCGCGACAGCGCCCGCATCAGCACTGTCCGACGGGGCACCGTGGTGACCGCTCTCGGTGAGGGCAACATTGACCGCACTGTTGCGCACAGTTTCCGCAAAGCGAATATCTTCGAAGCGGATGGTATGACCCACTGCCAGGATTAATGCCCGCTGCACGACATTCTGTAACTCGCGAATATTACCCGGCCAACGATGGCCAACTAATTTTTGTTTCGCCTCTTCAGTAATCACAGTACCTGCACCAGGGTTTGCAAAACTCGCTACAAAACTTTCCGCCAGGGGAACTATATCGTCGCGTCGCTCGCGTAATGGCGCGACGTTTAACGGAAACACGTTGAGGCGGTAGAACAGATCTTCGCGAAAACGACCTTGTTCCACTTCCTCGCGAAGATTGCGGTTCGTCGTCGCCAAAACTCGCACGTTAAGCTTGATCGGCTGCTGACCACCGAGTCGCTCCACTTCTCGTTCCTGAATAACGCGCAGCAATTTCGCCTGTAACCCTATATCCATTTCAGATATTTCATCGAGTAACAAGGTGCCACCCTGGGCCTGCTCAAAACTGCCGACACGGGTCTGGTAGGCACCGGTAAACGCGCCTTTTTCATATCCGAACAGCATTGATTCCAGCATAGTTTCGGGAATGGCGGCGCAATTTAACGCCTTGAATGGGGCGTTACGACGGGGTGAAAGTCGATGAATCAATCGCGCAAATACTTCTTTACCTGTACCCGATTCGCCGCTGATCATAACAGTGGCGTCCGTACCGGCCACACGAGTCGCCAACTCCACCATTTCTCTGGTGCGGGGATCCGCGGCGATAATACCGGAGGTCTGTTGATCTGCGACCGGCGAGAAACGCGACACCATTTCAATTAACACCTGCGCCTCAAAGGGTTTGACCAAATAATCTGCCGCGCCGTCACGCATTGCAGCAACCGCGCGCTCGATACTGCCGTAGGCCGTCATCAAGACCACCGGCAGCTCGCGCCAGCGACCCTTTACTTCCTGCAACAGTGCGTGCCCATCCATTACCGCCATTTGTACGTCGCTTATCACCAGCCCTACGTCACCCTTCTCCAGTATGGCGAGGGCGGCTTTACCGTGCTCAGCGTCAACCACGTCGTAGTCCGCCATCTGCAGTGTTTCGCACAAGGCTTCGCGCAAACTGGCATCGTCTTCCACAACCAGTATTTTGTTGTTAGCCATTTGCTTACCTGTTGGTGGTTTGTTGTCGAATGTTTTCATATGCGTCGTTATCTCAGCGTCAATTCAGTGCGTCACAGCAATTTCAGTCGGCGTAGGGCTTCGCGCGCCATACAGCGCACTACCGTCACCCAGTATCGGTATAGCCAGTTCAAACAATGCGCCACCGGAACTATTCGATAGAACATTTATCGTGCCGCCGTGTGCGCGAGCAGTCATGGCGACTACCGCCAGACCCAGCCCTGTACCACGCGCTCGCGTAGTAAAAAATGGATCAAAAATACGATCGCGCATATCTTCAGTAATGCCGGGGCCATCATCACTCACGCAGAACACGATATTTTTTTCGTCGTTTTTCAAGTGTAAAGATACGTTGTTCTTGCCCTCACCGGCCTCGGCGGCATTAGTTATCAGATTTAGCACCGCGCCCACCAGTGCTTCTTTGATAACCATCACCTGCAGCTCTGGAATATCCGCTGGGGCGCTAAAGCTACCTCCGGCACAGGCGATCAGTGGTGCTATGATATCTACCACTTCCTTCATCAAACGCGGCAGCGCTACCCATTCAAATTTTGCCGAACTGCCGCGCACAAAGGTCAATAGACTATCCACCAGAGATTCCATATGGCGCAGGCGATCCAGAACTTTATTGGCAATCCGCACACGTTCCGTATCGGTAAGTTCAGCGGCGCACAGAGGTGACATGTACAAGAGTGCCGAACTGAGCGGCGTGCGTACCTGGTGGGCGAGTCGCGCCGCCATTTCGCCGAGCGCGGACAGACGTTTTTCGCGATTGACCACATCCTGCAAGGCGTGCAGTTCAGTCACATCGGTGATGAGTATCAGGCGCTCATCGCCACCGGACAATGCGCGTTGAGTCAGGGACAGACGACGGCCGTCACGCAACATTAATTCCTGTCCGTGGCGGGTGCTGATCTGCGTTATTTCCTCGAGAATATCATGCCACTTACGGTTTGCCGGATTCGTGCCCAGTAAACTCGACGCCTCGCGGTTAGCCTCTCGCACCTGATCGGCTGTATCCAGCACAACCACCGCGCCGGGCAATGCGTCCATTAACAACTCCAGGCGATTGGCAAGTTGTTCCTTTTCCGCCAGCTCCTGTAGCCGTTGCGAGCGGGCCTCATTTAGCTCCGTCGTAAGCGCCGCCACGCGGGTTTGCAAAATTCGATAGCTCGCATCAAGCTCGGACGACACCTGGTTAAACGTGACGAAGGCCTGTTCCAGTTGTTGCGCTGATAATGGCGTTGATGGCAGTGGCATCGCGTTTGCCTTCTCTCGTGTATGGCCGACTATTTTCGGTTCGACAGAGGTAGAGCAAAAACTATGCCTATAGTTGAAAGTAAAAGTAATTCAGCAGGTTAACGCGGACGCGCAGGGGCTTGTCAAAAGTTCGACGCAGAATCCAGACGTGTAATGTCAAATTTACGTATCTTCTCCACCAGAGTCGTACGCTGCAATTTAAGTAGTTTGGCTGCATGCGCAACTACCCAGTCGGATTCATCCAGGGCTTGCTGAATCAATCCAACTTCCAGTTCCTGAAGATATTCTTTCAAGTCGATGCCACCTTCCGGAAATTCCGCACTATCACCACTGGCCAGGCCCGCATTGCGCCGGGACGGCCGCGGCTCAGAACCTGGACGCATTGACCCCGTAGCGGAGTCCGCGTCGGCATAGTCGACCGAGTCCTGGGTATCAGCTTCCATGTCTAAATCCACACCATTAATTTCCTGGCGATACTTATCCGGGAGATCCTGCCAGATGATAGTTTTGTTGGGATGCAATATGGACAGCCGCTCCACCAGATTGGCCAGCTCGCGAATATTACCAAACCACGGATAGTGCGCAAGTGTGCGCAACGCGCCGGGACTGAAGCCGACCGAGCCGCGATTCTCACCTTCCAGACGCGCCACGAGTTGCTGTACGAGCATCGGGATATCTTCGGTGCGATCACGTAGCGCGGGCATTTCAATGGGAAAAACATTCAAACGATAAAACAGGTCGAGCCGGAACTTGCCCTCGGCGACCAGATGTTCGAGATTGCGATGAGTAGCGGCGATAATTCTGACATTGGCCTGTATGGTTTTGTTGCCGCCCACTCGCTCAAAAGCTTTTTCCTGCAAAACCCGCAGCAGTTTAACTTGCATATCCAGCGACATATCACCGATTTCGTCGAGAAACAGCGTGCCACCTTCGGCCAGCTCAAAGCGGCCCTGGCGCGTAGTGATAGCACCGGTAAACGCGCCTTTTTCATGACCAAACAATTCGGACTCCAGCAACTCGGACGGAATCGCCCCACAGTTAACCGGAACAAACGGCTTGTCCCGTCGCGCCGACTGGTACTGTATATTGCGCGCTACCACTTCCTTGCCGGTACCGGATTCACCGAGTATCAGTACGCTCGCCTCACTGCTCGCCACCTGATCGATAAGCTCTCTAACTTTGCGAATTGGCTTGCTATTTCCCACCAGATTGCGAAACAGCTCGAGAGAACCCACGCTGCGTAAATTTTCCCGCCCTTCGCAGGCACTATTTACCGCATTCAGTACACTCACAACATCTTTATACTTAAGCGGAAAACCGAGCATGCCCAGAATTTGATGATCCAGGTGTACAGCCAATTGCGCGGTAGCCTCGTCTTTGTGAAACAATACGATGGGCAGCTTGGGGTCGTGTGCCTTAATAGAATCCAACTGCGACAATAATACCTGGTTGTCACCGGTATTACGCATAAACACGACATCTACCTTGGCTCCCGCAGGGAGACTTGTTTGCCAGTCACTCCCTTTGTCGGTCAGGACTACGGGATGTTCCAGGAACTCGAGCAACGTCTTGAGCTCCCTGCCAAGATGTATGTCCGGATCGATCACCAGTACGCGGGATTTTTTGGTCGACATGGTCATTCTGTCCTTTTGCTCCCAAACAAACTATAACCCGGACGCATAACATCGGGGGGAATTTGTACGGCATTTTGTAGCAATTAAGACGCATTGCGCCGCGCAACGTCGTGTGACGTGCGACACAAGGGTCAATAATTCTTGTCCTGAGTGGGGACCGAAAGAGGGAACACTGAAAAAACTACATCGAAAGTGCCGATTAAGACAGGTCGAACCTATAGCCGGTAATGGAGTTGACGTCCTGTCACTCGCTAAAGTATTGGTAAAAGCGTGCAGCTTCATATAGCAAATACTTATAGTGTTATGCTAATTAATAATGTGACGCGCGTCAAGTTTTTGACATTCTTTACGGCCTCGTCTGCTATATCGTTTTAGCATAAAAATACTCGCATGGGCTAGATTGTCGCCGATAAATGCTGCCATTAAACAAATCCTCCAGCGCTTACCCTATTTAAGCTCAGTACTGGCGCGCCTGCCAAAAAAAACAACGGTATTTTTTTTCAAAAAATAATTTTCTTTACCATTCAACTAGATAGCCATATTAAATTTTTCGATTTTTCGTTAGCTAACTGTGCGATAACTACTGCCAGCCATGCAACAAATTCCGCAGGGTGCCTCGCGGGTGACTCCGCCACAAGCAACCGTCCGACTCGGCCAACAATTTGCGCTTAGAATTTAGTTCGCTCTGAAGCTGGTCGCTGCAAGATACGCGCCAATAAATGGAAGAAGCAGTTTATGAGTCGCTAACCGCCTGATAGACCTGCGCAGCACGCTGTCCGCTTTGCAGTATTTGAAATTGCTTGAGACTGTCCTGGCGCGCCTGCTTCACCATCTCGGTGAGTTGCACATTGAGCCCCATCACTGCCTGTAGTGCGTCCCTGACCTGCAACGCCTCGTCACCCACGATCGGTTCCTCGAAACTGGCCACCATATCGTCACGCCGCTGACGCTCCAGTTCCACAACCCGTTGCCAGTCGCCGCGCCGCGCACTGTCGACCATGGCCTCGGAAAGCATCTTCACCGCCTGCAGGTGCTCGCCGCGCGCCCTGCCCGCGGAAAGGTTAGCTAAAGATACGCCCGAATTTTCCATCAGGGCTGGGTATCCGCGACCATCGGTTGTTGCGCGCCCGCTGGAATCTGATTCCACGCCTGCTGTATTTCCCGCAACAAAGACGCTATTTCATTGATGCTTTCCGCGCTGTTATGCACATGGGCAGCCAACAAGCGCGCTTCCATGTAGTCGTACAGTGCGGCCAGGTTATCGGAGATTTCCCGCCCCTGCTCATGATTCAGGCTCGCCCGCAGACTGTCGATAATAGCGATAGCACGGCCGATACCCTCGCCCTTTGCGGCGGGCTCGCCCCTGTCAATAGAACCTTTGGCCGCTGCCAGATGATCAAGTGCTCGCTCAATTAACAAGCCAATCAACCGATGGGGCGAGGCGCTCTCGAGCTGACTGCGGGCGCTGATGGCCTGATACGTCTGTAGCGCTGCTCGTGTGTTCGTCATACTTGATAACCCTTGATGATCCATACTTCGATGTTCAGGTTGCACACCTACCCCCTGTCGCCCGAATAGGCGCCCGGCAGGCTGGCAAGTTGCTGGGTTAAATACCCACTGGTGGTTTGCAACTGGGACAACAGGCTGTCCAGCGTCGCAAACTGTGATCGATAGCGCGCCTCCAGCGCCGCCATGCGCCGATCAAGAACTTCGCGCTGTTGGCCAATACGTTCGACACGGGTTTCCAGTCCATCCGTGCGATCATCCAGAATATTTTGTGAACCGAGAAGATTGTTGAGCAGTAAATCCAGGCGGCTGGCCACCCCGCGGGAAAAATCCACGGTGCCCCGAGCGCCGATGGCGCCACCTGAAACCTGTATTTCCAGTCCAGCCATTGAGCTGCCACTTGCTCCAACCAGGGTTTGACCACGCCCCGTGGCGGCAAGGCCTCCGAGCGTGCCAGCAGCATCGAGACCAGCAGTGCCACTGGCAACACTTAACCCCAGGGTCGCCGCGCTGTTAGTGTCTACTTCAACAATACTGACCGTAGAATCAGATCCATAACGGGTGGATTCAATCAGCAGGCGATTACCGGCGCTGTCGTAACTGACTGTCGTTTCGATGCCGCCACCGAGAAACACGCTGTCGCCATTAATACGTGCCTGTATCTCCGCCGCCAACGACTGGCCCGATGTGTAGGTTCCCTGGGTTAATGTGATAGTACCGCCGAGCACCCCATTGATACGCATTGCCAGGGTATCGTTGTCACCGTCGATAATTACCGTACCACCGGACAGAAAGTCCGGTAACGCCCCGGCACCCGCAAGCAATCCACGACTAGCCAGCTGATCCACCGTCACTGGATAGCTACCGGCCACTGTATTGTTGCTGGCGCGCAAATAACTGAGTTGACTGTCCGTGGTGCTGCCCTTGGCGGCAAATAGTCCGGCTACCCCGTCAAAATTCGCAGCCAGAGCGCCGTCAAAGCGTGCATCATTGAGCGTCAATTTTCCGTCGCTTTGAGTGGTAATGCCGATCGCGGCAAAGCTGGTCAGCGCACCGTTCAATCCGGGTACGACGTTACCCACTAACTCGCGAATTTGCCGGGTAATGGTGCGCACAGTGGCATCCCCGAGCAATGCCCCACCGACCTGGGTGGTGGCATTGAACGCTGTCTGACTGTTAACCGTTTCCATAAAACTGTTGTAGGCGGCGACAAATGCCACCACTTCAGCTTTAACTGTCGCTGTATCCTGGGTCACGCTAATCGACACCGGTGATCCGGAAGTCAGCGCGGTCAAATGAAGCACCACATCGTCAATTGCGTTGCTAACCGTATTACTGGCACTGGTCACCGCAAGGCCGTTGATAGTCAGTGCGGCATCCCGCGCCGCTACCGTTTGTGTCATTTGCGTCGCCGCGCTGTTAAACGCGAGAGCGGATAACCCGGCCCCATCGCTGTGATTGCCATCGTCGTCGGCGACACTGATTTGCAGGCTATTCTGAGCGCCCGTCGCACCAGAGGTCAGCAGCAAACGATACCCCGAGCCATCGTTGACAATCGATGCTTTAACACCGATATTCGCAGCGTTGATCGCATCCCGTACGCCCGTCACCGTATTATTACTGGTATCGATGGTCACCGTTGCCGTAGCGGTGCCCGAATTTGCGACAAAACCGTTATAGGCGTCCGTCAGCGGATCATAGTCGGTGGTACCCAGGCGAAAAGTCAGTGTACCGGTACCTAACACATCGCTGGTGCTGCTATACAGACCAGACGCCAGCGAATGCGACTTGGCCAATTGACTGACTTCCACATCATAGCTGCCAGCAGCAGCCTGGGTTCCCGCAGTGGCGGTAAGTATGCCCGGTTGACTGAGCGTGACTTTGCGCGCCATAAATCGTTGCGCGTCAGTCAGACTTGACAGCGCTGTTTGAAAAGTAGACAGGGATCCTTTAAACGCACCAAACGCGGATATTTTCGCCTTGAGTTGAATTTCCTGACGATTCAGGCGATTTTGCACGGGCGATCGTTCCGCCGCTACTAACTGCGTGACCAGCCCTTCAATGTCCAGGCCGGAACCCACTCCATTTGCCGTGATCATGCGTCTTTATAGCCTCTGGTCTCGCAGCGCCAGCACAACGCCGCACTCTTCCAGCAACAATGCACGGAATATGCCAGTGTCCAACAGCACATCAGGGCCGGTTACACACATAATTTATTCCGCTTTCAAGCGTGTCAGCGCGATAGCTTCAGGCTCGGCAATAATATGGCGAATCATGCGGCGCGTAGCGCTGTTGTGTACGATACACAGCGGCACACCGGTTTCCTTTTGAATACCGACCCGCAACTCCCGTCGAATACTCTGAATGTAATCGCTCAATTCGCGTACGGTAGTTTGCAGCTCGTTAATTTTCAGGCCATCCCATTGTTCCGGCGTCGGCACCGGGCTGCCGCCAGCGGCCTGTTCTTGCCGCTCGCCTGTGACACTGTCGAGCGGATCACCCGCCGGGCCTCGCGTGGCGTCGGTCATACCACTGCCGTGAGACGCCGTTTTGGCAGCAGGCTCGCCGCCTTCCATCCGGGCCAACTGTAGTACTTTGTCTAATTCAGTCATGCGCTCTACCCTGAAAGAAAAAAAACGGGAGCAGCTTGAGCGCCACTCCCGTTGTTCCATCATTTCTCGCTCACCCTTAGCGCAGTAACGCGAGAACGTTTTGCGGAACCGCGTTGGCCTGGGCCAACATGGCGACGCCCGCCTGTTGCAGTACTTGCGCGCGCGTCAATGCCGCCGTTTCCATGGCGAAATCCGCGTCCTGAATCCGCGAACGGGCGGAGGACAGGTTTTCCGACGTGGTTTGAATACTGGCTACCACCGATTCAAAACGGCTTTGAATCGCACCCAGCGTGGCGCGGGCAGTATTCACAGCATCCAGCGCCGCATCCATCTGAGTTATCGCAGTATCGGCGCCTGCCGTGGTGCTAACATCCAGAGTGCCAAAACCCGTTGCAGTGGTTGCCGTGGTGGTTGCCGCCGTTAAACCGGTGGTGGCGGTGGTAGCCGTGGTGGCTAATCCGATTACGATATTCCCGGTGGTACTCACCAACGTTACGGTGGTGGCGGTGTCATTGCGCGCATACACACCGGTTTGATCCGCAACCGAGTTAATTGCATCGCGAATACCCGCCGCGCGCTCAGTGGCGCTGGTATCGAGGGCAATCGCCCCGACGCTAACGGTGTTTATGGTCAGATCGCCCGCTGCAATGGCTGTAAACGCGGTCGCCGCTGCGCCCGTCACTGAAGCTGCAGAGTAAGTCCCCAGCGCCGTGTCGTTAGCATTGACGATGTCCGAAACCGAAATGGTCTGCCCGGCGTTGGCACCAACCTGGAAAGCCTGGTTGGCAAATGACCCGTCCAGCAGGTTAACGCCGTTAAACTGGGTCTGCGAGGCGATGCGGTTGATCTCGGAACGCAACTGCTGCGCTTCAGTATTGAGGGCAGCGCGATCGTTGGTGCTGTTGGTGGCGTTGCGGGACTGCACCGCCAGCTCGCGGATGCGCTGCAACATGTTGGTTACTTCGGTGAGTGCGCCTTCCGCTGTCTGCGCCAGAGAAATACCGTCGCTGGCATTACGACCGGCCTGATTCAACCCACGAATCTGCGCAGTCATACGCTCGGAAATAGCCAGTCCTGCGGCATCGTCTTTGGCGCTATTAATACGCAGACCAGATGAAAGTCTCTGCAGTGAGGTGTTAAGCACACTTTGAGAGCTATTCAGATTCCGCTGCGCGTTCAGTGACGCTATATTGGTGTTAATAGTCTGTGGCATAATATTTTCCTCTCATTACACCGCTACGAACCATGAGCGCGTGCGGTTAATCAATGAATGTTTAAACCTTTCTAAGCGAATAGCCGTGCCTAGGTAAACCCGTTATCGACATCCGCGCGATAACCTTTAGGAATTTGTAAAAACAATGCATTAGCACGGAAATGTGCACCCATCTTTTGGACTTTTGCGGGTTATGCACAGCGCAAATCAAGGGCAGGGACGTCAGCGCGGCAACGCAGGTGCACCGAGCATCGGCGCACAGCAGGACCCGGCGGGGAGAGAGGAAATTGCTACAGGAAGTTAAACAGTGATAAACCCTGAGTTTTCACAAACGCCTGCTGTGCAGCCTCCAGCGCGACCATTTGTAAATTAAGGCGGCTGACAGCTTCGGCGTAATCGAGGTCTTTGACACTCGACAGGGTTTGTTCGAGCTGGAGAATATAATCCTCATTAATGTTTTGCTGGCTATCGAGATTATTGAGGCGCGCGCCCACATCGCCGCGCACCCTTAACAGATGATCCAGCGCCTGATCCACGTTGTTGAGTCCGCGATTCACGGCATTGTGGAACTGCGCCTTGCTCGCAGCATCCGTGCCCGAATTCTGCAGCGTCGCGATCATGTCACTTAAACTCGAAAAAATATCCTGACGCCGCGCTGGCGCCACTGTAAAACTGTCGCCGTTTGCGGGCGCGCCACTCAATGTTATTTTTGCGCCACCGAAAACAATAGCTTCGTCAGCGCGATAGGTACCGCTGGCAACCACGCCGCTGGCGGCACCCACCACCTCGTACGTAACCGCAGCGCCGGGGGCAATTTGGCTAAATGTCAGGGTATAACTATCCGGGACGAAAACACCGTTGACGGACGTTGTTCCGACCATAGCCGAACCCGTGTTTCCGGCATTGGTGTCAATATCAAACACCCCATTACCCGTGGAAATAAGCTGGAATACCTGCGCTCCAGAATCCGCCACAGATATTTGCATGGCTGGCCCAACCTGTAACAGGCGCTGTCCCTGGTCACCGCTATAGACCACCGCCCCGCCACTGATCGTGAATGGTTGGCTACCGGTTTGATACCCGGCAAACAGGTAGTCACCATTGGCGTCCCGGGCATTTGCCAGGGCCAACAGTTCGTCCAGTTTGGCCTGCATTTCCACTGCAATGGCGCGTCGATCATTGGCGCTCAACACGTCGTTGTTGGCCTGTAGTGCTAACTCCCTGACACGTTGCAACACGTTTCCAGATGCGGTCAGCGCACTGTCCTCCAGGGATAACTGGGTACGTGCCATTTCACCGTTGCGCTGATACTGGTCGACAATGGCGATCTCCCGTGCCAGATCGAGTATGCGCACCGCGCCCACCGGGTCGTCTGAGGGCGTCAAAATTCGCTCCCCAGTGGCTACCTGCAACTGCGTTTTACTCAAGCGGGTTTGCTGGGCAAGAATACTGTCTATGCCGCCCTGATGTATTTGTGCTGTCGAGATGCGCATCGCCGTTACCTCCGCGTTGCTTCGAGCAGGGTTTGAAACAGGCCATCCGCCACGGACACGATGCGCGCCGCAGCCTGATAGGCCTGTTGCAGGCGCAGCAGGCGCGCGGCCTCCTCATCGAGGTTCACCCCCGATACGGACTCCCTGGCGTCCACCGCCTGCTGCAACAAAATATTCTGGGTATTGAGGTTTGCCTGGCCCTGCCGGGTTTTTACGCCTACGTCAGCGACCATGACACCGTAGGCCTCGCCGAAGGTGCTGGCGCCGTTATTCACCAGCCGCTGGGTCTGTAACCCCGCAAGTAACAAGCCATTGCGGTTATCCCCGCGGCCGCCGCTGTTGTGCTCCAGCACCAGCGTGTCACCGGCCTGGGGACTGCCCCGCAGAGTAAAGCGCATATCACCGAAACCGCTCAGGGTAAATGTTTTACCATTACTGTCTAGCACCGGATCAAAGGCGAGGGGACCGCCCGGGCCACCGCTGACGTCAAAGCCAGGGACACCGGCACCCAACGCGTTGGGGTTAAAAGTCAGGCTAATTGGTCCAGTCAAAGGTAGCCCAGTTGTCGACTGCATGGTGACGGCGGCGATAGCGGCCGTGCCCGTATTCGCAACGTTGGCGCTGGCGCGCACTGGCGCGGCAATGGCAATGCGCGAAACATCTGTCAGTGCAACGGCAAAGGCACCAGCCGCGTCGTGTACCGGACGCACCAGAAAACTGTCGCCCAAAGCTGGCGTACCGCTGACCGCAATGGTCACGCCATCCAGATTAAATGGCCCGCTGCCGGTAACAATTTTATTGTCGGCAATACGCGTGACTAACCACTGGCTCCCGTCGTAATTGAGTCGGTAATCCGACGCCGCCAGAGCCCGGGCATCGGTCACGGTAACCGCTACAGCGGCGGTGCCAACATTACCTGTCGCAGGGATCGTTACCGGATTCAGGGGGGCGAAAAAATCCCCTCCCAGCTGGCCGTTACTGTCCATACCCAGGCGGTGCTGGGCGTTAAAAGTATCGGTGACCACTGCAGCCAGACGACCCAGTTCATTGCGCGCGGGTTCGAGCACCCGGCTGCGAAAATCCATGACTCCGCTAATTTCTCCGCCACTAATAAACTGAGAAATCACCGCAGTACCCCCATTCGGGGTTTTTATGCCTATTTCCAGGCGGTTGGGGTCGAGGGCACTTGCAACCGTGGTTATCGGCTGAGCCGCTCCGCCGACGACCAACGGCTGACCAGTACCGATCATCACATTGACCGAGCCGTCGGCCAGACCTACCGTGGTGATACCAATTTTTTTGGAGAGTTGCGTCAGTAATAGATCCCGTTGATCAAGCAAGTCATTGGGCGGCTGGCCACCCGCCGTGCCGGTGGCAACGGAGATCTCCTGGTTCAGTTTGGCGATATTGAATGCCAGCCCGTTAATTTCATCCACCATCACCGTCAGGCGATTATTCACCTCCGTTTCCTGGCCCACCAGACTACGATCCAGAAAAGCAAAGCGATCCGCCAGCGCCTGGGCCTCTGCCAACATCACCTGACGCTCCGGCAAACCGGACGGATTCGCAGCTACAGCCTGAATGGAATCGAAGAACTGTTGCAGGGACGGGCTCAGGCCCGAACTGCCGCTGGCGAGTAAGTTGTCGAGCCGATTCGCCAGCGAGACGTAAGCATCGAGACCGCTCTGGCTGGCGGTTTGGGACAGCACCTGGCCAGCAATAAAATCGTCGTAGGCGCGGCGCACAGTGGTTATCTGTACCCCATTGCCAATAAAACCACTGCCGGATAATTGTGGTGGCAACGTGGTAAATTCCACCCGTTGGCGGTTATAGCCTTCCGTATTGACGTTGGCTATATTGTGGCCCGTGGTGCTCAGCGCTTTTTGTAGCGACAACAGCGCCGATGTGCCGATACCGAGAATCTCCGCCATTTTCCTGTAACCCTCAAAACTTTCCCGTAACCCTAAAACTTCTGTTTGAAACGTCCCTGTCCCGCGCGACCGTCTTAAACCACCGGTCTAAACGCGTTACTTCATGTGTCACCTGGTTGCACCGTCGCTCGCTAGCTGGCGCTACCACATTTGGCTACAACGTACTCACCTCGGGGGACAGCACGACTCTGGCTGGCAGTGCAGCCATTTGCGCGTCAATCTGCGCCATAATCGCGGTGATTTTCTGTGCATAGCGGGGATCGGTGGCATACCCGGCCGCCTGTAGATCCCGCGCGTAACGAGCACCGTTGCCGTTTCCGGACAGAGCTGTTGTATAGCGCGGGTTGGATTGCATAAAATCCACATAATCATTGAACGCCGCCTGCAACGAGGGGTAGGCACGAAATTCGGCGCGCTCGCGCACAGCAACGCCATTGCGGTATTCCAGAGTACCTACGCTGACGCGCTCACCAGTCCAGTCCGCGTTGGCTTTAATACCGAACAGATTGAAACTGCTGGTGCCATCGGGCCGCCGAATGACGTGCCGACCCCACCCGCTTTCCAGTGCCGCCTGGGCGATCAAGGCCTCTGGCTCTACACCTAGCTCGCTACCCGCTGTTTGCGCAAAGCGGCGCACATCAATCACAAATTGTTCCGGCGCCTGGGGTCGCCAGGCCGAGGACTTCACATCGCCAGCTAGCTGTTCAGCGACCCGTGCGGACACGGCAGCCTTCAACCCCTCGTCCCTCACCGGTACGTTTAACAGCGCACGATTGGCGGGGTTAAGCAGTTGATTGCGCAGTGGCATTGCAAACGGATCGGCTTTGGCCACCGGTGGTTCGGCCCCGGAGATTTGCGCCTCGATGACATCGGCCAGACCAATACCTTTACCGGCGGATAAATCGAGGGCAATCTGGTCGTCGAACATTTGCTGGTACGTATCCATCTGACTGCTTTCCAGCAGACCACCTTCCGGTGTCGCGGCGCGCATTGCCTTTAACATGATCTGAATAAAGATTGATTCGAATTGCTGTGCGGTCGCACGGGCCGCATTCGGATCTGCGCGCCGCGCGTCGGCGCGCATCTGGTGAAAAGACCCGAAATCGCTGTAAACCTGCTGGGCAACCATCGCTAATCCCTGGCTCTAAATGACAATTAGTTGGGCGCGCAAAGCACCCGCCTGTTTGAGTGCTTCCAGAATGGCCACCAGATCCCCTGGCGCCGCACCGACCTGATTGACTGCCCGCACAATTTCGTCGAGGGTGATGCCCGGATTAAACAAAAACATGCGCGCTTGCTCCTCGCTGATCTCCACCGACGACTGGGGCACCACCACCGTGTCCCCCCGTCGCGCAAAAGGCGCCGGCTGGCTGGCCAGCAGCTGTTCGGATACGGTTACTGTAAGACTGCCGTGAGCCACGGCCACCGGGGCCACACGCACATGACTGCCGATAACTATGGTGCCCGTGCGCGCATTTACGATCACCTTAGCAGCAGCGTCACCGGGGTCGACCTGAATATTTTCGAGATTGGCAATGAAAGCGACCCGCAAGCTGGGATCCATGGGCGCATGCACGTTGATCGACACACTGTCTGCTGGCATCGCCACTTGAGAGCCAAATACCCGGTTGATATTTTCCGCCAGACGCTGGGCCGTGGTGAAATCCGGCGTATTAAGATTCAGCACCAGCACTCCGTCGTCGCCGAAAGAATTAGGTACCGCCCGCTCCACGGTTGCGCCGTTGGGAATGCGCCCAGCGCTGGGAATATTGACCGTAATACGGGAGCCGTCGGCACCGTCGGCACCAAAGCCCCCTACCACCAGATTGCCCTGACCAATGGCATACACCTGGCCGTCGGCGCCTTTCAACGGCGTCATCAACAAACTGCCACCGCGCAGACTTTTGGCGTTACCGATAGAGGACACGGTGATATCGATCGTCTGGCCGGGTTTGGCAAAAGCTGGCAGCTCCGCGTGAATCATTACTGCAGCCACGTTTTTTAACTGTGGATTAACGTTGGGGGGAATCACCACGCCCATTTTCGCCAACATGTTTTTTAAACTCTGTACCGTAAACGGCGCCTGGGTAGTCTGGTCGCCACTGCCATCCAGACCGACCACCAGTCCGTAACCGACCAACTGGTTATCGCGAACACCAGCGATAGATGCCAGATCCTTGATGCGTTCGGCACTCACCGGCGCGCTAATCAGCGCACAGCACAACAACATGCTCGCCCGGTGCCAGTACCGATTTTTTTTGTTCGCGAAGTACATCATCAGCTCCCGATTAAAATGGCCACAGCGGACTCATAAAGAAACGCGCCAGCCAGCCCACCATATTGGCTTCCGAGATTGCCCCGGTGCCACCATAAGAAATACGGGCGTCCGCTACCTGAGTCGAGGGCACCGTGTTGTCAGCGCTGATGTCAGTAGGCCGCACAATGCCGCGCAGGCGCACATATTCACTGCCCTGATTAATTTGAATCCATTTTTCCCCCTGCACGACCAGATTGCCGTTGGGTAATACCTGGGCGACCGTCACCGCGACGCTACCGCGCAACTTGTTACTCTGGTTACTATCGCCTTCGCCACTAAAATCGTGATCCGAGGCGATTTCGCTACTCAAATCATTGGAGCCAAACGTGCGCTCCTTGCCGAACAGAATTGGATTAGGAATACTATTGCTGGTGGATTTATCGATGTTCGTGGCGCTGCTTTTGGCGGCGTCCATTTGCTCCACCAACAAAACGCGCAAGATATCGCCGACCCGGCGCGCACGTAAATCTTCGAACAACACAATGTCGTAACCCGCCTGGTAGATGCTGCCGTTGCGCAGCTCCTGTGGCGGCTGTACCGCGGGCATAACCGGCTCGTAGCCGACGGTGCTTTTTTCCGGCATCGAGCCACAACCACCGAGTAACAACAGGGCGGCACAGACCAACAGGTACCACAGTGACTTTTGCATAATAGTTGCGCTACAGGTTATTGGTGACAAATTGCAGCATCTGATCGCTGGAGGAAATGGCCTTGGAATTCATCTCATAGGCACGCTGGGTTTCAATCATATTCACCAGTTCTTCCACCACATTCACGTTCGAGCTTTCCACGTAGCCTTGCACCACCGATCCGAGACCGTTCAGCCCGGGGTTGCCCACCAGCGGGCTACCACTGGCGGCGGATTCGAGAAACAAATTTTTACCGATCGGCTGCAGACCGGCGGGATTGATAAAATCCGCCAGCTGAATAGTGCCTACCTGGGTGGGTGCGGCCGCACCGGGGGTGCGCACTGACACGGTGCCGTCGCTACCAATATTGATTGACTGGGCGTCCTGGGGAATTGTCACCGCCGGTTGGACGACATAGCCACTGGACGTCACCATCTGTCCCTGGGAGTCGACCTGCATGGAACCATCGCGGGTGTAGGACATGGAGCCATCGGGAAGCAGTACCTGTAAAAACCCCCGCCCATCGATAGCCAGGTCCAGAGAGTTTTCGGTCTGTTCAAGATTGCCCTGGGAAAACAGTTTTTCGGTAGCCACCACCCGCACGCCGGTACCCAGCATCAGCCCGGAAGGCAATTGGGTATCCTGGGACGATTGAGCTCCCACCTGACGCAGATTCTGGTACATCAGATCTTCAAATACGGCACGGCCGCGTTTAAAACCCGATGTACTGGCGTTGGCCAGATTATTGGCAATGGTCGCCATGCGCGTTTGCTGCGCGTCCAGTCCGGTTTTGGAAATCCACAATGCTTCGTTCATTTACTCGCTCCTGTTAACCTGTACTTTCCAGCTAATTTGCCCAACGCGGCACCAGTTTTTTACCTGTACTCAACGCTCACGACATACTCATCAGCGACGCCGAAGCCTGGTCGTTATCCGCGGCCACCCGCATCATCTTTACCTGCAATTCGAACGAGCGCGACAGCTCGATCATGCGCACCATGGCCGCCACGGAATTGACGTTACTGGTCTCAAGGGACTGCGACATCAGCCGAACGCCGTTGTCCACGGTGGCATTCTGCCCGTCGCGGCGACGCAGTAAACCATCCACCCCTTTTTCCATATCCGCCGCATCGGACGCGACCAGTTTGATACGGCCAGCGACGGACATAGCGTTCGGGTTCTGACCCACCGGCAAGATAGTAATCGTGCCGTCCGCACCCACTTCAAACTTGGTATGGGGTGGCAAGGCAATTTGCCCGGAGTTACCCAGCACCGCCAACCCTTCCCCATTGGTGAGCAGACCAAACGCATCAATCTGCAAATCCCCACGGCGAGTGTAGGCCTCGCTGCCATCCGGCGCCTGCACGGCAATCCAGCCATCGCCATTAATAGCCACATCCAGATCGCGCCCGGTGCTTTGCACGGTGCCGCGGGAGGCATCGAATCCCGCACCCTGTAACTGGGTATAGGCACGACTGGCATAACCTGGACCATGCACTTGGGCCGCATCGAACATCGCCAGGTCGGCGCGAAAGCCACTGGTAGAGGCGTTGGCAAGATTCTGAGAGTTGACGGCCTGAGCCCGTAAACTCTGACTCGCCCCACTCATCGCCACATACAACAAACGATCCATAATCTACGTCCTGTCGGCGAATTAACGCAGGTTAATCACAGTCTGAGTAATCGCGTCTTCGGTTTGGATCACCTGCGCGTTGGCCTGAAAGTTACGCTGCGCGATAATCATATTGACCAACTGCTCGGTTATTTCCACATTGGAATCCTCCAGCGCTCCCGACTGAATCACGCCGAGGCCCGCGGTGCCCGGCCCACTTACCACCGCCGCACCCGAGGAAAACGTTTCCGACCAGGCAGTGTCCCCTAACGCCTGCAAACCCTGGGGATTCGCGAAATTGGCCAGTGCGACCTGCCCCAGCGCCAGTGACTGACCGTTGGTATAGCGCGCAAACACGATGCCCCCTTTGGAAATTTCCAGTCCGCGTAACTGCCCGGTGGTAAACCCATCCTGGCTAATGGAACTCACAGCAAAGTTGGTGCCAAACTGGGTACTGGTGGACAGATTGATCGTAAAATCCTGGGCTACGGCACCCGTGGGACCGCCATTGCTGTTGAGGGGGTTCCAGCCCACTACACTGACCTGCACCGGCAAACTTGCCGGGTTGAACTGTCCATTGGCATCAAAGGTCAGGGTATTTGGGCCAGCCACCGTGACACCATCTATCAACGTGTGCGCCTGCCACTCGTTGGCAGTGGCCGTTTTCACGAAATAGGTACTCACCACATGGGGATTCCCCAGGCCGTCGTACACTGTGGTAGAGGTGGTGCTGTTGTACATATCCGGCGAAGGTGCGGTGGGTGGCACCGCGAACGCGTCGTAGGGTCCACCCCAGGGAATGGTCGGCGCTACCGCCCGCGAGTCGAAGTTGGCAGTGATGTTCACGGTACCGGTTGGGGTCGGACTGATATAGGCCGTATCGATTTGCAGGGCGTCGATATTGCCGGTAATTGCGCCGGCGCTATCAGCCTGATAAGCCATCAGCCGTTTGCCTTCGGTGTTGGTAATATATCCCGACTGGTCAATAATAAAATTACCCGCCCGGGTATAGGCCGCGGCGCCATCGTCGCTGAGGATAAAAAAGCCGTTGCCGTTGATGGCCAGATCCAGCGCGTTATCGGTAAAACCAATATTGCCCTGGGTAAATTGCTGTGACACCGAGCTCAGGCTAACGCCCTTACCTATGGCATTGGCACCTACTCCCAGTACGCTCGATGCGTAAATATCCGCAAACTCCCCCCGGGACTGCTTGAAGCCGGTGGTGGAACTGTTGGCGATGTTATTACCGATAATACTTAACTCGGCGGTGGACGCTCTAATGCCCGAAATTGCGGTATCAAATGCCATAATGTTTCTCCTGTTACTGTTCGCTTACGACCTGGTTGCCCGTTTAATTTGTTGACCGTTATAAATATTCGCGTACGTCGGCGAGGGTAATATCCTGCCCACCGACGAGACGTAAATTGGCCTGCGTGCCATTGCCAGTCAACGCCACGCTCTCCACTCGCGCCACGGCGAAAGCGGGAACTGCCTCGTACTGACCGTTGATCACTGCCTGCGCCGTTACCTGATAATTGCCCAATGGCTCGACACCGCCATTCCCGTTGACCCCATCCCACGAGAACGAGACGCGACCTGCGCTCGACGGGCCCAGTTCCTGTACATGGACGAGACGGCCAGTGCTGTCCTGGATTCTGACCTGCACACCGGCGGCGTAGGTCGGCAGGTCAATAACACCTCGTAACGGCGCATCCTGCCCCAGCAGCGCAGTGCCGGAATTAGTGACCACATCGCTCCCCACTAACTGCACCGCTTGTAGGGCCTGACCGGCAAACAGTGCGCCACCCAACTTGTCAAAGGATGTCTGCAGTCCTTGAATACCGCTGACCATGCTGAACTGGGATATCTGCGCGAGAAACTCAAAGTTATCCATTGGCTTACTCGGATCCTGATGCTCGAGCTGCGCGACCATCAGTCGTAGAAAGTCGTCCTGACCGAGTTCGGTTGCTTTCTTTGTGGCGGACGGCGTAATGGTCTTCGACGCCGGACTACCAATAAGCTCGCTAATAGATTCCATACCAGGCTCCGATACTAAACAGGTTCACTAACGACCGAGATTCAGGGTTTGCAGCAGCAGCTGCTTGGAGGTGTTCATCACCTCCACATTGTTCTGGTAGGCACGGGACGCGGAAATCATATTGGCCATTTCTTCCACCGTGTTAACGTTCCCGTAATAAATGTAGCCATCGCCATCCGCCAGCGGATGTTCCGGCGCGTATTCCTGCCGGGCGGGCGCAGTGCTTTCCGCAACGCCGTCGACGCGCACGGAGGCCAGACCACTCATCGCATCCTGCATTAGTGCGGAAAATATCGGTTGCTTGGCCCGATACGCTGCCTGCGGGGTAGCGCTCACGGATTCGGCGTTGGCGAGGTTACTGGAAATGGTGTTCAGCCGGACCGATTGCGCGGCCAGTGCGGAGCCAGATACATCCAGGACGTTGAGCAGTCCCATGGTTATTCTCCCCGCAGCGCCAGCAAAATAGATTTAACTGCACCATCCATAAAACGCAGACTGGTTTGGTAACGAATTGCGTTTTCGGTAAACGCGACCTGCTCCGACTGGGTTTCCACCGTGTTGCCGTCCAGGGACGGCTGCCGGGGTACGCGATATTGAATCTCCTTATCGCCAGCTACCCCCGCAGTAAAATGCTCGGCGCGGGTAGCGCGCAGGGTGGAGCCGCGCTCGACCGCACCGAGCACGGCGCGAAAATCAATATCCCGGGCTTTAAAACCGGGGGTATCCGCATTGGCCAGATTCGCGGCCAGTAGTCCGGCGCGGCGATTGTGAACCAGCATCGCTCGCGCATGGGGATCGAGAACATTGTCTAAATTAATGGCCATCTCTGATCATCCTCTTTGTCGGTCTGTGCGCAATGTAGTTAGTTGCTCATTGTGAGTGACGTTGGCCTGTCCCCAGACTGATCCGCTAAAGCACCGCGCATTTGCTCATTCAGCAAAGAGCAAGCTCCATGCCATACTCGAAAACCTGCGGTTATACTGCCCACCAGTCCATCTCGACCATTATTTCGCGGCAAAAAGCGGCAATTGCTTTCCGCCTGGCGGCAAGGTGCGGCGCGGCTGGCACGCCGCTAATAACTCTTCAGCTGAATACCGGCACGATGCTTGCTTAGTACTAATAGAGATCAGGCCGGTAGCCAGAGCACACCGATATACCGACAGGCGTCATGGGTAATAGTCTATATATATCAGTTGGTTACAGCCTAACCACGGGAAGGCATTCGTTGTTTTTTGACGTCAAAAAAACGTCATAGAGGGAACAAACAGATCATGAACGTGGGTAAAAACCTACAGAATCACCGCCGCGTCCAGTCGCCAGTATCAGGGTTTGTGATGACTTGGCTGCTGTCCATGCTGTGCGCCGCACCCGGCTACGGACAAAGTGACCCCACTTATCAGAATCACCAGGCCATTCGCGATCGTGTCGAAGCGTATGTACAAACCCATCCGGCTCTGCAGTCCTTTGCCGATGTTCAGGTGCGCGCCGCAGCCATAGAGTCGCGACTGACGCTAGCGCGCTGTACCTCTGTCCTGGAGGCATTTTTGCCGCCTGGCGCCAAATTGCCGGACAATCCGACCGTGGGTATTCGCTGTAACACGGGCAGATCCTGGACCCTGTACGTACCGGTTAAGCTGGAAGCCTATCTGGATGTTCCCGTCACCGTTCGACCCCTGTCGCGCGGTATGATTCTCGGTTCTGGCGATCTGCAGATTGCTCGCCACGAAATTAAACAGTTACCCGCGGGCTATCTGGTTGAAATACAGCAAGCGCTGGGTAAACAGCTGTCCCGGTCACTGGTGGCCGGCGAGGTGTTAACGCTGAACGTGATCGCGGCGCCGCGCCTGGTGCGCCGCGGCCAACTGGTCAGCCTGCTGGCCCAGGGGCCGGGCATCGACGTCAGAAGTTCGGGTAAGGCGCTGACCGACGGCGTGGAAGGTGATCGCGTAAAAGTTCAGAACCCGGCGACAAAAAGAGTGGTGGAAGGATTGGTACTGGCCGATGGCACGGTGCGCGTCGACTGATGCATCGACCACGACAACCGTAAATAGAAAACCCTAAAGGTTTATGACAAAATGCCGATACTTCACCTGAAAGGATTACTTTCATTAAAGGACCGTACACATGGCCATTGAAGTAAACTCGCTACGACCCACTCACCCCCCTGTGGTGGATGGTCAGCGTAACAAAGACCATACCGTCGCCCACCCCGGCTCGGGCAACAGCTCCACAACCAGCGCACGGGGCACAGAAACGGTTACCGTAACCCATGCCGCTGAGAATTTGCGGCAAATGGAGAAGGCCGTTGCCGATATTCCAGTAGTGGACGCGCAACGCGTGGCGTTGGTACGCAAAGCGCTGTTGGAAGGGACCTACAAGGTGGACCCGGAGCAGATTGCCAGCAAACTGATCCGGTTTGAGAAATCGTTACTGTAGCTTTGGTGCCAACGCTAGAGTCCCCTGGTTTCGTAGCAATGACCCTGAATCCGCAATCGCTCGATGAGTCGCTGGCGGCCCTGTTGCGCCGCGAAATTAGCTGTGCCCGCAGTCTCGAAACCCTGCTGGATCAAGAAAATCACTGCATGGAAACCCTGAACCTCTCAGATCTGCAGGAAGCCGGTGCCCAAAAACTGTCGGTGGCCGATGAACTGCAACGGGTTGGCCAGCAGCGGGACGAACTGCTCACCGCCAACGGTATGGCAGCCGGTCGCGCAGGTCTCAATAAGTTATGCGACGCCCAGCCTGCCGCTATCAGCGCAGCGTTGTGGCATGAACTGGAAGATATCGTCGCGCACTGCCAGGAAAAAAATAGGCGCATTGGCGCCGCGATTCATCGTGGCGAGCTAACCACCGGCCGGGCACTGCAGATTCTGAAGCAGGGCCACCTCGATGACGTCCAGCTATACGGCGCAAGTGGCAACGCACACGGCAGCAGCCGCCCGCAAAGTGTCGCAAAAGCCTGATTGTTTACCCGGCGGAGCCATCACACGACCAACCAGATCATCGAACATATTGATCGGTAAATTCTTACCAACCTTTCCCCTGCCGCATGTTTGTGCGCCCTGTGTCACAGATGTACCGTAAATCGACAAACCCCTCGCCCTGAATCGCCAATATTTTGACAGTCACCCAGATTCCAGAGGATTAACGGGCGAACTTAATGCATTAAAGCCTTTTTACGTTAGTTGGCCAACATTTTGCATGTTTTTTTCTGCTGCCGGCGGTAGCCGACTTCGCCCACGGGGGGCAGGAGCCAGGAGAAAACATATGCGTAGCATTACACGAGCGTTGCATAGCAGCGGGACTGCAAAAGAGGCGGTACCGCGCAAACTCAGTCAGCCAGATATTTTGCGCTTGCATCAGCGCTTTCAAACCGTGATCGATCCACAGGCTCTACTGGCGATGTTCGACACCGAGCTTGGCGCGATTATTTCTTTCGACGGACTGGAGTACGAATTTCCTGCGGAACACCTCCATTTCTCCTCCGGGCACAATAGACACCACACCTGCACCTATCAGTTGGCCATCGAAGCAACCTGCCTGGGAGAAATTACTCTCAGCCGCCGCCAACCATTTAGTGAAGAAGAATTATTTGTCATCGAAAAATCCCTAAGCGCGCTGTTATACCAACTGCGCAATGCCCTGCAATACCGCTCTGCGGTGAAAAATGCCATGACCGACACTATGACCGGGTTATTCAATCGCCACGCTATGGAGCAACTGTTTCCGATCGAAATGGAGCGCGCCAAACGGCAAGGAACTCCCCTGTCAGTACTGCTGATTGACATCGACCACTTCAAGGCAATCAACGATACCTGGGGGCATGCGGCAGGGGATACCCTGCTGGTACAGGTGTCCGCGTTACTGGAGAGCACCATGCGGTTATCCAATACGGCATTTCGATTTGGCGGCGAGGAGTTTTTATTAATGCTCCCGGCAACCAGTCTCAAACAGGCCAAAATCGCCGGCGAAAGGATTCGTAAAAAACTGGCCGCCACACCGCTTTCCTACGAGGGCAACGCCATAACTATCACTGCCAGCCTGGGTGCGGCGTCTCTGAAAGAGGGTGACGATTTACTGTCACTGATCCGTAAAGCGGACCGCGCTTTGTACAAGGCCAAAAACTCGGGTCGTAACCAATTGTATGGCGCCGATCCAGACGGCGAGTAGTGTAATTTCCTGGGCGGCTACTGCGCCAGTGTCGGCACAGCTCTTTTGTCGCGGAACATTTCACGATCGGCCCTTTCAAAGGTCGTTTCCGGCGTATCGTCAAATGTCATTTCCGCGGCACCACAGGAAATTTGTACTACGACAGGCGTTCCGTCGTGACGAAACTTGCGCGCCGCGACAATATCTTTTAAATCCATCATCAATTTCACTGCGCCCACATAGGATGTGTCAGGTAGTAACAGCACAAATTCGTCGCCACCAAAGCGAGAGACGTGGTCGGTGACGCGAAGTCGCAATTTCATTATATTTGCCACTTCCTTAAGTATTCTGTCCCCCGCCCGGTGGCCATATCTGTCATTAATCGCCTTAAATTGATCGACGTCGACCACCACAAGAGACAGTGGGTAACCGAGCCTGCGGCAGCGGGCATACTCTTCTTCAACGCGTCGTTCGTAGCCGTAGCGATTCGCCACTTCAGTCAGTGGATCTATCATCATAAGATGTTGCCGTTGCCCCACCTGAACACGGAGATCCTCTATCTCTTTTTCCATTTTCAATGTCTTACTCGTCACCGTAGCGGACAAGTTGCGTAAATGTTCGACGTATGCCTCCTGCTGTTCCGCTAACAGCACGCAATCCTCAACAATACGTTTTACACTAACCCCAATTACGCGGTTCAAATCCACTGATTTGGTTTGAGTACGCGCCGCGTTTTCGATGTCGAGCAAATGGTCTTCGAGCTCCTGTTGGAACCGCTGGACACCCAGCGATAACTCTTCGTTATCGACAATGTGCGCCATACTCGAGCCAATGGAGCGTACGTCGGCGCATAATTTCGTGAGAAAACTTTCAGTCTCGCGCCGTTCGTCATTGATACGCGCCGCCTGGTCTGCGAACAACTCGAGGGTTTGCTCCAGAGTAATCTGCAAATCCTCGACACTGCCCACCGTCTGCAATCGTCCCTGCAGCGCCTGCGCCTGTGTCGCGCTTTCCTCTAACTTCGCCAACTCAGCCAGCGCCCGATCAAGCATAGGTTTTAGCGCCCGCAAAATGGACTGCGCTGGTTGCGACAGCTCGCGGTCCGTGAGGCGACGCGCTGCCCCCGGGGACCGCACCGCATTGCCCAGACTCCCGTCTGCCACTGCCGGCACGGCGTCAGCTGAGGACGCCAACTTGGCCAGCAACCAACCCGCTCGGCGCACAACCTTCACAGCGTCCGGTAGCGATCGCGCTTCATCGGCAGCGATTTTTAACTGGGCAAATTCGAAATTCTGGTGGGCAGGTAAGTTCTCAACCAACGCCTGTACCAGTGCCAGTTCGCTAGATTCGTGCTTATGCGAGCGCGCAAAACGACGCCGGGTTAGCAGCGCGTCAAAAAAAGGCGTGGCGGCCATTTCGAGGTCACTGTAATCCGTATCCTTGCGCAAATCCGAACGCAGGCGGGCGACGACTTCAGGCGAAAAACCGCTTACCTGTTCCGCCATAAAACTCAGTTCAATACAGATACGCCGTAACAAACCGTTTTTCGGATCCGTGCCAACTTTTTTGTCGGCCTTGCCTCTTCTGTCCCCTGTTACATCTGCCACCGCCAGTTCCCCTCCCCCCCGCAGGGTTTTTGTACGCTTGCGTTATGTTGGCAATCACCAAAAAAGCGACAAAAAATTAACTTCAGGCGCTGTACGCTGTCAGCATTCCGTCACTTTTACTCCACCGGCCGGAAAATCAAGCACTCGAGCGCGAAAATCCTTGGAACGGCTGTCTGTTCTGTATCGGCATGCTTCGTGCATTACTTGAGTGTCTATCGACCTGGATATCGCTGAAGCACTTATGATTTTATCTGCCACACAAGGACAACCTGTCGACGGGCCCGTGCCCCAACGTCCGCCCGTGGATCAACCTATAAAAAATTTAAGCCGCGGATCCGATAACCGCTACGGGAACCGGTCAGACCATAGCTCGGGCAACAACAGGAATCTCAACCCAGCGTTAGTGGTAGAGCCACCAGATGCGGCTAAGCCCCACACAGGGCGCGGGACGAGCGTTGGGGAACCACCGCCTGCCGACGTTACGAGCGCTCCCGAACCAAGCCGGGCTGCTGCCAGCGCGCCGCACCATGCACAACCATCACCCCATCCCGGTCGCACGGCGATGCACCCTATGCGATTTACGCCATTGCTGATAGCTGCACTGGCTTTGGGGATGGCCGCCTGGGCAGCGCTCTATGTCCAGGATTGGCTGGCAACAATGGCAACAGATCGCGCCCGACTGGCGCAAATGGACGTCCGACTGTCCGCTTTCGCCCGCGCCTCGGCTAAACCGGTATCCATCGGAGTCGATCCCCCGTTACCGTTGTTCGTCACCAGGCAAACAACGTTGTCGACAGATCGACAACGCCAGCAACAAACCATCGATGAGTTGGAACGGCGACTGGCGGCGGTAGAACAACGTATCGAAGGCTACGCTGCCCAACTATCGGAATCAGCGGCCACGCCCGCCAAAGGTGTTGCCGCAATGCAAGCGCCCGCCGCGGCCGGTTGGGTGCTGAATATTGCTACGCTATCCCATCAAAAATCCGCTCGCAATCTGATCGCTTCACTGGCGAACAATGGCGTAAAGGCAGGTTTGTCGACGGTTAACGTGGACAATCAGGTGCTCTATCGAGTGCGCTTGAAAGGTTTCAATTCCCAGGCACTCGCAGAACAGGAGGCGATGCGGCTGCAGTCAATACTCGGTCTGGGGGGCCTGTGGGTTGCCCAGGAATAGCGCCGCGGGGGGCGAACAGTGCGACACCAGCGATTCAAGGCTCGGCGAAATCCCGTTGCAAACCTCTGATTTCGGGGTCCCGCTGGCGAAAGGTGTCGAACAGTCCGCGGCACCGGGCATTTTTCTCGCAGCGAAAGTCATCCGCACCAGTTGCCTCTGCGGCATCCCGACAACGGTTCAAAGTGACAAACCCAGTCCCAGTCGCCACCGCACTAAAATCAGCAGCGAAGGGGTCCGTTTTAATCCGTAAGTCAAAGGTGGGGTAGAACAGATAGAACGCCATTAACAGCACTAGCGCAGTAATCGCTTTCACCTGCCACACTCCGAGTTGGCAAAAACAACAATTTGCCTGTTAACAAACTAATCTTATCGATCACAAACTCTTCGGAGTGTAGAACATCTGGCGCCGTATACCGGCACTAACGCGCACTGTATAGCAACTATGGGCGTTAGTTACCCATTCGCTGCGAACAACCGCACAACAGCCCCAGCGTGCCGGCCCACATGGCTTAATCCGATTTCGGTTTGGGGGCCAACGACGGGAAGGGAAAGGGTGTCACATTGCCGGCTTTGGCGTCGCTTATTTTGCAGGCGCCCTCTTTTTCCACTTCATCGATACGCAACACGCTGTGCAGGGGAATGAAACTACGCTTGATGGAGGAAAATTCGTTTTTCAGCTTTTCTTCGGCGGGATCGACAATCATCTGCGAACGTTCGCCAAACAGAAATTCTTCAACTTCCAGAAAACCCATCAGGTCACTTTGGTACACATGTCGGGCATAGAGCTCGTACACCTGCCCCTGATTGAAGAAAATTACCTTGTAAATGGGATCTTTGGCCATGTGTTTATAACAACTCTTGTGTCGCGGAAACGGGTGACTGGTTTGCGGCCGCACAGGATACCACAGCTAGCGGCCAGCACAGCGTCCAGTCGCACATGCAAAGCGCACCTACAACTACGCTTTTAGTGACCGAAACGCTATACTGACGGACCGTACCCTACTACACCAGCCCGCTGAATCTGTGCCGTGCCTCCCGAGTAAATCACCGTGATCGACAAACCTGTTAGCAAAAAGCTCCACATCGTGACCCATGGCTGCCAGATGAATGAGTACGATTCCGCGCGCATGGGTGACTTGCTCGGCGCTAGTCATCAGTTGGTACACACCGCGGATCCCGCCGAGGCAGATATTTTATTGCTTAACACCTGTTCGATTCGGGAAAAAGCTCAAGAAAAGGTTTTTCACCAACTCGGCCGCTGGAAGGTCCTGAAAGAAAACAATCCGGATATTATTATTGGCGTGGGTGGTTGCGTCGCCAGCCAGGAGGGCGAAGCAATCGCGCGGCGCGCACCCTTTGTCGATCTGGTGTTTGGCCCACAAACCCTGCACCGCCTGCCACATATGATCAGCGAGCATCAACGCCAGAATGGCGCGGTGATCGTGGACGTGAGTTTTCCGGAGATCGAAAAGTTTGACCAGCTGCCCCTCCCGGAAGCCGACGGCGTCAGTGCGTTCGTCTCCATTATGGAAGGCTGCTCAAAATATTGCTCGTTCTGTGTGGTGCCCTACACCCGCGGCGAAGAAGTCAGCCGTCCACTATCCCAGGTTCTGACTGAAATCACCCATCTGGCAAATCAGGGTGTACGGGAAGTCAATTTACTGGGACAAAACGTGAACGCCTACCGCGGCGACGCTGGCGATGGCGCCCAGTGCGACCTGGCGGAATTGATCGGCTACGTCGCACAAATCGACGGTATCGAGCGCATTCGCTACACCACTTCGCACCCGGTAGAGTTTAGCGACCGCCTGATCGATGTGTATCGAGACGTACCCGAGCTGGTCAGCCATCTGCACCTGCCGGTGCAGAGCGGATCGGACCGCATACTCGCCGCCATGAAACGCGGACACACTGCCCTTGAATACAAGTCAAAGATCCGCCGCCTGCGCCAGCTACGACCGAATATCAGTATATCCTCCGATTTTATAATCGGCTTCCCCGGGGAAACTGACGCGGATTTCGCGGCCACCATGAAGTTGATCGAAGATATCGGCTTCGACCACTCCTTCAGTTTTATCTACAGCGCCCGTCCGGGCACGCCCGCCGCCGACCTGCCAGATACGCTGCCCATGGACGCCAAAAAACAGCGTCTGAGCATTTTGCAGGGTCGCATTACTCAACAGTCAATGGCTATCAGTGCCGCTATGGTGGGGGGCGTCGAGCGCGTGCTGGTCAGCGGCATATCCAAAAAAAACCCCGCTCAGCTGCAGGGGCGCACGGAAAATAACCGGGTGGTCAACTTTACCTGTGCCGATCTCCGTCTGATTGGCCAGTTTGCCCGGGTACGGATCGACGAAGCACTACCCAATTCACTCCGCGGTCAACTGCTGTGCGACTAATTTTCCATGTCGCACTCGACAAAAAAATATAACGAAAGACGCTTAACATTGCTCCGATTCTGGAACTTTTGTTATATGTATTCCCCTGTTACATGTTTCATGCCTAAGTCAAAGCCGTTATGCTAGGCGTCTGATGGTTTCCCCAAAGGCGTTTGCAGTCTACATTTGAACATTCAACTCGCTGCTCTGACCGTAACCCTTGAGCCCAACGACGCCCATCGCCTCGCATCCCTGTGTGGCCAGTTTGACGCACATCTACGTCAAATCGAACAACGGCTGAATATTGAAATCCGCAATCGCGGCAACCTGTTTGCGTTTTACGGGGAACCCAAACGCTCCGCGGCAGCCGGTAGAATATTGCAATGCCTGTACGACGAAACCTTGGCCAGCGGCACCATCGCACCGGATCAGGTTCATCTGTTATTACAACAAGCTGCTATGGAGCTGCCTATGGACACGTCCGAAACTCCCGCCGTTGACAATGTAGAAAACCTGACATTGATTCGCACCAAAAAGGGCAATATCCGGCCCCGCGGCGTCAATCAACAGCGCTATGTGCGGGCGATTCAGACCCACGACATCAGTTTTGGCGTAGGCCCTGCTGGCACCGGCAAGACTTATCTGGCCGTTGCCTGCGCGGTAGAAGCACTACTGCGCGACGAGGTGGAGCGGATTTTGCTGGTGCGACCCGCCGTGGAGGCCGGGGAAAAACTCGGCTTTCTGCCCGGCGACATGTCGCAGAAAGTCGACCCTTACCTGCGACCGCTATACGATGCGCTCTACGAAATGCTCGGGGTCGAGGCAGTAGGCAAATTCATTGAACGCGGCGTTATCGAGGTCGCGCCACTGGCGTATATGCGCGGACGAACCCTCAACAATTCCTTTATCATTCTCGATGAAAGTCAGAACACCACTCGCGAACAAATGAAAATGTTCCTGACCCGAATTGGCTTCGGCTCCACTGCGGTAATTACGGGAGATACCACCCAGATAGACCTGCCACGCGGCACTCACAGCGGTTTGCTGCACGCCTGTGAAGTGCTGGCCCAGGTCAACGATATTGTGTTCACCCACTTTCAATCCCGGGACGTGGTGCGCCACCCACTGGTGCAATCCATCGTCGATGCCTACAACGCTTACGAAAATCCACCCGATAACAGCGATTCCGCGGAGCCCTGATTACCATGCCTGTGCTCGTCAATATCGAGAACGTCTCGAACAGTGGCCAGGTCCCCGACCCCGCTGATATGCGACGCTGGCTGACCGTGGCCGTCGGCCAGCACGCCACCCAGGCCGAAATCAACGTGCGGGTAGTAGGTATTGAGGAAGCCGCTGAATTCAACGCGCGCTACCGCAATCAATCCGGACCGACTAACGTCCTGTCATTTGCCGCCGACCTTCCAGAGTTTGTCGACAGCGACCTGCTCGGCGACCTGGTGGTGTGCGCCCCGGTTGTTAATCGCGAAGCTTGTGAGCAGGACAAAATTGCAGACGCGCACTGGGCCCACATTCTCGTACATGGGGCGCTGCACCTGCTGGGCTACAACCACATTCAGAACACCGAGGCATTGGTAATGGAAGCGCTGGAAACACAAATCTTGGGGGAACTGGGCTTTGCACCGCCCTACGCGGAGGACTACCGTGCATCGCCACCAGCAGATACTAAGGCGATACTCCCATGAGCGACGACGGCCCCGGCAACCCCGATCGAACGTGGCTGGAACGTATCAGTAAAGCGTTGTCCGCCGAGCCAAAATCCCGGGAGGATGTGGTCGATCTGCTCAGAGCGGCGCACGACAACCAGATTCTCGACAACGAGGCCCTGGGTATTATGGAGGGCGCGCTCAAAGTTTCGTACCAGCAAGTGCGGGAGATTATGATTCCCCGCTCACGCATCGTCGTGATCCACCACGCCGACAGTCTCGAAGATATTCTCAAACTGGTGATCGAGTCCAACCACTCCCGCTTTCCAGTGGTGGGCGAGTCCGCCGACGACATCCGCGGCATTCTACTTGCCAAAGAATTATTACCACTGGTTCTCACCGGACGTGAGAACTTCCGCATAGATCAGATGATCCGCCCGGCTACCATCATTCCCGAGAGCAAGCGCCTCAATGTACTATTGCGTGAGTTTCGCGAACAGCGCTACCACATGGCCATTGTCGTTGACGAGTATGGGGGCGTCGCCGGACTGATCACCATCGAAGACATTCTGGAGGAGATTGTCGGCGATATCGAAGATGAAACCGACGACGACGAAGACGATTTCATCCGTCGACAGGCCAGCGATCACTATCTGATCGCAGCGTTGACACCCATTGAAGATTTTAATGAACATTTTGGAACAGGTCTTAGCGAGGACGAATTCGACACGGTGGGCGGAATTGTGACCCAGGCGTTCGGCCACCTGCCGACGGTGGGGGAAACCATCGTTTTAGAAAATTTTTCTTTTCGGGTCATCGAAGCGGACGGCCGCCAGATCCATCAAATGGAGATGTGGCTGATCGGCAACAAGGATTAGTCGATTTATGAAGCGTCGCGCCGAAACGGGTCTGTCACACGTGATCGCCGCTTTATTCGGCGCGCTGCTCCCGCTATCCCTCGCACCCATGAACTGGTGGATTATTGGCCTGGTGTGCACTGCCTGCCTCAGCGTTTTGCTGCGCGGGGTCGGTCCAGGCAGAGCGTTCACACTGGCGCTGACTTTCGGTGCCGCCATGTTCTGCACCGGAGCCACCTGGGTGTACGTCAGTATTCACGAGTACGGCCAGGCACCGTGGTTCCTGGCGGGCCTGTTAACCGGCTTATTTATTGTCGCCCTGGCACTGATTTTTGCGCTACCGTTTAGCCTTTACGGCCTGCTCAACAACAACCATCCCAACACTGTGTTGCTGGCATTTCCGGCTCTGTGGGTACTCGGCGAATGGTTGCGCGGCTGGATTCTCACCGGCTTCCCCTGGCTATACCTGGGCTACGGACATATCGACACCTGGCTGTCTGGCTGGGTACCCTTGTTCGGGGTACTGGCAGTCAGCGGTTTTACCGCCTATAGCGGGGCGTTGCTGGCGCTGATGTGGGAACGCAAGAAATTTCGTGTGGCCGTCGGCCGCGGCCTGTTTATCGGCATACTCATCTGGGGTGGCGGACTTTACCTGAGTGGCAAACAGTGGACGACGCCCCAGCGGAAATCGTTATCGGTGGCACTGATTCAGCCCAATCAACCGCTGCTGGAAAAATGGGCGCCGGATTTACTGGACGGTATGCTTGCCGATTTTAGTGAAACCACGGCGGAACATTGGGACAAAGACCTGATTATCTGGCCTGAAGCGGGTATTCCACGTCTAAAAAACGAAATAGAACCCTTCCTGGAAACCGTTAACGCTCAGGCTCGGGAACACGATACGGTCGTTATTACGGGCATTCCCACTTACGAGAGTGGGCCAGGGGGGCGCCGTTACTACAATTCCGTCATTGCGCTGGGTAACGCCTCCGGCACGTACCACAAGCGCCACCTGGTACCCTTTGGCGAATACGTGCCCTTTGAGCAGTGGCTGCGCGGCCTGATTAAATTTTTCGATTTGCCGATGTCCAACTTTCAACCTGGACCCGCGCAACAGCCGTCGATAACTGCGGGACACGTTAAAATCGCCACCGCAATTTGCTACGAAGTCGCCTACCAGGAACTGGTTGCCAACAACGCCGCCGAGGTCAACCTGTTGCTCACGGTCAGTAACGACACCTGGTTTGGGAATTCACTCGGGCCGCATCAGCATTTGCAGATCGCGCAAATGCGCGCGCTGGAAAATGGCAAGCCAATGTTGCGCGCCACTAACGACGGCATCACCGCATCCATCGACGAAAAGGGTAATATCCTTGCGCTACTGCCGCGCTTTCGTGCTGGTACACTGAACACACAGGTTCGGCCCCACGGCGGCGCAACACCGTTCAATAAGCTGGGCGCCAGCCCCGCCATCATTGTCAGCCTGTTGCTATGCCTGCTGTCCATATTTGCGGCACCGCGCAAGCCCGACGCTACCAAACTAATTTCATAATTTCTAAAACGGCGATCTCCGGAATTAGCGAGCGGTGACGGCGAGTTTCACGCCGCAACGCTAGGTATGCCGAAAGCTTTCCCCTATAATTTCCGCCCTGGGTCCATCGCCGGATAATCCCGCACAACTATGACGACGCTCGACGAACACTATCGCCCGGAAATAATTGAACGGGAAATTCAGACCTACTGGCGTAGCAACCAGTCGTTTGTGGTTCATGCCGATCCAACACGAGAAAAATATTACTGTCTGGCGATGTTTCCATATCCTAGCGGCAAGCTGCACATGGGCCATGTGCGCAACTACACCATTGCCGACGTCATCAGCCGCTACCAGCGCATGCAGGGTAAAAATGTATTGCAGCCCATGGGTTGGGACGCGTTCGGACTCCCCGCTGAAAATGCCGCCGTGCAAAACAATACTGCGCCCGCAGCCTGGACGTACGCCAATATCGACGCCATGAAAACTCAATTGCAGTGCCTCGGGTTTGCCTACGACTGGACCCGCGAACTGGCCACCTGTCAGCCGCAGTACTATCGCTGGGAACAATGGTTTTTTACGCAACTGTACGCCAAGGGGCTGGTCTATAAAAAAACCAGCGCAGTCAACTGGTGCCCCCAGGATCAGACCGTCCTCGCCAACGAACAGGTGGTCGAAGGTTGTTGCTGGCGCTGTGACACGCCGGTGCAGCGCAAGGAAATTCCCCAGTGGTTTATTCGCATTACCGCGTACGCCGAAGAATTACTCGAAGCGCTCGATCAGCTGGACGACTGGCCCGAGCAGGTGCGCGCGATGCAGCGCAACTGGATCGGTAAAAGTCGCGGCATCAACATCTCGTTTCCCTTGACCGACGCCATCGCTGGCTACACCAATATCGATGTCTATACCACGCGCCCCGACACGTTGATGGGCGTTACCTATCTGAGTCTCGCCGCCGAGCATCCGATCAGTCTGGCGCTGGCGACGACGAACCCGGCGCTGGCGCGCTTTATCGCCGAGTGCAAGCAACAGTCGGTGGCTGAGGCAGATATGGCAACCATGACCAAAAAGGGGGTCGCCACAGGGCTGCAGGCGCGCCACCCTTTGAGCGGGGAACTGGTGCCCGTCTGGATCGCCAATTATGTGCTGATGGATTACGGGTCCGGCGCGGTCATGGCCGTACCCGCCCACGATCAGCGGGACTGGGAGTTTGCTACCCAGTACCAGCTGCGTATTACTCAGGTGGTTGCGCCGGTGGACAATACCCCTTGCAATCTGGACGTCGAGGCGTTTGTCGCCAGGGGCACACTGATAAACTCCGGAAAATTTGACGGACTGCTGTTTGACGAGGCATTTAACGCCATCGCCGCACAACTCGCCCAATCCAGCCTGGGGACCGTAACCACCAATTACCGGCTGCGGGACTGGGGCGTATCCCGGCAACGCTACTGGGGCACACCGATCCCCATGCTGTACGATGGCAACGAGATCGCAATTCCGGTACCCGCTGACAAACTCCCGGTGCTGTTACCGGAAGATGTGGTGATGGATGGCATTCAATCGCCTTTGAAAGCGGATCCCATATGGAAAGTCAGTGATATAGACGGCCAACCGGCGGTGCGAGAAACCGACACATTCGACACCTTTATGGAATCGTCCTGGTACTACGCGCGCTTCACCTGCCCGGATTTCGACGGCGGTATGCTCGACCCCGAGCGCGCCAACTACTGGCTACCGGTCGACCAATATGTCGGTGGCATCGAACACGCCATTTTGCACCTCCTGTACGCGCGCTTTTTCCATAAACTGATGCGCGATGCTGGCCTGCTAACGTCCGACGAGCCATTTACCCGCCTGTTGTGCCAGGGCATGGTGCTCAAAGACGGCAGTAAAATGTCAAAATCCAAAGGCAATACCGTCGACCCCCAGGCCCTGATCGACAGCTACGGGGCAGATACTGTGCGCCTGTTTACCATGTTCGCGGCACCCCCCGAGCAATCTCTCGAATGGTCGGACGAGGGCGTGGCAGGGGCGGCGCGCTTTTTGCGCCGCTTGTGGGCCTACTGCCGGGAGCACCAGACCGGCGTTATCGCCGCCACTGACTGTTTGCAAACCGACCGCCTGATGTTGGCGCCCGAGCTAAGCGCAATGTTGAATGACCAGCAGAAAACTCTGCGCAGGGAGATTCACACTGTCTTGAAAAAAGCTCAGCAGGACTACGAAAAAAATCAGTTTAATACGGTGGTGTCGGCCTGCATGACGATTCTTAACCAGCTGTCGGCACAGGGGACGCGCAATAGTTTACCGGCCTGCCCGGTGGCAACCGAGGGTGTAGCGATCCTGCTGCGTCTGCTGTCACCCATTGTGCCTCACCTGGCGCACCTGCTGTGGCGGGAGATGGGCTACGGCGACGATATATTGTCTGCTCCCTGGCCACTGGTTGACGACACAGCCCTGGAGCGCGCTACCCTCGACATGGTGGTGCAGGTCAACGGCAAGGTGCGCGGACAGATTACCGTTGCCAACAGCTCAGACCGTGGGGCTATCGAGCACGCCGCATTAACCGAACCTAACGTGCAACGCTTTACGGATGGCAAGACGATCCGTAAAGTGATCGTCGTGCCCAACAAGCTGGTGAGCATCGTCGCCAACTAGCCACTACCAAGAGACATTACCATGATCGCAATGCGCACTACTCTGCTTATCGCCCTGCTCGGCGCCCTGCTTGCCGCTGGTTGTGGCTGGCACCTGAGGGGTGCCTCGGATGCACCCGGCAACATCGAGAGCCTGCATATCAGCGCCCGCAACCTGAAGAGCGATCTGGTGGAGGATCTGCGCCGAGCGCTGGTGAGCAATGGCATTACCGTGGCCAAAAATGCTACGGAAGCCAAATACAGCCTGGTGCTGCTCGCTGAAAACAGTGACCGGCGCACCGCATCCATCGGCGCCAGCGCACGGGTCGCCGAACTTATGCTCACGGAAAGCGCCGACTTTCTGATACTCGCGGCGGATGGTACCCAGGTTCTGGGCCGCACGACGGTCACTACCGAGCGCCTGTTCGAATACAACGAGGACAATGTACTGGCCACCGACGATGAAGCGCTGTTGTTACGCGCCGAAATGCGCAGCGAACTGGTCCGCAAAATTCTTAACCGCCTGCGCTTTGTCAGCCATCGCACACCCGCCAATGCGCCTGCACCCTGAACAAACTGGGCAACACCTTCAGCAAACGCTGTTACCGGTATATCTGATTACTGGAGACGAGCCCCTGCTGGTGCAGGAGGTGGCTGACGCCATTCGCGGCGCAGCGCGCGCACAGGGATTTGCTGAGCGCGAACTGTTCCACGCCGACGATCGAAATTTTGAGTGGCACCAGTTGCTCAACGAAGCCAGTCATCTATCCCTGTTTGCACAGAAAAAAATCCTGGAATTACGTATACCGAATGGGAAAATCGGGGCGGATGGTAGCAAGGCTCTGCAGGCGTATTGCGCGCAGCCGAGTGACGACAATCTGCTGTTAATTCTCAGCACAAAAATGGACAATGCCACGTTAAAAAGCAAATGGGCCAAAACACTGGACGCTAGCGGAGCTATCGTGCAAGTGTGGCCGGTCACCGCCCAGCAAATGCCGCGCTGGATAGAACAGCGACTCAAACAGGCTGGTATTCGCGCCAATGCCGCAGCTCGGGAAATACTAACCCACCGGGTGGAAGGCAATCTTTTGGCAGCTGTGCAGGAAATAGAAAAATTAAAAGTACTGGTCACCGGTGACGTGGTAGATGCTACCATCATGTCCACAGTGGTGGCCGACAGCGCGCGCTATAACGTTTTCACGTTGGTGGATACCATGCTCGAAGGCGATGCGGCGGCCGCCTGTCGCCAACTGCGTGGTCTGCGCGAGGAAGGCACCGACGCAACAGCCATTTTGTGGGCAGTTACGCGAGAATTGCGCACGCTCAATAAGGCACATGATGCCGTCAGTGAGGGGGAGCGTTCGGTTTGGGCGCTGAAAAAAATGGGTATCTGGGAAAAACGGCAACCCCTGGTGCGCGGCGCCCTGCGGCGTCTGACGCCCCCACAACTGACACGGATGCTACGTCAGGCCGCTGGCATCGACCGCGCCATTAAAGGCATGCGCAGCGCCTCGCCCTGGGATGAACTGTGCACACTGGTCTTGAGCGTGTGTGGGGTTAATACATTGAATCTACGCAGTCTGGGCTTGGCACTGCGAGAATAAGCACACGGATTGATCGCCGTTGCACCAGTCAATTTGAACAGGGAGGCACCGATTGTGAAAAGCCGCGAAATCCATCTTGTAAAACGTCCTGTCGGCATGCTCGACGCGAGCTGCTTCAAACTGGTTGAAAACGACGTCAGTGAAACCCTCGGTGACGGCGAAGTATTGATCAAAAATCTGTGGATGTCTGTGGACCCCTATATGCGTCCGCGTATGAATGACGTGAAAAGTTATATTCCGCCGTTCGCGCTCAATGCCGTGCTCGACGGCGGTGCGGTGGGGGTGGTTATCGCCTCCAAAAATCCAAAGTACCCGGTTGGCACCGGGGTGGAAAGTATGAATGGCTGGCGAGAGTATTTTGTCGGTGATGGTAAGGGGCTCGGTATCCGCAACTTTGCTAACGCCAAACCCGAGGCCTATCTGGGCTTGTTAGGTATGCCGGGGCTCACCGCTTATATCGGCACCAAAGTGCTCGGTAAGGCGCAACCCGGGGATACGGTGTACGTGTCCGCCGCTGCTGGTGCCGTGGGCTCCGTGGCCTGTCAAATCGCGTTAGCTATGGGCTGTACGGTAGTGGGTAGCGCCGGCTCCGACGCAAAAATTGACTGGCTTATGCAACAGGCCGGGGTCCATGCGGCGTTTAACTATCGGCACGAACCGGACTATCGGGCAGCGCTACAACGCCTGTGTCCGCAGGGTATCGACCTTTACTTTGACAACGTGGGCGGCGGCGCTCTGGACGCTACTCTCACCGTGATGAACCGCCAGGGCCGCATCGTGTGCTGCGGCAGTATCGAGGATTATAACAAGACCGGTGCCGAGCAACGGGGCGTAAAGAACCTGTTCCACATTATTGGCAAAGGCTTGACCATGACCGGCTTTATCGTATTTGACTACATGGACGACTACCACAAGCCCTTTGCTGCGGACATGGGCCGCTGGCTCGCGGAAGGTAAGCTCAGAGTCCACGAAACCATTTATGAGGGTATTGAAAAAGCTCCCGAGGCTTTAATGGGCCTGTTTACCGGTGCCAATACCGGCAAAATGCTGGTCAAGCTGGGAGAACTGGATTAGCGGCATTTTGTCCGCAATGCTGCGCACAGTAGATCGCCTCTGGATGGCACTAGCTGGTGCCAGCGGTCGAAAGGAAAAATTGCCTGGCGGTGCGTCCGCTCTTTGACGCGCGGGTCATAGCGTACTGCAAGGCAGCCCGGTGCAACCGGTCGCGATCTCCCTGAAAGCCCCTGAACAAAGCATCCACGATGGCCAGATACTGTTCGGTGTTATTCGGATAAAACGACAACCACAAACCAAAACGATCGGCCAATGACAGCTTTTCCTCCACCGTGTCGCCGTAGTGAAGTTCACCGTCCACCAGCTCCACACCCTGATTGTCAGCACGCTGCTCGGTGACCAGATGGCGCCGGTTGGACGTCGCGTAAATCAGCACATTTTCGGGAGGCAGCTCGATGGAGCCGTCGAGAACACTTTTCAGGTGTTTGTACGCCGTCTCCCCCTCCTCAAAGGAAAGGTCGTCACAGAAAATAATAAATCGCTGGGGGAGTTCGCGAATATCGTCAACGATTTCCGACAAATCAACCAGATCATTTTTATCGATCTCAATGACCCGTAACTGACAACTGGCGTATTCGTTAAGCAACGCCTTGATCAGCGAGGATTTACCCGTTCCGCGGGTTCCCCACAACAATACATTGTTGGCAGGTTTACCGGCCAGAAAACGCTCCGTATTTACTAACAACGCCTTCTTCTGGGCATCAATACCTAATAGATCGTCGAGTACAATCGAATCGAGCCGCCGCACCGCCCGCAGACGGGCGCGATGCGATTGCCAGATGGCTGCCAGTGTTGTATCCCAGTTAATCGACATAAAATCTGCGTAACCTCTCTGTAGTAACCTCGTCCGCAATAACCGCGCCCCATCACTCCCACGACGCTACCTCGACCCTGGCTCCATCATACGCCAGGCGGCGGTTTTAATAACGGGAGGGGAGCACAATTGAAAGTTACCCATCGGTAAAGCATAATAACCACCCCCGAGACTTGTGACTGATGGGGAATTATACGACTTACCTGAGCGACAGGTTTCACGCATACTCTAGTGATTACAACAAATAGTAAGGAGTGAAAATGGACGGCGGACTGGGGTACTGGCTGACCAAACGGGAAATGATTTCGGGCAATCGCCTGGCGTTGGTCAACCGCCATAAACGATTTACCTACAAACAAATGAACCGGCGTTGCAATCAACTCGCTCGTGCACTGCGCGACAGCGGCGTGCGGCCCGGCGATCGGGTCTGCTCACTGTTGATGAACGGCCACGAACAACTTGAATTGATTTTCGCGGCGGCCAAGCTGGGCGCGATCTTTTTGCCGATTAACTATCGCCTGACTGTCCCCGAAATCGAATACATCGTGAAAGATTCCGGCGCGCGCACGTTGTTTTTCCACGACGAGTTCAGGCACCTTGCCGAGGGGGTGGAAAAGCTCGTGCACCTGGATACTACTATGTATTGCGGTAACGCCCGGGCCTGTAACGACGACACCGATTACGAAGCGTTCCTCGCCAGCGGTTCTCAGGACGAAATTAACGCCAGCGTCAGCGCAGACGATGTGGCGCTACTGATGTATACCTCGGGCACCACCGGACGCCCCAAAGGGGCGATGCTTACCCATGCAGCGCACGCGGTGAACGTCTATCACACCACCCAGCGCCTGCCGATCCATGCCGAGACCGTGGCCCTTGGGGTGGCACCGATGTTCCATATTGGCGGCACCAGCGTGACCGTCCTGCAAACACTGTTTCAGGGCGGCACCGTGGTAACCCTCCCGGAGTTCGACGCTGTCAAGGTGCTTGAAGCAACCGAAAAAGAGCGCATTACAGCGCTGTTCTGCGTGCCCTCCATGTGGCAGATGATTGTGGAAGAGCTTGAGAAAAAGGATTTTGACCTGAGCTCTGTGGAATTTTTGATGACCGGCGCCGCGCCCACTCCGCTAAAAATTCTCGCGTATTTCAAAGACCGGGGGCTGGATATCTACGAAGGGTTCGGCATGACAGAAATGGCGCCGTTGGTGACCATTCTCGATAAATGGGACTGCGAACGGAAGAATGGCTCAGTGGGCTACCCGGCGTTTTTTGTCGATGTACGCACGATCGACGACGACGGCAACGATGTGGGTGCGAATGCCATCGGCGAGGTAATTTGTCGTGGACCCAATATGTTCAAAGGCTACTGGAATAAACCCGAGGCTACTGCCGAGGCCCTGCGCGGCGGCTGGTATCACTCCGGTGATCTGGGCTATCTGGACGACGAGGGCTTTCTCTACATTGTCGATCGCAAGAAAGACATGATTATCAGCGGCGGCGAGAATGTTTACCCGGCGGAGCTGGAGCAGTCGATGTATCAACACCCGGCAATTGCCGAGGTAGCGGTAATTGGCGTGCCCCACGAAAAATGGCAGGAAGTTCCCGCCGCAATTATCGTGGTGAAGGCGGGAGAAAGCTTAAGCGAGGACGAGCTGATAGCGTTTTGCAACGAGCGTCTGGCACGTTTCAAAGTGCCGAAGGTCGTGCATTTTGTTGACGAGTTGCCAAAATCCGGCGCCGGGAAAATTCTCAAAACCGAATTGCGAAAACTGTTCGGTGGTTATCGCGCCGGGGACAAATAATCCGCACTTCATCTTGCTCTTCGCTGAATGAAAAAAAGGGGCTTGCGCCCCTTTTTCTTGCCATCTTGGCTGCCGCTCTATAATTGGCCAGAGTTACTCAGCCATTTTTTAATACTGCGGTTATGGCCTGCGCAACGTAATCAATATTTGACTGGCTAAGGCCCGCAATATTGATGCGACTCGACCCCACCATATAAATGCTGTAGTCACTGCGCAGACGCTCAACTTGCTCCGGCGTAACCCCGAGAAACGAAAACATGCCGTGCTGGCGTTGAATAAACGAAAAATCCCGAGGCGCGCCCTTTGCCACCAGGTTTGCCACCAGATCCTCGCGCAGGGAATTGAGGCGGTCGCGCATGGGAGTCAACTCCGCCAGCCAGGCGGCGGTAAGTTCAGAGTCCTGCAAGATAGTACCGACGATCGCCCCGCCGTGGGAAGGGGGCATGGAATAATTACCGCGCACTACATTATTAATATGGGTCAGTGTCGCATCGGCAACGGCGGGCGATTTACCCACCACCGATAAACTGCCAACCCGCTCCCGGTATAATCCGAAATTTTTTGAACAGGAACTGGCCACCAGCACTTCCGGCAGACGTTGCGCCATCAAACGCACGCCGTAGGCATCTTCCTCGACGCCGCGACTGAAGCCCTGATAGGCCAAATCGATAAAGGGTAAAAACCCACGGCGCTCTGCCAGCTCGGTAAGCGCCTGCCACTGGCTTTCAGTTAGATCCGCGCCGCAGGGGTTGTGACAACAACCGTGCAGTAACACGACATCGCCACTGCCTGCCTCCGCCAGCGCTGACAGCATAGCGTCAAACGTCAGGGTATGACTGTCTTTGTCGTAGTAGGGATACTGCGTCAGTTTAAGTCCCGCGTTGCCCAGTAACGGCATATGATTCGCCCAGGTGGGATCGCTCACCCACACGGTAGTCTGCGGCGCACAGCGCTTTAACAGTTCCGCACCTATCCGCAGTGCGCCGCAACCACCGGGGGTTAACACCGTGCGCACACAATTGTCCCGCAACGCCGCATGCTGTGGGCCAAAAATCAGATTGCGAATGCCCTGGTTAAATTCCGGTACACCCGCTGGGCCGATATAGGATTTGCTGTCTTCTATTTTGTAAAACCTGCCCTCCGCGTCCTTCACCGCCGCCATAATTGGCGTCGCTCCGGATTCATCGCGGTACACACCTACGCCTAAATCGACTTTCAGCGGATTAGAGTCTTCACGGAAACTGGCCAATAACCCAAGGATTGGGTCCGGCGCCAGAGCGTCAAGTGATGCGAACATGATTTCCTCGTGAATAGCTAACAGATAGGCAGAAAGAAAACGTGGCGACAACGCAACGTGACCAGCCCGTATTGTATCGCCATTTGCGCGATCGACGGGAGTATTTTAGACATGACATTCAACATTTTTGTGGCAACGCCGTTAGCGTTTCGCGAATGGCGCGGCTGCGGGTACTGCACCTGACCGCCGCTAATACAGTGCCAGACCTCGTCGCCCCGGTTAACCTGCATTGAGAAATAGGTCGAGCGCCTGCAGGCGCTCGACGGTCCCGATATCCCACCAGTTCCCGTGGTAGCATTCGCCGTTTACAAAACCCGCGTCGATGCTGCCAGACAACACGTCGCGTAGCGCAAATTTTTCACTGCCCCAGGGATGCAGCGCAAAAATTTCTGGCCACAGGATACTTATGCCACTGAAAGTCAGTGTTGCGGCGCTATGCCGCGAATGGCGCACCACTCCCGCAGCGTCCAAAATAAAATCCCCCCGCTGATGGTGAGGGGGATTGGGTACCAACACCAGGTATGCATCCTGCTCTGCGGACCAATCCTGCGCGACCAATTTCTCGAACGGATAATCTGTCCAGATGTCGCTGTTTACCACCAGAAAAGGGTCGTGCCCAAGCAACGGAAGTGCCCGACGAATGCCGCCACCGGTTTCCAGTGGTTGCGGTTCGCGCGACCACAGCACCTCAACCCCGAACCGGGAGCCGTCCCCCACATAGGCTTCAATTTTTTCCCCAAGCCAGGAGGTATTGATGACCAACTGGCGCACTCCGGCGCGGGCTAGTCGCTCTATGTGGTAGGCGATCAGCGGCTTGCCGTGGGCGATCAACAGCGGTTTTGGCGTACTATCCGTCAAAGGCCGCAATCTTGCTCCGCGGCCCGCAGCCAGAATCATTGCTTTCATAAGTTAACCCAGCCCGTTTACGGGGTACACGATATCGACAGGTCATACCTGACCACCGTGGACTAATCCGCGACCGATTCTACAGCTCGATACCAGGGTTGGCCCTGTGCAACGGGCAGTAATTTTGCGCGCAGCCACTGGGAAAATTCGCGGGTTGGCCCGTAGTTATCCGCCGCTTCGAGGACATAGCCAATCACCCGCGGCAGATCATCCAGATAGCGGTGTTTGCCGTCGCGCAATGACAGGCGCGCAAATATACCCAGCACCTTGATATGCCGCTGCAGGCCCATCAGGTCAAACCAGCGTAAAAAAGTCTGGTCGTCAACCGATGTCATCGATCCTGCGGCGACCAGTCGGTCCCGATAATGTAACGCCCGTTGGCGCACCATCGCTGGCGGCCAGCGTATATAGCAATCCTTAAGCAGCGACACCAGATCGTAGGTGATCGCCCCCACGACCGCATCCTGATAGTCCACCACGCCCACACCACCCTCTTCCAGTACCAGTAAATTTCGGCCGTGGAAGTCACGATGCACCACCACCTGGGGTTGTTGCAGCGCATTATCAATCAAGATGGCAAACAACGTATCCAGGTTGCGCTGTTCTTCAGCGGTCGGACTTATCCCCAGTAGTTCCCCGACGAACCACCGTGGAAATAATCCCATCTCTCGATACAATTCCGCGCTATCGTAATCGCCGAACAACCCGGCAGGCGGTTGCATACGTTGCATGGCCAGCAAGGCATCTTCCGCAGCACTGTACAGGGCTGCGGCCGTGTTTACCCGCAGAGCGTTCAGGTACAGTTTATCCCCGAGATCCTCCTGTAGCATATATCCGAGCTGGTAATCGACCGCATACACCCTGGGAACATGGACTCCCCCCGCCGCCAGCGCCAGTCCTTTGTGCACGAAAGCGCTATTATCCTCACGTTCGGGCGGCGCTATGACCGCTATCACAGAAGGACTTGAATTAACCCGAAAATAATGCCGGAAGCCCGCGTCACCGGCGAGCGCACACAAGGAAATATCCGACTGCTGCGACGGAAACGGGAGGTAGGTTTTTACCCACAGCAGCAAAGCATCGCGATCCATGGTATTCCTGTCGACAATAAGGGGCGTTTGAGGGTCGTGGCCGTTATTTTAGACGAATACCCATGCCAGGACTCGCACCCGCGCGAACTTTAGGTAAAATGGCGCTCTGGATGGGCCATTACGGGGCAACCCGGTCGTCACCCTTATACTGGACAACAAGAATGCCACACGCCATGCAACGAATTCGCATCCGACCGCGGTTTGCAGCCCGTTTTTCTCCCGGACTACTTTTTGGAGTGCTGCTGTGCGCAGCCGTGCCGGGGATGGCCGAAACGGAAACTCATATGGAGTGGATCTGCCGCGCCGGTAGTGACGGTGGCTGGGATTGCTCGGAGCAAGCAGTGCCGGGTCCCGCTTTTGATCGGCCCAGGCATCGCGCGGCAGCGCGCAGCGCCAAAGCGCCACCCAAGGATGAACCGCGGGTTAAAGTGGCGCGCAATCTGGACTGGGTAGATGAATCCGCCCTCAGTGCAGCGCAGCGGGAAAAAATGGCACCGGGCTGCTGTGGTGACTATATCGAGCCTGCGCGGGATTACCCGGACGCGGATCTCGATCCAGACGCTTCGTCGCTGCGCGCCAGTGCGGATAAAACTGAAGCTCAGGGAGAGGTTGCCACACTGAGTGGCGACGTACAGGTATCCCACGGCTATCGCCAGGTGCGCAGCGACTCGGCGGTGGTTGATCAGGGCCAGCGCACCGTCACCTTGCAGGGTAACGTTCAGCTGCGCGAACCGGGCATGTTGTTACTGGGCGATGGAGCCAGGGTCAACATGGACAGTGGCGAAGTGCAAATCGACGACGCTACTTATGTGTTTCACGAATCGGGCATTCGCGGCACTGCGGGCCAGCTGCGACGCGGCAACGACGATGTCATTTACATCGACAATGCGACTTACACCACCTGCGAACCGGGCAATAACACCTGGCTGTTGAGCGCGGGCAATATCCAGATCAATCCCGAAACTGGCCTGGCGACCGCGCGCAATATGTGGGTCAAGGTCAAAGATGTACCGGTTCTGTACGTGCCCTGGATTCGCTATCCGGTGGACGGTCGTCGCGCCTCGGGATTATTGTTTCCCCAGTTCAGCATCGGCGATGAAAACGGTCTCGATATCGCGCAACCCATCTATCTCAATCTGGCACCCAATTACGACGCCACTATTACACCCCGCTATATACAGCAGCGCGGACCGATGCTGGAGCTGGAAACTCGACACCTGTCACCCTACACAGAAACCGTGGTCGGCGGCGCCTACCTGTGGAACGATGACGGTGGCGATGACTCGGACGAGAAAATCAATATCGATCCGGTTACCGGCAAGCGACCCCACGAAGGAGACACGCGCTGGCTAGTCAATATCGACCATACCGGTGGCCTCGGTTACGCCTGGGACACCGAGATTGACTACACCAAGGTTAGCGACGCTGAATACTTTCGCGATCTGGGCAATCGTACCCTTGAGGTCAGCAGCCAAACCCACATGAAACAGCTCGCTTCGGCGGGCTATCGCACGGATAACTGGCGCTTCAATATGAGGGGCGTGGAATATCAAACACTGATCGAAAACACTGGCGAGCAGTACCAGCAGCTGCCCCGTATAGATGCTGATGGTCGCTATTACTTTGAAGATCTCGACCTGCTGTTGACTCTCGATAACCAGTACACCCGATTTGATCACAACGACTCCGGGCGCGTCACGGGTAACCGCCTGCGCATGGATTACGGGCTGACCTGGAACAAGCAATGGCTGTGGGGTTACTTTAAACCGTCGTTTATCGCCAAATATCTCAGCTACGATCTGGACAGCGCTGTGCTTCCCGGTGGAGACGACAGCCCCAATGCACTGGTGCCGGTCGCCATTATCGATACCGGCCTGTATTTTGAGCGGGATACTACGTTTATTAAAGATCACGTACAGACTTTCGAGCCCCGGCTGTACTATCTGAACTCGGATTATGAGGACCAGATCGATCACCCTAACTTCGATACCGCCGACCTTACCTTCAGTTACCAACAACTGTTTCGCGACGACCGCTTCGCGGGCAGCGACCGTATCGGCGACACCGAACAGGTAACCCTGGGCTTCACCAGCCGCCTGATAGACCCGAGCTCTGGCCTGGAGCGCCTGCGCGCCAGTATCGGGCAGGTGTTCTATATGGATGACCGCTATGTGTCTGCAGATCCCACATTGACCAAGGGCATATTGTCCGACTCCGTCCTGTTGGCGGCGCAACTGGCGCTGCTGACGGATGACGGACAAAGACAACTCGCGGCGCAAACTGCTGCGGATCTGCTCAACAATGAATCCGATGTGGCCGCTGAACTGGCGCTGGTGTTAAACCGCCAATGGCGCTTTCAATCGGATATGTTGATGAGCCCGGACACCAATAAAATTGACAAGGGCAATCTGGGCCTGCGCTATCGCAATGACAACAACGCGATTTTCAATATGGTTTACCGTTACAGTCGCGCCGTTCCCCGGTTGTTGCCACCGCCTCCGTTCGGCACTGGCGGGGTCACCATCGATACCATTGAGCAGGGCGATATCTCCACCATCCTGCCCATTTCCGACAACTGGAGCCTGGTGGGTCGCTGGAATCACGACATCACCAACAGTCGCGAACTGGAAGTATTTGGCGGTATCGAATACAACAGCTGCTGCTGGCGCGCCAGCGTCGTCGCGCGCCGTTGGCTGGACCGCAACGATATTCTGGGGCTACCCGAAGATGACCTGCAGTACGACGAAGGGATTTTCTTCCAGTTTCAACTTAAAGGCCTCGGCGGCACCGGTGCGCAGGTGGACAGCATCCTGAGCGACGGCATCTACGGCTACCAGCCTGAGCAAAACTGATTCGCTACTTCTATGAGAAACGCCATGTATCGCGCCAAGCTTTCGTTACTGATTTTTTTAACGGCTATCTGTATCAGCGCGCCGAGCGTTGCCCAGCTACAATTACTCGATAAAGTTGTGGCCGTCGTCAACGACGACGTGATAATGGCGAGCGAATTGCAGGAGCAGGTGGCGATTATCTATCAGCGCATCTCGGCCTCCGGCACACAACCGCCGCCGCAGGAAGTATTGATACCACAGGTTCTGGAAAAACTTATTCAGGATCGCCTGCAACTGTCCATGGGATTGCGCGCTGGCGTCAAGATTAGCGACGCGGAACTTAATCAGGCAATGGCTCGACTGGCGCAGCAGCAAAACCTGGGGCTCGACGAGTTTCTGGCCATTGCTGCGCGGGAGGGATTAAACCCTGCCGCACTCAAAGCACAGATGAAAGATGAGATGATCATCGCGCGCGTGCAGCAGGGTCAGGTGCAGCGGCGCTTCTCTGTCACCGATCAGGATATCGACAACTTTCTAAAATCCGAGGAAGGAAAATTCCTCTCTTCGCCGGACGTCAATGTCGGCCACATACTGCTGCCGGTATCCTCCGGCGCGGATAAAGAAACCGTACAGCAGGTTTTTGATAAAGCCGAAAGCCTACGCCAGCAAGCCACTAGCGGCACTGATTTTCGCCAACTTGCTATCGCTCATTCCACAGGGCAAAACGCCCTGCAGGGCGGTGATATCGGCTGGCGCAAAAGCGCCCAGTTACCCGGGATTTTTGCCACCGTTCTGGCCGAATTACAGCCTGGGGATGTCAGCGCACCCATTCGCAGTGACGCCGGGTTTCATTTACTCAAGCTGTATGACCGCCGCGGCAACACCGAGGAACTCATTCAGCAAAGTATGGTTCGACATATTCTGATCAAGCCCAACGAAATTCGCAGCGAGGAAGACGCCCGCGCGATGTTACTCGACCTGCGCGCGCGTATCGCCGCGGGCGAAGACTTTGCGGATCTCGCTCGCCAGTTTTCCGAGGACAGTGGGTCCGCACTCAATGGTGGTAGCGTGGGCTGGTCCGTCCCCGGCCAGTTTGTACCACAGTTTGAACAGGCTATTCAGGAGGCGCAGATTAACGTGGTTAGCGAACCCTTTCGCACTCAATTCGGTTGGCACATTTTAGAAGTAACCGAGCGCCGACATCAGGATTTCAGCACGGAAATTATGCGCAACCAGGCGCAGAATGTGTTGCGCCAGCGCAAGTTTGAGGAAGAGTTGCCGATCTGGCTACAGGAAATTCGCGACGAGGCGTTTATCGATATCAAACTATGACCCTACGCTTGGCGGTAACGCCGGGTGAGCCGGCCGGCATTGGCCCCGATCTGATTATTCAACTGGTGCAACGCGGCTACCCCCACGAATTGGTAGCCTACACAGATTCCAATCTTTTGTTGCAACGAGCGCAGCAATTGGGTCTACCACTGCGGCTGCGCCGATCCACCGGCACACCGCGACCACTCGACCCCGGTGAGCTCGCCATTCACCCCCTGAGATTAGCTGCCCCGGCGATTGCCGGACAGCTCAACCCGGCCAACAGCCCATTTGTGCTACAAAGTCTGGAACAGGCCACCCGCGACTGCGAGCGGGGCGTCTGTGCCGCGCTGGTTACCGGGCCGGTACATAAGGGTGTGATTAATGACGCTGGAATCGCGTTCAGCGGCCATACCGAATATCTCGCGGCGTTAACCCATACCGCTAACGTAGTTATGATGTTGGCCACCGAGGACTTGCGGGTTGCCCTGGCAACCACCCACCTGCCCCTCGCCAGAGTAGCGCAAACCATCACCCCGCGGTTGCTGGAAACGGTAATTACGATTTTGCACCGCGATCTGCAATCCAGGTTTGGTCTTGAACAACCGCGCATTCTGGTGTGCGGGTTAAATCCCCACGCGGGCGAAGGCGGCCATCTCGGTACCGAGGAGAGAGACATCATCTCCCCCACCCTGGATCGCCTGCGTGGACAGGGCATCAATTTACAGGGCCCACTACCCGCAGATACTTTATTTACACCAACGTATCTGCAACAGGCGGATGCTGTGCTGGCGATGTTTCACGACCAGGGACTGCCGGTGTTGAAATACGCGGGCTTCGGTAAAGCGGTCAACATTACCCTCGGGCTGCCGATCATTCGTACCTCCGTCGACCACGGCACGGCATTGCCACTGGCGGGCAGTGGTCAGGCCAACAGTAGCAGTCTGCTCACTGCGCTCGATTATGCGATTACCATGGCAACACAGGCGCCGTTGCCATGAACGACTTTGCCCATCATCCGCGCAAGCGTTTCGGACAGAATTTTCTGATTGATCAACACATCATCAACGACATTCTATCCGCCATCGCGCCCCGGAGCGGGGACAATCTGGTGGAGATAGGGCCCGGCAAAGGCGCCCTCACCGCGCCGCTGTTGGCCCAGTGTCCGACGCTAAAAATGATAGAACTCGATCGCGACCTGGTTGCCGCATTACAGACAAAATTTGCTGATTATACCGACTGCCAGATACTACAAAGGGACGCACTGAAATTTGATTTCGCCACCTTATTTAAAACATCGCAACCATTACGCATCGTGGGTAATTTGCCATACAACATCTCCACTCCGCTGATTTTTCATCTGCTCGACTACGCGGATAACATTGCGGACATGCACTTTATGCTGCAAAAAGAGGTGGTCGACAGACTCGCGGCCCGGCCCGGCAATAAACACTATGGACGACTGAGTGTCGCCATACAGTATCGCTGCCAGGTAGATACGCTGGTTGCAGTTCCCCCACATGCGTTCGCACCCGCACCAAAAGTTGAGTCCGCCTTCGTACGCCTCACACCCCTGCGCCCCCTGCCGTTGCGCGCCAACGATCCGGCGCTCTTCCGCCGCCTGGTCAACACCTGTTTTCAACAGCGCCGCAAAACCCTGCGCAATAGCCTGAAATTACTGGTCACTACGGAGCTTGCAGAAACGCTGGACGCGGACCTTAAGGCGCGCCCGGAAACATTGTCCGTCGCCGATTTTGTTAATCTCTCCAATCAATTGAGCTGTTTGTTATGAACGACCCGCTACCCGAGTGCCCGATAGAGGTTACCGCCAAGGTCCAGTACCTCAGCGACCAGTCCCAACCCGATGGCAACCGCTTTGCGTTTGCCTATCACATCACCATTGCCAATCACGGCTCCGAACCAGCCCAACTGATCAGTCGACACTGGATTATCACCGACGCCAATGAAGCGCGCCAGGAAGTGCAGGGTATCGGCGTCGTCGGACAACAGCCCACCATCTTGCCCGGCGACGCCTATCGCTATACCAGCGGCGTCGTACTGGATACCGAAGTTGGCACCATGGAAGGCAGTTATCAAATGCTCGGCAAGGATGGTGAATTGTTCGATGCGCCAATTCCACCTTTTCTACTGGCGGCTCCCGGTGTACTTCACTAGAAGCCGCACCCCGTGACCATATATGTCGTGGGCGACGTTCAGGGCTGTTGCGACCCATTGCAGCGACTGCTAGATCAGGTGAAATTTGATCCACCCCGGGACCAGCTGTGGTCGGTAGGCGATCTAGTTAATCGCGGCCCCGCGTCCCTGCAAACCCTGCGCTACGCAAAAAATCTCGGCACCAGCTTTCGCATGGTGCTGGGTAATCACGATCTGCATTTGTTGGCCGTGGCGCGACGCGGACAGGGAGCCAAACCCGGGGATACTCTCAACGCAATTCTGCGCGCTGCTGATTGCGCGGAACTACTGGATTGGCTACAGGCGCAACCCCTGTTGCTCCACGCAGCTGGCTACACGCTGGTGCACGCCGGAATACCCCCCCAATGGACCCTACAGGACGCACAGGGATACGCCGCGGAGGTCGAAGCGGTATTGCGCTCGGCCCAGGCGGAACAATTTTTTGCGGCGATGTATGGCAACCAGCCGGACATCTGGTCGGCACATTTGTCCGCGCCGGAGCGCTGGCGAATAATCACTAATTATTTTACGCGCATGCGTTTTTGCGACGCGCGCGGGCGTCTGGAACTGCGCAGTAAACAATCACCGGAGAATCCACCAGCAGGTTTTGCGCCCTGGTTTGCACATGCCGGTCGACGCACACTCCATGAAAAAATTATCTTTGGTCACTGGGCAGCGCTGGCAGGACGGGAAGTGGGCGCGAATATTTTCCCCCTGGACACAGGCTGCGTGTGGGGTGATCGACTGCGCTTGATGCGCCTGGATAACGAACAGTATGTCGAAATTCCGTGCGACGACTCCCCATAAATAAATTGCTTAACGTAGCGCACCAATAAATTCCGCAACGGCAGCGCCAATTTCATGAGGAGAATCCTCCTGCACAAAATGCAGTCCCGGCACCGTAACTTCCCGTTGATTGGGCCAGCTGCGACAATAATCGCGGGGCGCGCCGGTGAGGATCATGCCCGGATCCGCATTAACAAATAATTTGGGTACGGGCGTCGATGCCAACCACTGACCATAGTTGGTAACGATATTCACCACATCTTCAGGCTCGCCGCCAAGGGGAATCTGGCGCGGCCAGGTAAGCATGGGACGGCGATCCTCGCCACCGCGCAGGTAAGGCCGCCGATATTCATCCATTTCCTCCGCGCTTAACTTGCGCAAAATAGACGAAGGCAATATATTTTCAATAAATCTGTTTTTATCCAGCACAATCTCTTCACCCGCCGCGGAACGCATACCCTCAAAGATTTCCGTCGCCGCCTCAGGCCATTGTTCCCAGCTCAACGGGCAGACAATCGCTTCCATGTAAGCAATGCCCTGCACGGCCTCGGGAAAGCGACAGGCCCAGTGAAAGCCCAGTGCCGAACCCCAGTCGTGAATGACCAGCACTACATTGCGCTGAACCCCCAGGGCCGAGAGAAAACCGTCCAGGTAGACGCTGTGTTCCGCAAACGTGTAGCGATCGGGCCCGCTGGACTCCAGTTTGTCGGAATCCCCCATGCCAATCAGGTCGGGCACGATACAGCGACCTAAACCCGCAAGATGGGGTACGATATTGCGCCACAAATAGGACGACGTGGGATTGCCGTGCAGCAACACGATTGGATCTCCCTGGCCCTGTTCGATGTAGGCCATTTGCCGACCGTTTATCGTAATTTTCTTTTTTGCAAAATCTGCCATTTTCTACTCTCCGTCAATGTCGGTAAATTTAGTCCGGCATCATTGCGGCGCTACCCGTAGATGCAGTCGTGGACCATACTTTGTCAGCAGGAGTCCCCCGAATTTTTACTTTCCACCCCCGCAGCGTAACAAACCCAGGAGATGACCGAAAGTAACCAGGGGCCTGGCTGAAAATACGGGAAAGCAAATGGAGGGGATCTTTGCCAGCACGTCGCTAGCAGTGTCGAGACCACGGAATTGGCCCACCCGACGGAATTCCAGGGGCAAAAAAAACCGGGGCAAGCCCCGGTTTTTTAAAGTCGGCAGAACTATTCCGCTGTAGCGTCTTCGGTTACCTCGGCATCGGTCGTGGTTTGGCGATCCACCAATTCCACATAGGCCATCGGTGCACTGTCACCCGTACGGTAACCACATTTAAGAATCCGCAGGTAGCCGCCTGGCCGCGCTTCATAGCGCGGGCCAAGGTCGTTGAACAACTTGCCAACAGCGGCTTTATCGCGCAACCGATCAAACGCCAGGCGGCGGTTAGCGACGCTGTCCACCTTGGACAGAGTGATCAAAGGCTCCGCTACGCGGCGCAATTCCTTGGCTTTTGGGAGCGTCGTTTTAATCACTTCGTGCTCCACCAGAGACGCTGCCATGTTGCGAAACATAGCGCGGCGATGCGAGCTGTTACGATTTAACTGACGGCCACTTTTACGATGACGCATAACATTCAATTCCTGCAGACGGTTACTATCTGAGCACCGGCGCTACCCCAGTTGGGCGCGTTCCCTAAATGCTTTCGCTTTCTTTTCTAAGGCTGGCTGGCGGCCAATTTTCCAGACGCATGCCCAGGGACAGGCCGCGGGACGCCAATACGTCCTTGATTTCAGTAAGCGACTTTTTGCCCAGATTTGGGGTTTTCAGTAGCTCCACTTCGGTGCGCTGAATCAGGTCACCGATGTAATAAATGCTCTCCGCCTTGAGGCAATTGGCCGAACGTACGGTCAACTCCAGGTCGTCAACCGGGCGCAGCAGAATTGGATCAATTTGATCTTCCTTCTCGACCGGCGCCGTTTTCTTCTCGCTCTCGAGGTCGACAAACACCGCCAGTTGCTGTTGCAATATGGTGGCGGCGCGGCGAATAGCTTCTTCGGGATCGATAGTTCCGTTAGTTTCGAGATCCAGTACCAGCTTATCCAGATTGGTGCGCTGCTCAACCCGGGCACTTTCCACCACGTAGGACACGCGACGCACCGGGCTGAAAGACGCGTCCAGGTGTAAACGCCCAATGGCACGGGTTTCTTCTTCATCCCTGTGGCTGCTATCGGCGGGCTGGTAGCCTCTGCCGCGCTGCGCGCGTAAACGCATGGTCAGCCCCGTTTTACCGGAAACATTGGCAATAATATGGTCGGGGTTCATGATTTCGACACTGGCGTCGGTCTGAATATCACCCGCAGTGACTGGACCGGTGCCAGTTTTGCTCAATGTTAATAACACATCGTCCTTACCGTGCATAACCAGTGCTACGTTTTTGAGATTCAATAAAATCTCAATAACGTCTTCGCGCACGCCTTCAAGGGCGCTGTACTCGTGCAGCACGCCTTCAATTTCTGCCTCGACGATTGCGCAACCTGGCATGGAGGACAACAGAATGCGGCGCAGAGCATTACCCAGCGTATGTCCGAATCCACGTTCCAGCGGTTCGAGCACCACCTTGGCGTGATTCGGGCTGTACTCCGTAACATCAATAGTGCGCGGTGTAAGCAATTCGTTCGCTAAATTTTGCATAGACATACCTGTTAGGGTCACTTAAAGCCTTACTTGATCCTTAGTTGATCCTTACTTTGAGTAAAGTTCTACAATAAGGTTTTCATTGATCTCGGCGGGTAAATCGGCCCGATCCGGCAGGCGCTTGTAAGTACCCTGCATTTTTCCAGCTTCGACCTCAACCCAGTCAACTTCACCGCGCTGAGCCGCAAGTTGCAGCGCCGATTGGATACGCAGCTGGTTTCTGGATTTTTCGCGAATACTGACCACATCGCCCGCATTGACCTGGAACGAGGGAACATTGGCTTTTTTACCATTTACCAGCACGCAATTGTGAGACACCAACTGACGCGCCTCGGCACGAGTGGAACCAAACCCCATGCGGTAAACCACGTTATCGAGACGCTGTTCCAACAAGCGCAGCAAATTTTCACCCGTCGCCCCACGCTGACCCGCCGCCGCTTTGTAGTAATTGCGGAACTGAGTTTCGAGGATGCCGTATAGTCGGCGAACTTTTTGTTTTTCTCGCAACTGCACACCGTAATCCGACAAGCGGGTACGCCGCTGGCCGTGCTGTCCTGGAATACTTTCCGCCCGACACTTGGATTCAAGGGGACGGATTCCGCTTTTCAGAAACAGGTCGGTACCTTCCCGGCGGGACAGTTTGCAAGTTGGGCCAAGATATCTTGCCATCGGTATGGATCCTCTTTACACGCGACGTTTTTTGGGGGGACGACAGCCGTTGTGTGGAATCGGCGTCACGTCGGTGATATTGGTAATTTTCAAGCCGGTATTGTTGAGCGCGCGCACGGCAGACTCCCGCCCCGGCCCTGGACCTTTGACCTCGACATCGAGATTTTGCAGGCCAAACTCCTGAGCCGCAACTGCAGCGCGTTCCGCCGCCACCTGAGCCGCAAACGGCGTGCTTTTTCTGGAACCACGAAAACCAGAGCCACCGGAGGTAGCCCAGCTAAGCGCATTCCCCTGGCGATCGGTGATGGTGATGATCGTGTTATTGAACGACGCATGGATATGAGCAATCCCGTCAATTACAGTACGTTTGACTTTTTTACGCGTAGTCTTCGCCGGTGTTTTCGCCATAACAGATACTTTCCTGGGTTCGCTCTTTCGTTCTCAAATTCTGGATTAAAAATTATCAGTCGATTAATGCTGCATACAACGCGGCAAACAGGGGCTAGCGTTTGATCGGCTTGCGTGGCCCTTTGCGGGTACGGGCATTGGTTTTGGTGCGTTGCCCACGCAACGGCAAACCACGGCGATGACGGATTCCGCGATAGCACCCGAGATCCATCAAGCGTTTGATATTCATGTTGACTTCCCGACGCAGGTCGCCTTCAACGCTAAACTTCGCCACCGCGTTGCGCACGTCGTCAAGTTGCTCTGCCGACAGTTCGTTAAACGTCGCTGAAGGCGGTATACCCACTTCGCTACAAATTTTTCTGGCCGTGGTGCGTCCCACGCCATATACATAGGTGAGCGATATCACCGCATGTTTGTTGTCTGGTATGTTGACGCCGGCAATACGGGCCATTTACATTACTCCAACTGTACTGTTCATGTGCATCTTCCCAAATCAATCCGACTCGCTAACCTTTTTTCGACCCTGGCCACGATGGGTCAGGCTGCTAAAAAGGCGCGACAGGATAGCTCCGAAACCAATAAAAATCAATAACCTACTATCCGTACTAGCCCTGACGCTGCTTGTGGCGCGGCTCCACCTTACAGATAACCCGCACCACGCGTTTACGTCGCACCACTTTACAGTTGCGACAGATTTTCTTTACAGACGCTCTTACTTTCATTTTCTCACCTCAATTCGATCAACGCAGGCCGCCGCCATACCCTTTCATATTGGCTTTTTTGAGCAAAGAGTCATATTGATTGGACATCATGTGCGATTGCACCTGTGCCATAAAGTCCATGGTTACCACCACAGCAATCAACAGTGACGTCCCCCCCAGATAGAACGGAACATTGAAGTACACGTTCAAAAACTGTGGCAACAGACACACCCCCGCCATATACAAACCGCCTACCAGCGTCAGGCGCGTCACCACGCCGTCGACGTATTTTGCGGTTTGATCTCCGGGGCGAATGCCCGGCAAGTAGGCGCCACCACGTTTCAGATTGTCCGCTACTTCCCTGGTATTAAACGTCAACGCCGTATAGAAAAAGCAGAAAAATATAATCAGTCCGGCGAATAACAACACATGTAGCGGTTGGCCTGGTCCGAGAAACAAAGACACGTCCTGCAACCAGTCCGGCGCTCCGGTGCCTTGACCAAACATTGCCGCGAGCGTCGATGGAAACAGCAAAATACTACTGGCAAAAATTGCAGGGATCACGCCGGCCATATTTACTTTCAGTGGCAAATGACTACTCTGCGCACCAAACGACTTACGGCCCTGCTGTTGACGTTGCGCGTAATTCACCGTAATACGGCGCTGACCACGCTCGATAAATACCACAAAGTACACGACACTAACTGCAATTATGCCAACCACAAACAACACCAATATATTCAGATCACCCTGGCGTGCGGATTCAAATGCCTGTCCTAACGCGCTGGGCAAACCGGCGACGATACCAGCAAAAATCAGCATCGAAATACCGTTACCGATGCCGCGTTCGGTAATCTGTTCGCCCAACCACATCATAAACACCGCGCCGGTAACCAGTGAGGTGATCGCAATCAGGAAAAACGTAAACCCGGTGTAGTAGGCGAGGCCCTGCCCGGCGAGACCATAGGCCATCCCGGTACCTTGCACAATCGCCAACAGTACCGTGCCGTAGCGCGTGTACTGACTAATCTTGCGACGCCCCGCCTCACCCTCTTTCTTAAGCTGTTCCAGGGACGGAGTCACCGCCGTCAATAATTGCATAATGATCGAGGCGGAAATATACGGCATGATCCCCAACGCCAGAATGCTCATACGCTCCAGCGCGCCACCCGAAAACATATTAAACATGCCGAGAATGGTACCCTGGTTCTGATTGAACAGGTCGGCCACGCGATCGGGATTAATGCCGGGCACCGGAATATGCGTGCCAATACGGTATATCACAATCGCCAACAACAAAAAGCGCAGACGAGCCCACAGCTCACCTAAACCTTTTTGATTGCCAACGGCCATACCGGGCACTTTAGCCATTAGCGCTCTCGTCTTCGACCTTGCCGCCAACTGCCTCAAGCGCAGCCCGCGCGCCCCGGGTAATCGCTAAACCCTTGACCGTGACCGCTTTATGCAATTCACCGGACAGGAAAATTTTGGCGCGCGTGATTGCGCCGGTGATCAACCCAGCTTTGCGCAATGCCGCTAGATCCACCACGTCGCCTTCAATTTTGTTCAGTTCGGCGAGGCGAATTTCGCCAGTTACGCGGCCAATACGCGACGTAAAACCGTACTTGGGCAAACGCTTTTGCAGCGGCATTTGACCGCCTTCAAAGCCTGGCCGCACCCGCCCGCCGGAACGCGCTTTCTGCCCCTTATGACCGCGGCCAGCAGTTTTCCCCAGCCCACTGCCAATACCTCGGCCAACGCGCTTCCCGTCGCGCACCCGTCCTGGTGCTGGACTTAACGTATTCAGGCGCATGCTTACTCTCCCTCGACCTTAACCATATAATAAATTTTACTGATCATGCCACGCACCGACGGACTGTCTTCCACGGCGACGGTATGCCCGATGCGCCGCAACCCCAAACCAGCGGCACACGCTTTATGAGTGGGCAGGCGACCGTTCGCGCTACGCACCTGAGTTACCTTGATCTGCTTTGCTTTCGCCATGTTCCAACTTCCCGATTGCGCCAGTGCCACCCACTTCGGCGGTAAACTAACCTGTGATTTCTTCAACCGTTTTGCCACGCTTGGCGGCTATTTCTTCCGGCGCCCGCATGGTTTGCAATCCCTTAAACGTAGCGCGAACTACATTGACCGGATTGGTCGAGCCATAACACTTTGCCAATACATTTTGTACGCCAGCGAGCTCAAGTACGGCACGCATCGCACCACCAGCAATTACCCCGGTACCTTCAGACGCCGGCTGCATATAAATTTTCGAAGCGCCGTGATTGGCCTTGATCGCATATTGCAGCGTGTGGCCTTTCAGATCGACCTGAATCATATTGCGTCGCGCGGCTTCCATGGCTTTTTGAATAGCCAGCGGCACCTCGCGCGCCTTGCCACGGCCAAACCCAACTCGGCCGTTGCCGTCGCCCACCACAGTCAATGCAGTGAAGCCAAAAATGCGTCCGCCTTTTACCGTCTTAGCGACCCGGTTCACTTGAACCAGTTTTTCCATTAACCCTTCATTCGGGTCCACTTCTCGGGGGTTGTTCTTAGCCATGATTCAACCTTTAAAATTCCAGTCCGCCTTCGCGCGCCGCATCGGCCAACGCCTTCACGCGACCGTGATACTTAAAGCCACTGCGATCAAATGCGATGCGCGTGACACCCGCTTGCTTTGCCCGTTCGGCGATCAACTTACCCACTGACCGTGCCGCGTCGATATTGCCGGTCTTGCCACCGCGTAACGCGCTGTCCAGCGTAGATGCGCTAACCAATACTCGGTCGCCACCACCAGACAGTATCTGGGCATATATATGCTGCGGTGTCCGATGTACAGACAAACGCACTGCCCCCAACTCCTGGATCTTTGCTCGTGCGCGACGGGCGCGGCGTAAACGACCCAATTTTTTCTCATTCATATCCTGTACCTGTTACTTTTTCTTGGCTTCTTTGCGACGCACAAATTCGTCCGCATAACGAACCCCTTTGCCTTTATAGGGCTCTGGTGGACGGAACGCGCGTATTTCGGAAGCAACCTGTCCCAACAATTGCCGATTGGCTGCGCGTAGCACCACCTCAGTCTGACTGGGAGTTTCGACCGTCACGCCGTCTGGCATTGCATACTCTACCGGATGGGAAAAACCCAGGGTCAAATTCAATTTTTTACCCTGAGCCTGAGCGCGATAGCCTACCCCGACCAGCTGCAATTTCTTCTCGAACCCTTGACTGACACCCACCACCATATTATTCACAAGGGTGCGCAACGTTCCGGCGAGCGCCTTTGAAATTGGGGCACCGTCCTTCGCTGCAAACGTCAAAACACTGTCGCCCTGCTGTATGTCGACGCCAGGATGCACGCTCATGGATAGCTGGCCCAGGCTTCCCTTGACGGAAATATCGCTACCACTGAGCCGGACCTCAACGCCTTTAGGTATCGCCACCGGATTTTTTGCTACTCTAGACATTCGATCAATCCCGTTAAAAAACTGTGCAGAGCACCTCACCACCAACACCGGCCGCGCGCGCTGCGCGATCCGTCATAACACCCTGGCTGGTCGACACTACCGCGATACCCAGACCACCGCGCACCTGGGGTAATTTATCGGCGTGCGCGTACCGGCGCAGGCCTGGTCGGCTATAACGGTTTATTTCCGCAATAACTGGCCGACCTTCAAAATACTTCAAGCTGATCGTCAGCTCCGGTTTAGCTCCTTCGCTTACACTAAATCCCACAATATAGCCTTCGTCCTGCAACACCTGCGCAAGCGCCACCTTTAATTTAGAAGTCGGCATAGTAACCGCATCACGGTTACGTGCGTGGGCGTTGCGAATACGAGTCAGCATATCGGCGACAGAATCTTGCATACTCATGGCAAATTGTTCCTCTTGGGCTCGCTCACCAGCTGGCCTTAACCAGGCCAGGCACGTCGCCACGCATAGCGGCTTCGCGCAGTTTATTTCGGCACAGACCGAATTTACGATACACGCCGCGGGAGCGTCCGGTAATGCGGCAGCGATTGCGCTGACGTACCGGGCTGGCGTCGCGCGGTAACTTCTGCAATTTAACCTGTGCTTCCCAACGCTCCTCATCACCGACATTAACGTCTTTGATAATAGCTTTCAGTTGGGCGCGTTTTACTGCATAACGCGCCACAATTTTGGTGCGATTTTTTTCGCGCTCAACCATCGATGTTTTTGCCATCGTTCGACCTCAACCCTTCAACGGGAAATTAAATGCACGCAGTAACGCACGACCTTCGTCGTTATTGCGCGCAGTCGTGGTAATCGTGATATCCAGACCACGCAACTTGTCGATTTTGTCGTAGTCAATTTCTGGAAAAATAATCTGCTCGGTGACACCCATCGCAAAATTTCCGCGCCCGTCAAATGATTTCGCGCTAATCCCGCGGAAATCGCGAATACGCGGTATCGCAATGCTCACGAGACGCTCAAGAAATTCGTACATGCGTTCGCCGCGCAGCGTTACCTTGCAACCAATTGGCCAGCCCTCGCGCACCTTGAACGCTGCGATTGATTTACGCGCTTTGGTCACTACCGGCTTCTGACCGGCAATTAACTGCATCTCGGCGACCGCATTTTCCAGCACTTTCTTGTCTGCCAGCGCCTCACCGACCCCCATGTTCAGGGTAACTTTGGTGATGCGCGGAATCTCCATCACATTCTTCAGCCCGAGCTCCTGCTGGAGCCCGGGTGCGATTTCACTTTGATATAACTCTTTCAGCCTTGCCATTTCAGTTCATCCTGTTAGGCGTCGACAGCTTCGCCGCTGGACTTGAACACACGTATTTTTTTACCACTTTCAAGCACCTTGAACCCAACTCGATCACCCTTGCTCGTGGCAGCATTGAACAGCGCCACGTTGGACAGCTGTATCGGTGCTTCTTTTTCCACGATCCCGCCGGGCACGCCCATTTGCGGATTAGGTTTCTGGTGCTTCTTCACCATTTGCACGCCAGCTACCAACAGTTTATTGTCAGCCAGCACCCGCAACACCTTGCCGCGCTTGCCCTTATCCCGGCCCGCAATCACGATAACTTCGTCATCGCGCTTGATTTTCCTCATCGCCATCTTCTTTGCCTCCTCCGACCTAAATAACTTCAGGTGCCAGAGAGATAATTTTCATAAAACGCTCACCGCGTAACTCGCGCGTTACGGGCCCGAAAATACGCGTCCCTATCGGTGCCATCTGTGCGTTTAACAACACAGCAGCGTTATCGTCAAACTTGATCAAACTGCCATCTGAGCGCCGCACACCTTTTTTGGTACGCACCACCACCGCATTCATCACCTGGCCTTTTTTCACTTTGCCACGGGGAATAGCCTCTTTGACAGTCACCTTGATGATGTCGCCAACCCGCGCATAACGGCGATGCGAACCGCCCAGAACTTTGATACACATGACACGACGCGCGCCACTGTTATCCGCCACATCAAGGTAACTCTGTGTTTGTATCATCGTTGCGCTCCGAAAACTCTGTCAGTGCCGACCGTTGTCATACTTCAGCGGCACGTTCGACGATATCCACCAACGTCCACGATTTAGTCTTCGACAACGGGCGGGTTTCGGCGATGCTCACTGTATCCCCGATGCGACATTGGTTATCGCCATCGTGGGCCTTGATTTTGGTTGACCGGTTGATGATCTTGCCGTACACCGCATGCCGTACACGGCGTTCCACCAACACGGTAATGGTCTTGTCCATCTTGTCACTTACCACCCGTCCAGACAGCGTGCGTGCTGTTTTTTCCGTCATATCAACTTCCTGCCTTTGCGTTCAACACGGTTTTTATACGCGCAATCGTGCGCCGCGTGTTACGCAGTTCGTGGGTCTCGTTGAGCTGCCCGGTGGAACGCTTCATACGTAGGCGAAACTGTTTTTCCAGCTGCGCACGCAATTCTTTGTTCAGCTCTTCCGGAGATTTTTCTCGCAATTCAGTTGCCTGCATCACATCACCGACCGTTTAACAAAAATAGTTTGAATAGGTAATTTGGCCGCTGCCAGGGCAAAAGCCTCCCGCGCGATTTGCTCCGAAACACCTTCCATTTCGTAGAGCATGGTGCCGGGCTGAACCAGGGCTACCCAATATTCAACGTTGCCTTTACCCTTACCCATACGCACTTCGAGTGGTTTTTTGGTTATCGGCTTATCGGGAAATACTCGAATCCAGATTTTTCCACTACGTTTTACATGGCGCGTCATCGCCCGGCGCGCCGCTTCGATCTGACGCGCGGTCAGGCGGCCGCGAATTTCCGCCTTGAGGCCAAATTCTCCAAAACTAACCTTGCTGCCACGCACGGCCAAGCCCCGGTTACGGCCCTTGTGTTGCTTGCGGTACTTCGTACGTTTTGGTTGCAGCATGTCGCTCAGCCCTTATCCTCAAATCATTTCTTGGTGGAAGTTGATTCGGCTTCTTCGCCGCCCAGCATTTCACCCTTAAAAACCCATACTTTGACGCCGATGATGCCGTACGTGGTGAGCGCTTCCGCTGTCGCATAGTCGATATCTGCGCGCAGCGTGTGCAATGGCACCCGGCCTTCCCGTTGCCATTCGGTACGCGCTATCTCAGCGCCGTTCAAGCGTCCACCAATTTGTATTTTCACGCCCTTGGCGCCCTGGCGCATTGCGTTTTGTACGGCGCGCTTGATGGCGCGGCGAAACATCACCCGACGCTCCAGCTGCTGCGCGATACTTTGTGCAACCAGAGTAGCATCCAGATCTGGTTTGCGAATTTCTTCAATATTTATGTGCACCGGCACGCCCATCTTGGCGGACACCTCGGCACGCAACTTGTCGACGTCTTCACCTTTCTTGCCAATCACGATTCCAGGGCGCGCCGTATGAATCGTGATTTTCGCAGAAGCAGATGGTCGCTCTATGTCCACCCGGCTGACCGACGCATGCGCCAGTTTCTTTTGCAGCAGTGCACGCACCTGCAAATCCGAATTAAGCCTGTCGGCATAATCTTTACTATTGGCATACCAGATCGACGTGTGTTTCTTGGTAATACCCAGACGTATGCCTGTTGGATGTACTTTCTGACCCATGTAGCGGCTCCTAAACCCTTGCCTTACTGGTCGGCAACTTTGACAGTAATATGGCAGGTGCGCTTGAAAATCCGATCCGCGCGCCCTTTTGCTCGCGGCTTGATACGCTTCAGTATCGCGCCTTCATCGACAAAAACTGTCGACACCTTCAACTCATCAACGTCGGCACCTTCATTGTGCTCGGCATTGGCAATCGCTGACTCAAGCACCTTTTTAACAATCTCGGCACCCTTCTTGTTACTGAATGCCAGAATGTCGAGTGCCTCTTCTACCGGCTTACCTCGTACCTGGTCAGCTACCAGCCGTGCCTTTTGGGGCGACAATCTGGCTTTGCGTAATACCGCTGCTACTTCCACCGTTAGTTACCTCGTCCGCACCTAGCGTTTAGCTTTTTTGTCCGCCACGTGACCACGAAAGGTCCGTGTCGGCGCAAATTCGCCCAGTTTGTGGCCTACCATCTCTTCCGAGATCAGAATCGGCACATGCTGGCGACCATTATGAATCGCAATAGTGGTACCCACCATTTGCGGTAATATCATGGAGCGACGCGACCAGGTCTTGATGGGTCTACGATCGCTGCTTTGTACCGCTACTTCAACCTTGCTCATTAAATGCAGGTCGACAAAGGGGCCTTTTTTCAGGGAACGTGGCACTAGTAATTCCTCTTCACTGGTCGTCGTTATTTGTTACGTCGACGGACAATCATGTTATCAGTACGCTTGTTCTTACGTGTTTTGTAGCCTTTGGTCGGCACACCCCACGGGGTGACCGGATGACGGCCGCCCGAAGTGCGACCCTCACCACCACCATGCGGGTGATCCACCGGGTTCATGGCGACACCGCGCACTGTTGGGCGCACACCGCGCCAGCGCGTCGCGCCAGCCTTTCCCAAAGAACGTAGATTATGTTCACTATTGGAAACTTCGCCGATCGTGGCTCGACATTCAGACGGCACTTTGCGCATTTCGCCACTGCGCAGACGCAATGTTGCATATTGACCTTCGCGCGCCACCAGCTGTACCGAAGTACCGGCACTGCGCGCCAGCTGTGCGCCCTTGCCCGGCTTCATCTCGACACAATGCACCACGCTGCCTACCGGAATATTGCGCAGCGGCAACGTATTGCCCGTCTTGATCGGGGCATGTTGACCGGACTGAATCACATTGCCCGCCACCAGACCCTTGGGCGCTATAATATAGCGCCGCTCGCCATCCGCGTAACAAACGAGCGCAATATTCGCGGTGCGGTTTGGATCGTACTCCAGACGCTCAACGTTGCCGAGAATACCGTCTTTATTGCGCTTGAAATCGATAATGCGATAGTGCTGGCGGTGACCGCCGCCAATATGTCTGGTGGTGATGCGTCCAGCGCTGTTACGACCACCGGATTTCTTATTGGTGTCCAGCAACGGCGCGTGTGGCGCGCCCTTGTGCAGGTCAGCGCTAACCACGCTGACGACAAAACGGCGCCCAGGGGAGGTGGGTTTTCTCTTTACTACTGCCATCACAACGTCCCCTTATTCAGCCGCCGCAAAGTCAATATCTTGACCTGGCGCCAGACGTACGTAAGCTTTCTTGCAGTCGGACCGTCGCCCCAAACCATTACGGGTCAATTTAACCTTGCCCTTGATATTGGCGACACGCACGTCCATCACCTGCACTTCAAATAATTTCTCTACCGCGCGCCTCACTTCCCGCTTGGTCGCATCCTGGGAAATTTTAAACACCACCTGGTTCGCTTTGTCGGCGACGTTTGACGCCTTTTCTGAAATCACCGGGCCCAACAGGACCTTGAAGATGCGTTCGTCGTTCATCCCAGCATCTCCTCAAATTTTTTCAGGGCCGGTACGGTAACCAGCACCTTGTCAAACCCGATCAGGCTGACTGGATCGGCTGCAGTCGCATCGCGCACGTCGACTTTATGTAAATTGCGCGCCGACAAATACAGGTTTTCGTTCACGTTCTCAGTCACGATCAACACGTTATCGAGGCCATACTCTGCCAGTTTGAGTGTCAGCCCCTTGGTTTTCGGCGCCTCCATATCAAACGACTCCACCACAATCAGGCGATCCTGCCGTGCCAGCTCTGACAAAATAGAGCGCAGCGCCTCGCGGTACATTTTGCGATTAAGCTTTTGCGAATGATCCTGTGGTTTCGCAGCGAACGTGACACCCCCTGAGCGCCACAGCGGGCTACGGATGGTACCCGCCCGCGCGCGACCAGTACCTTTCTGCCGCCACGGCTTTTTGCCACCACCGGATACCGCGGCGCGATTTTTCTGCGCCCGCGTGCCCTGACGCCCGCCCGCCTGATAGGCGACGACCGCCTGATGCACCAGGTCCTGATTAAATTCTTTGCCAAAAGTACGATCGGAAACCGTTACTGTTCCGCTACTACCTTTGGGCGTCGCTATGTTCAGCTCCATTGTTTACCCCTCAGGCCTTTTTTACGGCCGGACGCACAATGACGTCGCCACCTGGAGCGCCGGGTACGGCACCTTTAACCAGTATTAAATTGCGTTCGGGATCAACCCGAACCACTTCGAGATTTTGCGTGGTGCTGCGCACGGCACCCATCTGTCCAGCCATTTTTTTGCCGGGAAAAACTCGACCGGGAGACTGGTTCTGGCCAATGGAGCCTGGTGCGCGATGGGACAGAGAATTACCGTGAGTGGCATCCTGCATGGAGAAATTCCAGCGCTTGATTACGCCGGCGAAACCTTTACCTTTGGATGTGCCACACACATCGACGATCTGGCCCGCCTGAAAGCGATCGACAGCAATCGTGCCGCCCACCTCAAAACTTTCATCGCTGCCGTCGAGCCGAAACTCCCACAGACCGCGACCGGCTTCGGAGCCAGCCTTGGCAAAATGTCCCGCCGCCGCCTTGTTAACGCGGGACGCACGACGCGCGCCAGCAGTAACCTGCACTGCGGCGTAACCATCGATATCCGGGGTTTTAATCTGGGTAATACGATTAGGCGCAGCTTCGATGACCGTTACGGGTATCGAGACACCCTCGTCGGTAAATACACGACTCATGCCGCACTTGCGACCGACTATTCCAACACTCATTTTGAACCTCTTAGTGTACGGGGCTGTTACCCGCTATGGCCGCCCATTTCAAGGCGTTACACCGCCGACAAATGCCGGTCAGGCTTTTAATCAACCCAGACTGATCTGTACATCTACGCCAGCAGCCAGGTCGAGCTTCATCAACGCATCAACGGTTTTTTCCGTCGGCTCGATAATATCGAGCATGCGTTTATGGGTACGAATTTCATACTGATCTCGCGCATCCTTGTTAACGTGCGGAGAAATCAGGATAGTAAAGCGCTCCTTCTTGGTAGGCAGCGGAATCGGCCCGCGGATCTTCGCTCCGGTGCGCTTTACGGTTTCAACTATTTCCCGCGTCGAGGTGTCGATCAGCCTGTGATCAAAAGCCTTGAGGCGTATTCTGATGCGCTGATCCTGCATTAAGTCTGAACTCCAACTCTGCGCCCACCACGGTCAATCCGCGTGAAGCCTTGGAAAAAAGAGGCGAGATTCTATAGTCGCCTCACTATGGTGTCAAGCAAATAACGGACCTTTCGGACCGTCGCAACCTCTATTTTCAGCAGCCCGGATCGATGATGGCCTTACCGATCAGCCAGCCCAGGCCTGACCCGCCATACAGCGCCGCAGTAGCACTTTACGCAATAATTTTGGCCACCACGCCCGCACCCACCGTGCGGCCGCCTTCGCGTATCGCAAAGCGCAACCCTTCTTCCATCGCAATCGGAGCAATCAGCGTCACCGTCATCTGAATGTTGTCTCCCGGCATTACCATCTC
>JBFIKF010000004.1:0-364559 GCA_041600415.1 Porticoccaceae bacterium | reverse complement strand
TTTAGTTTCGTGCTTGATGATTTAACTATGGCTCGTCTCGCTCGTTTTGTGATTCCCGGTCAACCCCAGCATGTGATTGTGCGGGGCAATAACCGGGAACCGATATTTTATGCGGATGAGGATTATACGTTCTACCTCGACAAGCTCCAGCAGGCGTGTGCCAAACACCAGTGCGATGTGCACGCCTATGTGCTCATGACCAACCACGTGCATTTACTGATCACTCCGCGCACCGAGCAGAGCATTGGCAAAACTCTGCAGATGTTGGGACGCTACTATGTTCAGTATTTCAACTATACCTACAACCGAACTGGCACCCTCTGGGAAGGGCACTATAAAGCGGCACTCATTGATTCGGAGAACTACCTGCTGACCTGTTATCGTTATATTGAATTAAACCCGGTACGAGCGGTAATGGTCGATCATCCCTCCGACTATCCCTGGTCCAGTTATCGGTTCAATGCATTGGGGCAATCAGATGCATTAGTGACACCTCATCCTGAATATCGGCGGCTGGGAAGGCTGGCGCACGAGCGACAAAGTGCCTATCGGGCCTTATTTAAAACCCGTATTGCCGACCGCACTTTGGAAGACATACGGCAGGCCACGAACAAAGCCTGGGTGTTGGGTAGTAGTCGTTTTCAGCAACAGATAGAACGGAAGTTAGGTAGGCGCGCAGCGCCATTGGCGCGGGGCGGGGACAGGAAGTCGGTTGCATACCAACAAAAACACAAAATCAATCGAGTCTGACCCTATTGATTGTATTGCCGCAGCCCCGCTTCGCGCATTAACGGTATTACCCGTTCGCCGAAAAAAGTGAGTTCCTGGTTGTAGTCGAGCCACGACAGGAGCAGCAGGTCGACGCCGACGTCGGCCAGGGCGAGCATGCCGTCCACCACCTGCTCAGGGGTGCCCACCAGGGGAAAGCCGCCCCAGCCCGCTATCAGGCGCTCGCGCATGGCCAAAAACGCGCCGGCGGGCATGGACTGACTTTGCACGCCGAACACGTCGATCAGGTGATCCACTGCGACGTCATCCGCGCATTCGACCAGATGGCGATAATCTTTGCGCGCTTCCGCTTCGGTTTCGCGACACACCACCACGGCGTTGGAGATCATGCCCATTTCGCGGCCATAGCTGGCGGCTCGCTTGTGCATATCCGCAATGGACGCGCGGGCATCTTCCAACGAACTGGCTACGCCGAAACTAAAATCCATATGGCGCGCTGCAAAGTCTCTGCCAGCGGGGGACACCCCGGCATTCATCAATACTGGATGGGGTTGTTGCAGGGGTTTGGGTTCCTGATAGCCGTTTTTGATGGCAAAAAATTCGCCAGCAAAAGAGAATTCGCGCTCGGTCCACAATTTCTTGGCCACGGCTACCCACTCAGAGGCGTAGCGGTAACGGTCGTCGTGGGGCATTTGCTCGCCGCCAAACATGTCCATTTCGTCGGAGAACCAGCCGCACACGACGTTGATGCCAAAACGACCTTTGGCAATGTGATCAATGGTGGTCGCCTGTTTGGCAGCGAGAATGGGGTGCACGGTGGGTACGTGGGAGGTGGCAAATAGCATGATTTTTTCAGTGACCGCCGCCATGGCCGCGGCCCAGGTGTACACCTCCATGCAGTCCCCGTTGAAATCGGTTGTGCCGCCGAACCCCCGCCACCGGCCGACCGGCACCAGCGCTTCGAGGCCAAAGTGCTCGGCTTTGGTGGCGATTTCCACGTTGTGTTCGAAGGTGGGCACGAAGGTGGTTGCGGCGGTGCTGATGGCGCAGCCGTTGCTGACGTTGGTGCCGAAAATCCCCAGCTTGAGTCGATTGTCGTTAAACATCGGGTGGCCCGCCCGACGCGCTTGCTCTTTGGTTTCCTGATTCATTTGAGTTCCTTGTGCCTGGCGGCAGGTCATTGCGTATCTCAGGCCTGGTCGGGTGGGTAGTCTGGAATACGTCCCTTATTGTTCTGGCCGGTTGTCGCGACCTTGAGCAATCTACCACGCGCGTGGTGGTCTCGGTTATTTTCACTAAAGTCCGGCTGTTCCCACTTCAGGTTCTCACTTCAGGAAGAATAAAAGGCCCTTTTTCCAAAGTCCAGAGCAGCGTAGCGCAATGTATCCGGTGATACGACACCTAGGGCGCATATATTTCCACCCTCGAATCGGGGACAATCCCAACCCTGCGGCGGATATCATCTGCCATGGATTATTTCGATGGGGACTGGTCCGCGCCGTGCGGATCAGCCAAAGATCGGTAATCAACATTGAGGTGTAGCGAACGTGCTCGAAGATATCGACCTGAATGCCGGGCTACGCAAGGGATTGGCTACGCTGAATCTGGACACGCCGACGGCGGTGCAGGCTGAGGCCATTCCCGCTGCCCTCGAGGGACAGGATTTATTAATAAGCGCTGAGACCGGCAGCGGCAAAACCCTGGCTTATCTGATCCCCAGTGCGCAGCGCATACTCGCAGGGGATGTGCCGCGTACGGCGGGCACACTGGTGCTGGTGCTGGTGCCGACACGGGAGCTGGCGCGGCAGGTGGAAAAACACTTTAAGGCACTGGCGAAAAATACGCCGTTGTTGTCGGGGGTGATTATCGGCGGCAGCAGTACGCGGTTTCAGCAATCGGTGTTGCGTAAAAATCCGGAGTTTATTATTGCCACGCCGGGGCGGCTGGTGGAATTACTGGCGACCCGCAGTGCGGACCTGGCATCGTTGCAAACCCTGGTGCTAGACGAGGCGGACCGCATGCTGGATATGGGGTTCCGGGACGATGTGCTGAAGATTATTGCGGCCTGCAACCCCCAGCGCCAGACCCTGCTGTTGTCCGCCACTTTGCGACACACCGGCGTGACCCGCATTGCCGGAGAAATCCTCACGGATGCGCGGCGCATTACGCTTGGTAGCGAACGCAGTCAGCACAGCCAGATTCATCAGCAGGTGATTCTCACCGACGATAGAGCCCACAAGGAGAAAGTGCTGGCGTGGTTACTGACGGCACAGACAACGGCAGTTGCAGCAGCGCCGCAACGCACGGAAGGTGATGCAACCGAAGACGATACAGGTACGCAACAAACAAATACTGGAATAACCGCCAACCAACCGGCGCAAAACAAGGCGCTGGTATTTTCCAACACCCGGATTCAGGCGGATCAACTGGGTAATTTTCTGCGCTACCACAAACTGCGTGCCGGCGTGTTACACGGCGAACTCACTCAGGAAGAGCGTAACCAGGTGGTGACGCAGTTTGCGCAGGGTAAAGTTAATGTGCTGGTGGCCAGCGATGTGGCGGCGCGGGGGCTGGATATCAAGGATATCGACACGGTGATTAACTTCGATATGCCGCGCAATGTGGATGATTATATTCACCGCATCGGGCGCACTGGCCGGGCCGGGCGACAGGGTTTGGCGATTTCTTTTGTCAGCGCCAACGACTGGAATCTGATGGTGACCATCGAGCGCTATACGGGCGCGGCCTTTGAGCGCCGGGTGATTAAAAGTTTAAAGGCCAAATTCAAGGGACCCAAAAAAGTGAAATCCAGCGGCAAGGTCGCCGGCCCGAAAAAGAAAAAAACCAGATTGCAGGACAAAAGCGCAACCCGGCATCGCAACGTCAAGAACAAAGGCAAAAACAAGGGTACGGCGAGACCGGCAGCACCGGAGGTCAGTCGCGTTGCTGGCGCTACGCCACCGAGCAGCAACGACGGTCGGGCGCCACTGACCCGCAGAACCGCACCACCTAAACGCAGGCCCGACTAACGGCGCTTTGCGAAAAAAATGTGCTCCGGCGTTAATCAGCCTTCCACAAATCCTTTCCAGGTGCCCATGTAAGTGACAAAGGCGTCACCCAGCCCTTCGTTGCGCAGGTAGCTGGCGGAAACGGGCAGGGGGGTTGGGGTGAACTCCGGGTTTTCCGCGGTTTGCAGGGGAAAGTCGTGGTGCAATATGGCGGCGCGGCCTAACAGTACGAAATCCACGCCAGCGTTCAGACATTGTTGAGCGTCCTCGGGTGTACGTATTTTTCCGGCGACCCCGAGACGCACGTCCCCGCGCTCCAACTCGGTAAAATAAGACAGCAGGCTGCGACCCTGGTACTGCTCGTCCATGGGTTCCTTAAAGACATCCCACAGGGACATATCGATGTAATCCACCCGTGCCTCGCGCATCAATTGCTGGGCGATCTGTTGCACCTCGGGTAACTGCATGCCGAACCGCTCCGGGGACAGGCGTACGCCAAGATTAAAATCCCTGCGGCAGCGCTGACGAATGCCCGTAATAATTTCCTGCAATATACGCGTGCGGTTTTCCAGGGTGCCGCCATACTGATCGTCCCGTGAATTGGTTTCGGCGCTGAGGAACCGGCACAGAATGTAGCCGTGGGCGCCGTGCAGTTCCACGCCATCAAAACCCGCTGCTTCGGCCCGTTGTGCGGCGCGAATAAAATCGTCGACCAGTTGCGTCACTTCCGCGGTGAGCAAGGCGCGGGCGCCACTTTCTGCATCGGCGGACGGCGCCACCGGGGCGCAACCGATTAGATCGCGGGGCGAGCGCGCGCCGCCGTGGTGCAACTGCGCGATGGCCAGACTGCCGTGGCTTTTAATGGCGCTGGCGAGACGGGTTAATCCGGGAATATGGTCGTCGGAGAAAATGCCGAGTTGCCCGGCGAAACCCTGTCCCAGGGTTTGCACGTGAGCGGCGCAGGTCATGGTCAGGCCAAAACCACCGGCGGCGCGCATGGTAAGCCACTTAAATTCGTCGTCCGATAGCTGGCCGTTCAAATGACTTTGCAGGTTGGTGAGGGGCGCCAGCGCAAAGCGGTTTTTCAGGGCGGGGCCGTGTAAAAAGGTCAGCGGTTCGAATAACTGTGTCATGCAAATTCCGGAGTGAGTTAGTGAGAGTAATGAATTAGTGAGTCCTGTGCATTGCAGCGGTATCTTTAACGCTGGGCAAACGGGGCAATGTTATTTCTATGCAAGGGAAGTTGTCTCCTTGGGCGCAAGCAAATCAAATTCCGCGATAACCGGTAAGTGATCACTGGCAATTTTGGCCACCTGGTGGCGACACCCGGCTGCGGAAACAAAGCGCAAATTGCCCCGGTAATAAATACGATCCAGTCCGCCCCGCGGTGCAAAGGACGGGTAGGTTTTAATGGGCCGGGTGCGCAGGCGAGTATCGTGGTCCGTGGCGCAGGTCAGGGACATGCCCTCGACAAATAGTGCCCGCAGCCGCGATAGCCAGTCGTTGAAGTCGCCGCCCACAATACAGGCCGATGCCAGGTGTATGTCGGTAAATTCTCTGGAGCGCATCAACAGGCCCGCCTGACGTTGTCGTTCCAGTGGCGACAGACCCAGATGCAGATTAAAGACGTCGAGTCGGTAAGGCGGATGATCCCCGTGGGGAATCTCGATCGCCGTGTGCTGACAGCCGCGACGCTTAAGGTCGCCAATGGTGAGATCAATATTGCGCTCCCGGACAATGGGGTGGCGGCTCAGAGTGGCATTCCCATATCGGCCTTTGCGCAGGCTCACATTGTGCCCGCTGGCGTAATAGGGATAGTCGAGGGCGGCCGCTATTTCCTTGGCCATATCCTGCCCTTTGGAGCGGGGCGCACCCTCGTCGACCTCCTGCAACAGGACAATATCCGGATCGTGATCCCGCAGGATCGACACTATCCGTTCCGGGCGAAAGCGCCGGTCGAGTCCGATGGCGCGGTGAATATTGTAGGTGACAATGCGCAGTTTCAACGTGTCTATGCCGGGTTAAAGGTGTTCAGGTGGCTTCCTGTAGGGCTTTGTGTATAAGCGCCAGGCAGGTCAGGTTCCAGATTAGTTGCTTTGGGGATTATACAGGGGATGCTCGAATTGCATGCGGTCCCGTTACCGGGGGCGCTCTGCCCAGCACCGGGGTTGATCGCGCCATCCGCCGCGCACAAACTGCCAAATTTTTTTGACGTGTGGCCTTTATATAAATTCTACCGGCGGGTAGGTTACAATCGGAAGTGTTATAATCCACCTGATTTCAGATTAAACCTGTCTGTTAGCCGGGTACAGCGCCGCTCACTTAAGCCCATGTTTACCACTGCCGTGGTCACCGCAGGTTGAACGGCATAAGTCTTGAGCGGGATCAGTTATGCCGCGACAGGGCAGCCAACTATTTTAAACTAGCTTCTAAAGGTCGGAGGACCCTATGACCGAAGAGAAACAATTTGCCGAGGCAGTCGCCATCGCCAATATCCCCACGCTGTTAATGGTGCTGGTACAACTGAGCGGCGAGCGGCGCTGGCTACAGGATCCCTACCGTCCGCGGCGCCCCCGGGGTGTGGATGACAACGACAGCGGCGGCTTAAGTGATGAAATTCAGCAGGAAATTCGTGCCGCCGCCCTGCAAGCCATACTCGCCTGGAAGGGTGGCAAGCCGGCAGCCCTGAATCCCACCGACGTGGATCTGGTGGAAATGCTGTCCGTTGCCATGGGTGAAAAAGTTCCCGCCGAGTATGGCGGCATGACGTCGGCCCAGTTGGGGCAAACACCCATGCTGTGGGACCATAAGATCGACGTGCCAGAAAATTTTAGGGTTGTGGTGATTGGCGCGGGGGTGTCCGGGCTGGTGGCGGCAGTGAATCTGAAAGCCGCGGGCATTCCGTTTAAATTGTTCGAACGCCGTCACTCCGTGGGCGGTGTGTGGCAGGATAACCGCTATCCCGGTGCCGGCGTCGATACCCCCAACCATTTGTACTCGTTTTCCTTTGCGCCCTACGACTGGAGCGCGTATTTCGCGATGCGCGACGAACTGCACGATTATTTTGATCAGGTGGCCGACGATTTTGATATCAAAAAAGATATTCAATTCGATACGGACGTGGTATCGGTCGTCTATCACGAAGCCACCCAAACCTGGGATGTCACTGTCAAGGATTCCAGCGGCGCGCAAACCACCCATAACGCCAACATTGTTATCAGCGCCGCGGGCATCTTTAATCCACCGGCATTTCCCAACATTGAAGGACTCGACAGTTTTGCTGGCGAGAGCTGGCACACTGCGGAGTGGCCGGACGATAAAACCATTGTCGGCAAGCGAGTGGTGATGATCGGCAACGGCGCAACCGGCATGCAGATTGGGCCGGAAATACAGCACCAAGTGGAATCCCTCACCATTTTCCAGCGCGCCCCGCACTGGGCGTCGCCTCACGAGCAGTTCCGCAAACTGGTGCCGGAGCCGGTGCGCTTTTTATTGCGCGAGGTGCCCCTGTATCGCATGTGGTACCGTATGCGACTGGGCTGGACCTACAATGACCGGGTTTACCTGTCCCTGTTCAAGGACGAAAACTGGGAGCACCCGGAGCGCTCCCTGAATGCGGTCAACGATGCGCACCGCGCCTACTTTACCGACTACATCAAAAGCGAGCTGGGCGATCGTATCGACCTGCTCGACAAGGTGTTGCCCACCTACCCACCCTTTGGCAAACGCCTGTTGATGGATAACGGCTGGTATCGCATGTTGCGCAATCCGAAAGTGACCCTGGTGGATAACCCCATAGTGCGCATTGAAGGCAACAAAGTGATTACCAAGGACGGCAGCGCCTACGAAGCGGACGTTATTCTTATTTCCACCGGCTTCGATGTGCTGAAAATGCTGTCCACCTACGATCTGGTAGGGCGCGGCGGTAAAAACGTGCGCGACGTGTGGGGCGACGAGGACGCCAGTTCCTATCTGGGTACTGTGATTCCCGGCTTTCCCAATTTCTTCACGTTGTACGGACCCAATCTGCAACCGGGCCACGGCGGCAGTTTGATCTTTGTATCCGAAATGCAGGTGCGTTACATCATGGATATGATCGACAAAATGAACAACAAGGGTATTGGCGCGGTCGAATGCCGTCAGGACGCCCACGATCGCTATCTCGAAAAAATCAATAAGTTGCACGAGAAAATGGTGTGGACCCATCAAGGTATGAGCACTTACTACCGCAACTCAAAGGGCCGTATCGTGGTGAATTCGCCCTATCGCAACGTGGATTTTTTTGAGATGACCAAACAGGTGAACATGGACGACTACATTGTTGAACCGAAACAGGTGTTAAAAGCCGGTTAGACTTTACCCAGTGCAGGCGGCGAGAAATTATTTTTTCTGCCGGAACTGGTAGTATAAAAAACGAGGCTTCTGGGCCTCGTTTTTTTTAAACTATTTTTAGTCGGCGACCGGCAATTACTTCTTTAGTCGGCGACCGGCAATTACTTCGTCGATCATCTGCTCAGGACTCAAAGCGATAACCATCTCCGTCGGGTACGATTTTTCCCGCGGTGGGCGTGGCGAAGTGGGTGCCGAGTACGGTGGTCGACGCGTCAGCAAAACGTTGCATAAACGCGATCCGGGTTTGCTCCGCAAGGCTGCTGTCAGTGTCGGCCATATCGATCCAGCCGGGTTTGGCCATCTGCAGAGGGTGGTGAAACATATCGCCGGTTATCACCGCCTGCTCGCCAGCCGACTGGATCAGTATGCTGACGTGGCCGGGGGTGTGGCCGGGGGTGGGAATCAGACTGACTTCATCGTTGATGCGATGGTTTGCAGCGACCAGATCAACCAGTTGCGCCGCGAAAATCGGTTTCAGCGCGTGTTCCAGAGCATTGCTTTCGTAGGGGTCTTCTTCATCTTTCCAGTATTCCCACTCCGCCGCACCGAACAGATAGCGGGCGTTGGGAAAAGTGGGAACCCAGGTGCCGTTTTCCAGGCGGGTGTTCCAGCCGACATGGTCAAAGTGCAGGTGGGTACAGAGTACGCGGTCGATGCTTTCCGGCGCAAAGCCCAGTTGAGTCATGTTTTCCAGAAAAGGGGTGTTGAGATTGTTCCACTCTTCAAACAGGGGCAGTTTCTTGCCGTTACCGGCACAGGTGTCGACAATAATGTTAAGACCGCCGGTGCGAATCAAAAAGGCGTGGATGCTGAGAAACATATTGTTATCGGCGTCCATAAAATTGGGTTTCAGCCAACTTGAACAGGGCGCCAAATCGGCGACATCTTCCGTGGGAAACAGCGTGCTCACCGGGGTTGTCATGACGACTTCAACCAGTCGGGTAATGTCTACGTCGCCGATCTGCCAGGAGAGATTTTTATAAAAACGGTCGGTCATCCCACCAGCTCCTGTCTTTTTGTAGTTAACTTTTTGTGTTGAGTTTTTGTGGCGTCGTCAGGTATCTGCGGTCGCTGCCAACAGGTGTGCTGCTGTTATTGCAGATTAACGGCGTTGAACTTGATCGACAGGAGTGCCACCCACCACGCAATACTTAACGGGGCAGGTTACCGGCAACAAAATCTTCGAAACTGGTGGTGTTGAGCACTCTGTCCCCACGGCCCAGGACGTCAAACAGATTGCCATCGATGGCTTGCATACTGAAAAACACCAGGGTGCCTTCGGGGCCGGCGTATTCCATATGCACATCGCCGCCGGGTTTGTTGGCGTAGTCTCCAGCCGTGCGGATTTTGTGGACGGGCTCGCCACCGACTACTTCAACGGTGTGGTGTTCGCCCTCGAGAATCAGCGACATACTGTTGCCCAGGTGGCGGTGGTAGTGGCAGTAGGAATTGGGCGCCCAGCGGCTGAGGAAGTCGACGGTGCCGGACTCGGGTGATGCACCCAGAATGGCGATGTCATAGTCGATGGGGTAATCGAAGCGTGGGTCGGGTCCAAAATGGAGCCATTCAAGGGCACTGGTATCGAAGTTTGACAGGGGTGTAGATTTCGCGGCGGCTTGATTCATGAGGTGGTTATCCTCTCGATATACTGGATTTCAGCTGTCGGTTTGATGCTCAGATTAGCATATTTGCGCTGATCTGCCAGCATCGCGGAAACCTGCCGCCTGGCGCCCCTCTGGCACGGTGGCGGGCCAGGGGGGCGGTCATACAGGCGCTTTAATATTTAAATTTGAGGTCCATTTGCAGGCGATCGTAGTCGGTTTCCAGATCGCCTTTTTCGTTAATAAGGTAGGTCAGCCCCAGAGATACGTTATTGTCGAGTGCGTAAGCGGCTTTGAGTAAATGGCCCTTGTTGTTGGTGCCGCCATCGGCGAAGTCCGAATCGGTGATCAGACCAAAGACCGCATCCGCTTCCAGGTCCTGATAGGCGTAGCCGAGTTCCCAGCTGCCGGGGTTTTTAGCTTTGCCCAGGGTGGCGCCCGCCGCCCAGCCGGTGTCGTTGTTGCTGGCGTCCTGATTCTGCACCCAGTCGGCAAACACACTGGCTGGCAGTCCACCCAGGGTGAATGTCAGTTCCGCGAACGCCTCCAGCTCTTCGTAGTTGTTCTGGTAAACCATATCGGGGCCGTCCGCGATCAACGTGTTGCCAAACGAACTGCTGGTATAGAACGGTTTAGCGCCCGCCACCGGAATATCGTAGTAGCCGAGCCCCACGATCAGGCGGGTGCTGTCGCTCAGGGCGGTATTCAGGCCGACCTGTGTACCCCAGATGCTTTCCGCATTCTGGCTGCCCGCCTTGTCGTCGCTCTCCAGATACAAAAAGGCGCCGTTGGCGAAGAATATGCCGTTGGCGTAGTTGGCCGCGAGGCCTTCGGGGCGGTAGTCGTCATCCCATAGCAGGGCGTGCCCGCCGGGTTTGTAAAACGGTGTTTTAAATTTGCCGCCGAGCACATGGGTATTGGCGAGGCCACTCCAGTCGAAGTAGGCCAGGTCCAGATTGATGCCCTTGGAGCTGCCACCGTTGCCGAAGGTCTGATTGCTGGAAACCGGGTCGTCGCTGCCGGAGGCCAGCCCAAAACCCACTTTCCAGTCTTCGTTGACTTGTGCCTGCGCTTCGATACGTGCCCGCATACGCGAACGATTGCGGTCCTTGTCGTTGTCCGCGTCGTCGATATTTTCGTAGCGGTAGCGGAAATCGCCATTAACCTGAATGCGCTCGGCCCAGGCCAGTTTGTCGTTGGCAGCGGTTGGCAGGCTGGCGGCTTTTGCTAACTCAGCGTTGCGTTCGCGCAGTTCCACGTCGCTTTGCTCGAGTTGATTGACTCGCGCGGTTAACGCTTCGACCTGTTGAATCAGCTGTTGCACTGTCGCGTCGTCCACTGCGGCAAACGCGCCGGAGGTCGTCAATATCAGGCTGGCGAGGAGGGCTCCTGGGATACCCCGCGAGATCAAGGTTGTTACGGCAGAGCTGGTCAGTATCTGTTTCATACACTACTTCCTCTTGGGGTCGAAGGTTGGGGCAATAGTTCGCGTGTTACCGAAGCCTCAGTATCGGTTTGCTTTGTTACAACAATGTTACAAATTGACTGCGCTGATGGTTCCTGGTTGGCTAAGCGAATTATTCGAGCGTATAAAAACGGGCGGCATTATATCGTACCGATGTTCCGCTACGAATGGCGACGATAGGTTCTAACTCCCAAAGCGTTAGCCGGTGGATAGTTCATGGGCCAGTAACCAGCGCTTGGTGTCGAGGCCACCGGCAAAGCCGGTGAGGGCGCCATTGCTGCCGATAATCCGGTGACAGGGTACGACAATGGGCAGCGGGTTTTTGCTGTTGGCCATACCCACCGCCCGCGCTGCATTAGGCTTACCGATGGCGGCGGCGATGGCACCGTAGCTGGCGGTAGCGCCAAAGGGTACGGTGCGTAGTTGTGTCCACACGGTTTGTTGAAAATCCGTACCCCTTGGTGCCAGAGTCAGGTCAAAAACGGTAAGTTTCCCTGCGAAATACGCCCTCAGTTGGTCCAGCGCCTGTTCGATATAGTGCGGGCTATCTTTGTTGCTGTTGCGGGCATATGGCGATGATGCCGACTGGGTTGAGTGCTGGTTGGGAAAGCGGATTTCAGTCAACCCTTGTGCAGAGGCGATAATCGTCAGGCGTCCGATGGGGCTGTCCATATACGCGTAAAAAAATTGTGGCGTTTGTGGGTTGAATGACATGTCCATTCTCCGTTGTCGGTCATAGTTTCCGGCTTCAAAATTTAGTTTTTAGCGTCAAGATTTGTCTGCCACCCCAAGACTTTTCCACAGCAACAGTGTGGCATAGCTGCCCCAGGGGCTGACCGCAGTTGCGTCGAGTTCGGGCGTTTCACCAGATGCGGCAGTAAGTTTGCGCACGGCATTTTTTACACCGAGATCGCCATCCAGAAAAATATCCGGATGGCCTGCGCGAAACGCGGTGTATTGCACGGTCCAGGGACCGATACCGGGAATGGCCAGCCAATTCTCACAGGGATTGCTATGGAAGCTGTGAAACTCCTGCGCAACCGATTGGCGCGCAACTAACTGCGCCAGCCCGCGCAACGCCTGACGGCGTTTGTCGGGCATCGCCAGAAAGGCCAAATTTGAACCGGCCACTGCCGCTGGGGTGGGAAACAGCAAGTGGGGACCATCGGCCCGCCGATGATTAATATCCGTACGAACCTGCGCGCCCAACTCAGTCACCAGTTTGGACACCAGATTATGGGCGGCTTTGACCGACACCTGCTGCCCGAGAATGGCCCTGACCCCCGCTTCAAACGGCGACCACAATCCCGGTAGTCTGATACCCGTACTGTCGAGGGGGGCGAGAAGGGGGTGTTTCCCCAGGTGGCTGGAAATCACGGTGGCATCCGCATCGAGATCCAGCAGGCGGCGAATGCGCTGAATAATGGCCAGCGTGTGGCGCGGGTCGGACAAGAACAGCTCCACCTGAAAACCATTTTTATCGGGTTTATGGGTCGCGGTGAATGCACCAGTGCAAGTGCCGAGGGCAAAGCTGCGGCTGTAACTGTCGTCCGTCACCAGTTCCAGGCCGGCAATATGCCGAGGGCGATAAAAGTCGCGCACCATCGACCAGGCGTAGGGGGGACGGTAACTGAGCAATACGGTGAGACCATTGTCGAGGGGCGCACTGGCCAGTTGGGCACCGCGCAGTTGTCGCGGATTTAACCCCAGGAGCTGTGAAAACACACTGTTAAAGCGTCGCACACTGCCAAATCCGGCGATATAAGCCACTTCAGTCACCGGCAACGCAGTCTGTTGCAATAGTTGCTTGGCAAATAATACGCGGCGAAAGTTCGCGTATTGCAGGGGCGCAATACCAAGTTGCTGGGTGAACAGACGGCGCAGGTAGCGGTCACTTACCCCGAGTCGCTCAGCAAATTCCGGCAGCGATTGCTCGCGCCATTCGCCGTTATCGATCATGCGCACCGCGCGGGCAAGGGTGGTTTGCACCCCTCGCCACGCGGGAGAACCCGGTGCTGCTTCCGGGCGACAGCGCAGGCACGGTCGCAACCCGGCCTGTAGTGCGCCGAGGGCGGTGGAAAAGTACTGCACGTTGCGTTCTTTGGGTGGGGTGGCGGGGCACACGGGTCGACAAAAAATCCCGGTGGTTTTTACACCGACGAAAAACAGGCCGTCAAAACGGGCATCCCGGGCCAGGCGCGCCTTGCTGCACCGGTTCTGGTCGAGGGCCTGAAGGTTGGTTTCCATGGGGGCAGTTTAGCGCTATCACCGATAGAAACCAGCCGTATTCGGAACTGAACCATCGGTACCCAGTTACCGCAGGCAGTGCATAATTTGCGCGACCACTAAATGGGTTCGGATACCGATTTAAACAGGCTGACTACGGTCAATAACACCATAATGACGGCCACCGATACAAAGGTGTAAAACGCCAGGGTCTGGTTGCTCAGAACTGCTCCGCTAATTTCCATGGTCTGGTGCGTCATGGTTACCGCGGCCATGCCGGTGTAGTGCATACCGCACACCGCCAGCCCCATGATGCAGGCACTGCCAACCCGTTGCACAAAGCCTCTGAGATTGAACGCCATCCACAGGGCGACGGTCGCCGCTGCGATGGCGATGGCGATCGACGCGTACACCAATGGCATATTGTAGGACATAGATGCGGGCATAATCATCGCGGCCATCCCGGTATAGTGCATGCCGGCTACCCCCAACCCGGTAATCGTCCCGGCGATCAATAGTTTTGCTGTACCGGCGGTTTTAGCGCTAAGCAGGGAAAGCCCCGCTGCACAGGCCGCTACGGCGATAACCAGCGAAAGTACGGTCAATGCGACGTCGTAGGAGACCGGGATTGGCAGGATATAGGCCAGCATGCCGATAAAGTGCATGGCCCAGATGGCGCCGCCGCCAATGGCGAGGGCGGCGGCGGCGAGCCAGGCGAATCTCGCCAGGGGTGTTGTCGCAGCGCGTATATTGGTAGCCAGTTCAAGGGCCGTAAAGGAACCGATGACGGAGATGATATAGGACAGAACTATCAGTAAGGTATCGTATTCGGATGTGATCATTATGGGTGTCTCCGGTTATTATTTTATGGTTATGCAGATGCGATGTTAAGTACGCATCAGCTCACCGAAAGTAGAAAAATTGTAAAGACCATTGATCGTTACAGCGCTCTGACTGTGAGTTGCGAATTGCGCAGTGAAAGGTGTCTTGTGCCCAGCCTTCGATCTTCGCTGATCGTATCCATTTGCGCTTGATTTTTTTTATCGTGCCGGTCGCGCCCACGCTAGCTGTGCACGGACGACTAAGAGCTGGCGATAATAGCGGATTGATATCGGGATCACAATAAAATCGGGGTGCGGTGGAGCAGATTTTCTCAGCCTGGAGGTCAAGTATTATGTCGAACAGGGTGGCTGAACTGTGTCTGGATTAGCCGCCGGAAATGCTTCGAATTCCGGTTGAGTCTGCGGTCGTTAGTGGGCAGAATTAGCAGTTGTGCACACCGAGTGCACAATGGAACCGGATCATATGAAACGGGTCGGTATCAACAGGGTTGGTGGACACAAAGCTAATAACACACCGATTGGCGCGTCTGCTTCAAAGGTGCTGCTACCCGTTTTGTGCGTCGGGTTGTCACTACTCGGATTGCAGGGCTACTTTGACAGCCGCATCCTGGCGGGTGGCGTAGACCCGTTGGGTGTGGACGCGGGGGGCAACGCAAGTGTGGAGAGCGATACGCTGGATCTTGCGGCAATCGTCGCTCTGAATATGATGGGCGGCGCGACTGCCACTGCGGCTAGTACGGCGACCGTAGAAACCATCCCGGACACCCGCCTCGACCTGCAGTTACACGGTATTTTTGCCAGTAATGGGGAGCGCCTTGCGGGTGCCGTGATAGCACAGGCGCGCGGTGAATCCGGGTTTTATCGCATCGGCGACGAAATCGCCGACGATATCAGTCTCCACGCGGTGGCGGCAGATAGCGTTGTGCTCAATCGCGGTGGTGCACTGGAAACCCTGCGCTACCCGGAAAAGAGCGAATCAACTGGCCCCGCCCCGCATCTTGCGCAGCGTCGGCTACGCGGAGACAATGTGGCGAGTCAGGAGGCGACGCCGCCCGATACTGGGGATAGTGGCTCCAGTGTGCAGAATAACCAGCGTGCCACCCAATTGCGGGAGCGTTTGCAGCGCCTGCGCCAGCGCAGCGCCGAGTAGTGCGAAATTCACAATAATATTCAAGGACAGATTATGCGCATAAGAACCTTCATTCTGCTGGCGATGTTGCTGTCTATCTACCATCTCCCGCTGGGGGCAGTGGAGGGTTCCGGTGACCGGGACGAAACGGTGACCCTGAGCTTGCAGGATGCGGAAATCGAAGACCTGGTGCGTTGGGCAGGCCAGGTTACCAACAAAACCATTATTGTCCATCCCAATGTGAAGGGCCGGGTGACCGTTCTGGCTGGCGAGCCGATGACGCGCGAAGAGGCCTACCAGGTGTTTCTGTCGGTGTTGCAGGTGCACGGCTTCAGCGTGATTGAGGCGGGCGATGCGCTCAAGGTGATTCCGGCGCAGCAGGCCAAGGAAAACGATGTGCCGCTACTCGAAACCGGTAACGCCGGTCAGGAAGATATGGTGGTGCGCATCGTCAAGGTCAAAAATATTTCGGCGGTGGAGGTGGTTAACCTGGTGCGCCCGATGGTGCCGCAGTTTGCCCATCTCGCGGCCTATCCCCCTACCAACGCGATTTTAATCGCTGCCAGCGCCGGAAAAATCGATCAGATTGCGCGTATTGTGGATCGCCTTGATCAGGTGGGTTCCATCGATATTGAGTTATTGCCGTTGCAATTTGCCAGCGCCCGTCAGGTGGCGGACGTGGTCGGCAAACTGCTACCCGGTGGTGGGCAACAGGGTCAGGGTGCGGAGACGAAAGGACTCACCATTGCGGTGGACGAGCGCTCCAATAGTCTGCTCCTGACCGGTGATCCGGTGACCCGCCAGCAGATAAAAGCGCTGGTGCAGCGCCTCGACCAACCCCTCAGTGGCGACGGCAATACCCAGGTCATTTATTTGCAGTATGCCAAGGCGGAAGATCTGGTGCCGATCCTGGAAAGCGTCAGCGGCAGTGTACAGAAAGGCGAGAAGGATCAACGCCTCGCCGATGTGGATGTCAATATTCGCGCCAACGAATCCCTTAACGCCCTGATTATTACCGCACCACCCTCGCTGCAAAATGCCATGCGTGGAGTAATCGGCAAACTCGATGTGCGCCGCGCACAGGTGCTGGTGGAAGCGCTCATTGTTGAAGTTAATGAAGATCTGGCCAACGACCTCGGCGTGCAGTGGCAATCCAATTTGACCCCGGATCAGGAATCGGTGTTCGCCGGTTTTTCCGCGTTTCCGCCCACGGTGTCTCCGCTCACGTTTGACAGTTCCACCAGTACGGTAACGCTGGGCAGCGGCCTGTCCCTCGGTTATTTTCGCGGTGGCACGTTGCGCGCAATTATTCAGGCCCTGGAAGGCGAAACCAATGCCAATATACTGTCCACGCCCACCATTCTCGCCCTGGACAATGAGGAGGCGCAGATTCTCGTGGGCTCCAGTGTGCCGTTTATTACCGGCTCTCAAAAGCGCGAGGGGGACAACGACCCCTTTCAAACCATTCAGCGCCAGGACATCGGCGTGTCGTTGAAAATAAAGCCGCGTATCAATACCAATAATTCGGTGACGCTGGACATCGAACAGAAGGTGGAAAGTATCGCGCAAAGCACTGTGCAAACAGCGGATATCATTACCAACAAGCGGGAAATAAAAACCCGCGTGCTAATCGACAACGACCAGGTGTTAGTGTTGGGCGGTCTGATTCGCGATGAAATTTCCGAGTCCGAATCCAAGGTGCCACTGCTGGGCAATATTCCCATCATCGGACGGGTGTTTAAAAGTACCTCGAGCACCGTGGTTAAGAAAAACCTGATGGTATTTATCCACCCGGTCATTTTACGCGATAACCGCAGCACTAACGACGCCACCCGCGCTCGTTACGAGCAGATGCGCGATAACCAGAAACAGTTTGGCGGCCGCGTCGAAACGTTTTACGTGCCTGGCCCCCTGCCCCTGCTTCCCGATTGGGTCGATGCACCCCCGCCCACGTCAGTCATACCGAGTGACGCTGAGTCAGAAATAAAAAGAAGCTCCCCGCAGGCAGTGCCGGTCCCCGATGCACCCCGCGCACCCGACTCCGGGGTTGAGCCACAGCCGTGAACCGCGATGCAGCACTGTCCCATACTCAGCCATTACTGCCGTTTGGATTTGCCAAGCGCCACGGCGTGGTGCTACTTAACGATGGCCAACAGCCGCGCCGCGTGCTGTGCAAGCGGCCCCCAACACTGGCGGTCATAACGGAAATCAGACGTTTTGTCGGTGAGCCAGTGGTGCTCGAAGTGGCCGACGACGATACATTTCAGCGGCATATCAGTAGCACCTACGAGCAGCACAGTGACACCGCCATGGCCATGGTGGCTGATATCGGCGAGGATCTGAACCTGGAACGGCTGGCCGCCGCGGTGCCAGAGACCGAGGATCTGTTGGAGCAACAGGAGGACGCGCCAATAATCCGGCTGATTAATGCCATTCTCGCCGAAGCGATCAAGCAGCAGGCCTCGGACATTCATGTGGAAATTTACGAAACTCGACTGGCTATTCGCTTTCGCACCGACGGCGTGTTGCGCGATGTGGTCGAGCCGCGGCGCGCGTTGGCACCGTTGTTGGTGTCCCGTCTGAAGGTAATGGCACGGCTCGATATCGCCGAAAAAAGGGTGCCCCAGGACGGGCGTATCTCCCTGCGCCTGGGGGGGCGCGATGTGGACGTGCGGGTGTCCACCATGCCCACCTCCTACGGCGAGCGGGTGGTATTGCGCCTGCTGGATAAGCAGGCGGGGCGTATGGATCTGGCGGCGCTGGGCATGGCGGAACAGGATTTGCGCCACTGCGACCGGTTATTGCGGTTGTCCCACGGTATTTTTTTAGTAACCGGACCCACCGGGTCGGGTAAGACCACAACGCTGTATGCGGGACTGGGGCGCATTAACGACCGCAAAATGAATATTCTGACCGTCGAAGACCCGGTTGAATACCATCTCGAAGGGGTTAGTCAGACCCAGGTCAATGTCAAAGCGGGTATGACCTTTGCGCGCGGACTGCGGGCCATTTTACGTCAGGATCCCGATGTGGTGATGGTGGGGGAGATTCGCGACCTGGAGACCATGCAGATCGCGGTGCAGGCCAGTCTGACGGGGCATCTGGTGCTATCGACGTTGCATACCAACACTGCCACAGGTGCGGTGACGCGGCTGATCGATATGGGCGTGGAGCCCTTTTTACTGGCCTCCAGCCTGGTGGGAGTGCTGGCGCAACGGCTGGTGCGGGTGTTGTGTCGGGACTGCCGCGAGGCCTATACCCCGGACGCTGCCGAGTGCGCGTTACTGGGTGTTCCCACAACGCCACCAGAGCGGCTATATCGCGCTTCCGCCCATGGCTGTGACAGCTGTCACCACCAGGGCTACAGCGGGCGCACGGGTATTTACGAACTGGTGGTGGTGGACGCCCGCTTGCGGGAATTGATTCACGACCAGGCGTCGGAGGCGACGCTGGTCAATTATGCCCGCACCCTGGGGCCGTCCATCCGCGCGGACGGTTGCCGCAAGGTATTGGCCGGTATCACCGCCCTGGAGGAAGTTTTGCGGGTCACTCAGGACGAGTAGTCTGGACTGGCACACACGCTTGCAGGAGCCATAATCGGAATCGACCATGCCCGCCTTTGACTATATTGCGATCGATGCTCAGGGAAAGCAGCGCAAGGGTGCCCTGGAAGGGGACAGTGCGCGCCATATTCGTCAGCAATTACGGGAGCGGGCGTTGACACCCCTGGCGGTGGAGTTGGCGGACGAAAAGCCGAAGGCGTTGCATCGCCCGCTTCTTGGTCAGCACCTCGGCATTCGTCAATTGGCGCTGATGACACGGCAGCTGGCGGCTCTGGTGCAGGCCGGTATGCCGTTGACCGAGGTACTCGGAGCGGTAGCAGAGCAGAGCGAATCAGCGCGCGCACGGCGCATTGTTACAGCGTTGCGGGCGCGGGTACGGGAAGGCTACAGCCTCGCCCATGCGCTGGCGGATTTCCCTGGAACCTTTGACCGCCTGTTTCGCGCTACCATTGCTGCGGGTGAGCAGTCCGGGTATCTGGATCGCGTGCTGGCTCAGCTCGCGGATTACATTGAACAGAGCCACGAGTTTCGACAAAAGGTGCAGATCGCGCTGATTTATCCGGTGTTACTGGTGGTGTTGTCCTTCGCCATTGTGACCGGATTGATGGTTTATGTGGTGCCGGATGTTATCAAGGTGTTTAGCGGCACCGGTCAGCCACTACCCGCTCTGACGCGCGGCTTGGTGGCGCTCAGTGATTTTATGGTGGCCTGGGGCTGGCTGGTGGCGCTGGCCGCATTCGCGCTGGTCGCGGGATTTCGCGTCGCACTGCGCAATCCCGGTTGGCGACGAGCATTGCACCAGCGCTATTTACGCTGGCCACTGGTGCGCAAATTGAGCCGTGGTGTTAACGCGGCCCGTTACATCAACACGCTGAGTATTCTGACCCAGAGCAGTGTACCGCTGGTGGATGCGATGCATATTGCGGGGGACGTGGTGGGTAACGATTACATTCGCGAGCAGGTGGGGGTGGCGCGGCGCCAGGTCAGCGAGGGCGCCACGCTGTACGACGCCCTGGGCGCGACCGGTTGTTTTCCGCCGATTATGCTGCACATGATTGCCAGCGGTGAGGCCAGCGGCGAACTGGATGCCATGCTGGCGCGCACCGCTCACCAGCAACAACGGGATTTGCAGGTGCTGGTGGCCACCCTGGTCGCCCTGTTTGAGCCGTTGATGTTATTGACCATGGGTGCGGTGGTGATGTTGATCGTGTTGGCGATTCTGCTACCCATACTGAGTTTGAACCAGTTGGTGGTGTAACTGGCTGGCGACAGCGCCCTCAGCTTTACCAAGACTTGGACATGCGTTTGAAAGAGGAGTAAACGAACTATGAATAGCGTCAGTTTCCCGTTGGGTATGTATCGACGCGCCAGAGGTTTTACCCTGATTGAGATTATGGTGGTGATCGTGATTCTCGGTGTGCTCGGCGCGCTGGTGATACCGAATATTATCGGTCGTACGGGAGAAGCCCGGGTTACCGCCGCGAAAAGCGATATGCGCGCCGTCGCCAACGCGCTGGATTTATACAAACTCGACAATTTTAATTACCCCAGCACCGATCAGGGCTTGCAGGCCCTGGTGACACAACCGGGCGGGTTTCCCGAAGCAAAGAACTGGAACCCGGACGGGTATCTGAAAAAATTACCCAAAGATCCCTGGGGTAACGATTATCAGTACATCAGCCCGGGGCGCAATGGCAAATACGACCTGTTCTCGCTCGGGTCCGATGGCCGACCAGGGGGTGAAAAGGAAGCGGCGGACCTCAACAATTGGGAGTTATGAGCGGCGTTTCAGGCACTCGGTACCAGCGCGGCTTTACGCTGCTGGAATTGTTGGTGGTATTAGTGATTATTGGCGTGATGGCCGGCGCAGTGCTGCTCAGCACCAGTGATCGTCGCATCGGCGAATTGCACGATCAGGCCGATCGCCTGTTCGCATTGTTGCGCTGGTGCGCGGATGAGGCGTTGCAACAGCGCGTCGAGTTGGGGCTGGTGATCGACGAGGAGGGTTACCGCTTGCTGGAGTGGTCGAACCGCGCGGGACGCTGGGACACCCCCACTGTCGCCGATGTACCCGGAGCGGTGAAATTACCTGGGTACCTGCGGCTACAGGTGCAAGTACAGGGTGAGCAGGACAATCTCCTGCGCCGTGATGACGAGGCTACGCCGGCACCCACTATTTTATTTTTATCAAGCGGTGAAATAACCGATTTCGAGTTGACGCTGATTGTTACGGACAGGGCTGAGACTGCCATTACCATGTTGGGCGGAGGCTATGGGGAGTTGCGCTGGCTGCAAGAGTAAACCGGGATGCAGTGCCGGTTTCACACTACTGGAAACGCTGGTAGCGCTGGCGATTTTTGCGATATGTGCTGCGGTGCTGCTGGCGCAATCCCAGCGCGCACTGCAGCAGCAACAGCAATTAGAGATGCGCACAGTCGGGCGGTGGGTGGCCGAGAACAAGTTGGCGGAATTACAGTTGCAGACACCCTGGCCCGCACCCGGCACCAGCACCGACAGTGTGGAACTGGGCAATCGATCGTGGCAGGTGGTCAGCATCGTCGCAGATACCGCGCGGCCCGATTTTCGACGCATCGAAATTGCCGTGCAAACGGAAAATGGCGCAAGCAGTGCGGTCGATCACCTGGTCGGCTTTGTTGGGCTAAATTGATGAGGCGGCGGGAGCAGAGGGGTTTTACACTGCTGGAGGTGCTGGTGGCGCTATCCATCTTCGCGGTTCTGGGAATGGGCGCGTACCGCGTGTTGAGCGAGGCGATGACAACCCATGAGCGATTGCGCGAACGGCAACAGGCAATGGCGCAACTAACTTTCGCCTTGCGCTCCCTGCACGACGAATTAAGTCAGATAGTGGAGCGCGGCGTGCGCGCCGAATACGGGGATCGGGAAGAACCTTTTATCGGTACCGCGCAAACCCTGGTGTTTAGCTACGGCGGCTGGTCTAACCCCCTGGGCCATCGGCGTGGCAGCGTGCAGCGAGTCAGTTATGGCCTGGGTAGCGAGCCGATCGAGCGCAGTACCGATGCAAAGGCTACGTGGCAAAAAATATCGACCGAACCGATGTTACAGCGTCTGTTCTGGACTGTGCTCGACCGGGCCCAGGACACGTTGCCATTGACCCGCAATCTGGTGTCAGTAAGGGAGCTAAATTTTCGCTATCTCAGCGATGAGGGGGAATGGCATGGCGCATGGCCGCCCCTGGCCCCAGGGGTTACGAGCGAGGCGGGAGGCGTGCAAGCGCTGCCCCTTGCGGTGGAAATTACTCTGTCGTCACAACGGTTTGGGGAAATTCGGCGTTTGGTAAAACTACGTGATCGCCAGACCAGGTTGGATAACGGGGATGGTTGAGCAGCAACGGGGCATGGCGTTGATTACCATGCTACTGATTTTCGCAATGGTCGCGGTGCTGGTTAACGGTATGACCGCGGAGGGTTTCAGCGCCACCCGGCGCACCGGAGCACTACTGCACGACAGTCAGGCGTTTGCTTACGCTTCCGGCGGTGAGCTGTTGGCGCGACAAATACTCTACCTGGATTGGCAGGACGACAGTACCTCCGGTGAGTTTGCCGATGCCCTGAGCGAAGAGTGGGCGCTGGTCCGCGCGCCGTATCAGCCGGACGCGGGAGAAATTTTTTTACGCATAACGGATGCACAGGAAAAGTTTAACATTAACAATCTGATCGACACCGCGGGCCATATGGTGGACGCACAACTCGCAGTATTGCAGCGCTTGCTGGCGTCCCTGGGGATAGCGCCGGAAATCGCGTTGGCGATTGTCGACTGGATTGATGCCGATCAGGTGCCGCGGGGTTACAACACGGAAGATCAGGGTTATCTCGCGGGCGACAATGGCTATCGCACCGCTGATCGACCGTTGCAGGATATCGCCGAGCTGCGCGCGGTATCGGGGGTGACGGCAGAAATATTTACAGCGTTGCAGCCCTACATCACGGCGCTGCCGGTGGTCACGGCGGTTAATATCAACACCGCCTCCGCGCGGCTGTTAAGCGCGGCGATGCCCGGGGTGGACGGCAATCAGGTGGTGCTGACCCGCGGTGTACTGGACGGCGGGTTTAAATCTCTCGGCGCCTTTTTGCAGGACGCGGTGACTGCGGGTGTGCCCCCGCCAGCGGTACCACTGGCAGTGGCGAGCAGTTACTATGAGGTGTCGGTCGCGGTGACCTTTGCGGGCCGGGAACAGGAGTGGCGGACATTGATGTCGCGGGAATCCAATAGCGGGCACATCAGGACCCTGGCGCGGACGCGGGTGCCATTCTGGGAATTCGCGCAACCTGGTGTGGACGCAGGCGCAGAGGCGACGCAGCCATGAGCGGAATACTGGCGCTCTATCCCGACGCGAACTGGTTGCAGGGTGGCGAAGGTGAATTGAGCTGGCAGCGGGTAACGCCAGATGGCGCGGTTGTCGATGAGGGGAAGATAAAAATCGCGGCAACATCTGCCGACGAAGGTGACGGGTTCGACGCGCGTGGTGTTGCGTCCGGTGACCTGCCCCAACCGCATGCGGACGAGGATATCGTCGTGGTGATTCCGGCACAGTTTGTCGTCGTGTTGACCGTGGTATTGCCACCGGGAAAAAAAAGGCGATTGCTGTCCGCATTACCTTATCTGGTCGAAGATGAGTTGGCAGTTGCTGTGGAAAGTCTGCATTTTGCGCTGCTTGACCCGAGTGCGAATGGCACAGTGCAGTGCGCCGTTGTTGAGCGTCGCATCGTCGCCAGTTTGCTGGAACGTCTACGCACGGCCCAATTAAGCCCAACGGCGGTTATTCCGGATAGCTGGTTGCTGCCCGTCACCAACGGCGCCGTGACGGTAATGGCGCGGGATGGGATGGTGCTCGCGAAAAACGCCCTGGGCAAAAGCTGTGCTGTGGACGACGTCAACGGCGAGATCGTACTGGCGGCACTGTGCGAGGACCAGGTGACGGATACCCTGGTGCTGATCAATCCAGAGGACGAGGGTCGCTGGCGGTTGTCGGCCGCAGGTGGAGGTATTAAAAACATCGAGGTGCGAGAGGTCGATAATCCCCTGACCCTGTTGAGCGCCCAGTTACCGTCAAGTATGACAGCGGCCAACCTGTTGCAGGGCGAGTTTGCCCCCTCTGCACGGCAAACCGGAGCGGCTCGGTGGAGAAATATTGCCGCGGCCATGGCGCTGCTGGTGGGTTTGCAATTAATTTATTTCGTTAGCGCGGGAGCATATTTTGCCTATCGGGCGACTGCCCTTGAGCAGCAAGTAGAAGCGCGTTATCGGGAAATTTTTCCATCAGATAAAAAAATTGTGGATGTTCGCAGTCAGGCTGAGGGACACCTGAGAAATGCCGCCGCCAGTGGCGTTGCCGGTTTTATGGAACAGGTACAGATGTTGGCGAGGGCGTGGCAGGCATTCGCTTCCGAGTCTTTCACGCTGCGTGGGTTGCGCTACGACGGTCGGGAAAGCACGCTGCATGTGGATATCGACGCCGCATCGATACAGCGGGTAGAAGCGTTAGTTACGGCGCTAAACAAATTTGGAAGCGGCGCGCGCCTGCAATCCGCGCGGGGCGAAAATGCCGGCGTGCGCGCGAATTTGGTGATCGGGGGCAAGGATGAATAATGCCCTGTCGACGTTACTGGCCCGTTGGCGTGAGCTGAATGCCAGAGAGCAGCTTTTTTTGTCCGTTGGCGGCGCGTTTTTATTGGTGTTGCTGGTGTATTTTTCAGTCTTCGCGCCAGCCCTGAATTTTTACCAGGATGGCCGCGCCCGTTTTCAGCAGGCGCGCGAATTGGATCATTGGCTAACCCGGAACCGCCCAGCGTTACAGGGTGCGGTGGCGGGGCGCGCGGACGGTTTAGACGCGCAAAAATCCCAACAGTCCCTGGTGGCGATTGTGAGTGAAACCGCCAGCGCCCTGTCGATACACATAGACCGGATTGAACCCGGTGCCAACAATGTGCGGGTGTGGGCCGACGGCGTGGAGTTTGCGGCGCTTCTTCAGTGGTTGACTGAACTTCGTTCCGGGTCGGCAATTCGGGTGCAGGAGGCCGCGTTGGAGAGCGCGGGGGAGGGCCGGGTCGGCATGCGCCTGCAACTGGTCAGCGCACGGGACTGACAAACGAGGGGGCAAGGGGAATACAGGGGCCGTGCGCGCCGACTTCAATGCTAAGGGCGCAGCTGCGTGGTATCAGTGGCATGCCCGGTACCGGTGTTAATCACGCGGCGACGCGGTTCTGCTAGATGGCGAGACCCTGTCGCAAGCCTTGATCAATCGCACTGAGGGCATCCAGTTCCCGCGCTTGCAATGCACCGCCAATCAGGTGCGCGCTGATCCCGAGTTGAATAAGCTCTCCATACAGGTGGTTGAGGGGTTCCTGGCCGGTGCAAAGGATAATGTTATCGACCGCCAGCGTGTGTTGCTCCCCGTCGATACTGTAGTGCAATCCGGTGTCGTCAATTTTTTGATAAGTAACACCGGCAATAAATTGCACCCCACTGAGTGCCAGTTCCGCGCGTAGCGCCCAGCCGCTGGTCATGCCCAGGGATTTGCCGAGCGCACTGGGTTTGCGCTGCAGCATAAAGATATCGCGCGCCGCGGGTGGGAATTGTGGACCGTCTGGCGACAACGCGCCAGCGGTGGTAAGACTGATGTCCACACCCCAGTGGTGCAAAAATGTGGCGCTGCGCTGCTCGGCGCTGACCGCGTCGTGGTTTGCGTCCTGACTGAGTAGCACCGCCACATCGAAACCGATACCGCCGGCGCCCAATATAGCCACACGCTTGCCCACTGGCGCCTGATCCCGTAGCACCTGTAGATAGGTCAGCACCGACGGGTGGTCGAGCCCGACAATGTCGGGTATCCGTGGCTCGATACCGGTGGCGACAATCACTTCGTCAAACGCCTGTTCGGCTAATGTGCTGGCGGTAACGGCGGTGTTCAGGCGCACGTCGATGGCATATTTATCAAGCTGGCTGCGGTAGTAGCGCAGCATTTCGTAGAATTCCATTTTCCCCGGAATAATTTTCGCCAGATTTAATTGTCCGCCAATCGCGTTACCCGCGTCGAACAACGTGACGCGATGACCGCGCTGGGCGGCTGTGCAAGCGGCGGTCATACCGGCGGGACCGGCGCCGATTACCGCAATATTTTTTGGTGTGGCAGTGGCGCTTATACCGGCATTTTCCAACTCGCGACCGGCCAGCGGATTCACCAGGCAACTGGTGGCTCGGCCGGTAAAAATAAAATCGAGACAAGCCTGATTACAACCGATGCAGGTATTAATTTCATGGTCGCGCCCGGCACGTACCTTGTCGACAAAATTGGGGTCGGCCAGCATGGGGCGGGCCATGGACACCATCTGTGCGTCGCCGCTGGCAATGATATCTTCCGCGACTTCCGGGGTATTAATCCGGTTGGAGGCAATCACCGGAATGGTGACGTTGTGGGTAATATTGCGAATGGCGAAACGCCAGGCGGCGCGCGGCACCATATACGCAATCGTCGGCACCCGCGCTTCGTGCCAGCCGATACCGGTGTTGAGAATATCCACGCCGGCCTGTTCCAGCGCCTGGGCAAGTTCAACGATTTCCGCGCCGGTGGAACCACCCTCCACCAGATCAATTGCCGAAATTCGAAACATTAAAATAAAATCCGCCGGTACTCGCGCGCGAATACGCGCCACGATGGCCAGCGCAAAGCGCATGCGATTTTGATAACTGCCGCCCCATTGATCGGTGCGGTTGTTCGTGCGTTTCACCAGCGCCTGGGTGATCAGATAACCTTCCGAGCCCATCACTTCCACACCGTCGTACCCGGCATCACAAGCGAGCTGTGCAGTGCGCGCGTAATCTTCCACGTACTGTTCTATTTCGTCGCTGCTCAATGTGCGGGGAATGCGTTTATTGATCGGGGAGCGCACATCGGAAAAACCGACAATGCTGTCATCCTTGCCATAGCGGCCAGAGTGCAGTATCTGCAATAGAATTTTACTGCCCTCACGGTGTACACGGTTGGTGATGATGCGATGCTCGTCAACCTGATCCGCGGCGTTAAACAGCGGCCCGTTCTCCTCAATACAGCCGGTTGCGTTGGGGGAGTAGCCACCGGTCACAATCAACGCTACGCCACCCTTGGCGCGCTCGCCATAAAACGCAGCGAGACGTTCGAAGGGTCGATCCAGCAATTCCAGACCGGAGTGCATGGAACCCATCATGACGCGATTTTTCAGCGTGGTGCCGCCCACGTTGATGGGCTGAAGGAGATTGGAGAAAGTCATGGGAAAAATCCGTGAAAAAATACTAACAACCGGTGTGACCGCCAATATAGCAGGAGCCTGTTTTTACGGCAAAAGTTTGGCACCTTGGAGCCATTGGCAATTGCCGCGTGAAACTAAGAACGGGTCATATGGTTTGCGTTGCAGGTGTTCGGCTATAAAAAACCCCGGGGAGAGTCTAGGTCAATCGTCCACCCGGGGTTAAGGTAATCTGCGAATCGTTACATCCGCGGACTAAAAACTGTACTGAACCTCCATACCAATAATTTTGCCCTTGTTAAGAGGCGAGAAGCTGGCCCCGGGGCCGCCAAACAGGAAAAAATCTGTTGGAGTCGTTTGCGGCAACTGAGTATCACCGCCGATGGTGACTTCATCCTTGAGGTTTTTGCCGTACAGGGAAATGGTCAGGCGATCGTCCATGGTGCGCAGGGCGATACTGGCATCCACCATATCTGCGGCAGTCAGCATACCGCGGTTGTTATCGGTGTAGGCCGCCTCGTCCCGATGGTAAAAACTGGCGCTGGTGGTAATCGTGCCCAGGTCGCCCACCGGCAGGTCGTAGACTACGCGAGTACCGTAGGTCCAGGGCGACAGTCGGGGTAAATCGAGGGCTTTGTCTTCGCCGTCGATTACGCCATCAGTACCGGAAATATCAAAGAACACCTTGTCATAGGTGCCATCGACGTAACCCGCGCTAAACTGCACCATCAGATTTTCCATAGGGAATGTTTGCACTTCTATCTCTGCGCCGGTGATGGTGGCCTCGGCAGTATTGCGGATCAGTTGAACTACCGTATTGCCTTCGGGTAAATTAAGTTCCCGCTGCATATCGTCGATTTCATTGTAGTAGGCAGCGGCATTGACCCGCACTTTGCCATCGAGAAAGTCTTTTTTCAGGCCAATTTCATAGCTGTCCTGTTCTTCCTGATCAAAGCCTTCGTTTGCAAATATAGTGCTGGTGTGTCGCAGGTTGTAACCGCCACTGCGAAAGCCTTTGGTCCAGAAGCCGTACACCATGGTCATATCATCCGGCCGCCATTCCAGGCCCACTTTCGGCGAGAAACTGGTCCAATTATCGGAATCCTCGAAATCGTAGGCGGCACAACCGCCGCTGATCGTGCATTGATTGACGGGTGTAGATGCACTGGTTATATAAGCAATTTTGGCGTCCTTATCCTCCTCCGAGTAGCGGCCACCCAGATTTAATGTCCACTGGTCATTCAGGGCAATATCAAACTGGCTAAAAATGGCCCAGGTGTCCCCCTCTTGCGTACCACCACCGATCCTGTTTATGGCGCCACCAAAGATAAGACGCTGTTCGCGGTAGTCGATATCCTGGGTAAAGTAATACACGCCAGTGGTTACGCTGACCCGGCCAAAGGTGCCGGAATAGCGCAATTCATTGGACCACTGGTCCTGGTAAAGTAGGGCATTCGAGTGAAAGCCAAAAGGACTTCCCGGAGTGGAGTCTATATCGCCGCCACTGCCCCCTTCGTATTCCCGCCAGCCGAGGATATTCACTATCTGACCATCACCGAAGGCCACATCCTTGGTGGTTTCAAATATCGCCTGATTCCAGCGATTGTCGTAGTAGCCGTCGTTATTAATGGAAAAATCAAAATTCTTATGTTGTCCAAAAAGTGCGGCGTTCTGCGCGGCCGGGCCATCACCCTGGGATTCGCCATACTCGTAGCGCAAAATAAAGTCGAGGGTTTCACTGGGGGTGTAGGTCAGCGCGCCCCGCAGCACCTTGGTATCGGCGTCGCCAAAGTGATCATTACCGTCGAATTTGTTTTCGAAATAACCCCGGTCATCGTTGTAGTACACCGCGAACTTGGCGCCCACGGTATCGCTTAAGGGTCCGGACATTACCGTGGAGGCGTAGTAGTTCATACCGGTTTCCGCCGCGACCTTGGTATTCATATGGAACTCGTCGCCGGGACGGGTGGTGCGCATCAATACCGCGCCGCCGGTCACATTGCGCCCAAACAGCAGGCCCTGGGGCCCGCGCAATACTTCTACCCCTTCCAGATCAAAGGTGTCCATCACGATGCCCTGGTTGACGCCCATATACATGCCGTCGACAAAAACACCTACGGTGGGGTCAATTGAGGGAATAGAGCTGTTAACGCCTAAACCGCGTATGGAGAAGTTGGCGGTGCCGCGGGTAGTGCCGATGTCCTCCAGTTGCACGCTGGGTGCGGAGTAGCTCAGGCTTTTCAGGTCGCGCACGAACAGTGCGTCGAGTTGTTCTTCACCGTAGGCGGTAATGGCCACGGAGGCATCCTGCACATCGACCCCCCCGGCTTTTTTGGTGGCGGTGACCAGAATTTCTTCGAGAAATGCCTCTGTTGCTGCGTTAGCGCTGACGGCACCGAGTAACGCCACGGCGACTGCGGAGCCTATCATTGCGCGAGCGAGAGGTTGTAATTTGACTGGTTTCATCGTGTGCTCCCCTGGAATCATATTTTTAGTAGTAATTATGGGCGACGTCCGGGTCAAAACTGCGTACTTGATCGACTGCAGACACTAGCTGTATAGACCAATTACGGGAAGTTAGGGGTGAAAAATGCAATTATCAAATATAAATGGTGAATTCAGGGTCATTAATTGCGGGTAAAAAATCTTGACAAATAGTGTTTAGTAAAATTTTACTTCGGCCCCAGGTTCCACTCCGCCCTTATGTACAGGCAACCTATCCCGCTTCCTGGTACGGCCAGCCAGTCGCCGGCTGTGACTTTGGGAGGTCGCTAACGTAAACTGGTTGGCCGCGCCTGCACCTATAGTCGGGTGCCTGTGCCATCGGTGGGGCAAGTTGGTGTGCCGCGCCTCGTTAAGGAAAGACGCCGGTAGTAAGACGAAATCCCGCGCTTTTGCCCCTGGAGGTCAGACTGTTGTCCCGCGCCCAGCCACTTTCGCGCTCTGAGCGTCCGGTTCTCAGAAGCTTCGCCAGATTATTGATAGGGTTACTGGTGGGGTTGAGCGCCCCCGTGCAAGCCGTGGAATTGACCGTGGTGGTCACCGGTGTCGAAGGCCCTGTGTTGGCCAATGTCATGACGTTGCTGGATATCGCCCGGGAAAAAGACGGCGGAAAACTGAAATCCAGCCGGGTACGCAAGTTACATGTGGTCGCACCCCAGCAAATCAAAGACGCCCTGCAGCCGTTTGGCTACTATCGCCCGCAGGTTAGCGGGGAGCTGGTTGCCGATGGCGACAAGCTCACTGCAAGCTACCATATTGTGCCAGGACCTGAAATTACCGTCGCTGATGTCGAAGTCCGGCTTGAGGGGGCGGGGGCCAGCGCGGCGGTATTCACGGAGCTGGTGGAAAAATTCCCCACTCGCGTCGGGCAGGTATTTTTGCATCAGCCCTACGAAGACGCCAAACAACAGTTGTTGCGCACCGCAGCGCGCAACGGCTATCTGGATGCGCAATTCACGCGCCGTGCGGTGACGGTTAATCTGGCGACCTACACGGTGTCGGTGGTGCTGCACCTGGATACCGGGTCGCAGTACAAGTTCGGCCCCGTTGAATTTGTGCAGACACCGGATGCCGTTTTCCGCGACGAATTTTTGATGGGTTTTGTGACGATCGAACCCGGACAGATGTTCCGGCGGCGGGCGTTGCTCGATCTGCAAAACCGGTTCAACGACAGTCAGTATTTCTCTGCTGTTTCGGTCAGCGCGAATCGGCAGGACGCACAGGATTTAACTATCCCCGTGCGCGTCGAGTTGACCGCCAACAAGCAACATCGCTATCGCTTTGGCGTGGGTTTTGGCACCGACACCGGGCCGCGCGCCAGTTTTGGCTATGCACGCAGAGTCAACGACGTGGGTCATCTACTGGATACCGACCTTAAACTTTCCACCAAAAGTAGCGTGGCAAATATTCAGTACTTGATCCCGCTGGGCGATCCGGGCACCGAGCGGCTTGCTCTGGGTTCCAGTTTTATCGACGAATCCACGGACAGCCGGGACAGCCGTATTCTTAATACCAGCGCCAAACGCACGTTGATTCGCGCCGGATGGCTGGAAACCATGAGTTTGAATTTTGAAACGGAAGATTTTCAGGTGGGCGACGAAGATGGTCGCTCGACGTTGGTGTATCCGGCGGTGAACTGGACCCGTGTCGACACCGACGACCGCTTGTTCCCCACCCGGGGTTGGCGCCTCGGGTTCGATCTGTTGGGTTCGGAAGAAACTCTGGGTTCCGACGCGACATTTTTACAGGCCCGTGGCGCGGGTAAATGGATAAAAACCCTTGGCCCTCGCAGCCGTATTTTAGTGCGCGGTGAACTGGGTATAACGGCCCTGGCGGCGGTCGACGATCTGCCGGGGTCGAAACGGTTTTTTGCCGGGGGCGATCAAAGCGTGCGCGGCTATGACTTTGAGGCCCTCGGACCGAAAAATTCGCTGGGTGAAGTGATTGGCGGGAAATATCTGGTGGTCGGCAGCGCGGAATACGAACGTCACTTGCGGGGTAACTGGGGCGCGGCCGTGTTTGTGGACGCGGGCAATGCGTTTAACGATATGGGGGAATCACTGAAAAAGAGCATCGGATTAGGCGTGCGTTATCGCTCCCCGGTGGGTCCGATTCGGGTCGATATCGCCCAGCCCCTGGGGGATAACGAACACAGGGGTATCCAGTTGCACGTAGTGATAGGGCCGGACCTGTGAGAACACTGCGACGGGTGGCTACAGGGTTGGCGATAATTTTCGCCGTGATGTTGTTTGTGTTGCTGTCTGAGACCGGTTTGCGGTGGGCGATACAGGTGGCCAGTGGTGCACTACCCGGGCAGGTACAGGTGGGGGATATTGCCGGCCGTCTGGCCGGGCCGCTGCATTTAAGCGGACTCAGTTACCACTCCGAACAGATGACCCTGGAAGTGGCGCAACTTGATATGCAGTGGCAACCACTTCGTTTGTTCTCAGGCGTGTTGGCGGTAGCGGCGTTCAAGATTGATGGGGTGTCAGTGATCCTGGTAGATACAGAGGCTGGCTCACAGCGGCTGCCAGCCAGCACAACACCGCGCACATTGCCGGACCTGGTATTGCCACTCGCGCTGGAGATCGGCGGTGTGCAAATAACGGGTCTGAGTTTGCCGCACACTCAACTGCCGATGGTGGATCGAGTGGAACTGGATTTACGGGTAAATCGTAACGAAATTCACATCGAACGAATGACGGTAGAAAGTGCGGGCATTGTGGGTAACGCGTCGGGGCAGGTGCTGCCCAGTGGCGATTATCCTCTGGATGTTGCGCTCAACTGGCAACGAGCGCCCCGGGAAACTGACGGGGTGGTTGCCCTGCAAGGAAGCGTACAGTTGAGCGGGACTTTACGGGAATTAATTTTTCAACAGGAATTGGTGATCGGTGCGGCTCGCGACCCGGCGGATGATAAGGGTAGTGCAAAAATTGACGGTACGGTGAATGACGTACTCAATACTGCCGAGTGGCAGGCGCAAGTGGTATTGCAGGGCGTGAATCCACACCAGATCCAGACAGCATGGCCTGCGCTAACGCTGGGAGGAAAGTTGCAGGCCAGTGGCAATCGGACCCGGGCCAGGGTCGACGCTGACCTCAGTACCGCTCTCCCGCAAATGGGGGAAGTGGTCAGTCGCCTCGAGCTGAGCTGGCAACAGGGCGCCACCACGTCGATAGAGCTAACGGCACACCACACTGACTCCGGTGCACAGACCCACGTAACCGCCAGTGTCGATGGCATCAACGTCGGTGCTGGCAGCAAGGACGATATGGTTATTCGCGGTCGTGGGAACTGGCAAGACCTGGCATGGCCACTGGTGGGCACCCCCGCCGCGGGCAGTCCCCAGGGACAGTTTACCCTCGACGGCACCCTGGATGATTATCAGCTCGCTATCGAAGCGGCGGTGCTGCAGGGCACGTTGCCCGCGGGAACGTTGAAACTACAGGGTAAAGGCAATCGCCTGCAGTTGTCGGTAGAGTCGTTCCTGATTGATGCGCTAGAGGGGCAATTGCTGGGCACTGGCCATATCGGCTGGGCACCGCAATTGACCTGGGGCTTTGACCTGTCCGGGAAAGACCTCAACCCGGGTACGGTACTGCCCGAATGGCCCGGGAAAATCGGCCTGGTGGCCCAGCTTAACGGCGGTGTGAGCGAGGCAACGACACACAATCAAATTTATTTTGAACGGGTGGACGGCACCCTGCGCGGCTATCCGGTGGGTCTGGGTGGCACGGTGCATCAGCGAGGTGCGGATTTTTCCTTTACACAGGTAAATGTGACCTCGGGGACGGCCACGCTGGCGGTGGACGGTGAGGTGGCGGCGCACTGGAATGTGCGCTGGAATTTACAGGCCGACGATCTCGCTTCTTTGTGGCCCGGAAGTAAAGGTCAGGTAAGCGCGGAAGGTACTATGGCCGGGTTGCGCGCTACGCCCCGTATCGCTTATACCCTGACCGCCCGTGGCATGGAGGTGGGAACCTACCGGGTGACGCGCATCGAAAGTACCGGGGATGTGGATCTAGCCCCCGGGGGGCGTGTCGACGTGGCGTTCTCAGGGCACGATATGATGCTGTCTGGACGTGTTGTTGACACCCTGTCCATCAACGCGAAGGGGACGCTGGAGGCACATAATGTCACTGTCAGCGGCAAGGGTGTCGGCCATCAGCTGGCGCTGGCAATAAATGCCGGATTAAGCAAGGCGCGTCAGTGGCGCGGGGAATTGCGACAGGCTGATATCGCTGGGGACATCCTGGGCACCTGGGGGTTGGTAGAACCGGGGGCGTTTGTAGTTGGTGGGGGTAAGTCCGCTCTGGGCCAGTGGTGTTGGCGTCAGCGGGACGCTCAACTGTGCGCTCAGGCGCAACAACGGGATAGGGTTTGGTCAGGCAATCTATCCGGGCAAGGTTTGCCCCTGGATGCCCTGCGCATCGCTGTCCCGGCGAATACTGAGTTGCGACCTTCCGAAATAACGGGGACGGTAGCGGTGCGCGCCAGTGGCAGCTACGACGCGGCGAGCAGCTCGACCTTGCTGGAGGCACAGGCGGATACCTCAAAGGGCGCCGTACGCTTTGCCGAGTCATCTAATGTTGAGGATTTTGTTTTCGATGTTAGCCAACTGGAAATCAACGTGGATTCGGAAGGGCTAAAGGGCGCCCTGCATATCCCCTTGCAAACGGATGGCAGCTTCGATGCCACCGTGCAATTACCGGGCTGGTCGCCATCCGCAAGCATGTCCGAACAAGCTCTTGTTGCCGATTTACGCGCGCGGGCAAACAGCCTGGCGCGTTTTGACGGATTAGTCCCGGCTCTGGATATTGTTTCCGGTCGGTTACAGGCGCAACTGGCTATCACCGGCACCGTGGCGAGTCCCCTGTTTAATGGTGTCGCCGAGTTGACCGATGGTGCCGCTGGAATTCCCGCCCTCGGCCTGGATATTAAAGGCGCGAGTATTGAGGTCAGCGGCAACCAAACCAATGAATTGCTACTCAAAGCAGAACTGCGTTCCGGGGAGGGAATTTTACGGCTGGAGGGGCAGACGTTGCTGGATCGCACTCAGGGCTGGCCGACTGATCTGGTGATCAGAGGTGAAGATGTCGAGGCAGTGGATGTGCCGCAGGTGCGCGTGTTGGTGTCCCCACACCTCAAGGTCAGCGCGCGGGACCGGGTGCTGCGCATCGATGGTGAGGTACATGTACCAATGGCACGTATCGCACCGCGACAGCTTCCGGAAGGCAGTATTGCTCCGTCGCGGGATGTGGAGATTGTGAGCACTGCCAATCCGTCCCCAGGCGTTGCAGAGCGCTGGCAAACGCACACCGATGTGCGGGTCACGCTGGGGGATCGTATCCGTTTCGACGGGTTTGGGCTGCGCGGTAAGTTGGCCGGGGATATTCGCGTCATCGACGCACCGGGCAAGCTCACCACTGCCCGTGGCGAGTTGCGGGTGGTGGATGGCATTTATCAGGCCTATGGGCAGGATTTGAGCATTGAGCGAGGACGCCTGGTATTTGCCGACAGCTTGCTTGATGATCCGGGACTTGATGTCAACGCGACCCGTACCGTGGACGATGTGGTGGCGGGGGTACGAGTGAGCGGCACGTTGCAGGACCCGTTGCTTTCGGTTTATTCCCGGCCGGCGATGGGCGAAGCGGATACGTTGTCCTATTTATTATTTGGTCGACCCGCGCGCGCGACCTCTGCCGGGGAGAGTAATCAACTGCTATCCGCGGTACAGAGTATGGGACTGTCCAAAGGGGAAGATATTGCAAAACGTATCGGTACCAACGTGGGGCTCGATGAAATTCGCGTCGATTCGCAAAATGGGTTACAGGACGCCGCGCTGGTGATGGGTCGCTACCTGTCGCCCAAGCTGTATTTACGCTACGTAGCGGGGTTATTCAGCGCCAGTAATGTGGTGCAGATTCAATATCTGATCAATAAGTCCCTGCAAGTGCAGACCGAAACCGGGGATCGCACCGGGGTCGACGTGTTCTACACCATCGAGCGATAGGCGCATATATGATCAGTTGGGGGTTGCTGGTTATGGTGGTGCACGGTGTTATCGCGCCCGCCACGGCCTGGCATGCCCTGCTGTATAAACGAGATTCCCGCGCCGCGACTGGCTGGATTGGCGTATGTTTGTTGTTTCCGCTGGTGGGTCCGCTGTTGTATTACCTGCTGGGCGTGAACCGCGTTGAACACCGCGCCCGGGAACTGCGTGGCGTGCGGCGCGCGCGTCGCTTCGTGGAGTTTGAACGGGGTGGCCAGCCGGGTGCAGCTCCTGTGCGGAGCGAGACTGACCCAGGGACCCATTTGTCGGATTTGCAGCGCGCTGCCCAGGTGATCACCTCGCAACCACTGGTGACGGGCAATGCAATCAAGCCGTTGTACAACGGTCAGCAGGCGTACCCGGCGATGCTTGCGGCCATCGAGCAAGCGCAGCAGACGGTGTGTCTGATGACGTATATATTCGATACCGACGCATCTGGGATGCAATTTGTCGACGCGCTGGCGAACGCTGCGGCGCGCGGCGTCGCGGTGCACCTGATGGTCGATGGCATGGGTGAAAAATACGCCTGGCCACGGGTCAGCAGATTGCTGGCACGACAAGGCGTCCCCTGTGTGCGCTTCAATCCACCCAAGCTGATACCCCCAACTCTGAATTTCAATTTGCGTAATCATCGCAAAATATTGATTGTGGACGCGGTTGTGGCGTTTACCGGCGGCATGAATATCGGCGATCGTCACCTGGTCGAGCATCAGGGTAGCGAGGGGAGCAAAGGTGTGCGGGATATTCATTTTCAGTTGCGTGGGCCTGTGGTCGAGCAGTTAATGGGGGTATTTTGCGACAGTTGGCGATATACCACCGGGCGGACGCTGGATATGCCCGCGGCGACACCCTTACAGGTCGGTTCGAGTCAATGTCGTGTAATCGCCGATGGCCCTGACGAAAATCTCGACCAACTTGCCCTGGTGTTGCAGGCGGCCGTTACCGCGGCTCGCCAGCGAGTCCGGATGATGACGCCATATTTTTTGCCGCCACGGGAACTGATTGCCTGTCTGCAAAGTGCTGCCCTGCGCGGCGTAGCGGTGGAAATTGTGCTGCCGCAAAACAGTAATTTACGCCCCGTGCACTGGGCGACCCGCAATATGCTCTGGGAATTACTATTCTACAATGTGAAGGTGTTTTATCAGCAGGGCGTTTTTTCCCATTCCAAATTATTGTTGATAGACGACAGTTACGTGTTGATGGGTTCTGCCAATATTGATGCGCGGAGCCTGCGACTGAATTACGAACTGGGCGTGGAAATTTACGACACGGGTTTCGCGCAGACCATGGGTCGACACTTTGATGAACTGCTATCTGCGGCGCGGCCTGTCACACTGGATGAAATGGACAGTCGCTCGCTGTTGATTAGAACTCGAGATGCGCTATGTTGGTTATTCTCGCCCTACCTGTGAGTCTGTGTCGATCCGGCGCAGAGGTTTTGATTAAAACCACTTTTTTATTTTGAAGTAAAAAATCATCGCCAGTGCGACCAGCGCCATGAGCGCGAGTGCCAGGGGATAACCGTAATACCAGTTTAATTCGGGCATCGCTAATGGACTGGCTGCGGAATTACCATTGCCAAAATTCATACCATACAGGCCGGCTAAAAATGTTAACGGCATAAATATGGTGGCGATTACAGTCAGGGTGCGCATCACTTCGTTCGTTTTATAACTGATGCTGGTCAAATAAATATCCATAACATTGGAGGCCATATCCCGATAGTTTTCCATTAAATCCATGACCTGCACACAGTGATCGTAGCAGTCGCGTAGATAAGTGCGCGTGTGGGAGCTGACAAAGCGCGTATCTTCCCGCAGCAACCCATTGATCACTTCCCGCTGCGGCCACAGCATACGACGCAAAACCAGCAGTTCGCGCTTGATTTCGTGAATACGCTGCACAGCCGTCTGCGATGCGCCGGCCAGGACGGTTTCCTCCAGGTCGTCCAGTTGCTGAGCAAGGATTTCCAGAACCGGGAATCCTTCGTCGATTACCAGATCGAGGATGGTATACAGCAGGTAGTCTGCGCACCGCGATCGTAAATTATTGCCGCCAGTGCGCAGCCGGCGACGAATCATCTGAAAAGGATCGCGGTCAGAATTCGCGAATGTAATAACAATATTTTCACCGAGGAAAACACTGATTTGTGCAGTCTGTACTATGTTCTCGATAACGGTTGGTAGTGCGGTGACAATAAAATGGTGATTTTCGTAGGTGTCAAATTTGGGTCGCTGACCAGTGTTTTGAACATCCTCCAGAGCGAGTGGATGCAGGTTAAATAGTGCGCCCAGCAGACTTAAAAACTGGACAGACGGGGCGCCCTGAATATGTATCCAGGTAGTGCCACTTGGCGGTGACTTGCACTCATCCTCGTTCGCTTGGGTAGGTTTTAGTGCAGTGTTTTTATCGTTTACGGCGCATTCTTGCCCGGAGTATTTTTCCATGAACTGGATTTCATCGAAGTTTTGTTCGTTAAAATCCTGCGGATTAAATACCGTGACGGTGATCAAAGCGCTCGCGACGCCGCTGTGGGGCGACAGTAAGGTGCCGGGGGGAGTGCCCGGTGGGTGATAGCGTTTCAAAAGTCGTTTCATGGTGTGCTCGCGACGGCAAGTCAGGAAAAATATTTACGTTAAATTTCGTCTCCAGACTACGACAACTGGTTCCGCGCGGAAACTGCGCAGATGCCAATATCTGCACAGTTGTGGCTGCAGTTGTCAGGCGATGACTGAACGTTTGGCAATTTCCTCGAGCATCACCTCGGTGGCACCGCCACCAATACTTTGTACCCGCGCGTCGCGGCTCATGCGCTCCACAGGCGTTTCACGCAGATAGCCCGAGCCACCGTGAAACTGCAGGCAGGTGTACATCACTTCGTTGACCAGTTCGCAACAGTACGCTTTCACCATTGACACTTCCTTTACACACTCCTGCCCATTGGCGTCCAGCCACGCCGCGTGGTACACCAGTTGTTTGCCGGCCGCGACTTTGGCTTGCAGCATGGCCAGACGCTGGCGAATGACCTGTTTGTCCCACAGCGGCGCCCCGAAGGCCGTCCGTTCCTGTACGTAACGCAGGGTTAGCTCCAGTGCTTTTTCCGCTTCCCCCATGGCCTGCGCGCCCAGTACGGTGCGCTCATTTTGAAAGTTGCGCATAATCGAGTAAAAGCCCTTGTTTAGTTCTCCCAGAATATTTTCCCTGGGAACACGGCAATTATCAAAAATCAGCTCGGCGGTATCGGAACACAGCCAGCCCTGTTTTTTCAGGGCGCGACCAACTGTAAAGCCCGGCGTCCCTTTTTCTACGATAAAAATGCTGATACCCCGGGAGCCTTTTACCGCTGTGTCGGTTTTTGCCGCGACAAAATAAACGTCGCCTTTGACGCCATTGGTAATAAAAAATTTGCTGCCATTGAGTATATAGTCGTCGCCGTCGGCGACTGCGGTGGTACGAATGCCAGCCACATCGGAACCGGCGCCCGGCTCTGTAACCGCAACTGCGCAGATTTTCTTGCCGCTGATCAAATCTGGCATGTAGCGATCTTTTTGTGCCTTGCTGCCAAAATTTTGCAGGTGGGGCGACGCCATATCAGTATGCACCATCACGGTTACCGCGAAGCCACCGAAAGTGGAGCGTCCCAGTTCCTCGGCAAGAATAGCGCTGCTGAGGGTATTCATATTACTGCCGCCGTATTCTTCATCATAGCGAATACCGAGAAAACCCAGTTCCCCCATCTTACGCAGTACTTCGCGGGGCACGAATCCCTGTTCTTCCCAGGGTTCGGCATGCGGCACGATTTCCTGTTCCACAAAACGGCGAATCTGGTCGCGCAACATATTTTGTTCGTCGGAAAAATACAGCTGATTCATAATGTTCCTTTAGCTTTGTTCAATTTGATGATGGGTAAAAAATTTGGCTACCTTCACATATCCCTGTCGCCTGTGGCGTCCTCACCGGCTAAATGTCAATATCCAGCAGAACCGCGCCGCTTTCGACATTGTCGCCCGCCCCGTAAAAAATATCGCGCACCGTGCCACCCACCTGTGCACGCAGTTCGTGTAACAGTTTCATGGAATCGAGCACCACCAGAACATCGCCCTGGCCAACGGTCGCGCCGGGCTGGACGTGAATGGCGACGATGCGCCCCGGGAGAGTTGCCGCGATGCGGTAATCTCCAGTACCTGCGGCGTGTTCCCGCTGCATGGCCAATTGCTGGTCACTGATCGGTTGAAAACTGCGCGCCTCGCCGTCGCAGTGCACCACCAGTTGGTCATTCGTTGTGGCCACATCGAGTCGCCGAGTTGTTCCGTCGAGCTCAATCCGTAATTGTTGGGCGTCAGTCCAGTGCGCTGTGGCGTCCATTGTTCCCGTTGGTATAAGAATGCGATAACGACCGGCGTTGCCCAATAGCTGTATAGTCGTCACGGACTGATTCGGATGGCGCAGCAGTACTCTGGTCATCGCACACAGCCCGGCTCGAGCCGACACGCGAAACCCTCCAAGGGACAGCCACGGATTGGCGTGGCCCTGTGCATTACCGCGTTCCCGTTCCAGTAGCATGACCCAGCCGAGTGCCGCGAGTTGGCATAATTGAGTCGTGGTGTCGGGTTGCGCCCAGCCCCCGGGAAATTGTTCGCTTAAAAAATTGGTGGTCAATGGCGCGTTGACCAAAACGTCTCGAGCAAAAATATCTCTTAACAACATCAGGTTGGTACCCACACCAGCGATGGTATACGCATTGAGAGCGGTTTGAAGTTTGCTTCGCGCCTGTTGCCGATCGTCGCCGGTAGCGATTAATTTCGCCAGCAGGGAATCGTAGAACGGGGTGATGACAGTACCCTGCTGTACACCGCTGTCGACTCGGACACCGACGGCTTGTGGTTCCTGGTAAATGGCGAGTGTGCCCGTTTCCGGAAGAAAATTATTGGCGGGATCTTCCGCGTTGATACGCGCCTCAATGGCCCAGCCTCGTTGAGTGATTTCATTCTGAGGCAGCGCGAGGGGTTGGCCTGCCGCGCTACGAATTTGCCACTCCACCAGATCAATACCAGTTATTTGTTCGGTGACCGGGTGTTCAACCTGCAGGCGGGTGTTCATTTCCAGGAAATAAATTTCGCCGCTTTGCTGATCGAGTATAAATTCCACCGTACCAACTGAGTCGTAATGGATTGCCTGGCCGAGGGCCAACGCATACTTGAATAAGGCGGTGCGCTGCGTGTCGGTGATAAAAGCGGCTGGCGCTTCTTCAATAATTTTCTGATGATTGCGTTGAATAGAACATTCCCGTTCAAACAGGTGTACCAGTCGACCCTGTTTATCCCCTGCCAGTTGTACCTCGATATGGCGCGGCTGGGTAATCAATTTTTCCAGCAAAACTTGATTATTGCCAAAACCTGCTTGCGCCTCTTCCCGCGCCGCCGCCAGAGCCGGTAAAAAATCGCTGGCCGCCACTACTTCCCGCATACCTTTGCCGCCACCGCCGGCGCTGGCTTTTATCATCAAGGGATAACCAAGCTCTGCCGCCGCCTGTTGCAGGATAGCGTCACTCTGATCACTGCCGTGGTAACCGGGAATAACCGGCACACCAAGTTTTTCGGCCAATGCCTTGGATTCAATTTTTGAACCCATGACGCGTATCGCTTCCCGGGACGGACCGACAAACAGGATTTCCGCTTGCTCGCATAACTTTACCAGTTCATCGCTTTCCGAGAGAAACCCGTAACCGGGGTGAATAGCGTCTACCCGGATGCGCCTGGCAGCGGCAATGATAGCCTGCGCATTGAGATAAGAGGCTGTGCTAATGGCCGGGCCAATACACAGGGCGACATCTGCGAGGGTAGCGTGCAGTGCATGCCGATCTGCCTCGGAATACACCGCAACCGTGCGTATCCCCAGTTTGCGGCAGGTGCGAATAATACGAACGGCGATTTCGCCGCGATTGGCGATCAGCAATGATTTAATCGTTGCCATGTACGCCTGCCCAGCTGGGTTTGGTTTTGTGCAAAAAGCAGTCAATACCTTCCCTGGCATCTGCGGTTTCCCAGGCATCCGCGAGGGCCTGCGCGGTGTATTGCATATTTTCTTCCAGGCCGTGGCTATCGACATAATCGATCAGTTTTTTGGTCGCCGCGACGCCAACCGGTGAGCAGTGCATCAGTTTTTTAATTTCTGCCGCCACAGCGTTATCCAGTTCGTCAGCGCCGACGGACTGGTGCAGGAGTCCAAGTTGTACCGCTTCAGCGCCCTGAAAGACATGGCAGTTAAGCAATACCCGTCGTGCATTGTTGCGACCAATGCGCGCAACGACATAGGGGGCAATATTGGCCGGCAACAAACCCAGCCGCACCTCCGTGAGACCAAACAATGCGCTATCCACGCCAATGGCAATGTCGCACACGGAGATCAGACCCACGCCGCCGCCAAACGCCTGGCCATTAATGCGTCCAATCAGGGGTTTGGGCATGCGATCGAGGCGTGCAAACAAGGTGGCGAGTTTACCGCTTTCCCGGATGCGCTCCTCGCGGGACAGGCCCATGGTCTGTTGCATCCAGTTCAGATCCCCCCCCGCGCAAAAACTTTTATCTCCGGCCCCCGTCAAGACAACCGCCCGGATATTTTCGTCTGCGTAAAACTGATCGGTTGCGGTCGCCAACTCGTTGATGACATTCGCGTTCATGGCGTTATGCATCTCTGGACGATTAATGGTGAGCCAGGCGATACCCTGGGGATCGATGCGCAGGTCAAGGGTGGTAAATTGCATAGGAGGTTACATCCGATAGACGGGGGATAATCCCGTTGCGGGGGGTTGTAATGCGGTCAGTGCCAGGCACAGGCCGATCACATTGCGAGTATCGGCGGGTTCGATGATGCCGTCGTCCCAGAGTCTGGATGTGGCGTAATACGGATCGCTTTGTTCGCCATATTGGGCGCGCACCGCCGCCTCGATTTTCTGTAGTTCCTCAGGGTCGGCATCGCCTTGTTTGATGCTGCTGCGACGCAGTTCCAGCATTACATTGCTGGCGATGTCCGCACTCATGGTGGCACATCTGGCGCTTGGCCAGGCGAATAAAAAGTGTGGCCAGAAACCCCGTCCAGCCATGCCGTAATTGCCGGCGCCGTAGGAACCGCCGACGATGATCGAAAATTTTGGCACGCGACAGTTAGCCTGCGCGTAAACCATTTTTGCACTGTTTTTTGCGATGCCGCCACGCTCCGCTTCGCGCCCGACCATAAAGCCGGTGATATTGTGTAAAAACAATAAGGGTGTATTGCGTTGATTACACAGTTCAATAAAGTGCGCGCCCTTCAACGAAGATTCGGAAAATAGCGCGCCGTTGTTGCCCAGTATGCCCACCGGGTAGCCGTGAATATGGGCCGTGCCACACACCAGGGTGTCGCCGTAGAGGGGTTTAAATTCGTGGAAGTCACTGTCGTCCACCATGCGCGCGATAATTTCGCGGACGTCATAGGGTATTTTGGGGTCGGCGCTGACAATGCCGGGAATTTCTTCGGGACTGTACGCCGGGGCCCGCACCGGTTGCACCTGAGCATGACATTGTTGTGGCCAGTTCAGTTTGCCAAAAATTTCGCGAATACGTGCCAGCGCCTCATCTTCATCCTCCGCCAGATAATCGCTGACGCCGGAGACTTTGTTGTGCATCTCGGCGCCACCCAGACTTTCCCCGTCTATTTCTTCGTTAATGGCCACCTTGACGATGGATGGTCCACCCAGATGAATACGGGCGTTGCCGCGCACCATAATAGTTTCGTCTGAAAGTGCAGGAATATAAGCCCCACCTGCGGTGCAGCCACCAAATACTGCGGAAATTTGTGGCAAACCCTGTGCCGACATACGGCACTGGCGGTAAAAGGTATTGCCAAAATGTTCCTTGTCGGGAAACACGCGATCCTGCTCGGGCAGATAGGCGCCACCACAGTCCACCAGATACACGCAGGGCATTCGGTTTTGCTCGGCAATTTCCTGTGCGCGCACGTGTTTTTTCACGGTTTCGTGAAAGAATGATCCACCCTTTACGGTGGCGTCATTGGCAATCAGTACGCACGGCACACCGCAAATGTGGCCAATACCCGTGATGATTCCGGCCCCGGGGACTTCATTGTTGTACTGCCCATATGCGGCCAAAGGGGACAATTCCAGAAACGGCGTGTGGGGATCGAGCAGGCGGTCAATACGCTCGCGAGGCAGTAATTTGCCACGGGCGCGATGGCGTTCTATATGGGTTTCTCGAATTCCCTCGGCGGCTTCTCGCAGTCGTGCCCTGAGTTGGTCGAGCATAATTGCGTAGTGGGAGGCATTATTTTCAAACACGGGGGAGCGGGGGTTAATTCTGGATTGCAAACGACTCATAAAGTTATTCTACTCTGCGCTGTGCACGGCCCGACTGGCGCATTAACCTGCGTTGCGCACCAGAAAAATTTGGTCACCTGCTGCTCTCCGCCCTGTGCGGATTGCGTCTGGCAGGATTGACCACAAGTGGTATCCAGGGAACGGAAATTTAACAAACGGGCAGGAGGATTGCCAGCTTTCTGCGTTTCTATCTGGTATCCTTGCCGACTCGTTGGTAGTCGCCCCCGCTGGGTGAACCCGAAAGAAAACAGAAAGCGTAGTTGAATTTACAATTCAGTGCGATTTTCGCAGCCCTTGCCTACTGTCCGAAATGTCGGAACCCCGGCTAGGTGGGGTGGCGTATTAATTTTCACCAGATTAATCATACAGGAACATTTCCATGGCCGAGTATCAGGATATTCTGTACACCGTCAAAGATCATATTGCCACCATCACCATTAATCGCCCCAAGTCTCTGAATGCTTTTACCGGCGACACCATTGCCGAAATGGTGGATGCGGTTAAAAGCGCCAGTGCAGACCGGGATGTCGGTGTATTAGTGATTACCGGGGTCGGCGAGCGGGCATTTTGTGTCGGTGGCGACGTTAAATGGGAAGCCGACGGGGGTCTCGAAGGGCTGGATTTTCCCCTTAATCAGATGATTCTGGAATGTCCCAAACCGGTGATCGCCAGGGTCAATGGCTACAGCATCGGCGGTGGCAATCATCTCGCTTATTTCTGCGATTTAACCATTGCCGCCGAACACGCAATTTTTGGTCAGAACGGCCCGCGTGTGGGATCGCCCGCCAGTGGTTATATCGTCGGCTATCTGGCCAATGTGGTTGGCCACAAGCGCGCTCGAGAAATGTGGATGGTATTGCGCAAATACAGCGCCAAAGAAATGCTCGACTGGGGGCTGGTCAACGCGGTAGTGCCCTACGAACAACTGGATGCGGAGGTGCAGAAGTGGGCGCAGGAAATGCTGGCGCTCAGCCCCACCTGCCTGCGCCTGATCAAACAAACGTTTCGCGACAACGTTGGTCATTTAATGGATCAGACCATGAAAAAAATGATCACCACCCACGCGCCGAATTACTTTGAGACGGGCGAGCAGCAGGAGGGCGCCAACGCGTTTCTGGAAAAACGCGCGCCGGATTTCAGTCCCTGGCGTTAACAGCTGTGCAACGTCTACAACCGGAGCCCGTGTGGGCTCCAGTTGGTTGATTTTGCAACGCAGCTAGTGAGGCGCAGGACGTCGAATACAGGTGTAAGTCCGATTATTCGGGAAGGACTTTTTCAGCCTGTGGGCCCTTTTGGCCCTGGGTTACTTCCATAGTAACTTTTTGACCTTCGCGCAACGATTTGAATCCGTCTCCCTGAATGGCGCTGTAGTGGACGAATACATCTGCGCCGCCTTCCTGTTCGATGAAACCAAAACCCTTGCTATCGTTAAACCACTTAACCGTTCCTGATACTCGTTGATCTGACATATCGACCTCATTATATTGATGCTTGTCACTTATCCCGTCGGCACCAGCACCACAAATGCGGGATCCAGCCATTAGCAGGAACCGACGCAACTATCATAAATCTTTATAAAACAGGAACGCAATCAACATTTTGCATCGCGTGAACCGGTTTTCAACAACCTAAGAAACGCAAATACATGCCGTAGCCGGGGGGCTGTGGGTGTGGTCGGTGAGATGCGAAACGAGGATCGGGCTGGGCGCGTGCGCCCAGGACGGGGTGACACAGGAAATCCCCGAGCCAGTACGGCTCGGGTTTACCGGGAGTGGCTCGACCATGGGTCCGCGACCTTATGAACCCACACAGATCTAGTCGGCTACACCATCTTGCTGAGTGGCCTGGCGAGCAGCAGGCCGACTAGCATGGTGGGTACAAAGATCAAAGTGGGGGCGTAAGCGTAGCCAAGACCTGCCACGGCCGGACCCGGACAGTATCCCACCAGCCCCCAGCCAATGCCAAACAAAGCGGCGCCGATCCATAGTGGTTTGTCGATATCGGTTCTCGTCGGCACGGAAAAACTGTCGTCAAACAACGGTGCGGGCTGGCGCAAAACCAGTTTGTAGCCAATGAAGGTGACCAGCAAGCCACCACCCATAACGAACGCCAACGTCGGATCCCATGCGCCGGCGATGTCCAGAAACCCCTGCACACGAAACGTATTGGTCATACCGGATATTGCCAGGCCCGCGCCAAAAATCAGGCCGGAAAACAGTGCTGCCATTAATTTTCCCATGGGTTCAACCTCCAATCAGATGACGCAGGATGTACACCGCGACAACCCCGGTGAACATGAATATTACGGTCGCTATAATGGAGCGTTTTGAGAGTCGCGCCATGCCGCAAATGCCGTGGCCACTGGTACAGCCACTGCCAAGGCCGGTGCCGATACCGACCAATAACCCGCCGGCAATGACCAGGCCGAGATTGGCATCGGGAACGGGTGGTGCTGGCAGGTTGAACAGCAGGCTCGGCAACGCGCCACCGGCTATCAGGCCGACAATGAACAGTACACGCCACAGCCTGTCATTGCCGGGTTGGGTGAATACGCCGGAAAGTATTCCGCTGATGCCGGCGATTCGACCATTTAAACCCATCATGGCTACAGCCGCCGTGCCGATCATGGCGCCGCCAATGGCGGCCAGAATAAAGTGGTGCATTACGCCTCCTTAAATTGATTGAGTGGTAATTTGAGGTAGGATACGCCGTTGTTTTCCGGCGCCGGGAATGCGCCAGCGCGAATATTGATCTGGATGGATGGCAATATCAGCATGGGCATGTCCAGTGTTGCGTCCCGTGCGGTGCGCATTTTGATGTAGTCCATCTCCTCGCCCTGGAAGTGGATATTGTTGCGCTTTTGTTCGGCCACCGTGGTGCTCGCCACCGGTGCGACGCCGGGTGCGGGATAGTCGTGACATAGAAACAGCCGTGTGTTCTCAGGTAACGACAACAAGCGCGTCACGGACTGGTACAGGGTGTGCGCGTCGCCGCCCGGAAAATCCGCGCGGGCGCTGCCAGCGGCGGGTGAAAATAGCGTGTCGCCGATAAATACGGCGTCCCCTACCTGGTAGGAAACACAGGCCGGTGTGTGGCCGGGAGTGTTCATCACCCGGATGATCAGGTTGCCAAGTTTTAACTCGTCGCCTTCGTCGACGAGCAGATCAAACTGTCCACCGTCGGGCGTTAGATCGTCCAGGTTAAATACTTTTTTGAAGACCATTTGTACGGTGGTGATATGCCGTCCAATCACGACTTTTCCACCGCGCTGCGTTTTGAGATAGGGGGCGGCGCTGACGTGATCAGCGTGTGCGTGGGTTTCGAAGATATAGTGGAGTTTGAGGTTGTGGGCGTCCAGAGCGGCGATCACGGCATCCGCAGATTCCGTGCCAGTGGATCCCGATTTGTAGTCAAAATCCAGAACTGGGTCAATCACGGCGGCATCGCCGGTGGTGCTGTCCCAGATCAAATGGGTAAAGGTCGAAGTGGCCTGGTCAAAAAAGCTTTCAATCTGCATAGGGTTTGCCTTCCATCTCCTGCATTCGTGGGCGATATTATATTAGCATTATATATATTAGCAATATATAATTAATCTGGTCGGTGAGTTTGGCCTCCGTATGCGGGGCATGATGTACGCCTGGGGTGTCGACTGCATCTATGGCGAAATGTCAAAGCCGGGAGAGGAGACTCACTGCGGTCTTATTCAAAGCACGGCGCATGAGGATACAGGTGAAAAGTAACGTGAGACCTGCCGCGCAGGGCGGCGAGAACGGCCCCCGTCTGGATATGTCCCAGTTGGCGCAGCATGCCGCGCAGGCAGAGACCCTGCTCAAAGCACTGGCTAACAGTCATCGCTTGATGGTGCTGTGTTCGCTACACGAGCAGGAAGCGTCAGTCGGCGAATTGAACCGACGGGTGCCGCTAAGCCAGTCCGCGTTGTCCCAGCATCTGGCGACCTTGCGCAACGCCGGATTGGTGGCGACCCGCAGGGAAGCGCAAACGATCTATTATCGACTCGAAGACCCGAACGTCAGAGTGTTGATCGCGACCCTGCACAATTTGTTTTGTGCTCAGGATTAAGGGTGTACGGTTAACTGGCGTGGGGTTATTTGAAACTGTGTTCCGCGTCTGGAAACGCGCCACTACGCACAGCATCGGCGTAGGCCTGCAGCGCACCCTGAATATCGCGGCCTGCGGTGAGAAAGTTTTTCGTGAAACGCGGTACCCGTGGGGAAATACCGAGCATATCGTAGAGCACCAGCACCTGTGCATCCGTATGTGGACCTGCGCCGATTCCGATTACCGGGATGGCCAGTTTGGAGCTGATGGATTTGGCCAATTCGCTGGGGACGCATTCTAGTACCAGCAGGTCGGCACCGGCTTCTTCCAGCAGGGAAGCGTCGCGACGCATTACTTCCGCCGCCTGTTCGTCGCGACCTTGTACCCGATATCCCCCAAGTTTATTGACCGATTGTGGTGTCAGTCCCAGATGGCCGCATACTGGAATCCCTCGTTCACTGAGCATAAACACGGTTTCTTCCAGCCATGCACCACCTTCCATTTTAATAACATGGGCACCGGCCTGCATAAGTAATGCAGCGTTTTCCAGTGACTGTTCCGGATTGGCGTAGGCCATGAATGGCATATCGGCAATGATCAGGGATTTACCGTTACCGCGGCGCACCGCAGCGGTGTGGTGCAACATATCGTCCATGGTAACCGGTACGGTGCTGTCGAAGCCGAGCACTACGTTGCCGAGGGAGTCGCCCACCAGTATGACCTCTATCCCCGCGAGCTCAATCTGGCGCGCGAAAGCGCTGTCGTAAGCCGTGATAACCGGAAATTTGTGCCCTTCCTGTTTGAGGCTGCCGAGGGTATTGAGCGTCACAGTCTTCATGGTGTTGCGGCCTTACAGGTTAGGTTGGGGGTTGTAGTAATGGCGTCCGCTTTTGATGCTTAACAAATATTTCACCAATTGGCGGTAATCGTCAGTATTGTTGACCAGATCAATCTCGGCGGCGTTGACAATCAGCAGCGGCGCGCTGTCATAGACGTGAAAAAGCCGCGTGTAAGCATCATTGAGGGTGTTCAGGTAGTCGCGGTCGATATGGCGCTCCATGGCAACTTTTCTCAGCTGAATACGTTCCAGGAGCACATCGGTGGGAGCTTGCAAGTAGATCACCAGGTCGGGTGTTGGCGCGTCAATAGTCAACTGCTCGTAAACCGTCTGGTAAATTCGCAGTTCGTCGTCGTCGAGGGTGACCTGAGCAAACAGGGGATCTTTGTCGATCAGAAAGTCGGCGATTCGCATGGGCTGAAACATGTCTCCCTGGCGCAATTGCTGAATTTGGCGGGTGCGTTGCAACAGGAAGAACAGCTGGGCCGGTAGAGCGCCGCTGCGACGGTCGTTGTAAAACCGTTCCAGAAAGGGATTGTCGTCGGGCCGTTCCAGCAACGTATCGTAGTTGAAGGTGTCCGCCAGCCGCTTGGCGAGGGTAGTTTTACCGACACCGACAGGGCCTTCGACGGCGACAAAGCGCGGTAGTGCGTCGCTGTCCAGATTCAGCTTTACGTCGTTAGCCAGTACTTCCACGGGACTCTCCAGCCGAGAGTCGGACAATACCCTGCGGACTACTTTTTGCCAATAGGTGCGCCACCTGGGTACCGTCTGGAAGAACCAGGTTCGGCGCGATATCGTGTAAAGGGTAGACAACGAAACTGCGATCTTTGAGCCGTGGGTGGGGAACGGTTAGTCGCGGTAACTGAATGCAATCCTGCCCGTATAGCAAAATGTCGAGATCGAGGGTGCGCGGTCCCCAGCGCACAGCCGCGACCCGCTGGTGCCGCTGTTCGATCTGTTGCAGCTTATCGAGTAAATCAACCGGCCCCAGTGAGGTTGCGATAACAAGTACGGTATTAAGGTAATCAGGCTGTGGACCAGGTCCGATGGCCGGGCTGCGGTATCTGGGGGCGCAGTTCAGCAGCTCGGTCTCCGGCAAGCTTGCGATGGCGACAGTGGCTGAATCGAGTTGCCCCTCGAGATCGCCGAGGTTGCTGCCCATGCCGATAAAGACGCTGACAGCCATACTATGGAGCAGAATTGCCGGGCTTAGCGTGCTTGTGGTCAGGGCTCTTGCCGCGGCGTCTGCGCCGTCGTGGACGTCCGCTACCTGAAGAAGCAGCCCCGCTTACCAGCGTTTGACGGACATCGGAATTGGCTTCCTGATACTGCGTCCACCAGTGGCCAAGTCCGTTCAAATCTTCCCCTGCCTGCTCTCGCAACAGCAGAAAGTCGTACCCCGCGCGAAATCTGGGTAGTTCCACCAGACGGCTGGCCCGGTTACCGCTGCGATTCGGCAATCTCTGTTGCAGGTCCCATATTTCCCGCATTGGCAGCGTAAATCGGCGCGGCATGGTGATACGGCTCAGTTGCGCGGCGACCACTTCGTTGGCCGCTTGCTGAGTCGCATAAACGGGTGTTTCACCCCGTGCGATCAGTCGATCGCGAGCAGCGCAAAGAGCAGGCCACAATAAAGCACCCAGCAAAAAAGCCGGGGTCACCCGCTGGCCATTGCGTACTCGCTTATCAGTGTTCACTAACGCCTGCTCGACAAAATTACGATTGAACGTCTGCTCTTCACCGAAACTGGCGGTGTTAACTGGAAACAACTGTAAAAACAGCCCGTATTGGTCCAGCAAACGGTAGGTCGCCAGCGCCTGACCGTTCATAAACAGTTTTAGGACTTCGTCGTAAAGTCGGGCGGGCGCCACCTCGCCGAGTAGATGCCCCAGTTCAAGCATGGGATGTGCGGTGGCCGTATCGATGGAGAAACCGAGTTTTGCCGCGAACCGGCAGGCGCGCAGCATACGCACCGGGTCTTCCCGGTAGCGGGTGGCAGGATCACCAATAATACGCAGTACACGTGCTCGAATGTCTGCCATACCGTTGGCGTAGTCGTACAGGGTATTGTCAGAGGGGTTGTAGTACAGCGCGTTGACAGTAAAATCTCGCCGGCGCGCATCTTCTTCGATGGACCCGAACACATTGTCGCGCAGTAACAGCCCCTGATCCGATCTGCGGGAAAATTCGGCACCTATATCCCCGCCTTCGTGGTGCTGCGCCCGAAAGGTAGTAACTTCGACGATTTCCCGGCCGCAGCGCACATGCACGATGCGGAAGCGACGCCCGATGATACGGGCGCGTCGGCAGATTTTTTCCACCTGCTCGGGGGTGGCGTCTGTCGCGACGTCGAAGTCCTTGGGGTGCAGGCCGAGTAACAGGTCGCGCACACAACCGCCCACGACATAGACGCTAAAACCGGCTGCGGTCAATTGTTCTACCACCTGCAGAGCCCCCGGGCTTATATCGGATCGGGACAGATTATGTTTTTTCTGCTCAACGCCGTGTGGTACCGTAGTGGTCGATACCGTTGCAGACCTGTTACCGCGAAAAAAGAAATTATGGAGCCGTTGTTTCAGCATTCAGTAGTCACTGTACTCTAGAACAAAAAAACAGGCTGCAGTTTATCACAGGGCCCCTGATGAATCGGGATCAATCCGGAGACACAATTATTTACAGGTTCTGCGTCGACTCAGGCGTGCTTGAGCTTGAAGATACGCGATCAGTAAAAAAGGGGCCAACAGGCCCCTTTGTAATTATGTTATAGGCTGATAGCGGCAGTCTCTAAAGACTCCTTAGCTACGCAGCAACTCATCCAGTCAGTTGTCCCGTTCTTTTTATTGGTATTGTTATTATGTCGTCTGCTCATTATCGTTATAATTTGGCGTCATGTTACCCGCGGGACGCTGGTTTTGGCAAAGGTTAATTATAGATCAATAAATTATATGCATATATTATTTTGGACTTAAGGTTTCGGTTCGTTTTCTGCCTGAGCGGGCAGGGCCATTTGTCGGGGAACCGCGTGTCGTTGCCAGTGGGACTTTCCCCAGTTCAATAAATCGATAAGCGGTGCGCCGCGTAGTTCAGGGGGAGGATTCTGGCGCAACCAGACGAGGGCCGCAAATACCGTATCGTGAGCCCCGCTGGGGGGTAATCCCTGGGCGTGATTTTGTTTGCTCAGTTTTCGACCGCGCCGATTGAGTGCCACGGGTATATGACCATACAGTGGTTGGCGCAGCTGTAACTGCTGCATCAGAAACCTCTGGCGGGGTGTTGAACTCAGCAGATCACTTCCGCGGATGACGTCGGTAATGCCCTGGTAGCCGTCGTCGACGCTGACGGCGAGTTGATAGGCGATCAGTTGATCGCGGCGGCGCACGATAAAATCGCCAGTGGCCGACGGCAGGTCGACCCGTTGCCGCCCCTGAAAGGCATCCTCAAATTCAACATGAGTGTCATCGGGGACGATGATTCGTAGCGCTACGTTGCCGGCTACCGCCAAGTTGGCACCGCGACAGTGTCCGTCATAGGCACCACCCAATTGACGCAACCGCTGGCGACTGCAGTTACAGCCGTAAATTTTCCCGGCCTGTTGTAGTGCGTCGATAGCTGCCCGGTAGGCGTCGTGACGGTGGCTTTGATAGAGTACCGGTGCGTCCCACTCCAGGCCGTGCCGTTCGAGCTGTCGAAGAATAATGTCCGCAGCGCCGGGTACTTCCCGGGGCGGATCGATATCTTCGATGCGCACCAGCCAGCGACCATTGACAGCGCGGGCATCGAGATAGCTTGCCAGCGCGCTTACCAGGGAACCGAAGTGTAAAGGGCCAGTGGGAGAAGGCGCGAAGCGACCGATGTATAAATCACTCACCGGCACTACCCGATCAAGTTAGCCAGAGTGTGAAAATGATCAGCCGCCAGTAATCTGCTTTTCTTTAATTTCATCGAGGGTTTTGCAGTCGACACACAGGGTAGCGGTGGGTCGTGCTTCGAGCCGCCGGATACCGATGTCGACCCCGCATTGATCGCAAAAACCATAGTCGTCGGTTTCAATGCGCTCAATGGTGCTGTCGATTTTTTTGATCAATTTGCGCTCGCGATCCCGCGCTCGCAGTTCGAGACTAAATTCCTCTTCCTGGGTGGCGCGATCCGCAGGATCCGGAAAATTAGCCGCCTCGTCCTTCATGTGGGTAACGGTGCGATCGACTTCCTCCATTAATTCCTGTTTCCATGCCAGCAACAGTTTTTTGAAGTGCGCCAGTTGCTGGTCGTTCATGTATTTTTCGTTCTTCTTCTCTTTATAGGGCTCAAAACCATGGAGAAGCAGGGAGGGAGATTTAACAACTTTTTTCTTGGCCATTGGTAATCCGTCAGCAGTTTCGCGAAACCCGCGTTTATAGAGCTACTGGGGAAATATATCAAGCAGAATTTGCCTGCGTACCCCAGGTAATGGCGACCCAGTATCGGTACAATGGCCCTTTTTACTTTCGCGTCGAGACTGCGGTTGGGCTTGTCAGGGGCTAGCCTTGGTCAGTGATTCAAGCGCGCTTCGCAGGGTAAGACGTTGGGGGGCTGGTGCCACGGCGAGGCGATGGCGGTATGAGGAAAGCATGAGCGCTAACAACAAGTTAAGAACCGCCGACCGAATCGCCGGTATGACGTCGTTTAAGGTAGTCGACTTCCTGGAAGCAGCGGTAAAACTGCAGGCCAAGGGCCGGGATATCATCCGTATGGAGGCGGGGGAGCCTTCATTTGCCACGGCGCAGCCGATTGTCGAAGCCGCCAATCGCGCGCTGGCCCAGGGGCGCACCCACTATACGCCAGCACTGGGAATAGCTGAGTTGCGTGAAGCAATTGCGACCTTCTGCAAGTACCGCTACGGGGTCGATATCAATCCGCAACGGGTGGTTGTCACCACCGGGAGCAGCGCCGCGCTGGGTATGATTTGTGATTTACTGATCAATCCAGGTGAGGGCTTTTTACTTCCCGATCCGGGATATCCGTGTAATGCCAATTTTGTGCGCCGCGCTGGCGGCGAACCCCAACTGGTGCCAGTCGAGGCGCACAATGCTTATCAGCTAACCGCGGAGGCCGTCGATGGCCAGTGGCGCGACAATACCATCGGCGTGATGGTCGCCTCCCCGAGTAATCCTACGGGTGAAATTATTACTCAGCAAAACCAGCGCTCTCTCTACGAGACCGTCGCGCACAGAAATGGCGTGCTAGTGATGGATGAGCTATATCACGGTCTGGTGTACGACCAGCCGATTGCGTCCCTGCTTGAAATCACTGATCAGGCCTATGTGATCAACAGTTTTTCCAAATATTTCGGTATGACGGGCTGGCGGCTGGGGTGGATGGTGGTTCCGGAAGGAGCATTGGAACCTGTCAATATTATGGCCCAGAACTTTTTTATCTCGCCACCCAGCATTGCCCAGTACGCGGCCCTGGCGGCGTTTACACCGACGACTCTGGATATTATGGAGGAGCGGCGCGAAGAGTTGCGGCGGCGCCGGGATTTTCTGGTGCCCGCGTTGCGGGAGCTGGGGTTCTCTATTCCCCATGTGCCGGCCGGTGCTTTTTATGTCTACGCTGGTATTGAAAACCTGGCTGAGGACAGCGAAGCGTTCTGCTGGGATATGCTCGAACGGGTTGGCGTGGCGTTTACGCCCGGCACGGATTTTGGCCACCATCTGGCACGCCAGCATGTACGTTTTTCCTATACCGAGTCCCTGCCCAGGCTCGAGCAGGCGGTGCAAAGAATGCGCAAAGCGCTGCGTCAGGCAGGATGAAAATCAGACCCGTCCTTGAGCGGGGAGTGTTCCTGCGTCGCTACAAACGGTTTCTGGCGGATATTGAACTGGCCAATGGTGAAGTGCTCACGGTGCATTGTGCCAACACCGGTTCCATGAAAAATTGTATGGTGCCGGGCACCCACTGCTGGTATTCCCGCAGCGATAACCCCAAGCGCAAACTGCCGGGCACCCTGGAAATTGTCACCACGCCTGCTGGCGCCATGGCTGGTATCAATACGGCGCGGCCCAATGTGCTGGTCAGAGAAGGAATTGAAAATGGTGTGATCAGCGAGTTGCAGGGTTACCCAACATTGCGCTCAGAAGTGCGTTACGGCAGCGAAAACAGCCGTATTGATCTGTTATTGGAACGGGATGGGGAAAAGTGTTTCGTCGAGGTCAAAAACGTCACCCTGGGAATGCCTCAGGGGCTGGGGTTATTTCCCGATGCGATCACCGCCCGCGGTGCCAAACATTTGCGCGAGCTGGTGGCCATGGTCGCCGCCGGGCATCGCGCGGTATTGGTGTTTTGCGTGCAGCACTCCGGCATTGAACGGGTGGCGCCCGCCGATGAAATTGATTCCGAGTACGGCACGATGTTGCGCACGGCGATGGCTAACGGTGTGGAGATACTTGCTTACAAGTGTCGTATGGCGCCGGAAGAGATCGCCATCGAGCAAAAAATTGATGTGGATTGTAGCGAGAGTCCCATCGCGTAGTGCATCAGGCGTTTGCCGCGCAGGTTGGCTAAAAATCGGACAGAATTGATTAGCGTACGTGGCCGCGACACCCCAGCAGTGGACGATACTGGGGTGTCTCACCGGAGAACAATAAAGGTTTGTCTTGGGGCGTTTTGCGCCACGTTCTACCCTGGTGTTATTCGGCTGAAATTTCCAGTACCGGTTTTATGGTCGAGCCACTTTCCGCGTCGGTGATCGCCTCGTTGATTTTGTCGAGAGGGTAGAATTTAATCAATCGATCAAACGGGAATCTGCCCTGCATATGCAGATCAATCAGCCGGGGGATAAATATATCGGCGACGCTGTCCCCCTCGACGATGCCGCGCAGAGTACGTCCAAACAAAATATTATTCATATCCAGTGTGAACTCGGTACCCATGGGCGCGCCGCCAATCAGTCCGCACACGCCGGTGGTGGTCAGCGATTCCACGGCCTGGCGTAGCACCGTTGGCACTGCAGTTGTTTCCAGGGAGTAATTTACGCCAGTGCCGGTCATACCCTGAATAATTTCCACCGTATTACCCCCATCGCGAGGGTTAATAATGTCCGTAGCGCCAAGCTCTTTGGCCAAGTTTAGTCGTTCCCCATTCAGGTCGATGGCAATGATCTTGGTGCAGCCGCAAACCCGCGCAGCCATCACCGCGCTCAGGCCTACCGCCCCGGCGCCAAAGATGGCGATAGAGGTTCCGGCTTCCGGCGCGAGACTGTTTAACACGCCGCCAGCGCCGGTCTGAATGCCGCAGCCGAGTGGGCCAAGCAATTTTAATGGGGCGTCCTTCCTCACTTTAACCACATTGCGTTGATTGGCCAGCGCGTGGGTGGCAAACGAAGATTGACCAAAGAAAAAGCCACTAATGCGGTCGCCTCCGTCACTGATCGGGGTCGAGCCGTCGAGGCGCCCGCCACCGAAATTATAGGGAAACATCAGATCGCAGTAGGCGGGTGTACCGCCGTGGCATTTGACGCACTGTCCGCACGGCAGGTAACTCAGGACAACATAGTCTCCCGGCTGGACCTTGGTCACGCTGGCACCCACTTTTTCAACAATCCCCGAACCTTCGTGGCCAAGTACGGCGGGCAATGGCACCGGATAGTATTGGTCGCGTACAGTGATGTCGGTATGGCAGACGCCGGTTGCCACCACCTTGACTAATACTTCGTCATCGCGAGGTTCTTCGAGCTGCAACTGTTCGATGCTAAAAGGTTTTGATTTCTCGCGCACAACCGCTGCGGTTATCTTCATATGTCCTCCAGTTCGGATTCGGTGTCTATAGTGAGATTGAGTTGTACTTGGTTAACCTTTTTTGCCGTCAATTTCTACGATGCGCTGCTGGAATTTCCATTCGCCGTTTATTTTTACGACACGATCCTGGTAGCGACCAGAATCCGCTACATACACCTTTTCCTTGGTGTTTAGCACAATCAGGTAGGCGTCGTGGGTGGCACTGTCCCCATCCACTTCGACAATCGCGTCGGTGGTGCAGTGTTTGATAGTCATGGTGGGGATAACTTTTTTAGCGAAGGCCAGCAGGGCCTCGTTACCTGCCGCGAGGGTTTTACTGCCCATGTTAAAGGTGCCGTCAGCGGTAAAGCAGGCCGCCCACGCCTCTGGATCACCGTAATCAAATGCCCGGTTGTAGCGTGCCGCCAGCTCGCGAATGGCTAACTGATCTTCGACCTTGCTCATGGTGCCAGTCCTCTATTGCTCATTCGATCATAAATAATTTGAGCGGTGGATTGTAGGGTAAGGCATCGGTGGCGACAACAGAGTCTGTGGTATGTGGTTCGAGGTATGTGGTTCGAACCGCCGCGTGGCGCGGTGGTTACTCGTCGATATAAATACCGCCAGCGGCAATATGGAACTTGATCGGATGCAGGTAAGCGCCAGCACAGGGCCCGGCCACACACAGACCGCTGGCTATATCGAACAGGGCACCGTGGGCGGTGCAGAGAATATATTCGTTGTCGATATCGAGAAATTTATCCGGCAGCCAGTTGAGTTCAAAACCGGCATGCGGACACAGGTTGCGGTAGAGATAGACCTGTTCGCCGTTGCGCACGGCGAACAGGTTGGGTGCGTTTACCCGGTCGAATCCGCGGCTTGCGCCCTGCGGAATATCTTCCACTCGACAGAGCGGAGCGGACGGATCAGTCACGGAGCATTAGCCGGGGTGATTACAGGCCCCGACGCAGTGCTTCAATCCGCTCTTCGAGGGGCGGATGGGTCATAAACAGTCGACTTGCGTGTTTTTTCCAGCCACCGGAAATGCCAAGTGCGGTCATAGTGTCGGGCATCGCACTGGGAATATGGGCCTCCGCTTCGGCCTGTAGCCGTTGCAGGGCCCCGATCATGCCTGCGCGGGTTGCCAGATGAGCGCCGGCGGCGTCGGCGCGAAATTCACGCCAGCGTGAGAACCACATAACGATGGTCGACGCCAAAATACCGAGTACCACCTGTAGCACCATGACCGTCACAAAATAGCCGATGCCGTGGCCGCGTTCGTTTTTGAAAACCGCGCGATCAATAAATGAACCAATGATACGCGCGAAAAACATCACAAAGGTGTTTACCACACCCTGTACCAGCGCGAGAGTAATCATATCGCCATTGGCCACGTGGCCAATTTCGTGAGCCAGTACGGCGCGAATCTCTTCCTTGTCAAAGCGATTGAGCAGGCCGGCACTGACAGCTACCAGTGCCTTGTTTTTGTTCCAGCCGGTGGCAAACGCGTTAGATTGCTGAGCCGGGAATATGCCCACTTCCGGCATGTCGATATCGGCTTTGCGGGCCAGCTCCGCCACCGTGTCGAGCAACCAGCGTTCGTTCGCGTTGGTGGGATTTTCGATAATTTGCGTGCCGGTTCCCCGTTTGGCGAGAAACTTGGACATCAGCAGGGAAATCATCGACCCCGCCATACCAAATATACCGCAGAACACCAACAACACGGTGAGATTGGACTCCATGCCCTGTTGGCTCAGGTAGTGTTCCAGGCCCAATGCTTTGAAAATAATACTGACCAGCGCCAGAATGGCGATGTTAGTGGCCAAAAATAACCCAATTCGCAACACAAAAACCTCCTGTGGGGATAGTCAAGCATGGTTTTGACTGACGTCACTGTATAAGATAAGGGCTGCGCGAAAAAATTCAATGACGTCCGCGGCAACGGGCCAAGTATGACACAACGGTGGCGAGGTGCAGGTGTCATTAGCGCCTGCGGTGAAGTGATTACCATCCATCAGGTATTTGCCTGCACCAGCGGCGGCTTTGGTGTTTGCAAGTCAGTCGGATAGCCGCAGGAGGCAGGTCGTGCGTGCAGTAGCAACGTTAATACTAACCTTTCTTCTGCTCGGGGGCTGCGCGCAGTTCACGGTTCCAGAGCAGCACCCCGAGGTGCATCTGGTCGATGTTATCCCGCTGGCGTCGTCCGGGTTGGCACCCCGCTTTCTGGTCCGATTACAGGTTGTTAACAGAGGTCGTCGCGCCCTTAATGTCTCGGGGTTGACCTACGATCTGGCCTTGAACGGCGCGCGGGTTATGAGCGGCGTAACGGCCGAAGCAGTTTCGGTTGCCCCATTTGGGCGCTCGCTGGTAGATGTGGACGCCACCGTGAATTTGCTTAGCAGTTTGCGCACGGTTACCGGTTGGCTCGCGGCGCCAGCTGATGTGGAGTACGAACTCGAAACGACTCTGCACAACCGCTGGTGGCCGGTACCGATAACCGTGGTGGATCGGGGTGTTCTGGGCGGGGCTAACTCACCGGCGCCGCGCTAAATTCACCGACTGTCGAAGTTCCGATTCGGCCACAACCGGAGTTCATGCCCATGATAGAGCAACGCCTGACCGACATTGAAGTTAAGCTCGCTTTTCAGGAAGACGCGATAAAAGCCCTTGGCGAGGCGGTCTATCGCCAGCAGCAGACTCTGGATAGCCTGATGGACACCTGTCGCCGTTTAACCGACTACGTCAGAGATCTGGCGGAGCAGCGGGCCCAGGGCGCGACACCGGACGACGGAGATAGCCCGCAGCGGGAAACGCCACCCCACTATTAGCTGACAGGTGGTTATTACGTGCTCGTGCGACACTTTTTGCTTGTTCGTTCGTCGCGCCAGCGCTCTCCGAATTCAATTGGCGATAGATAAAAATGACAGACAGCACAGCACAGTGGATTGCTGCGGCAACCGGGCGCACCGAGTCACACCTGATTGGGTGGCGTGACCAATGCCTAGTGCACCGGGATGTAGTGGCACCCCTTGGACAACTATGTGAGCAGGCGCAGCAGGCAGGTTTCGCACTACGCGTGGCCAGTGGTTTTCGCTCCTTTGAGCGCCAACTGGCGATCTGGAACGCCAAGGCCGACGGTCGTCGTCCGGTGCTGGATCAGGCGGGCCAACCTCTGGCTCTGGAGGCGCTCTCGGAACGGGAGAAAATGTGGGCTATATTGCGCTGGTCCGCGTTGCCCGGAACGTCTCGTCACCACTGGGGCACGGATATCGATGTCTGGGATGGGAGTGCCGTGGACGATGCTTACCTGGTTCGCTTAACGGCGGACGAGTGTGTTGAGGGCGGGCCATTCTATGCGCTGCATTGCTGGCTCGATCAAGTTATCGACGCTGCATCGGGCGGATTTTTTCGTCCCTATCAAACTGACCGCGGCGGCATTGCACCGGAACCCTGGCATTTGAGCTATCTCCCGATTGCGACTCAGTACGAGCAATGGTTGCAGCCAGCAGTGGTGCGCGAGTTACTCGAGGCATCGGACCTGGCATTGAAAACGGTGGTGCTGGACAGTCTCGATGAAATTTTCGAGCGTTATGTGCGCTTGTAACCGCGAGGGTTATCGGCGATATTCCCGCAGCGATGGTGGTGTGAGACGATGAAAGATAAAACGGATACGTTATGGCAGGCTATTTGCGGGGAGGTACGCGACTCTGCCCGGGACGAGCCCGTGCTGGCCAGTTATTTTTACACAGCGGTACTTAGTCACGACTCCCTCGAGACAGCGCTCAGCAACAACCTCGCGCAACTGCTCGGTAATTCGGTGGTATCCGCGCTGGTGATTCGCCAGTTATTTGTCGAGGCTATGGCGTCCGACCGCACGATAAGCGTTAACATGCGGCGCGATTTACTCGCCCATTACGAGCGGGATCCCGCCTGCGAGAAATATTCGATGCCCCTGTTGTATTTCAAGGGATTTCACGCCGTGCAGATTTACCGGGTCGCGCACTGGTTGTGGCAACATCAACGGCGCGAGCTGGCGCGTTATCTGCAAAACCAGATGTCGGAAATTTTTGCGGTGGATATTCATCCGGGTGCCACCATTGGCGGTGGCCTGATGGTGGATCATGCCACCGGAGTGGTTATTGGTGAAACCACCATCATTGAAGAGGACGTGTCCATTCTACATGCCGTGACACTTGGTGGTAGTGGCAGCGGCGTCGGTGCGCGCCATCCCACCATTCGCCGCGGCGTATTGATTTCGGTGGGCGCGAAGATTCTGGGTAACATCGAGGTAGGGACTGGCGCCAAGGTAGGTGCCGGTAGTCTGGTGCTGGAATCCGTCGCCCCTCACACCACGGTGGCGGGGGTGCCGGCGCGCGTGGTCGGAGTTCCTCGGGAAGCGCAGCCGGCACTGGAAATGGACCAGCAGATCAACGGCGATGAGGGGCAGAGGGCATCGTGAGCGGGGACAGGCCTGGATTGCTGGGTGTGGTGGAACGCCGCGTGGTGCATGCGGCCCGATACACCCTGCAGGGGCTGGCCGCCTGTTACCGCCACGAGGAGGCGTTCCGCGTCGAGGCGTGGCTGTCATTGCTGCTGGCACCGCTGGCCTACTGGTTGGCGACTACGCCGCTTGAATTTGTGCTGTTAATGGGCGCGGTGGTGTTGGTGATGACGGTTGAATTACTCAATTCCGCGATTGAAGCGGCGGTGGATCGTATCGGCGAGGAGCGCCATGTCCTGGCGGGCCGGGCCAAGGATCAGGGTTCGGCGGCGGTATTCTTTGCGATGCTGATTTTTGTCGGCATCTGGGGCGCGATTTTGTGGCAGCGCTTGGCTGAGCAGGTTTAATCTGGGCGGACCCGGTTTGCAAAAATGCCTGTTGTCACTTATCTGTCACCATCGCTAAATAAGATAGATACCTTGTTTGCGGAGCATCGCCCTGCACTCATTACCTCTATTCTGAAGTATTCGTTTTGAAGTATTGCCTCGGAAATTTTTATGCGTAGATATTGCGCTGAATTTATCGGTACCTTTGTGCTGGTATTTGCGGGCACGGGCGCCATTGTTATCGACGGTGTTAGCGGCGGCCAGATCGGACACCTGGGGGTGGCGCTAACGTTTGGTCTGGTGGTAATGGCCATGATTCATACTTTGGGCGAAGTTTCCGGCGCGCATATGAACCCGGCAGTCACTATTGGTTTTTGGGTGGCGCGGCGTTTTCCCGCTGCGGATATCGGGCCATATGTAGCGGCTCAGGTGGCTGGTGCGATCACCGCCAGCGCGCTGCTGCTGTTGTTGTTTCCCGAGCACGGCACGCTGGGCAGCACGGCGCCCGCAGGGTCCGTGGGGCAAAGCCTGCTGCTGGAAATTGTACTGGCTTTTATATTGATGTTTACCATTATCCACGTGGCGGAGGGCTCCAAGGAACAGGGCTTGCTGGCGGGGCTGACGATTGGTGGCGTGGTGGGTATGGAGGCGTTGTTTGCCGGACCCGTGTCCGGCGCTTCGATGAATCCGGCGCGCTCCATTGGCCCCGCGCTGGTTTCCGGGAACCTGACCCATCTATGGATCTATATCGTCGCGCCCCTGGGCGGGGCCGTGGCGGCAATTTTTGTCTGTCGCTGGGCGCTGTCGCCGGATTGTTGCGTGGGACGCAAAGAAGTGGAGTAAAGCGTGAACGAGAATCAAGTAAAACATCTGTTGTTTGTGTGCGTGGAGAACTCGTGTCGTAGTCAGCTCGCGGAAGCCATGGCGCGGCGCGCTCTTCCTGCGGGCTACGAGGTGCACAGCGCCGGGTCGCGGCCATCCGGGCAAATCAACCCCCGGGCGGTGGAGGTGATGGCGGAGCTGGGGTATGATCTGACGGCGCATCAGTCCAAGGCGCTAACGGAAGTACCGGATATTGAGTACGCTGCGGTGATTACCATGGGGTGCGGGGACAATTGTCCCTGGGTTCGAGGAACGGTGCGCGAAGACTGGGGTTTGCCTGATCCAAAGGGTCTGCCGCTGGAAGAATTTCGCAAGCTGAGGGATATCATTGCGACCCGCGTCACCGAATTGTTCGAGCGACTTGGTGAGTGCTAGGCGTTTCGCGCACAAAGGGTAGTTACACGGGACAGGTGTGGCGAGTAAGAGCTGGGGCCGCAGTTTGTAGCGCACTGAAAAGCCGACGTTGTGTGTGGGGAGTTGGATCGATTTAATTTTAACAATAATTAAAAATTTAATTGAAGTGTTGACGATTATGGCCGAAGAAACGACGTTCGAAGTGATTTTCCGCGGTGACATTGTTGCCGGGCAGCAGCTCACAGTTGTCAAGGAGCGTCTCAAAGCGCTGTTTAAAGTTGACGATGCGCGCATCGAGCAATTATTTTCCGGTCGACCCGAAGTCATAAAAAAGGGCGTCGATCAGGCGACCGCCAGCCGCTATCGGGATACATTATTAAAAGCAGGGGCGCAGGTTCAGTTGCGTCAGCAGGCAGTCGGCACCTCTGGTTCCGGGGTGATTACCACGCCATCACCGCAGCCTGCAGCGGCCATACAATCCGCTGCGTCGGCGGGGGTAAAGAGCGTCGGCGAGAGCTCGAGTGCGCACAATAACGCTGTAACGCCGAACCCTTTGGGTGACGCCTCTCCCGACGACACGGCCAGCAACGATCTACAGGTTACACCCGATGCGCCCGATGCAGAGAGTGAATGGACTGTTGCTCCGGTGGGGGAGGATGTGTTGCGCCCCGACGAGCGGCGTCAGGTTCAGGCGGTAGAAGTGGGCAATGTTGATTTTGAGCTGGCCCCGGCGGGTGCGGACTTGTTGAAGCCGGAGGAGCGGGTCAAGGTCGAAACGCCAGACATTGACGTATCCCATCTGACGGTTGATACACCCGAGGACGATAAAGCGTCCTGAATAGCTGCAGTTTAATCGGCGTACCAGATTGTGGAAACACGATGGCCGTGCGGCATTTATTTACGTACCCCTGATATTGCTCTCCCTGCTTGATTCTGTCCGGCAAACACTGTTCCGGCAGCTATTGGGTTTGCGAGAGAGGGGATAAGTGCGCTAACGTCATGCCACGCAATGCTCCGGCGTTGTTTTAGGGAAATGGCGTCAGCCTGGCGTATGATTGCCCTGTATTAACCAGTTATCAGGGTGCGCCAGGCAGACTCTGGTGGGCCGCCGGATCGCCGATCAGGCGCGGCTGGGGCCTTCGAAATCGGTGCCTGGCGCGCGGGAGAAATATATGGGCGTAACACTCGACGATAAATATATTCTCACTACGGGGCGGGCGTACCTCACCGGCATCGAAGCGTTGGTGCGCCTGCCAATTCTGCAGCGCCAGCGGGATGTGGCCCGCGGCCTGAATACCGCGGGTTTTATTTCCGGTTACCGGGGTTCACCATTGGGTGGGCTCGACAATGCGCTGTGGCATGCGGATGCCCACCTCAAAAAACATCACATACGTTTCCAGCCCGGGGTTAATGAAGAGCTGGCCGCCACATCGTTATGGGGTAGTCAGCAGGTCAATCTATATCCAGATGCCCGCTACGATGGCGTCTTTGGCATGTGGTATGGCAAGGGTCCGGGTCTCGACCGGGCCATGGATGCGGTTAAGCATGCCAACAACGCCGGGACCTCGAAGTTTGGTGGCGTGCTGGCGGTGGTGGGCGACGATCATCTGTGTAAATCGTCGACGCTGGCCTTTCAAAGTGAGCAAATGTTTGTGGCGGCCACCATTCCGGTGCTTAACCCGGCGGGGGTGCAGGACGTACTGGATCTAGGCATCTACGGCTGGGAAATGTCCCGGTTTACCGGTAGCTGGGTGGGCATGAAAACCACGGCGGAAAATATGGATGCCGCGATTTCCGCTGATATCAATCCGCAGCGACTGACTATTCAGCTACCCACTGATTTTGCCATTCCCGAGGACGGTCTGCACATTCGTTGGCCGGATCATCCCCTCGAGCAGGAAAAACGGCTGCAGCGCCATAAAATTTACGCGGCTCAGGCTTTTGCTCGCGCCAATAAACTGGACAGAATTGTTGTCGACAGTTCGCGTCCCCGCTTTGGCATTATCGCCGCAGGCAAAGCGTATCTCGACACAGTGCAGGCGCTAAGTGATCTGGGTATCGATAATGAGTTAGCGCAAACGCTGGGTGTGCGGGTCTACAAGGTGGGCATGAGCTGGCCCCTGGAGCCGGCAGGCATTCGGGAGTTTGTGCACGGTTTGCAGGAAGTGTTAGTGGTCGAGGAAAAGCGTAGCCTGATGGAGGACCAGCTTAAGAGCATGCTCTACGCTTTGCCGAGCGAACAACGCCCGCGCATCGTGGGGGAATACGATGAGCGCGGTGCTCTGCTGGTAAGTAACGTCGGTGAATTGAATCCGGTACAGATCGCGGAAATTATCGTCGCACGGTTAGCTAACTTCGGTGCCGATCAGGAGCTGGCTGACAAATTGTCCCGCCTGCAGGCGAAACACAATACCAGCTTGCCAGTGCCGGGCGCGCTGCCGATCCGCCAGCCCTGGTTCTGTTCCGGGTGCCCCCACAATACCTCCACCAAGGTGCCGGAAGGCAGTCGCGCGCTGGCGGGTATCGGTTGTCACTTTATGGCTACCTGGATGGATCGCAAAACCGAGACCTTTACCCAGATGGGTGGGGAGGGTGCGTCCTGGATAGGTCAGGCGCCGTTTACGGAAACCCGCCACGTATTTCAAAACCTCGGCGATGGCACCTATTTCCACTCGGGCATTCTCGCGGTGCGTGCCGCGATTGCGTCCAGGGCGAACATCACTTACAAGATTTTATATAACGACGCGGTGGCCATGACCGGCGGTCAACCAATCGACGGGATCATGACCGTTGAACAGATGGTGTACCAGCTCATTGGCGAGGGCGTCAAACGCATCGCGCTGGTGTCAGATTTACCGGAAAAATATCAGAAAAATTTCCCCCGTTTCCCGGGACTAAGCATTGATCACCGCGATAACTTTGACAGTATTCAACTGGAACTGCGGGAATTACCCGGCACTACCGTGATTATCTACGAACAAACCTGCGGGACCGAAAAGCGTAGACGCCGCAAACGAGGACTGCTGGTCGATCCACCAACGCGGGTGTATATCAACGAGCAGGTGTGCGAGGGTTGTGGCGATTGTGGCGTGCAATCGAACTGTCTTGCGGTTATCCCCAAAGAGACCAGCCTCGGGCGCAAGCGCGCCATTGATCAGAGTGCCTGTAATAAGGATTTTTCCTGTCTTAAGGGGTTCTGCCCCAGTTTCGTCACCGTCCACGGCGGTCAGCTGCGCAAAAAAAGTGCGGCCTCTGGCGAGGTTTCGTTTGCAGAGCTGCCCGAGCCGGAACTGCCCGATTTGACTCAGCCGTATAGCATTTTGCTGGCGGGTGTGGGTGGCATGGGCGTGCTGACCGTTGGCTCGATTATGGGTATGGCGGCGCATATTGAAAACAAAGGCGCGGCGGTGCTGACGCAAACCGGGTTGGCGCAGAAATTTGGCGCCGTTACCAGCCATGTGCGGATCGCTCGTCGCCAGGAGGAGTTGCACGGGGTGCGCGTGCCCGTGGGCGGTGGCCAGTTGTTGCTGGGTGCCGATCTGGTGGTTTCCTCCGGTGCGGATTCGCTGCTGCGCATTGCCAGCGGTGCCACGGCGGTGGTTAATAATCACGATTCCCCCACTGCGGAATTTACCCACAACCCCGATGCGCCGTTCCCGGAACAAGCGATGGAAGCGGCGATTCAGGGAGTCGTGGGTACCGAGCGCGCACACTTTATGGATGCCACGGGACTCGGTACCGCGCTACTGGGCGACGCTATTGCGGCCAACCTCTTTTTGCTTGGGTTTGCCTGGCAAAAAGGTCTGGTGCCAATCGGCCGGGGCGCGCTGGAGGAGGCGATACGTCTGAATGGCGTGGCGGTCGAATTAAATTTAAACGCCTTTTTGTGGGGCCGGCGTTACGCTCGGCATCCGCAGCAGGTGAAGCAGTATGCGGGTATTACGCCGACTCCCGCAGCCCCAGGAGCGGAAACGCTGGAAGAGGTTGTTAGCGATCGTCGTGCCCGGCTGGTGGCTTATCAGAACGAAAAATATGCCCGTCGCTACACCGATCTGGTGGCGCGAGTCGATGCGGCGGAAGGCCAGCTTGCCGCTGGGCAGAACAAAACCCTGACATTGGCAGTGGCTAAAAATTACTTTAAATTGCTGGCGTACAAGGATGAATACGAAGTGGCGCGGTTGTACACCAACGGCGAATTTACACGTCAGCTTGCCGAACAGTTTGACGGTAACTATAAATTGAGTTTTCACCTTGCGCCACCGTTGTTGTCTCGCCGTGACCCGGTGACCGGGCACTTGCGTAAACGTGAATTCGGCCCCTGGATGTTTGGCGCATTTCGTTTGCTGGCCAGGTTAAGATTTTTGCGGGGTACCGCCTGGGATTTTATGGGGCGCAGTGCGGAGCGCAAAATGGAGCGGCAGCTGATTGTCGACTACGAAGTGAAAGTCGAAGAAATCCTGGCGACCCTGAACGCAGAAAATTACGCGCTTGCGGTGGAAATTGCCGCCTTGCCGGAGTTTATTCGCGGCTACGGCCATGTTAAGGACAACAATGTGGCTGTGGTTGCGCGCCGCAATCAAGAATTGAGTCGCAAATACGCCGGGGGAGAAACCCAGGTGGTAAAAATTCAGGAAGCGGCAGACCCAGTGCACTGAATAAAAATAGATATGCAGCGTGCCTGTCGAAGGCGGTGTTCCAGGTAGGACAGTGGCGGTGCTATTCCCGAGATTATTAACTCCATCTGAGGTAAGAGCGAATGACTGAATCGACCCCGGCGGCGCACAGTGGGACACTCGAAAATAAAGTAGCGGTGGTGACCGGCGCGGGCGGTGGTATCGGTCGCGCTGCCTGTCTGGTGTTTGCCCGCGAGGGTGCGAGCCTGGTGGTTGCCGATATCGATGCCGCGTTGGGACAGGAGACCGTAGACGCCGTCGTCGCGGCGGGTGGCAGGGCGGTTTTTGTGCGTTGCGATGTGAGCAAAGCGAGCGACGTGGAGGCGCTGGTAAGACAGGCGGTGGATACTTATGGGCGCCTGGACTGCGCATTTAACAATGCTGGTGTGGAGGGCGATTACTCGCCGTTGGCGCAGGCCACGGAAGAAAATTTTATGCTGAACTACCGCGTCAATATGCTTGGTGTATTCCTGTGCATGAAGTATCAAATTCGCCAGATGTTGATCCAGGGTGGCGGCGCGATTGTCAATACGGCGTCTGATGCCGGTCTGGTGGGGGTAAAAAATCTTGGGCAGTACGCAGCGGCGAAACACGCGGTGGTGGGGTTAACCAAATCCGCTGCCCTCGATTACGCCACCAAAGGGATACGTGTCAATGCAGTGTGTCCGGGACCCATTCGCACGCCGATGCTGGAGCGTATTATTGCGGAAAACCCGAAGATGGGAGAGGCCCTGATTGCTGCCGAACCCATGCGTCGCCTGGGCGAGCCGAGTGAAATCGGGGAGGCGGCTGCGTATCTGTGTTCGGACGGCGCGTCGTTTATTACCGGCCATGCACTACCCGTGGACGGCGGGTATATGGCCACCTGAGGGGGTATCGTTTGTCCCTGGGAAGCAACTACCGAATAATGCGTAGCGACATAATAATTTACTGTGAATAAAAAGAGGTGGATATGGACCGGTTCTTTAAAGTGGGTAAGTTGTTGACGTTGGGTTTTTGGGTATTGCCAATCGCCGGTTGGTTAGGGCTGCTGGGCGATCCCTGGAGTCATTACCTGGTATTGGCAGGCGCATTTGTGTTGTTGGCCCATATCGGGGAACTGGCGCTCACCTATGGCAAATTAAAGGCGCGGGGACACGCACAGCCAATTGATCTGCTGATGGTATTGCTGGTGGGCCTGTTTCACTGGATGCCACTGTTAAAAAATCCCGCCTGAACGGAGTCCCCTGTCCCGTGCGAACTCAGGCCGGGGCCAGAAATCGCTGATTTTGGCTGGTTGTGTTATAGCGATGCGGTGTTGGTGGGGTAGCGTATGTACTATACTGTCGCGCCTCCTCCTGCATACCCTTGCCTGTCGACATCATGGACACTGCCAAATACCTGTTTTCCTATCCCAAATACTGGGCCGAATGTTTCGGTAGCGCGCCATTTCTGCCCACCACTCGAGCCGAGATGGATGCACTGGGTTGGGACAGTTGCGACGTGGTGATTGTGACCGGCGACGCCTATGTGGATCATCCCAGTTTTGGCATGGCGGTAGTTGGCCGGTTGCTGGAAGCACAGGGTTTTCGCGTGGGCATTATTGATCAGCCCGATTGGCGTAACACAAATGATTTTATGGCGCTGGGTAAACCCAACTTGTTTTTCGGTGTAGCGGCCGGAAATATGGATTCCATGATCAATCGCTACACCGCCGACAAACGCATCCGCAGCGACGACGCTTATTCCCCGGACGACCAAGGCGGTAAGCGGCCGGATCGCGCGGTGGTGGTGTACAGCCAACGCTGTCGCGAGGCCTGGGCGGATGTACCCATCGTGCTGGGCAGTATCGAAGCGAGCTTGCGCCGCATTGCCCACTACGACTACTGGTCGGACCAGGTGCGGCGCTCAATTCTGGTGGATGCCCAGGGCGATATTCTGCTGTACGGCAATGCCGAGCGGGCACTGGTGGAAGTGGCGCACCGGCTGGCCCGTGGCGTGGCGGTGAAGGACATGACGGATATTCGTGGCACCGCCTTTCTAACCAGAAAGCTACCCATGGGGTGGACCGTTATCGATTCTACCCGGGTGGATTTGCCCGGCCACGTCGATCCCCTAAAAAACCCCTACGAGTCGGACGAGGAACTGGCCGCCGCGACCGGCGGCAAGTGCCGAGTATCTGCGCCTGAAGATGCCAGCGGCAGCGATGTGCAGGTGCTGACGTTTGTGCCACCACGGGAAAAAGTAGACCGTGCCACCACCGCGATTCGCCTGCCTTCCTATCACAAGGTTAAGGCGGACCCGGTGTTATATGCCCACGCGTCGCGCGTATTACATCTGGAAACCAATCCAGGCAATGCCCGGGCCCTGGTACAGCGCCACGAGGATCGCGATCTGTGGTTAAACCCGCCGCCCATTCCATTGTCTACCGAGGAGTTGGACGCGGTGTTTGCGCTGCCCTATGCGCGGGTCCCACACCCCAAATACCAGGGCCGTAAAATTCCTGCCTTCGAAATGATTAAGTTCTCCGTGAATATTATGCGCGGCTGTTTTGGCGGCTGTACCTTCTGTTCAATCACCGAACACGAAGGACGCATTATTCAGAACCGCTCTGAAGATTCGATCATTCGCGAAATAGAAGCGATCCGCGACAAGACACCGGGGTTTACCGGGGTTATTTCCGATCTCGGCGGTCCCACCGCCAACATGTACCGTCTGGCGTGCAAAACCCGGGAAATCGAGTCGGCGTGTCGCAAACCGTCCTGCGTGTTTCCCGGTATTTGTCCCAATCTGGCGACGGACCACAACCCATTGATTCAATTGTACCGTCGGGCGCGGGCCGTGCCGGGGGTCAAGCGCGTTCTGATCGCATCCGGCTTGCGCTACGATCTGGCGGTGGAATCCCCGGAGTACGTCGAGGAGCTGGTGACTCATCACGTGGGGGGTTATCTTAAAATTGCGCCGGAACACACCGAAGTTGCGCCACTGTCAAAAATGATGAAGCCGGGTATCGGCAGCTATGAGCGCTTTAAGGTGTTGTTTGAAAAATTCAGTAAAAAAGCCGGTAAGAAACAATATCTGATCCCCTACTTTATCGCCGCGCATCCCGGCACCGCGGATGGCGATATGGTGTCGTTGGCCCGCTGGTTAAAGCGCAATAATTTTCGCGCCGACCAGGTGCAGACTTTTTATCCGTCCCCCATGGCGACGGCCACGGCCATGTACCACAGCGGGCGCAATCCGCTACGCAAAGTGGGTTACAAAAGTGAAAAGGTGGCCACCGTGCGGGATCTCGGCGAGCGGCGTTTGCACAAGGCGCTGTTGCGCTACCACGACTCTGCCAACTGGCCGGAGATTCGCGGGCTGTTGGTCAAAATGGGGCGCAAGGATTTGATTGGCGACGGCGAACAGTGCCTGATTCCGGCTGCGGAGGCGGGGGCGCAGAAAACTCGATCGCGAAAAAATGCGCAACGCTTTGCCACTCAGCACACTGGCCTCGCGGCGGCTGCCGGGCCGCAACGGGCGCGTCGTCCACGGCGTCGCTGATTTGCGGGCAGTTGCCGCAATCGCTACATCAGCGCGTCAAACATTTCCTGGCCCGACAGATCGAGGCCATAGTTCCGCATAATGGTGTCGTGATTCATGATCACATGCTGTGCCACCGCGTGGGTATCGCGCCAGTAGCGCTGCAGCGGCGAGTGCATATAAATAGCACTGGCACCCGCATTCTGAAACAGGGCGGCGACCACCTCGCGACACTCCTTGCCGACCTGTGCACGCCACCCCGCCACCCGCATCCTGAATTCTTCGGCGTCCACACTTTGACCTTGTGCTATGGCGACGCCAATGGTGGTTAACTCCTCGGCGTAACTGCGCAACATCTGTTGGGCGAAATCCAGGCGGACCTTGGATTCGGCCAGCAACACATGTTGTGTGGCAAGCTGCTTATGTTGCTGGCTGGTGAAGGTGGGGGTGCGCGTACGCATGCGGGTTTTGAATGCCTCCAGAGCGCCGAGGGCGCCGCCCATCACCGGCGGCATCAATGAAATAGCGAGTCCGGACACCATCGGTACCTGATAGATGGGTCCGCTATTACAGGCGTGTCCCGGGGTAGCGCCGCCTGCCATAACGGCACCGAGATCGAAGGCCCGATGTTCGGGCACGAACACTTTGTCGACGGCGACGCTGCAACTCCCCGTACCGCGCATGCCGACCGTATCCCAGTCGCGAATCACGGTGTAATCCCGTTTGGGCACAAAGCACATCAGAAACCGCGGTGGCCCGTTCGGCGTCGGTACCAACGTACCCCCCGCGTACCACTCCGACCACAGTATGCCGCTGGCAAACGGCCATTGGCCGGACACCAGGTAGCCGCCGTCGACCGTCTCGCCTTTGCCCATGGGCGCAAAGGCATCTGCGAACAGGCGGTGGGGATTGTCGCCCCACAATTCGTCCTGCAACTGCGGGCTGGTCAATGCTCCCCACCAGTGGTGAATACCCAGAATGTTGGCGATCCAGGCAGCCGAGACATCGTATTGTCCCAGCACAAAACCCACTTCCACCAGTTCGGGAAACCCCATCTCCAGACCACCGAGGCGGGCTGGCTGCAGGATCTGAATCAGTCGTGCATCGTTAATATCCTGCACCAGTTCGTCTGACAACTGCCCATTTTTTTCGGCGCTCTGGGCCTCGCTGGCGGCCCGTTCGCCAATGCGGTGAGCGCTGAGCAACAGATCGTCGAGGGTTGGCGCGGGGGTGCTGGAGTCAGGCATAGGATATTCTCGCATTGAAAAAGCTTTTAGACAGTTGTTTTTACTTTGCTGTTGGCCGCCTGGGCAGAGCAGCTTCGAACCGCAGTGTTAACAATCCCTTAATAGGTGTCAAGAACCCGGGCGTCGCCGGCACCTGCGGTGTGCTGGGCAACCAGCCATCGGGTGTCGTTCCGCAGGCGGCGAGTATCGGGGATAGTGCCTTACCCGGTGACCCAGGATGTTTACATACCACAGTAGCTAACTGAATCAATTTAATATTTTCTATAAACCCGGGCCCGGGGATGGCAAATATGCGCAGTTAAAGAATCCCCGAAGCGCGCCGATAACAGGGCAGTAACGCGAGCACGGCCCGGGAACTTGGCACGGTTCGGAACGGGGCTTGCATCCCGCGGCCTGTGTTTAGCCACGATAAGGCAGGCTACCAGAAAAATTTCTCAGGAGATTATCCCTTGAAGGGTTGTTATACGATTAATTTGCGCATCTGGTTGCCGACATTTATCTGCGTAGTGTTAGCTGGCGTGTTCGGCGCCTGGCTTGTGGTGCACTACAACGGCCTGCGTGACGAACATCGCGCTGAACACATGGCAAACTGGCGGGAAGTGCTGGGACGTATCCAGCCCGTGCTGGGTGGCGAAATGGATGCGGAAAACCAGGCAAAAGCACGGAATTTTTTAGCTACTTTCCGTGCTGATCCAGGGGTGCGAGCATTTGTACTTGTCGACCATCACAATCGTATTATCGGGACCAGTAACCCGACGTGGGAGCAAAAATCCCCGACTGCGGTGCTCCCGGACTTTAATGCAGAGCAAGCAGCGGACGTTGTGGCCAGGGATACGCCTGTGCTCGCGCTCGATACCGGGCGCAACAGGATTGTTGGCTATTACCCGATCCGCTTTATAACCGAGTTTGACCCGACAGATGCAAACACCGCTGCGAAACCAGACCACGGACTACTGTTTCTGGATTACGACCTGGCTCACGGTCAGCAGGAAATTTTCGCGGAGCTGAGGGACGATGCCGTTGTAATGCTGAGTTTGGTGGCACTTGGTCTGCTGGTGTCGATAGGCTTTGCCTACCTGTTTGTTGGTCGACCGCTGCGCATACTTATCAACACTATTCGTCGAGCCAGATCCGGTGAGATACCAGTCTTCGAATTTCGTGGCTACGGAGAATTTGCGTATCTGGGGCGAGTGATTTACGCCGCTCGCAAGGAGCTGCAAAAAACCCTGGTAGATCTCTACGGTCGCGAACAGCGTCTGGACAGAACACTGGAAGCGATCGCGGAGGGTGTTATGGTCACCGACCAGCACGGTATTGTGGAACGCATCAATCCCGCGGCCGAACGCATGACTGGCTGGTCTCGTGAAGACGTGTGTGGTGAGCCCGTCAGTCGAGTTCTGCGTTTGATCGATGCCGCTACCGGGGAGTTAATTCCCAGTCCGGTGTCGAGAGCGATACATGCCGAGGCGGTGGTGGCGATCACGGAAGGAGTGCGTCTGGTGAGCGACGCGGCGAGCGCTTCGTTTCACGTGGCAGGTAGTGCCGCTCCCATATTTAACGCGGAAGGGCATATCGACGGGGTGATATTAACCATTCGGGATGTGAGCGACGAATACCGGGTGCGGGAGGAGCGGCGGCTTACGGCGAGCGTGTTTCAAAATCTGGATCCAACGCTAATTGCCGATGTCGACAAAATAATTGTCCAGCTCAACAAAGCCTGTGCTGAAGTGAGTGGATACGGTGTTACGGAATTACTGGGCAAATCGCTGTATCAGTTCTATGCGCATATTAATGATGAGGGGCTCAGGAACTTTCTCGAAGATCAAAGTCACAGCAGTCGTGCCTGGCGTGGGAGAACCTTCCACCGCCATCGCGACGGGTCCATACGGCACTTTCTGGAATGTATCACAGCCGTAGTCGACGATACCGACAACGTTACGCATTTTATTGTGACGCAGCGGGACATTACGGATCTGGTTCGAACGGGCAATGCGTTGCAGGACAGCCAGAGCAAGTACTTACGGCTGGTCGAGTCTATGTACGACGGCTCCGCGGTAATCAGAGATGGTATATTTGTGGAGTGCAATAATGCCGTTGCACGCATTTTGCAGCGACCGCGCAGTGAAATATTGTGGCAGTCCCCGATTGATTTTTCTCCGCATTTTCAGCCTTGCGGGGAACTATCCAGCACCAAGGCCGCGCGTATTCTGGGTGGAGTCGCTGAGGGCTCCGAGGGGACAGTTGAATGGTTGTTCGCCGGCCCCAACGGCAATGTGATTCAAGTTGAGGCGAGTTTGAATCGCATATTGCTGGATGGCAAATCAGCCGTGGTTGGCACGTTTCGCGAAATCGGCGAAAGAAAACGCCAGGAGCGCGAACGGGAGGCTCTGTTAGACACGCTGGAACAAAAAGAAAAAATGACGCACCTGGCGACGGTCGCGGGTCGTATCGCTATCTGGGAGTTTGAGCTGTCTTCCTTGCAGACGGTGCGAGTGCAGGGGCTGGCGGAGATTCTGGATTTGCCAGCAGAACAGACAATCGAATCCTTTGCACAGTACCGCCAACATATACACCCCGACGATGTGCAAATGGTTGAAGACGTGGTCGCCAAGGGCCGGCAGGACGGGCTGTCCCTGAAGCTCGACTATCGTCTTGTCACCGCGCAAGGCAGAGAACTCTGGGTGAGGACCCGGGCAGAATTTGAGAAGAATAAAGATGGCGAATGCACGCTGTTACGCGGCGTTATTGTCGATGCCACCGAAGCCAGGGACGCGCAAAACGAAATTGAACGCCTGGCCTATTACGACGCGCTTACGGGTCTGGCTAACCGTCGCTTGCTGCTCGACCGCCTCGATCGCGCCTGCACTCAGACTGCCCGCAATGGGAATAACGGTGCGCTACTGTTTATCGATCTGGATCGTTTCAAATTATTAAACGATAGCCTGGGCCATCGCGCAGGCGATATTTTGTTGCAACGGGTGGCCAACCGGTTGTGTCCGCTGTTGCGGGAAGAGGATACGGTGGCGCGCCTGGGGGGTGATGAATTTGTGGTGATGCTGCCAACGTTGTCCTCAGATATTGTGCAAGCGGCGAATCAGGCGGGATTGGTCGGAGAAAAAATCCTCGAAGTATTGACCGATAGCTATGAGTTGGGTGGCCACAGCTACCATATTTCGGCAAGTATCGGTGTAGCGCTATTCCCGCAGGATGGAGGGCGCGCAGAAATCGCGCTGAACCATGCCGATGTAGCGATGTATCAGGCCAAGAGTCGCGGGCGCAATACGATTGCGTTCTATCAACCCGCATTACAAGTCAACGCCGACGCGCGGCTTATGCTGGAACAGGATCTGCGTAGCGCACTACGTAAGAATGAACTGGAAATCCATTACCAGCCCCAGGCAGATGGCAGACGCCAGGTGGTGGGCGTAGAAGGGTTGCTGCGTTGGCACCATCCCACGCGCGGCCTGGTTATGCCCAATGAATTTATTCCTGTCGCGGAGGAAACTGGCTTAATCGTCGAAATCGGCAGCTGGGTACTGCGTACCGCTTGCGCTCAGGCTGCGGTTTGGCAGACCAATGCGCAGGGCACACCACTGGGTATTTCCATCAATGTTAGTCCAGTGCAGTTCCGTCACTCGGGTTTTGTTGAGGAAGTGACCCAGGCAGTCAAGAACGCAGCGATTGCCCCGGAGCTTGTCACTCTGGAGATTACCGAGGGCTTGTTAATCGACGATCTGGATAAAGCCGCGGCCACGTTGAAAGCACTGAAAGCGTTGGGCGTCAGAATATCAATTGACGACTTCGGCACGGGTTACTCCTCGCTGTACTACCTGAAACACCTGCCAATCGACGAGTTGAAAATTGACCGCGCCTACGTCAAGGACATCCATCTGGATAAAGACGATGCGGCCATTGTAGAAACCATTATCGCCATGGCCAAACATTTGCGCCTGTTGACGGTTGCCGAGGGCGTAGAGACCGAGGCGCAGCTGGCATTTCTACAGAAAAATGGTTGCGGCGTCTTTCAGGGTTACCTGTTCAGCAAACCAGTTTCTGCACAGGAATTTTCCGACAGGTATATCGCCGACAGCGGACTTGGGCGCGGGGAAGGTGTGAAGGTTAGCTGAAAAATGATCGCCTTCGGGCGCCAGGATTACAGGGCTAAAATGGCCTGCGCTAGACAGCGCTGGTTGCACTGCGCAACAGGTTATCCAGCAATGCCTCGAGGTGCTGCAATGTGTTGCAGGTTTTGGCGGCGTGGCAATAGGGTCGATATTGCATCATCACGGAATCCCCGGTTTTCCAGAAAGTTTCCGGTTCGGGATTGAGCCAGATAACCCGTTTAGCCCGTTGATAGGCCATTTGCAACACGTCGCTGTGGGCCGGGAGATTATTGTTGCGCGCGTCGCCCAATATTAGCAGAGTCGTTTTATTGTCTATTTTGTCCATGCACTGATCTTCGAGGTCGAGCAGTGTGGTGCCGTAGTTGGAGCCGCCCATACCGTGCTCGTGCATTATTTTTTCGATAGCCTGTTGTACCGGATAATGTTCAAAAATATCGTCCACGCAAACCAGGTTGCCGGTGAATACATAGCAGTCGATGCGTTGCATTACGTCACTCAGGCTGTACAGCAGCAACAGCAAAAATCTGGCATAGGCCTGCACCGAGCCGCTGACATCGCACAGCACCAGGAGTCTTGGCTTGTCGATATAGCGACGCTTCCAGTGCAGGTCAAACAGGGTTCCGTCAAAGGCGACGTTATTGCGCAAAGTTTTGCGAAAATCGAGTTGACCGCGATTCTCGCGTTTACGTTTTTTAGCGTACATGGTACTCAGGCGCTGCGCCATTTTGCGCACCAGGTCGTGCATGATATGGAAATCCCGTTGCTCGACGTTGGATAGTTTGGCGCTTTTCAGGTGGTCTTCGCGAAGCGTTTGCGCCGCGTTGCGTCCAAACATGGAGAGTTGTTGCTCGACGAAATCCCGCACCTCCTCATACAGATACGCCCTGGCGTCGCGCAGGGCACTCGCTGCGGCGATAGCGGAGGGGCAATCGCTCTTGCCGAGGGTGGCTATTTCAGACTGAATGTCCCGAAGCCCCATATTTTGCATAATTTGCTGGGTGTAGAGACTTTTTTGCGTGAAAAACCAGATATCCGTCAGGCCCACCGCCCGTGCGGCCCGGCGCATTTCAATATTTAGTTCGGCGGTATCGCGGGCCAGCAACATTTTCGCCAATGGCGATTCGCCGACATAACCTTGCTCCATATTTTGTGGTTGTTGCGCTGTATCTGATTCGGAGGTTGTGGCGTCCTCGTCGGCGTCAGCTGAAGCATTGTTTTGAAAGCTGTTGGTATTAAAAAATTGATCGAAACATTCGTTAATTAAAAGTTCATCCTCGACCGATTTGGCGAGACTGACGACTAATGCATCCTTGAGAATGGCGCGGCTGCGATAGCCAACCAGGGAAACGGCCTGGCTGGTTTCTATGCTGTCCGATGGCGAAATTTTTACGCCTGCCGAGCGTACCGCCTTATAGAAATCTTCCAGGGTCTGTTGCACGATTCACTTACCTGAAGTTGTATTGCCCGAGCCTGGTGATAACAAGCTATTTGGTCGAATATTGGTGCGCCTTCTCGACAAAGGTTCTGAGATGATCCTGCGTGGCAACGATATCCGATTCAAATTTTAGCAGAACATTTAAGGTTTGCCTGACCATGGCCGGTTCCAGGTGCTCGGTGTGTAATAGCAACAGGGTTTTGGCCCAGTCGATGGTTTCGGATATAGACGGCACTTTTTTTAGATCCAGATCCCGCAACTGTTGTACGAAACTCACCACTTCGCTGCGCAGTGTTTGCGACAATTCCGGTACTCGCGTCGACAGAATGCGACTCTCGAGTTTTGCATCTGGATAGGGGACGTACAAATGCAGGCAGCGGCGCTTCAGGGCATCGCTCATTTCGCGGCTATTATTGCTGGTTAAAAATACCAGCGGCGTGGTGGTTGCCTTAATGGTGCCGAGTTCCGGAATAGATACCTGAAAATCTGACAACACCTCCAGCAAAAATGCTTCAAATTCGTGGTCTGATTTATCCACTTCGTCGATTAGCAGTACGCAGCCATGTTTTTCGTGGAGCGCCTTATATAACGGGCGGGGCTCGAGAAAACTTTCCGAGAAAAAAATATCTTCGTGGCTGTGTATTTTGTCCACGGATTCGCGCAGGTTGCTGGCGTCTTCCAGTAACTCGCCAAGTTTGTCCTTGAGCAGTTGCGTGTATAGCAATTGTTTGGCGTACTTCCACTCATACAGTGCTTTCGATTCATCCAGTCCTTCGTAGCACTGCAGGCGCACCAGTGGTACGTCGAGAATCTGCGCGGTGGTTTTGGCCAACTCGGTTTTACCGACCCCCGCCGGCCCCTCTACCATCACCGGTTTTTGCAGATTGTGAGCAATATATACGCAGGTGGCGATCTGGTCGCTGCAAATATATTTGGCTTCTTCAAAGCGCGCCTGGATTTCGGCGACTGAGTTAAATTTGTCCTGGTACAGATTTTTCATAAGTCTCTTTACATTGAATTTACGTTACTAAACAGCGCGGATGCCGCTGAAAATATTTGGCAGTGGCGTCAGGTCACCTGCGCCGCAGCGCGATTATTGCCAGTACTCGGTAAGGCGCTGCGCAGGTTATCTGGTCAGGGCACTGACGCGACTGGCGGTAGCCTTGCCGCCAATGCTGAGCAATAACTGGATATCGCGGCCAATGGCTATTGCCTGCGGGCAGTCCTGCCACGCTTGCGACAAAATCTCCTGGGATCTGGCGATCAGGGTGCGCGCACCAATAATCAGTGTCGTCAGGTCGATGGACGGGCCCTGTCGATCGAGTATCTCCGCGGCCATTATACCCAACTTGGCCGCGCAGTCCGCGAGACAGATGGCGGTACCTGTCGCTTGCGCATTCCAGGAGGGCTGGCTGCTGCGCAGTAAATCAATTTGCGTTTGTACCGCTCCCGCCAACGGGCATAGCATTAAACCGTCCTCCAGCGAGCGCAGGGGATTGGCAATAGCGGCAAATCCAGCGCCGAGTTCACCGATAAGTGAGGTCCGAGGTACCCGACAATTGGTCAGGCTCATGTTGGCGTGTCCAATTGGGTGTAGACCAACGACATCCGGTTGGGGTGTGAGCGACAGCCCCGGGGTATCGCGGGGTAGTAAAAAGGTCGAATAGTGTTTGCGCTCGCCTTCGCGGCGCGTAATGGCCAGCACCATAAACCAGTCGGCGTAGGGGCCGTGGGTGATAAAGGTTTTGCGGCCGTTTAGCAGGAAGTTGCTCCCCTGCGCCGCAGCGGTGGTCGACAGATACTTTGGGTGAGCGCCGACGCCGGGCTCCGATATAGCGATGGCGCACAGACTCCGTCCGCTGCGCACGGCATCGGCGCATGCTGCTGCTACCTCTGTGGGGGCATATTGAGCCAAAAAATACAGTGCCAGTTGCTGTCCTAGCCAGCCGGTTGTGAGCCCGGCGCTGCGACTTGAATGGGTCAGGGCGTAACCGGCGACAGCCAGTGTGTGCCAGAAGCCCGCTGGTGCCGAGTCGAGTCCTGTATTCGCGGGCGCTATACTTGGTGCGGAAGTGGTCGCTGAGTCGCAATCAAGCAGCCCGCACTCCGCCATATCGCGCCAGAGCGCCATCGGGAATTCTTGAGCGGCCAGCGATTGCTCAAAATCCAGTGCCGCGCACTTGCGTGCCATGTCGTGGTAAATCGGGTCATGTTGCAGGGAATGGTGCATGATGATCGATGATCTGACAGGGGACAGGTCGGTATTCTAGCCTGATAGCTGAGTTTGCATAGCGCCACTTGCTTTGTCTATGCTATTGGTTATGAGTAGCGACGCAGACAGTAAACTATTTCGCGATACCGTTGGAGCAGTAAAACCGTTGTTAACGCGCCGCACCCGGCCGCGTTCCGGGGTTTTGGGTGGTTCGCTTACGACGGAAGCGCGCAGCGCCGACACACGGGACCGCGCGGAGGGCAAATCGGGCACCCCGTGGGCAGCGCAGTGGTCAGAAACTATCGACATGCCGCAGCCAGTTGAGCCGTTTGCGGTCATCAGTTTCAAACGCCCTGGCGTCCAGGATCGCCAGATTCGCAAATTGCGACGAGCTCGATACGATGAGGCGACCACGCTCGACCTGCACGGCCTGACGGTTGTCCAGGCCCGCGCAGCGGTGCAGCAGTTTATTGCGCAGGCCGCCGGGCACGGGATGGGCTGTGTCCTTATCAGTCATGGCAAAGGCGTGGGGCGTGCTCGCCCGGCGCTACTGAAAAGCTGGGTAAATCAGTGGTTGCAGAATATGGCTGGGGTACTCGCTTTTCACAGCGCGCCACCGCAATACGGTGGTTCAGGCGCCACCTGTGTACTGATTGCCAAACTTTGAGCCGAACCACAGCGCCAGCATCAGCTAACCCGGGGTTAACGTCGTTTTATTTGTGACCCGCCGACAACCCCCGGTTGACGCCCTGATACTCCGGCTGAGGAGGCCTCGCGCGAGTGTCTGGCTTGTACATGCAGTGGCCACCGCTTGTCCCGTAAAATGACCGATAGAGGCGATCCGCATCGCACTGAGTCAAGTATTGGGCGTAATGGGCCGATACCCTGGTAATCCGCAGCTCTTCTCCGACCAGCTGGAGGGGTTGCCCGGGGGGATATTTTGGCGTAGAAGGATGAATTCGGTAGGGATCACTCAAATAAATCAGAATGTCGGCGTGGCGCCAACATCTGGTATCTGTTGGCACTGCGGGCGCAGTACAAGCTGTGTGTGACGATTGACCTGGAGCAGTTCTGAACCTAATGGCAAGAAATCGCATAAACACAGGTAGCGAAAAGGGCGACTTCCGGGTTTGGCTGCCGGCGGCGATTGCTGTGGTAATCAGTCTACTGATCGCGGGCTGGGGTGCTTTTCGCTACACCACGATGGATCAGGAATTTCGACGCACGAGTGTCGCACGCTGGCAAATCGTGCTGGCGCGCCTGCAGCAGCCCATGGGAGCACGTCTCGAGGCGGTTGCAAACAACGGCGAAGCTGGCAAAAAGGACGGCGAAACGGTCGATCGACTGATGCGTAGCTTTCCAGCGGGTGACGGCATCACTCTGGCGTTAATCGACAGCACCGGCACGGTGCTTTTCGCCAATCGGCCGGAGCTAAACAATCGGCCTGTGGCAGCTGCTCTGCCGAATTTTGATCTCGCTGTGGCGGGGACGTTACGCGGCCCTGGGCAGGTGCCACGGGTACAGGTGGATCAACAGCGCCAGTTGTATGGCTACGCAGGGGTCAATACGCGAGCGCATGCCAACGATGAAGCAGGGCCGACGGAGCGTTCAGCACCACAAGCCGACGTAGTACTTTTTGTCCATCAGGATCTGACCGTGGGTGCCGCGCCGTTACTCAGAAAACTGGCGGTGGAAGTCGGTGTGCTGTTTCTTATGGGGCTGGTCACGGTGATGGCGGTGGTCGTCAGTCTCCGCTATTTTGTCGTCCGACCTTTACAAATGATCGAGGGGAAACTGCCGCGCAATGTCGATAAGGACGATTCGCCGCCGTCGGGACTGTGGGCTGCGCATGCGGAAAAGGTCAGTCGAATCGCGCAGGAGCTCGACAAAACAACTGACACGCTGCGCGACCGAGAGCAGCGTCTGGATCGCATTGTGCAATCCATCGCGGACGGGGTTATCGCCGTCGATCATGAAGGCCGCGTCGAGTGGTTAAATCCGGTGGCGGAAGCGCTTACCGGATGGTCCCGCGACGAGGCGCTGGGTCAGAGTCTTGTCAACGTATTTCCGGTTATTAACGGGCTGACCGGGGCAAGCGTAAGCGACGCTGTGCAACGGGTATTGACCACCGGGACAGTGCTCGAAGAGGGCAATGGCCTTAGATTGACCGATCGCCAGGGGCTGGCGTACTTAATTAGCGCCAGCGCCGCGCCGATATTTGGTGCCGATCAAAAGACCATCGAAGGGGCGGTGCTAACGTTTCGGGATCTGTCGGGTTACTACCGCGCGCGGGAAGAAAATCGCGTGAATGCGGTTGCTTTTCACACGTCCGCCCCGCAGATAATTGCCGACCGGGACGGCAAAATTATTCGCGTTAATCAGGCCGCTCTCGATGTTAGCGGTTATCTCGAGAAGGAAATATTGGGGAAGTTTTTACAGGGGTTCGTTTTCGATGTGGATCGCAGCCCAAAACTCAAGATATTTTTTGACGGGAAGTCTCCCCATAGTAATTGGACCGGCCGCGCTGAAAGGCGCGATAAAAGTGGGGGGGTACACCATTTCCTGGATTTGATTACGCCGATTTACGGCGACCACGGAGAATTAACCAACTATGTTGCCAGCTTTCAGGATATTACCAGCCTGGTAGTGGCATCGGATACACTGGAAAAAACCGAACAAATCTACCAGTCGCTGGTGGATTCCATTCACGACGGCGTCCTGATCCTGTCACAGGGCCGGATCGTGGAATGTAATCCTCAACTGTGCGAAATACTTAACCTGGACCGGAGCGATATTGTCGGGCGTTCGGTCGCCGATATTTCTCCCTTCAAACAACCAGACGGCACGCCGTCGAGCCGCCCCCTCCATCAGGTACTCGCGCAGCAGGGTGCCACCGGTTCGGGAACCTTTGAATGGACCGTCCTCGACCGGCTTGGTACTGCAGTCGACACCGAGGCGAGTGTGAAGCGCATTATCTGGGCCGGGCAAAAGATGACGCTGTGCACGATCCGCGATATCAGTGCGCGCAGACGTCACGAACAGGAGCGCCAACAACTGGTGGAGCGGCTAAAGCGCAAGGATCAAATGACTGTTCAGGCAGCCAGGGTCGGGGGTATCGCGGCCTTTGAGGTGGATTTGACCACGGGGCTGGTGATTGACTACGTGGGTGTGAACGAAATTCTGCAATTATCGGCGGGAGAGCGGGTACCCTCCATCGAAGGGTATCTGCAAAGTGTGCACCACGAAGATCGGGATGCTCTTGCGACGATTATTGCGCAAGGAATTGAACAGGGCGCGTCCCTGCTTAGTGAACACCGGATTGTGTGGCCGGACGGCACTATCCGCTGGATACGCAGTAATGCAGATCTGGAATACGATGCCGACGGTACACCGGTGTTGATGCGCGGCGCGTTTATCGATATCACCGAATACAAGTTGGCCCAGGGGCAAATCGAGCAACTTGCCTACTACGACGCCCTGACCGGACTGGCCAATCGCCGTTTGTTGCTGGATCGCCTGCGGCAGGCCTGTGCCCAGGCACAGCGCAATGGCGAACACGGCGGAGTCCTGTTTATCGATCTCGATCGCTTCAAGTTATTGAACGATAGTCTGGGTCATCGCGCCGGGGATGATCTGTTACAAAAAGTTGCCGAGCGCTTGCGGGCGATGCTCCGCGATGAGGACACCGTGGCACGCCTCGGGGGCGATGAGTTTGTGGTGGTGCTGCCGACCCTGGGAACATCCGCCATGGAAGCGGCGCATCAGGCCCATCGCGTGGCGGAGAAAATTCGCGAAATGCTGGCGACGGTGTGCGAAGTAGATGGTCCGGGTTATTACCTCTCGGGAAGCATTGGTGTTGCACTGTTTCCGTCCGACGGGGAAAACGCGGAGGTGATTCTGCACCACGCGGACGCCGCGATGTATGTGGCCAAAAATAATGGCCGCAATACCATTGCCTACTACGAGCACCGTTTACAGGAAGACGCGGATCGACGTTTGTCCCTGGAGCAGGACTTGCGCAGAGCGGTTGAGCTCGAACAGTTGGAGCTTTATTACCAACCGCGCATCGACGGTGGCAAAGTGGTGGGCGCGGAGGCATTGTTGCGCTGGCATCATGGGAGCCGTGGTGCAGTATCGCCGCTGGAGTTTATTCCTGTTGCCGAAGAGACCGGGTTGATCTTTCCCCTCGGCAAATGGGTTATGCGGACCGCCTGCAATCAACTGGCACAGTGGAATGCGGGGCAGGGTGGTGAGCCCGTGGGTATTGCTGTGAATGTCAGTCCCTTACAGTTTCGCCATCCCGATTTTATCGATTGCGTGACACAAAATTTGCTGCGTACCGATGTTGATCCCCGGCTCCTGACCATTGAAATCACCGAGGGAACCCTGATTGAAAATATCGATGAAACCGTTAGCAAGCTCAATCTACTGAAAGCACTCGGGGTGAATATTTCCATTGACGATTTCGGCACAGGCTACTCGTCTCTGTATTACCTGAAAAATTTACCCCTGGACGAGATCAAGATTGATCAGTCCTATATTCGCGATATTCTGACGGATAGCAACGATCTGGCTATTGTCGACAGTATTATTGCGATTGCCGATAACCTGGGGCTGGTGCTGGTGGCGGAAGGTGTGGAAACTATCGAGCAGGCGCGCTTACTGCGCAAGATGGGTTGCGACTGCCACCAGGGTTTCCTCTACTCCAAAGCGGTTGAGGCCACAGTATTTACCAGGCAATTTTTGTCGGCCGAGACCACCAACGTCCTGCCATTTGACCGGGCATCCGCATAGAAAGTGTCCCGGCGTCGCGTCATTCCGGTTAGCACTCTCGCTACTTAATCCCTGACCTGCACGGTAGAACACTGCCTGGAGGCGATTACTCTGGGCGGATGGTCACCCCCGATCCCCGACGAGTGTCGACGTTGGCAGCTACCATCCGTTGACGGCGCAGGGGTAGCGGTTCTCGACTTTTGCTGGTTTGCGGTTAGAATAACTTTGTCAACATAGAGTGGCACCTGTCATAACTACAAATACAGAGGGCTTATGAATATAAACATGCTGTTTCCTCCCGTGTTAGGCGCGTTGGGGCTGGTCTGCGCTTTTATTCTCTACTTAATCGTCATGCGCTACCCGCCTGGCGAGGACAAAATCAAAAAAATTGCCGATCAAATTCATCTGGGTGCCATGGTGTTTATGCGCCGGGAATACTCCATGCTGGCCATGTTTGCCGGTGCACTGCTGGTGCTCATTTACCTGTCCGATCTGGGTGCCAACACCGCGTTGGCATTTTTGGTGGGCGCGGTCAGTTCCGCAAGTGCGGGCTGGCTGGGTATGTTTGCCGCCACCAAGGCCAATGTACGCACTGCTACGGCGGCAAATATGGAAGGTGCCGCCTCTGCGCTGGCGGTAGCCTTTTACGGCGGTTCGGTCATGGGCCTGTGTGTCGCGTCCCTCGGCCTGATCGGGCTCGGTGGGCTGTATTATTTTTTTAGTGGCGACATGGAGCATATTCACGCCATCCACGGTTTTGGGATGGGCGCCTCTACGGTGGCACTGTTCTCCCGGGTGGGAGGCGGTATCTTTACCAAAAGCGCCGATGTGGGTGCCGACCTGGTGGGCAAGATCGAGGCCGGAATTCCCGAGGACGATCCGCGCAACCCCGGGGTTATCGCCGACAACGTGGGGGACAATGTGGGCGACGTGGCGGGTATGGGTTCGGATATTTTTGAATCCTATTGCGGCGCCATGATCGCGTCCATCGCCATAGCGGCCACCATGGTGGGGGATACTGCTCAGGTGGCCAAGATGTCCTTGCCGTTAGCCCTGGCCAGCATCGGGCTGATCGCGTCGGTCATCGGTATCGTCGTGGTACGCGCCCGGGCAAAATCGCAACCAGGCGCGGCGTTGCGCACCGGCACTATTGCCGCGCCCGTGTTATTTGTTATCGCCGCTTACGTGTTGATTGAACGCATGGGTATTGAAGTTAGCGTTTGGTACGCGGTAGTCAGCGGTGCGTTGGGCGGAATTCTTATTGGCCTGGTGACCGAGTATTACACCGGCGGCGCGCCGGTACGGAAAATTGCCAAGTCGGGAGAGACAGGTCCAGCGACGGTGATGATTACCGGCCTTGCTGTCGGCATGCAGTCCGTCGCTTTGCCTATCCTGTTTATTGCCGCGATTATTTACGTTTCCACCGGCCAGGCGGGGTTGTATGGGGTTGGTATCGCCGCCGTTGGCATGCTTTCTACGGTGGGTATTACCATGGCCATTGATGCCTACGGGCCGGTAGCGGACAACGCTGGTGGCATTGCCGAGATGGGGGGCATGGGCAAAGCGACGCGGGATATTACCGACTCTCTGGATGAATTGGGGAATACCACTGCGGCTATCGGCAAAGGGTTTGCGATTGGCGCGGCGGCACTGGCGGCACTGGCGATTATTGCGGCGTTTGTCGAAACTGTGGCGTTGCACAACACCGATTTCACCCTGCAATTGTCCGATCCCGATGTGTTGGTGGGGCTGTTTATCGGCGGCATTATTCCGTTCCTGATTGCCGCCATCACCATGACCGCGGTGGGCGACGCGGCGTTTGACATGATTCACGAGATTCGCCGCCAGTTCCGGGAAATCCCCGGATTGCTGGAGGGTACAGCCGATCCGGATACCGCCAGGTGTGTGGATATTGCAACCTCCGCGGCACTGCGCAAAATGATCCTGCCCGGCGTTATCGCGGTCGGCGCTCCGCCATTGGTGGGTTTTTTACTCGGCGCCGAGACCCTGGGTGGTATGTTGGCCGGTGCATTGCTCGGCTGTGTATTGATGGCGCTGATGATGGCGAATGCGGGTGGCGCCTGGGACAACGCGAAGAAATATGTCGAAAAGGGCAACCTGGGCGGCAAGGGGTCTGCAACACATGCCGCAGTGGTGGTGGGCGACACAGTGGGCGATCCCTTCAAGGACACCTCGGGTCCCTCCATGAATATTTTGATTAACGTGATGGCTATTGTCAGTCTGGTAATCGCGCCACTGCTGTAGGCCGCGGGTTACAGGGAAAGGGGCGCTCGTAGTTTGAGCGCCTTTTTTTTGCGCGGCGCCGGGCTCTGTGGTTGGCGGTCAATGACTGGTTTGCTCCCGCGCGGCGGCGCGATAACCAAGGGCTTCGGTGAGGTGCGCCGTGCTTACATTCGCGCTGACCTGTAGATCGGCAATGGTGCGCGCGACTTTCAGAATGCGGTGATAGGCGCGCGCCGATAACCCGAGCTTGTCGATAGCGCGGTGGAGTAACGCCTGTTGCGACTTATCCAGCACGCAGATTTTGGCGAGCTGAGTGTGGCTCAACACGCTGTTGAGTATCCCCTGGCGTGCGATCTGCATCCGTCGCGCGGCGCTAATGCGCTGTCGAATGGTGTTGTTAGTTTCGCCCTCTCGGGGTGTGTCGGTCAGGTCCCGTCGCGGTACGGGGTGCACTGGCACCTGCAGGTCGATACGATCCAGCAATGGCCCTGAAATACGGTTCTGATAACGGTTGACCTGATCTGGTGTGCAGCGGCAGCGGGTGCTGCCAAAATAGCCACAGGGGCAGGGGTTCATGGCGGCCACCAGCATAAAGCGAGCCGGGTATTCGGTGCGCGCCTGAATACGGGAAATCATGACGCGCCCGGATTCCAGGGGCTCGCGCAATACCTCCAGCACCCGGCGCGGGTACTCGGGTAATTCGTCCAGAAACAACACACCACCGTGGGCCAGAGAAATTTCTCCCGGGCGCGGCGAGCTGCCCCCGCCCACCAGTGCCGCCGCCGACGCGGTGTGGTGCGGGGCGCGAAAGGGGCTCTGGTAGAACTGCTCCCGCAAACCGTAGCCCGCAACCGAGTAAATAGTCGCAACCGTCAGTGCGGTGCTATCGTCCAGAGTGGGCAGTATGCCCGGCAGGCGACTGGCCAGGAGGGTTTTCCCGGCCCCCGGGGGACCGATTAGCAGCAGATTGTGATGTCCAGCTGCGGCGATTTCCAGCGCGCGTTTGGCCTGGTGCTGACCAATAATATCGCTCAGGCTGTCCCCCGTTTCTGCAGTGTCAGGCGGGTTAAAGCTGGGTTGAGGGAGATCCGCCGCACCGCGCAGGTGCGCGCAAACGTCGAGTAGATGATCGGCTGTAAATATCGGTGTGGCTTTTGCCAACGCACCTTCGGGGCCATTGGCGCTGGGCAAAATCAGGCGGTGCTGGTCCCGTCCGCAGGCAAGCGCCGAAGGCAACACGCCGTCCACGGCACGCAATTCACCGGACAATGCCAGCTCCCCGATAAATTCATAATCAGCCAGACTTTCTGTGGGCAGTTGTCCGGAGGCGGCCAGAATGCCCAGAGCGATGGGCAGGTCGAAACGACTGCCCTCTTTGGGAATATTGGCAGGAGCGAGGTTGATGGTGATGCGTCGCGGCGGAAACTCGAAATGGGCGTTTAGCAGCGCGCTGCGCACTCGATCCTTACTTTCCTTTACCGCAGTTTCCGGCAGGCCAACGATGTTCAGGCTCGGTAGTCCGTTAGACAGGTGTACCTCGACGGCGACGGCGGGGGCATCTATACCGATTTTTGCGCGGGTGCGGACAATGGCGAGTGTCATGACTGGTTTTCTTCCCTGAAGTGTTTGTTATCGGCTCTCCGGCCGAGGTTAGCGCGGCGAGTATCCGCGCTTAAATAGCGGCACCGCTACTCAGTATTGGGCGATTGCGTGGCCAGCTGTTGTTGTAACTCCTGAACGGTTTGTTCCAGGCGGTCGAGGGTTTCGCGCGAGCGGGCCAGTACTGCGCACTGGGCGTCGAACTCTTCGCGGGTGACCAGATCCATTTTATCGAAAGCAGTGCGGGCTACCCGTCGTATTTGCGCGCGCATTTCGCTGTCCACCGACGCCAAGTCCTGACCCCACAGGGATTCGAATTTCTGCATAAATTCGTTAAGCACATCGCTGGGATTCATCGGGTCGATCCGGGTTAGCGGGTATTGGTTGATTTTACCCGCCCATGCCGGGGAGCACCAGCGGCGGCGCGGTACGGGGATGTCCCTAATTGGTGCAGGACCACAAATAGCCGTGAATAACGCGCACAAATACGGTGCATATCGCCGCAAAAAAGGTCCCATATCGCCAACTCTGGAGGTTGGCACGTGTCCTGCATTGGAACATCACAAGGTTGGTGATTTTACTCCCGACAGTGACGTCGCGAGGGGTGGCGCAGCAGAATTTTTGTACGCCGACGTATAGCCCCTTGAATGCGAACCTTCTCGTAACCCGCGACTGCTGTGTGGGTCGCCGTAATCAATAAGGAGAACAGCTATGAAAATGATCACTGCCGTGATCAAGCCTTTCAAACTGGATGACGTCCGGGAAGCTCTCGCCAATGTTGGTGTACAGGGTGTAACGGTCACCGAGGTGAAGGGTTTTGGCCGTCAAAAAGGCCACACTGAACTGTATCGTGGGGCCGAATACGTTGTGGATTTTTTGCCCAAGGTAAAGGTGGAAGTGGCATTGTCCGATGGTCTGGTTGAGGGCGCGGTGGAGGCCATTCTCAATGCGGCCAAGACCGGCAAGATCGGCGACGGAAAAATCTTTATTTCTGATTTGCAGGAAGCTGTACGCATTCGCACCGGCGAAACCGGGGACGAAGCGGTTTAAGTTTCTTAATACTTCCAATTGGGGGAATAGCATGGAAAACGATATTGTTCAGATCAAATATGCGCTCGATACCTTTTATTTTCTGGTATCCGGAGCGTTGGTCATGTGGATGGCGGCGGGTTTCTCAATGCTCGAAGCGGGATTGGTAAGAGCAAAAAACACCACCGAAATCCTCACCAAAAACGTGGCGTTATACGCGATATCCTGCGTGATGTACCTGTTAATGGGCTACACCATTATGTATGGCGGCACTGCGAACGGCTGGTCGCCGGATAGCTGGTTCGGAAACAGCATCGCCAATGCGACCACCGAGGCGGTACTGGCCAGTGGCGGGGATACCTACTACTCCGGGGCATCGGATTTTTTCTTTCAGGTGGTCTTTGTGGCGACTGCGATGTCGATCGTATCCGGTGCCGTCGCGGAACGTATGAAGCTGTGGGCGTTTCTGGCGTTTGCCGTGGTTATGACCGGTGTTATCTATCCCGTTGAAGGGATGTGGAAATGGGGTGGTGGATTTCTCGACGAAGCGGGATTCCTTGACTTCGCCGGGTCTGGGGTCGTACATATGACCGGTGCGGTGGCGGCGCTGGCCGGGGTGCTATTACTGGGCGCGCGCAAGGGCAAATATACCGCCGACGGTAAAGCCAACGCCATCCCTGGCGCCAATATGCCCCTGGCCACCCTCGGTATGTTTATTCTGTGGGTAGGCTGGTTTGGATTTAACGGTGGCTCGGAGTTGAAGTTGTCAAATATCGACGAAGCCAACGCCGTAGCCGATGTGTTTGTGAACACCAATGCCGCTGCCTGTGGCGGCCTGATTGCCGCGCTGGTAATCGCCCGCCTGCTATTTGGCAAAGCGGATTTGACCATGGCCATCAACGGCGCGCTGGCCGGTCTGGTGGCCATTACTGCCGAACCCCTGACACCGGGACCGATGCTGTCGACGGTGGTTGGCGCGGTCGGCGGTGTGCTGGTGGTGTTTTCCGTCGTTGCCATGGACAAGGTTCGGATCGACGATCCGGTCGGTGCCATTTCGGTACACGGTATCGTGGGGATATGGGGTTTGTTGGCAGTGTGTTTGTCCAACCCGGATGCCACCCTTGGCGCTCAGCTACTGGGAATAGCAGTGATTTTCGTCTGGGTGTTTGGCGCCAGTTTGATTGTCTGGGCAATACTCAAAGCAGTGATTGGAATACGCGTCAGCGAAGAAGAGGAATACGACGGCGTGGATCTGTCGGAATGCGGTATGGAAGCCTATCCAGAGTTTACTTCGGCCAAGTAGAGGCGCGTGTCGGTATAACATAACAGGACGTTAGCGAGAAACAATTTACAGGGGGCATTTGCCCCCCGTTTTTTTATGGCCAGCCGGGCCGATTGTGCAAGCATTCTGGCGGGTGATGGGGGCAGATAAATAAGCAGACCAGTGATTCTACGCGCGGTCGCGATACGACGCAGCAGCGGATGAAGCGGGTGCAATTTCGCGAATGACGGTGTATCGTTGGCCATGGCGTTACGACAAAAAAAGCATTGATTAAGAGGAATCAACGAGCTATGAAACTTATTACGGCCATTATTAAACCATTCAAGCTGGATGATGTTCGCGAAGCCTTGGCAGAAGTCGGTGTGCAAGGCATCACGGTCACCGAAGTCAAAGGCTTCGGTCGTCAAAAAGGGCATACCGAATTGTATCGCGGCGCTGAATATGTGGTGGATTTTCTGCCCAAGGTAAAACTCGAAATTGCGGTTGGGGATGAGATGGTAGACGCGGTCGTCGAGGCGGTAACCAAAGCGGCAAATACCGGCAAAATTGGCGACGGCAAAATTTTTATTACGTCCCTCGAAGAAGTTATTCGCATTCGCACAGGGGAAACTGGCGCGGAAGCGGTTTAACCCGAGCGGATGACGCGCGGCCGGGCGTGTTCTCGGTCAGCCTGCCATTTATTATGGAGTTAGTTAACAGCGTTTCATACGCGCGGCGTTGATTCAGTACCGACAGAGCAGCAAGCAAGTATTTCAAAAGCGCCATCCCTCGGGGCGGCGCTTTTTTAGAAGCGCTTGTTATCTCGGTTTGCGCCGAGCGCGAGGGTGTGTACTGTCGTAAGTTTTGGCCAGGTGCTGAAAATCAAGATGGGTGTAAATCTGGGTCGTCGAAAGATTGGCGTGCCCCAGCAGTTCCTGCACCGCGCGCAGATCGCCGCTCGATTCCAGCAGGTGGCTGGCAAAGGAGTGGCGCAGCATATGCGGGTGGACGCGTCCCTGCATGCCTTGCCGGACACTCAGCTTGTGTAACCGCTGCTGAATACTGCGGTGGGACAGTCGGCCGCCGGTGCGGTTGATAAATATGGCGTCGCTATCCGGTACGGCACTCTCTGCCCGATGTGCCAGCCATCGTTGCAGCGCGGTTATTGCCAGTTTGCCCACCGGGACTGTGCGGGTTTTGTTACCTTTACCGGTCACCGTCACCGTACCGTCGCTAAAATCTATATCCCTCAATTTTAGCGCACCGAGCTCAGCGAGCCGCAGCCCTGAAGAATACAGCAGCTCCACAATGGCCCGATCGCGACAGGTAAACCAGTCGTCGCCAGCTACTGCCACAAACTGTCCGGTTTGATCGACATCCAGGGTTTTAGGCAACTTGCGCTGGCCCCTGGGTGCACTGATGCCCGTGGCAGGATTGGACGCAATCCACTTGCGGCGTACCGCGAAATTAAAAAAGGCTCTCAGTGATGCGAGCCAGCGCCCCAGGCTGGCTGGCGCCAATCCGCTGCGATGCAGCGTGGCAAGGCACTGGCGAATATGTTGGTCGTCTACTTGCTGTAGGTTAGCGAGACCGGCGTGCGTCGCCCAATTTTGAAATTTCCTTACATCGCGTAGATAGCCTGTTAAGGTGTGCGCGGAAACTCGGCGCTGGTCGCGCAGATAATCCGCAAATGCATGTGCCTGGAGCTGGAACGGAAGCGTTGCCCTGGGGTCGGACATGGCATTACCCCACTAGGTGATAAGCCGTGGAATAACCCGGTTTAGTATCTCGGCGATGTAACTCAAAAATAAGGTGCCCATGCTGCTGCGATAATATTTGGGATCCGAGTGGCCGATGGCAAGAATCCCGAAGGTGTGGCCGTGGCTGAGGGGTACTGCCGCGACGGAGCCAATTTTTGTGCCATCCTCACCAAACAGAAATGCCGTTTCATCAGGGCGTAAAATGCCGCATATGGCGCGATTGTTGCGCAGCAGCGTGCCCACCTGGCTGTGTGCCTCGTCGAGACCTACCACCCGGGCTTCGCTGACCGGGATTTGTTTACTGTTTTCGAGCAAAATCAGATTGTAGTACTCCAACTGGTAGTCGGTACGCAGGCTGTTGTACAGGGTGTCCACCGTACTTGCCAGGTCGCGGGCCTCAAGTATGGCAAGCACCAGACGTTTGGTTTTTTCAAATAGCTTGTCATTGGCGCGTGCGGATTCCAGCAGGTTGCTCAGCCGGTGGCGCATCTCGATGTTTCGGTCGCGCAGCACAGATACCTGGCGTTCGATGAGCGACACCGCCTGTCCACTTTCATGGGGGAGTTGAATACTTTCGAGAAGCTTGGGGTGTCGTGTAAAAAAGTCGGGCTGTTCGGCAAGAAAGGCGGCCACACGCTCTTCGGTCAACGAGTTGGACTTTCTGGTCGGGGGCGTTTCGCTACTCATATTTTTATGCGTCCCTGGTAGACCGTGGTGGCAGGGCCGGTCATGGCGACGGGTTGGTCATCTCCTGACCAGGTAACGTGCAAGTTGCCACCGGGTAATTGCACTGTGACTGCTGAGTCTAGCAGGTCTTGTTGTATTCCTGCCACCACTGCAGCGCAGGCGCCGCTACCGCAGGCGAGGGTTTCGCCTACACCCCGTTCGTACACCCGCAATTTGATTTCGGCGCGATTGAGGATCTGCATAAATCCGACGTTGACCCGCTGGGGAAAGCGCGGGTGAGCTTCGATGAGGGCACCGAGGGTGGCAACCGGAGCGGTGGTGACGTCCTGTACCTGCACGATGGCGTGGGGATTGCCCAGGGACAGTGCCGCCAGGCGCACTGTCTGATCGTCTACCTGCACATCGTAGAGCAGGGCGGCCTGCTCGGCATGCAAGGGAATCGCCTGCGGTGCGAAGTGGGGAATGCCCATATTCACGGTGATCTGGTTGTCCCGATTGACGGTGAGCTGCAGTACGCCAGCTTTGGTTTGCGCAAGGATATGATGTTTGCCAGTGAGTCTACGATCACGCACAAATTTTGCAAAGCAGCGGGCGCCGTTGCCGCACTGCGCAACTTCTCCCCCGTTGGCATTAAAGATTCGATAGTCGAAGTCCACATTGGGATCGGTGGGCGGTTCCACTACCAGCACCTGATCACAGCCAATGCCGAAGCGCCGATCGGCCAGGCGCCGGGCCAGCGCTTCGGTGACATGTACTTCCTGGGTAATGGCGTCGATCACCACGAAATCATTGCCCAGGCCGTGCATTTTGGTGAAGCGCAGTAACATAAAGTGATTCCGTTGTTAATGTGTCGCGAAGCGTTGCACTAAAAATCCTTATTGGCGGACACGCCGTCAGGGTGCCTGGTTATTCGGCAAAACAGCCTCGCCGCGCATTAAATCCGCAATAGTCTCCCGTGTGCGCACTTCGTGTATCGCTGCCCCATCAACCATAATCTCAGCGGGCCGCGGTCGAGTATTGTAGTTGGAAGCCATCACGAACCCGTAGGCTCCCGCCGAAAGGATACACAGCAAGTCTCCGGGGGCTATCGCCAGTTCACGTTTTTTACCAAGAAAGTCTCCCGTTTCGCACACTGGTCCGACCACATCGTATATTTTTGATTGAGCTGACTGGTTACCGGTGATCTGCACTGGTTCGATAGCCATCCAAGCCTGATACAGAGCCGGGCGCAGCAGGTCGTTCATGGCGGCATCCACGATCGCGAAATTTTTTTGAGGGTTCGATTTTAGCTGGTTGACGCGGGTTAACAACACGCCTGCATTGGCAGCGATGGAGCGACCTGGTTCGAAAATCAGGGTCAGGTCGCGCCGCCCGAGGCGCTGGCGAATCGCGTTGACATAGGTGCGCGGGTCCGGCGGCGTCTCGTCCCGGTACCGCACCCCCAGGCCGCCGCCTAAATCCAGATGCTCGATGGCGATACCATCCTCGGCCAGTTGCTCAACCAGCAATAAAATGCGCTCCAGAGCGGCCAGAAACGGTGCCACATTGGTGAGCTGTGAGCCAATATGGCAATCGACCCCGACGATATGTAGATGGGGTAATGCGCTCCCGTGGCGATAGACAGCACGCGCATCGGCAATATCGATACCGAACTTGTTTTCCCGTAATCCAGTGGAGATATAGGGGTGCGTACCCGCATCCACATCCGGGTTCACCCGTATCGATATCGGCGCGATTTTCCCGAGCTCGCCCGCCACCCTGTCGATGATGTCCAGCTCGGCCCTGGATTCCACGTTAAAGCAGAAAATACCCACTTCCAGGGCCCGCGCGATTTCCTGCGGTTGTTTGCCCACGCCGGAGAATACGGTTTTGGCGGGATCCCCGCCCGCAGCCAGCACGCGCTCCAGCTCACCTGCGGAGACGATATCAAATCCCGATCCGAGTTGCGCCAGCAGGTTGAGTACCGCGATGTTTGAGTTCGCTTTGACCGCGTAACAAATCAGATGGTCACAATCCGCGAGAGCGCTCTGATAGGCCCGAAAATGTTCGGTGAGCGCCGCGCGGCTATACACATAGGTCGGCGTTCCGTACCGCTCGGCGATACTCACCAACGACACGTCCTCGGCATAGAGCTGGCCGTTGCGATAATCGAAATGATTCATGTCGGCGGTAGTTTAAGTGCCGTTTTCAGTCGCGTCTGAGTTGTCCTCGGATGCGGGTTGTGTGGCTGGCAGAGTTGTGGCGGGAACAGTACTCTGGGGTTGCGCGGCCGGTTCCGGCAAATACAATGGGCCTTTGTTGCCACAGGCTGCGAGCCCGAGCAGCGAGGTGATAATCAGCAGGGATAGTTGTAACGGTTTCATAGGCCAGCGCTGTCTCAAAATAATAGTGGGGATGATAGGCGGAGTATAGCGGTACTTCCGGCCAGGGCTCAATCACGTATACTGCCACCCGATTGTGCGGAGGGCAATGTGAACGAATCTGAATTTAATGTTCTGGCCGAAAACCTGGTTGAGTCTCTCGATCAGGCGTTGGAGGCCTGTGGTGCGGACCTTGATGTGGAGACCAGTAGCGGTCTACTGACGATCACCTGCGAAGCGAGCGGGACGCAAATTATCATTTCTCGACAACCGGCCATGGCGCAAATCTGGATGGCGGCGAAATCCGGTGGCTATCATTTTAATTACGACGCCGGCGTGTGGTTGTGTTCGACCACCGGAGAGACCTTGCAGGATATGCTCAGCGCGGCTTTGTCGCAGCAATGCAAAGTCGACGTGCGGGTACAGTTTTAAACAATATTTACGCGTCCACTTTCCGCTCAGCGAGTCTTTCCCGGCCACGTACCACTGCGGCCAGCACCTGATTCGGGGCGGTGCCGCCCAGGTGGTTGCGGGCGGCGACAGACCCTTCGAGGGTCAATACGCCAAACACGTCGGCACCAATGTGCGGAGAGAATCTTTGTAGCTCCTCCAGGGTCATCTGCGATAAATCGCGCCCACAGTCGATACCAAACGCGACGGCCTTACCGACAATGTCGTGGGCGTCGCGAAATGGAACGTTTTTGCGTACCAGGTAGTCCGCCAGATCGGTGGCAGTGGCAAAACCCTGGCGCGCGGCGGCCAGCATATTGTCCGCTACGACTTCCACTGCGGGCATCATCGCTGCGTAGGCCTGCAGACAGTCGCGCACCGTATCGACGGTATCAAACAGGGGTTCCTTGTCTTCCTGGTTATCCTTGTTGTACGCCAGAGGCTGGGCTTTCATCAGGGTCAACAAGCCCAGCAAGTGGCCGTACACCCGTCCGGTCTTACCCCGCACCAGTTCCGGCACGTCGGGGTTTTTCTTTTGCGGCATGATCGAGGAGCCCGTGCAGAAACGGTCGGGAAGGCGAATAAAGCCAAATGTCGACGAGGTCCACAGAATCAGTTCCTCGGAGGCCCGCGATAAATGGGTTAGCAACAGGCTCGCAAAGGCGCAAAACTCGATGGCGAAATCGCGATCGCCCACGGAGTCCAGGGAGTTTTCCGTGGGCTGGTCAAAGCCCAGTAGTTGCGCCGTAAGGGCGCGGTCGATGGGGTAGGTGGTGCCTGCCAGTGCGGCCGCTCCGAGAGGTGATTGGTTGAGTCGCTTGCGGCAATCCCGCAGGCGTCCATAATCGCGGTCCAGCATTTCAAACCACGCCAGCATATGGTGGCCAAAGGTGACCGGCTGCGCGGTCTGTAAATGGGTCAGGCCTGGCAAAATGGTGTGGGCTTCCCGCTCGGCCAGGTCCAGCAGGGCCAGCTGTAGGGCGCCGAGTAATTCGGCGATGCCATCAATCTCGTCCCGCAGCCAGAGACGGATATCCGTCGCCACCTGATCGTTGCGCGAGCGCCCGGTGTGCAATTTTTTTCCGGCGCTACCAATCTTTGCGGTCAAGGCTGCCTCAATGTTCATGTGCACATCTTCCAGGTCCTGGGACCAGGAAAACTCGCCAGCTTCTATAGTAGTGAGAATTTCCTGCAGCCCCGCCGCAATTTGCTGGTTTTCCGCCGCGCTTAAAATACCCACTTTGTGCAGCATGGCCGCATGGGCGAGGGAGCCCTGTATGTCGTGGCGGAACAGACGTTGATCAAAGTTCACCGACGCGGTAAAGCGCGCGACAAACGCATCGGTGGCTTCGCTGAAACGCCCTCCCCAGGAGGGGTTGGCGGCTTTTTTATCGGTCATTGGCGCGGCCTCTGGCAGGGTTGTTGCGCGGGTGCGAAACGTGCTTCACTAGTGAATGGATATTATTATAACGAATTGAAGGGCAAACGCGGCGGAGAAAAGCAGGTGTGAAGTTGAAGTTTGATTTTTCCCTCAGACACAAACCCGTATCCCTTGGTGACGTCGACTATGTTTTACCCGACCTGTGTCGCGGCGAAGGGTTGCTCGGGGTTGTGGTAATCGCCGAACTACTGGCGTTGCTTATTACCGTGGCCGCAGGTGGCCTGGATCCGTTTAACTGGATGATGCTGGGTCAGATATCAGTTTTGGCGCTGTGGATATCCCTGCTCAGCGCCCTGGTGTTATGCAAAGCGAATCCAAAACTGGTGGGGCTGTCATTCGTTAGCGGCGCGTTGATTAGCTATGCATTGATTCTGGGCGTAACGCTGTTGAGCAGCATCGGCGCGGAGCTATTGCTGTCCTATGGCTTCAGGGGGCGGCCACTGGATGCCACTCAAGTGCTGGAAAATGTGCTGATAGCGGCGATTCCGGCCGGCGTGGTACTGCGCTTTCTGTTTTTACAGCAGCAGTTACGCATTCAACAACGGGCCGAGCTGGAGTCGCGCATTCAGGCACTGCAATCGCGCATTCGCCCACATTTTTTGTTCAACAGCATGAATATGATTGCCAGCCTGATTGGCTCCGATCCTGAAAAAGCGGAACGGGTAGTAGAGGATTTGTCCGATCTGTTTCGCCGTGCATTGACCGATTCCCAGACACTGGTGCCGCTGCGCGAAGAGCTGGCGTTGTCCCGCAGTTATTTGCAACTGGAGAAGTTGCGGCTGGGAGACCGGTTGCAAACAGTCTGGGAAATCGGCGATTATGGCTCGGGTGTGCAGATACCCTGCTTGACGTTACAGCCGGTACTCGAAAATGCGGTCTACCACGGTATTCAGATGTTGCCGGACGGTGGGGAAATTCAGATTCGGGTGAAAAGAATTGCCGATCGCATCGAGATTAATGTCAGCAACCCACGCAACCCACGCATGAAGCATAATAAGGGCAGTAAAATGGCAATGAGCAACGTCCGCCATCGACTGGAGGCCCATTTTGGTCCAGGCGCAAAACTGCGATTTGAGGCTGATGATACGCGTTACGTAACATCTATCAGCTATCCCGTGAGCGGATCACAATAGCGATGAATATACTGATTGTAGATGATGAGCCACTGGCGCGGGAGCGCCTTGCGCGCATGGTGCTGGCGCTCGGCGGATGCCGTATCGTCGGTCAGGCGGGCAACGGTCAGGACTCTATTAAAATAGCGCGGGAAACCTCGCCCGATGTGGTCTTTATGGACGTGCGCATGCCGGGTATGGACGGTCTTGCGGCGGCGCAGCACCTCGCGGAGCTGGATCCACCACCGGCGGTTATTTTTTGCACGGCGTACGATGACTATGCGATCCAGGCGTTTTCAACTCAGGCAGTCGGTTATTTGCTAAAACCGGTCAAACAGGCAGACCTGGAGATGGCGCTCAATCGCACGCGCCGGGTCAATAAAGCGCAGCTCACCGAGTTACAACAAAAGCCCGGGTTCGCTGCCAGCGGACGCACCCATATTGCCGCCAAAAATCGCCGCGGAATCGATCTGGTCGCGGTGGCGGAAGTACGCCTGTTTCAGGCGGATCACAAGTATGTCACGGCCTACTACAACGAAGGTGAAGTGCTGCTGGATGAAACCCTGAAAGAGCTTGAGCAGGAGTTTGAAGGCCGCTTTATGCGTATTCATCGCAATGCGTTGGTGGCAATAAATCATATCGACGGGCTGGAGCGGGACAAGGAGGGGCAGTGTTTTGTACGCCTTGAAGGGCTCGATATTAAGCCTCAGGTGAGTCGTCGTCATATCGGGCCGTTGCGTAAACTACTGGAGCAAATCTGACCTGGTCTGCATCGGACAATCTCCCTTCTGTTATCATGACGACCCGTTGTCCTTCGGCTGAAAGCTTCCCATGAGTGCCGCCAACTCCCCCCTGCGAATTGCCACCCGCGAAAGTCCGCTGGCATTGTGGCAGGCGCATCACGTAAAACAGTTGTTGCAAAGCCACCACCCCGACTTGTCAGTGAACATCATCGGCATGACGACACGTGGTGATCAGATCCTGGACACTTCCCTCGCCAAAATCGGCGGCAAGGGGTTATTTGTCAAGGAGCTGGAGGTGGCGCTGTTAGACGGGCGCGCAGATATCGCCGTGCACTCCATGAAAGATATGCCGATGTTATTGCCGGGAGGTTTATCGCTGGGTGCGATTTGTGAACGGGAGGATCCCAGCGACGCCTTTGTATCGGATTTGTACGCCAGTCTCAATGACCTGCCGGTCGGTAGTCGCGTGGGAACGTCCAGCTTGCGCCGCCAATGTCAACTGCGGGCAGCGCACCGGCATCTGAAAATCAGTGATTTGCGCGGCAACGTCAATACTCGGCTCGCCAAACTTGAGGCGGGGGATTACGACGCAATTATTCTTGCCACCGCTGGTCTGGTGCGTTTGCATTTAGCGGGTCGTATTCGCCAGCGTTTGCCAACCGAATTGTCTCTGCCTGCTGCTGGGCAGGGGGCAATTGGAATTGAGTGTCGCAGCAACGATCGGCGCATCTTTAAGCTACTTGCCCCACTGAGCGACACGGCGACCACGATTTGTGTCACGGCGGAGCGGGCCGTGAATCGACATCTGGACGGTAGTTGCGAGGTACCCATCGCTGCTTACGCTGAGCTGGAAGGCGATCACCAAATTTATCTGCGGGCGCGTGTCGGCTCCCCCGATGGCACGCAGTTGTTGTGTGATGAATTGCGCGGCAGTGCCGCCATTGCGGAGCAACTGGGGGTGGAGCTGGCAGAACGTTTGTTGCATAGCGGTGCTCGCGAGATATTGGCTGCTATTCAGCGAAATTGATATGAATACTGCTCCCGCCGTGTTGATCGTCCGCCCGCAACACGCGGACGATCCTCTGATCGCGGAGCTCGCAACGCTGGGCTGCCAGGTGTTTGAGTATCCGGTGCTGCGCATTTTCCCGTTCGCCGTCGACGCTCCTCAAGTGCTCACGCGGATGCAGTGCCTCGGCGACTACCACAAGGCAATTTTTGTCAGTCGTCGGGCGGCGCAACTGACCCTGTCCTGGTGGGAATGGTACGGGCGTCAGTGGCCGTTAAAGGTAGAGTGTTTTGCCGTGGGAGACAGCAGCGCTCAACCACTGCGTGCGCAGGGCCTGGAAGTGACCGTTCCCGCGCGGGACGCAAGTAGTGAGGCGCTCCTGGCGCTACCGCAACTGCAACAGGTTGGTGGGCAACGGATATTGATTGTACGCGGCGAGGGCGGGCGGGCGCTGCTGGCGGATACGTTGGTGGCACGGGGTGCACAGGTGGATTATTGTGATCTTTACCGCCGGGTGGTGGATGCCCGGCACGGGCCACAACTGCGGCATATTTTGACGTCAAAATCGGAGTTGCTGGTGGTTATCCACAGCGTTGAATTAATGCACGCTGTCCAACAGGTGCTCGGCGCGGATGCGCAGAGCCTGCTGGCCCGCCATTGCTTGCTGGTACCCGGGGAGCGCGTTGCGGAGCAGGTTCGCGGACTGAGTGCAGCCACGATTATCGTCGCTCGCAGTGCGGTGACCAGGCACATGGTCGGGGAAATCAGACGCTGGTACACTGCGTATCAGTAGGCTACGGCACTTCTGTAGTGCGAACGAAGGTAATGCGCCGTCGGGTTAACGGCATTTTTTAGCGCGTCGTAGCAGTTCAAAAGGGGCGTTGGTCGGCGGCACAGTGTGGCCAGTGGTTGTGGACCAAAAAACGATTGTTGATGAAGTGAATTCAGGATATTCCTTGTGGACAACCCAAACGAAACAGATACTACCGCGACTACGCCACCCGGCGGTGAGAACAGCGACAACAATACTGCTCCCGATCTTGCTCAACAGGCCGTTGGAGAGGAATCTGAGCAAGGTGGCGCGCCCGTGCAAACTGGGACGGTACAACAGCCGGGGGCGGAAAAGTCCGGTGGCGTCGGTGTCTGGGGAAAAATAGCGCTGCTGCTGTTACTGGCTGGGCTGGTCGGCGGCGGGTATTTTGGTTGGCAATGGTGGCAACAAACTGGTCCGGGTAGTTCGAAACAGGGGCTTGCTACCCTGCTCGAACAGCAGCAGGGGCAACTGGACGGGTTACAGAGACAATTAGAGCACCAATTTCAGGACTGGGCGCAGCAGTTCAGCGCGCAGGTGGCGCACAGCGACGCGCTGGAGGCACGTCTGGCCAGTCAGGAAGAAGCGCTACAGGATATGTCCGCTTCCGGCCGCGAAGATTTGATACTGGCGGAGGCGGAATTTCTGCTACGTCTCGCTAATCAGCGACTGCTCAGTGAACGGCAGCCTGACGCAGCACTGGCGCTACTTGAGCGCAGCGATAATATTTTTGCTGAAGTTGGCGATGCCGGTTTGTTTGCCGTGCGCAAGGCGCTTGCCCAGGATGTCAGCGCGTTGCGGCTTGCTGCGACAGTCGATCGGGAAGGGCTGTATCTGCAACTTGTGGCCCTGGGTGAAGCGGTCGCTAAATTACAGTCGTTGCCCAGGCTCACAGATACCGCAACACCAGCGCCTGTAGCGCCAGCAGAAGAGTCTTCGGGCGACGGGTCTGGGTCCGCGTCTGCAGAGGCTGCGCCGCAACCACAGCCGCGCTGGTATACCAGGTTGCTCGCCAATGCCCGACAGGCCCTGCGACGGTTTTCAGAGGGTTATCTGACGATCCGTACACTCGACAGGCCGATGACGCCGATGTTGTCCGCGGACCAGGAATTGTTGCTCAATCACAGCTTGCGCCTCGCCCTTGAGCAGGCTGAACTGGCATTGTTGCGCGAGGAGCAGGTGGTCTATGTGGCGAGTCTGCAAAAGGCCGAGCAATGGCTGCAAACCTACTATCAGTTGAATCCGGGCGCGCAGGTGCTAATTACCCAGTTGCAGGACTTGCAAGCACGGGAGGTCGCGCAACAGCTGCCGGATATTTCCGGATCACTGGAGGCGCTACGACACTATCTACGCAAGCGGGAGACACGTAAGTCTGCGGTGGGCGCAACACCATGATGAAGCGTGTGCTGGTGATCGCGATTGCCCTGTGCCTGGGCGGCCTGTTGTACTGGCTGATGCAGAATAAGCAGGGTTTTATTTTGATCTCCATCGATAATTTCGCCCTGCAGGCCAACCTGTGGCTGGTGGTGTTGTCGTTATTCGTGCTGTGGTTCGTGGTGTGGTTAGTGCGCCGTTTACTGGGCGCAATATTTGGGCCGTTCGCCGTCCTGTGGGGGCAGCGCAAGGGCCGCGCACTCAAGAAAAGTCGGACTCTGACCCGGCGCGGACTGGAAGCGTTTGTGTCAGGACAATGGGCCGCCGCGCAAAAATATCTGGGCAAGGCAGCGCCCGCCTCGGATATGCAGTTGGTAAATTTTGTGGTGGCCGCACAGGCTGCTGTCGAACTGGGACAGAAAGATGCAGCCGAGCGCTGGTTGGCAAAGGCCAGTTTGTTGGGGAGCGAAGCCGACTGGATAGCTGGTTTGACCCAGGCCAAGATGTTGATAAGGCAAGCTCGGCTGTCGGAAGCGGTGACTCTGCTGCACGAACTGCATGCACGTAAGCCACACCATACTCAGGTGCTGGCATTCATGGCTCATGCCTATGAAGCCAGCGGTGATCAGGAGAGTCTCGGCAAGCTGTTACCAGATTTGCGGCGTTACAAGGTTAAATCCAAACCCGCGTTGCAGGAACTGGAAGTGAAATATTATCGTAACCTGCTGGATGCCACGCGGGCCAAACAGGCTGCGGTCGGCGACTCACATGCCGGGGAAGCTGTGCTGCGGTTGTGGTCAGAAGTGCCCCGTCAGCTGCGGCGCCATCCCGATCTGATTTTCGCTTGCGCCAGCGCGTTGGAGCATGTCGGCGAGTCTTTACAGGCGGAATCCCTGCTGCGGGGTTATCTAAAAGGCGATGGTTGGGAGCCGCGTTTTATCAGGCTCTACGGCGAGTTGCGTAAGGTTGATGGGATCAGGCAACTGACAGTTGCCGAAGGCTGGTTGCGATCCCATCCGGACGATCCAGATTTGCTGCTGACCCTCGGACGGCTGAGTCGGCGTGCCGGATTGTGGGGCAAGGGACGGGATTTTCTGGAGGCTTCGTTACGCCTGCAGCAGCGCCCGGAAGCCTATGCCGAGTTGGCCGCGATTCTCGTCGAGCTTGGCGAAGTGGAAAAAAGCCAGGAATGTTATCGCCAGGGGCTGGCCATATACACCCCAGCGGAAGGTACTGCTGGCGGAAAAACAATCGACGTATAAAATTGCGCAAATCGGCCGCAGGGCAGCAGCGCAACGGGATCAGGCAGTCAAACAGTCTGTCGGCCTGCGCCATAGCGCCGCCAGACGTTACCCTTGGTGACTACATTACTTCTAGTTCAGGCGCTCCGACAGGCGCGACGGTCGAGTGCGCCGCGGTTTACCCAGGGGATTCTAGTCCAGACGAGGTCCGCTCTGGGTGATTTCGTCAGAGACCGCAAATTTTTTGAAGTTTTCGATAAACAGGGTGGCCAACTTGGTGGCTTGCGCGTCGTAGGCGGCGGTATCGCCCCAGGCGTCGCGGGGGTTCAGGTATTTTGCGTCGACGCCCGGCACGGCGGTAGGAATTTCCAGATTTAGTAGCGGGAGCTTTTGCGTTGGCACGTTGTGCAACGCGTTGTTCTGAATAGCTGCCACGATGGCGCGAGTAACCGGGATGGGAAACCGCGAACCTGTGCCGCCCGCACCTCCGGCACCTCCCGTCCAGCCGGTGTTTACCAGATATACCCGGCTGTCAAAGTCCGCGATGCGTTTCATCAGCAATTCCGCGTATACGCCGGCAGGTCTGGGCATGAATGGTGCGCCAAAACAGGTGGAAAAGGTTGGATTGATACCCGCTTCCGCTCCCAGTTCGGTGGAGCCCACCCGTGCGGTATAGCCGCTCAGGAAGTGATACGCAGCCGCTTCCTTGGACAGGATCGATACCGGGGGCAGTACGCCAGTAACGTCACAGGTCAGAAAAAGAATGTTTTTGGGTTCCCCGCCCCGATTCTCGGCAGTGCGCATTTGCACGTGCTCGAGGGGATAGCTACAACGTCCGTTTTCAGTCAGCGTGGTGTCGTCGTAGTCGGCAACGCGCTGCCCGTTGGCAACAACATTCTCAACGATGGCGCCAAAACGGATAGCGTCCCAGATTACGGGTTCATTTTTCTGGCTCAGGTTAATGGTTTTGGCGTAGCAACCACCCTCCACATTGAATACCGCACCTTTCGCCCAGCCGTGTTCGTCGTCGCCAATCAGATAGCGGTCGGGGTCGGCGGACAGGGTCGTCTTGCCGGTGCCAGACAGCCCGAAAAACAGCGCGACATCGCCTTCCGAGCCGACGTTCGCCGCACAGTGCATCGGCATAACATCTTTTTCCGGGAGCAGAAAGTTCTGCACTGAAAACATGGCTTTTTTCATTTCACCAGCGTACTTCATGCCGGCGATCAGCACTTTGCGCTGCGCGAAATTCAGTATCACCGCACCGGTACTGTTAGTTCCGTCGCGCGCGGGGTCGCAGGCGAAGTTCGCGGCGTGCAGTATTTTCCATTTTTCTTTACCAGCGGGATTAAATTTCTCAGCGCGGATAAACATATTGCGTGCAAACAGAGAATGCCAGGCGGTTTCGGTGGTGACCGTAACCGGTAAATAGTGTTCCGGATCCTGGCCCACGTGCAGGTGGGTGACAAAGCGATCCCGGTCGATCAGGTAAGCGTCGACCCGCGCCCAGAGGGCGTTGAAGGCGTCTGCGGGAAATGGGCGATTGACCGGGCCCCAGGCGATGGCGTCGGTGCTGCTTGGTTCGTCGACAATATAACGGTCAGCCGGGGAGCGGCCGGTATGTTTGCCGGTGGTTGTGAGCAGCGCGCCCGTGTTGGTAAGTATGCCTTCTTTGCGCTGCAAAGCCAGTTCGATGAGCTCCGCGTGGCTGAGGTCAGTGTAGACATTAACCGCAGAATCTTCGATTTGCGTCATTAGTATCAATCCTGTGGAAAGTTCAAAAAAGGATAGTCCAGATTAGTTTTGTTCAGCCAGTCAGGGCTCGGAGCACGATGCAAGCCGTCGCTTGGACGGTCGCACCGCAGACGTTCCAGGGGCCGCCCCAACTGGAAGTTCGCCGCAGCGCACAAGGGAAAAAGTGTAGGGCTATTCACCAGGCGAAATCGGTCCAGAAAAACGGCTGCCAATTATGCCAGAAAAGGTAGCGGGGGCGAAACGCGAGTTTCTGTCCAACCAGGCCGACATCTATCACCCTGTCAGTGCAGGACCGGACTGGCGGCAGCCAGTATGGTGTCGGCATCTGCAGGGGTAAATACGTAGATGAAGTGACAGAACTGGCAAGTAACTTCGATGGTCGGATTTTCCGCCAGCATGGCTTGAATCTCGCCGCGGCCCAGGTTGACCAGCATGTTAGCGGTGCGCTCCCGCGAGCAGGTACAGACAAAGCGCAACGAGCGTGGCGTAAACAGGCGCATGGTCTCCTGATGGAACAGGCGGTGCAGCTGTTGCTGATGGCTCAGAGTCAACTGTTCCACTGCGCTGATGGTGTGTGCGAGGCTGGTGAGCCGCTCCCAGGTTTCCTGGCGCTGCGCAAAGCTTTGCATCTTAAGTGGCAATGCCTGCAGCAACAGACCTGCGGCACGCTGGCCGTCCGCAGTAATCCACAGGCGGGTGGGTAGTTGTTCGGAGCGCTCGAAATACTCTTCGAGGCAGCGATCGAGGCGGCTTTGCTCCAGGGGGACGACGCCCTGGTAGCGCGACCCTTGCTGCGGATCGATGGTGACGGCCAGATGCCCGTTGCCTATAAGCTGGCGAATATCGTGGTCGTCTATGGAATCGTTAGCGCCAGGCTGAATGCCGTCTCTTAGTTGTGCAATGGCCCGCAGATCCTGATGGTGAGAGCAATCCGCCATAATCAACGCGAGCGGGCCGTCGCCGCCCCGGGCCTGTAGGGTAATAGTGCCGTCAAATTTTAATGTGGCGCCGAGCAACCCAACCGCGGCCATAAACTGACCGATCAGGGATTGCACCGCGTCTGTGTGGGAGCGATGCTGGAGCGCTGTCCGGTAGCTCGCCTCCAGCGAGATGATTTCTCCACGCACGTCGCTATCGACAAAGATAAAACGTTGCAGAATATCGGATTCAGGTATTGGCATGGCCTGGTGTAGGGTATCGGCGGCGGGGTGCCGGGCTAAAGCCCGGCAGCTGTGCCTGGGTACATTGGCGACTTATGGTACTACATTTTGTATTTACAACTATTGGTCGTGGGCGTTATTTTGAAATTGGTGTAACTGGCGACGCTGTTTTTTTGTGGGTCGTCGTTGGGGCGGTTGGTGACCGTCCCGCGCCGCGCTGCGCAGTGCCATATGCTGTTGTCGCCTGGTGATACTATGCGGGGTTTCGGTATACAGAAGCTGGGCTTCGGGGGCACCTCTACGTTGTTCCGAGAGTGCCGCGACAACCACGGTTTTCTGGTCCCGGCCCTGGTGAATCTCCAATATCGCGCCGACCTTAATTTCGCGACTCGGTTTGATGCGCTGCCCGTCCATGGTAACTTTACCGCCCTCAATCGCGCCTTTGACCAGCGCCCGAGTTTTAAAAAAACGCGCCGCCCACAACCATTTATCGACTCGTATTTTTTCCATAATCAATGGCGTATTTATTAGCCTGTCCCGGTGCCGCGCAGGTCGTCGTTGCAGGGTGTGGCCAACAGTTCATCAAAGTGATCGATTGCCGGGAATTCAAGGTTTCCCCGCGGGGCCTGCCTGCTGTCTGGCTGGCGAATACAAACCAGCTGTTTTATGCCATACGCTCGAGCGGCACGCAGTACGGCTTCGCTGTCGTCGATAAACAGGGAGCGTGCAGGATCAAAGGTTACCTGCGTGGTGAGTTGCTGCCAGAAAATTTGAGACTCTTTTGGTGCACCGTAATCGTGGGAAGAAATCACCTGATCGAGCAGGACGTCGATGCCGGTAATATCGAGTTTCAGATTAAGGCTCTGGCGGTGCGCATTGGTAATCAGAATGCGCGAGCGATGTTCCTCACCGAGCTGTTGCAGAAAGCGCCGCACCTGAGGTCGCTCGGCAATCAGGTGGCTCACTTCGCGCTTAAGGGCTGGTATATCCACTGCCAGCGTGTGTGACCAGTAATCGGTGCAATACCAGTCGAGGGTGCCCTGCTTGCTCGCAAACTGCTTCAGCAGCTGCTCGAGGGCCTGTGCAGGATCGAGATCGTGGTGTTCGGCGTAGCGGCGAGGCAGGTGGTGGCGCCAGAAAAAGTTATCAAAATGCAGATCGAGCAGGGTGCCGTCCATATCGAGGAAAACGGTGTCGATGGCGCTCCAGTCAATCATTGCGGATAATACTCGAAAGTCAATGTGGCAGGTTGCGTAACATGTCGTCCAATCCTAGCACAACGCAAGTCCCGAAAATATTGCAGCGACAGGCGGTGGCGCGTACGCGCCTGTTTAAGGTGGAGCAGCTTGAACTGCGTTTTAGTAACGGTGTTGAACGCATCTATGAGCGGCTGGCTTCCGCTGGATATGGGGCGGTTGTCGTGGTGCCGATACTGGATGATGCCTCCGTGGTGCTGGTGCGCGAATACGCAGCGGGAATCGAAGACTATCAATGGGGCTTGCCCAAGGGGGCGATCGACCCGGGAGAGCAAAATGTGGCGGCGGCCAATCGCGAATTGCAAGAAGAGGCCGGCTATGGCGCGCGCCAGCTCAGTTTTATCAAAAGTATTCACCTGTCCCCGTCGTACATGTCGCGCACTGTTGATATCGTGCTCGCGCAGGGTTTGTATCCTGCGTCCCTGCCCGGCGACGAACCGGAACCGCTGGAGGTGATGACCTGGCCGTTGGCGGATCTGGGCGAACTGGTGGCGCGCGGGGATGTGTCGGACAGTCTGTCCATCGCCGCATTGTATATGGTGCGCGATCTTGTGGACGAACAGGGCTGCCGACAGGCCGACTCGTGACTAAGCGCAATTAACTGGGAAGGATTTAAGTGTGACAAAAAACACTAACGAGACGGGCGGTGAAATGAGCCGCGGGGCGTTGCTGGAGCAGATAATTACGCTGGCGCAACGGGCGGGAGAGGCAATTCTCGACGTGTATGATGGCGATCAATTTAATGTGCAGACCAAAAGCGATGAGTCTCCGGTAACGGCGGCGGATCTGGCTGCTCACGGGGTGCTTGTGTCGGGCTTGCGCAATCTGTTGCCCGATGTCCCGGTGCTGTCGGAGGAGGGAGTTATTCCGCCGTTTCACGAGCGTGCCCGTTGGCAGCGTTATTGGATTGTCGATCCGCTGGATGGTACCAAGGAGTTTATTCAGCGCAACGGCGAGTTCACCGTCAATATTGCATTAATTGAAAACCACATTCCGGTGCTGGGGGTGGTCTATGTGCCGGTTACCGGCGTGGTATACGCTGGCCTGGCAGGAGCCGGCGCATTCAAGGACGTAGATGGGGTGCGTAGATCCATTCGGGTGCGCCCGTTACCACCACCCGGGGAAGTAACGGTGGTGGCCAGTCGTCGGCACGGAGCAGATACAGTAGAGGCCTTATTGGCGCGCCTTGCGGATCAACTGGGTTCCATGCGTGCGGTGTCCATGGGTAGCTCATTAAAGTTATGTCTGGTGGCGGAGGGCGTGGCGGATTTTTATCCGCGCCTGGCCTTGACCTGCGAGTGGGACACCGCAGCTGCTCAGGCGGTGGTAGAGGCCGCAGGTGGTGCTGTGCTGGATATTGATCTCGCGCCGATGCGCTACAACACCAAAGAGGGATTACTCAATCCATTCTTTTATGTGGTCGGCGACCAGACGTTTGCCTGGTCAACTCTGTTGAACAAGCCTCCGCAAGGCCTGGACCCGGCAGGCTAGCTAGAAAATATCCTGTGGTAGCGGTACGCTCTGGTGTCCAGAAGGAGTGCTGTGGCTGGCGAGCGGCGGAGGCGCATTTTCTCTCAAAAATAACTCAAATATGGCGTCCGTGTCTCCGGGGGCCGCGCGCTGGCCGGTGGCTGGATTGATGCGTACCGACACCAGACCATCCGGCTGTGGTGGGTAGGTCTCGGGTTTGCCCGCAAGGGCTGAGCCCATAAAATCCATCCAGATTGGCAGTGCGGCAGAACCACCGTATTCGCCTCTCCCGAGGGGTTCGTTGCCATCAAATCCAACCCAGACGGTGGTAACGATGGTGGGGTTGTATCCCGAAAACCACGCGTCGCGAGGCCCATTGGTGGTTCCGGTTTTACCCGCCAGATCACCGCGCTTGAGTGCCTGGGCCTTGGTGCCTGTACCCCGGCGAATAACGTCCTTGAGAATGGAGTCGACGATATAAACGACCCGCTCGTCCATTACCCGCGGCGCTGGTCTTAATGCTGGTGTTGGTGCGGCGGTCGCGTCTGTGACCGCAAGATCTGACAGATGCGGTTCGCTATCCGTAGGCGTGTTACTGCCATCGGTATTACTTGTGTCGAATACCTCGTCGCAGTCGTTGCACACCGTGATCGGGTTGGCGCGATACACGGTGTTGCCTTCCTGGTCGTCGATGCGATCAATGAGAAAAGGTTCAACCTTAAAGCCGCCGTTAGCAAATACGGTATAACCCGTGGCAATTTTCATGGGTGTCAGGGCGTGGGTGCCAAGGGCGAGGGATAGATTCTTGGGTAACTCGTCGCTTTTAAATCCGAAATTCTGTAATCCGCGGATGGCATTTTTGATGCCGAGGCTGCGCAGCACGCGAATTGAGACCAGATTGCGCGACAGGTAAAGCGCGGTGCGCAACCGTGTTGGGCCATAGAATTTGCCGCTGTCGTTTTCGGGGCGCCACACACTCTCCAGCCCCGGATCGTCGAATACCACGGGCGCATCGTTGATTACGGTTGCCGCGGTCATACCCTTGGTTAGCGCCGTGGCGTAAATAAATGGTTTGAAGTTGGAGCCTGGCTGGCGTTCTCCCTGGGTGACGCGGTTGAAATGGCTACGGTTAAAATCGTAGCCGCCCACCAGCGCCTTGATGGCGCCATTTTCCGGGGCCAGGGCCACCAGCCCGGCTTCCGCCGCGGGTACCTGGGTCAATTGCCAGTGGCCATTCGTGGCGACCACACGCACCAGATCGCCGACGGTGAATATATCGCTGGGTGTGGCGATGGGAGCGCTGCGACTGTTCTCGGTCACATAGCGGCGCAAACCTTTCAGGCTGGTATCCCAGTCCAGGGTGGCATTACTGCCGTCAGCCAGTTGTATCGACATCTGCGTGTCGTCCAGGGCGGTGACGATGGCGGGTTGGGTTTCTCCATAGGCTGGCGTCTGGCGCAGGGTTGGAAGCCAGGTGGTGGGGTCGGGTAAGTTTTTTTCCGGACCGCGATAACCGTGCCGCCAATCGTAGGCGTGTAGTCCGGCACGCACAGCCTGCACAGCTTTTTTCTGCAGCGTGCTGTCGATGGTGGTAATCACGGAGTACCCGTTGGTGTAGGCTTCCAGGCCGAGCTGCGCAATAGCCTCCTGGCGTGCCATCTCTGCGATGTAAGGCGCATCGAAGTCCACCAGCGGCCCATGATAACTGGCATCAACCGGCGCCATCACCGCATCGGTGTAAGTAGCTTTATCGATGTGCCCGAGTTTATACATGCGGGCGAGAATCCAGTTGCGGCGCCCTAGTGCCCGCTCGGGGTTGGCCAGAGGGTTGAACGTGGAGGGCGCCTTCGGCAATCCGGCGATCATGGCCAGTTGGGGTAAGTTCAGTTCCTCAATGGATTTACCGTAATAAACGCGCGCGGCTGCCTGTACACCATAGGCGCGGTTACCCAAGTAAATTTTATTAGCGTACAAGGTCAGTATGTCGTTTTTGGAAATTTCGTCTTCGATGCGTAGCGCGAGTAAAATTTCGTTAAATTTGCGCACAAAACTTTGTTCCCTGGTTAAGAAGAAGTTGCGCGCGACCTGCATGGTGATGGTGCTGCCTCCCGATTGAATGCTACCCGTGCTAACCAGCTCCAGTGCGGCGCGCAGCAGGCCCTTGAAGTCCACGCCGATATGGGTATAAAAGGCGTCGTCTTCGGCGGAAAGAATGGCCTGCACAAATAAAGGAGGGATTTGTTCGAAATTGATGGGAGAGCGGCGATTTTCGCCAAATTCGCCAATTAGTTGTAAATCTTGTGAGAAGACTCTCAAAGGTATTTGCAATTTTACCGTTTTGAGGGTTTCCACCGGTGGTAATTTGGGGCTAAGGTACATGTACAGGCTGGCGGTCATGATCAGCCCGGCGCCCATGGCGGGGATCAGTAACTTGAAAAAAAATCTTGTGAGCCGAACGAGAAAATGCATTACGACCTTGATATGATCAGTGGCGAAGTAATTAGGCCCGGCTATTATATAGCGGTAAGTGTGCAACAATACACTTGCAAAGTTGCGATAATTAGTTAAAGTGGTTTATTATCTGCTTGGCATAACTACGGGAATTAGAAAATAAAAATGGGGATCTTCGGTTTTCTCGACAAAAAGTCTGCACCCACGCTCGGGGTGGATATTACGTCTTCTACCGTCAAGCTGCTGGAATTAAGCAAGAGCGGTGGCAAATACCGCGTGGAAAGTTATATGGTTCGGCCCCTGCCGGCGAATACCGTGGTTGAAAAAAATATCAATGATGTCAATGCGTTAGCAGAAGTTATTCGCAAGGTGGTTAGCCAGTCGAAATCCCGCTTGAAAGATGTGGCAGTGGCCGTTCCCGGCTCGGCGGTAATTACCAAAGTGATCGAGATGCCGGCGGGTTTGACTGATCAGGGCTTCGAGGGGCAGATAGCCCTGGAAGCGGATCAATATATTCCCTACCCGCTGGACGAGGTGTCGCTGGATTTTGAAGTGATTGGGCCGTCTGCCACCAACCCAGACCAGGTAGACGTTCTCTTGGCGGCCTGTCGCCGGGAGAATGTCGATCTGCGCCAGGAGGCGTTGGAGCTGGCGGGCCTGACGCCCAAAGTGGTCGATGTGGAGGTGTTTGCCGTGGAGCGAGCCTTCAAACTTATCGCTGAACAACTCGAGGAAATTGGGGATCAGGTGGTTGCGGTCGCGGATATCGGCGCGACGATGCTTACTCTGAGTGTGCTGGTGGATGGGAAGACCCTGTACACCCGCGAGCAATTATTTGGCGGCAAGCAGGTCACGGAAGAAATTCAGCGGCGCTACGGGTTGTCCGTGGAGGAAGCGGGTCAGGCCAAGAAGCAGGGCGGGCTGCCGGAGGATTACGAGACTGAAATTCTCGAACCGTTCAAGGAGGCGCTGATACAGCAGGTTTCCCGCTCTTTGCAGTTTTTCTTTTCATCCAGCCAGTACAACTATGTCGACCAGCTGGTTCTGGCGGGCGGTGTTGCGGCGATGGACGGTTTGCGCGACGAAATGGAGCAGAAGCTTGGTTTGCCAGTTATCGTCGCCAACCCTTTCGCGAACATGGCGGTAGCGAGCCGGGTGAACGCTGTGGCACTGGCGAACGACGCGCCGGCAATGTTGATTGCAGCGGGTCTCGCCCTCAGGAGTTTTGAATAATCATGGCAAGGATTAATTTACTTCCCTGGCGAGAAGCCCATCGCGAAGAGAAAAAGCGCGAATTTCTGATCGTGCTCGGCGGGGTTGTATTCGGTGCACTGTTTGCAATCCTGGTCTGGGATCGCTGGGTTACGGGCAATATCGATAACCAGATGAGTCGCAACGAATTTTTGCGTACAGAAACCGCCAAGCTGGATAAAGAAGTTAAGGAAATTAATGAGCTAAAAACTCGGCTTCAGGAAATGCTGGAGCGTATGACGGTCATCCAGGGTTTGCAGAGCAATCGTCCTGAAACCGTCAAGTTGTTCGACGAATTTGTACGTTCCGTACCGGATGGCGTCTTTTTCTCCGGAATGATTCGGGCGGGGGACAATATCTCGCTAACCGGTTTTGCAGAATCCAATAATCGCATCTCGGCACTGATGAGAAAGCTGAATGACTCCCCGAAGTTTAAAGACCCCAACCTGACCAAGGTTGAAGCTGACGAAACCCTTGGGGAACAGGGGAGTCGCTTCGAAATGCAAGTCAAGTTGCGTGCGCCCGATCCGGTGCTGAAAGACAATGGAGAGGTGTGATCATGGCGTTGCTTGATACGCTGGGCCTCAAGGATATAAATTTTGACGAACTGGAGTTTGACACCATCGGCGTGTGGCCGCTGGGAGTGCGAATTCTATTGGTAATTGCAGTATTTTGTGCGTTGCTGGCTGGGGGATATTTTTTCCACGTCCAGGATTTGAAAATGGAATTTAATCGCGTGGCGGGCATGGAAAAAGAGCTGAAGGCGACTTATCAGACCAAGGCGTTTGAGGCCGCCAACCTCGACGCCTACCGCGCACAAATGGAACAGGTTGAAAAGTCCTTTGGCGCTTTGCTGGCCCAGTTACCGAGTGACACCGAAGTCCCGGGCTTACTGGAGGACATTACCGAACTGGGTTATGGCAGTAGTCTGGAGATCAAGACGATCTCACTGCAACCGGAAAAAGTCGCGGAATTTTACGTTGAACTGCCGATAAAAATTGTTGCCGAGGGCGGGTATCACGACGTGGGAACCTTTGTCAGCGGTGTTGCCGGGCTGCCGCGCATCGTCACACTGCATAACTATTCCATGAAAGCCAACGACGGCGATCATCGCCTGGTGTTCGAGATAGACGCCAAAACCTACCGCTATAAAGGGCAGGAAGAATAAGTCATGCGCATGGTAACGGCGATTGAAAAAGTGGCATTAATCCTGTGCGCGCTGGCTGTCCTGGCTGGCTGTAGCGGAAGTCGGGAGCACGGTGATCTGGTGCGGTTTGTGGAAAAATCGCGCAGTGAGCCAGTGGGAGAAATTCAACCTTTACCGACGTTTCATCCCTACCAGTCCTTTAAGTATGGTGTGGTGGCACTGCGCAGTCCGTTTGAAAAACCGCTGCAGCTAAAAGACGCGGGACCGACGGCTGGGAAGGCTACGGTTAAACCCGACGAGAATCGCAAAAAAGAATATCTGGAGCGATTTAATTTCGCCGCGTTTACCATGGTGGGTTCGGTGGAGCAGGATGGTGTTAAATGGTCGCTGATTGACGACGGTCAGGGGCGGGTACATCGGGTTAAACCCGGCCAGTACCTGGGAAAAAATCATGGCTTTGTCGTGTCCGTAAGCGACACCCGAGTAGAAGTGAAAGAGATCGTGCCGGATGGCAAGGATGGCTGGGTAGAGCGGCCCCGGACCCTGGCTATCAAGGAGACTAAATAATGACGCATCTTAGGGTAGCAGGTATGAAAAGGTATATGGCGCTGACGCAAAAACTGGTGGCTCTGGCCATGCTTAACCTGGTTTTGATTCTATCCAGCGGGGCTACGGCGGGCACGTTGGATGACATCAAGTTTGCTGCACTCCCCGGTGACAAATTTGAAATACAAATGGTGTTCTCGGAAAACGTTCCCGAGCCAAAAGTGTACAGTATCGACAACCCCGCTCGGGTTGTGCTCGATTTTGAAGGGGCGCAAAGTACATTAACTGAAAAAAAATATGCATTGCCGTTTGAAAATGCGCAAAGTGTAGTAGTGCTGACCGCGGGGGATCGCACGCGGGTTATCGTTAATCTCAAACAGGCGGCACCTTACGCGGTGCAAATGGCTGGCAATATTGCCTCCCTTAATGTTGGCGGTGGGAATGCTGGCGCGGTGGCCGGTGGTGACCACGCGTCAATAAAGCGGTCAGCTCCGGGGGCGTCGCGCTCTGCCACTGGTGGTGTCACCGATATCGATTTTAAGCGGGGTGAAAAAGGCGAGGGTATGTTGACAGTGACCCTCGCTAACCCAAAAACAGAAGTGGATATTGCCCAGCAGGGTAAAAATATTGTGCTTAAATTTTTCCGCACATCCCTTCCGGAATATCTGGACCGCAAACTGGATGTGCTTGATTTTGCGACACCCGTATCCGTGATCGATAGCGTGGCTAACGATGGCACTACAACCATCACGCTTACAGTCTCTGGCGAATACGATTACCAGGCCTACCAGGCCGACGGTCAATATGTGGTCAGCGTTAAACCACTGACCCGAGCGGAGCAGGAAGAGCGGCAGAATAAGTTTGCTTTTGTAGGTAAAAAGCTGTCGCTGAATTTTCAGGATATTGAGGTGCGCTCGGTATTGCAGCTAATCGCCGATTTCACCGACCTTAATCTGGTGGCCAGCGATACGGTCACCGGTAATATTACCTTGCGGCTGGAAAATGTCCCCTGGGATCAGGCGCTGGCCATCGTGTTGAAAGCCAAGGGGCTGGATAAACGCCAGGAAGGCAATGTGCTGATGGTGGCGCCAGCGGTGGAAATAGCCGAGCGGGAGCGACTTCAGGTGGAGGCTAACAAGCAACTCATTGAGCTGGCCCCATTGGTCACTGAGTTTGTGCGTATACGCTACGCCGATGCTGGCAAACTGTTTGAGTTGTTTGATGTTAAAAAAGGAGGGGGTAGCAGCGGCGGCGCGAATAAGGGCGCAACGTCGAGTATTTTATCCGAGCGCGGTACTGCTATTGTGGATCAGCGTACCAACACGATTATTCTGACGGATGTGGAGGAAAAAATTGCCGAATTCCGTCGGTTAGTGCGAGAAATCGATATTCCGATTCGCCAGGTGGAAATCGAGGCCCGTATCATTATCGCAAGCACCGAGTTTCGCAAGGAAATCGGCGTGCGCTGGGGTGCTCAGGGGTTGCGTAATCCCGGCAATGGGCAACTGGGTTTTGGCGGGTCGCTTGAAAACTTTTCCAGCCCGAATAACCCGATTGAAAATTTTGGAGGTTCCGGGGGAACTATCCTGGTAAATGACGATGCACTTGCGGTCGATCTGGGTGTGGCAAATCCGAGCGGAAGATTTGCTCTTGAGCTGCTGACTAATAACACCTTTATCGACCTCGAATTGAGCGCGGCACAGAACGACGGTGTCCTGGAGGTTGTGTCACAACCCAAAGTACTTACCGGAGATAAGCAAAAAGCGGTGATCAGGGCCGGTACGGAGATCGCCTATCGATCACAGACATCGAGCGGCGCAACGGATGTCGAATTTAAGGAGGCGGTGTTGAAATTGGAAGTAACACCGCAAATAACGCCGGACAACCGCGTTATTATGGATCTCCTCGTTTCGAAGGATTCTGTGCAGGAGGTCGAAGGCGGTGGTGAGCCGAGAATTAACATCACCGACGTGACTACCCAGGCGCTGGTTGGTGATGGTCAGACATTGGTGCTTGGTGGCATTTTTGAAATGGAAGAAGAAAATTTCGTGGACAAGGTGCCACTGCTGGGGGATATTCCGTTGGTAGGAAACTTGTTCCGCAATAAAATCGATCGCCGCGACAAGCGGGAAATCCTGATTTTCATTACTCCCAGAATTATAAACGATGCGCTACTCGATAGATGAGCCCGCAGGGCAATGTAATTCTTGTCGGTCCCATGGGGGCCGGCAAGACCACCATCGGTAGACACCTCGCGCGTCTGTTCAATAAACAATTCCTTGATCTCGACCATGAAATTGAAGCCCGTTGCGGGGCGGATATTCCGTGGATTTTCGATGTGGAAGGGGAAAAGGGTTTTCGGCAGCGGGAAACCGCGCTACTGGGTGAGGTACTAACAAAAAATAACATTGTCCTGGCTACCGGTGGTGGGGTGGTGGTTAGCCCGGAGAACCGCCGTCTTTTAAGCGCAAGCGGATATGTGGTGTATCTCGCCGTAGGGGTCGATGATCTTTACGAGCGCACGCGTCAGGACACCCGTCGCCCCCTGTTGCAGGTTGCGGACCGGCGCAAGGCCATCGAGCATATATTGCAGGAGCGGGACCCGTTGTACCGGGAGGTGGCCGATCTGGTTTTTTGCAGTCAAAAACAAAGCCCAGCTCAGGTAGCTGAGGAATTGGCGGACAAGATAACCCTTGCCACAGATTGATATGCTAGAGTACGTACTTTTTTTAATATCGAAATTTCATGCGCACGTTAACCGTTGACCTTGGTGTTCGCAGTTACCCCGTTTTTGTGGGTCCGGGGCTGCTCAACCGCAAGGATCTGTTCAGCCAATATATTCGCGGTAGCCAAGTGCTGGTGGTTACCAATGACACCGTGGGACCGCTGTATCTGCAACAGGTTGTCGATCGCCTGGCGGATAAAAAAGTGGATCGATGTATTTTGCCCGATGGCGAACAATTCAAAACGTTAGACACGCTGAACGTTATTTTTGACAAACTGCTTTCCTGTGGCCATCAACGCTCCACGACCCTGGTCGCACTGGGCGGCGGTGTGGTTGGCGATGTTACTGGTTTCGCCGCTGCCTGCTATCAACGGGGCGTCGATTTTATCCAGGTGCCGACGACTCTGCTTGCGCAGGTGGATTCCTCGGTGGGCGGTAAAACAGCGGTTAATCACCAGCTCGGCAAAAACATGATCGGTGCCTTTCATCAACCGCAGGCAGTGATTGCAGACACAGATACGCTGACCACCTTGCCGGACAGGGAGTTTCGTTCAGGACTGGCGGAAGTGATCAAATATGGATTGATGGCGGACGCAACATTTTTTACCTGGTTGCAGGACAATATGAACGGCCTGCTGGAGAGACATAGCGATCTGCTGGTCGAGGCCATCATCCGCTCCTGTCGGGCGAAGGCCGACATCGTCAGTGCCGACGAGCGAGAGGGGGGACAGCGCGCACTACTTAATCTGGGGCACACCTTTGGACACGCCATCGAGACTGCACAGAATTATCGCGCCTGGCTACACGGCGAAGCGGTGGCGGCAGGCATGGTTATGGCTGCGCAATTTTCCCAGGCCCTGGGCTGGTTAAGGCCAAGTGAAGCGGACGCGATCACCACACTTATCGAATGCGCTGGATTGCCAACTGCGCCGCCAGCGGGAATCACCGTCGAGCAATTTCTGTCGTTGATGGCGGTGGACAAAAAGGCGCAAAATGGCGTACTGCGTCTGGTGCTGTTGCGGGGCATCGGCGACGGCCAAGTGACAGCTGATTACGATCCCGATTTATTGCGAGCCACACTGGCGCAGTGGATTGGTTAGTGCGCTGCGGATCGTCGAGCGAGTAATTAAGCAACAGAGCCATAGCTGTGAGCTATTGCGGCGTAGCTGGCGCTTTCTGGTGCCTTCAGCGGCCAAATGCTTTATTGATTTGTCCCACTGTCATCCGGCGTGTAAAATGTCCCTCCTTTTGCCTCATCGCACCGTCCCTGGGGTGCGTTTTGGTCATTTAACTTCCTGTATTAATTAGAGTTTCTTATGTCGAAAGGTTTGTATCGGCTCGATGAGTTTCGGGACAACTGTGGCTTTGGGCTGATAGCTCATATCAAGGGCCAGGCCAGCCACGAACTCCTGCAGACGGGTATCGAGGCACTAACCTGCATGACCCACCGTGGCGGTATTGCGGCGGACGGTAAGACCGGGGACGGGTGCGGGTTGTTATTGCAGAAACCGGACGGATTCCTGCGCGCCGTGGCGCGGGAGTGTTGTGGCCACGATTTGCCAGCGTTGTATGCCATCGGCTCGCTGATGCTTAATCAGGATGCCAACCTCAGGGAAACATCCAAAACCGTCCTTGCGGAGGAGTTAAGCGCGCAGGGATTAACGGTATTTGGCTGGCGGGTGGTGCCAACCTCCAATCATTGCCTGGGCGAGATTGCGCTGCGTACATTACCAGTTTTTGAACACCTGTTTGTGACCCCGCCGCAGGGTATGGCGGCGCAGATATTCGATGCGCGATTGTATATCGCGCGGCGTAGAGCAGAGAATCGATTGGCCGAGGACCCGGCGTTTTATATCGCCAGCCTGTCGGCCACAGTGCTTAGTTACAAAGGTCTGATGATGCCGGTGGACCTACCGCATTTCTATCGGGATTTATCCGATGCGCGTATGGCCACGGCGATTTGTGTTTTCCACCAGCGTTTTTCCACCAATACGATGCCGCAATGGCCACTGGCTCAGCCCTTTCGCATGCTGGCCCATAACGGCGAAATTAATACCATTTTGGGCAATCGCAACTGGTCGGTGGCGCGTACGCCCAAATTAAAATCGCCGTTGTTGCCCGACATCGATCAGGCGGCGCCGTTGGTTAACCGTACCGGTTCTGACTCATCCAGTCTCGACAATATGCTTGAAGTACTGGTGACCGGCGGCATGCCACTGCACCGCGCCGTGCGCATGCTGATTCCACCAGCCTGGAATAACGTCGAAGATCGCGCTCCCGATGAGCGCGCCTTTTTTGAATACAACGCCATGCACATGGAACCCTGGGACGGTCCTGCTGGCCTGGTAATCACCGATGGCCGCTACGCGGTCTGTGCGCTGGATCGCAACGGGCTGCGCCCATCCCGCTGGGTGTTGACCGACGACGATATCATTACATTTTCCTCGGAAGTGGGCGTCTACAACTACGCGCCTGAAAACGTCGTGGCCAAGGGGCGTCTCGGTCCTGGGGATATTTTGTCGGTGGATGTGGTTACCGGCATCATTGAGTCCAGAGAGGATATTGATCAGCGCATGTCCCGCGCCCAACCCTACAAAAAATGGTTGCGTGATGGGGCATTCAGGATCGAGTCCACCATGGAGCGGGACAGCATCGAAATCGAGGGAACGCTGACGCGCGAGCAAATCAAGACCTACATGAAAATGTACCAGGTCTCCTTTGAAGAGAGGGACCAGGTAATTCGGCCACTGGCGGAGTCCGGACAGGAAGCGGTCGGTTCCATGGGCGACGACACGCCGATGGCGGTGCTGTCGCGCACGCACCGCAATTTGTTTGATTATTTTCGGCAACAGTTTGCCCAGGTGACCAATCCACCCATCGATCCGTTGCGGGAAGGGATAACCATGTCGCTGAGCACGCAACTGGGCCGCGAACGGAATATCTTTGAGGAAACCGCTGAACACGGTTGTCGCATCAATCTCAACAGCCCGGTGTTGTCGCCGCGCAAATATTTTGCACTGAAAAATAACGGACACCCGGACTATCGCAGCGAAAAATTTACCCTGTTGTACGACCCTGAAGAAATAGATTTACGCACCGCCATTGTTAATTTGTGCGATAAGGTCGAGGCTGCGGTGCGCCAGGGTGCGACCATTTGTATTCTGTCGGACCACGATATCGAGCCCCATTTAATTCCTATTCATATTTTGTTTGCGGTCGGTGCCGTACACAGCCATTTACTCGCCAAAGGGTTGCGCTGTGACGCGAACATTATCGCCAGTACCGGTTATGCTCGCGACCCACACCAGATCGCTACACTGTTCGGGTGTGGTGCTTCGGCGGTTTACCCATATTTAAGTTTTCAGGTGCTGTGCGATCTGATTGCCAGCGGCGAGTTGCGCAGCGATGTGGACACCGCGTTTAAAAACTATCGCCGGGGCCTGAACAAAGGGTTATTAAAAGTCCTGTCCAAAATGGGCATTTCCACCATCGCTTCCTATCGCGGCGCCATGTTGTACGAGGCGATTGGTTTGGGTGACGAGATTATCGAGCTGTGTTTCCCGGGACTGGTTAGCCGTATTCAGGGTGCGGACTTTAGCGACTTTGAGGCCGAGCAAAAAGTGCTGGCGCAGGTGGCATGGCGCGCCCGCAAGCCGATTAGCCCCGGCGGATTGCTTAAATATATGTACGGCCAGGAGTACCACACATTCAATCCCGATGTGGTGCAAGCTCTGCAACGGGTCGTACAAAGCGGTGATTACGCGGATTGGCGGGCTTACGCGGACTTGATCAACCAGCGCCCAGTGGCCACGTTGCGGGATTTGATGAAGGTGCGCGGCGCTATTCAGCCGATTCCCATCGAACAGGTCGAACCGGTTGAGCATATTTTCCCGCGCTTTGATTCGGCGGGTATGTCTCTGGGTGCCTTGTCCCCGGAAGCCCACGAATCGCTGGCAGAGGCCATGAACAATCTGGGTGGGCGGTCCAATTCTGGTGAGGGCGGCGAAGATCCGCAGCGCTACGGCACTGTTAAAAGTTCAAAAATTAAGCAGGTTGCCTCCGGTCGTTTTGGCGTTACGCCCCACTACCTGGTCAATGCCGAGGTGATTCAGATAAAAATCGCCCAGGGTGCAAAACCTGGTGAAGGTGGACAGTTGCCGGGCGGCAAAGTTAATGAGTTGATCGCGTCCCTGCGCTATTCGGTGCCGGGGGTTACCCTGATCTCGCCGCCGCCCCACCACGATATTTATTCCATCGAGGATCTCGCTCAGCTGATATTTGATCTTAAACAGGTCAACCCACTGGCGCTGGTTTCGGTGAAACTCGTGTCCCGGCCCGGCGTGGGCACTATCGCCACCGGCGTTGCCAAGGCCTATGCGGACTTGATTACTATTTCCGGTTACGACGGAGGCACCGCCGCCAGCCCACTCACGTCTATCCGCTATGCAGGCTCCCCCTGGGAACTGGGTCTGTCGGAAACTCACCAGATGCTGCGGGCCAACGACCTGCGGCACAAAGTACGCTTGCAAACCGACGGTGGACTAAAAACCGGGCTCGATGTTATCAAGGCAGCCATTTTGGGCGCTGAAAGTTTTGGCTTTGGCACGGCCCCCATGGTGGCTCTGGGCTGTAAATATCTGCGTATTTGTCACCTGAACAACTGCGCAACAGGGGTTGCCACCCAGGATCAAACCCTGCGCGATGGCTACTACAAGGGCACGGTAGAGCTGGCGATGAATTTTTTCCGGTTCGTTGCGGAAGAAGTGCGCGAATGGCTGGCGCACTTGGGGGTGCCAACTCTGGAGCAGCTGATTGGGCGTGTCGATTTGCTGGAATTGTTGCCGGGGGATACGCGCAAGCAACAGGGTCTGGACTTGAGTCCGATCTTGCACACTGACGCGCTGCTTGCCAGCAAACCGCAGTTCTGTGGTGTAAGCGCGAATTATCCGTTTGATAAGGCCGAACTGGCCGAGCGTATGGTGCGCGATATTCTGCCGGCGATCGAAACTAAAGCGGGTGGCGAATTTGCGTACTCCGTGTCGAATTGCGATCGCACCATTGGCGCAAGATTGAGCGGCGAAATTGCGCGTCGCTACGGCAACCAGGGTATGGCCAATGCGCCGATCAAGCTGCGTCTGACCGGTGTGGCAGGGCAATCCCTGGGGGCGTGGAACGCGGCCGGACTGGATATCCATCTGGAAGGGGATGCCAACGATTATGTGGGCAAGGGTATGGCGGGCGGAAGGATAGTACTGTACCCGCCCCGGGTCAGCCGTTTTGAAAGCCGCCACACGCCAATTCTGGGTAACACCTGTCTGTACGGTGCCACCGGTGGAAAACTGTTTGCGGCAGGCCGTGCGGGGGAGCGGTTTTGTGTGCGTAATTCCGGCGCTCAGGCGGTGATCGAAGGTGCGGGTGATCACTGCTGTGAATATATGACCGGTGGTGTCGTGGTGGTGTTGGGACCGACCGGTTACAACTTTGGCGCAGGCATGACCGGCGGTTTTGCCTATGTGCTCGATCTAGAGAGAAGTTTTTACGATCGCATTAATATGGAGCTGGTGGAACCGCAGCGTATTACCAGCGAAGCAGTAGAAAACCATCGGCACTTTTTACGCAGTGTGATTGCGGAATTTGTGGCTGAAACGGGCAGTGCCTGGGGCGGGGAAATTCTGGATAATTTTGACGACTTCGTCGCGCGGTTCTGGCTGGTGAAACCCAAGGCGGCATCGCTGGGTAGCCTGCTCGAAAATACCCGTGCCGGTCCGCAGTAAATACGCGCAGGTTGCGTGCAGAAGGTTGTGTAAATATGGCTGAGAAATTAAACAACAAATTCCAGTTCCTGCAAGTGCAGCGTCAGGACCCGCCCAAAAAGTCCCTGGTCGAGCGCACTGAGCAGTTCGTGGAAATCTATGCGCCGTTTCAACCGAAGGAAGCGGCACATCAGGCGCATCGCTGCATAGAGTGTGGTAATCCGTATTGCGAGTGGAAATGCCCGGTGCACAATTACATCCCGAATTGGCTGAAACTGGCGACGGAAGGCAATATCATGGAGGCAGTGGAATTATGTCACCAGACCAATACGTTGCCGGAAGTCTGTGGTCAGATCTGTCCGCAGGATCGTCTGTGCGAAGGGGCCTGTACGCTCAATGCCGATTTTGGCGCGGTGACTATTGGTAGCGTCGAAAAATATATTACCGATACTGCGTTTGCACTGGGCTGGAAGCCGGACATGTCGAACGTGGTGTGGACCGATAAACGGGTCGCGATTATTGGTGCAGGCCCGGCGGGACTGGGTTGTGCCGATGTGCTGATACGCAACGGTGTCAAGCCGGTGGTGTTTGATCGTTATCACCAAATCGGTGGTTTGCTGACGTTTGGTATCCCCGAGTTCAAACTGGAAAAATCGGTCATGGCGCGCCGCCATAAAATTTTTACCGAAATGGGTATCGAGTTTCGCTTGAATACAGACGTAGGTCGCGATATTAGTTTTGCGTCTTTGTTGGAGGAGTTCGACGCGGTGTTTCTGGGGATGGGAACCTACACGTCCATGCGGGGCGGTTTCCCTGGTGAGAACTTGTCAGGGGTACACGAGGCATTGCCCTACCTGATAGCAAATGTGAACCATAATCAGGGTTGGGTGCAGAAACCGGACGACTTTGTCAGCGTGCGCGGCAAGCGGGTGATTGTCCTGGGTGGTGGCGATACCGCCATGGACTGTAATCGCACTGCCATTCGCCAGGGGGCGAGCAGTGTGACCTGTGTATATCGGCGCGACGAGGAAAATATGCCCGGCTCCCGGCGGGAAGTGGAAAATTCCCGGGAAGAGGGGGTGAAATTTCTGTTTAATCGCCAGCCCATTGAAATTATCGGTGAGGGCACGGTGAGCGGTATCAAGGTGGTCGAGACGCGCCTGGGTGAGCCCGACGAGAACGGCCGGCGCCGCCCCGAGCCTCTCGCCGACAGCGAAACTGTGATCCCGGCCGACGTAGTTCTGATCGCGTTTGGATTCCAGCCTAGCCCCGCGCCGTGGTTTGGTGAGTTTGGTATCGACTGCAACGGGTGGGGCGGCGTGGTGGCAGCGGAACAGCAGCAGTATCCCTTCCAGACGAGCAACCCCCAGGTGTTCGCCGGTGGCGACATGGTGCGGGGTTCCGATCTGGTGGTAACGGCAATCTGGGAAGGGCGCGAAGCTGCCAAAGGAATACTCGACTATCTCGATGTCTGATAGCGCTCTGAGGGGGCAGATCATTCGTGTGCGCGCGCAACCAGGAACAACGGATTCTGGCCGCTAAAACCTTTCCGTTTACCAAAGAATCTGCTTATGAGTGAGTTAAGAAACGATCGCTTGTTACGTGCGTTGATGCGCCAACCGGTCGATGTGACACCGGTGTGGATGATGCGTCAGGCCGGTCGCTATTTGCCGGAATATCGCGCCGCGCGGGAGCAGGCTGGGGATTTTATGTCGCTGTGCCAAAACCCGGAACGGGCCTGTGAAGTCACGCTACAACCGCTTGAGCGCTATCCCCTTGATGCGGCTATTTTGTTTTCCGATATTCTGACAATCCCCGACGCGCTGGGGCTCGGATTATATTTCGAGGAGGGCGAGGGACCGCGTTTTCGCAAACCGTTAGCTACCCCTAAAGATATTGAATATCTGCCGGTGTTGAACACCCCGGTGGATCTGCCCTATGTGCTGGATGCGGTGCGTTTGATTCGTCGGGAATTGAACGGGCGGGTACCGTTAATCGGTTTTTCCGGCAGTCCCTGGACCCTTGCCACCTATATGATCGAAGGGGGTAGTAGTCGGGATTTTGCCAGGACAAAAGCGCTACTTTACAGCCAGCCCGAGCTACTGCACCTTCTGCTTGCCAGACTGGCGGACGCGGTGGTTAATTATCTCAACGCGCAGATAGCCGCAGGTGCCCAGGCGGTACAGGTGTTTGACACTTGGGGTGGTGCGCTCAGCCACCGTGCGTACCAGAATTTTTCGTTACAATACATGGCCCGTATCGTTCGCGGGCTCACCCGGGAGGCCGAGGGTCGACCGGTACCGGTGATACTGTTTACCAAAGGGGCCAGCCCCTGGCTGGAGCTTATAGCCGATACCGGATGTCATGCGGTGGGCGTCGACTGGACCGTGGATATTGGCCAGGCGCGTCGACGGATAGGCGGCCGGGTAGCCTTGCAGGGCAATATGGATCCGGCAATCTTACGGGCGCCAGCTGCAGTCATTGAGGCAGAGGTAGAGGCCATTCTGACCAGTTTTGGTTCGGCAAACGGCCATGTGTTCAATCTCGGGCACGGAATTACGCCGGATATCGACCCGCACAAAGCCGGACTGTTTGTTGACGCAGTTCACAGATTGTCTGAGAAATTTCACTAGCCGTTACAGTAAGTTATAACGTTTGTCGCCAGATTGAACCGGTCGAGCATCGCGCCTTGCAAACCCCTGCCGAAGGCTTATTCTTAACTCACAAATGAGTCGACCGGTACCCGCAAGTGTGAGCGGGTGCGGATCAGAAGGAAGATTAAGTATGGCGATTAAACAAGTACAAATCAGCGTCGAAGACTTAACCAGTGGAATGTTTGTTTCCAAGCTGGATCGTCCCTGGGCGCAGACGCCGTTCCCGTTGCAGGGTTTTCATGTGCGCACGCCTCAGGATATCACGTCGCTGAAAGCCTACTGCAGCAACGTTTACATTGATATCACCAAAGGCAAGGCGCCGCTGCAGCTGGGGTCGCTGGATGCCAAATCCCAGAAATCGAGTCCCCAATATAAATTCCTGTCAAAGAGCAATATTTCAAAAAAAGATGACTCTGCAGGGTTCGCCCCGAGCGCGATCGTGGTGCGCAAGGGTATCTACGAGACCACTATTCCACTCAAGGCTGAGGTACCTCGTGCCAAAGCGATTGTGAGTCATCTAAAAGGTAACCTGACGCTGGTTTCAAAACAGATCGCCAAGGGCAAATCGGCTGATTACGGCAAGCTTAAAGCCGATGTCGACGACATGGTCGACAGCGTGATCCGTTGTCCCGACGCGTTTACCTGGTTGATCCGCCTGCGCCAGAAAGACCAGCACACCCACGATCACAGCCTGCGTTCGGCGCTGTGGGCAGTGCAGTTCGCGCGTTTTATCGGAATGGCCAAGGAAGAAATCAGCATTTTATGCATGGGCACTCTGCTCAAGGATATCGGTAAGCTGAAGGTGTCCAACGCTGTGCTGCGCAGCGTTAACCGCTCACAGGAAGAAGAGTTGGAATACCGCAGCTTCGTGGAACAGGGTGTTGAAATGTTGCGCCAGAGCCGCCAGGTGGAGCCGCGGGTGATATCGGTGGTGCGCTATCACTGTGAGCGCCACAATGGTAGCGGATATCCGGAGGGGGTGGCAGGCAACAAAATTCCGTTGTTGGCACGTATCGCCGGTATTGCCACCACTTACGATGCCATTTCAAATCCCCGCGAGGCCGTTGAACCAGTGGCTCCGTCGCGGGCGGTTAGCTTGCTGTACAACATGAGGAATAATCAGTTTCAGGAAGATCTGGTGGTTAAATTTATTCAATCCATCGGTCTTTATCCTACCGGCACGTTGGTGGAGTTGACGACGGGTGATATTGGCGTGGTGATAGAGCAGCACCCCCAGTCCCGTCTGATGCCGCAAATCGCGGTGCTCGATCAGGAGGAGACCACTCTCGGCGGCAACTGCGTGCTGGTAGATCTCAAAGACGAACAGGAATCCCGCAGGCTACTGATGGAGAATGGTCGGGAAAGCGTGATGAATGTTGCCAAGGTGGCGATTGCCCGGGATCTGGAGCCCACCGGTTACGATGTTGATCTCACGGCGATTTCGAGTCTGTTTATTCAGGCCGAAGTGAACAAAAAGAAAAGCTTTCTGGCGGGCCTGAAAGGTCTTGTTACGGAAAGATAAAAACAGAATCAGTCGCTTAAGTAACCCTCCCCACCGGGGCTTTGCCCCGGGTTTTTTGTTCCGTCAGGCCTGGAAACTCCCCAGTTTTTCTCCCACCCGCACGCTGTTACCGGGGGCGAAACGCTCCTGCCACGCGACCGCGGGCGGCAGCAACATGATCACCGTCGACCCGAATTTAAAGCGACCCATTTCGGCGCCTTTGGCGAAAGTCGTGATGCCCGAGTTGTGGGTCGAAAATGTTTCCCGATGATCTATTTGTGGCTGGTAATGGGCTTTCCATACGGTCTCGATACCGGCCACGAACATGGCCCCTACCAGCACCATAACCATCTCGCCAATCTCGGTGGCGAATGTACACACCAGCCGCTCATTGCGGGCAAACAGGCCCGGGATGCCGCGTGTAGTCACTGCGTTGACAGCAAATAAACTGCCGGGCACGTAATGGGTCGCGACCAGTCGTCCTGCCAGGGGCATATGCACGCGATGGTAATCACGCGGCGACAGGTAAATAGTCGCAAACGCGCCGTTGGCAAAGCTTTGAGCCTGTTGCCTGTCCCCGCCAAGCAGTTCCCGCACCGAGTAAGTGTGATTTTTGGCTTGTAGTAATCGGCCTTGTTGGACGCTCCCGATCTGGCTGACAACGCCATCCGCAGGACTGACTAAGGACTGGGGTTCGTTATTCACGGTTCGCGCATCAGGCTGCAGTGCCCGTGTGAAAAAATCGTTAAAGGTGGCATAGCGCTCCGACTCAGATGGATTCGCTTCGGCGAGATCAACCTGATAATGGCGCACAAACTGCCTGATCAGAAAATTTTTGATCGCCGGCGAACGGGTGTTCGCTAATCGAGCCAGTAGTCGGGACAGGGTATGTTGGGGCAGGAGTCGTTGCACAGCGGTAAACAAATCTGCTCGATGATCAATTTTTGACATTGTTCAGTTACATCTCTATCGGTGTGTTGGCGAGGTTTCCCCATTCTGACCAGGAACCGTGATAACCACGAATATTCTCATAGCCGAGTAATTTCCCTACCAGGTAGGTATACGCCGAGCGATGGTGGCTCTGACAATGGGTAATAATAGTCTTGTCGGAAGTCAGTCCCAATTGTTGCAGGTAGGCAGGGGCATCCCCGCGCACGCGCATATTTAGAGTCCGATCCATTAACGACGTCCACTCGCAATGAATCGCTCCGGGAATGTGGCCACCCCGCTGGCTCAGCACCCGGATGCCGTCGTACTCCTCGCGGCTGCGGGCATCCCAAATCACAAAATTTTTCTCGCCGAGGTGGGCGATAATGTCTTCAACTTCTGGCAGCTGCGACCTGTCTGGGGTAACCGTCACAGAGGTCGGAATGGGCGATGGCGGAACAGCGCTGGTTAAGGGATGCCCCTCGTTTTGCCACGCCACAATGCCGCCGTTCAGGTATGACCAGTGCGGGTGGCCGATAACATCCAGGACCCATATAAGACGGCCGGCCCAGCCCCCACCTTCGTCATCGTAGGCGACCACATGGGTTTTCGGGGTCAAGCCGAGGCGTGAAAACAGTGTGTTGAGGCGGGCAGCGTCCGGTAGTTTTCCCGGTGCGGGCGCCTCACCTCGCATCAGTTGCGATGGCGATATATGTATTGCCCCAGGGATATGAGCGCGTTGGTACAGCTGCTCTTTGCACAGATCGACAATCAGCAAATTATCATCCTTGAGGTGTTTCTCGAGCTCCGTCGGTTCGAGCATGCGCGCCAGGGTGTCAGGCATACGGGTTGTCCTCCAGGGGTGGCCATTGTAACCGATGTGGGTTCAGCGGGCGCTCAATTCGGCAACGATGGAGTGATAGCTGGCGAGCCGCTGGGCACGCACTGTGCCGTTGTTTACCGCCGCGATTAGCGCACATTCCGGTTCACTGCGGTGTCGGCAGTCGCGAAACTTGCAGCGCCCCAGGAGCGGCCTGAATTCAATAAATCCTGCGGCGACCTGTCCCGCATCGAGATGCCAGAGGCCGAATTCTCGAATGCCCGGGGAGTCGATCAGTCCCCCGCCGCCGGGCAGACGAAATAACTGACTGGCGCTGGTAGTATGGGTACCTTTCGCATCGCGGTGAACAATTCCTTGTGCGCCATGGCTGGATCCAGTGGCTGTCAATTTAGTGGATAGTGGGCCAGTTTGGGTATCCGCATTGGGAATGAGTGCGTTAATTAACGAGGATTTGCCGACCCCCGACTGACCCACTAGTACGCCAGTTTTGTGTTGCAAAGTGGTGGCCAGTTGTGCCACGCCCGCACCGGTTTTAGCCGAGACATACAGCAGCCGGTAGCCCAGCTGTGCATAGCTGTTGAGTAGCTGTGTGAGGTCTTCGGTTACTTCCATATCGAATTTATTTAATACCAGAAACGGCTCGATGCCTCGCGCTTCGCACGCCACCAGATAACGGTCGATAAGATTGGCGTGGGGTTGTGGCTGGGGTGCCAGAACGATGGCAATGCGATCGATATTGGCGGCGACCGGTCTCAGTTTTCCACGGTTATCCGGCCGATCAAGATAATTTTTACGAGATTGAACGGCGGTGATTACGCTTCCAGACTCGCTATCGCGCCAGACCACGCGATCTCCGGCAATCAGCGAATCGAGATTGGCGCGAAAATGACAGCGGCGTACCGCCCCACCGACCTCAATCACAATATCGGCACTGTTACCGTAGCGTACCGCAACAATCCCAGTTTGCTCTGAACCCAGCCCCGATTCTGATTGCACCGTGTCTTCCTGTACATTCTCGTCGTCGGCCTGTGCTCGGCTACGGTCCTGTTGACCCTGAATTCTGCGTTTTTGTTGCAATGTCAATTTGCGTTTTGCCATACCCTCCTGGTCTCGCCCTGGCTGTAGTGGGGTGTGTTGGCGGCCAAGCATATAGCATAATGGGGCCCGGTAGTACCCGACACCACCACCGTGAGAATCTGCACTATGGAAGCGCTATCTGCCGCCTGGCAAGGCTCGCAAACCCTGTTGTTTACCGGGATCGCGGTGATCGGTGGCTTGTGGCTGGCGCATATGTTGATTATTCGTCGCGTGCTTGCTGCGGGACGTCCGCGCCTCGCCCGGCAGGTGATAATGCTCGCCCTGACCGCGGCGGGCGTTATTGCGGTGGTGCTGGCGCTACCGATTTCCGACAGCACCCGTAATTCTTTGCTGGGATTGCTGGGATTGCTGGGTCTGCTCTTCACTGGAGTGATCGCGCTGTCGTCGACGTCGTTTATCAGTAACGCCATGGCCGGCCTGATGTTACGCGCCGTCAGAAGTTTTAGCCCTGGAGATTTTGTGCGGGTAGGTGGCTATTTTGGCCGTGTGACCGAGCGCGGACTGTTTCATACCGAGATACAATCGGAGGATCGCGATCTGGTCACCATTCCCAATCTGTTTTTATCGGTAAATCCGGTTACGGTTATTCGTTCTTCCGGCACCATTATCAGTTGTGACTTATCTCTCGGTTACGACGTGCCGTATTATCGCGTGGAGCCGCTGCTGAAGGCGGCGGCCGAGGACGCCGGGCTACAGGACCCCTTCGCACAAATTCTGACGTTGGGGGATTACTCAATTACCTATCGCATTGCGGGATTCTGCACCGAAGTGGCACAGTTGCTTAGTCAGCGCACGCGGTTGCGCCAGGCGGTACTCGATCAGTTGAATGGCGACGGTATAGAAATAGTGTCCCCTGCTTTTACGAATCAGCGTCGCGTACGCGAAGGCATCAAATTTACATTTGCGCCCAGGCCAGCCTATGACGCCCAGGAAGCGGAGCAGGTGCCGGAAAAAAGAATTTTCGACAAAGCCGACCTTGCCGATAGAAGCGCTGCCATCAAGGATGAACAACTCAGTCTGGCGCGTGAAATTGAGGAATTAAAAAGCCGCGTCCGTCTTAGTGACGGTGAGGAAAAACTGGCGCTGGACAGACAGATTGCCGCCCGCGCCGAGCGCCTGGCGCACCTCGCGTCTCTGGTAGATGCCGATAGTCAGGATCAGGAGTAAACATAGCCATGCCGAACGCGAGCGACCCGCAACAGCAGTCCAATCTGGTGTGGATTGATCTGGAGATGACCGGGCTGGACACCGTTAACGATGTCATTATTGAGATCGCTACGATTGTCACCGACAAGCACCTTAACGTGCTGGCAGAGGGCCCGGTATTTGCGGTGCATCAGCCGGACGAAGTGCTGAGGGCAATGGACGAGTGGAATACCCGTCAACATGGTAAGTCCGGCCTGACCGAGCGGGTGCGTAGTAGCACTGTGACTGCACGCCAGGCCGAACTGGCTACCATCGCATTTTTGTCGCAGTGGGTAGAGTCAGGTCAATCGCCGATGTGCGGTAATTCCATCTGTCAGGATCGGCGCTTTCTCGCCCGTGAAATGCCAGAGCTGGAGCGCTATTTTCACTATCGCAATCTGGATGTCAGTACCGTCAAGGAGATCGCCGCTCGCTGGCGACCGGAACTATTGGTCGGGCTACGCAAAAACAGCAGTCATCTGGCCATGGATGACATTCGCGATTCCATTGCGGAGCTGAGCTACTACCGGCAACATTTTTTCCGTCTCGACTGATTTTGTCAGGCCGTCTGTGGCGCCGGCGCAGGTTACCGGCCGTTAGAAACTGATTGAACGCCCGGTAAAAATTCGCTATGTTTACTCTCCGGTTCGTTCTGGAAAATACCGCGAAATTTCCGTTCAACCGCTGCCGTGCCCGACCCTGGAAGGGTTATCACCAGCCACTACATTCGCTGTGTACCCCATAAACCTTCACCGGGAGTGACATGCTGTTTTCAACTGAACACGAGACCTTGCGCCAGTCATTACGGCGCTTTATCGACCGCGAAATCGCGCCCCATGTGGATCAGTGGGAGGCAGAAGGTATCTGGCCGGCCCACGCTATTTTTAAAAAAATGGGGGATGCCGGCTTTTTGGGTATCACCAAACCAGTGGAATATGGCGGGTTGGGTCTCGATTACTCCTACCAGATGGTGTACTCGGAGGAGATTGGCAAAATTCGTTGTTCCGGGGTGTCCACTGCGTTGGCGGTGCAGACGGATATGTGTACACCGGCTCTCGCCGTACACGGCAGTGAAGCACTGAAACTAAAATATCTGGTGCCCGCGATTGCTGGCACCAGTGTTGGCTGTATTGGGGTCAGCGAAGTTGGCGCAGGTTCAGACGTGGGCTCAATTAAGACCACGGCGCGCCGCGACGGGGACGAATATGTCATTAATGGCAGCAAGATGTGGATTACCAGTTCGACGCAGGCCGACTGGGTCTGCCTGTTGTGCAACACCAGCGAAGACAACGGACCGCACCGCAACAAAAGTATCATTATTGTGCCCCTCGATACGCCGGGGGTGACCCGCGGCAAGCTGCTTAATAAACTGGGCTGTCGCAGCTCGGACACTGCACCGATTTATTTCGATGATGTACGGGTGCCGGTTGGCAATCGGGTGGGAGAGGAAAACAGAGGTTTCATCTACCAGATGGAACAGTTCCAGGAGGAGCGACTGGCTGCTGCCACCAAGTACCTCAGTCAAATTGAAGATGCCATCACTATTACCATCGACTACACCAGACAACGGGAACTGTTCGACAAGTCGCTGCTGGAAAATCAGGTGGTGTACTTCAAGTTGGCGGAACTGCAAACCGAGGTTATGGCAGCGCGCGCGTTGCTGTATTTTGCCGCCGAAAAATACGTGCGCGGTGAAAATGCCCTGAAAGAAGTATCCATGGCAAAATTCAAGGTGGGTCAGTTGGGTCAGACCGTACCGTCCGCCTGTTTGCAGTTCTGGGGTGGTCAGGGTTTTATGTGGGACAACCTGATCAGTCGCATTTTTCGCGATGCGCGTCTGTGTTCCATCGGCGGGGGCGCTAATGAGGTGATGCTACAGGTGATCGCGAAGGAGATGGGAATCTATCCGTCACCTGCTGGCAGGTAATGCCGTCCGATAAAAGCGATGCGCGGAAATAATTTGTAAAGGTGCGAAGATGTCGGTATTGCAATCCAGGGTGGATAAAAACAGCGCGACCTATTGCCAAAATCGCGAGGACATGCTGGTGCTGGTGGACGAGGTGCGCCGCCTTGAACAGCAGGTACACATAGTGTCCGCCAGCAAGCGAGATTTGTTCGAGCAGCGTGGCCAGATATTGCCCCGTGAGCGCCTCGCCCTGTTGCTGGATCCGGGCGCGCCCTTTATCGAACTGGCCACGTTGGCCGGGCTTGGGGAGCACGACGACGACGGCGTCGAAAATGTATTTGGTTCCAGCATTATCGTCGGCATTGGTATTGTCTGCGGTACCCGCTGCATGATTTACATTAATGACGCAGCGATCAAGGGCGGCACCAATCAATCCAAGACTTATGACAAGCTGCATCGCGCACAGGATATCGCCAGGACCGCGTGTCTGCCGTTTATTTCACTGATGCAAAGCGGCGGCGGTAACCTGCTGAACCAGCATATCGGGTTTAATCAGGGCGGCAACCGCTTTAAAAAGCAGGCTCAGGCTTCAGCGGCCGGAATTCCACAAATTACCGTGGTGCATGGCAATTCCACCGCTGGCGGCGCCTACGTGCCGGGTATGTCAGATTACAATATTTTTGTACGCAACCAGGCGCGGGCGTTTTTGGCCGGTCCGCCGTTACTCAAGGCGGCGACCGGAGAAATCACCGGGGAAGAGGAACTGGGTGGCGCCGACATGCACGCCCGTATCTCCGGGCTGGCTGAATTTGTCGCGGAAGACGATGCCCACAGCATCGAAATTTGCCGCGAGATCGTGCGCCAGTTGCGCTGGAATGATCGCCTGCCGCCCAGAACGGTTAATGATTACCAGGAGCCCTTGTACCCCATCGACGAACTGTGCGGGCTGGTGCCGGTGGATTACAAACAACCCTGCGACTGCCGGGAAATTATTGCGCGGGTGGTGGACGGCTCGGAGTTTATGGAGTTCAAACCGAGCTATGACCCCTACACTATCTGTGGTTTCGCCGAGATCGGTGGCCAGCCCTGCGGTATTATCGGCAATAATGGCCCGATCACCAACGAGGGGGCAAACAAAGCGACACAGTTTATTCAGTTGTGTTGTCAGGCCAATCGCCCGATTTTATTTTTGCAGAACACCACGGGTTTTATTGTCGGCGTGGATTCGGAACAAAAGGGCATGATCGTTAACGGCGCCAAGATGATTCAGGCAGTGGCTAACGCCACCGTCCCGAAGATAACTATTCTGGTGGGGGCGTCTTTTGGGGCGGGCAATTACGCCATGTGCGGTCGCTCCTTCGACCCGCGGTTTTTGTTTGCCTGGCCCAACAGCCGGTTGGCGGTAATGGGCGGTGAGCAGGCAGCCACGGTCATGTCGATCGTTTACGAAGGTAAACAGAACAGTCGCGGCGAGCCGGTGGACAGGGCGTTTCTCGATCAGCAGCACAAAGAAATTATCGAGTATTACGACCAGTACTCGCGGGCGTTGTATTGCACGTCCCAGGTCTGGGATGAGGGTATTATTGATCCGCGCAAAACCCGGCAGTTATTGATTGAATTGCTGGATATTTGCGTGCGCTGCGAGCGCACGCGCTTAAGCCCCAACACCTTTGGTGTAGCGCGCATGTAAGTGCGTGGGGATATAAATGAGAGCCACATGAACACCGCATTGCCCAGCTGTGAAACCTTGTTGTTAAGCCAGCAACAGGGATGCCTGAACATCGTGCTGAATCGCCCGGCGTTACGCAACGCAATGAATAACCGTATGAGCGAGGAATTGCAGGCGGTGGCAGAGTATCTCGCAGGTAACCATCATATCCGCGCACTGGTATTGCGCGGTGCGGACCACAACTTTTGCGCGGGTGGTGACATTAAGGAGCGGCGCGCGCAGGTAGAGGGCCAAACGGGGGACCAGGATCCGGTGTACGAGCGCAATGTGCGCGCCGGGCAGCTGTTTAGAAAAATTGCCGAATTACCGCAAACCACCATCGCCTTTGTGGAAGGTGCGGCCATGGGTGGCGGGTTTGGTTTTGCCTGTCTGATGGATATCACTTTGGTGGCCGCCAACGCCAAAATGGGCATGCCGGAGACGACGTTGGGGGTGGCCCCTGCCCAGATCGCGCCCTATGTGGTGCGCCGTATCGGTTTGAGCAGGGCGCGCCATATGGCCCTGACCGGTGGTCGTATTAGCGGTGAAGAGGCCTTTCAGTTGGGTGTGGCGCATTATTTGTTTCATACACCGGAGGAAGGGGAGCAACAGCTGACGCAACTGCTGGAAAAGATTGCAGCCTGCGGGCCGCGCGCCTGTGCGGTGACCAAGGAGATTATGAACGCGGCTGCCGGAGGGCTGGATGACAGCCTGATTGAATTTGCCGCCGCGCGTTTCTCGGAACTCAATCGCGGTGGTGAAGGGCGAGAAGGACAGGCTGCGTTCGTGGAAAAACGCAGGGCGCGTTGGTTCTCTTTGTCGGGAGAGGAATAGCCGTGGCTTTTAACCGCATACTAATTGCCAACCGCGGTGAAATTGCGGTGAGAATCATACGCGGTGCGCGGGCGCTGGGTTATCACACGGTGGCGGTGTACAGCGATGGGGATCGCGATGCCCCCCATGTCGCAGCGGCGGTCGAGGCGCTGCGCATTGGTGCCGCACCGGTCGGCGACTCCTACCTGAACAGTGCGGCAATATTGTCGGCAGCGCGACAAAGCGGTGCCGAGGCCATCCATCCCGGTTATGGATTTTTTTCTGAAAATGCCGCATTTGCCCGCGCCTGTATTGATGCTGGACTGGTGTTTATTGGTCCAGATCCCGAGGCTATCGAGATCATGGGAAATAAAAGCGGGGCGCGGGCGCGGGTTATTGCCGCCGGTGTGCCCTGCGCACCGGGGTACGAAGGAGACCATCAGGACCCTGAATTTCTGCGTGCCGAAGCGGATCGCATTGGCTACCCGGTGATGATCAAGGCGGCGATGGGCGGCGGTGGTCGCGGTATGCGCCTGGTGGCGGCGGCAGGGGAATTTAACGACGCGCTACTCAAGGCGACGGCGGAAGCGCGCAGCGCCTTTGGGAGCGGCGCTGTATTACTGGAAAAAGCGTTACTGGACGTGCGCCACGTCGAAGTGCAGGTATTTGGCGATCGGCATGGAACGATTTTACATCTCGGCGAACGGGATTGTTCTGTGCAGCGCCGTCACCAAAAAGTGCTGGAGGAAGCGCCATCTCCAGCGGTAAACGCCGAGCTGCGCGAGCGTATGGGCCTAGCCGCTGTCGCTGTGGCGCGAGCGGTGAACTACGTGGGGGCGGGCACCGTGGAGTTTTTGCTCGACGCCAGCGGTAACTTTTATTTTATGGAAATGAATACGCGCCTGCAGGTGGAGCACCCGGTGACCGAACTGGTCACTGGACTCGATCTGGTGGAATGGCAGTTGCGGGTAGCGGCCGGCGAGGCACTGCCGTTGGCCCAGGAGCAGATTGAACTGAACGGGCATGCTATCGAGGTGCGTCTGTATGCCGAAGACCCGAGTGCGAATTACCTGCCGCAAACAGGGCGCATTGTCGCGTGGCGCCCGGCCGAAAATACCGGGGTTCGCGTTGACAGTGGCATTATTGAAGGTCAGCAGGTTACTCCCCACTACGATCCGATGCTGGCAAAGATTATCGCCCATGGCGTCAATCGCGATCAGGCGCTGCGACGTTTGCGCACTGCGCTTGAGGATACCCGGCTACTGGGCGTGGTGACCAATCGGGAATTTCTGCAGAATATTTTGCGCGAGTCCGATTTTGCTGATGGTGGCGCGACTACCGCGTTTCTAGCGGAACGTCCACAGCTGTGCGCCAGACCTCAAAGTGACGGGGCCGCAACAGCGCTGGCGGCGGTGTTATTGTCACAGCGAGGAATTATCGTTGAAGTCTCGGCGGTTGCCAGCGCGCGCAATTACGGCTGGTGTAGCACCGGCACATTATCCTGGCCACTGCGTGTGCAGAGCGATGAGGATCAACCCGAGACGGTGCGGCTCGAACAGGACGCTTCAAAGTATACGCTTACCCGGCGCGATGGGGAGGTGTGTCAACTGGAGTTGATCGCGGCGCCAGTGGGTCTGGCGGGTGCTGTCCAGTTTCTGGAATATGGACAATTGCGCGGAGCCTGGTACGCGTTTCTCGACGATGGGCGACTCGCGTTGGATGTGTCCGGCATCACCAGTTATTACCGTTGTGTCAGTTTTTCCGAGCGACGGGAAGCGAGTAGCGCGAATGGCTTATTGCGAGCACCCATGAGCGGCAAAATTGTTGAGGTGTCGGTTGCGCCAGGCGACAGGGTCAGCAAGGGCCAGGTGCTGGTGACACTGGAAGCAATGAAAATGTTCCATCAGCTGGTTGCCGATAGTGAGGGCACCGTGGCAACCATACATGTGGTTGCGCAGCAGCAGGTGGATATCGCGTCGGTATTGGTGGCCCTTGAATCGGAAATTACACCAGTAAGCTGATCGACTGGGAGTTTTTTGACGAAAAAGTTACGCGTTGAATAAATAGCACGGTGCAATAATTCCGTACGCAAACATGAGAATTTATATGGGCGATAAAATTGTAAAAATTGGTGGCGCGGCGGGTTACTGGGGCGACAGCTCAGAGGGCGCCGCGCAACTGGTTAAATCCGGTGGGGTTGATTATCTGGTATTCGATTATCTCGCCGAAGTCACCATGTCCATTCTCGCCAAGGCCAAAAGCCGTTCGGAGGATGCCGGTTATGCTACCGATTTTGTTACCGGTATTCTTCAGCCACTGATCAAGCAAATCGCCGCGCAGGGTATTCGCGTAGTGGCAAATGCCGGCGGTGTCAATCTAAAAGCCTGTCAGAAAGCAATTCAGCAGGTAACCGAAGAGGCAGGTGTCGATCTTAAAATCGCGATTGTAGAAGGTGACGATTTACTCGACCGCGAGCAACAGTTGCGTGCCAGTGGCGTCAGGGAAATGTTTACCGGCGAACCGTTTCCGAAAAAAATCGCGAGTATCAACGCCTACCTCGGCGCCTTTCCCATTGCGCAGGCGCTGGCTGCTGGGGCGGATATTGTGATCACCGGACGGGTTGTCGATAGTGCCGTCACGCTGGGGCCGTTGATTCACGAATTTGGCTGGTCCGCGAACGATTACAATCGCCTCGCGGCAGGCACTCTGGCGGGACACCTGATCGAATGTGGCTGTCAGGTTACGGGGGGGAATTTTACCGATTGGCAATTGTCCTGCGATGGTTGGGACAATATGGGGTATCCCATCGCTGAATGCGCCGAGGATGGCACTTTTGTGATTACCAAACCCAGGGGTACAGGTGGTTTGGTGTCCGCGCATACTGTGGGGGAGCAGATGCTATATGAAATAGGCGATCCGCAGGCCTATATCGTGCCCGACGTAGTGTGTGATTTCTCCCAGGTCACCCTGATGGATCATGGCGATGATCGCGTACTGGTAAGCGGCGCGAAGGGTTATCCGCCCACGGAGACCTATAAAGTATGCGCGACTTTTCCTGATGGCTATCGTGCCACCTTTACACAAACTATTACCGGATTTGACGCAGAGGCCAAGGCCCGCGCCATGGGGCGGGCTATATTGCGTCGTAGCAGTCGCCTGTTTAGCGAGCGCGGCTGGCCTGACTTTCGCAAAACCCGCATAGACCTGCTGGGCGCCAATGCGTTGTGGAATCCCGCGCAGTTTGAACGCCAGGCGCCGAGTAGTGAGGTGGTGTTGAAAATGTCGGTACACCACGATATGGCGCAGGGGGTGGATCTGTTTACCCGCGAGGCAATGGGTTCCGCGTTAAGTTCTACCACGGGCCGCTGTGCGGCCGGGGCGCCGGGACGACCAAAAGTATCGCCGGTAGTACGCCTCTATTCTTTTTTGCTGGAAAAAAAGTTGGTTTCAGTTGAGATCGACGTAGATGGCGTCCGGCATAGTTGTGCGCCTCCGTTCCCTGGCGGTACGAGCTTTACACCGGAGATGAAAATACCTGTCAGCGCAGGGTCGGCGGCAACTCCGGAGCCCGGGTACGCAAAAATGGTACCGTTACTATCACTGGCAGTCGCACGCAGTGGTGATAAAGGCGACAATGCCAATATCGGCGTAATTGCCCGCAAAGCGGAATATCTGCCCTACCTGCGCGCGGCACTGACCCCGGAAAGAGTCGCCGATTGGTTTTCCCACGTGTTGCAGGGGGACGTTACGCGCTTTGATTTACCCGGTATTGGCGCTATGAACTTTGTACTTGAAAACGCCCTCGGCGAGGGGGGCGTGGCGTCGTTAAATGTCGATGTGCAGGGTAAAACCTATGCGCAACAAATGCTGGCCATGTCGGTGGCCGTGCCCGTAGATTTGGTGTACTAAACACGAGCGCCGCGACTGTAACCTAATAATATCGTTATACGAGGAAGAAGTTATGATAGTTGACCCTATTTTGCCGATAGCCCGAGCAGAAAAAATGCGGCGCGAAGGTTGGTGGCACGACAAAAATTTACTGGATTACTTTGCAGCGGCGGTGGCGAAAAACCCCGATGAAATAGCGATTGTCGATTATCGTGCCGAGAGCGGAAAAAAAATTGCCGTCACCTATCGCCAGCTGAATGAGCGCGCTAATCATGTAGCCGCAGCACTGGCGCACTATGGCATCGAAAAGCAGGACGTGGTGTCGTTTCAATTGCCCAACTGGTGGGAATTTGTGGTTATTCACCTTGCCTGTCTGCGCATTGGCGCAGTGAGTAATCCGCTGATGCCGATTTTTCGCGATCGCGAATTATCGTTTATGGTGGACTACGCTGAATCGAAAGTGTTGATCATACCCAAATTGTTTCGTGGTTTTGACCATGAAAAAATGTTGGAGGAAATGCGCGGCGAATTACCTCACCTGCAGCACTTGTTCGTAGTCGGTGGCGAGGGTGAAAACAGTTTTGAGAATGCGTTACTTAATCATCGACCCTCAGGCGACACAGTGGCCCTTTTCAAGGAGCGAGAATTAAATCCCAACGACGTAATCTTGCTGATGTACACCTCAGGGACAACGGGTATGCCCAAAGGTGTTATGCATAGCGCTAATACGTTTTTGTTTAGCGTGCATCAGATGATTGAGCGCTGCGCGTTGAATGAGGATGACAATATTTTTATGGGTTCTCCGCTGGCCCATTTAACCGGTTTTCTGGCGGGCATGTGGTTACCGATTGTGCTGAAAACCAAGGCAATTTTACTGGATACCTGGAATGTAGGTTTGGCGTGGCGCCTGATGGCTGACGAGCAGGCATCGTTTGCCATGGGCGCGACGCCCTTTCTGTCGGATTTAACTAACTCGGAAAGTGCGGACGAATGTAATTCCGAGCGTTTTCGAATATTTGTGTGCGGCGGTGCGCCTATTCCGAGAGTTCTCGCAGAAAAAGCGATCGCACAGCTCGACATCCATTTAATTGCGGTATGGGGTATGACAGAATGTGGCGTGGTGACCACAACTCAGCTGAATGATCCGCGCGAAAAAATTGTGGGTACCGATGGCAAAGCGGTGCCCGGCAGTGCAGTCAAGGTGGTCGACGATCAAAACAACCCGCTACCGCCCGGCATGGAGGGTCGTCTGGTAGAAGCCAGTCCCTCGACGTTTATCGGATATTTGAAAAACCCCGATGCCTATCAGCTGGATGCCGAAGGGTTTTTTGACACCGGCGATTTGGCAACCATGGACAAGGACGGTTATATCCGTATCACCGGGCGCTCCAAAGATATTATTATTCGTGGTGGCGAGAATATCCCAATCGTCGAAGTTGAAAACCTGCTGTATACCCATCCTGATATCCTGGATTGTGCGGTGGTTGCCATGCCTGATGAGCGTCTCGGCGAAATCGGTTGCTGTTTCGTAACTCTTGAGGAAGGAAAAACATTTACGTTTAGTGATATGAAAGAATTTCTTGTTAAGCACAAGCTTGCGAAAAATTATTTTCCGGAACATCTCGAGATAATTTCCGCAATGCCGCGCACTGCCAGTGGGAAAATACAGAAATTTGAACTACGCGAAATTGCAAAAACCTTACGCAATCCTGCGCAATAAATTCACTAACGTTACACGCTGAAAGCACGAGGAAAATACATGACTATGCCCTGGTTGTCGGAAGAAGATTTATTTATTAAGGACACCGCCGAACGCTTTGCTCGCGAACGGCTTAAGGACGGCTACCTGGCCCGCGATAAAGTCAATATTATTGATCGCAAATTATTGCGGGAAATGGGCGCCCTTGGCCTGGTGGCGCCGACTCTGGGGGAGGAATATGGCGGGATTGGTGGGTCCAGTGTGGTAGCCGGCCTGGTGTGTGAAGCGATTGCCTATGCCGATCTCAGTCTGAGCTACCCCTGCATGACGTCGCCGCTTATCGGCGGTGTGATTCAGGATCACGGCAGCGAGGACATGAAAGCAGATATTCTACCGAAAGTGGCCGCCGGGGAGATATTGATTCAACTGGGTTTGACGGAGCCCCGCGGTGGGTCGGATGCGGCTAGCCTGATGGTCAAGGCCGAAAAAAAGGGTGATCGTTACATACTGAATGGAGAAAAAACCTCCATCACTTACAGCGATCAGGCAGAGATGATGCTGTTGTTCGCGCGCACCGACCAAAACAAACCCGGCGCTCACGGCGTCTCGGCGTTTTTGGCGCCCCTCGATGTGCCGGGGGTGACCTGTACCAGTTTCGATGATGTGGGCACCAAAGCGGTTGGTCGCGGGCAGGTGTTTTTTGATGATGTGGAAATTCCTGAAACCTGTTTACTCGGAAAGGAGGGTGAAGGTTTCACCAAGGTCATGGTGGGGTTTGACCTGAGTCGGGTGCTTATCGCGCTGCAGTGCATTGGTTCGGCGCAGGCGTCGGTTGACGAGACCTGGCAATACATTCAGAAGCGCGAGGCATTTGGGCGTCCGCTGGCTAAATTTCAGGGGACGACCTTTCCACTTGCCGAACACGAAAGTATGCTGGCGGCGGTGCGCGCCCTGTGCTATCAGACTCTGGCCATGCGCGATCGCGGTATCGAGCATACCAAGGAAGCGGCGATGGTGAAGTGGATGGGGCCCAAGTGGTCCACGGATATTATTCAAAATTGCCTGTTGCTGCATGGCCACTACGGCTACACCATGGATCTGCCCCACCAGCAACGGCTGCGCGATGTAATGGGTCTACAAATCGGCGATGGTACGGCGCAGATTATGAAAACCATTATCGCTAGGGAAACCATCGGCAGTATTGGCGTGGCGTACAAATAGCCTCTGGTTAGTTAAACGTTTCGGTGCGATAATTTTTTGTCGGCAAAAATCAAGGTCCACTTCCAGATATTCAGCGAAAGGAGAGATGTATGACAATTAAAGCGGGTGATCAGGTCCCGGAAGGGCGTTTCACCATAATGAAGGCAGACGGTCCCGGTTCTCTGACCAGTGATGCGTTGTTCAGTGGCAAAAAAGTCGTGCTGTTTTCCGTGCCGGGGGCGTTTACCCCCACCTGTTCCCGGGAACATTTACCGGGGTTTATTGAGCAGGCGAGCGCCTTCAAGGCGAAAGGCGTCGATACCATCGCCTGCATGGCCGTCAATGATGTGTTCGTGATGGACGCCTGGGGCAAACAGGCTGGCGCGGATGGCAAGGTAACCATGCTTGCCGACGGCAACGGCGAGTACAGCAAGGCGCTGGGGTTGGAGCTGGATGCCAGCGGTTTCGGCATGGGCAAGCGCGGCCAACGGTTTGCGTTGATCGTTGATAACGGCAGGGTGGTCGATGCACTGATCGAGGAGCCGGGTAAATTTAAAGTTAGCGCCGCGGATCATGTGTTAAGCAAATTGTGATTGACCTGTGGGTTGCCAGGGTCTACTTCTGGGCCCTGGCATTCTGCGTAGTGGGCGGTAATTTATTTGTTTCCGTCACAACTTTTTCAGGTATGCAGTACCGCCAAGTTGATTCATCTGGCTCCTGATCCAGCGCACCCGTTGCCAAACATACGCCGATGGGTGGGCCGCGCTAAAGCCTTTGGGGTTTGGTAACACAGCGGCCAGGCGCGCCGCCTCGGTATGGGTAAGTCGCGACGGCGTGGTTCCAAAAAACTGTTCAGCCGCAGCATTGACGCCGTACACGCCATCGCCAAATTCGACCACATTCAGGTAGACTTCAAGAATACGCTGTTTTGGCCACAGGGTTTCAATTAGTAGGGTCAGGTAGGCTTCCAGTCCCTTTCTGATAAAACTGCGCCCCGACCATAAAAACAGATTCTTGGCCACTTGCTGGCTAATGGTACTCGCGCCTCGCAGGCGGCCACCGCGCTGACTGTGGTCGAGCGCTGCACTAATCGCGGTAAAATCAAAACCCCAGTGATCGGGAAATTTTTGATCTTCGGCGGCGATCACGGCCAGCGGCGCAAACGGTGAAATCTGCTCCCACGGCGTCCATCGATAGTGAAGTTTTGCTTGTGCGGGCAGATTCCTGAAACTATGGTCGATTTGCCATCCCAGCATAAATGCGCTGGTGGGTGGTGGTATCCAGCGCAGGCTCAGAATCACAAGTACCGGAAGGCCAACTAACCCCACAAGGGCACACAAAAAACCCCTGACGAGCCAAGGACGCCTCCGAGTTGTTGGACGATAGTTTTTACGCATTACAGGTATCAAGCATCAAAGTGCATGCCGTTCTGGACTACGACAGGTGTAATTATGACAGACCTGTGGACGCCGCCGCTTCCCTGATTCGAAGATTTCGGGCTCTGCGATTGGGGACTTCCAGTCGCAGGTAATCCCGCAATAGTCAGGACGATTCGGATGGCTCTAACTGCGCAGCCGCGCGCCACAGGTCGCGGTAATCGTAGTCGGTTTGCAGCACCAGATTAAGGCGATTGTACGACGCAAAATCACTCACCAGATGCACAAGCTGCACAATACCTTTGTCAGTTAGCCCCTGAGCGCGCAACACGTCCATATCAGCGTCGGTTGTCGTTTCAGGATATTTGTTGATCTTCAGAGCGAACGTTAGAATCGCTTTAAGCCGCGGATCGGTTACCGCTTCAACACCCTGGCTGACCAATGTTTTTACGCCGCTTTCAGGGGCGCCCAGGCCGTGATTGAGAATGGTGCAAAACGCCGCCGTACAGTAGGCACAGCCATTATCCCGGGAAACCAGAATGCCAACGTGTTGAATCTCCTCAAGGGATAACTCGCCCATTTCCCATAGCACGCGAGTGGCGCTGAGTTTCGCCTTGAAGTGTTCTGGAAAATTCATCTCGACGTAAAAGTGGTTTGGCACAGCACCCTCCATTTGGGTGACCCAATCGAATATCGCCGCGATCATCGGGTCGTCGCCAGTTGCCCCTTTAACTATTGCCACACGCGCCATAGCAGTCCCCTTGTATTGTCCGAAAGTGTACGAAGTGTAGCATCGTTCTACGATCGCAGAGCAGTGGTGTGGAATATTCAGTCATGCCGTTAGGGGCACATCGTTTACAGAGTGAGCACATCAAATTGTTCAACCCAGATCAATTCACAGGCGCCACTACCGGTATCTTGACGAGTAAGGGAGCTTTTCCACATCCATCCGTCCGGAGCGCTGACATTTACCAGGTGGCCAGAGAGTTTAATAATATCTCCCTGGCGGGCCGCCTTAATTTTTTTTGCGATAGTTTTATTAGCTGGAATCATGTGCATATTGGCACTGTTCGTTTCGATTTCGCGACGGGGTATTGGAAACTCCTTCACGCGCCATCGATAGAAACGATTACTTTGCGAGATTTGTATTGTCTGCAAAATTCTTTCGTCGGACATGGGCCCCCATCCCAAAGTGAGATCGATCGGAGATACATCCGCTTCGCGCCCAAAGGTGTAGCTCTTGCTGCCCAGCACTTTGGCCCTGATGTCAAAGCGCGCCGTAGGGGTAATTTCGTAATCGTCCAGCTGGAATTTTTGTGACAAAACTGCATTCTGTTGCACGGGCGCATCCTTCGCCATGACGCCAGGGCCAAGGGTTACCTCGCCTGGCCCGTTGGTTAGTTTCCAGGTGACGAATATTAATAGTGAGATAAACAATATTTTCTTCACGGGCGTCATCGGTATGAATATAGTTTTTTTAGAATGACCTAAGCAGAAAATAATTTAAGAGCATCCCGACCTGCTCAGATCGTGTGCAAATAGCTAAAACAGGCTTCGCGCGACGATTGGATCTTATCATACGTCTGCCTGGAAACCGAAAACGCGTTTAAAACGTCCAACATTTAGCTCAAGACGGGACGATATATTATCCTGCCGCATTGGTGACCCTTACACCACATGCCGCGAGCAGGAATCAAGCTCCCCGCCGGTTGCCGTAAGTTTGCGGTCCACGGCTAGCATTTGCAGGATGCACGGAATAAACTGGCGCGACGCATCGGTGTGTATTCGGGAAGTATCCCGAGAGAATCCCGATAAATCAATTCAGTCCATCCATAAATTGCCGCACCTGATCCCCATATCCGAATAGCTCTATGTCATCTTTGTAGCGCTCAATCGCGATTTCTGCGAGCCGACGTGTGAACCGGTGTCCAGTTTGCATTCCCATCGCGCTACTCGAATTTTTATGCGATAAGCAGGGTAAGCTGAATTTGTTCTGAAGCACCGTCCAGTCGGCTGAAAAAGTTTCCATCTTTCCGACGTAGTTTGTAAAAAGTCGACCTTCACAGGTCAGGAACCAGCGTTGAGGTCTAAGATGACGATCTATTTCATTATCTTTTAATTCCGCAACGCGCTTGACGAAGCTTTCGAAAGCCATGCCTATTGGCATATCCATGTGAGAAAAAATGTTTCGACCACCCCGGGGCTGAGGGTCGATTAGCTTGTTCATATAAGCTGAATAGAGGCGGGTAAGCGGATTTCGTACAAATGCGAATAAAAAATATTCTTTACTTAATTCTGCGAGCTTTTTATGTGGCATGTGGCTGCTAAATATTTTTTCTACTTGCGCGTCCGATTTACTTTGTTGGGGTATACTGTATTCCATTTCCCTGCGCGCCATCTCTATAATACCGGCGCGAATGGAGCGGCTCGCTACTTTAGGGATTTGTATATATCCAAACTTGGCCTGAGGTAAAAGCCAAATCTGCGGTGTCTCTCGGCGTATTTTTCTTTTTTTGAGAAAGATTTTTACACGTTTTTCGGGATTTAACATGCGGCATTATCCACAGGATATGGGGACTGGCGGAGGTATGTTGTTTTTGATTTTAAGCGCAACTCAGCAAACGTATACCGCCGCCTGTGTACCATTTTCAGTGTCCTGGTTGCCATTGGTTTTTCCGCCGCGAGGGCGAATGATCATTTCCCTGAGGATCGCTCATTATGCCATACTGGTACGTGATTTGGTCCCTTCAACCAGCTAGTCGGCCAGGGCGCGCACCCAGATTAGCTCGTGGGTCCGTACTGCTTTGCGCAACAATTAGTCCTCGCCCGAAGTTGGCGGGCGCTGCTTGAGGGATAGCTTAGCAATCGGGCCACGGTGCGTGGCCGGCCGCATAGTTTTGCCCATTCGCGGTGTGGGATTCAGGCTCTGGCTCCATATTTCTTCCACTGGCGGGCTCTGGATAGCAGGGCACAGCGCCGAGCCGTGCTCGCAGGCGTGATCAGCGAGGTAACAGATTTTCACTCCTTTCTAGGACAACTGCGTGCGGCCAAAGCACGTTTCTTTTTGGTGTTATCCTTTCTACTTTTTAGGAAAGCGCGGATGGCTTTGCCAGAGTATGACCATTTAAATAATACCCGCCAATTTAACTTCAGTGCGGCGATAAATAAAAGGTAACCGGCCTTATGGTCGCCCGCGATGAAGAATGTGCGTGACAGGGACAGATTGCGCTGTATGTGAAACGGTTTTTTCAATATTTGTAAGGCCCCAGACATCCTGTCCGGCGAGAACACCTCGTTCACGAGACTGTCACCAATGGTTCTAGCGTGGTCGACGTTATGTCGCAGGCTATCTGTATGTAAGTAGATTTTGGCAATCGGTTTATTGATGGTGCATACTGAAAAATTAGCCAGAATGTAAGCAAATACTGGAATGTCCTCGCTGCTCCTAAAGAGCGCCGGGTATCTGTATCGATCAAATACATCGCGGCGCATAGCGCAGGCTCCATGTGCTATCACCAAAGATTTATCTAGCAAGTACGCCTGCAGCCGGGACAACGAATCAGCGGGGAGTATGCCAGGTGAGCGGTAGCGTTTTTGCTCATCTGTTCCGTGTTGACTCACACTCCAGTGACCGCCGATTATCATTCCTGTAGCAGGTTGTAGATTAATACTATCGCGGAACAACTGCAGAGCTGAGTCTGTCAGTGCGTCATCGGCATCGAGAAAAACCAGATAGCGACCAGTGCTCATATCTATACCTCGATTGCGGGCAGTGGCTGGGCCGCCATTTTCCTGGGTGTAATATGCGATGCGAGAGGGATACTTTAACTGGAGGCCGCTGACGACGTCTGCGGTATTATCGGTGGAGCCATCATCGATAATGACTAGCTCGTAATCATTGCCAACCTGACACAAGGTCGATTCAATCGCGCGACCTAGCGAATGCGCGTAGTTGTATGATGGGATAATTATGCTGAATAACGGTTGATGGTCTTTCATTCAATATCTTTCTACTTTGATGACCGGCGGCAATAAAATTTGATAGGCCTCATTATAGGCCTGGAGGGGGTTCATTTTGAATACAAAAAGCTTGCAAACCACATCTCTGAACCTTCAGGGTAAAGCTGGAAAGCGCGAAATGCGTCCTGCGTCCGTTCAGTTTGAGGGTGTGCTCTATTCGCACTCCTTGCGGAAGGTATTTCATGGATCCTGGTCAATTTTGTTAGGCAGGCTGACAAGTGGCTGGCTGTTGCCAGATGGTTGATGGCTGTCGGGTAGTCTCTTTATGTAACACAGGGATGCCTAACCCAAAATGAAGAGTTCCCCAAGTATGCTTGCGCACGTATAACTTAGTCAGCATTCGTGGTCTATTAGCCGCAAGCCGAGTCATTGGTTGGATTCGATAAGAGCTAATAACCAGAATATCGTTCGGTTTGATTCTGTATACGTCACGCTGATGATTAAGTTTGGGGTTGGCCACGCCTTTGATATCGGTTTTTGACTCATGATTCAATAAAGATGGCGCGTCGCATACCTGGTATAACCACTGCGAAGATTAGTGAATTCGTGGTTGTGCCGCGCAACTGGCTCCGGGTAAAATGCGTCCGCATAATTGTAATATTACAGGGAAATCGAGTCTGGCCTTATGGCATCAGCGGACGATGGAATAACAATAACGGGTGGTGTCGCTAGCGGCAATCGGGTGGATTACGACCTGTCCATTAATGGCCGTAGTTACCATCTGTACTTTGCATCAGACGATGTAAAGCTCAATGCCAGCGCAGAATCTGCAGTAGCGATGGGTGCATTGGGTGGCATGAAAAATGGCCTGGATCTTCACATTATTGATCCGATCTCCTCTGCATTCATTCATAATCAACAACGATTAATTGAGACATTCACTGATTGGTTTCCCAGTTACCAAAAAATCAAACTGGTTGCGGACACAGCCATTGAGCGAGATACGTCTAAAACCGGGAGGGTTGGTAGCTTCTTTACCGGCGGTGTGGATTCATTCTATACGTTTATTAAGAATAAGAGCGATATCACTGACCTGATCTATGTTCACGGTTATGATGTGAAGCTTACTGATACCCCCAGGAGGGCGGCAATTGCTGCTATGGGGCGAGCTATACAGGCTGAAACGGGTGTTCGCTTCGTCCAGATTGAAACAAACAGTATACGGGTATACAGAGACTACGGGCGTTGGGGGGCCCACGGACACGGCTATGGTCTTGGTGCCGTTGCTCGGCAATTGAGCGATTATCTGGATCGGCTATATATTCCATCTTCGCTAGATTATAAAATGTTGACTCCCTGGGGATCGCATCCCGACACCGATCCACTGTTTTCTGACGAAAGACTTGAAATTATTCACGATGGCTGTGAAACAAGTCGGTTTCAAAAAACTAAAATGATTGCAAAAAGTAACCTGGCATTAAATCATCTTAGAGTATGTTGGGATAATGTCACTGGTACCTACAACTGCGAGCGCTGTGAAAAATGCCTTAGAACCAAGACAAGCCTCTTCGCAGTCGGTGCGCTTGATAATGCAACGACATTCACTTCTATGTTGCAAGCAGAGGACATCCGTAAGCTGGTTATTTATGACGAATTGCTAACGAAACTTGCGCAGGATAATATATTGGCCATGCGGTCGGCTGGGTTGAGTGGTACCGATATATATCAGGCATGGCAGCATATTGTTGATCGACCAAAATCTATGAACAAAATTATTATGAAAGGGCGAAGGGTAGGTAGTAGTATGAGGCGTATTGTAAGAATAATACAGCGAAAAATATCATGGTAGATGTTCTGTTTAAAAAAATATGTGTCTTGGAGTATACGGGGAAACATTTTGAAAGATCTTTTAATCTCGGCGATGATATTCAAACGTTGGCGGTTAGTAGGCTTTTGCCCCGAGTTGATGGATATGTATGTCGCGAGGCATTAAATCAAATAAAAGAACCATGCACCGTGCCACTAAACGGATTTTTTATGAACACCGAAAATTGGCCTCCTTCGCCGATGGTAAAACCAATTTTCTTCTCTTTTCATATGACGCCCGAAACGGAAAAAGTTGTTTGTAGTGATAGTGGAATTGCTTATCTTAAACGCTGGCAGCCCATTGGCTGTAGAGACAAGGGTACAATGGAGATATTGGCTCGATATGGTGTCGAAGCATATTATAGTCGTTGTGTCACGCTCACGCTTCCCAGACGCAAAGACGTACCGAAAGATGGGCAAGTATTTATTGTTGGTATTTCAAAGAAAGCCCGCTACGCAGTTCCAAAGGCAATTCGCCGCCAGGCGATCACGGTTGATCAGGCGAGGATACGGCTTCCAATTACCAATACCCAGCTCAAACTTGCGCTCGCAGAAGAGCTTTTGGCGCAGTATCGCGATCGAGCGAAGCTCGTGATAACCTCAAAAATACATTGCGCAATGCCTTGCATCGCCATGGGCATCCCTGTGATTTTCCTCTATGATTCGGCTAAGCGCGATGATTATCGAGTTAAAATAATTTCTGATCTTATTGAGATTAATTATGTGAAAACGTCAGGTATATTGGCGCCAGTAATCAACGCTAAATTAGCACAAAAAATAAACTGGTCGCCTGCGTCAATTGAATTAGAAGCTTTGAAAGCGGAAATAAGCCAGAATTTTCAGGCGGCTTTCGAGCGTATAGTAGATCTTCCTGGGTAATCTATTGATGAAATTATTGCCTGGATAGGGGGTGGGCCACATTTTTTCAAGATTTCAGTCAGCGCCGACAATAAATATATTCATAACTCTCCGCCGTAACGTACCTGTCGCCTTCTTAGTTTGGCAGCTTTTTTAATCAATGGGCGCCATAGCCATTCTTGTTCGACCATGGCCTGCTTTAGCGGCAGACCCGTGTAACGACGTACGAAGCGCAGCAAATCCCGCTTGCATAAGCCAATGTTCAGCACGGAAAAATAGAGCGCAGCAAGATCCTTGATAATCCAACGTCGTGGTGTCTCGATCCGTAGCTGGGCGCGATGCAGGTCGATCAGATACAGTCGCAAATCGCGGGGGGTGAGCGCAGCGACACCGTTAGGAACTTTTAATAAAAAATGACAGATGTAGTAATCGCGATGGTTGATGCCATTGTCGTGCAGGCGTCGGCTAATATCCGCAATCTGATTGATTAACGCCGTTTTCAACCAGTAGGGTGGTGGGTTGCGCGGCCAGTCTCGGCATAAATCCTCAAGGCTGATGGTGTGCACCAGATCCTCGGTGACGATAAACGACTGGCGCCGCGCGGGATTGCGGCCCGTTACCCCAAAAGCGACGGGCGCCATGGTTTGCACGCCGAGGCGCTCACAGCGGCGAATGGCGTCGTATTCATTGCGCGCACTAAGCACAGGCAAGCGCAACAGAACCAGGTTTTTGATAATTTCCAGCCAGCCGACACCCAGGTGTAATTTCAAAAAATACGACTCGTCTCCCTCCTGGAACTGCAGCGTACGTCGTCCCGACATCTCCCGATAAATTTTCCCTTTGATGTTTTTTACGCGCGCAAAAGGGTCGCCATCTCCCCAGATTTTTTTGAAATCGTTGCGCAACCAGATCATGCGCCGACCTCGGAACCTGCGTTGCTTGGAGTGTGCTGGCGAGCGCGAGCCATAATGCGCTCTGCGGCCCGTTGGGGCAGGCTGTAAATATCGGCCTGATCGGCGAAGGCCAGCGCATGGCGTTGCCACTGCGCACGCTTTTTCGATATCAGCACATCCGCCAGGGTTCGGTCCAGGTCGGCTTGCTGAAAGGGCGCAGACAGCACTACGCCCGCGTCGGCTTCCGCGATGTAGTGGGCGTACCCGCACACGTCCGTGCATAGCACCGGTAAACCGGCGGCCAGCGCCTCGAGTAAGACGGTGCCAGTATTTTCGTTGTAGGCGGGGTGTATCAGTAAGTCGGCGCCGAGCAGAAAGCGGGGAATGTCGTCCCGACCGACAAAAAATGCGACCCGTTTACCAATTCCTAGGCGCTTGGCCTGTAGCTTAAAAGACCGCGAATCGTCCTGGCCAATTACAAACAGTCGTGTGCGTGCGCCCTGGGCGGGCGGCAGTGCGGCGAGTGCCCGCAAGGCCCGATCCAGGCCTTTGGTTTTGAATCCCGAGCCGATCATCAGTAGCAATCGCTCGTCATCCGCCAGCGCAAACTCCTTGCGGAAGTCCGCGCGAAGCTGCGACGCATTGGTGGGTGCGCGACGATCCCTCGCAATACCCGGGGGCAGTAGCACAAACCGCTCCGGCGGCGTACCGTAGTGGTGTTCGAAAAAAGGTTGTTGTACCCGGGATATCATCATGATTTCCGTATTACCGTGAGCGGCGAATACCGCCTGTTCGTTGCGCGCGAAATGGCGGTAACGACCCAGGTGTTTGTACCAGCTGCCCCGCTGACTGCTGATTTTGGCCTCGTAACAGCCATCTGCCGCATAATATAAATCCAGTCCGGCCATCTTGTTAAAACCGACCACCACATCCACCGGCTGCCGTGTAAGTTCCGCATACACCCAGCGCTGAAAACGTTCGTTGCGGCCGTGCCCGGTAAGCGCAAACGGGCGCCATAGACGGATATCCCAGTCCGGTTCGCGCTCGCCTTCCCAGTCCATGCTGTACACGCGGATCTCACAACCCTGTGCGGCGCACTCGCGGGCGATACGTAGAAAGTCCCGTTGCAGGCCGCCATAGGGAAAATACTTGTACAAAATAAAAGCAATCCGCATGGCTAGTCTATTACCGTTGGCAGTATGTTGTGGAGGGGATAGAACAACCAGATGCAGAGCGCGCTACTGGCCATAACCACTCGGATTAGCCGTCTGCCAACGCCATACATCGCGCACCATATCGTCCAGAGTTTGCGTGGCACGCCAATTGAGTTCCAGCTCGGCTTTGCCCGGGTCCGCATAGCAGGCGGCAATATCACCAGGGCGTCGCTCGCTGACCACATAGGGGATATTTTGCCCGCTGACGCGCGCAAATGCTGCCACCACCTCCAGCACGCTATAGCCTTTGCCCACACCCAGGTTCCAGGCGTCACATCGGCCCGGCTCGGCAGTTAGTTTGCGGATGGCCTGGACGTGCCCTCGAGCAAGATCGACCACGTGAATATAGTCCCGTACGCCGGTGCCATCCGCCGTGTCGTAGTCGTCGCCGAACACCTGTAACTGCGGCAGGGCGCCAGCGGCCACCTGGGCGATATAGGGCATCAGGTTGCTGGGGACACCGTTAGGGTCTTCGCCAATCAGGCCGCTGGGGTGGGCACCGGCTGGATTAAAATAGCGTAGTAGAGCGATGCTCCAGGCGGAATCGGAGCGGTACAGGTCCCGTAGTATCTCTTCAATAATTAGCTTGGAACGGCCGTAGGGATTGGTCGCCGACAGGGGCATATCCTCGGTCGCGGGCAGCAACACGGGCTTGCCATATACCGTGGCTGAGGAACTGAATACCAGTTGCCTGACGCCGTGGTTCGCCATTGCCTGGCACAGAGCAATGGTGCCACTCACGTTATTTTCGTAATAGGTCAGGGGCATTTCGCAGGATTCTCCCACCGCTTTAAGTCCGGCAAAATGCACCACCGCGCTAAATTGATAATCACAGAAGAGCTGGGTTAACAGGGCCTGATCGCGCACATCACCGGTTACCAGCGTCACCGGTTTTCCGGCAATCTGCTCAACCCGCTCCAGAGCCTGGCCCGAGCCACTGCTGAGATTATCGAGCACCACAACCTCATAGCCTGCGATTAGCAGCTCCACGCAGGTATGGGTGCCGATATAACCTGCCCCGCCGGTCACCAGAACCGTATCTGTCATAGGGTACTCATTGGTTGCATTCGGAGTCATTTTACCGGCTGGACACATCGAGTGCACAACCTAAGTGAATAAATGTAAGCGGTGTTTGGGAGGGGGCAGTTGGACGCCAAGCGCCTGGGCGCGTACAGGCTGGAATTGGACGAAACGTACAAACAAAAGAGTATGCAATCGGCACCATTTGGTACTATCTTAGGCAATTCACTGATCAAGAGGCAATAATAATGACTATTACCAACCAGCAGTCGGGTACCAACGTTCATGAAGTCACCGAGGGGATTTATCGCATCAACACGCCCCTGTCCTTTCCCAATGGGGTGGGATTTTCGTTTAACCAGTATTTGATTGCCAGTGACGAACCTCTACTGTTTCACACCGGGCCGCGGCAGATGTTTCCGTTGATCCGGGAGGCAGTCGCGACCGTGCTGCCGGTGGAGAGCCTGCGCTATATTGCCTTTTCCCACGTGGAAGGGGACGAGTGCGGCTCCCTCAATGAATGGCTGGCAGCGGCGCCCGAGTCGGTAGCGCTGTGTAGTCGGGTGGCGGGCATGACGTCGATTAACGACATTGCCGAACGCCCTCCGCGCACTCTCGAAGACGGCGAACGAGTATCGCTGGGTAGCCACAGCGTGCGCTGGTTCGACACACCCCATCTTCCCCACGGCTGGGAATGTGGTTATCTGTTTGAAGAGACCACCAAAACCTTGATGTGCGGCGATCTGTTCACCCAGAGTGGCACCGATCTGCCCGCCGTCACCGAGGGCGACATTCTGGGTCCCAGCGAAGCGTTTCGTAAACAAATGGACTACTACTCCCACGCTCCCAACACCCGAGCCATGCTCGAACGTCTCGCCGCCGCCGAACCGAAAACCCTTGCCTGCATGCACGGCAGTGCCTGGCGCGGCGATGGTGGCAAACTACTGAGAGCACTTGCCGATGAACTGGGGGCTTAATGTGTTCGCGTGACTGCCAGATACTTTGAGCAAATTAAATTGTAGAGTGCTCGTTGCGGTAACTGCTACTGAGGTATGGAGTTAATTTGGTGGGCCCACCAGGACTTGAACCTGGGACCAATCGATTATGAGTCGACTGCTCTAACCAACTGAGCTATGGGCCCTTAAAACTTTCTTTGCGCTGCGCGGCTGTGTGGCATACTCGCGCGCTTCTTTTACATAATTTATGTACGCTTGCTCATCTTGCTGTGCAGTTCCTGATGTGGCAGCAAAAATTCGGCGTCGGTCTTTGGCGATCCGCGGATTGCGTCCGAAACCCAGCGCCCCGGCTACAGGGGCGGCAGTATAAAAGGCTCGGCAGTAGTTCACCAGTTGTGTTGCGCGGGCCGCTGACGGATTATTCGTCGAGAAAGCTGCGCATGTGGTCGGAGCGGCTGGGGTGGCGCAGTTTGCGCAGGGCCTTGGCCTCTATCTGGCGAATTCGCTCGCGGGTCACGTCAAACTGTTTGCCCACTTCTTCCAGGGTGTGGTCGGTATTCATGTCGATGCCAAAGCGCATGCGCAGCACCTTGGCTTCCCGTGCGGTAAGGCCGTTGAGCACCTCGCGGGTCGCTTCGGTCAGGCTTTCCTGGGTGGCGGAGTTGACCGGAGAATCGGCGTTGACGTCCTCGATAAAGTCTCCTAAATGGGAGTCTTCATCGTCGCCGATGGGCGTTTCCATGGAAATGGGTTCCTTGGCGATTTTCAGGACCTTGCGAATTTTGTCCTCCGGCAATTCCATGCGCACGCCCAATTCTTCAGGGGTGGGTTCGCGTCCCATTTCCTGAACCATCTGTCGGGAAATGCGGTTGAGTTTGTTGATGGTCTCGATCATGTGCACCGGAATACGAATGGTGCGCGCTTGATCCGCGATGGAACGGGTGATGGCCTGACGAATCCACCAGGTGGCGTAGGTCGAAAATTTGTAGCCGCGCCGATACTCAAACTTGTCCACGGCTTTCATCAGGCCGATATTGCCTTCCTGAATCAGATCGAGGAATTGTAGCCCGCGGTTAGTGTATTTTTTGGCGATGGAAATCACCAGACGCAGGTTGGCCTCCACCATTTCTTTTTTGGCGCGGCGCGCTTTGGCTTCGCCGATGGACATACGCCGGTTAATATCCTTGATCTGGGTGACGGTCAGATTGCTTTCCGCTTCAATGGCCAGCAATTTTTGCTGATGGCGCTGCACGTCTTCCTGTATCAGTTTGATCTGGCCGGCGTAAGGCTTTTTGCGGCGCGCCAGATTACTAATCCATTTTTCGTTGCTTTCGTTGCCGGGAAAGCTTTCGATAAAGTCCTGGCGCGGCATTTTTGCCTGGCGTACACACAGCGCCATAATGGCCCGCTCCTGGACGCGGATTTTGTCCAGGGCGCGCCGCACGTCCGCAATTAGCGGGTCGAACTGGCGCGGCGGTAGTTTCAGGTACTTGAACAACTGGCCGAGCTCTTCGAGATTCTTCTGCGTGGTTTTATGGTTGCGGCCCTGACGGGCCAGTGAACGTTTTGTTTTGTCGTTCTGCTTGCTGATGGCTTCAAAACGGCGCACCGCTTCTTCGACATCGAGACCGCCATCGTTGTCACTGCTCGAATCGTCGTCGCTATCGTCGTCGCTGTCGTCGTCGCTGTCATCCTTGTTTTTCTTTTCGTTTTCCTGAAGATTTTTCAGAATGCTCTGTTCGAGGGCGGACGGTACGTTTTCAACCGGGTTCAGGTAGCCGGAAATAATATCCGTCAGATTGCGTTCGCCAGTGGCTACCAGCGCGTACTCGGCAAGAATTTGGTCAACCGCCGTGGGCCATTCGGAGAGGGCGGACATGATTTCGCGAATACCTTCCTCAATGCGTTTTGCGATGGCAATCTCACCTTCCCGAGTGAGAAGCTCCACGGAGCCCATTTCGCGCATATACATGCGCACCGGGTCGGTGGTGCGGTGTTGCTCAGTTTCCACGGCGGCGAGGGCTGCGGCGGCTTCGGCAGCGGCAATCTCGTCGGCGGTGTTGTCACCACTGGTAATTAACAGGGTATCGGCATCGGGCGCGGTTTCAAAGACGCTGATCCCCATGTCGTTGATCATTTGAATAATATCTTCGACCTGATCCGGGTCGGAAATGTCTTCCGGCAGGTGGTCGTTCACTTCGGCGTAGGTCAGAAACCCCTGTTCGCGGCCTTTGGTAATTAGTTCCTTGATCCGCGACTGTTGCTGGGTGGCATCGCTCATAGAAATCTCATCGTCTGGGTGGAGCTGGGTGAAGGCGCGCAAATAAGCGCGCGATTATAGCGAATAAATGGGGGCTTGTCCCGATAATGCAAGTATCTGTCGCTATCCGGTCGTCCCCTGCCCGTTATTGGCGAGAAGTTGTTTTATTTTGAGTATCGATTCATGTTGCGGTTCACTTTCGGACAGTTTTTGCCAGATGGCAAAGGCCAGTTTGCGGTCTTCCGCGTCGAGGGTACCCTTGTCCAGCAGATGTTGTAGCTGCGCTTCCGGCGGCTGTGTGCGTCGCGCATCGCGGGTCAGTCGCGCCAGAATATCCGTCAGTTCGCGGCGCCTGTCTTCCGCGGTTCGATCCGGGGCCTGTGCCAGGTCGGTGGCGGCGATATGAGCCAGTAACTCCCCCTGTTCCTGACCATAGACACCGCGCCAGTAGCCGAGAATATGATTCAGGGTGTACTCGGGGTTATCGCGTAACAGTTCCACCAGCGCCGTCAGCATGGACATGCCTTCCATCTCCAGTAGACGCAACGGCTCGATATCATCCACGCTGGTGAGCAGCGCGGGTTCGTGGACCAGAATGGCGATCAGCCGTTGCACGGGGGGCAGTTTCACCCGTTTGGCGAGGGGGCGAAACGGCGTGCGCGAGGAAGACTGGCGAAGCCTTTTGGCGATGATCTGATAGGGCGGTTGAGCGTCCATATAATCCGGCGCGTCGCTATCATCCTCTGCGGAGCCCTGCCAGTGATCGTCCACCCAGGCTGGTGGCGGCGCTTCGGGTGGCGCCATAATAATGCCCAGCGCTTCGACCTCCATGCCGGTGCGTTCGGCGAGCTGTTTGATCAGCAGCTGGCGAAAGACACCGTTGGGCAAGCGCTGTATCAGGGGCGCGGCCAGCGTGCTGAGGCGCGCGCGATCGTCGGGGGTTTGCAGATTGAGTCCGGTGCTCACCGAGTTGAACAGGAACTGGGACAACGGTATGGCGCCCTCTATCAGGGCGAGAAAGCCATCCTGACCGATGCTGCGGATTACGGAGTCGGGATCTTCGCCCTCGTCGAGGAACAGAAATTTTGCGCTGCGCCCGTCAGTCATAATGGGGAGCACGGTGTCGAGGGCGCGTACAGCGGCCTTGCGGCCTGCGTCGTCACCATCGAAACAAAAGACCACTTCGCTCGTGTAGCGGAACAATTTGTCGAGTTGCTCGACGGTGGCCGCCGTGCCAAGGGTGGCCACGGCGTTGTGCACGCCGTGCTGGGCGAGGGCAACCACGTCCATGTAACCTTCCACCAGCAGCAGTTTGGGGATTTCCCGCAAGCTACGATGCGCCTCGTACAGGCCATAGAGTTCGCGGCCCTTGTGAAACAGCGGCGTCTCCGGCGAATTGAGGTATTTGGGTTTATCGTCCCCCAGTACCCGGCCACCGAAGCCGATGGTGCGGCCACGGGTGTCGCGAATCGGGAACATAATGCGTTGCCGGAAACGGTCATAGAGCCGATTGTTTTCCTCTTTTTCCGCCAGCAGGCCGGCTTCTTTAAGTAGTCCGATGCGGCTTTCGTCGTTACCCAGGGCGCGCAACAAGTTATCCCAGCCGGGTGGGGCGAAGCCAAGGCCAAAGCGTTGCGCGATTTCGCCGGACAGACCCCGTTGCTTGAGGTAATCGATACAGGTTTTGGCCGCCGAGTGCTGGCGCAATTGCTGGCGGTAGTAATGGTCGGTCTGCTCAAGAATTTGATACAGCAGCTTGCGGTGCCGGTCGCGACCGCTGTCGCGGTTGGTGGTTTTGGGCACCTGCATGCCCGCCCGATGGGCCAGCGATTCAACCGCGTCGGGGAAGCCAATGCGGTCGTAGTCCATCACGAAGCCGATGGCGTTGCCGCCGGCGCCGCAGCCAAAGCAGTAGAAGAATTGTTTGTCCGGGCTGACGGAAAAGGAGGGGGTCTTTTCGTCGTGGAATGGGCAACGTGCCGAATAATTTTTGCCGGATTTGCGCAGATCCAGCCGCGAGCCGACGATGTCCACGATATCGACACGGTCCAGCAGGTCGTCGATGAAGGCTTGCGGGATACGTTCAGCCATGGGGGGCTCGCGGTCTAAGCTTGCGGGAAGATACGGACTATTGAAGCACGGCGCTGGCGCAATGTTTAGTCTATTTGGAAAAGTTTAGGGTAATCGCAAAAGATTGGCTGTTAAGCGGCCCGCGGTGTTGGCCTATTCGGCGAGGAGGGCTTTGATGCGCTGGCTGACGGCGCCCATGTCGGCGCGGCCCTGCACCTGGGGTTTGAGAATGGCCATAACTTTGCCCATGTCGCGCACGGATTCGGCGCCACTGGTGGCGACGGCCTGGCTAATCAGGGTGTCGAGCTCCGGGGCGGAGAGGGCGGCGGGCAAAAATTCGGCGATCAGGTCGAGCTCGAACTGCTCCTGAGCCGCAAGATCGGCACGCTCCGCCTGCACAAATTGTTGCATGGCGTCGCGGCGTTGTTTGCTCATCTTGTCGAGAATGGCCAGGATGCGGGTGTCGTCCACGGAGCAGCGTTCGTCAACTTCAATACGTTGGATGTCCGCCATAATCAGACGGATGGCACCGAGGCGGGCTTTATCCCTGGCGCGCATCGCCTCTTTCATGGCGTCGCTGAGGCGGGTTTTAAGCTGACTGCCGCTCATGGCCGGTGTCTCTTTGCTGGTAAATAACCAAGTGTCGCTGCCGACAACAGTGTTACCGGCACAGAACTTGTGGGGTAACGCCGGACAACGCTAACGTCGGCGGCGTGGCTGGTTGCTGCGCAGGTTAATACAGACGGACAAATTTACGGGTTTCGCGTTGTACTTTTTTAGCATGACGCTTGACGGCGGCAGCGGCCTTGCGCTTGCGGCTCCAGGTCGGCTTTTCGTAAAACTCGCGACGGCGTACTTCGGCGAGGACGCCTGCTTTTTCGCAAGAACGTTTGAAGCGGCGCAGTGCAATATCAAATGGCTCGTTTTCTTTTAAGCGTACTGAAGGCATGAATCCTCTATCCTATTGGGTGGTTAAAATCCGGTGTCCCACTGACGGCCGGTCTCAGGGTCGCGTATTCTAAACGCGCTCAGGCCCAGTTGCAAAAGATTTTTACCCGGTTGGAAGTGGATAACTCGCTGAAATTGGAGTGGTTTTAACCGCCTAACACCCTTATCATCGCTCCCTGCATCGGTTCTGCATCTGTTCTCCCACCAATTTGGACACAAAATGCGCGTCTTAGGCATCGAAACATCCTGCGATGAAACGGGGGTAGCCGTTTACGATCACGAGCGGGGACTGCTGGCGGATGCGTTGTACAGTCAGATCGGTATTCACGCTGAGTACGGCGGCGTGGTGCCCGAACTCGCTTCCCGCGACCATGTGCGTAAATTACTCCCGATGATTCGCAAAGTACTGGCGGAGTCGGGTTGCCGGTCAGAGGACATTGGCGGTATTGCCTATACCGCGGGCCCCGGCCTGGTGGGCGCGTTGATGGTAGGCGCTGCCCTGGGCCGGTCTCTCGCTTATGCCTGGGGCGTTCCGGCAGTGGGGGTACATCACATGGAAGGGCACCTGCTGGCACCGATGCTGGAGGACAATCCACCGCATTTTCCGTTTATCGCCCTGCTGGTGTCTGGTGGGCATACCCAACTGGTCAAAGTTGCCGGAATCGGGGAGTATCAAATTCTGGGGGAATCCCTGGACGATGCTGCGGGGGAAGCGTTTGATAAGGCCGCCAAGATGCTGGATCTGGATTATCCCGGCGGGCCACACCTCGCGCGTCTGGCCGAGGGTGGCGATCCCACGCGGTTCCGGTTTCCACGGCCCATGACCGATCGCCCGGGGCTGGATTTCAGCTTTTCCGGATTGAAAACCTACACCCTGAATACCATCGCGGCTCACAGGGGCGACGATGTGCTGCCAGACGCGCAAACCATGGCCGATATTGCCTGCGCATTTCAGGAAGCGGTGGCGGATACTCTGGCGATAAAATGCCGTCGCGCGGTAATGGAAACGGGCTTACACAGCCTGGTGGTGGCCGGTGGCGTGTCGGCCAATCAGCGTTTGCGGGAGCGTCTGGAGGTGGAGCTGGCCAGGCTTGGCGCGCAGGCATATTACCCGCGACTGCGTTTCTGTACCGATAATGGCGCGATGATCGCCTACGCAGGCTGCCAGCGACTGCTGGCCGGTCAGGCGGACGACCTGATAATTCGCGCGGTGCCGCGTTGGCCAATGGATACCCTGCCTGCGCTGCACGGGCAGGAGCATGGTCTGGCGACGGACGCTGCCGGACCGGCAGGATCATTTGCCGGTAATACACAGGAGTGATAATGGATATTGTGTACATTCGCGATCTGCAGATCGACACCATTATTGGTATCTACGACTGGGAGCGGGAGGTGCGGCAGACGATCTCCCTGGATCTGGATATGGCCGCCGATATTGCGCGTGCTGCGCAAACCGATGATATTCAATACGCCCTCAACTACAAGGCCGTGGCCAAACGCCTGATTGCGTTTGTGGAAGCCAGCGAGTGCCTGTTGGTGGAGCGCCTCGCCGAGGAGATCACCACCATTGTGTTGTCGGAATTTGGGGTGCCCTGGGTGCGCCTGCGCCTCAGCAAGCCGGGTGCACTGCGCGGTTCCAGAGATGTGGGCATTATCATCGAACGGGGTACCCGCCCCCAGTGACCCGCGTCTATGTCAGTATCGGCAGCAACATCAACCGCCAGCAGCACATTAATGCCTGCCTGGATGCACTGCACGAACACTTTGCCCCACTGGTGCTGTCTCCCGTATATGAAAGCGAGTCTGTGGGTTTTACCGGGGACAATTTCTATAACCTGGTGGCGGGTTTTGACACGCAGTTGTCAGTCGCCGCGCTGGCGCAAATACTGCGGGATATCGAGGAGGCCAACCAGCGGGATCGCAGCGGAGCGCGATTCAGTGCGCGTACGCTGGACATTGATATTCTTACCTACGGGGACGCTGTTGGCGTGGTCGACGACGTGCAATTGCCGCGCCCGGAAATCATTGAAAACGCCTTCGTTTTGCTACCTCTCGCGGAAATCGCGGGCGAGGAGCGCCATCCGTTGCTCCGGCAAACCTATGCTCGTCTCTGGCGAGACTACGACCAGGCACGCCAAAAACTGTGGGCGATACCTTTTCGCTGGCAGCCCCATTAGAACGTTGGCCGCGACTTTCGTGGTTACTCTCGGCGCGCGGTAAACAGCGCGGCGAAAGCAGGACTTTCGCCGCACTTAACCTGGCTGCTGCAGTAGCGCACAGTGTCAATGCACCTCGATACGCCGTTGTTTGGGCGAGGGCTCCGGAATTTTCGGCGCCTTGACTGACAGTACACCGTCCTTGAACGACGCCGTGATATCTTCCTCGTGCACGTTGCCGCCCAGGTTGAAACTGCGCAGGTACTTGCCATAGCGCCGCTCCTGGCGAATAACCTTACCTTTTTTCTCCTCTTTTTCTTCCTTGGAGCATTCCGCGGTAATGGTCAATACACCGTCGGTCAGACTGATGTCGACATCTTTTTTGTCAACGCCAGGCAGCTCCGCGGTAATTTCGTAATGGTCGTCCAGTTCCTTAATATCCACCCGCGGGGAGAAAAAACTTTTTTCCGCAAGCTCACCCTTGGCCACCGGCGTCCAAAAATCCTCAAACAACCGGTCGATATCGAACAAATTGTTTCTGGGTATAAGATTCATCATGGTTAACCTCCTTGGTTGGGTTACTTTGTGCGTTTGCACTACTCAATTTAGGGGTTGTTGGCGCCATTTCAAGGGTGACAGAAGGTTTTTGCCCGGGGCGGTTGATACAGGTCAAGGGTCTGCGGGAATAACCGTCAGGAAAGGTGTTTGCCGCCGTCAACGGCAATAATTTGACCGGTGATATAAGTAGCATCCCTGATCAGAAATAACGCGGTGTTGGCGATGTCGTCCACGCTGCCCAGGTGTCCTAGAGGCACGGTCGCGAGAATGTTGTCGCGGGCCTTGAGGGAAAGTTGCTCGGTGCTTTCCGGCCACAATATAGCCCCGGGGGCAATGCCGTTAACCCGCACGTGGGGTGCCAGATCCCGTGCCAGGGATTTGGTGAGCATGGTGTTGCCCGCTTTGGCGATACAGTAAATGCTGTGGTTGGCGAGGGGCTGACGGGCGTGTATATCGGCGATATTGATAATGACACCCCGTTGCGCCGTCAAACTGTCGGCGAGTGCCTGGCATAAAAAATAGGGCCCCTGCAAATTGCTGCCCATTAGATCCTGCCATTTTCGTACATCGGCCTGGGGTAATGGTGTTGGATAAAAGGTAGATGCGTTGTTAACCAGCACATTCACTCGGCCCCAGGCCGCCAACGTGTCTCGGGCGAGGTTGCGCACGGCCTGCAGGTCGGTTAAATCGGCGCTCAGTAGCGTTGCGGAACTGGCCCTGTGTTCATTTAGTTGGTCACACAGGGCGCGAGCTTCCCGCTCAGACTGATGGTAGTGCAATACGACGCGGTAGCCTGCGGCGTGCAGCGTTCGGGCAATGGCGGCACCGATACGGCGCGCGGCGCCGGTGACCAGGGCGACGGGCGCGGTTTCCGTCAGCAATTGGGGTTCGCCTCAGCCGCGACGGGGCTCGACGCCTTGTACGCGGCGAGCAATTCGACACGTCGGTTATCGATAGCTTTACCAATTGCTCCCCCGGTCAGGCCACGGTCGACAAATTCCTGTGCGGAAAGATCGCGCACGGCGGCAAACGCGGCATTTAACCAGGCTGCCGATGGGTAGGGGCTTTCTGCAAAGCCGGTGCGCCCTCTGGCATCTGCCTCGCAGGCCAATAAAAATTGCACCATATTATCCGGCTGGCGAAAGGCGTCCAGTCCTTTGAGAATTTTCAAAACTGTAACCGGTCGCAGACTTTCAATTTTATGGCACAGCAGATGGTATCGAGTCACGGCGACGGCCAGTTGCCGGTAGTGTTGCGGAACTCGCAAGCGGTCACACACTTCATTCACCAGCGGCACGCCGCCTTCCTCGTGTCCGATATGGCGAGGCAGGATATGCGTCGGGGTTATGCCCTTGCCGAGGTCGTGCACCAGTACCGCGAAGCGCACCGCGGGGTTGTCGCTGAGCCGGGTAGCCTGGTCCAGTGCCAACAGAATATGCAGGCCGGTATCCACTTCCGGGTGATAGTCCGCGCGCTGTGGGACGCCAAATAGCCGATCAACTTCCGGAAGGAGGATCTGCAGCGCGCCGCAGGCGCGCAGTACTTCGATGTAGGTGCGCGGCGATGTCTCACTCAGTGCGCGATCAGTTTCCTGCCAGATGCGTTCCGCGGAAAGCTGCTCGAGCTCGCCACTGGCGGTCAGGGTGGTCATCAGGGCGAGGGTTTCGTCCGCCACGCGAAAGCCCAGGCGCTGGAAGCGCGCGGCGAAACGCGCGACCCGCAATACTCGTAGCGGATCTTCCGCGAATGCGGGGGATACATGGCGCAATATTTTGTTGGCAATATCCCGTTGCCCACCGTAGGGGTCGATCAGTTGGCCGGAGGCATCTTCGGCAATGGCATTAATTGTGAGATCCCGACGCGCCAAATCCTCCTCCAGGGTGATGTCCGGATCACTGGTAAACTGAAACGCCTTATGACCTTTGCCGCTTTTGCGTTCGGTGCGGGCGAGAGCGTATTCCTCGGCGGTGCGCGGGTGCAGGTAGACGGGGAAATCCTTGCCCACCGGGCGAAAGCCCTGATCCAGCATCTGCTGGGGTGTGGCGCCTACCACTACCCAGTCCCGATCCTTGACCGGAAGGCCGAGTAGCTTGTCGCGCACCGCGCCGCCCACGCTAAAAATTTTCATGGCAGGATGGTGCCACAGTGGCGGTGAAACAGAAAGACGCCGGTCCGCATCGCTCGGAAAACACGGCGCACCAGGAGCATGTCGACCCTATTTTTTGGTGGTTTTTTTGCGCGCAGGTTTTTGCAGTATTTCTTGCAGAAAATGGCCGGTATGCGATCCTGCGATAGCGGCGACCTGATCCGGCGTACCCTGGGCGATGATCTGGCCACCGCCGCTACCGCCCTCGGGGCCGAGGTCGATCACCCAGTCGGCAGTCTTGATAACGTCCAGGTTGTGCTCGATAACGACCACGGTATTACCGTGGTCGCGAAAGCGGTGCAACACGTTTAAGAGTTGTTGTATATCGTGAAAATGCAGGCCGGTGGTGGGTTCGTCGAGAATGTACAGGGTGCGCCCGGTGTCGCGCTTGGACAGCTCCCGGGACAGTTTGACCCGCTGTGCCTCGCCGCCAGACAGGGTGGTCGCCGACTGTCCGAGCTTGATGTAAGACAGACCCACGTCGATCAGGGTTTGTAGTTTACTGGCGACGCTCGGCACCGGGTCGAAAAACTCCCGCGCGTCTTCGATGGTCATGTCCAGCAGTTGGTGAATGGTTTTACCCTTGTAGCGAATCTCCAGGGTTTCCCGGTTGTAGCGCATGCCCTTGCACACATCGCAGGTGACGTAGACATCCGGTAGAAAATGCATTTCAACGCGGGTCACGCCGTCCCCCTGGCACGCCTCGCAGCGACCGCCCTTGACGTTAAAGCTGAACCGTCCGGGTTTGTAGCCCCGGGAGCGGGCTTCCTGGGTAGCAGCGAACAGTTCGCGAATGGGGGTAAAAATACCGGTGTAGGTGGCAGGATTAGAGCGCGGGGTACGGCCGATGGGGCTCTGGTCGATGTCGACACATTTGTCCAGATACTCCAGCCCGGCAACGGTTTTGTGGCTGGCCGCCTTGAGGGTGGTGGCCTTGTTCAATGCGGTTGCCGCCAGCGGGTACAGGGTTTCGTTGATCAGGGTGGATTTGCCTGACCCGGAGACTCCGGTGATGCAGGTGAACAGACCGATGGGAATGTCGAGATCGACATTTTGCAGATTATTGCCGCAGGCACCGGTGATTTGCAGTAGTTTATCGTCGTCCCGCGCCGTGCGCTGCGCTGGACCGGTTATGCGCGATTTACCGGATAGATAGGCGCCAGTCAGCGACGCTTTGCAGGCGATAATGTCCGGCACCAGCCCCTGGGCCAGAATTTGACCGCCGTGCACACCGGCGCCGGGGCCGATGTCGATAATGTGGTCGGCGGCGCGGATTGCCTCTTCATCGTGTTCTACCACAATGACCGTATTGCCCAGATCTCGCAGTCGGGTAAGGGTCCTTAACAGGCGTTCGTTGTCGCGCTGGTGCAAACCGATGGAGGGTTCGTCGAGTATGTACATCACCCCCACCAGGCCAGCGCCAATCTGGCTGGCCAGACGAATGCGCTGGGCTTCCCCGCCAGACAGGGTTTCGGCGCTGCGATCGAGGGTCAGATAATTGAGCCCCACATCCACCAGAAAGCGCAGGCGATTGTGGATTTCCACAAGAATTTTTTTGGCGATTTCCCCGGGGCGCCCGGCAATGTTCAGTTGCTGGTAGTACTCGGCGAGGGCGCCCACGGACAGGGCGGTAATTTCCGGCAGGGTCCGTTCGTCTACAAACACATGGCGGGCCGCCTTATTAAGACGGTGGCCGCCGCAATCTGGACACTGGCGCGTGTTGACAAAGCGTGTCAGCTCCTCGCGCACGGTTTGCGACTCGGTTTCCCGGTAGCGCCGTTCCATATTGGGGATAATGCCCTCAAAGGTGTGGGTGCGCTTGAACACTGAGCCCCGTTCATTGACGTAATTGAAAGTGATTTCTTCCTTGCCACTGCCGAACAAAATCCGTTGTTGGTGGGCCTGGCTCAGCGCATTAAACGGAGCGTCGATATCGAAACCGTAGTGTTCCGCCAGGGAGGTGAGCATATTGAAATAGAACAGATTACGCCGGTCCCAACCGCGAATCGCTCCCTGGGAGATGGTCGCCTCTGGGTGCTGGACAACGCGGTCGATATCAAAAAATTGTTTTACACCAAGGCCGTCGCAGCCGGGGCAGGCGCCCGAGGGATTGTTAAACGAAAAAATTCGCGGTTCCAGCTCGTTGATGCTGTAGTTGCACACCGGACAGGCAAAGCGCGCGGAGAACGCTTTGTCCGGCTGTTCGCCATCCAGAAAATGAATAATGGCCAGCCCTTCGGACAGGTCGAGGGCGGTGGCAAAAGATTCCGCCAGGCGCAGCGCCAGATCGGCCCGCACCTTGATGCGGTCGACCACCACTTCGATGGTGTGTTTTTTGTTTTTTTCCAGTTCCGGCATATCGTCGAGTTCGTAGACCTGACCATCGACCCGTGCGCGGATAAACCCCTGGGCGCGCAGGTGGGTAAACACATGCAGATGCTCGCCCTTGCGCTCCCGAATCAGCGGCGCTAACAACAACAGGCGGGTGTCGTCGCCGAGGCCCAGCACCTGATCCACCATCTGACCGATGGTCTGCGCGGCCAATGGCTCGCCGTGATCGGGGCAGCGGGGTTCGCCGACCCGGGCGTACAGCAGGCGCAGGTAGTCGTAGATTTCGGTGATGGTGCCGACGGTGGAGCGCGGGTTGTGGGAGGTGGATTTTTGTTCGATGGATATAGCTGGTGACAAGCCTTCGATATGGTCCACGTCAGGTTTTTCCATCATCGACAGAAACTGGCGGGCGTAGGCGGACAGGGACTCCACGTAGCGCCGTTGGCCCTCGGCGTACAGGGTGTCGAACGCCAGCGATGACTTGCCCGATCCGGACAGGCCGGTGATGACGATCAACTTTTCCCGTGGCAGGTCGAGATCGATATTTTTCAGGTTGTGGGTGCGCGCCCCGCGTACACTGATGAAGTCCATAATACTCGCGGTCTGGTGACAGCTCGGCGGCTGGCTAGGTGGCTGGAAAAACCAGTTATTCTACGCGGGCTGGACGGGCGCTGCCAGCTAAAGGCTGGCGGAATGTCCTGTACAGATGCCAGCGCAATTATCTGAGGGGCAAACGCTTGTTACGCTGGGGCCATTCAAGGTTTGCCTGGCGCGGTAAGCTAAGCGCCGACCGTGAAATTGCCCTATAATCGCGCCCACTTTTTACAGCGTCCACGGCAGTCTTTAAACAATATGTTCAATCGCTTTGAAACACGCTCGTTACTGGCTCTGGTTTTTCTGTACGCGACCCGCATGTTGGGGTTGTTTATGGTCTTGCCCGTGCTGGCACTGTTCGCCCCGCAGTACGCGGGTAGCTCCACGTTCTGGGTGGGCGTCGCGCTCGGCGTCTATGGACTAACCCAGGGGTTGTTGCAGATTCCGTTTGGCTTGCTGTCGGATCGTCTTGGCCGCAAGCCGATACTCATTGCCGGGATGTTGCTGTTTATCGTTGGCAGTGTGATTGCGGCGCTGGCGGATTCCATGTTCTGGATGATTGTCGGCCGCGCTTTACAGGGAACGGGCGCGGTCTCCAGCGTTATTATGGCGCTGCTGTCTGATTTGACCCGGGAGCAAAATCGCACCAAAGCGATGGCCGCGGTGGGGGGTAGTATCGGTGCGTCCTTTGCGATCGCCATGGTGCTCGGACCGGTGGTGGCCAGTTTTTGGGGCCTGTCTGCCATTTTCTGGATCACCGCAGGACTTGGTGTGGTGGGAATCGCAGTGGTGGCCGGACTACCCAATCCGCACTCACAAATATCCGGACAGGCTGTGATACCGGTGCCTCAGATGATTGGGGATGTCCTTGGGGACCGCGAATTAAATCGCTTAAATCTCGGCATTTTTGTCCTGCACTTCGCGCAGATGGCCACCTGGGTGGCGGTGCCGGTAATTCTCGAACAGGTCGTGGGTTTTCCTCGCAGTCAACATTGGTGGCTGTATCTGGCCACCATGGGTGGTGGCTTTGCGTTGATGGTGCCGTTTCTATGGTACGGTGAAACGCGGCGCAAAATGAAACCGGTTTTCGTGGGTGCGGTAGCCGTACTGATTGCCGCCGAAGCGGTGTTACTACTGGGTGGCTCCACCCTGCTACAAGCCTTTGTCGGTCTGCTGCTATTTTTTATGGCGTTTAATTTACTGGAAGCGTCGTTGCCGTCGTTGTTGAGCAAACAGAGTCCGGCGGGTGTCAAGGGAACCGCCATGGGTGTGTATTCCAGCTGCCAGTTTTTCGGCGCCTTTTGCGGTGGGTTGGCGGGTGGGGCAGTGGCCCATTATTTTGGTTTGCAGGCGGTGTTCGCTCTGTCGTTGTTGGGCGCGGTGATCTGGTTGGTGGTGGCTTCGAGCATGGGCGCGCCGCGTCATCTACGCAGCATGACCCTGGCAATGAATAATGGCGAGAGTCTGGATTCGTCGCGCTTTGTCGGGGTGGTGGCGGGTGTCAGGGATGTGATCAACATTCCCGAACAGAAACTGATTTACGTCAAGGTCGATGAACAGAATTTCGACCGTGCGCATTTTGAAGCGGTGTTGGGGCGGCCGATGGTGAGTAGCTGAGCGGAGCATTGGCTTTGCCTTTCTCGAGAGGTTAAACTCATCACCTGTTTACGGCAACAATAATCAATAGGAGTGGGTCATGGCGCGGGGCATCAACAAAGTTATTCTGATCGGTAATCTGGGTAGAGACCCGGAAACCCGCTACTTGCCTTCCGGCGGCGCGGTGACCAATCTCACCCTGGCCACCAGCGAGTCATGGAAGGACAAGAACACCGGTCAGCAACAGGAGCGTACCGAGTGGCATCGGGTGGTGTTTTTCAACCGCCTGGCCGAGATCGCCGGGGAGTATCTCAAAAAGGGCAGCAAAGTGTATATCGAAGGCGCGTTGCGCACCCGCGAGTGGGAGAAGGACGGCGTGAAACGCTACACCACGGAAATTGTCGCCAATGAAATGCAGATGCTGGACAGTCGCGGACAGGATCAGAGCGGGGGTGGCTACCCGTCACAAGGCGCTGGCAAGCAATCCGCCGCCGCGAGCAATTACGATGATGCGGGCGCGGCAGGTGATGCGGGCGGTGGCCCCAGCGGCGGTGGCTCGGGTGGTGGTTTCGACAATTTTGATGACGATATCCCGTTTTGATCCGGGCCGTTGAACAAAGTTACGGGACACCGTTATGAGTAGTAACCTGACCTGGCACGACGCGGTGGTTTCCAAACAGGAGCGTGCGCAACGCAAACAACAAAAGCCCTGTGTGATCTGGTTTACCGGTCTGAGCGGAGCGGGCAAGTCCACTTTGGCCAATGCGCTGGAGCGGGCACTGTTTGAAAAAGGACACCATTGCTATCTGCTCGATGGCGACAATGTGCGCCATGGTCTGAACCGGGATCTGGGGTTTAGTGACGCCGATCGGGTGGAAAATATTCGCCGCATCGGTGAAGCCGCGAAGTTGTTCGTGGACGCCGGCCTGATTGTTATGACGGCCTTTATTTCTCCGTTTCGGGTCGAGCGCCAACTTGCTCGCGATCTGGTGGAAGATCAGGAATTTATCGAAGTGCACGTCGCGACCGCGCTGGAGGTGTGTGAACAGCGGGATCCCAAAGGTCTGTATAAGAAAGCTCGCGCGGGAGAAATACCCAACTTTACGGGTATCGATTCCGCCTATGAACCACCCGAGGCGCCGGAGGTTGTGGTGGACGCGGGCAGTCATGACATTGCTACCTGCGTGGAGCAGTTGCTCGCCTATCTGACCAAACGCGGGTTTATTTAATCTATTTATCCAGGCAGTATCTATCCAAACGGGTTATCCCGGCGATCGAATTTTACGTTATCCATTGTTTGCCTGATTCGCGTCTGCGGCGAGGCGTTTTGCCAGTGTCTGAAAGGCGTCGCTCATGGACTGTTCAAACAAATCCGCTTCGGCGTTGCTGATATGGGTGCGTAAACTGCGCTCCAGCAGACTTTCGACATGGTGGCGAGCCCGTTCGCGACGCACCTGATCCGCAGATTTAGTCCGGCGCACCCATGTCTGGTGTGCGTCAATTGCATCGTGTAATGCGTCTATCCCCGTGCCCCCGAGCGCGGAGACCATTAGCACCATGGGTTGCCAGTCTGCCGCGTAATACCTGTGGCGCTCAACAATCGCGCTTAGTTCGAGCCGCGTTTTGTCGGCCTCCGGCAAATCGCTTTTGTTGATAACGATAATGTCCGCAATTTCCACGATACCGGCTTTCATGGCTTGCACGGTATCTCCGGCGTTGGGTGGAATGATGAGCACCACGGTGTCGACCTGATTGCGCACTGCGTACTCCGCCTGGCCGACGCCGACGGTTTCCAGCAGAATTTCGTCGAAGCGATAGCCTTCCAGTACCAACAATAAATCTGCGACGTTGTCGCATAACCCGTCCTGGGAGCGACGGCTGGGGACGGAGCGAATATAAAACCGCGGGTCGCCAGCCACTTTTGCCATACGTATGCGATCCCCGAGGATCGAACCCCGGGAGAGTGGGCTGCTCGGATCAATGGCAAGCACGGCCATGCGCCCCGTTACAGGGTCGTAGCGTTCGATGCGGCGCAGGGCTAACTGGTCGATCAGGGTGCTTTTACCCGCGCCCGGCGCTCCGGTGATGCCGATGCGTGGCGTATATCCATGGCGGGCCTTGCCGAAACTCGCCAGGGATTGGTGCGCGCTGGCTTCCAGCGCCTGGGTCAGACGTCGCGCTAATGCGCGCCGATCCAGTGCGCCAGGGGTTGCAGGGTTGGTCATTGCGCCAGCACCCGGTCGATGGTCTGAATCATATCGTCAAGGGTGTTTTCGTCGGTAAATACCCCGACCACGCCCAGGGCGCGCAGGGGTTCACGATCTTCGGGGGGGATAATGCCGCCCACCATGATTTTTATATCCTGGGCATTGAGCGCCGCCAGGCACGCCAATGTTTGTTCCACCAGGGCGATATGACTGCCGGATAAGATACTCAACCCGAGCACATCGACATCTTCGTCTACCGCTACCTGGGCAATGTAGTCCGGACTTTTGCGCAGACCAGTGTAAATGACGTCCGCACCGGCATCGCGTAACGCCAACGCAATCACTTTGGCCCCCACGTCGTGGCCATCCAGTCCGGGCTTGGCGATTAAAAAGCGCTTACCTTGTAGTGACATTGAAGCTCTCTCCTGTGGGTCGGCGTTGCGGCGCTTGATACGCTCGGCTAAAACTGAATGGGTTCCTGGAATTCGCCCCACACGGTTTTCAATGCGTTGACCATTTCGCCGACGGTGGCGTAGGCGTGGCAGCAATCCACCAGATAGGGCATTAAATTATCGTTGTCCCTGGCAGCCGCCTGCGTTAATTTTCTGAGTTGTTCCGCGACGGCGGCCGGATCGCGACTGCCCAGAATCTTCTGGTATTTTTGCAGGACATTTTGTTGTGCCTGGGGATCCATTTTGAATATTTCTCCCCGTTCTTCCGGGGTTGCATCGCGGCGGTATTTGTTCTGCCCGACCACGATGCGCGCGCCACTGTCGGTGTTTTGCTTGCGCCGCATAGCCTGTTCGGCGATCCGCATCTGCATATAGCCATCTTCGATCGATTTTATAACGCCGCCGTAGTTGTCCAGCTCATCCATCACCGCAACGATGCGCTCTTCCATCTGATTGGTCAGCCATTCCACATAATAACTGCCCCCCAGTGGGTCTACGGTGTTGGCGATACCGCTTTCGTGGGCGATTACCTGCTGGGTACGCAGGGCGATTTCCGCGCTGTGTTCGGTGGGGATTTGGTACGCCTCGTCGAAGGCGCAGGTAAAGATCGACTGGGCACCGCCCAGCACAGCTGCCATGGTTTCCACGCTGACCCGTGCCACGTTGTTGTAGGGCTGCGGAGCGATCAGAGACGAGCCGCCACACACCACCCCAAATCGAAACAGCAGGGCCTTCGGGTCGGTGACGCCGTAGCGTTCGGACAGCAGTTTTGCCCACAGGCGGCGGCCCGCACGAAATTTTGCGACCTCCTCAAACAGATCCATGTGCACATAAAAGAAAAAGCTGAGGCGTGCCGCAAATTTTTCAATATTGCCACCGCGCTTGAGCAACTCGTCGACATAGGCCAGGCCATTGGCCAGGGTGTAACCCATTTCCTCGACGGCGGTAGAGCCCGCATCGCGCACATGGGCGCCGGCGATACTGATGGCGTTGAAGCGCGGGCTCTGTTCGTTGGCGAACAGAATACTGTCCGCCACCAGGCGCATGGAGGGTCGTACCGGGAATATCCAGGTGCCGCGCGCGACAAACTCTTTGAGGATATCGTTTTGAATGGTGCCGGTCACTTTGCTGCGCGGCACGCCCTGCTTGTCGGCGACCGCCAGATACATGGCGTAAATGATCGCAGCCGTGCCGTTGATGGTAAAAGAAGTGGAAATACTGCCCACGTCGATGCCATCAAACAGCAACTCCATCTCCGCCAGATTGGAGATAGAAACGCCGACCTTGCCGATTTCGGAGTTGGCGATGGGGTCAGTGGGATCGTAGCCGCACTGGGTGGGGAGATCGAGGGCGACAGACAAGCCCGTCTGGCCGTGTTCCAGTAACCATTTGTAGCGCGCGTTGGTTTCTTCGGCGGAGCCAAAGCCGGAATACTGACGGATGGTCCACAGACGACCGCGATACCCGTCCGGAAAAATGCCACGGGTAAAGGGGTATTCGGCGGGCCTTTCGTCCTGATCTATGGCCACCATATCTGCGGTCACCAGTGCCGGTATATCGATACCGGATGGAGTGCGAAACGTCGGTGTGTCCGCGGGTGTGTCGCTGTTCATTAAAACTCTCCGAAAGGCTATTTTTTGCCAGGGTTAAAGGCGTTGGCCACGGCGTTCCAATGATCGTCGTGAACCCAGGTAGCAATCAGGGATTGCTGTTCCAGCGCGGCCAGTTGGGCGCAACTTGCGCCCTGTTTTTCGGCTCGACTAAGGCTTTTATAGCCGCGCGCCACCAGGGGTGTCAGAGCACGGAAGGATGCGGTAAATTGTTCGATCAGTTCACTCAGGGGTTGTTCGGGAGCGGCGACGGCTTCTATCAGGCCCATGGATTGCGCGGTTTGTGCGTCGATCAGTTCGCCGCTGGTTAGCAGGTGTAAACCCCTCGCTGGACCCACCAGTTTCATCAAATCGACGCCACCCCCCCAGGCAGTGGTGATATTCAGCCGTCGTTGTATAAAGCCGATGCGCGCCAGGTGGGTACTGATGCGCAGATCACAGGCGACCGCCAGTTCCGCGCCACCGCCTCGGGCGTGACCGTTGAGCGCAGCTACTACTGGTACCGGAAAGTCGCGCACGGCATCCAGTGCGCTCCTGGCCAGAGTGCGCATGTCGAGTACCTGCTGCGGCGTGCGGATACCGTCGAACTCCACCAGATCGCCGCCGGCGGCAAAACTTTTCTCCCCGGCACCCGTGAGCACCGCTGCTTTGAGGGTAGCGTTCCCGGCATACTTGAGGAAAGTGTCTCGCAGAGTGTTTAGTGCGGCGCTGCTTAGGGCATTGTGCTTTTCCGGGCGGTTGAGGGTGATATACAGAATATCGCGATCGGTGTGCACGAGAATCAATGAGCTGGTGGGTGCGGATGTTGTGGTGGGACTCAAGATAATTCTCCAGTGGTGGTGAATCCAGCCGCGTCGAGGCGCGATTTGGCGGCACATAGCGCCTCGATCTGTTGCTCCAGTTTGTCCTGCATACGTTGCAGAGGTCCGGCCACGGCGAGCCCCACAGGATCCTGACCACCGCCGAGGTCGATGGCGATGGCGATGGCCATCACATCCGCTACGTTTTCACCGCGGGTGAGACTATAGCCCCGTTGACGCGTGAGCTTGATGTCTGCGTGTAATTTTCGGATTGATGTGATGGTGTTGTCGGTTATGCGTGTCAGGGGCAATGTCGCGACGGTCTGCGCCAGGGTGTGAGCATCCAGATGAGCCAGTATCGCCTTGCCAATGGCGCTGGAGTGGAGGGGTTTTTGCTCCCCGGCCTGCGCGGTATAGCGTATCGTGGCAGTGCCTTCCACCACTTCCAGATAAATCACGTTTTGGTCGTGACTTTTGCCGAGAATAATGGTTTCCCCTGTGATATCGCGCAGGGCCTGCATATGGGGCACCAGGCGCGCCAGGATGGGGTCGTGGCGGGCGATGGCCAGCGCCATCTGCTCCAGGCGTTTGGTGGGATAAAACTGGCGACTACCCTGTAGCGCATACAGATAACCACGTTGTTTTAACGTGTGCACCAGACCGTGACAACTGCTGATGGGAGTACTGGTCAGCCGCGACAATTCGCTCAAGGACAGGGGTTTGCCGAGGTCGCTAAAGACTTCGAGAACGGCAAGGGCGCGATCTGCGGATTTCACATTCATGAAAAATAATTCTAAATATGGAAAATTGGAGTGTCAAGGTATAATGTGGATTAATCTTGGTCCGTTGTGGTTTGCGTTAAGGTATTCGCAGATCCGACGGTGAGCAGGGTATTAATCGTATGACTAGTGTCTGATAGTCCGGTTGTTATGCGGGCACAGCCTGACATTCCACGGCCAATTGTTTTGACAAAGAATGCCGGGGTGCGTAAATTATGTTTTTTGTTAATAACGATCTTCGGTTCTATCGCCCTCGCGACAGCAGCACAGTCACGCCAGCGTAACAGCAGACTTTTAGGCAGTCGATTTTCGCGCTCGGCCATGCACTGGTTGCCCTGTTGTGGGTCGGCCGAAGCCTGGGAATACGAGAAATGCAGGCTAAAAATGTGATAACGATAATGCGTGGTAGCGTCGCGCCCACATGGGCTGCAAGGGGTGCGCGTCGCGCATTTGGCCATCGGTTTGTAATGTTGGGGTTGAGCGTGTTGTGTTTATGCGCCACTCCGGCGAGGGGCGATGGCTTTTCCCTCGACGGGTTCGAACGGGGCCTCGCCACCTTTGACCCGGGTGGTCGCTATGTGACGCGACCTTTGGAGCAGCAGTTCCCCGATCTGAATATCAAAGGATCCTATTATTTCTGGTCGGACAGGCTGCTCTCCAGCAAAGAGGCTGTCGGATTTCGCGAGCGGGATTACGATTGGCTCCAGGCGCAAAGTTTGCTGGAGCTGGCGCTATCCTATCGCATATCGTCCCAGGTGGAAATCACCAGCGTTAATCATCTGATGTACGATGCTCTGTACGATATCGACGACGCTAATGGGCTCTATGCCGATCGGGTGGATCGCTCGTTTGAGCAATACGACGACTTTGAGCACATTGCCCGCGAGCTTTACGTTTCTTACCGGCGGCCTAAATTTGATCTGGTGCTCGGCAAACAGCAGATTGCCTGGGGAAAGATGGATGGGCAATTTATCGATGTTATCAATCCCATGGATTTTCGCGAATCGGTACAGCTCGAATCCAGCGACTATGAACTGCGGCGCATTCCGCTGTGGATGGCAAACGTCACCTACTATTTTCAAGACACCTCGCTCAACCTGTTGTGGATTCCAGATTTTGAAAAAAATGTACTGCCCGCCTATGGGTCGCCCTGGTCTTCGCCGCTGCGCCCACCGCAGGATATTCACGCGCGTAACAGCGAGAAGTTGTTAAATGGACATACTAACGCCGCCGGCGACCGAATTCTGAATAGCGAAGAACCCGACTGGTACCGATTTCGAGATCATCAGTTTGCCGCGCGACTGGATTCTGCCAATGGCGCGTTGACCTGGGGATTGATTTATTACTACGCGTGGGCTCGGGACGCGTCGCAGTCAGTGGTCGGACGCTTTAGTGACGAGGATGGCGATCACCTGATATTACAGCCACACTTCAAGCGGCTACATCACTTTGGTGTAACAGCGGATTATTCCCTGGAGATGCAGGCAGTACCGTTTGTTGGCAGTTTGCCGATTGTGATACGCGCCGAAGCACTCTATACCAAAGGCGTCGCCTTTGCGGATTTCGACAAATTGGCTGCGGCGCGCTCTGGGGCATTAGCCAACGGGATCAGCGAGCGGGACACGCTGCGCGGAGCCCTGGCTTTTGATTTCGCCTTTCCCGCCAGCGTCTCAGTGATCATTCAGCCGTCTGTCTACTACACGTTTGACTGGCATCCAGGTCTCGGCTCCGGCTTTGGTGGAGCCAGTGGGGATCGCTGGAACTTTGCGCCTGTTGTCTATGTGGGACGACCGATTCGGGCGACGGGTGACAGACTGCGACTGGGGTTAACCGTAACACCAATCTATAGCGGGCCAAATCGGGGTTTTCAGGGCATCAAAAATAAGTTCGTTACTTCCTATGAGCTGTCCCAGTACATTCAGGCCCGTCTCGTGTACACCAACTACGGTGGTGGCGATCCCGATGACCGTTACGGGCAATATGACAAATGGGACAATATCGGTGTTGAGTTACAGTATGAATTTTAAAAAACTCCTCGCAGCGCTGTTACTCGCAGCACCGGTGTTAACTTACGCGGAAGAACCTTCGACGCTCAATGGGCAAAACCTCTCGGCGCAAACTTGGCGCACTCTTGAGGCGCTGACCGCTGAGGAAAAGGCGGTCGTTGATTTACGCAGCGCGACCCCACGCAGTAGTGTCTATCCGTATATGCCTGCGGAGGTGTATCCCTTTGCGCCGCCCTATACCGCGGAGGAAGTGGGCTACCGCCTGATGAACTACACCCATCGCGGTCGCTGGTCACACATTCTTGCGGATTCGTTTGGCACCATTACGCACACGGGATACCTTACTCAGGGCGCGCTGTTGGCTATGGTAAATCAGGTCGGTGGTGGTAATGGCATTGCGGGACAGCTCAACGCGACACCAGGTGAAGTCCATTCCCTGCAACTTTTTCACCACGTGTACCCACCGCGCAATAATGGCAAACAAACCCTGTGGGTAATGCGCCGCACCGGGCTTCAATATACCAGCAAGCTGGATAATTTTTCCTATTCGCCATCCCTGCGGCGCGTGCGACGCTCACCAGCGCCGCGGCGAGAAGAGTCGTTCCCCAATACGGTGCCCGGTTACGACGATGTGGCGGGGCGCGATGCCTGGGAGTTGTCCTGGCGCTTTATCGGTGCTGACGTGTTGTACCAGACGGTACGCTTTCCCGATAACCGCCCGAAAATCACTATGATGCGAGCCGACGGCAAGTACTACGATCAGGCTACGGCGGATATTCGCATGATGGGTGACGAGTACCCCTATTATCGCGCGGATGGCGGTATCGACACATTCGTGGTGGTGGCGGAACCCAATCCCGCGTGGCTTCCGGATTATGCTGTTTCAAAAATTGTGTACTGGGTGGACCAGCACTACTTCTATCCGCTGCGCACCGAGCGTTACGATCGGGAAGGCAACCTGAAAACCATTGAGGTGCGGGTTGCCAAGCGCGAAAACCGAGCGTTGCCGGATTGGCAGGGATATGCGAGTCTGTTGTTTGTGCACCACGAAATTAACGCCGATTTAATGAGCTACTACGTGCACACCGGGCATGTGGCGCGGCAGTGGAGCGAAGAAGAACAGACTTATTTCACGCCAGATTTTATGCGTCGCGACTGGTTGATCTATGCGCGCAAAAGTCACGCCCTGATCGACAGGCCGGAGGAGTTTTTCCTGCGACCCCAGTTGTTCGCGGAGCGTTTTCCCGCCGAGCGGCCGATTGTCATTGCACCCGAGGTGGTCGCCCGCAGCCAGGCTCAGGACGAAGCCGGGCACCTGCTGTTTAGTTCTGGCGAGTAATGGAGGTGGGGACAACTGTGGCTGCCGCACTGCAAATAGAGCTTTGCGGGGCGTCCTGGACAGGATGCTCGCGCGTTGTGCCGCAGTGCCACGACGGGCAGCTAGTTACGCAGTGCCGCACGGATATCTGCACGGCTCAGTAGTCTTAGCCCCGAAAGCGCGGGAAGGAAGCGCGGGAACTAGTCTTGGTAGCGCTGGAACACCAGGGTCGCGTTAGTGCCGCCAAAGCCAAAACTGTTGGACATCACCCGGTTGAGGCGCACATTGTCGATGCGCTGGGTCGCAATGGGCATATCGGCCACCTCCGGGTCGAGGGTTTCGATATTGGCGGAGCCGGCGATAAAATCGTTGTGCATCATCAAAATGCTGTACAGCGCTTCGTGTACCCCGGCAGCGCCCAGGGAGTGGCCAGAGAGGGATTTGGTGGAAGAGATAGGCGGGGCATTACTGCCGAATACTTCGCGAATTGCCTGAATTTCCTTAATGTCTCCTACCGGGGTGCTGGTGCCGTGAGTATTAATGTAATCAATACCGCCCTCGGTGGTCTCCATGGCCTGGCGCATGCAGCGCACGGCGCCTTCGCCGGACGGCGCAACCATGTCAAAGCCGTCTGAAGTCGCGCCGTAACCAACAATTTCCGCGTAGATTTTCGCGCCGCGTCGCCGAGCGTGCTCGAGTTCTTCGACCACAAAACAACCACCGCCACAGGACATCACAAAGCCGTCCCGGCTGGCATCGTAGGGTCGCGACGCGATCTCGGGAGTGTCGTTGTACTTGCTCGACAGGGCGCCCATGGAGTCGAACATGCTGACCATGGACCAGTGTTCTTCCTCGGCGCCGCCAGCAAACAAAATGTCGTGTTTGCCGAGCTGAATTTGCTCCACGGCCGCGCCAATACAATGTGCGCTGGTGGCACAGGCCGATGAAATACAGATGTTCAGCCCTTTGATCTCAAACGGTGTCGCCAGACAGGCGGCTACCGTGCTGCTCATAATTTGCGTGACGCGGTAGGGGCCCATCTTGCGCACACCTTTGTTGCGCAGGGTATCGATAGACTCGACAAATTTTTCGCCGGAAATGCCCCCGGATCCCATAATAATTCCGGTGCGGGGGTTGGATACCTGGTGGTGCTCAAGCCCCGAATCAGTAATCGCCTGCTGCATGGCCACATAGCCGTAGACAGCTGCCATGCTCATAAACCGCAGATCCTTGCGATCGACATGTGCTTTTGGGTCAATATCGATCTGCCCCGCAATCTGGCTCTTGAGGCCCATTTCTCGATAATCGTCCTTGACGCGCACACCGGAGCGCCCGCTTTTAAGCGCATCGAGAACCGTACCCACATCGTTGCCGAGGCACGAGACGACGCCCATACCAGTGATTACCACACGTTTCATTAATGACCTCGAGTCATGTTTATGCGAATTACGCCCGGATGCGCGCTGTCCAGGGTCGTTCATTGTACGAATTTATCTAGAAGTTGTCAGTGGAAGTAAACAGCCCGACCCGCAGATTCTTGGCAGTGTATATTTCTCTACCGTCGACGCTCATGGAACCATCGGCGATGGCCATCACCAGTTTGCGCTCGATAATGCGCGACACGTCCAGTTTATAGGTAACCTTGCTGGCGCTGGGAAGCACCTGACCAAAAAATTTTACCTCCCCGGAGCCGAGCGCGCGACCGCGACCTTCGTTACCCCGCCAGGTCAGGAAGAAACCAATCAGTTGCCACATGGCATCAAGCCCCAGACATCCGGGCATCACCGGGTCGCCCACAAAATGGCAGCCGAAAAACCACAGGTCAGGCTTGATATCCAGTTCAGCGATAATTTCACCCTTGCCATAATTGCCGCCGCTTCCACTAATGTGGGTAATACGATCTATCATCAGCATATCAGGCGTTGGCAGACGCGCGCCGCCAGGGCCAAACAGCGTGCCCTGGCTACAGGCCAGCAGCTCTTCGTAATTAAATGCGTTCTGTTGCCTGGCATCAGGTTTTGTCAATTGCGGCCTCGTACGGACGGGAATAAAGGAGGATGGCGATGGGTTGTTGTTGGAAAGACGCGCCATTTTAGCGGATTGTGAAGGGAAGTCCAGCTTGTGAACGGCTTTTACCAGGGCTCATTCGTCCGGTGGGCCTGCTGCTGTCGTTGACGGTGGCTATCGGCGTTTTCGCGTATTGTAAGGTAAATGGCAACTGCAGCACTAACCCGGGTTAGCGCGACAGGCCCCGACTTATCTGGTGAGGTACTTAGCCGTCTGCAACCAGATTGGCGACGCGGCCAACTGGTTTTTGTAAGCGGCACCTTCTGAGGGTACCGGTTACCGGGAAATTTGCCCGGTAACCGTATGTTATTAGCTTTGGTTGAGCGCGCTGGTAATATCGAGCACGGCCTTTTTACCGTCGCCAAATACCATCAGACAATTGTCCCTGGCGAACAGAGGATTAGGCAGGCCAGCAAAGCCGGGACTCAGTGAGCGTTTAATCACCACCACGGTTTGGGCCTTGTCCACGTTGAGAATCGGCATGCCGTAAATGGGGCTGCCTTTGTCTTCTCGCGCCATGGGATTGGTGACATCGTTAGCGCCAATGACGATGGCTACGTCGGTTTGTTCGAAGGTCGGATTGATGCGATCCATCTCCACCAACTGATCGTAGGGCACTTCGGCCTCGGCGAGGAGCACATTCATATGCCCGGGCATTCTGCCCGCCACGGGGTGGATGGCATACTCGACTTCGATACCTTTCGCCGCAAGGACGTCGGCCATTTCGCGCACGGCGTGCTGGGCCTGAGACATGGCCAATCCAAAACCGGGTACTATCACCACACGCCGCGCCGTTTCCAGAATCATGGCGATTTCTTCCGCCTCGGCGCTCTTGATTTTGCCCGCATATATTTCATCGGCATCAATGGCTTCGCTGCCTTCTGCCATTACCCCAAACAACACATTGGTGAGGGAGCGGTTCATGGCGACACACATGATTTTGGTCAAAATTAATCCCGAGGCGCCCACCAGTGATCCCGCTACAATCAATACGGTATTGCCCAGAATAAATCCCGCGGCGGCGGCGGCAATACCGGAATAGGAGTTCAGCAGGGCGATAACCACCGGCATATCGGCGCCGCCAATGGGCAACACCAGGGTCATCCCGAGCAGCAAGGCCAGGCCCAGCACCAGCCAGAACATATTCAGATTGGTGGGGTCGAGACAAAACGCGCCGAGCAGACCTGCGGCGGCGATAAAAATAGCGCCGTTAAGGTACTTCATGCCAGCGAACCCGATTGGCTTACCGGAAATCAATTCCTGCAATTTCGCAAACGCTACCAGACTACCGGTCATGGTTACTGCGCCGATCAGTATGGTCACCATGACAAATAGCACCGCGATGGTGCCCATTGCCCCAGCTTCGTAACCGGTGCTCTGTGCGGTTAACAAATGACTGGCCGCGGCCAGGGTAAGGGATGCGCCGCCCCCAAAGCCGTTCAGCAGGGCAACCATTTGTGGCATGGCGGTCATACTAACTTTAAGCGCCATAACGGCGCCGATAACCGTGCCCACGGCCACGCCGGCGACGATGAATTCAAAGCTGAGAATGTGGCGATCAAACAAGGTGATAGCGATCGCGATTAACATGCCCAGGGCGGACAGGGTATTGCCGCGTACAGCGGTTTTGGGACGGGTCAAACCCTTGATACCGAGGATAAAAAGAATCGCAGCTACCAGGTAGGCGAGGTGCTCAAAAGAAGCATTCATCGGTTAATCCTTGCGTTTGAACATAGCCAGCATACGATTGGTGACCAGATATCCACCAATCACATTCAGCGTGGCCATGACTACCGCGGCGAAGCCAAGCCAGGACACCAGCAGCGAGTCTGTATCGGCGCCAGCGGCCAGTAAAGCGCCGACCAGCGTGATGCCGGAAATGGCGTTGGTGCCCGACATAAGCGGCGTGTGTAGTGTCGGTGGCACTTTGTTGATCAGTTCCACACCGAGAAATAGCGCCAGTACAAACAGCGCCAGTTGCATGACCAGTAATTCCATCAGGAGGCTCCCCCTTGTTGTGCGGCGCTCGGCTCAGTCACCAGTGGCGGCATGCCGAGCATGTCACGCAGGCGCTTGTGGCGAACGTCACCGCTATGGGCGGTAACGGTTTCGATAATGATTTCATCACTGAAATCGAGTCTCAGGTTGCTTTCCTGGTCGAGGAGTTGGGCCAGTAGCACTTCCATATTCTTTCCGTACATCTGGCTGGCGTGCTGCGGCACACTGCTGGCGATGTTGTCCGGGCCGATAATGGTAACACCGTTGATTACCACGGTTTCATCCAGCCTGGTTAGCTCGCAGTTGCCGCCCCGTTCCGCGGCGAGATCCACGATGACTGCCCCGGGTTTCATATGGGCGACCATTTCCGCAGTCACCAGAATGGGGGATTTTGCGCCGGGGATTGCGGCGGTAGTGATGACCAGATCCTGCCGGGCGAGGATGGCGGTCATTTGCTCCCGCTGGCGGCGCAAAAACTCTTCGTCCTGCTGCTTGGCGTAACCGCCCTTGTCCTCGGACGATTCGGTCTCCAGATCCAGTTCCACGGGTTTGGCACCCACTGACAGAATTTGTTCGCGAGCGGCGGGACGCACATCGTAGGCTTCCACTACACCGCCGAGGCGTTTGGCGGTTGCGCAGGCCTGCAATCCGGCCACGCCGACACCCATGATAAATACGCGCATCGGGCTGAGTGTGCCTGCGGCGGTCATTAGCATGGGCATAATGCGCGGTGACAGCGCTGCACCCATTAACACCGCTTTGTAACCTGCCAGTGTGGCCATGGATGACAGCACATCCATGCTCTGTGCGCGGCTGATGCGCGGCACCAGCTCCATGGCGATGGCGGTCGCCCCGGTTGGCGCAATTTTCTGCGCAGCTTGCGGGGAGCCGAGTGGGTCCATCATGCCGACCACCACCTGACCCTTGCGCAACAGAGCGAGGTCGTCGTCGCCGTTGATATTGTTGGCACCAAACGACTGGACCTGCAGAATTATGTCAGCAGTAGCGAAAATTTCCGTGCGACCTGGACATATTTTGGCGCCAGCCGAGACGTAATCTTCATCTGGATAACCAGCGCCGTTACCGGCTCCGCCCTCCAGCAGGATCTGAATGCCTTTGTCACACCAGACTTTCACGTTGGCGGGGGACATGGCAACTCGCATCTCGCCGGGTTTGGTTTCCCTTGGTATGCCTACTATCACAGATAGTCTCCCGTATTGAAAAAAATGGTTGGGGGGTGAGTCCTGGCGGGCAATCCTACCGCAGGGGCGGCAACTCTAACTGAATCTTTGCTCGAAAAACAAGGTTTGGCTTGCCAGTTTGGGGTGTTAAATTGTGTAGAATTTTTACATTCTTGCGCGTTCTAATATCAGACGCACGCTACCACCGATCTGTATCTCGTCGCGTCGGGACAAGAGTACGTGGGCGCGAGGATCGCTGTTGCGTGGCTGCTAAATTTGCGCCGCTGTCGGTAGTAGTAGCACTTTAAAAATCGCGGTCAATCGCAAAGCCGGCAAGTTCCAGTAGCGCTCGTTGGTACTCGGACGATGCCAGATCAGCGATACTTTGCCTGGCCAGATTACTGTGAGTGCGGGCCTGGTCCATGGTGTAATCGTCAGCGCGAGTAGCGCGAATAATTTCAATAACGGCATCGAGAGAGGTGCCGTGACTTTCCTGAATCGCTTTCTGAATAACGTTACGTTGCGTTTCGGAACCGGCGCGCATGGCATAGATTAGCGGCAGTGTGACTTTCCCCTCGGCCAGGTCGTCGCCAATATTTTTACCCATCTGCGCGCTATTGCCCCGATAGTCCAGTGCATCGTCGACCAACTGAAACGCCATTCCGAGATGGTGGCCGTAGCGACCCATGGCGTCGCAGATGGCGGGCGGAGCGGCGGCCAGCGATGCGCTTGCGAGGGCGGCTCCGGCGAACAGGCAGGCGGTTTTTTTATCGATCACCTTCATATATTCCGCTTCCGATATGGTCGCATCGCGGATATTGATTAACTGCTGTACTTCACCTTCGGAGATAGTGTTAGTGGTGTCGGCGAGGATGTCCATGATCCGCACATCCCCCATGGCCACCATCATTTGAAAGGCCCGGGAGTAAAGAAAGTCGCCTACCAGCACGCTGGGTGGATTGCCCCATTTGGCGTTGGCAGTGTCCAGGCCGCGGCGTAAATTCGAAGTATCTACCACATCGTCGTGCAACAGGGTGGCGGTGTGAATAAATTCGATAACAGCGGCGAGGGTGACGTGTTTGGTGCCGGAATAGCCGCAGCCGCGGGCTGCAAGCAGCGCGACCACGGGGCGCAACCGTTTGCCCCCCGCGTTGACGATGTACTGTCCAATATCCTCAATAAGAGGAACATTGGAGTGCAGTTCCTTGAGAATAAGTTGGTTAACGGCGTCAAAATCCTGTTTGACGACCTGGTGAAACCTGAGCATCGCAACCTGGCCCCGAGTGGAATGGCGCTGGCATCCTAGGCGGGCAGACAGGGGGTGTCAAGGCGATGGGTCGGCGTTTACAACACCGGGAATTCGAGGCGACGTGGTGTCTGCCCGATGCTTGCGGCGTGGCCCGCTTTGCCTTAGAATTGCCGCCCTTCCGAAACCGGTCTTCGCCCTGGGTGAAGTACTGGCAGCAGCGCGAGTAAATGGAGCAGAGCATGTACGCGGTTATTGAGAGTGGCGGTAAGCAACATCGAGTGGTGCCGGGGGAAACCCTTAATCTGGAAAAGCTTGAAATAGCTACCGGCGAAGCCATCGTTTTTGACAAAGTGCTGATGGTTGGCGATGGGGACAACATTACTCTGGGCGCTCCGTATGTGATTGGCGGCAAGGTGACTGCCGAAGTGGTTAGTCAGGGTCGCGATAAGAAAATCAGTATTATCAAGTTCCGCCGCCGCAAGCATCACCGCAAGCAAATGGGCCACCGTCAGTGGTATACCGAAGTCAGGATTACGGACATTCAGGCAAGCTGACGGGCTGTGTTGCACCACGGATACAACGATCAGGGTGTTGGCAATTTGGCACCTTCAGTTTAGTGAAGTACACGAACACAGGAGAGACAGGTCATGGCGCACAAGAAGGCCGGTGGTAGTACCCGTAACGGGCGCGATTCAGAAAGTAAACGCCTTGGTGTGAAGCGCTTTGGCGGCGAGCAGGTTCGCGCGGGCAGCATTATCGTTCGGCAGCGTGGCACTCGTTTCCATCCCGGCGTGAATGTCGGAATCGGCCGCGATCACACCTTGTTCGCTACGGTCGACGGGGCGGTAAAATTTGTGGTGAAAGGGCCTGATAATCGCAAATACGTGAATATAGTTACCGTCTGATCTCATGCGGTAGCGAGAATAAGGCCCCGCGTGCGGGGCTTTTTTTTTGGTCATGGGTTACTATTAAAGCGTAAAGCGCGATACGGCGCGGGATGTTATTGTGAAATTTGTTGATGAGGCACCGATCAGGGTCGAAGCTGGAAATGGCGGGGCCGGACGGCTGGGCTTCCGTCGGGAAAAATATATACCCAAAGGCGGGCCCGACGGCGGCGATGGCGGCGATGGCGGTGACGTATTGCTGGTGGCCGACGAGAATTTTAATACGTTGGTCGATTACCGCTATCAGCGGGTATTTCGCGCCCAGCACGGCGAGTCCGGCGGTGGCGGACACTGCCGCGGCAAGAGCGGCGATGATCTAATATTGCCGGTTCCCGTGGGTACCACTGTCATTGATGAAGACACACAGGAAATTCTCGGCGATCTGTCGACGGCGGGGCAGCAACTGGTGGTCGCGCGCGGCGGATTTCACGGGCTTGGCAATGCGCGCTATAAATCCAGCACCAATCGTGCGCCCCGACAGACTACGCCTGGGCAGCCCGGGGAAGCGCGTAACCTGCGTCTTGAGTTGAAAGTACTTGCGGACGTCGGCCTGGTCGGTCTGCCCAACGCCGGCAAGTCCACCTTTATCCGCGCGGTATCCGCGGCCCGACCCAAAGTTGCGGATTATCCGTTTACCACCCTGGTGCCCAATCTGGGGGTGGTCAAAATGCAGCGCTATCAGAGCTTTGTGATTGCCGATGTGCCCGGGTTAGTTGCCGGTGCCTCCAGCGGTGCGGGTTTAGGCGTGCGTTTTCTACGCCACCTGACGCGCACGCGGCTGTTATTGCATCTGGTGGATATGGCGGTAGTAGACGACACGGACCCGGCCGATAATGCGCGGGTAATTGAGGAAGAGCTGGCGAATTTTAGTCCGACGCTGGCAGCTCGCGATCGCTGGCTGGTGCTCAATAAAATCGATTTGTTACCCCCCGAGGAAGCAGCACAGCGCTGCGCCGAGGTGGTATCCAAACTGGGCTGGAGCGGCCCCGTGCACCAAATATCCGGATTGTCCGGTTCGGGCACCCAGGCGCTGTGCGCCGCCATTCAGAACTACCTCGACGCGCGGCGTGTGCAGGAGCAGGAAGATCCGGATAGCGCACGGGCTGAGCAGGAGCTGCAGTTGCGCATGCAGGCCGAGGCCCGGGAGCGTATTGAAATGTTGCGCGCTCCGCACGGTGCTGATTCGGCACGCGACGACGATGACGAGGATGATGACGGTGGGGTGGAGGTTATTTACACTCGGTAACCGCCGCGATCGACTCTGTCAAGGTTGAACAGTTATGCGCTCATTACTCGCCAACTGTACAATAACCCGGCAACTATTCGACCATTATTCGATACCTGATATGAGCAGAGAATGCGTCACCACATCCCGGCGCTGGGTTATTAAAATCGGTAGCGCATTGTTGACCAATAATGGTCGCGGGCTTGACCGCGAGGCGATTGGTGAATGGGTGCGGCAGATGGTGGCCCTGCGGGCTGCTGGTATCGAGCTGGTACTGGTGTCCTCTGGCGCGGTTGCCGAGGGCATGACCCGGCTGGGCTGGACCTCACGTCCCACGCTGATTCACAGATTGCAGGCGGCAGCGGCGGTTGGCCAGATGGGGCTGGTGCAGGCTTACGAGTCACAGTTTCAGAAGTTTGGTTTACACACCGCCCAGGTGCTGGTGGATCACGACGATTTGTCCAGCCGCGAGCGCTATCTGAATGCGCGCAGCACGTTAAAGACCTTAGTGGGCCTCAATGTTGTTCCCGTGGTTAACGAAAATGACACGGTGGTGACGGATGAAATCCGCTTTGGGGACAACGACACACTGGCCGCCCTGGTAGCAAATTTAATTGAAGCGGATCTGCTGGTTATTTTGACCGATCAGAAAGGGATTTTCCGCGAAAATCCGAGTATTAATCCACAGGCCGAATTGATTGCAGAAGCCAGTGCTGTCGACACCGCACTGGATCAGGTGGCGGGCGCTAGCAGCAGTGGTCTGGGTCGTGGTGGAATGATCACCAAGCTCCGTGCGGCGCGTCTGGCCGCGCGCTCTGGTGCCAATACTATTGTGGTCGGTGGGCGCGAATCGGAGGTGCTGACCCGGGTAGCGGCCGGCGAACAGTTGGGCACCCTGTTGACGTCCGGTCAGGAGCCGATCGCAGCGCGTAAACAATGGTTAGCGGGGCGCCTACAGGTACGCGGTACATTGGTGTTGGATAACGGCGCTGTCAACGTGTTGCGGGAACAGGGGAAAAGTTTGTTGCCGGTCGGAGTGCGCGCCGTGGAAGGCAGTTTTCCCAGGGGTGAAATGGTGCGCTGTGTTGATGAAAATGGCAATGAAGTGGCGCGCGGGCTGGTCAATTACAGCGCAGCAGATGCACGCAAAATCATGGGGCAGAGCAGCGCGCGGATTGTGGAAATTCTGGGTTATAAGGACGACGACGAGTTAATTCACCGCGACAATCTGGTGTTGTTGTAGACTGCGGCAGGTTGCGGGCGACTTGCCGGCAAAAGAGTGCAAAATTAAAAAACCGATCTTTTGGTCGGTTTTTTGTAGCTACATTATTGCGTATTCAGCTCTTCAGATCAGGTAGCTTAAGTGCCCTCCGGACGGGCGCGAAGCTATGGTTACTGCGTGGCAAGGGCCTTGATCTTGCTGTTGAGACGGCTCTTGTGCCGAGCTGCCTTGTTTTTGTGCAAAATGCCTTTGTCCGCGATGCGATCCAGAATCGGCACCGCTACGCCGTAGGCAGCTTTGGCATCTTCCAGGTTGCCAGAAGCTATGGCCGCGTTTACTTTTTTCAGATAAGTGCGCGCCATCGACCGCAGGCTGGCGTTGTGTTGACGCCGCTTTTCACTTTGGCGTGCGCGTTTTCTTGCTTGGGCTGTGTTTGCCAACTGACATTGCTCCTGTCAAATCCCAACGATTTTGAGGACGCGGACTATACCGAGTTTGTTGCTCTTAAGCAACTGTCGGGGCGCTGCTGTGGCCGTGTTGAGCGAGTGCCCACTGCACGTGTTCGCGCACCATGGCAGAGGGGTGTTGGGCGCGCGTTGTCAGCGCTTCGATAACCCGATCGGAGTAAGGTGCGTTGCCCAGTCCCACGGCCAGATTGCGCAGCCAGCGTAGATAGCCGATGCGGCGAATGGGTGAACCAGCAGTGTTGCCAAGAAATTCCTGTTCCGTCCACAGAAACAGGTCGGTCAACTGGCTATCGTCGAGCTGGTGGCGCGGGCGAAAGTCGGTCTCGGTGCTGGATTTGGCGTAGCGATTCCAGGGGCAGACTGTCTGGCAATCATCGCAACCGAAGACCCGGTTGCCGATCGCAGCGCGGAATTCCAGGGGAATACTGTCCTTTTTTTCGATGGTTAGATAGGAAATACATCTTCTGGCGTCCAGCACATAGGGTTCCGGAAACGCATTGGTCGGACACACCTTGAGACAGGCGCGGCACTTGCCACAGTGATTTTCCGCAGGGGATGTATCCACCGGTAACGGCAGGCTGGTGAACAACTCGCCGAGGAAAAACCAGGACCCAGCCCTGGCGTTTAATAACAAGGTGTTTTTGCCAATCCAGCCGAGGCCTGCTTTTTCCGCGAGAGGTTTCTCCATGACAGGCGCACTATCCACAAACGGGCGTTGAATCACCGTGCCGGGATACAGGTCGTCAATTTTTGTAGCGAGCGATGCCAGCCGTTTACGCATCAGTTTATGATAGTCCCGACCCACCGCATACCGTGAAATATAGGCCTTATCCGGCTCGCGCAGGCGCGCTACCAGTTTCGATTCCGGGGCCAGGTAGTCCATGCGCACGCTAATGACGCGCACGGTGCCGGGCAGTAATAGCTCGGGACTCCAGCGCTTGGCGCCGTGGGTTGCCATCCAGTCCATACTGCCGTGCAGCCCTCGCGCCAGCCAGGTGCGCAGGCGCTCACCGGCAACGCTAAGATCGAGATCGGCAATGCCCGCCTGTTGAAAGCCCTGCTCCCGCGCCATCCGTTTAATGTCGTCGGCGAGTTTAACGTAGTCCGTTGGCGCGGGGGATTGGCTGTGGGCAGGCATGGTAGTCGTCTTCGGTTGCCGTATAATTCTGCCAGAAATCAGAGGTGCGGTGGAAAATTAATGGCGACATTCCCGGACGGACTATATACGACGGATCAGGTGCGAGCCTTAGATCGTTGCGCCATAGAAGTGCACAACATACCGGGCATAACGCTGATGAAGCGGGCGGGGCTATTTGCCCTGGACGCGCTGCTGGCGCGCTGGCCACAACCTACATTGATTACCGTTATTTGCGGCAGCGGCAACAACGGGGGTGATGGCTATATCGTCGCGGGGGCGGCGGCCCAGCGTGGGTTGCCGGTGCGCATTGTAAGCGTTGGGGAACCGGAAAAGTTGACTGCGGATGGTCAGCGCGCGCGGGCCTACGCTCAGGCTCAGGGTGTGGTGATGGCGTCGTTTAACGACAACATTCCATTAACCGAAGGAGTGCTGGTCGACGCCCTCTTGGGCATTGGTGTCTCCGGAGAAGTACGCGAGACAACCCGCGCAGCAATTCAGGCGATTAACGCGAGCGGCCTGCCCACACTGGCGCTGGATATTCCCTCTGGGCTGTGTAGCGATACGGGCTGTGAGCTGGGCGTAGCCGTGCGCGCGCAGGTTACCGCGAGTTTTATCGGGTTAAAGCGCGGTGTGTATACCGGGCGCGGCCCGGCAGTTTGCGGCGACATTGTATGTTCCGATCTGGGCGTGCCAGATTCCGTCTACGACGTTGCACACCCAAGCGCAGTGCGCCTTGATTTATCGGTGGTGTGTCGGCCATTGCCAGCGCGGCAGCGGGATGCTCATAAGGGTCATTTCGGGCATGTACTGATTATCGGCGGGGATAATGGTTATGGCGGTGCTGTCGCCATGGCAGCCGAGGCCGCGTTGCGGGTTGGGGCCGGTCTGGTTAGCGTTGCCACTCGCGTCGAGCACGTACCGGCGTTATTGGCACGCAGCCCCGAGCTAATGGTTAACGGTGTCGCTTCTGGCCAGGAGCTGGAACCGCTGCTGTCGGGACCCACCCATCTGGTGATAGGGCCCGGTCTGGGTCGTTCTCCCTGGTCAGAACAGATGCTGCAACAGGCACTCAACACTGGCTTGCCCATGGTGGTGGATGCGGACGCTTTGAATATTCTTGCCGCTGGGCGCATTGGGCGCGGTGGTGTGGAGGCGAGTGGCTGGGTCCTCACGCCCCATCCGGGTGAGGCAGCGCGGCTCCTCGGCGTCACCGCGGCGCAGGTGCAACAGGATCGGTTTGCCGCTGCGCAAAGCCTGTGGCAACGGTATCCCGGTACGGTGTTACTGAAAGGGGCGGGCACGGTGCTATGCCATGGTGAAAAATCAGGTGGGCAGCCGTTGTTTGAAATTTGTACGCAGGGCAATCCGGGTATGGCCAGCGGTGGTATGGGTGATGTATTAAGTGGTGTGATCGGTGGTCTTATGGCACAAGGGTTGAGGCCAGCGGACGCGGCCAGGCTCGGTGCCTGCGTTCACGGGGCCGCGGCTGACCGGGCGGCCGCGGTGGGCGGTGAGCGCGGTCTGTTGGCGACGGATTTAATGCCCCATTTACGTCGCCTGGTGAACGGATGAATACGTAATGCAAGTCGCTATGCAATCAATAATGGTAAATCTGGCCGATGAGCAGGCTACCGTGGATTGTGGCGCGCGCCTCGGCGCAGTCATTAACAATGCCGTGGTTTTTCTGGAGGGCACTCTGGGGGCCGGCAAAACCACGTTTTGTCGCGGCGTGCTGCGTGCTCTGGGTCATATCGGGCCGGTTAAAAGTCCCACCTATACACTGGTGGAACCCTATGGTCTCGTCCGAGGAAATTTGTACCATTTCGACCTGTACCGCCTAGGTGATCCCGAAGAGCTGGAGTTTATCGGTATGCGCGATTATTTTGATGAACAGGCGATCTGCCTGATAGAATGGCCGGAACGGGGTGCAGGTATGCTGCCGCTACCGGATATCAGGGTTCTGCTTGAGGTGACGGGTGCCGGGCGCACCGCCACCCTGGTGCCGGTGTCAACGCGAGGTGGTGCGGCGGTGAATAAACTCGCTGCAGCAACCACCACCGGCGGGCGGAACAAAACGAATTAAAACCGGGCGCTAAATAGCGCCGACATTTGCAAACACAATCGGGGATAAATATTGCCGAGGGGCACAACGGGAAGCAGAGCTGTGGCGACCGCATTTTGCTTTGGCCTGATGCTCACGGCCCCCTTCTCGGTTGTCGCGGCCACCATTGAAGGTGTGCGCCTGTGGCGCGCCCCCGATCACACCCGACTGGTTTTCGATCTTAGCGACGGTGTTGAACACAAGTTATTTTCCCTGCAGAACCCCGAGCGGCTGGTAATCGATATCGCCAACGCCTCGTTGCCCCGTGGGTTACCTGTACTTGATCTGGCGCCAACTCCGTTAAGCGCTATCCGCAGCGCTACTCGCGAACCGTCCGGGTTGCGTATCGTGCTCGATTTGCGGACCAGTGTGAAGCCGCGCAGTTTTCTATTAAAGCGCAATGAACAGTATGGCGACCGGTTGGTGGTGGACCTGTTTGACAGTCAGCAGGCCACCGGAAAAACCGTGCGCGATGTGGTACCAGACAACGATAAACAGCGCGACATTGTAATTGCCATCGACGCGGGTCACGGTGGTGACGATCCCGGTGCCATCGGCCCCAATCGGGTGTACGAGAAAAAGGTGGTGCTCGACATCAGTCGCGCGCTGAAGCGGCGCCTGGACCGGGAGCCAGGATACTCCGCGGTGCTGGTGCGCACTGGAGATTACTATATCCCGTTGAATCGACGCGCCGCCATCGCGCGGGAAAAAAGGGCGGATATGATGATTTCGGTGCACGCCGACGCGTTTAAAAACCCCGCTGCGCGAGGCGCTTCGGTGTATGCGCTGTCGCGACGTGGCGCAACCAGCGAGACCGCGCGCTATCTGGCTGAACGGGAAAATCGCGCGGATCTGATTGGCGGGGTCGGCAGTGTTAGCCTCAACGACAAGGATAAAATGCTGGCCAGTGTGCTGCTGGATCTCTCCATGACGGCGACCCTGGATAGCAGTTTGGAGGTGGGGGGAGAAGTGCTCAAGGCGATGGGCGCGTTTGCGCATTTGCACAAACGGCATGTGGAACAGGCGGGGTTCGTGGTGCTCAAATCCCCCGATATGCCCTCCATCCTCGTGGAGACGGGATTTATTTCCAACGCCACTGAAGCGCAGCGCCTAAACCAGGCGGATTATCAACAAAAAATGGCGGATGCTATTTTTACCGGAGTGCATCGCTATTTCACCGCGCGTCCGCCACCGGGAACTCGTCTGGCGTGGCAGCGCGGGCGGTCGGCGGATCGCGAGTACATTATCAGTCACGGCGACACCTTGTCGGATATTGCTCAGCGGCATAATGTCTCCGTGAAGCGCCTGCTGGAGCACAATCGGCTTAATTCCACCACCATCCGTACTGGCCAACGCATTAGTATTCCAACGTCATAATGTGAACACTATGCAATCAATTCATTTACTCAGTCCCCGACTGGCAAACCAGATTGCGGCTGGCGAGGTGGTGGAACGGCCCGCGTCGGTGGTCAAGGAGCTGATCGAAAATAGTCTCGATGCTGGTGCCGATCGTATCGACATTGATATTGAGCTCGGCGGCGCCAAACTAATTCGCGTGCGCGACACCGGCATCGGTATTGCCAGGGAGGACTTACCGCTGGCCCTTAGCCGCCACGCCACCAGTAAAATTATTGAGCTGGAAGACCTGGAAGGGGTGGCAACACTTGGGTTTCGCGGCGAGGCGTTGGCCAGCATTGGCTCCGTTTCGCGATTGACCCTCAGCGCCAATGCGGAAGCCGGCAACACCGGCTGGTGTGCGGTCACCGAAGGTCGGGAGATGGCCGTCGCAGTGCGGCCCACGCCCCATGCGCGCGGTGCTACGGTAGAAGTGCGGGATTTATTTTTTAACACCCCGGCACGACGGAAGTTTCTGCGCACCGAAAAAACTGAATATGCGCGTATCGAAGAGATTGTCAAAAAGTTGGCATTGAGCCGCTTCGATGTGGATTTCAGTTTACGTCACAACAATAAAACGCTGCATCAGTTTCGCGCTGCCACCGATCAAACCCAGTGGGAACGGCGCGTGGCAGCGATATGCGGGGGCGCGTTTATGGCCGCAGCCCGGTTTATTGATGTGCAGCGCAACGGCTTGCGCTTATGGGGTTGGCTGGCAGCGCCGACTTTCTCCCGCAGTCAGGCGGATCTGCAGTACTTTTTTGTCAATGGGCGTTGCGTACGGGACAGGGTGGTGACTCACGCGGTGCGCCAGGCTTATCGCGATGTGATGTACCACAATCGGCATGCGGCGTTTGTGTTGTTTATCGAACTCGACGCCAGAGCGGTGGATGTCAACGTCCATCCTACCAAGCACGAGGTGCGTTTCCGGGATAGTCGCGCGGTGCACGATTTCCTGTTTCACCATTTACATCGGGCTGTAGCCGCAATGGGGCCTGGAGCGGAACACAGTAGCGCGTCAACTTCTCACCTGGCAGGTGAAGAACAGTCGGGCGCGGGTATCACGCCAGTACCAGGGCGGGATGCCCATGGCCGAACATCTGATTACCACCAACACGGGATGGACCTGCGGCAACATGGCAGCGGTGCGCTGGGGGAAATGCGCGAACTGTATGGCGCTGCCAACGTGGCTGCCCACGATGACCGCCATGTGCACCCTACTGTGCCCCTTGCAGAGGGAGGCGCGCAGACTCAGTCGGAAGGACAGTCGGTTCCGGCGCTGGGTTACGCCGTGGCACAAATTCTTGGGATATATATTCTCGCGCAAAACGAACGTGGGCTGGTGATCGTAGATATGCATGCCGCTCACGAACGCATTACCTACGAGCAGATGAAAACTGCGTACGAAAATCAGGCGGTTGCAACACAGCCCTTGCTGGTGCCGGAAAGTCTCAGTGTCAGTCAGAGTGAGGCGGATTGTGCCGAAACCAGCGCGGAGCTGTTTCGCGATTTGGGCTTTGACGTGCATCGCGCGGGGCCGGAAACCCTGTTAGTCAGGAGTATACCCGCGTTGCTGCGCGGCGTGGATGTCGCGCTACTGGTGAGGGATGTGCTGGCGGACATATTAACCCACGGAAACAGCGATCGTCTCAGTGCCCGCAGCGACGAAATTTTATCGACCATGGCCTGTCGTGGTTCAGTGCGGGCCAATCGGCAGCTGACCATTGCGGAGATGAACGGGTTACTGCGGCAAATGGAAGTCACCGAACGCAGCGGGCAGTGTAATCACGGTCGTCCGACCTGGGCGCAGCTGACCCTGGAGCAACTGGACAAACTGTTTTTGCGGGGGCGTTAGGTGGTTGTTGCCGGGGCCGGGCACGGGCGCCCGCATATTCTATTTTTAATGGGTCCTACTGCGTCGGGCAAAACTGATCTGGCGCTCAGCTTGCGGGATCATTTACCCGTCGAATTAATCAGTGTTGACTCAGCACAAATTTATCGCGGTATGGACATCGGTACCGCCAAACCTGATGCCGAAACGTTGGCGCGGCATCCCCATCGCCTGATCGATATTCGCGATCCCGCGGACCCTTATTCCGTGGCTGATTTTGTGACGGACGCGCGCCGGGAGATAGCGGAGATTATCACCGCCGGGAAAATTCCACTGCTGGTGGGAGGATCCATGCTCTATTTTCGCGCCCTGTTGGATGGCCTGGCTGAATTGCCCCCGCCCAACCCGCACATACGCGCGCAGATTGTCTGCGAGGCCGAGGAGCGGGGTTGGCCCGCACTGCATGCGGAGTTGGCGTTGGTGGATCCCGACAGTGCTGCCAGATTTCACCCCAATCATTCCCGGCGTATTCAGCGCGCACTGGAAGTCTATCGCATCACCGGTAAGTCGCTAACTGCCGTGCATCAGGAACAGTTGTGTTGTGGGCAGGGCACGGCCGCCCTCACCGAAAATTACCGAGTGGTGGCCTGTGCTCTGTCGGGAGGGCCGCGCGCTAATTTGCATCACCGAATTGCCCAGCGCTTCGCGTTCATGCTGGAGCGCGGCCTGGTCGAGGAAGTGGCGAAGTTGCGCGCCCGCGGTGATCTGTCGTCCACCTCCACCGCCATGCGCGCTGCTGGATATGGGCAGCTGTGGTCATATCTCGAGGGTGATTGCGGCTATCAAAACGCGGTCGAGAAGGGGGTGATCGCCACCCGCCAGCTGGCCAAGCGGCAGCTCACCTGGTTGCGTAGTTGGCCCGATGTATACTGGCTGGACATGGAATCCACCGAGGAAATGTCGCTGTCCACCCCACAAATTTTGACTAATTACTTGAAAATTTTGGAAAAAGAGACCATATACTAAACTCAAAGCCGGTAGTATCATGGTCGACCCAGATGATAGGCGGCTATATTTGGCGCTTTAACCTTATGGTTTTATGAGATATTTAATTATTATTGGTTTCTTAAAGAAGGAGAATAACAATGTCAAAAGGGCATAATTTACAAGACCCTTTTTTGAACGTACTGCGCAAGGAGCGGATACCCGTCTCTATTTTTCTGGTCAACGGCATCAAATTACAGGGCCAGGTCGAGTCTTTTGATCAGTTTGTCGTTTTGCTTAAGAATACTGTCAGCCAGATGGTCTACAAGCACGCGATCTCCACCGTTGTGCCATCCCGTCCTGTCAAGTTGCCCATGGCTGTACCACCGTCTGGTGACGGGGATAGCGAGTATGGCGACGAGGGCCAGGGAGGTTGATTGTTTTTTGACCGCCCGGATTCTGGCGAGCTTGCAGTACTCGTACATCTCGATATTGCCAGTGAGCGGGAGCCGGAGGACTGCCGGGAGTTTGAAGAACTGGTACTTTCCGCTGGTGGCGATCCGGTGGCTGTTATTGGCGGTCACCGGCAGACCCCCCAGAGTCGCTACTTTATCGGCACTGGCAAGTTGCGGGAACTCGCCGACCTGGTGCGCGAGCACGACGCCAAACTTGTTATTTTTAATCATCCACTGAGCCCCAGTCAGGAGCGCAATCTGGAGCGGGAGCTGTGCTGTCGGGTGGTGGATCGTGTCGGGCTGATTCTCGATATTTTTGCGCAGCGTGCGCAAACTCACGAAGGCAAATTACAGGTGGAGCTCGCTCAGCTCCAGCATTTGAGCACCCGGCTGGTACGCGGCTGGACCCATCTGGAACGCCAGAAGGGCGGTATCGGTTTGCGCGGCCCCGGGGAAACTCAGTTGGAAAGCGACCGGCGCATGGTGCGGGCGCGGATTAAAGCGATTCAGAAGCGTCTCGAAAAGGTGCGCAGCCAGCGCGCACAGGGGCGCCGTCGTCGGCGCCGCGCGGAAATTCCTACCGTGTCACTGGTGGGATACACCAACGCTGGTAAATCGACGCTGTTTAACATGCTTGCTAACGCCGATACGTTCGTTGCAGACCAGCTGTTTGCGACGCTTGACCCCACCATGCGGCGCCTGAATCTGGATCAGGTCGGGCCGGTCATTGTTGCGGACACGGTGGGGTTTATCAGCCATTTACCCCATAAACTGGTCGAGGCCTTTCGCGCCACCCTCGAAGAAGCGGCGCAGGCCAGCTTGTTGTTACATGTTATCGATGCCGCCAGCGATACGCGCCACCAGAACATCGAGCGCGTCAAACAAGTGCTGGAGGAAATCGGTGCGGCGGATATCCCCGTATTGATGGTGTATAACAAAATTGATTTACTCGAGGATGCTGAGCCACGCATCGAGCGCGATGCCCGCAATAAACCCGTTGGCGTATGGTTGTCGGGACAAACCGGTGCCGGACTGGCGTTGTTGATCCAGGCCATGGTGGAATTGTTAAGCGGCGCGATCCATCGGGGAACCTATTATTTAACGCCACAGCAAGCGCGGTTACGTGCGCAATTCTACCGTGCCAACGGGGTCGTCAACGAACGGAGCACGGAAAATGGTGGTACCATATTGCAGGTGAGGCTGGCGCAGGCGGATTTTAGTCGCCTGCTAAAAACCGCGGGTATCGAGGCGCAGGATCTGGCATCGGCTCCCGACGAACCTGTTCCTCAAACGTTGGCGCGTAGCGCCTGATAGTTAATTGCACGACCGTTTTTTAGCAGCGGTATAACTCTGGAGTAATCAATGGCCTGGAATCAACCTGGTGGCGGCAAAGATCCGTGGGGCGGTGGTAATACACCACCCGAACTCGATCAGGCGCTACGCGAACTGAAAGAAAAATTTTCAGGGATTTTTGGTGGCGGTGGTAAAGGGGCGGGGGGCGACGGCCAGCCCGGCGGTGGCGGCTTTGCATTTTTTGTGGGTGCTCTGTTGATCATTGCTATTGTCTGGGCACTGTTCGGCATTTATCAGGTCGATGCCAAGGAAAAAGCGGTCATTCTGAGATTTGGTAAATATCTCGAAACAGTAGGAGATGGCCTGCACTGGAACCCGCCGATTATTGATTCGCGTACTATCGTACGGGTAACCGAGGAACGGCAGTATCAGGTCAATGAAAAGATGCTGACCGAGGACGAAAATATTGTCGAGCTGCCGTTGACTGTGCACTATAACATTCGCGATGTAAAATCCTTTGTGCTCGGAGTCAAGGAGCCGGAATTGAGTCTGCGCGAGGCGACCAACAGTGCCCTGCGCCACGTGGTTGGCAGTAGCAAGCTGGATGATGTAGTTTCCACTGGACGGGAAAAACTTGGCGACGATGTCGAGGCGCGGCTTCAAAATTATCTGGATAACTACGGCACCGGTATTCATATTGTTAAAATCAATATTCAGGAAGCCAAGCCGCCCACCGAGGTCAAGGCCGCTTACGATGACGTGATCAAGGCGCGCGAGGATCAGGAGCGCCTGGTTAACGAGGCGCAGGCCTACGCCAACGGCATTATTCCGGAGGCGCGGGGACGAGCGCAGCGTGTTATCGAAGAAGCTAACGCCTATCAATCCCGGGTGGTGGCTGAGGCCGAAGGTGAGGCCCAGCGTTTTGAAAAATTACTCGGCGAGTATCGCAAGGCTCCGGAGGTTACTCGGCAGCGGCTTTATCTGGACGCGCTGCAGAACGTGATGTCCAATGCCACCAAGGTGATGGTGGATGTCGAGGGCGGTAATAACATGCTGTATCTGCCACTCGATAAAATGCTCTCCCCGCAACCATCCACCGGGGGGGCTCAACGTTCTTTGTCGGCGTCGGACATCAGCACTATTGCTGAGGAAGTGATTGAAAAACTGCGTCGTCAACCTTCTGCAACGCCACGTCGGGAGGCGCGCTAATGAATCCGAAACTTTCCACGTATGTGATGTTTGCAGCGCTGCTGGCGATTGTTGTGAACAGTACCTTGTTTGTGGTGATGGAAACTGAACGGGCCGTGAAATTGCGCTTTGGTCGGATCATTGAAGCGGACATTGGGCCTGGATTGCACTACAAATTACCTTTTGCCGACAAAGTGCGTAAATTCGACGCCCGTGTTTTGACGCTGGACGCGGAACCGAAAAGTTTTTTTACGGTGGAAAAAAAGCGTTTGATAGTCGATTCGTTTACCAAGTGGCGGATTATCGACGTGGAGACCTATTACAAGGCAACTGGCGGCGATGAAGTAGTAGCCCACAGTCGCCTCGCGGATCGAGTGAACGACGGGTTGCGTAACCAGCTGGGCACCCGAACCTTGCACGAAGCGGTATCTGGCGAGCGCGATTTGTTGATGAAGAATATTACCGACGAACTTAATCAGTCGGTGTCCTCATCACTGGGTGTGCAAGTGGTGGATGTGCGGGTCAAGGGTATCGATCTACCTCCCGAGGTGAGCGATGCGGTGTATCGACGCATGACGGCGGAGCGTGAAAAAGAGGCGCGGGAATTGCGTTCCAAAGGGCTAGAGGCGGCGGAGCGCGTGCGAGCCGATGCCGACCGTCAGGAAACGATTATCAAGGCCAACGCCTACAAACAGGCCGAACTGTTGCGCGGCGATGGCGACGCTATAGCCACCGGGATCTATGCGGCGGCGTATAGCCAGGATCCCGAATTTTACGCATTTACCCGTAGTCTTGGTGCCTATCGCGAAGCGTTTAACAATAAGAGCGACGTCTTGCTGGTGGAGCCAGACAGTGACTTTTTCCGGTATTTGAAGAATCAAAAGGGCCGGTGACAGACAAAAATATGCGGCACCTTAACCGCTAAACTGGTAGAATTTTAAAACCGGGGAGACCCGGTTTTTTTGTGGTTTGCAAAAGCGTGTGGAGCGGTTGTCGACGGTTACCGTTGACGGCGCGTTGCACGGTAGTTGAAGGCGAGTGAGGCGTGGGTAACTCCTATGTGGCAGGATCTGAGCGCGGCGTTATGCCTGGTACTGGTTATCGAAGGGGCGATGCCGTTTGTTGCGCCCCGACGCTGGCGCGGTGCTGCTTATCTGCTGTCCCAGCTGGAAGACCGCCCGCTGCGCATAGCTGGTTTGTGTAGCATGCTGCTCGGCGCTGGCCTGCTTTTTATGGTCAGGTAAGATGGCTGCCAGACCCGAATTGGAGAACGTCATGGCCGGAGTTGAACGCTGGTTACTGCCCGATGGAATTGCGGAAATCCTTCCCAACCGGGCGCTCAAAGTAGAGCGCCTGCGCCGTCGCCTGCTCGATTTATATCACAGCTGGGGCTACGATCTGGTGATCCCGCCTTTGGCGGAATTTACCGAATCTCTGCTCAGCGGGTCCGGTTCCGATCTGGAGTTGATGACGTTTAAAATCACCGACCAGCTCAGTGGTCGCACGATGGGGGTGCGGGCCGATATCACGCCGCAGGTGGCGCGCATGGACGCCCACAGTCTGCGCCGCACTGGGCCCAATCGACTGTGTTATGCCGGGCAGGTGTTATATACCCGTGCGCGTCAACCACTGGCCTCGCGCTCACCCCTGCAGGTGGGCGTCGAATTGTTTGGCGAAGACGGGCTGGGTGCCGACGAGGAAGTTATCGCGTTGATGATTGAAACCCTGCGCACGGCGGGTATCAACGGCGCGGTACTCTGTCTCGGCCATGTGGGTATTTACCGCGGCCTGGAGGAGTGCGCGGAGCTTAGTGCTGCGCAGCGTGCAGAGTTGTTTCAGTTGCTCCAAAGTAAGGCGTCGGGTCTCGATTCGTGGCTGGTAAATAACATTGACGATCCGGTGATCCGTGCGGCCCTTGGCGCACTACCTGGTCTGGCTGGCGGCGTCGATGTTCTAGAACAGGCGCGCTCGACTCTGGACAGCGCGCCAGCGGAAGTGGGTGTCGCGCTGGACGAGCTAACGGCGGTGCTGGCGACAATCCAGGCGCGCTTTCCCGAGACCACTCTGTCTGTGGATTTGGCGGAATTGCGGGGCTATCACTATCACACCGGCATAGTGTTTGCTGCTTTCGCACCAGGCACCAGCGAGGCGCTGGGCAATGGGGGTCGTTACGATCACATTGGCGAAGCCTTCGGGCGCTCCCGTCCGGCCACCGGCTTTGGCGCGGATCTGGAAACGCTGACGGCGCTGGCGAACGACGAACAGGATATCAGCTGTGGTATTTTCGTACCGCACAGTGAGACACCGTCAATTATTACCGAGATAGACCGTTTACGGGACAACGGCGAGCGGGTGGTATGCGGCTTTGCGGGGCAAGCGCCGGACTATCAGGAGCTGCACTGTGACCGCGAGCTGATCCTTGGTGCCGATGGGCAGATTCAGATAATCCCGGTATAGCCACACTAAAGCCAGCTGCCGACGCCCAGAGGCGCGCCAGCAGTAAACAGTAATGTGTCAAATGTAGAGGCCAAGAGACAGCGATATGGGTAGAAACGTGGTGGTGTTGGGCACGCAGTGGGGCGATGAGGGTAAGGGCAAGATCGTCGATCTGCTGACAGACAAGGCGTCGATCGTGGCGCGTTTTCAGGGCGGGCACAACGCTGGACACACGTTGGTGATCGACGGGAAAAAGACTGTGCTGCACCTGATTCCCTCCGGTGTTCTGCGCGACGATGTCTCCTGCCTGATTGGCAACGGCGTGGTGCTTTCTCCCGAGGCGTTGTTGCTGGAAATGCGCGAGCTGGAAGCACAGGGCATACCGGTGCGCGAGCGGTTGGGCATTTCGGCGGCCTGTCCGTTAATTTTGCCGCATCATGTGGCCCTCGACCAGGCGCGGGAAAAGGCGCGCGGTAAAGACAAAATAGGTACCACCGGGCGCGGTATCGGCCCTGCTTACGAAGACAAGGTGGCCAGGCGTGGATTGCGCTTGGGGGATCTGCTTAATCTGGATCGCTTTGGCGAACGCTTGCGCGAGGTGCTGGATTATCACAACTTCGTGCTCACCGGATATTACGGGTGTGAGGCCGTGGATTTGGGTAAAACCCTCGCCAGTGCGGCAGAGTGGGCAGAACTGCTGAGACCGTTAACCCGGGACGTTACCAACTTGCTGCACGACGCGCGGGCGGCGGGAAGCAACATATTGTTCGAGGGTGCTCAAGGCTCCCTGCTGGATATCGATCACGGTACCTATCCCTATGTGACATCCTCCAATACCACCGCTGGCGCCACGGCGACTGGCAGCGGTTTTGGTCCGCTGTATCTCGATTATGTATTGGGCATCACCAAGGCTTATACCACGCGGGTTGGTTCCGGACCTTTTCCTACGGAATTATTCTCCGCTGTGGGTGAGCGCCTGGCGCAACGTGGTCATGAATTTGGAGCGACAACTGGACGGCCGCGCCGCTGTGGCTGGTTTGATGCGGTGGCTGCGCGGCAGGCAGTGCTGATCAATAGCGTATCAGGGTTGTGTCTGACCAAGCTCGACGTGCTCGACGGCCTCGACACCATTAACATTTGTCGGGGATACCGCAACGCACAGGGGGAGGAAGTCGCGACCGCGCTACACCACGCGGACGATTACGAAAATCTGAGCCCGATCTACGAAACCCTTCCCGGCTGGCAGGAATCTACTCTGGGGAAGCGGTCTCTCGCCGAACTGCCGGACAATGCGCGGGCCTATATTGCCCATATAGAGGAGGTGGTCGGTGTACCTATTGACATCGTTTCCACCGGGCCCGAGCGCAACGAGACTATCGTGCTACGCCACCCGTTCGGTTAACTCAACAGGCTCTGAGGGGCGTCAGGGGGGGGTGGGTACTGTCCTGAAACGCACCAGACTGGCACCTAGTCGTTCGCTTTATTGGCCAGTTCTTTCAGTTGATAGAGTTTTTCCAGCGCATCCTTTGGCGAGAGCAGGTCGGGATTCAGTCTGGCGAGCGCTGCATGTACGCGCGCTGCGCCCGAGTCGGCAAATAATTCTTCCTGGCGGGGCGCGTTCGCATTGCGGGCGATGGCGCCGTAATTAGTGACTTCCAGGCGCTGCAGTTCGCGCCGGGCGTTGGCAATCACTTCGTCGGGGATGCCAGCGAGTTTCGCTACCTGGATGCCGTAACTCTGGTTGGCCGGCCCCGCTTGCACGCTGTGTAAAAATACAATGTTGTCGTTGAACTCGCTGGCGTCGAGGTGCACATTGGCGATGCTGTCGATCTGTTCCGGCAAGGCGGTGAGCTCAAAATAGTGAGTGGCGAACAACGTGTAAGCGCCGATCTGTGTGGCCAGATAGGTGGCACATGCCCAGGCCAGGGACAGGCCGTCAAAGGTGCTGGTGCCGCGTCCAATTTCATCCATCAATACCAGGCTGCGCGCGGTGGCGTTGTGCAAAATGGTCGCGGCCTCGGTCATTTCTACCATAAATGTCGAACGCCCTCCCGCCAGGTCATCAGATGACCCAATACGCGTGAAGATGCGGTCTACAGGGCTCAGCGTGGCGCTCTCGGCGGGGACAAAACTGCCGATGTGAGCTAGCAGCACTATTAGCGCTGTCTGGCGCATGTAGGTGGATTTACCGCCCATATTAGGTCCGGTAATAATCAGCATTTTGCGCTGTTGGTCGAGTTGCAGGTCGTTGGCGACGAAGGGCGTATCGAGTACCTGCTCCACCACCAGATGGCGACCGCCGCGAATCTGAATGCCGGCACCCTCCACAATATTGGCTGGCGTCAGCCGCAGCGTATGTGCGCGTTCGGCCAGATTGGCGAGTACGTCGATGGTGGCGATGGCTGCGGCGCAGGTTTGCAGCGCGGCGAGTTGTTCCGCAATTAACTCCACCAGTTCTTCATACAACGCCTTTTCCCGACTCAGGGATCGGCTGCGCGCGCTCAGGGCCTTGTCTTCGAAGCTCTTGAGTTCCGGCGTGATGTAGCGCTCGGCATTTTTCAGTGTTTGGCGGCGCACATATTCCACCGGCGCCTGGCCACTCTGCGCCCTGCTGATTTCGATGTAATAGCCGTGTACTCGGTTGTAGCCGACCTTCAGGGTGCTAATACCGGTGCGCTGTTTTTCACTTTCTTCCAGGGCTACCAGATAGTCGCCGGCATTACTACTGATGGCGCGCAGTTCATCCAGTTCCGCGTCGTAGCCGGTGGCAATAACCCCGCCATCGCGCACTACGGCGGGGGGATTGTCCACCAGAGCCCGTTGCAGAACTGTATCCAGATCGGGAAAGCTGGCTGCCTGTTCGCGCAGCTCGCCAATATAGTTATCGGTGATGGGGTCGAGCATCTGGCGCACACTCGGCAGCGCCGCGAGGGAATCCCGCAAACGAGTCAGGTCGCGGGGACGAGCGGAACGCAACGCGACGCGGCCCAAAATACGTTCCATGTCGCCGATGTCCTGGAGCGCACCGACGAGGGGTTCGTAGTGGTAATTTTCGAGCAGCACCGACACCGCCGCGCGGCGGTGATTGATGGTGCCTGGCTGGCTGAGTGGCCGGTTGAGCCAGCGGCGCAGTAAGCGGCTGCCCATGGCCGTGGTGGTATTGTCCATCACCGCGAGCAGGGTGTGCTGATCCTGACCGGTCAAACCGGTATCCAGTTCCAGATTGCGCCGGGTGGCGGCATCGAGAATAACACTGTCTTCGCGCCGCTCGTGGTCCAGCGCGCGAATATGCGGCAGAGCGCCCCGTTGCGTTTCCCGCGCGTACTGCAACAGGCAACCCGCGGCGATGATGCCCAGCTCCAAATCTTCGCAGCCAAATCCGGACAGATCCCGGGTGCCGAACTGGGCGCTCAACTGACGGCGAGCGTTGTCCAGATCAAATTCCCAGGGTGGTCGGCGGCGCAGCCCCCGGTGTTTTTCGAAGCTCTCGGTAAGGGGTGAATCCGGTGCGCTAAAGTCGTCGCTGATCAGTAATTCCGCAGGTCGCAAGCGCTCCAGTTCACCGCGCAACGCCTCAACATCGCCGACCTCAGCGATCAGAAAACGACCGCTACCGATATCCAGTGAGGCGATACCGTAATGAAAGGCGGCGTGTCGTTGACGTTGACTCACCGCAACCAGCAAGTTATCCCGGTGGTCGTCGAGTAACGCCTCATCGCTGATAGTGCCCGGGGTGATAATGCGCACCACCTCCCGGGCCACGGGGCCCTTGCTGGTGGCGGGGTCGCCAATCTGCTCACAGATGGCAATGGATTCCCCGTGTTTGACCAGCTTGGCCAGGTAACCGTCCACCGAGTGATAGGGAATGCCCGCCATGGGAATCGGCTGGCCATCACTTTTGCCCCGCGCGGTGAGGGTGATGTCCATTAGCTGGGCAGCTTTGCGTGCGTCGTCGTAGAACAGCTCGTAAAAGTCGCCCATACGGTAAAACAACAGCTCGTTGGGGTGCTGCGCTTTGATGCGTAAATATTGCTGCATCATCGGGGTGTGTTGGTCTTTTTTTTCTAATGGACTCATGCCGTTACGCTGTGCTACTTATTGATTTATATATATTTATCGTTTTTCCGTCGTCTCTTGCAGTCTCATCGAGTCTCACGAAATATCATCCAATCTCAGGAAAAAGTGTAACTTGAAGTGTAACTTTTGTTAGTGTAACTTTTCCTTTAAATCCAAAAGTTACACTTTTTTCCATTGCGTCGGACAAACTGACATCAATTCAAGAGGATGCCAATGGCAACAGTACAGAATACCAAACCTTTGTCTTCCAGGACAGTGGAGACGATGAAGCCGGGAGATAAAATCAAGGCCGACAAGGGGGAAAACATCGGCTTGCGAGTGAAATGCGGGGCTACCGGATTAAAGACATTTTTCTATCGCTATACCAGCCCGATCACCTCAAAGCTCGTTCAGGTGAAAATCGGCAACTTCCCGGAGACCTCCCTGGCCGAAGCGAGATTGAAGCTCCAGGAACTGAAACAAATTCGTCGCCAGGGGCGTTGTCCGGCAACTGAGGCCAAAGAGGAGAAACGGCAGAAACAGCAGGAACGGGAGCAAGCCCAGGAATTGGAACTGGGACAACGAGAGTCAGTTGAGAAATCCTTCACTGTGGAGAAACTCGTAGAACTTTACCTGACCCAGTATATCGAAGACCGGAAATCTCCAAGCGGAAAGGTCATCGCCGGCGCACGAAAACCGAAAGGTCAGTCTGAGACGCGCAGAACCCTCTATGGCGATGTGATTCCCAAGTTGGGGGAGATGGCGGCAAATGCTGTCACGCGAAAGGCTGTGGTGGATATGATCATGGCAATTGTTCAACGTGGGGCAAATGTTCAAGCAGGAAATGTACTGAGAGAGCTTTCCGCCGCCTACGAGTTTGCGATTGGTCTGGGCTATTTTTCAGATGAGTTTGCAAATCCGGCAATTCTCGCCAAATCAAGCCTCAGACAGGCCAAGGTGAAACTTACCCATCAACGAGGAAAAAGAGTCCTCTCTGATAGCGAGTTGGCGACGTTGCTGAAATGGTTGCCTGGCTCCGATTACACCGCAACACAGAAGAATGTTCTTCGATTCACCCTCTGGACAGGGTGTCGTACCGGAGAGGTCTGCAATGCGGCCTGGAAGGACATCGACTTGAAGAAACGGGCATTCCACATAAGGGAGAGCAAGACGGAGGTCGAGCGCTATGTGCAATTGCCCCGCCAAGCGGTGGAGTTCCTGAAAACACTTCGCCTGACCACTGGAGACTACCCGTTCCCATCCCAGAAAACGCGGCTGCCTATCCAGCAAAAGCAGCTAACCGAGCAGGCCTGGCGGATGAGAGTAAGCAACAAGATGGTAGATCTTCCGGCCTGGACACCTCATGATCTGCGCAGAAGCGTCAGGACCGGCTTGTCACGCCTGCAATGCACTAACGAAGTGGCCGAAGCGGTATTGGGGCATTCACGTAAGGGGATTGAAGGAACCTACGATTTGCACCGGTACGAGGCGGAGTGTAGGCAGTGGCTACAGAAATGGGCGGATCATCTGGACGCGCTTATTTAGAGGTTCAGGCTTGATGGGTTAGGCCCAATAGGGATATTGGTGGATTGGCAGGCAGACCAAAGGTCGTGAACTGCCACTGGTTGATGGTGGAGGCGGCTACATACGAGATCTCCCTCAGGCGTGGTAAAAGCCAAACTGGTTGAGTTGAAAGGGCGGCTAATCTGGCTTCCTGTTGCTCGGCGATGTTCCGTGATGTTCCAAATAGGCTTGACATCATTATTCTCCAGGTTATCATGGGAACACCCTGGAACATCAATATGGAGCCGCGCAATGAGCCAACACTACACCGCCAATGCCAAAAAGAACCCTGGCCGCAAGTCATGGTTGGTAGAGTTTCGACACCCTCTAAAGACCGACAATAACAATAAACCCGGTAAAAAAACCCGCAAAGGTCTGGGTACGGAAGACGAACAGGAGGCGCTCAAGCTCGTTGATCAACTCAATCAATTGCTGGCAGACGAGTCCATGTGGTCTGTTGCCTCTCAAGCTGACGCCGCCAACTGTTTTGATCCCAAGGTAGTAGAAATCTTTTATGGCGAGGTCGCACCACGTACTCAATCTACCGGTGAACTGCGCAATAAGCTTCTGCCGTTACCAGATCACAACCAGGGCTACGCCAAAGTGGCACTGCTCGGCGTACCCGGCGCTGGTAAAACGACGCTATTACGCCAACTCATTGGCACTCACCCAGAGACGGAGCGTTTCCCCTCCACCTCCGTCAACCGCACCACCACCTTTGCTACTGAAATTATCTTGAATGATAACGATCACTACCAGGCCGTGGTCACCTTCATGTCCGAGCATGAAGCCCGTTTTGAGATAGAAGAATCGCTCTCCGCCGCCATCGTGAAAGCCATCGATAGCGACGAGCAAAAAGTCGTCGAAACCTTGCTGGAAAAGAGCGATATGCGATTTCGGCTCAAATACATCCTGGGTGAGTTAAACAAAGATGAAGAAGAAATCGACCCGTACGATTACAACGATGATGCAGATGAGCTGATCATTGAAGAGCACGCCGACCTCACCACCAGCGATGAAGAGAAGGCGCAACAACACGCACTGCTAAAAAGCTATATCCAGCGCATCATCGAGCTGGCACAAGTACACAAAGGCGAACTGGAACAGGCAGAAGGTCCGCTGACAGAGATGAAAACAGAAGACCGCAACGCGGCTCTGGACCTGATCGAAGAACAGGCCACCGCGTCCAATGAGTTTCTGGCTCTCACTTCCGACATCCTCGATGAGATCCGCAGCAAGTTTGAGCAGATCAGCGATGGCAAGTTTGAGAAGACCACCACCGGCTGGCCCAAAGCGTGGATACAGAAAACAGTTGCAGCAGAAAGAGCGGCCTTCCTTAAATCTGTGCGTTTCTTCTCCGGCATCGCTGTTCAATCCTGGGGCAAGTTGCTCACCCCGCTGGTCAACGGTATGCGTGTCTCCGGCCCTTTTAAACCCGACTGGACTGATGAGCAACCCCGACTGGTGCTGATTGATACCGAAGGACTTGGCCATAAGGCCAATGTCACCGCCGACCTACCAGAGCAGACCCTGGCCCTACTACACCAAGTAGATGTGGTGTTGCTGGTGGATAGCGCCAAAAACAGCATGACCAACTTTGCTGCAGGTAAGGCGCTGGAGAGCGTAGTGAACAGCGGCCATACCCAGAAATTGGCTATCACCTTCACTCACATGGACGTGGTAAAGGGTGACAACCTCAAAGGCCGGGCCAAGCTTGATCATATCTTCGGTGGAGTGCGTAACGTGGCAGAAAACCAACTAGCCAAAAACGTCTCTACCGAGGCGGCGCGACACTTGCTTCGGCATTTGGAGAACGCTACCTTTTATGTCGGCAAAATCGATAAGGTTGGGCCCAAAGTTGCAATACCCGAATTGAAAAAGCTGCTGGATTATCTAGCCGCCGCCCAACCTCCTGTATTTGAGCCGGTCGCCTTTCCAGAGTACAGTTCGGACAATCTGGTGCTAGCTATTCAGGAAGCTAGTAATGGCTTCCGCCAGCAATGGAACGGCCGCTTAAGCATCACCCCTCACAGTGAATTCCCCCCTAGTCCCTGGCAAAGCATCAAGGCACTGAGTCGGCGTTATGCCGAAGGGTGGGATGATGGTTTCTACTTACGCCCCATCTCCAATTTAATTACTGCGCTGTCTGCAGCCATCTCACGCTTTTTGGAAAATCCCATCGAATGGAGCGGCAACCCCACCGAAGAGCAAAAACGCGAAACCATCGATCGCATAAAGGCGGCGATCACACAAAAGATTCCCGAGCTCAGTCGCCACCGTCTGAGGGAGGTCCCTCAGCCGGCTTGGCACGATGCCTACGCCCTGCGCGGCAAAGGCAGCACCTTTGATCGCCGCCAGCGCATCAATAACATCTATGCCCAATACGTGCCGATTCCCGATGCCAAGGGTGACAGGCTGGTGTTTGATTTTTTGAATGAGATTAAAGGGGTTGTGATGAATGCAATTAATGAGATTGAGCAGGAGGTTAAACAGGCAACCTAAGGTGTACAACCGGTTCAGGTTACGGTGAAATATTTCATTGTCCCCCAAGCATGAGGCCGGGTTTTGCGTGAAGGCAACTCCCGGCCATTTTGAGCCATTGTCAGACGGCGCTATGAGTGCGACACCATCTGACAAGGTTGGCTCAAGTCTGAGTGCCAGCAGCTTATTCGTGACTGACTGTCACTCAATCAATTGGCCAGAGTCTGCCTCTTTTCTACGAGAAGTTTTACCACGGCTTGAAGTTCCTCTGTCGTTTTTCCCGAGGCAAATGCATTTAACATCGTGTCCACTTCATGGGCCAGCCATCCGACAGAACGGTTACCAAGGGAAACCCCGGGAGGGAACAAGCCTTCACTGATTCGACGATATAGGGTCGCGTGACTCATCCCGGTTCGATTTAACACCGCTGGCTTTCTTTCGATTCGGATTGGGTGAGGCTCAGGCATGCGCGATGAATACCCAAGGTGGGGGTTGCTGTGCGATTGTTGCTTGCCTCATGAGTTCACATGTTCCACCGTGCTTTGATGCACAGTTCATGCTAACGGTGGTCGTGTGAGAAAGACGCGGAAAAGCGGGCAGGCAGGTGCTATTTCGGGTGATGATAATGTCCATGCCAAAACTTTAGCACGGTGCCAATTTAATGGGCAAAGAGAAAATGTTTAGCAGGCGGATAAATCAGCTAACCGAGACGAGCTGAGTAGGATTTCTATCCGGGTTACGCTGTTGTATCCAGGTAGCGATGATCAAACGGGCAAACAAATTTTCCCAAGCAGATTTTTCAGGAAATTGTTCTTAAACCATCTCTCCCTTAAACACCACAACCCCACAGATCCGGGCATTCTGGTTGACCTCGATGATCCGGTTTGGCCACTCCGGATTCAGCGCCTTCAGATACTGACGGCCTTCTTCGACAATAAGTTGTTTGAAGGTGGCCTCTGCGGTGTCTTCAATCATGACGACCACATACTTTCCATGGACCGGGTCTACATGAGGATCCACGAAGATTAGGTCACCGTCATGGAATTTGGGTTCCATGCTGACGCCACGTACGCGCAGGACGTAAGAATCGTTGCTGCAACTAACGGGACAGGGCAGCAACTCCTGACCGTATTGGGGTTGGTAACCTTCGGCGATTTCCATCCATTCGCCAGCCTGTACCCAGGAGATCACTGGGCATAGGCTGCGGATATCCGGCCCGATGTGCGCATTGACTTCAGTGCCAGCGATGTGTGACTCGTCCCGTTCGTCCTTATGCGGTGTGTCCATCCACCCCTCCTGCTTGTCCATTCCGCGTTCCAGTTTTTCCGCCAGATCGTCGCCGATGCCCCGCGGAGTACCTTTCTTCGTACGCATCTGACGCCGGACCTGACTGATATAGGAACTGTTGGTGCCGACGCGTTCGGCCAGTTTTGCAGCAGAGCCGGCTTCAGCAATCAGAAGCTCGAGATTCTTCAACCGAATTTTTTCTGGAATGCGCATCATGCAGGCAATATAGCAGAAATTTAGCACAAAGATAAACATTTAGTTGGCGAGTTAGCTTGCTGATAGATATGCATGGTGCTAATGTTCGGCATCATGAAGCTAAGGACATTTTTGAAATATGCCACCAAGCGAGAACGCGCAGAGTTGGCTACCGTCTGCAACGATTCAGTTGCTTATTTGTATCAGCTGGCTGGTAAGCACCGGCATGCGAGCCCCCAGATGGCGACACGTATTGAGCAGGTCAGCCAGCGGGTGGCGGACCGATCAGGAGGACGGCTGGAGCCGGTGCCGCGGGAAAGCCTGGTCCGTTACCCGGAGATCTTCGTCGGCCTGCAGGGATGGGAATGAGCAATGGCTGGCAAACCCACAACGCCGCCTGCGAATGTGTCGATATCACAACCGGCAGAAGTAATCACCAGCCCGGCGCCACAGATGATCGATATCTCCCGAATTCAGCCATACGAGCACAATCCGCGTCACGGCCGCAATCCCGAATATGACCGGATCAGAGACTCGATCCGCAATACCGGTCTGGACCAACCTTTGGTGGTCACGCAGCGGCCAGATGCGGCTGACTTTATCGTCCATGCTGGTGGTAATACGCGGCTGATCATACTGAAGGAGTTATTCGCCGAGACCGGTGATCAACGTTTTGCCGCAGTACCTTGCCTGCTCAAAGCCTGGTGCTGCGAATCTGATGTCCTGCTGGCGCATCTTCGGGAAAACGACCTGCGGGGAGGCCTTACTTTCATCGATAAGGCGCGCGCTGTTTGCGAAGCGCAAAAATTGCTTGCCGAAGAACTCGGTCTCGATGTGATCTCTCAAAGGCGTCTCGAAACAGAACTTCGCCGTGCCGGGTATCGCATTACCCAGGCGCGTATTTCCCAGATGGTATACACCGTCCATCGACTGTTACCCGTCATCCCCATTGCGCTCGAAGGCGGACTCGGCAGACCACATGTGGAACGCATTCGCAGATTGGAGCGTGCCGCTCAAAAGATTTGGCAGGATCGGTGTTCCGAGTCGGCAGAGGATTTCGAAGAGGTCTTCACGACGCTATGCAAACGGTACGATAGCCCAGACTGGGACACGGATGTACTACGCAGCGCATTGGAGTCTGAAATTGCCGCTGCATTGGATGTCAGTATTCATACCGTACGCGTGATGCTCGATGCCGAGATGGCCGGCAGGGAACTGGTGATTCCGGAGACCGAAGTGAAACCGGATGAAGAATCATTAGAACCTGAGTGCGCCACAGACGAATCGTTCGATGCTGATCAGGATGATGGACGTTCGGGTATATCCAGTTCGGATCGAATCTCCGCTGATGAACTACCACCGGAATTACCAGATCAGTCGAATCCCGGTAGTGCGCCGGATACTGGTCTTCTGGATGACGATGTCAAAGAGACTTCTGAACCTGAGACCGAACTACCGAACCTCCCCAACGATACCAGCCCGAATGACCTGAAGTCACTGCGTGGCCGAGCCTGGACGCTTGCAACACGACTGGCCCAGCGTAACGGCATGGCTGACCTCGTTGAAGCGGTGTCCGGCAAGGGATTGGGATTCGTATTGCGCGATATTCCAGATCCAACTCTGGCGGATCAACTCGACGAAGACAGTTTGAGTCAGCTCACCATGCTGTGGTGGCAGTTGGCGGCCTGTGCGGAGATGACCTTTGCGCCACTCGAATCCATCCTGCCGCTGCTGCCGGAAGAATCGATCCTTCGCCGTGCCCTCGAGACCGAAGATGCCGATCTGCTGTTCAGCAGTATCTGGACACTGGATCCGGGCCACACGGGCTACCGGCTCTGGCGACCACTTGATGATCGGGACTGGCGTGATTTGCTAGCCCTGATGGATACCTATCGACGTATCCGCCGGATAACCGCGGATACCGGTGTATCGGTCTGGGAGTAGAGGCGATGGAAAGCACGAAGGAATCCGATCTGGTCACCGCCGTATTGATGTATGCCATTCGCTGCCTGGCCGAAGGGGATCATGTGGCCCTGCAAAACATGAAATTCGGCCCGCGCGAGATCGAGGCCCTGCGGGAGATGAACGTTTCGGACCTGTACCGTGTTGAATCGCTTCGTGCCCACTGTCTGGATATCGCCCTGAATCGGCAGGTGTACTGGCCGATGATCGATCACCTGCGGGTGCAACGTGAATCGGAAGAGACCCTGCAGTCGCTGATTGCAGCCGATGCGCCACATGAGATGCTGTTGATCCTGTTCGGACTGAATGCCCGTGATTACGGTCGGCTAAGGCGTACCCTTTCTGTGAACCCTTCGGTGGGGCGTCCCCCCGAGGCCGATGAGGAAAGTTCCCACCGGCTCTGGCAGGCCTGGTCGAGCCGGGTCGATGGGGAGACAACTGGATTACTCGCGCCCAAGGATTACCTGGAACTCCACCGGGAGACCGGGGTGCCGATGCGCGCCATCTGGAACCTGACCCAGCGATGGGCCCAGTACGGAAACCTGACCGGCCAGAATGACGATGGTGCTGCTCAGGTAGGTGATGATGGATGAGCAGACAGGCGTCATTCGTCCGGAAACACTCGCCCTCGATAAACTGATCAAGGCCACCATCGCTCGTGTGGAGGCATCACGCGATGGCGGTGCTGCCGACACGGTCCTTTTCCTCGGAAACCGCCACCAGTCTTTTCCCACTGCGGTAATCCGCGATCCGGTACTCGAGCCGGTCGACAAACTGGTGTGGATGGTCATCATGTTGGCGGTTCGGGAGACAGGGGCTAATGCCGCTTTTCCAAGTTATGAGACCATTTCCCGCCTGGCCAATGTTTCATCGCGTTCTACGATAGCCCGTGCGATTGCCATCCTGCGTGCCTCGCGCTGGTTGACCCTCTGTGGACGTATGCGTAAAGCGAGCGGACGGTTTCGCGGTAACGTCTATGCACTGCATGATGAGCCCCTGCCACTGGCCGATGTGATTCACCTGGATGGTGACTACATGGCCTTTCTGAACAAGGCCGTGAGCCATGGTCATGCCCGGGTGCGTACCGTGGCCAAGGGCGTGTTGGCGTCCATTGATGAGGATGTCGGGGGCGGTCGTGACGTATGCGCCCTGGAGCATCCAATCGAACGGCGGTTGCAGTCAGCGGTGAGCACAGGTAACGAAGGACTACGCCGGTTCTTCTCGTTTACCCGCGATGCTATCCAGCAGATTCGTCAAGATTCTATGGGAAACAGTCAGGTGCGGGATCACCATGACCAAAATTCGAACTCGGTTGAGACCCGAGTTCAAAAATCGAATGCACATAAATCGAACTCAGGTTGTAGTAGTAATAATAAAAAAACAACAACTACTAATTCTGGTGAAGATGCGTCGAAATTTATGCATGCCGGTGAGAACGGAGAACCGCTGGTATATCCACGTCGCCTGGGCGACAACCAGCGAGACATTGCTAACCGCTATCTTTCCACCCTTGCTCCAGAGGATCGCCAGCCGATTCTTGATGAACTGGAGGGGCGGTTCCAGGCCGAGCAAAAGGGCATGAAGCCGGTCTATGACGAGATCAGTTTCCTGTTCCGTCTCTGTGAATTGATGAAATCGGGCGAGTTTGTGCCCAATCTCGGCATCAAGGTGCGGGATGCCCGGCGCGCGCGGGAGACCCAGCGTCAACAGGCAGCACGCCAAGAAACAGCCATTGAACCGAAGGAGACTGAGGAGCAACGACAGAGGCGAATGGCGCTGGCAAAGGTACGGATGGATGAAATGCGGAAGACGTTGGGAATGCCAACAAATAAGGATTCAGCATCAGAAGCTAAAGAGTCATAAGTTTTCCTCTAAGTGATTCCACTGGAATCACCTGTCGAAATTCGAACTCGGTATACAACCCTCCCATTTGTCGACGGGATTTTCCCTTGTTCATAACGAGTGCGCATGCGTTGATACGCGCAAACTCATGCAACTCTATTGACATAGGGGGGAACCCGACAACCTATGACCACGGAAAACCCGATCCCCAAACCGGACGATGCCAAACTGGGGCCACTGCGTGGCCAGGTCTGGCTGACGCTGCAGACGAACCAGGCTCGTCGGCTGGTTCGAGGTCGTAACGGCACCAAGGGGCAATCGCCGATCATCGGTCTGGGGCTATTCGCTGAACGGCTGCGACTGATCTGGCAGGCATCGCGCAATGATGATCCGTATGCAGACTGGTGGTTAATCAAGGTACATGAAGCCATTGAGGATCGGGAGGCGCTATTCCAGCGTCTCCAGCGGGATCTGGATGAGCGGTTGACACAGATGGGTTCGATAGAGGTTGCCGTCGCCGTGTCTGAGCGACCCTACCGGATGCCGCTACAGTTCGCTAATCCCTATGCTTATCAGGCCGCACGCCTCGTATCGACATATGACGCCCTGGTTTGTGCCGCGCTAACCGCCAGCCACATCGGTGTACTGGATCGCGCATCGCGTGACCACGTCATTGAGCTGGGTGCACGCAAGATTCGCGGACTGTTCATGATTCCCCAGGGTTATCGCTTTCTGCGCATCGAGCGGTCTGATATTCAGAAAGGCAACGACAAAAATACGCAGGCAGTTCAGTTCATGGGAACAGTTCCCGATGATGTATTGAGTGGGGAACGTCGTGCACCAATGGCACCAACTCAACGACACTTGTCATCGGGATTCTCCCGGAATCTCGGACTGCATTCCGCACCCACCGCACCGGCCACAGCTCCTTCCCCTGACGAAAACGACGACGCGTGATGTGTCGGGTTTCCTCTGGCGTGTCATCTGCGTGTCTCCATAATCCTGAGCTTGTTTGAAGTCGATGGAGCCGTCTTGTCATGGCAAAAGCACAGCCAGGAATCCGAGTCACCATACAGCTTGATCCCCGTGTGGCGCTCGAGTCCGTCCTGCTGAACCGGCACAGGCAAGTGCCGGTTAACCGCCGGCAGGAATGGTTGCGCGGGTTGCTGGTTCAGGGATTTCGATCCGAGATCGAATCGCTACGCGGCACATCTGACGATACAAAACGCGATTCGACCATGGCATTCACGAACTCGATGTCCCGGTCGCCGCATCGAACTGCCGGGCTCCCCGAATCTGCGCCTGCTGTTGTGTCCGTTGAGCCAATATCGACCACTGAGGGTACTAAACCCTTCGCGGCCCTTAGTGGTGTCATGGGCAAGGTGATGGGCCAGTGAATGATCAAGCGCAGGCAACCTACAAACATACTCGATAACGAATCAGAGGATTAAAAACATATGGCTGACGCAAGCTCAATAAATCCCATCCCGGTTGGCCTCGACGATGGCTATGCATTCACCAAGATCGCACTCCCAGACGGCCGGTTACTCGCGATTCCTTCACGCGCTCGCGTGGGCCAGTCCGGTGTGACCTGGATCCATGAGGCTGAGCAACGCATCGCCGAATACGAGACCGAGGATACCGTGTATTCGGTTGGAGCCTTGGACGGTGCGCCCACGCATTTTGAGGGCTACCCGTGGTCTGGTCTGAACCGAGCAGTTGTTCAACATGCCCTGCAGCAGGCCGGACTTGCCGGAAAAAGTGTACATGCTGTCTCCGGTTTACCTGTTAGCACCTTCTACCGCAAGAGCGGTGAGCATCGGCAGGAAACCATTGCCAGGAAGCGCGATAGCCTCAAGCAGGCAGTTCGTCCACTTTCTGGAGCGCTGCCGGCAGGCATAGCGTTTCATGAGGTTATACCTGAGGCGTTGGCCGCCTGGTACGACTACGTGATCGTCGAACTAGAGGACGGCGTCACACTCGATGCGGATCGTGTCTCCGTTCCGGTTGCCATCGTCGACATCGGTGGACGCACGACAGACTACGTCGTGGTAAAGGACCAGGGCATATTGCATGCCTCTTCTGGTTCGCTGCAGTGTGGAATGTTGAACGTGAAACAGAGTGTGGCCGATGGAATCCAGGAACGCTTCGATCTGGAGTCACTGAGTGAGCAACTGGTATCCCAGGCGGTGGAGCACAAGACTGTTCGTCTTCAAGGAAAGGAGCACGATGTTGCCGCGTTAGTTGAGGCCGCCATGCGCGAGGTCGTGGAACGCATTCATGACGAGACCCGCCGGCAACTGGGGTTAGGCATCGAGTTGGATCGTGTGCTGTTCGTCGGTGGTGGCACTGTGGCACTGTCGAAACACATCGCCAACTGGTTCCCGCATCAAGCGATTGCTGAACATCCTGCGTTTGCCAATGCACGCGGCATGCTCAAGTACCTGCGCTATGTCTGTGAGGCCTCCGATGTGGCCTGAGCGCATCCATTACACCAGTTTTATCCGTGGTCACTGCGGTTCAGTGGCAATCGAGGCACCGTCGGGCCGTGCAACCGGTGCACAGCGACAGTTTTCTGTCGTCGGTCCTTTCTCAAGAGAGTGGAATCCGATTCCATTTCATTCACCCTGCCGGGCAAGCATCCCCGTCAGGGGCGCGCTTGTTCCGGGAGTTTTTAACCTCTAAGGAGCAAGTGCTATGTCAACCAACGAAACTAAGCAGTATTTCGATCTTCACACCACCGGCATCGGTTATCTCAATCGTGTCCGGGAGGTGGCACCCAAGGAAGGAGAGCCCTTCCTGAGTATCACCATCGCTGCCCTTCGTGGCAGTGTCGATAACGCCCAGTACACGCATTTCGAGTGTCGCGTGTCCGGAAAGCAGGCGCAGGAAATCGTGCGTCAGCTCAAGCCGGCCGTCGAGGGCAATCTGAAGGTACTGATCGGCTTCACACTCAGTGATCTCTTTGCCGAGTCCTTCACCTTCAAGAACGGGGACAAGGCCGGCGAGACCGGTATCAGCCTGAAGGCACGGCTACTGCGCATCGCGTGGGCCAAGGTCGACGGGCAACCGTTCTACACCGCACAAGAAGACGCGGCGTAACTTAACGTTTGGCTGGGTAACACCATGTTACCCGGCCATTTTCTACCCATCGGGGGATCATTCCTCCGAGGGACTGGTCTCCCTTTTTCCTGAGGAGATCAGTCATGAAGAAAACGGATGCGTCCGTAGAGGCGCTGGAAGAAGACCGGTTATCCGGTTTGAAACCAGCAGACTTGAACGATGTGGAAAAGCAATCAGTGATCACACTGGCGATGAAAGTGTTATCCATCAAACATCGAGCCGGCAGGATTTTGAGTAAACCGGACGAGACGCGGGATTTCCTGCGTCTGCGCTTGGCAGACTACCGTAACGAAGTCTTCGGTTGTCTATTTCTCGATAACCGTCACCGGATCATCGTTGTGCGTGAGCTGTTCCAGGGCACCATCGATGGCGCCTCGGTTTACCCGCGGGTCGTGGTGCAGCAGGCCATGGAGGTGAATGCCGCCGCAGTGGTCTTTTTTCACAATCATCCATCGGGCGTTGCTGAGCCCAGTCATGCGGATGAGGCGATTACCCGCCGTCTGAAAGACGCACTTGCACTGGTTGATGTGCGGGTGCTTGACCACTTTGTGGTCTCGGCTGGCGAAAGCGTCTCTTTTGCAGAACGTGGACTGCTCTGAAGTCCATCACTTTTCTACAAACCCTGCCGGGGAAGCTTCTTCTTCTCCGGCAGGGGAGGAGGTGTGACCTGGCGTCTATCCATCACAGGAGAATACCCATGAGTAACATTTCCAATGAACAGTCCGCCGAAGCGTTTTTCGGTGAAGTTATTTCAACCTATACCCGTGCGCAGGCTATCGAGGACGGTGTGCTGATCGATGCGGGTTCCATGGCCAGCGAGGCTGGTTTCAAATGGCCCGTTGCGCTGACATCTGCGGTCTGGGCCGATTGCGTGGCCTGGACCGAGGATGACAGTGAGCAGCAGGTGCATCAGGATCTGTCGGGGAGGCTGTGGGACGTCGTGTATATGGCGTCCCATGCTATATGCACCAGCAAGGATTCGGGTGACCGGCTGTTGTTCCAGCTGTATCGGGTAGCCCGTGACGGTCACTCGACCGAAGCGGAACTGGTCACACTGAAGCTCATTGTCGGTCCAGGTGATGCCGGTGAACCGGTCATCACGATTCTGCTGCCGCATGAGGACTGAAGCGTAGTACGCATGCTGTTCAATCAACCAATCAAGTAACGACTTGAGCTCATCCCCATCCCCACCAACGCCCCGCTTTATGCGGGGCTCCTTTCTCCGCTCCATCCCATCACGTAGACCGGCCTGACGGACGTACGAGTGAGTCAGCTACTGGCGGACTACGTCCAGTGCCAACGCTTTGTAGCTGTCCACTGAGTCCACATGCCTTGCCCGCCACGGCAACGCGAGTCTCTAACTCGCGTGCCAAGGGCGGGGCCGCACTCAGCGGCGCCTGTGGGCCCCAGTGGGCAGGTAGCAACGCTCCGAAGGATTGCACCAGCCGATTAGTAGCAGGCCATGTGACATGCGGATGCCTGGCACACGGCGTGCCTGAACCGAAGGCGCCCTCGTCACTGGCAAGCGAAGCGGGGTAGTGACGAGGGCGGCATTCCCGGAAACGGCGCGGGTTTTCGGCAGGATTATTCAGTGCAGGGCCAGTGATGAAGGCCGATACTGCCTCCCTCGATCGATTTTAACCGTGGCTACTGCGGATACAGTAGCAACAGAGCGCGCCCGAACCCTTCGATGCGCTGCGGCGAAAGCCGTGGGTTCATTCTCCAATCCGAGCCGACCACGAGATCGGTTCTTTCTCGCAGGCACCAGCCTGTATTGACTCGTCGAGCCGAGACGCCCACCCCTGGTGGCGCCGTCGATGCTCATTCTTCATTAACTGCGGAAGTATTCCGCCTATCTGAAAGGAGGTGATGTGTAACCACACTTAAATCGCGCCCGTAACGGCGCACGTTGGTCCACGCCAGACCATTCCCTCCGGGGAGAACCGGCGTTGCCTAGACCAGGCAGCTTTAGGTCGCAATGGGCGTAGTGTCCCATGACCGTACCGCGTACGCGGGACCGAATGGCTATGGCCACCGGTTGGGTCAGAAACACTTACCGATATGCGAGAACACTTTTGAGAGATCTGAACTACCAACTCAAGCAGATTTGCCGTCGAAACCGGGACGGCAGTTTTACCACCCAGCGAGACCGGGAGCGGCTGCTGACGCAGATCGCCGACCAGCTCCATGATCTGGGTTACCGTCATATGAGCGCACAGTCGCTCAAGCCCAAGCACATCGAGGCTTTGGTCAAAAACTGGCAAGAAAAAGAGCTGTCGGCCGGCGCGATGAAGAACCGGCTGGCAGTCATTCGCTGGTGGGCCCAGAAGGTCAATCGTCAGAATGTCGTTGCACGATCGAACGACCACTATGGTGTTCCTAACCGGCAGTTTGTGACCAACGAATCCAAGGCCCGTAGTGTTGGGGCGGAAGAACTTGGCAAGATTCGAGATGCCCGAGTTCGGATGAGCCTGGAACTACAGCAGGCCTTTGGCTTGCGCCGAGAAGAAGCGATCAAGTTCATACCGGACTACGCCGATCGCGACGACCATATCGTCCTTAAGGAAAGCTGGACCAAGGGCGGCAAGGCGCGAACCATCCCGATACGGACTGAGGCCCAACGTACCGTCCTCGATCGTGCGCGACAGCTGGCCGGTAAAGGTTCTCTGATTCCCAGCGCAAAGAACTATCGACAGCAATTGCGATTGTACGAAGCCGAGACCGCCAGGGCAGGGTTGTCCAGGATGCATGGTCTTCGTCATGCCTATGCACAGAATCGTTATGAGGAACTGACCGGTTGGCGTTCACCCGCGGCGGGCGGTCCTGCAGTCAAAACGCTCACGCCGGAACAAAAACGGATTGACCAGCAAGCCCGCCTGACAATCAGTCTCGAGCTCGGGCACGAGAGACCACAAATTGTGGCTGTGTATTGCGGGACGTGAATACAGCCACAAAAACACTGCGCCGGTGAGAATAGATTATCCATTTTCAGTACCCGAGCGCAGCTTCATGATGCCGGCCAGGTTGTATCAAACCACTGAGGCTGAATCCATTATGAAACGATCACTCTTTAATCCTGCTCACCATAGTGCAGTGACAGCGATATGTATCGCCGGCATTTGTACTGTCGCCAGCGTGAACCTTCATGCAAGCGATATCCAGACAGGCCGGTATTCGATGTATTCGGCGGCCCCGACCCAGGCGCAGTCGGAACTGTTGGAAGCGACCGTTACCGTTCAGTTGCCAGCGCGGATCCAGACCATCGGAGAGACGGTGCGATATCTTCTGCAGCGTAGTGGTTATCGGCTGGCTGCTACTGAATCCACCGCACCGGAAACGCTCGCGTTATTTGCGCTACCGTTGCCGGCCGTCCATCGCCATCTTGGGCCGATGACCTTGAGCGAGGCGCTGGAGACACTCGCGGGCCCGGCCTTCCATTTGGTCCAGGATCCTGTTCACCGACTGATCACCTTCGAGCAGTGTGCAGTGAAGCAGGTTGTTGCCCACGAGACCATGGATATGGCAAATGTGGAGGAAGCGCAGGATGACGATTGAGCAGCAATCGGAGCAGATCAATCCGTCAGAAAAGGAGAGCAAGCAGGATAAGGCAGAGAGGCAGCCAAGGTCCCGGCGGCTGGCTTATAAGTCCGTACTGACCGCCGTTGTGGTCGGTATCGTCGTAATCAGTGCATTGTCGCTTTCCAAGATCCAGCGGCAAGAAGAACCGTTGGATGAACTCCAGATACAGGACTCCAATACGCCAACCCAGGAGGTGATCAAAACACCGGACCTGGAGGTAGGCGCGGACGAGGACAAAGTCGAGCAGTTCGATCAGAGGCTGACATCATTGTCTGGCCGGATCGACCGCGGTTTCGAAGCGCAAGTGGCCCTGAGTGCGGATGTGAAGAAAAGCCTGGCTTCCGTGGCTGAAGGTGTTCGCGCGATCAAAGTGGCTGTTGCCGATCTTACGGAAAGTAACCATGCCCTTCGCCAACGTATTGACGACTCCATTGCACGGCTGAATACCCTAATCAAGGAGACTCAGAAGCGCAAGGCCGCTCAGAAAAAGCCGGCGGCCAGACCGAAACCTGCACCCGCCAAAACTCCACCGTTTCATGTCGATGCCATCGACGTTTGGGATGACATGACCTACGTGGCCATCTCCCAGGGAGGCCGCGTTGCATTTTTGAAGTCCGGAGAGCAGCAATCAGGCTGGACAGTGGCTGGCATCGACCGCCTCAAGGGCAGGGTCGAATTCAAGGGGCCGCATGGCCAGAACCATTCCATTTCATTGCAGAGGTAGAGCCGATGGAAATCGTATTAGCCGTGTTATTGCTCTTTGGCAGTTTTGCGCTGGGATCCGCGACAGCAGAGAAAAAAGATGGCGCTGAACCATCCAGCAATAGTGCATCTCGTATCCAAACTACGGCAGATTCAGTTCCCGCTACACAGGGCATGCGCGGGTGTCTGTCTGGCAAATCGGGAATGTATCGGGATCTGACGGTGCCCTATATCGTCCAGAGAGACCAGGCAGCACCAAAGGCCGACACGTGTGAAGGGGAATGCACCGATGAGTAGACGATGGAGATCTATGGCTTTTCTGGGCGCTCTTATCGCTTCGACTACCGTGATGGCGGCCGAGCTATCGCATACCCAGATCGAAGATACCCGGCAGGATAGCTCGCACAAAACCACGAATGTCTTGTCTGCCACGGACCTGGCGCATGCCCGTCTATGGGGTTTGTCGGAGACGGAGTGGCGACGTTACAAACAGTTGATGCAGGGCATTCGCGGGAGCATCAGTCCGGCGACGATATCGCCGATCGAAGTGCTCGGTATTCATGCGCGTGATGATGCGGAGCGGCAGCGGTATGCTGAAGTTTGGGCACACGCCATGTATGAAGACGCCGGTCGTATCCTTGCGTTCCAGCACGCCTACGATGCTGCAACCAAGCGCCTGTATCCGAATGTGTCTTTGATCGACATCAGCCGGTTGCCAGGTAAGGCCGAAGTGAATAATGCCTTTCAGTCCGGAGACCGCCTGTTGTTCTTTACGCGCCCGGATTGTCCGGCCTGCGATATGCTGCTGAATAAGCTGTTAAAGCGGATCGACGAAGTCAGCGGTATCGATATCTATGTCACCCATGTAGACAAGGGAGACGATCGCGCCGTCAGGGATTGGGCGTCCAATCACCAGATCGATCCGGACTGGGTACGTAGCCGGCGAATCACCCTCAATCATGATGGCGGAGCCCTCGACGAATTGACCCAGGGGCAAGGTGACGTCCCGTCCGTATTGCGCCGTCGAGGCGAAGACATCTCAAGAATGCTGGTTTCGGAGCTCTAGCCCATGGTGGCGTTGATACGAGTTTTCGGCTGGCCGATCGTATTTGCCGTTATCGTTTCGGCCGTTCTGGCGCTTCCTTCTAAAAGCCAGGCGAATGAATCCGTGCCAGCGGGTTATCGCATGATTGCCGCAGAGCACGGAATACCACAGAGCGTTCTGTTCGCTGTGGCACTCACTGAAAGTGGTAAGCAGACGGGACAGGCCAGAGCCCTCCGGCCCTGGCCCTGGACATTGAACGTGGCCGGCCGGGGTTACTTCTTCGATTCCCGGCAAGCGGCCTGGCGGGCATTGACGGCGTATCTGAAGGAGGGGAAGCGTTCCATTGATATTGGCCTGATGCAGGTGAACTGGCGTTACCACAAGGATCGGCTCGGAACCCCATGGCAGGCACTTGATCCGTATCACAACATACGCGTGGGTGCTGGGATTCTGCAGGATTGTTACAACACGCGGCAGGACTGGTGGGGCAGCGTTGGCTGTTATCACTCACCGAAGGATTCCCAACGTGCAGACCGGTACCGTCGTCGTGTTGTCTCCCACTGGCAGCGCATTGTAAAGGAGGGATGACACGATGGGTCGATTCAGTCTTTATTGTCGGAAGCTCATGGTCATGAGTTGCCTGCTGGTGCCTGTCACGGCCCGGGGTGATCTGACTGTGATCTATGACAGCGGGCATACTCATTCCATAGCGCCGTTTCTTGATGTCTTCGAATCGAGAGAAGGCATGCCGAAGCAAAAGCCAATCCAGATAAAACCATCACTCGGTGCAGCCGATCCTAAAGCCTGGTTGCCCATTCAATCACCCGGCCTGACACCGGGGCCGGTTCTGGCTCGTGCGCATGACCGGCCGTTCACGCGGCCATTTTTCTTGATCGGGTCAGACAGCCGTTCCCAACAGTGGCTACAGACGCATCGCGAACGGCTCAAGGAGATCGGTGCCGTCGGGATGCTGGTGCAGGCCGAGACGATGGATGATTTGCGAACGATTGCTCGACTGGCTGACGGCCTGTCTATCCTGCCAGCGCCAGGCAGCGACATCGCGAAGGCACTGAGCGTTTCGCACTATCCGGTGCTGATCTCAGCGCACGGCATCGAGCAGTGAGTACCCATCCCATCGAGGCCTTGCTGCGACCCCCGGTCGAGCTGTGGTCGACGTTGGTTGCGTTCGCCACGGCAGCCATCGCCATTCTGGCCCCATGGGCACTGATGATGCCGCCGGGTGTGGCCTATGGCGCTGGCGCCGTACTGAGCCTGATCGGCGTGATCCGGGGCCGGCAGGCCTGGCGGGTGCTGCGCTACCAGGGCAACATGCGCCGACTGTCCAACTATAAGGTACGTTCCCGCAAGATCCCGCTGAGTCGCCGCAAGCTCTTTCTGGGCCGGGGCTTTCGCTGGACCCAGAAACACACCCAGCGCCTGCGCGATACCATCCGGCCGGAGGTCCAGCGTTACGTCCAGCCGGGAACCCTGTATCAATGGGCGCGCCGCAAGGAGGTCGCCTGGGAATCGGTCCCGATTCTGAGTTTGCTGGCGCGGCTGTTCCGGGTGCGGGTCTGGTGGAATCCCTTGGCCCCGTTGCCGGCGGTCGGTGGTAAACCGGCCTTGCATGCCGTCGAGCCGGACGAACAGGACGTGTGGATGGATATCGGCGAGCGGGTGGGGCATACCCTGGTGTTGGGGACCACTCGCGTCGGTAAGACCCGGCTTGCCGAGATTCTCATTACCCAGGATATCCGGCGCGGCGATGTGGTGATCGTTTTCGACCCCAAGGGGGATGCGGGTTTGTTGCGGCGTGTATATGCCGAGGCCAAGCGGGCCGGACGGACCAAAGACTTCTATATGTTCCATCTGGGATTTCCCCAGGTTTCGGCTCGCTACAACGCCATCGGTAACTTCTCTCGCATCACCGAGGTTGCTACCCGTATCGCCAACCAGTTACCCAGTGAAGGAAATTCGGCGGCCTTTAAGGAGTTCGCCTGGCGATTCGTCAATATCATTGCTCGCGCACTCGTGGCACTAAACCGCCGTCCGGATTACCAGCAGGTCCGACGCTACATCAACGATATTGAACCTCTGTTCACGGAGTATGCCGAGGCGCATCTGGATACACACGGCGCAGAGGATTGGAAGGAGCAGGTCGAGGAATTGGCAAGCAAGATCTCAGAACGGAACCTGCCGGCGGCCCTGCGGGGTCGCAGTAAAGAAGCTATCGCCCTGATGCGGCACCTGCAGGCACAGGACCTCTATGATCCTGTCCTCGATGGGCTGGTGTCTGCCTTCAAGTACGACAAGACCTATTTCGACAAGATCGTCAGTTCCGTAGGACCCCTGATGGAGAAGCTCACCACGGGCAATATCGCCGAACTTATCTCCCCGGATTATCTGGATAAGAACGATACGAGACCGATCTTTGAATGGATGGAAGTCATCCGACGCAAGGGGATCGTCTATGTAGGGCTGGATGCCCTGACTGATACCACAGTGGCCAGCGCAGTAGGCAATTCCATGTTCGCCGATCTGGTGTCGGTGGCCGGGCATATCTACAAGCATGGCGTAGACGGTGAGTCCATCGATACACCGCCCACCATCTCCATGCACGCCGATGAGTTCAACGAACTGATCGGGGACGAGTTCGTCCCATTGTTGAACAAGGCTGGTGGGGCAGGTTTTCAGGTCACGGCCTACACCCAGACCTGGTCAGACGTGGAGGCACGCATCGGCAACCGCGCAAAAGCCGGGCAGGTGGCCGGTAACTTCAACACGATGATCATGCTAAGGGTGAAAGAGCTGGCCACGGCCGAGATGCTCACCGACCAGCTACCCAAGGTTGAGGTGTTCACCTTGATGAGTGTCTCGGGTGTCAACGATTCCTCAGAGCCGGGTTCCGGAATAGATTTCAGCTCCCGTAACGAGGACCGGATCAGTGTTTCGGAAGTCCCGTTGCTGACACCGGCCGAGCTGATAACCCTACCCAAGGGACAGGCCTTTGCCCTCCTGGAAGGTGGCCAGCTATGGAAGATTCGCATGCCGTTGCCCGCGACGGACTCGGATATGCCTGAGACGCTCACCGAGATAACCAATGAGATGGAGCGCACCTACATCACCAACGATCACTGGTACCGCGTGCAGGAACCGTGGTGGGGAGCCGCGCCGGACGTCAGCGAGCCCGAGGTAGAACCGGAGGCCTCCGATGGCTGAGGCCGTGGCAGATCCTCGTCACCGTGTGGTTCAGCAAGGACTGTTTTCGAAGACCTTATCGGCTGCCGCGAAGGTCATCCTGTGGTTATTGTTTTCGCTGTTGTTCTCTATCATCGTGGAGTGGGCAGGCATGGTGCTATGGTGGCCGGATGAAGGGGTCGATCACAGCCGTACCATGCTGGTCACGGAGATCAGCTATCTCGATAATGATTTTCGTCGCAGTGTTGTGACCTCCGATCCGGCACGATTCGCCAAACGGTTCGCCGATAATTCCTACCACTACCTTTTCGAGGTGACGCGGTTTGTGGATTTCATCCAATGGGTGTCACTGCCTCCGCGGAAGTATGAGCAGGGCGTCAGGGCGACGTTGCATAAGGTCTATAAACCCCTGGCAGAGTATGTACTGGCCATGATGCAGGTGACCCAGGTGTTCTCAGTGCGCCTTGCCATTTTGACCCTGGCGATGCCGATATTTTTGCTGTTTAGCCTGGTCGCGCTCGTTGATGGATTGGTACAACGTGATCTGCGTCGATGGGGTGGAGGTCGAGAGAGTTCCTTCGTCTACCACTATGCGAAGAAGGCGGCACTACCTTTGGTAGTCCTGACCTGGGTGACCTATCTCGCCTTGCCGTTCAGTCTACATCCGACCTTCGTCATCTTGCCGTTTGCAACCTTGTTCGCGCTGACGGTGGCGGTCACGGCGAGTACGTTCAAGAAGTATCTTTGATGCTCGTGGCTCTTTACGTGGTGATCAGAAAAGATATTATGCAGTCGTTCAAATCGCCACAAATGCTGACGAAACCGGACTGTGGCGTTCGATATTCCAAGCAGTATTTCCGCCTAATTCCCGAACTAGGATAGATCACTGCCGAAACAGTGCATCACCAGACAGATAGATGATGACCTTGGGTATCGGAATGTGGCTTGAGGGAGTTGACGTGTCAGACCGACAGTTGATCGAAAAATAACACGAAGAAATTCTGCGAAAGAAAAATCCATTTATGTTATCTACATTCAAACATCAGCTTGGCTTGGCTTCGTGCTGGTTCCCAGCACGAACTGGGAGTGAAGCGAGCCCTCGCATTACGAGGCCTGGGATCCACTGTAGTGTTTCGGGCACTGTTGCGAGTTCGAGACTTGGAAAGTGACGTGCGAGCGCTGAGAGTGCTACCTCTCCTTCAAGTCGCGCAAGATGAGCGCCGGGACAGGCGTGCACTCCTTGCCCAAATGAAACATGGCGCGCATTGTTATTGCGATCAATATCGAACACGTTGGGTTTGGAGAACACGAATGGATCTCGGTTGGCGGCACCGAGACCGACGAAAACCAGATCGCCGCGACAGATTGTTTGGCCTTCGATGACTATATCCTCGGCAGCATAGCGTAGTGTGGAAAACTCAAGCGGACTCTCGAATCGCAAGACCTCTTCGATAGTGGCTCCCGCGATCGAGGGGTCCATGCTAAGCTGGCGCCAGGTTGAAGGAGTGCGCAGTAGACTCAAAACCCCGTTGGCTATTAGATTAGCCGACGTCTCATGACCTGCAGTGAGTAGAAGAAATCCCATTGCAGAGATCTCCTCGGTACTCAATGATTCTTGTTTTTTTGCGTGAACAAGAAAGCTCATGACACTGTCATCTGGTGCCCGTTGCTTTTCGGCTATCAGTATGCGTAGATACGCGTCGATGTCGTCGGCTATGGCATTTGTCCGGTCAGGTTTATCAAGATCGGCCTGCAGCAATGATAAAGACCACTCCTGGATAAGCGCTTGGTCTTCGGAAGGAATTCCAAGTAGCTGTGTAATCACCTTCACTGGCAGCGGAAGTGCCAGCTCCGCTAGGATGTCGAAAGGTTCCATGCCATACGCCGAGAGCTTAGTGACAAGGTTCTGGGTAACTGCCTCGACCTCCGGGCGCAACATCCGCACTCGCTCCGGTGGCATCGCCGCTGATAAGGCTGCGCGTAGTCGTGTGTGCTCAGGCGGATCCAAGGCCAACATATGACGAAAGATGGGGTGAAGGGATTTGGTCGATGAGGTGATGCCGATAGGCTGCTTAATTAGTCGTGCATCGCGCAGTAGAGAGCGTGCCAAATTGTGGCTCACGGTAATCCAAGCGCCTAGATCTGATGGTAGGCGCACACGAATGAGCGAGCCATCCCCTGCGAGTTGCCGGCACAGGATCGGAGAACGAGCCTTAAACTCTGGATCGAGGAAAGGTAGATTATCAGGCTCCGCGTTCATACACTCTTCCTTTCATAAAATCGAAACACTTCTTGTAATATACTGGTAGCTACAGCTGCGTCGTCGCAGACCGAACGAACGACTTCGCTTATTGGACGATGGATGCTGGATAGAAACTTCAGAGTCTTAATGTTCCTGGCAGGGTGGTCGCATCGGACGTCCCCTTGTGAGTGCAACATTATGTTTTTTTCAGAAAAACGCTAGCAGAGTAGAATGATTGAGTCAATATACCGAATCCGCTATAGTGTTTACGATGTTTCGGGAATCTGCCACGACACATTTCACCATCTCGCGACAACTTAGCTCAAGCTTTTTATTTTTAATAAAGGAGACAGCCTATGAACAACGATCAACAAGAATTGCGCCGCGTCACCGATGGCCTCAGCTCAGCCGTTATCAACGGAACCATCACAGCAGCGGAAGCTCGCTCCGAGCTCGCCGGCTTAGCTGGCGATTCGAGAAGTTCAACAGACGTCAACGATCAGCATAGTGGAGCCATCCATATGTGCCCATGGCACACCTGCCAAGCAACCCGCCACGGCTGAAGAAGTGATGACGGATGGGTTACCCATCCTACTATATGAGGAATCAAGTGCCGCGGAAGATTATTCCGCGGCACTTTCTTGGCTGGGCGCTAGTTTGCCGTCTTCCTGGACCACTAAAGACTGGGTCGACGGTCCAATGCATTGGAGATTCCTTTCCGCTGTGGAAACGCCGACGCAGGGTTGGAAAATCCACGTCTCGGCGAGCGCCTACGAATGCCCGAAGATGCTGCGCGCAGTTGTACCGACTCTGTTGGCCATGGGTGCAGCATTCAAGGTGCCGCAACGAATTGACGATGTCGTCTATCTCAATTCTGGCGATGCCGGTCTTGAGCAGATCGGCAAGATCCTCACGATTTATCCATGCGATGACGATGCAGCACGCAACCTCATCATAGCACTCGACACGATTTGGCCATGCAGCAACGGGCCTGAAGTCTGTACAGATTTACATATTCGGCCATACTCTGCTGTGTCCTTTCGCTTCGGCGTATTTCGGCCCGGTCCGATCGTCGTAGACAGCACCGGTCGCTACTCACACGCAATAACTCACCCCACCGGCAATCTTAGTACCGACCAACGGCAGCGGGATGGAACTCAGCCACGCGGCTTTGCCTTACCGATCAAAGGATATCTACCATCGCCATGCCCCTTTAGGGTGAAGGATGATGTCACGGTCGGCAGAGCGAACTATATTTTACTCTCGGTAATAAGCGAGACGCCGCAGTCAGTTGTCTATCTCGCTGCGGATACGACGAATTTTGAAACAGCAGTCGTTAAGGTTGTGCGACCTGGGGTAGGCGGCGATGCATTTGGACGGGATTGTGGTGACCTTCTTAATGCCGAATTCCAGATCCTCTCGGTGCTTGCGCCCCACGGGATTGCGCCATGGCCGCTCGGATGGAGCGATGTCCCGTGGCCTTCGCTTGTCGTGCAAGATTTACGCGGCTCGCGCCTTTCGGAACTGCCGCAGGCGGAACGGATTGCAGCACTCCCTCATCTCGTATATGCCATTGCCCGGATGCACGAAGTAGGATTCGTGCATGGGGATATCAAGCTCGAGAATGCACTTCGTCTTGAAGAGCGGGTGGTCTTGATTGATTTCGAGCTGGCGGCTCCGGTGGGTGGGTCCGGGCGGCGAGGTGGTACACGCGGGCACCTCGCACCGGAAGTTGGCAATGGTTACCGTAGTATGCCGGCACGTGATGTTTATGCGCTTGGTGGGTGCTTGTTTCAGGCAGTAATGGGCATCCCACCGGGCTTGGTAGCATCAGATTCGATGTGCCTCGCTAACCTGTTGCGCAATGAAAATGCCTACGCGGCGGCGGATCTCTTCGAATATTTAACTGCCTCCGACCCGGAGGCACGCCCGACTGCGGACGCTGCAGTGAAGGCGTTTGAACGTCTTGCCGAAGGCCCCGATATCGACGGCGGCAAGCTGTCTCAGAGTTTTGCCGATCTTAGATGGTGCCGGTCAGCGAGTATCGACGCTGCGCGAGCCGTTAGTTTGTTCGCTCAACATGGAGAGGAAGGTATCCACTGGCGGAACATGCATTTCCAACGCGGTTTCGACTGTGAGGCTCTCAACATAGGCGCTGCTGGCGTTCTCATCGGACTCATGAGTATCGATGCCGCCGCAGGAACTCGCGAATTCGATAACGAGATTTCGGGTGGCGCGCATTGGCTGGCCAGTGCTGGGCCAGCGGGAAAAGCGGCCGGCCTTTTTACTGGCAATGCCGGTGTCGCGCTCGCCCTCACACTCGCCGCACGGCGTTTGGACAATAGCCGTTATGCGAATGCAGCTCGCGATCGTCTCCTAGCAGCTGCTGCGGATCGCCGCGAGATCGATTTCTTCAGCGGGAGCACCGGCGTCCTGTTTGCGTGCTGTCTCATCAGCGAGATCACCAAAACGACATGGGCGATCGAGCTTGCAGCCGGGCTGGCTCATGACCTACTAAACACCGTAGGTCGACAGGGAGGTGTTCCTATCTGGGGTACGGAAGGGGAGGCAAAGGCCGACTATCTTGGATGTGCTCACGGATCCGCAGGGTTCGCGCTTGCGCTCGCTGCCTATGGTCGAGCTGCCAGTGATCCAGATGCGATAGCCCTTGCCCGTGAAACGTTCGTCGCGCTTCATCATGCCGGGCGTACAGACTCGGGCGCGCTGCGAATGACGCTCCAATCCGAGCGTCATCATGCCGTTGGCAACTGGTGCCATGGTGTTGCCGGCTATCTGTGGGCCATCCTTCAGGGGTTGGGAGACGATCCGGCGTTGCGCGAAGAGATAGATTGGGGTGTTGAGTGCCTGAGTAATGCCCCCGCCGTCGGCACGCCTACCTACTGCCATGGGCTGGCTGGGCAATTGGAACTATGGCGCATGCTTGGTGAAATCCCACGATTTGAGGCGCTGGCTAGCATGCAGGCTCGCAAGGTGGCCAGCGCACTTAGAATTTTAAGTCAAGATATGGATGGGCACTGTGTTTGGGTTTCGGATAACCCTGACATAGTCACACCCGACTTGTGGGTGGGGTTCCTTGGTCCAGCGACAGACTTGGCCCTGTATGCCGCTCAAATCCAAAGCTCGCTATTGTCACCAAAATGGTTGACGGCTTGCGCTCAGTAGTGAGAAGGAGATAGTAAATAATGGATGATAACATCTATCGAGTAGAAAAGCATTTTTGGTACCAAATCTACATTTTGGTTGATGCACATAATGAAGCCGAAGCGATCAAACAAGCCAAATTGGCCCCAAATGGCAAATGGAACTCAAATTTCGTACGCGAATGGGTTCAAGTAGTTGAGAGCGACTCGCCAATACCGACCGCACCAAAAAAAGGGGCGGTCGTCGACAAGACTGCTTGTGAAAACCATACGGAAGGCGAACTGAGCTCTTGGGCAGTCATTGAAGACGGTCGGCAGGTTTGGACACGGGACGTTCAGGGAGAAAGCCTGGAGCAGGTGCAAGAAAAACTTGAGAAAGACCGTGGCAATGACGAAGAGTGGCTGGCTATTGTGGACTACAAAGAACGGTGGGCGGATTGAAAGCAGTTCGTAAATTGCAATATCTACAAGCTGCCTTTAAGAACGACGGCGTATTATGTGTGCACTTCGCACTTGATGAGAAGGCGCTCGCGCTTGCCAAGGATGCCTATCACTGGTCGTTAGCTAATCCAGGCCCGGGTGCTCGCGAAGTGCTCGCAGGGGCACCAGGTGCTTTTTACCAGGATCATGCCAACCCGGATGCATTTTCCATCTATCGACCGTTGCTCTGTGAAACAGGTCTTGCACAGCTTGTAGCCGACATCATGGGAAGTAAGGCACTGTGGCTGCTTTATGAGCAGATCTGGCTCAAGGAGGGCGACGAGAAACGACCAACGCCTTGGCACCAGGATCTCGCCTATGTACCCATGACTGGCGATCATATTGCGACCCTGTGGCTCAATCTCGACCCAGTTGCGAAAGAAGACTCGCTCGAGTTCGTGCGGAAATCGCATGTCGGCCAGCTCTTCAACCCGACTGCCTTCGACGCTGAGGACGCTTCAGCCGCCATGTTTGAGCCTGGGCTTTGGCCACCGTTGCCGGATGTTGAGAGTAATCGTGACGCGTTCGACATAGTGTCTTGGGCTATCGCTCCCGGGGACATTGTCGTGTTCCACCCTTGCATCCTGCATGGCGGCGCTGCTACTCGCTCGGGTGGTCGACGGCGCACAATGTCGTTGCGTTTTTTCGGCGACCATGCTTATTGCGCAGCACGCCCGGAGACCGGCGTAGCGGAAATCGATCGCCTCAAGCGTGCCGAGAGTTCCGATCCGATCGAGCAACTCGCTTTCGCAGAGCCGGGCACGCTGTTTCGGCATCCTGCATTTCATAGGTTGGTCTGAGGAGATCTTCTGTGTCCCACGGATCCAATGCCAACCTGTACTTTGACGTCGTTCCTCTTGCGCCATCGCTGGGGGCCGAGATCCGCGGTGTCGATCTGAGGTCGGATATACCGCCTGTGCTTGTACACGCTCTAAAGGCTGCGTGGGAGAAGTACGGTGTTCTGCTGTTCCGTGGCCAAACTATCGACGACGATGCACAGGTACGTTTCGCCCGGCGATTCGGTTTGCTGGAGCGGTTTGGTCCACCGGTACAGGCTGGTCATCGACCGGCAGAGGTCTTCCGTGCCGCCAACACCGACGAAGATGGGCGGCTTCTCCCCCCCCGGCCATCCGCTGACGCGCCTTCTCAAGCTCAACTGGCTTTGGCATGCGGATAGCTGCTATCGCGAGTCTCCTGTGGCGGGAGTCGTACTGCGCGGTGTGCGAATCGCCGAGAAGGGTGGCGAGACGGTGTTCGCTAACCTGCATGCCGCCTATGAAGTGCTATCGCAAGAACAGCAGAAACGCATCAAAACAGCGCGTGTGCGCCACAGCTTCGAATTTTTGGTGCGGTACCAGGACTTACCAGAACTAGAGGAAGACGAACTCGGTCGTCTTCCACGCGCTGTGCACCCGCTCGTACGCCGTCACAGCGACGGGCGCCGCTCGATTTTTCTGAGTCCACCCTACATGGAAGCGATCCTAGGTTGGGACGAGACGGAGGCGCGAAGGCTGATCGAAATGCTTACGGAGTGGGCTACACAGGAGCGGTTTCTCTACGTGCATCGCTGGCGACAGGGTGATCTCGTCATGTGGGACAATGCTTGGACGATGCACAAGGTGATGCCTTATCCCATCGAACAGGAGCCGCGTGTCGTCCACGGCGTCACAATTCTGGCGTTCAAGCCAGCCTACTGACGCGGAGGGGAGATGAGCAACGCGCCGACAATCCATGGCTACACAGAGCACATACCCGTGGTTGCAGGCGATAAGCAGTGGTTCATGGTAAGTGTTAATCCCCCTAGCGTGAGTTCCTTCAGTTTACTGACAGACTTCATGCTCGCAAGCGAGGAAGCAACGGGGAACTATCCTACACCTGCAGAACCGAAGTTGCGCGCTGACATGACGTTTTTCGAAACGCCAGCTGGAGGTACGGTGTTTTCTGCAGGCTCTATTGGGTTTGCCGCAGCTTTTGCTCACAATGACTGCGACAACGATGTCTGTCGAATCGCGACCAATGTCTTGCAGAACTTCGTTGATGATGAGGAACCTTTCTGGATCCCGACGGAATGACCGAGGATGAAGTGCAGATGCATACCACCCATCCCAGCTTCTTCGGCGCGTCTAAGGCGTTTGGTGCTCTCGCGCAGACGCTGACCGCTGGCGCACATGACCAGGCTATTAGTGCCTGTGTACTAGAAGACGTTAAAAGCCTGTTCGTTGGGGAATCCGAAATTCGAGTGTTCATAGACGGTACCAAGAACCTCGGTCATCAGGCAGCTAGTCTTGACCTCTTGAGGCGCTTGTTGGATATCACGCTGTTTCGCGGTGACGTGGTGGTACTGTACGCCGACTATGGTCGAGCGCTTCTCGGGGAGACAGCGGAGAAGATCGGGTTTCTTCTGCAACAAACCGTGGGCACGTCACTCGAATCAATAACGTTTACACATCACGGCGGCGCACGAATTCGTTTCGTACCGTACAATCACCGTAAAAGCCTGCCGCGCTGCGCCCGGTACGGTTTTAGCGGCGGTGCCGACGATATGGGAGTCAATTATGCCGCTGAACTCGGTGTCGAGTGGTTTTTGCGACTTCAGCCGTTTTTGTGGGACGATGAAGCAGGACAGAAATCGGACCGTTATTACGAAAGCTCGCGGATTGAGACCGCAGACGGCCGCATGCTCTATCTAGTAGATGCATGGCCACCTCTGCGGGAGCTTCCCCTTAAACGCTCCAATACGGTGCTGAAACCCGCACCAATGGCCAATGCACCCGGCGCCGATGTGATTAAAAACCTTGAGCAGTTGGGATACGTGATCTGGCCGATTTACGGGCTCCACCATTTCCGCTCTCTCTCGCACATTGTTGCTTTCAATCTGGCCGGCGTAGCGCTTCTTCTGAGTGCTCAACTTGGTCGGCCTATCGCCCTATTGTCACTCTGCCCGATAGTTGAAGAATTGAGTCAGTCGACGCTTTTAGCCGCTTTGACAAGCAATGTTTCCAAGGTGCCAACCTCGGCCGAACCAAGAGCGAATCTGGACAACCCTGGCCTGTCAACCGCGCTCGATGTAATGCTCGATGCAATTCCGAGGCCGGCACGCTTTGATTTTATGCCCCCACAAATGGCGCGATCGAATTGCTGCCATCCTCGCAACCGAACCGAACCTGCGCAGGCCGTTATGATGCAACTTGGCCCGTTGGCGCCGTCTGTTTTCGAGCGGTTACTCAGAAGTGCCCCGCTTCCACCGGTGATCGAAGGCCAGTCAACGGCAAACGTATTACTGAATTTCGGTCGGCCATACCTTCACTTACTGCGGCCCGAGCACGTTATCAAGAATGCTTACGTTTCAGGTGTCGCCGCGCCGGGTTGCAGTGAGTTGGCGTCGTGGATGAACAGCGTCGCCCAGTCACTACTGGTATTACCCTCTAGCGATAGGCCCACTGCGGCAGAGAACGTGGCCGCACTCGTCCTGCGTCTCAGTGATCCGTCAAGCGAGGAGGCGAAGTATTTCGCCGGAATTTCGCGCTGGCTAGCCAAAGACGAACACGATAAGCTCTTTCTTGGCCTCGCTGCGCTGCATCACACTGTACACCTAGGGTGACAGGAATTTGCGATCGACGCGGATATAGTTTCCCTTAAAGTTGTCCTATACCAGTGCAATCTATATGGTTCGGCGCCTCAGTAACCCACATTACTTTAAATATAGACTTTGTCATATTACTCTTCCACAAGGGCTATCACGAGCGACATGTCGGCATATTGGGTTTCCGCTTGGTCATGGCGATGCCTACGAGTTCGAGCTGCTGCATCGCGGAAGCATGACGTTTGACACTTCTTCTTTGCATTCGGTCTCATCCGAATGTTATTGACTGCTTTCGATGTGGTCATTCACGGCGTACTATTTTTCAAGTAGTTGTCGCCCTATACCGCAGCAAGCGGGATCTCCTTTGTCTCAATGACGGCAAGCTCATTGCGATAGAAAACTCCACGCTTTCTTGAATTGATTTTCCATATCTAGTCATCCCCGAATCCCCCACCATGCGCGTCATGCGCGACACGGGGAGGACATCCATGCAAATTACCAAGCTGCTGGTCTCAGGACTGTTGGCGGCTGTATTGCCGGTTCAGTTTGCCATTGCTGACGCAGACGGTGAGCGGGCGGCACTCGCCCGGATCATCCACGAACTCCAGGCCATGGACCCGCTGATCACGGAAGCGGCTTCTCAAGCCAATCCGGATGCCCGTGTTCGTTTCCAGTATGAGTGGCTGCGCCAGGATCTTGATCGGATTCGACTCGGGATCCAGGAGCACGTCGATGCACCACGTTCGGAGCCCCGGACTTTCCCGCCCCTGCGCGGTGATTACCGTCGGTGATGTCCGGTCATGACGGCAGCACAGAACACGGCGTTTCAAGCAGGTTCCGGTTTTACTCCGGCAACCCTGCTGACCGGCATTGCATCGGTCGTGCTGGTGCTGGCCTTCGTCTGGGTTATTTGGGTCTCGCTGGGTACCTTCCGCGCCTGGCAGAACGGGCAGGTCGTTTTGTTCGATGTGGTCTGGTCGACGTTGCGCGCCAGCATCGTGCTCATGGTGTTGGGTTTTTATCTGCGGTAGCGGCCGTTGGCCATTGTCGCAGGGGTTCGGGGAGTTCCCCGGTATTCATAACAGGGGGCAACCCCGTTACCTCGGAGAGAAAGTAATGATGAAGAAAGCAGTAAAAAAGGTGGTAACCGCAGCTGGGTTGCTCGCAGTTACGGCAAGCCAGTCGGTATTGGCGGCGTTGCCGACCCCGGTGGCACCCAGTACCGCGCCCGCAGCCGGTGACTGGATTGGGCTCATTTCGGGTTACATCAAGGATGGTGGTTTGGTTCTGGGACTGGCGATTGCTGTGCTGGGCTTCCTGTGGATTGCCTATCTCGGCTTCGCCAAGTTCAACGAGGCTCGCCAGGGCAAGGCCGAATGGGCCGAAGTGGGCGTGCTCGGCATCGTCGGTGCGATTGTACTGATCTTTGCAAGCTACCTGCTCACCGAAGCCGCGGGCGTCATCTAACCGATGTCGGATCGAGACGACATTCTGGCCGACCGGCTCAATGTAGAGCCGGCGATCTTCAAGGGCTGCTCGTCGTCCGAACTGGGCATCATCGTGGGTGTGGCCGCGCTCATTTGGTTACCCGTTAGCCTCCTCCTGGCGGGTTTGTTGGGCGCGGTCACCATGGGGTTCGGCATGGCCGGTGTCGGTGTCGTGGGCACAGTCATCGTTATGGCGGGACTGTTTCAACGCCTGAAACGTGGCCGACCGGATGGCTATTACCAGCAACAGATTGCCATCTGGTTGTCGGACCATGGTCTTCGCCGCGCGCCGTTCATACGGCGCAGTGGCGCCTGGGATATCGGGAGAACACGGTATGCGACGTTACCGCACCGAGATCGATAACGTTCGCGCACACTTGCGCTCACTGTGGGTGGTGATAGGCCTCCAGTTCGTCGTGATCCTGGTTCTCTGGTTTGGCTGGAGTCAGGCGCCGAAGCAGTTGACGGTGCATGTCCCTCCCGATCTGCGCTCCGGGGCGACGCTTTCGGTCGACGAAGTGCCGGCGGCCAATGTGTATGCCTTTGCCTTTTACATCTTCCAGCAGCTTAACCGCTGGCCCGACGATGGAGCCAAGGACTATGGCAAGGCCATCTTCCGCATCTCTCCGTATGTGACGCCGCGATACCGGACGGAACTCATGGCCGATCTGCAACAGAAAGGCCGCAAGGGTGAGTTGGCCTACCGGGTGCGAGGTGTGCATGAGATTGCCGGACATGGCTACGAGGAACGTCGAGTCGATGTGCTCGCGCCCGGCGTTTGGGTAGTCTGGCTGGACCTCGATCTGTTCGAGTCAGTGAAAGGCATGACTGTGAAGAAAACGGCCATTCGCTATCCCTTGCGGGTGGTCAGTCTCGCGGTCGATCCGGAAGCCAATCCCTGGGGGCTTGCGCTGGACGGCTTTGCGAGTGACGGGCCACGCCGGCTGGAAGAATCGGAACTCGGTGTAGATGCCGGGCAAGAACAGTAGCAGGAGCAACCCATGCGACAAAAAACATCGAACTATTCCGTAATGGCTACCTTGCTGGTCGTGACACTGCTTCTGATGCAGTCTCTCGCGCATGCCGAGACTGAAGCGCTGGAGCGGATCGAGTGGAAGAAAGCGCCGATCCGATTGGAACTCGTGGTTGGTCACGAACAGCGGATTGAATTTCCCGCCACAGTAAAAGTGGGTGTGCCGGCCTCGGTTCAGGGTGTGCTGCGTACGCAGAGTGTCAATGGGATGGTCTACTTGTTGGCGCATACGTCCTTCGGGTCCAACCGGCTCATGGTGCGTGAACTCGATAGTGGGCGTATCTACCTGTTCGATGTCACAGCCACTGAAGAGGGTGGGCCGGGCCATCCGATTCAAATCTATGTGACGGGTGAACAAGGCAGTGAATATGGTCAGGCAACTGGCGGGCATGAGCCGGAACAGGAGCGACCCGATTTTATTCAGCTGACCCGCTTCGCTGCCCAGCAGCTCTATGCCCCGGCTCGCCTGGTTAAAGACCAACCCGGTATTGTTCGGGTTCCGGTCAGTCGTGACCCCGTCGATCTGTACCATGGTGGCAGCGTTGAAGGGGTCCCGCTGGTGGCATGGCGCGCCAAGGGCCTCTATGTCACGGCGGTCAAGTTCACCAACCGTACCGAACAGGCGCTAACACTGGACCCACGCAACCTTCGCGGCACCTGGCTGACGGCAACCTTTCAGCACCACCGTCTGTTTCCCAAAGGCGATGAGGCTGATACCACCGCTGTCTATCTGATCTCCGCCCGGCCGTTCAGCGTTTCGCACTAGGGCTTACCATGGCGATTGCAACCTCCAACCGACTCTTACCCCTGCTTGCTGGCGCTGTCGTGCTGATGCTGGTATTCGTCACCCTGAAATCCTGTTCGCAGGAACCTGAAGATGCACTTGTTCTGGAGAGCGTACCCCAGGCACCCGCGCCGGATGCGGATAGTCCTGCCGATACCATCAAGACGCTGACGGCCAATGTCGCGTCCATGACCACGGAAGTACAGGCTCTACGCAAGGACAATGATCAGCTGCGTAAAGAGAACCGTGAACTGCTGGCTAATCGTCACCAGATCGAGGAAAACGTCACAACCCGGGTCAAGCGTGAGCTGCTCTCTCATGAAAAGGACCGGGAGTCACGCGATCGGATTGATGCCGGTGTGCTTTCTTCACTGACGGCACGTGTGGATGCGCTGTCCCAGTCTCTTTCCCAGCGTTATCCCTCCCAAAGCGGTAACGATATCCCGGTGGGTTTGGGCCTCGATGACGTCGGAGAAGGTGCTGCAACGACTGACAGCCTGATCTGGGTCGAACCGTTGGATGTTGTCGATGATGCTGAGTTAGTAGCCAATGGAAACAGCCTGCTGCAAAGGGCAGGCCAGTCCACCGGAGGTGCGTTGACTTCGGCCAGTGAGAAGACCCCAAAACTCAAACAGGCAATAGCTCAGGAACTCAGCACCGTCAATCCCGTTTATACGGTTCCCCGTAACGCCACCCTGATCGGTTCAACGGCCATGACGGCATTGGTTGGTCGGGTGCCAGTACAGGGACAGGTACGCGATCCGATGCCGTTCAAGGTCATCACCGGCGCAGATAACCTGGCCGCCAATGGTCTCACGGTGCCTGGCGTTCAAGGCATGGTGTGGAGTGGGACCGCTGTTGGAGACTGGACGCTTTCATGTGTGACCGGTCGCCTCGATTCGGTCACCTTCGTCTTTGAGGATGGCACCATCCGAACCATTTCCGGCGACGACCAGGGCAATCAGGGTGGCGGCGCAGAGAAGCCACTGGGCTGGATCTCGGATGAACAGGGCATTCCCTGCATCACTGGCGAGCGCAAGACCAACGCTCCGGCATTTCTCAGCCAACGTATCGGCGTGACGGCCATCCAGGCTGCGGCGGAAGCGGCGGCCAATGCCGAGACAACCTCGGTGGTGAGCAATGCGGGCAGTGTTACCAGTAGCGTCAGCGGTGATACCGGCCGCTTCGTATTGGGCAAGACCATTTCCGGCGGTAGCGAGGAAGTGTCGAAGTGGTTGCTGGAGCGCCAGTCCCAGAGCTTCGATGCCGTCTTCGTCCCGGCCGGCATCCGCATTGCCATCCATGTTGACCGGGAACTCCCTATTGATTTCGATACCACTGGCAGGAAACTGACCCATGAAACCGCACTCGACCCCTATCGCCGTACTCGGCTTGATTAGTCTAGTGCTGGCCGGATGTGCCAGCACCAAGGATACCGTACTACCCCAGGATGGCCCTTCGATGAAGGCTATTTATGAGGGCCACGTGCACGAGATGAATGCCGACAATCCCCAGGTCATTCGTGGCGAGCTGGGTGACCGGCACATCGTCTCGGGAGAGGCGGCGCTGCATGGCTACACACGAGATGCCTTCAACGAGATCGATGTGCTGTTTCCTCGCCTGCCCAACCCGACGCTGGTGATGTACATCTTTCCGCATCTGGCCGGTGATGCCGGAGCACCGGTGCCCGGCTATACGACAGCTTTCCCGATGTACGAGCAGGTGGAATATGCGCTACCCGGTGAAGTCAGTAGTCAGCAGGGCGGTGTCCGCCGGTGAGTCTCATAAAGTCAGTCCCTACACCCTCGAAGCGTGACGAACAAAATGACGATCTGCCAGTCACGACGAACCAGGTCAAGCAGATGTATGAACGTCCGCCGTCGTTTACTGACTTCTTGCCGTGGATGGAATACAACCCGGCAAGCCGTACCTTTCTGCTGGAGGACGGGATCAGTGTCGGCGCCCTGTTCGATCTGATCCCGGCCGGTACCGAAGCACGTACACCTGCGTTCATGACCCAGCTGCGCGATGCGATCCAGACCGCGCTGACCGATGCCATCCCTGAAGAAGACGATGCCCCGTGGATCTTACAGGTATACGTTCAGGACGAGCCAAGTCTTCAAGGATTCGAGAAAGAAATCGCGAACTATGCCCAGCCTGGTGCAAGGGAGTCGGACTATACCCGGCACTTCCAACAAACGCTGTCGGAGCATCTCGCCCGGATCACTCGTCCCGGTGGTCTTTTTGAAGACGCCGCGGTAACCGGTACCCAGTGGCGAGGCCAGATCCGGCGTGTGCGGGCCACTTTGTATCGTCGTCTGAAACCCAATGGTCGGGTGCCTTCGGCCGTTGAAATCGAGGAATCCCTGAATGATGTGGCCACCAAGTGGGTGGCATCACTGGCCTCGGCGGGGATTCGGGTACGCCGTGGTACTGGCCGGGACCTCTACGAGTGGTTGCTGAAATGGTTCAACCCAAGGCCTGAGATTACGGGTGGTGATCCCGACAAGTTGCTCGAGATTGCCCCCTATCCGGGGGATGAAGACCTGCCATTCGGGCATGATCTTGCCGAGCGCCTGACGCTGACGATGCCTCGCTCGGACAATGCTTCAGCCACCTGGTGGTTCGATGATCTGCCACATACGCTGGTGACCATCCAGGGTCTGCGTCGGGCGCCTGAGGTGGGACACATGACCGCAGAGCGTCAGGCCGGTGATCACGTCTTCTCGTTATTCGACCGGTTCCCGGAGTACACCGTGATGGTAATGACCCTGACGGCCAAGCCCCAGGACTTCACGCGTAATCACATCGCCCAGGTTAAACGGGCCGCGGTGGGGGATTCCGCCGAGGCCGAGCTCACCAAGGAAGATGCCGAGGCCGTGGAGCGGGAGATGGCGCGCGGTAACAAGCTCTATCCGTTGGGCATTGCGTTCTATGTGCGCGGTGACGATATGAAGATCCTGCGCGCCAATGTCAATCAGCTGAATGCACTGCTGCTACCCAACGGGCTGCAGCCGATCCTGCACGAGGCCGATCTGCTGGCGCTCGACAGCTATATTCGCAATCTTCCCATGGCCTACGATGCCACATTGGAGAAATCCAGCCGCCGATCACGACTGGTGTTTTCCAGTCATACGGCGAATCTTCTACCGTTGTATGGCCGATCCAAAGGTACCGGCCATCCAGGGCTAGTGTTCTTCAATCGGGGCGCCGAACCTCTTGTATTCGATCCCCTGCACCGGGCTGATCGCAAGAAGAACGCTCACATGCTCATCCTCGGTCCCACCGGCGCCGGCAAGTCGGCAATGCTGGTCTATCTGCTGCAACAGATGGCCGCCATGTACCGCCCGCGCATCTTCATCATCGAGGCCGGCGGCTCCTTCTCACTGCTGGGTCAGCAGTTTCAGGCCCATGATCTGGCCGTCAACCAGGTCACGCTGAACCCGAACACCGATGTCAGTCTGCCGCCGTTTGCCGATGCCTTGCGTGTGTTGCAGAAAGAACGTCAGCAGCATTTGCGCGATGATCCGGACGCACTGGAAGACGACGACGAGGTGGATGAGGAGGGCACCGGCCGTGACGTGCTCGGCGAAATGGAGATCGCGGCCCGTATCATGATCACCGGGGGCGATGAGCGAGAAGATGCGCGCATGACCCGGGCCGACCGTCTGTTGATCCGCAACGCGATTTTCCTGGCGGCCAAAACCGTCAAGGAGACAAACCGCGATCAGGTGCTTACCCAGGATGTCGTCGCCGCACTCCAGAGTATCGGTCACGATGAAAGCCTGCCGGACCACCGGCGCAACCGGGCTATCGAGATGGGCGATGGCATGGCGCTGTTCTGTTCAGGACTCGCCGGACACTTTTTTAACCGCCCGGGCACACCCTGGCCCGAGGCGGACATCACGATTCTGGAGATGGGGATACTGGCGCGGGAAGGCTATGAAGATCAGCTCACCGTTGCCTACATCTCCATGATGAGCCATATCAACGATCTGGTAGAACGCCACCAGCACGACGCAAGACCGACACTGGTGGTGACCGATGAAGGGCACATCATTACCACCAATCCGTTGCTAGCCCGCTATGTGGTCAAGATCACCAAGATGTGGCGAAAACTCGGCGCCTGGTTCTGGATTGCCACCCAGAATCTGGAAGACTTCCCCGATGCCAGTCGCAAGATGCTCAACATGATGGAGTGGTGGCTGTGCCTGGTGATGCCTAAGGAGGAGGTTGAACAAATCGCCCGCTTCAAGGATTTGACCGATGTACAGCGCAGCCTATTACTGTCGGCTCGCAAGGAGCCGGGCAAGTATGTCGAGGGTGTCGTGCTCTCCGACACTATGGAAGCGCTATTTAGAAATGTCCCGCCGCCGCTATCACTTGCGCTTGCCATGACCGAGAAACACGAAAAGGCTGAACGTGGCGCGATCATGCGGGAGCGTAACTGCAGCGAACTCGAGGCGGTGCATGTCATCGCTGAACGCATCGCAAAGAAACGCGGCGGTTAATCGTCGGTCTGGCGATCTCACTTCGTTAAACCCTGCACGCACGTGAATCGATTTTCAGTATCGAAGCGCCTGTATGCGCGTCACGATAGCCCGCATATCGACACAGGGTTTATCACTATGATTTGCAAAGCCTCAAAACACCGTCCATGGGTTCCATTAGTTTGTCTTGCTTCCTTACTCCTGTATTCAGGAGCCACATTGGCGGATCAGCATCAACAGAACCAGCCTCATGTAATTGAGGCGTTTACGTCGGTCAAGTATCCCTTCGTTGACACCAGAGGCATCGATAACAAGTCACGTGGTCCGGACACTACCGTCTACGAAATCGATGGGATCAAGTCAATGGAACGAGGCCTTTCTGTCGACATGCCAGCCGATCCTGAGAGGTCGAAGCGGATCGCGCTGCATCGCATCCAGCACATGGATGATCAGTCAAGAACAAAAATGCATATGGCGGCGCAAGGGTTGGCGAAGGCGATGCAGTATGGTGTGGATCGCTATCCAGCCATTGTCTTCGATGGCCAGGCAGTCGTATATGGCGTAACCGATGTGCAGATCGCAATTGCGCATTACCGGGCATGGCGGCAGGAAGGCAAGTGATGATCCGCCAGAGCTTTCTATCGTTCTGCCTTGTTATTGCGCTGTGGATGCCGGTCACTGGGTTCTCCGGTACGACGACTACACCACAGATCGTAGCCCAGACGACAACGGCGGCATTTTCCTGCATGCGGTGGATGCCGATCGGGACCTGTTTCTGGTTGCGCTGTTCCTGGACCGGTTGCAGCGTACGCACCTCGATCAAGGTGGGGCATTACAACCCGGATCTGGTGGTCAGCACCTACAACGAGCTGGGTGGGAATCCGTGGACCGAGATCCGCGCGACCCTGGGTTTGGCGCAGAAGACGGCGGCTACGGGTCTGTTGGGTGCCTTGCTGCCGGTGCCGATCGATAGTGCTGGCAACCGCACGGAAGGAACCTCGGATCGTGACCACAAGAATCTGGTCTACCGGGAAACTGACGCCATTGGCCACCCGCTGAGCTCGCTGACGGGTATCGTCGCCGGTACCGGTTTGTTGTGTCCGTCAGAGACCACTTCTTTCTTTCCCTATTTCCAGTCCGGCCTCGATGCCCTGTCGTGGCGGCAGGAGATCCCGGAGATCTTCTATCCTGCCAGCCTGATTCCCGGTCTGCGTGAGCTGGGCACCTGGCCGTTGCAGACCTGGGGTGGTGTCTATCCACGCACCGGCTGGACGACCCAGGCGGAAGAGCCCAAAGCGGCTGCCCTCAATGCCCAGCGAGCTGGTGACATCGTCACGCGTACGGGTCAACCGCACGTCTATGTGCCAGTCACTGGCTCATCGGGTTCCATGAAGGTTTGGTCACCTGGACCCTTGATGGAGAAGGATCGCAGCACCGGTACCTGGCAGATGTTGTTGCCGCTGTCTGAATCGAGTTGCAACGTCTTTGGCACCAATGATCTTGCCAGCCTGACCGGCTGGGGTGGGGGCCGCGTCGATAGCGAAGGCGACTATGTCTGGAATCTATGGCGGCCCTACAAGTGCTGTGAGCGCCGCGGCCAGTGGTTTCTGTTTGATATTGACTGGATTGCCTATCCCTGATGAAAACGAACTCTCTACACACATTCCGTCTTCGACACGCTATCAGCTGGTTGCTGATTGGACTCCTCAGTTTGAATAGTGCGCATGCCATTACCAAGGGGCCGACGGAAGACAGCTTCTGGTATTACGAAATCGGTGGGGCAGAGCCCGTATCGGCGCCTGCCAATCCTTCTGTCGTATCCGTTACCCTGGGTGGTTCGGCACAACTGGGACTAGGCTACAGCTGCGGTAAGTTCGATCCCGTGGCTGCTGTGACCAATACGCTGAACGACATCGGTTCTGGCATCGATAACATGATGAATGCGATGACGGCGGCAGCCAGCGCCGCCATTGCTTCATTGCCAGCATTGATCTTGCAGCGTGCCAATCCCGGCCTCTACGACATGTTCCAGAATGCCTTACTGCAAGCCGAGGAGACTATGCAGTTGGCGACCAAGTCCTGCGAGCAGATGGAGGCAGAGATCGCCCAGGGCAAGAACCCCTATGCCGACCTCATCACGCTGTCCAAAGGCAATGACTGGAAGCTCCAGATGGGCGTTGGTGGTAATGATGCGGTAACCGCCAAGGACGCCGTCGAGACCGCCAACGGGGACAATGGCGTGCCCTGGATCGGCGGGCAGGCCGGGGGTTCTGGGCAGCCGGTGCTGGAGTTCACCGGCGACATCGTCAAGGCCGGGTACAACATCAACATGAATCGCCCGATCACAACGGCAGGCCCGGTACCTCCTGCATCGGCCACCCGCCTGACGGAGATCTGGACAACGCCTACCGAGGCGCGTAACTGGGTCGTCGATGTAGTCGGCGAAAACATCGTCACGACCTGTGATACCTGCCGTAAGGACAGCATTCCCGGTACCGGGCTACTGCCAAAGCTCAATCAGGAGGCGACTACTGTAACGACGGAAATCCAGAACCTGGTCTCCGGCGCAACGCCCCCGACACTGACCAACCTGGATAATATTACCGCTCCCGGTGTGGCCATCACCCGCCAGGTCATCGAGGCGATCCGGGAGATGCCGGCCTCCGAGCAGAGCCTCATCATGGGCCGACTGGTGTCAGAGATCAGCACGGCCCGCACCGTGGAGAAGGCGCTGTACGCTCGTCGCCTGCTGCTTTCCGGCCGCCAGGTGCCCGAGGTCTATGCCACCGAAGTGGCCCGCGAGCACGCGGACAAATCCATCACCGAGCTGGACAAGGAGATCGAGAATCTGTTGTTCGAGACCCGGGTACGCAAGGAGGTGGTTTCCGACACGATTGCGACCCTGCTTCAACGCGCCGCGGCCCGTCGGCAGTCGTCCCTGAAAACGCCAGAAGTACCCACCATCGATCCGCGTCCGCTGAGCAATGGCCGTGTCCAATAACGGATTTGCCTTGCGCCGGCGCTGGTTCTTTTTGCTGACCCTGCTGGCATTTGGTCTGGCACTGGGAGCGGGTGGAATTCTCTGGCATTCAGTTCAGACAACCTCTGTAGTCGCAGTGCAGACACGGATCGATGCCTTGAAGCCGCTCCTGACTGGCATCCGGGTCTCGCTGATTGCCCTGTTGGCGATGGGCTGGCCATGGGTCGTGAACACCCTTCAACGTTGGGGACGACTGGATGAGACCCTGGCCGGGAATTTTCTCGCTGTGCGCTGGCGTATCGTGACCTGGCTGGTCGTGATTGAACTGGTGTTGGGGCAGAACCTGCTTGGTCAGGTACTGGCTGTGCTACAGGGGAGCAGGGCATGACTGTCGACAGCTATCTCGAACTCTTTACGACACTGTTCGGCTGGACCTTCTACGGCATTTTGTGGGATGTGCTGATTGGCACCGGTATCGTGTTCCTGCCGTTCCTCGGTATCCTGATCGACAACTGGCGGGAACCGGCGCAAGGTGGTGAGTTCGGTACCGTCACCGGATTGTCGTTGCGACGCATGGAGCTGGAACTCTTCATTGCACTACTGGTGGTGGTACTGGCCGGACAGCCAGCTGCATTGACCCCACTAAACGCCGCTTCACTCAATTACACGCCACCACCGACACTGATCGACCCGACACCCTCCACGGCGACTGTGGCAGCGCCACAGAGCACCTACGGTTCAACCGGCTTCACTGGTTCGCCGGCGACCGTGAACATCCCGGTGTGGTGGTATGCCGTTCTCTCCATGACCTCCGGATTCAACCATGCGGTGGTCGAAGGCCTCCCAAGCGCTGCGGACATGCGTACCTATGAGCAACAGGCGCGGCTCGCGACCATTGCCGACCCACGCCTTCGCCAGGAAGTGAGCGATTTCTTCAGCCAGTGCTACATCCCGGCCCGGTCGAATTACCAGGCAGAACGGCCATCCACCGCCGTGGTCAATGCCCTGCTGACAACCTATGGCCCCGACGATCCGGACTGGATGGGATCGCATGTCTATCGAGATACGCCTGGATACTACGACACCCTGCGCGCCACCACGCAGGTCAGCGGCTGGGCCTACAACGCTGCCCGCGATACCGAATATGATCCTGCTGCACCACCTACCTGGGGCAGGCCTTACTGCAAGCAGTGGTGGGAGGACGCCTCGATTGGCCTGCGTGAAAAGATGATTAACGAGGCCGATGCCACATCGGCCGGTTTTTCAGGTCTCGTGGTTGCCATTGCCCCGGCTTTGGCCAGTGAGCAGCAGAACGACGCAGTCGCCAGGGCCGTGCTGGCAAATGCTCCGCCATCGTGGTCGAACAACGACCTCGTGGCCCACAATTCCGGCAGTACCGGGTTGCTCAATACGGTAGAGAATGTCGCCAAAGGTGGACTGGCATCGGGTGGCGTGGTGGCTGCATCGGCGCTTTTCTCGGTCACCATGACCGCTGTCCTTCAGGCCCTCCCGATGGTGCAGGCCGTGCTCCTGCTCGGCATTTACGCCTTGCTGCCCATGATCGTGGTGCTGTCGCGCTATTCCATCTCCATGATGGTCATCGGCGCCATGGCTATCTTTACCGTCAAGTTCTGGAGCGTGCTCTGGTACCTGGCGTTGTGGGTGGACCAGAACCTCATCCTGTCCATGTACCCGGATGTGAATGTCTTCCTGCAGATGTTCGCAAATCCCGGCGAGCATGACATCAAACGCATGCTGCTCAACATGATCACGACCAGTCTTTATCTGGGGCTTCCACTGGTATGGAGTGGAATGATGGCATGGGCAGGCGTGCATGTAGGACGATCAATTGAGGCGGCTACCAGCCCACTTCGGAGTCCTGCTCAGGATGCGGGTCGCCAAGGGGGCTCAATCGGCAAAACACTGCTGTCGAAAGGAACTCGTCGCTAATCGCGCTCGTACCAACCCGCGGGATCGCTTCCGTCGTCAAACTTTCCGGTACGGTGGTTCATAACGCCACCACGAAACGAGTTGTTGAGTTCGTCGTCTGCTGGTTTTGTTTGAGTGCTAACGGCAAAAAGACCTATTAACCATTTGATAACTTCGAACGCGAGTCGAGTTATTGAATATAGAGAAAAACTCCATTGTTTGAAGTGATGTTTCATCATAACCCTCGGCATACTTGTAGTGCAGTTGGATGGTGGATTATCTAGAGAGACTTCATCCCCTGATAACTCACATAAAATCCTGCACCACGGACGCATTGCCCCATTTCAGAGTCGGTTTTTCCGTTGGCATTGGCAATGCCAACGGATGCAAATAGTAGTCCGACATTTTGGCTGTTAGCCTTCTCGGATAGTATGCCCAGTGCCTCTTCGTCAAGTTCACCTTTACTTGGGTAACAGGCAGTTCTCACCAGGACGTGGAATGTCTTGCCGTTTTTCTCTGCAACAATTTGAGGATCATGGCCTAGTCGGTTATTGATGGATATGATCTTGTAACCCATTTTCCGGGCATCTTTTGTCACAATCTCAATTCCAAAGTCATGAATTTCATCTGGTGACATTAGTGTCGGACGGGCTTCGTGGAGACCTCCAGTGTCCGGTTTTGTATTTTGACTGGAAAAATTAGGCTGGGATTCTCTTCCTAATACGAGCGAGCTTGCCTGCATGGTTTGTCCGAAGCGGCCCAGTCTGAAGATGCGCTTCCACAATGCCTGCAGTAGAAAGCCGAAATGAAAATCCTGGCAGTATCCGAGGCCGGCGCGAATCGATCTGCTATCGCTACCTCGTTTTAGCGACTCCAGGTAATCAAGAACCTTCTCAGTGGGTAGTGGGAGCCCGCATTTCTTGCAAGCCGGCGCACACTTTATACAGATTGGTAGACTCCCACGAGTATTTTCTGTTGTTTTACCGCGCTGTCGTCGCGACATCGGGACCCCGGTTTCTACGGATTCTGGTCCTTGAACATCATATTCAATGAGGTGTAAAGAGAATGGTCCTGTGGTATTTCCACAGATTGCACAAGATGCATTCTCTACCTGTCTCGGCTTATACGCATCAGACAGGCCAGCTTTTAATGAAGTTTTTAACTCAGATAACGACATAGAAAGATTCTAATTTATAAAGCGTTGGTTGGTTATTTATTTAGAACTCCCCATCCCGAACAACATTCCCTTTACTAACCACCTTCACGATCTTGGGTTGAACCGGTTCGTTGTCCGGCAGCAGTCCTTTGCCTTTCTCAATCACCTTGGCAGCGACACTGGTCAGCTTGCCTAATGTGTCCGAACCGGCAAGTGCCTTGCTGTCATCATAATAGTCAAACCAGGGCAGGCCGGCTTCTGTGTAATCCTTGGCAGTCGCAGGTTTATGTGGTGGTTGATGCTCGGTAATCATCTGGTATTGCTCACTGTTGGCCAGATGGATGAAGCACCGGAAACCGTTGTCCTGATCCCAGGCATCAATGCCGTACTCGTCCTCATAAATCTCCTGCCGCATCAAGCCGCCTGGTGCCAGACCCATATCCGGGGCAGCCGATTCGCATACCGTGCGACTGAACATTGGCATTTCAAGGTAGTCCATGTCTGCTTCCACGGCGCGCTCAAAATGTTCGACGTACACGTCATGTTTCATGGGGTAGACGACGATCTGGAGTCCGCCAGGTATCAGGCAACTTGTCTGCGAAGTCATCCACGTGCTCTACCGGGAACCGCCCCAGGCCGGGGGGGGAGGGGGTATTCCCGGTTGTCATCCGGGATACGCAGGGTGCGCTGGAAGTCGATGCTACACGCCGCTTTCTTGTGGACCTCCGGAAACCGGAAGGTCAATTGGTAGTTCATTAGTTCGATCATTGTTCTTCCTCCACAGGTTACCAGTCGCCATCACGGACATCCCGGGCAATACGCAACAGAGCGTGATCCGGTGCGGATTTGAGCTGGCGGATCAGATCCGCGAACAGTTGCGGACGCTTACGGATGATCTCCTGCAAATCCGTCGATACCTTCCCAGCCATTGCCAGCAGCACATCCGGGTCTTCGCCAAGTTCCTCGGCCAATGCCCGAATTTTTGCCTCGGACGGTGGCGCCACATCCCCGCGTTCTATCTTGCTGAGGTAGGCGGGTTCCACACCGATTCGCTGAGCGACCTGCCGGACAGAGAATCGCCGATCCTCTGACTTCAGGGTCTCGCGATGTTCACGGATGTATTCTCCGAATGTCATGTGTACTATATACTACACACTAAGGATTTTGGCAAACCAGCGAGATGAGGGCGTGACTGGGGGTAGGGTGAGTTTATTGAGAAACTGCTAGCCTATAAACTCGTCTCATTTAGACAATGATCGGGTCAAATCGGCAATAATCGGTTGACATGAGGCGCTAAACCGCATAATTTTCAGTGATTTGGTTCAGACGCCGGAGGCTGGTTTTTTTCCAGCGTCGGCAGTTCGCAGACCTATGACGTTTTAACTCATCGTTCACGAGGAATCTGAGGAATGGTTGAGATGGAAGACCGCTGGCTTTCAATCACCGAGATATGCAAATACCTCGGCGTCAGTAATGACACCGTCTACAAGTGGATTGACAAGCATGGTATGCCCGCCCACCGCATGGGCCGCCCATGGAAGTTTAAGAAAGATGAAGTGGACGAGTGGGTCAAGGCTGGTGGCGCGAGCTCCCCTCGAAGCAGCGATGAAAACGAATAAACACATTGAAAATGGAAATTGATATAGATGGCGATCAAGAAATCTGAGCTTTACTCATCGCTTTGGGCGAGTTGCGACGAATTGCGTGGCGGAATGGATGCCAGCCAGTACAAGGACTATGTCCTGTTCATGCTGTTCATTAAGTACATCTCCGACAAATACGCCGATACCGATGATTTTGCGCCGCCGGTCACCATACCGGCAGGGGCCAGCTTCAAGGACATGGTCAAGCTCAAGGGCAAGAGCGATATCGGAGACAAGATCAACACCCAGATTATTCAGCCGCTGATCGACAACAATTCCCGCCTGGCCCGCAGCGACTTCCCCGACTTTAACGATCCGAACAAACTCGGTGAGGGCAAGGCAATGGTGGATAGACTCACCAACCTGGTGAGCATCTTCCAGAAACCTGAGCTGGATTTCTCAAAAAACCGCGCTGACCACGACGATATTCTGGGCGATGCCTACGAATACCTGATGCGGCATTTTGCTTCTGAAAGCGGCAAAAGCAAAGGTCAATTCTATACGCCTTCCGAGGTCAGTCGCATTATCGCGAAGGTCATCGGCATTTCACCGCAGAATGCCGTTGCGTCCACCACGGCTTATGACCCGACCTGTGGATCGGGATCGTTGCTCTTGAAGGTGGCCGCCGAGGCAGGCAAACACATCACCCTCGAGGGGCAGGAAAAAGACGTAACTACCGCCGGTCTTGCCCGCATGAACATGATTCTTCATGACTTCCCGACGGCCAACATCCTCAATGGCAACACGCTCGCCTCTCCCAAGTTCAAGGATGGCGAGAGCTTGCGGACCTACGACTTCGTCGTCGCCAATCCACCGTTTTCGGACAAGACCTGGAGCACCGGGCTCACGCCCGCGACTGATCCATACCAGCGCTTTGAATGGGGCGAGCCGCCCGCGAAACAGGGCGACTATGCCTACCTGCTGCACATCATTCGCTCGATGAAAAGCGCTGGCAAAGCGGCCTGCATCCTGCCGCACGGCGTGCTGTTTCGTGGCAACGCCGAGGCAGTCATCCGTAAGCGGCTTGTTCGCTCTGGATATCTGAAAGGGATCATCGGGCTGCCTGCCAACCTGTTTTACGGCACCGGCATCCCCGCCTGTATCCTGGTACTCGACAAGGAAAATGCCCCGGCTCGCAAGGGCGTATTCATGATCGACGCCTCTAAAGGCTTCATCAAGGACGGCAACAAGAACCGTTTGCGCGAGCAGGACATCCATAAGATTGTCGATATCTTTACCAAGCAGACCGACACCACCCGCTATGCCCGCATGGTGCACTTCGACGAGATCGCTGATCCCAAGAACGACTACAACCTTAATCTGCCGCGCTACATCGACAGCACCGAACCGGAGGATATTCAGGACATCGACGGCCATCTGCGCGGGGGGATTCCCGACTGGGATATCAATGCACTGGAGGCCTATTGGAAGGTGATCCCCGGCGTTCGGGATGAACTATTCGAAAGCGTTGGCCGCCCCGGTTATTCCAGGCTGAAGTCGCCCATTGCCACCGTGAAGTCGGCCATTCTAAGTCACAACGAATTTACAGCCTTCAAGGCGACCGTAACGAAAATCTTTGATCAGTGGCGCATCACCAATACACCAACCCTGAAAGGCTTTAATAAAGATGAACACCCCAAAGCGCTGATTGACACCATTGCCGAGGACTTGCTGACAAATTTCCGTAATGCCCCGCTGCTTGATGCCTATGACATCTACCAGCACCTCATGGATTATTGGGCTGAAGCCATGCAGGACGATTGCTACCTGATCGCGGCAGATGGATGGGTGGCTAAGACCCACCGGGTCCTGGAAGAGGTGAAAGCAGGCAAGAAAAAGGGCGAGATGAAAGACAAAGGATGGGCGTGCGACCTGATCCCCAAACCCTATATCATCGCTCGCTATTTCGCCAAAGAGCAGGCCGAGCTGGATGCCCTTCAAAATGAACTGGATGCTGTTAGCGCCAGCCTCATCGAGTCAGCCGAAGAGCACGGCGGTGAAGAAGGTGCATTGAAAGATGTCTCCACCAAGGGCGACGCCCTGGAGGCTTACACCCAGGCGCTCGTCGCTGTGTGGAATGAGGAAGACAAAGCCGCAAGTCGCGCTTACAGCACCCTCATGGATCAGGCCGAGGAACACGCTGCGCAGATCCGCGTTCTCACTGATCACCACTTTATTTCTGTGTTGAAGAACAACAAGGGCAATCTGACCCTCAAGGCTGTCAAGGATCGACTGGCCGCGACCAGCGATCCGAAGGAGAGCGCGACACTTACGAGTTATCTCGAAGCGGACAAAGCCCAGAAGGCTGCAACCAAAGAAGCGTCTGAGCTTCTCGCCAAGGTCGAGAAGCAATACCAGAAGCGAATCAAGGCCGACCCTCTGCCGGAGAACCTTGTTGATCTGCATGCCACGGTTCGCTACCTGAGCCTGCTCGACGAGCAAAGCGCACTCAAGAGCAAGGTCAAGGAAGCGGATGCCGCGCTGGACAAGCTCGCCTATGACAAATACCCGCAGCTCAGCGTGGACGAAATCAAGACCCTGGTCGTGGATGACAAATGGCTGGCCACGATAGCCATTGCCGTGCAGGGTGAGCTGGTTCGCGTCTCGCAGACACTCACCACCCGCATTCGTCAGCTTGCCGAACGCTACAACACGCCGCTTCCGAAATTGATAGACGAAGTGACGGACTTGTCAGCCCGCGTCGATGAACACCTCAAGCGAATGGGGGCGGTATGGAACTGAAGCCGGGATACAAGGAAACCGATCTTGGTCCTCTTCCAAGCGATTGGACAACCGCAAAGCTCGAAGAGGTAGGGTTGGTCGTTAATGGCCTGACCTATGCGCCATCGGATGTGCGGTCGTACGGTACCCTTGTCCTGCGCTCCTCAAACATCCAGAACGACGCGCTTGCGTTCGAGGACAATGTCTTTGTCGATATGGAGATTCCAGAACGGATCATGGTGCAACCCGATGACGTCCTGATCTGCGTACGGAATGGCAGCCGCATCCTGATCGGCAAGACGGCACTTCTGGATGAGCGCACAATAGGAATGGCTTTTGGTGCATTCATGGCCGTATTTCGGAGCGACCACGGCCGATACGTCAACTATCTATTCCGGTCGCACATCATGAAGCGCCAGATCGACGAACACCTGGGCGCGACCATTAACCAGATCACCAACAAGAGCCTCAAGTCGTTCCAGATACCTGTTCCTCCGACCGACGATGAGATCGACGCCATCGCTACCGCCTTGAGCGATGTAGATGCCCTACTGGATGGCCTCGACCGGCTGACCGCCAAGAAGCGTGACCTCAAACAGGCCGCCATGCAGCAACTCCTCACCGGCAAGACTCGCCTGCCGGGATTTGAGGGGGAGTGGGAGGTGAGGGCTCTCTCTGACGTTTGTTGGTTTCAAGAAGGCCCCGGCGTGCGCAACTATCAATTTACAAATTCAGGGGTCAAGCTCTTCAATGGAACTAATATTGAAGATGGGCGGATTGATCTTGATAAGACCAATAGGTTTATATCTGAAAAGGAAGCATATGGGTGGTATTCGCACTTCCTTGCTGATGCGGGAGATATCGTTATTGCATGCTCAGGTGTAACAATAGAAAAGTTCGAGCAAAAGGTCTCGGTCATTGAGGAAGCTCATCTCCCAATCTGTATGAATACAAGCACGATGCGCTTCAAGGTCCTCTCGGCTAAATTACACAATCAATTCTTGCTTCAATTCTTGCGATCAAGTCAGTTTAAACAGCAAATTGGTGGAAGTGCCACAGGATCAGCACAGTTGAACTTTGGGCCCTCGCATGTCCAAAAAGTATTTATTGATTTACCTATATTAGAAGAACAAACCGCCATCGCCACGGTCCTCTCCGACATGGACGCCGAAATAGCTGCCGTTGAACAGCGCCGCAACAAAACCAAAAACATCAAACAAGCGATGATGCAGGAATTGCTGACCGGCAAGACCCGTCTCGTGACGCCAGGAGGGTCCAATGCCTGAAAAACCTCGCCCCGAGCGGCTGACCCAGAATCGCGTGGTTGCCCTGTTTACCGACACATCTCGACCGGATTGTCTGGGATATCACTATCTGGGCGATTGGAGCAAACGGGACAACAATCGACCCATAGAAGCGGAATATCTCAGGGCAAACCTCAAGAAGCGCGGATATTCGGCAGCGCACATCTCCGCCGCCCTGCAGAAGTTGGAAACCGCCGCCGATACCACTGGCGTCACCCTCTACCAGGCCAACATGCGCACCTACAACCTGTTGCGCTACCCGGTGAAGGTGCTGCTGGCACCGGGGCAGCCGCACGAGGATGTGCACCTGATCGACTGGGAGCATCCAGAGGAAAATGATTTTGCTCTGGCCGAGGAAGTCACCCTGAAGGGCGGCTATGAACGACGTCCCGATCTGGTTTTGTATATCAACGGTATCGCCATCGGCGTGATTGAACTCAAACGTAGCTCGGTGGAAGTGGCCGATGGCGTTCGCCAGTTGATCACTAATCAGGAAGAAATCTTCAACATCGGCTTCTTCAGCACGGTGCAGCTCGTCTTTGCGGGCAGCGATTCCCAGGGGCTGCGTTACGGCACCACCGGCACCCCCGAGCAGTTCTTCGTTCAGTGGAAAGATGAGGAAGGCGGCAGCGCAATGGAGCCCGGCACCTTGCTCGACAAGCCCCTGGCTCAGATGTGCGGCAAAGAGCGACTGCTGGATCTGATCCGCAACTTCATCATTTACGATGCGGGCCAGAAGAAGGTACCCAGGCCCCATCAGTATTTTGGGGTAAAAGCCGCCCAGGAAAGGGTCCGGCAGCGCGAGGGTGGCGTCATCTGGCACACCCAGGGCAGCGGCAAGAGCATCCTCATGGTGCTGATCGCCAAATGGTTGATGGAACACGATCCCGATGCGCGAATCCTGGTCATCACCGACCGCGACGAGTTGGACAAGCAGATTGTGGGCGTGATGCGCAACGCCGGGGTTATCGGCGAGGAGGCACCGTCGCCGCGCATTACCTCAAGGTCACAGTTTGTCGAGAAGCTCGGCGCTACCACCCCGCGCCTGCTCTGTGCGTTGATTCACAAGTTCGATCTTGATCTCAAGAGTGACCCGCCGCCGATTCATGGGCGTTTTTACATCTTTGTCGATGAATGCCACCGGACCCAGGGTGGCGATATGAACAAACAGATGAAGCGGTGGATGCAGGACGCCATCTTCATCGGCTTTACCGGCACCCCACTGCTGCGCAAAGACAGAAAGACCACCCGTGAGGTGTTCGGTACCTACATTCACACCTACAAATTCCATCAGGCCGTAGCCGACAAGGTAGTTCTTGACCTTAAGTACGAAGCCCGTGATGTGCCGCAGCGCCTGACCTCACAGAAAGCCATCGATGCCTGGTTTGAGCAAAAAACCAAAAACCTGAATAACTTTCAGAAGGCGGTGCTGCGCAAACGCTGGGCAACCATGGAAGAGTTGATGAGCGCGGGCGAGCGCAAGCAACGCATCATTGCCAACATCATCGAAGACTTCGGCCTCAAACCACGATTGAACAATGATCGTGGCACGGCCATTCTGGTGGCGGCTTCCATCTATGACGCCTGCCACTATTTCCGGCTGTTTCAAAACACTTCTTTTGGCCAGTACTGCGGCATCATCACCTCTTACGAGCCGAACCACAACGCGATCTCAAGAGAGCCCGCCAACAGCGATGAGCGCTACAAGTTCGACACCTACACCCAGCATGTATTGAAGAACGGCCAGACGACCAAGCAGTATGAGGATGAAACCAAGCGGCGCTTTATTGAAGAGCCTGCCAACTGCAAATTGCTGATTGTGGTCAGCAAGCTGCTGACTGGTTTCGACGCCCCCTCATGCTCATATATCTATCTCGATAACGAACTGCACGACCACAACCTCTTTCAGGCCATTTGTCGCACCAATCGTCTTGATGGCGACGATAAGGATTATGGACATATCGTCGATTTTAAGGAGCTTTTTGGGGACGTGCAGCAGGCCATTGCGGTTTACAGCTCGGACGAGTTGGACATTGACGAAGGCAGTGGTGGGAGCAACAACATCCATCTCAAGGATTGGTTGAAAGAGGGAAAAGCGAAGCTAGATGCTGCGCGCGAAGCCTTGAAATATCTCTGTGAGCCGGTTCCTGCGCCGCGTGAGGTAGAGCAATATCTACATTACTTCTGTGGCGACGCCAATGATCCAAACGCGCTGAATGACACTGAGGCTCTGCGTATTTCGTTCTACAAATCGGTGGCCACGTTTGTTCGGGCCTTCGCCGCCATTTCTCAGGATCTCGACGAAGCCGGATACTCCGCTGCCGAGATCACCTCGCTGAACAGTGAGGTTGAATTCTTCAGCGAGATTCGCGCTGCGATCAAGAAGCACTCCGGTGAGGAACTCGACATCAAGCCCTATGAGGCGGACATGCGCCACCTCATCAATACCTATATCCAGGCCGATCCTGCCGATCCTCTGGGAGCGGTGGACAACTATTCGCTGGTTGAGTTGATCATCGAGACCGGTATCCATGACGCTATCGCGAAGAAGCTCAACGAGAAAGGAAAACTCTCAAAGAATGCTATTGCCGAGGGCATCATCAACAACGTTCGCAAGACGATTATTCGCGATCAGTTGACCGACCCTAGATTCTACAAAGAAATGTCGAAGCTGCTTGATGACCTCATCAAGCAAAAGCGCGATGACACGGAATCCTATGAAGAGTTTCTCCGCAAAGCTGAGGCGTTGGTTAAACAGATGGCGGGCAAGTCAGCATCAGGAGCATACCCTTCCGTGTTGAATGGGCACGCCTTAGCCGTTGTGTTGTTCAATAACCTGGCCACTATTCCGGTAAGCAGTTTTCACTGCCCGGACGATGCTGATGAAAAAGCCGATCTCGTACTCGAAATTGAACGCGCCATGCGTGAAAAGGCACCGGCAGGCTGGAAAGGTGACGACACACGAGAGAAACAAGTCCTCAATGCGCTGTTCCCGCTTTTAGGACGGGATCGCGAGGCAACACGGGCGATATTTGAAATTATCAAGAATCAACCAGGCCAAACATGACTGAGTTTATTCACATAGGTGATATTTCAATTGCGGTGACGCGAAAGGACATTAAAAACGTCCACCTTTCCGTTCATCCGCCAGAGGGCCGTGTCACGCTATCCGCCCCTACAGAAACGCGCCTTGAGGTGGCCCGGGCCTATGCCATTACAAGACTCAGCTGGATACGTGAGCAGCAGGAAAAGCTGCGCAATCAGGCTCGAGAAACACCACGGGAATTCATCGAACGCGAAAGCCATTATCTCTGGGGCCGCCGACATCTGCTGACGGTTATCGAGCGCGACACCAAACCCTCCGTAACAGTCGACCATAAACGGATCACGCTGAGTGTGCGGCCAGGCAGTGACCATGCGAAACGAGCGTCGGTTATCCACGAATGGCATAAGTCCCTCTTGCATGAGTTTATTCCTTCACTGATCAGCAAATGGGAACCAAAGCTCGGCGTGCAGGTGGCGGCCTATTTCCTCCAGCGGATGAAGACTAAATGGGGGAGTTGCAATCATAAAGCGGGGCATATCAGGTTAAACACCGAGCTCGTGAAGAAGCCCAAGGATCTGATCGAATACGTTGTTGTACATGAGATGCTTCACCTGATTGAGCCAACTCATAGTGACCGTTTTATTTCGTTGCTTACTGAGAACTTTCCGACATGGCGGGAAGCCAGGTCTGAACTCAATGAGTTGCCATTAGCCGCAGAAGAATGGATGGAGTAGCTCATGACTGTTCAAGATGCGGCCATTCAAATTCTACTATCCGCTGGGAAGCCACTACATGCAAAAGAGATCGCTAAAAGAATTATCGATGGCGGTCTCTGGAAATCCGAAGGCAAGACACCGGAGGCCACCGTTAGCGCCCGGCTCTACTCAGACATCAAGAAAAAAGGGGACAAATCGGCCTTTGTAAAGGTTGGTCCCCAGACATTCGCAGTTCGGGATTTCTCTGCAAAACCGACGACCGCTGAGGTGGTTCCGTCGGACGTCCTGGAAACGGCAAAGCCACCGTCTGCAAATGCGGGCTTCTCCTTCACCGATTGTGCCCAAAAGGTACTTGAGGAGTTTGGCGGCAAGAAACCGATGCACTACAAGAAGATCACTGAGAAGGCGCTTGGGAAAGGATGGCTGGTTACCAGCGGAAAGACACCGGAGGCCACCATGTATGCTCAGGTGATCACCGAAATCAAGCGCCAGCAAAAACGTGGCGACCGTCCTCGGTTTGTTCAACACGGCCGTGGCTATGTGGGCTTGAGTCAATGGATGGGGCGCGGTTTGGCGTTTCAAATTGAGCAGCACAACCAGCAGGTCCGAAAGGCTCTGCGTGCCCGCCTGCTGGCTATGAAGCCCGGCGAGTTCGAGGAACTGATCTCGCAGTTGCTGGCGGAGATGGGTTTCGAGATGGTCGAGGTGACCAAGCTCAGTGGAGACGGCGGTATCGATGTCCGTGGCACCTTGGTAGTCGGTGATGTGGTCCGCATCAAGATGGCCGTCCAGGTCAAGAAATGGAAGCTCAAAAACAATATCCAGGCTCCGGTCGTGCAGCAGGTGCGCGGCAGCCTGGGGGCACACGAGCAAGGCCTGATCATCACCACCAGCGATTTCAGTTCAGGAGCCGCCAAGGAAGCTGCTCAAGCAGACAAGACTCCTATTGCCCTGATGAATGGGGAACAGCTCGTGATACTTCTGATGGAACACGGCATTGGCGTTCATCGCTCTACGCCTGATTTGTTTGAGATCGACGAAGAATTCGGAGCAGTGATGAAATGACGGCACAGAATGTTTTCAGAATAAAAAAGGGAGAAAAGTATGGCGGACTCTGAACAAACCACAGTGACCCCCGAGGCCATGCGGGATGTAGTGATCAGTATGGCAGTGGAGTCCTGGCGCTTCGGTCGGGTGTTTGATCGTCTGCTGTTGAAACTCGATGCCGGGGAACAGAATCGGTACAAGAGCCAGTTCCGTTGGTTCATCAAAAAGGTCGAAGAGGCCCTGGAACAAGCGGATTTAAGGATCGTCGATGTCGAGGGTCATGCCTTCGATCCTGGAATGGCCGCCACCCCGCTGAATATTGACGAGTTCGATGCGCAGGATTCTTTGATGGTCGATCAGATGCTCGAGCCGATCATCATGGGGAAAGAAGGTTTGGTTAAGACAGGAACTGTCACTTTGAGGAAGGTGGAACTATGAAAAATTTCGTTGGCATAGACCTGGGTACAACAAACAGCGCGATTTGTTCCTATGACGGTTCCGATACGCGGGTGTGGAAGAGCCCTCAACAGAACGACGTTACTCCCTCGGCGATCTATATCGACAGGCGCGGTAACAAGCAGATTGGTTTTAACGCATACAACATGGCACCGCAAAGCCCGGACAACTCTGCGATGCTTTTCAAGCGGTTGATGGGTACAAGTACGCCAATCAATCTTCCAGCTGTCGATATTACGATGACTCCGGAAGAGTGCTCAGCGGAAATTCTAAAAGTTCTGTTCGGTTACCTACCTGAGGAAATCAGAAACGATCCAGATACCGGAACCGTCATAACTGTCCCTGCGGCGTTCAACCAGATGCAGAAGGATGCCACCATGCAGGCTGCCAGCATGGCCGGTCTCGGCAAGGTTGCGCTGATGCAGGAACCGGTCGCTGCGGTCATGAGCGTTATGCGTGCCCGCAATACCGACGGTATGTTCCTGATCTACGACCTGGGTGGTGGCACACTGGATATCGCCATTGCCGAAAGCCTTGGTGGACGAGTTAATCTCCTCGCCCACGGCGGTATCGCCATGTGTGGTGGCCGGGATTTCGACCGTGTGCTCGTCGATAATGTTGTACGTCCCTGGCTGCTGGAAAACTTCGACCTTCCAGAAGACTTTTCAGTGAATCCTGGTTTCAAGTCGCTCATGCGGCTGGCTATCTGGGCCACTGAACGCGCCAAGATTGAACTTTCGGCGCGCGAGGATACGGTTATCAGCCTGTCGGAAACCGAGGCCCGGGTACGGGATCTCAAAGACAACGAAATTTATCTCGACATTCCCTTGCAGCGTGATACCTACGACAAGCTGATTGCCGCGCGCGTCGGTGAGTCAATCGAGTCGGCACGAGAGACACTCAATAAGGCCGGTCTTTCCCCGCACGACCTGGAACGCATCGTTTTCGTTGGTGGCCCGACCAACTACAAGATGCTGCGCGACAAGGTTGCTTTCGAGCTGGGGATTCCGGGGAACACCGATGTAAATCCCATGACCGCCGTGGCCGAAGGGGCGAGCCTGTTTGCGGAGTCGATTGACTGGAGTTCCCAGAACCGCTCTCGCAAGAACACTCGTGGGCAGATTTCTTCTGGAGGCGGACTGGAACTGTCTTTCAATTACATTGCCCGCACCCCGGATGTTAAGGCCAAGATCGCAGTTCAATTGGCGGGTGAGGCTGCGTCCGGCTCAGAATTCCAGGTCGATAGCGTCGACACTGGCTGGACCTCCGGCCGCATGCCTCTCAAGCACGGCGCAACCCTCGACGTCAGTCTGACAAAAACCGGCGAAAATATCTTCAAAGTGTTCGTGTTCGATTCCGTGGGTGGCCCCATTGCTCTGGAACAGGACAGCATTGTCATAACCCGAACTGCTGCTACGGTCGATGCCATCCCGGCCTCACACTCAATCGCTATCGCCGTTCTGGATAAGGTTGGCGGACCGCAGGTGCTGGAATATTTGGTGAAATCGGGTGATTCGTTACCTAAGAAGGGGAGTAAGACCTTCAAGGCGGCTGAGTCGCTCAAGGCCGGGTCAACCGGTTCTTTAAACTTTGCTCTTTGGGAAGGTGAAATCGAAGACCCCATTACCGATAACCGCCCCGTCGGCGTCTTGAAGATTTCCGGATCCGATTTCGACGACGGCGTAATTCCGGCCGGCGCCGATCTGGAATGCGAATACGAGATTCTGGATTCCGGCAACATCATCATCGAAGTATCCGTGCCCTGCATCGGCGGGACCTTCCATTCCGGGAAGAACTTCTACTCCCGCCAGGAGGGGCAGCTCGACTACACAGCAGCCGCCACCATGGTAGTCGAGGAGGGTGAGAGGACTCTAAACCGAATCGACGAGATCAATGACGTGGTGGACAACCCGAAACTCGATCAAGCACGTCAGAAGCTTGAATCCGCTGTCACCCTCGATCCAGAGGAAGCGGAGACCGAGAAGTCCCAGGAGGCCATGGAGAAGGTGCTTGAGGCGCGGCGGCTCCTTGCTCAGGTAAGAAAGGAGCACCTCAAGGAAATTCGCCAGATTGACCTCGACTATGTGGTGTCCTTCTTCGACGAGCATATTCGGGAGCATGCCCGTCCGTCAGAGGCGTCGGGCTTCGATAACCTGGCGAAGACGGCTCAACGCTCAATCGACCGAAATGATAAGGATTTCGAGCACCACCTTGATGAACTGAAAGGCAAAAACTTCGAGATCCTTTGGCGACAAGACTGGTTTGTGGTCGAGCGGTTCAAGTGGATGGTCAGCTCGCCCCATCTGTTTGCGGACAAGCATCGTTTCGAGGAACTCGCCCAGATCGGCACGCAACTCATGCGCTCCGATGAAATTGAAAAACTTCGTGCCGTGGTTGCCCAGCTTTCGATGATTCAGATCGGTGGCGGTCCAGACAACGAAATGTTCGATGTAGCCAACATTATCAGGGGATGATTCATGGCGAAGGACTTATGGCTACCTAAAGGATATGAATTGCCGGACGGATCGAAAGTCCGGTCGCTCCTCTATTCAGGAGACGAGTGGCAGATTTTCGATACCAATGGCTCGAACAATATCCTGCTCACGCGTCCAGAGCTGGCGCAGAAGTGGAATGAATTCGGTTTTCTCGATGAATCCCTGTTCGAAGATGTCGCGTTTGGGGGTGAATCATTCCGGAGCATGAGCAGCCATAAGAAGTACGCATTGACGCCGGTTGAGAATGGGAAATCACCGGAAAGCAAGGTCGATGCAATGGCTTTTGCGTTCGCGCTCAAAGAGTCCCGGAAACTGTCAGAGGACGCCTCTTTCCATGATTCCGTTTATGTGGAGCAGTACTCCAGATTGCTCCCGGGCTGGACGCTGACACCCCACGTCGATGATGAGGTGGTCTTGGGCACCTGGATTACCGGTGGGGTCGTCATATCAACAGAATCTTTCAGACGGTTGACCAAGCTGACCGGCTGGATGCCCGCTGGTGATCTGGCGGAAATCATAAATGCCGCCGGGTTCGTTGTACCTGCAGACGCTGGGCTACTGGCTAAACGCAAGCCCGCTTCTCAATCCAGGAGCGATGCAAAGACCGCCATTGCGAAGGAGGCTGTTGAACCTGAACAGCCGCAATCGCCTGGGAGCGCGGCCGAGGCCAAGGTATTCCAACTTCCGGGGCGACCACAGCTTGAGGAGTTTTTCAACGAACACGTCATCGACATCATCTTCAATGCCGAGAAATATCAGGCTCTGGGTATTGATTTCCCTTCGGCTATTGTCCTGCATGGGCCGCCGGGTTGTGGCAAGACCTTCGCCGTGGAACGGCTTGTCGAATTTATCGATTGGCCTAGCTACTCGATTGATTCCAACAGCGTTGGCAGCCCCTATATTCACGAAACCAGTAAGAAGATTTCGCAGGTTTTCGATACGGCGATTGATGGCGCTCCGTCCGTGGTCGTCATCGATGAGATGGAGTCGTTTCTCACAGATAGGAAGTCTGGCAGCTCATCAGGATTGCATCATGTCGAAGAGGTTGCCGAGTTCCTTCGACGCATTCCCGAAGCCATTAAGAACAAGGTGCTGATAATCGCCATGACAAATATGATCGAAATGATCGATCCGGCCATTCTGCGCCGTGGGCGGTTCGACCACATCATAGAAGTCGGTATGCCGTCGAGGGAAGAGGTGTCGTCTCTGGTCGACTCACTATTGAGCAAGCTGCCGACATCTGATGACCTTAACCTGGACAAGATTCTCGATGCACTCACGGGTAAGGCTCTCTCCGATTCGGCTTTTGTTATACGTGAGGCCGCACGGCTCGCTGCCAAGTCCGGGAAGACGCAGCTCGATCAGGAAAGTATCGATGCCGCATTGAACAGTCTGCCTAAAGATACGGAAAAGAAAAGCAGGCGCATCGGGTTCGTCTGGGACGACGAGTAACTGGAGGGGAGCATGGACCTATTACAAAATCCTTTTCATATTTTGACTGCCAGCCCTCGCGACAACCGTCGGCGGATCATGGAACTGGCCGATGAACGTAGCCTGCTTCATGATTCAAGTGGGGTTATGGAAGCTCGCTCGGAGTTGACCAACCCGCGGAAGAGGCTCTCTGCTGAAGTCGCATGGCTGCCAGGCATCGGGCCAAAAAGGGCCGGAGAGGTGTTGTCGCTCCTCGAATCCACGCCAATGGATCTGCTCGCTGTCGATAAGCTGTCGTCAATTGCTCGGGCGAACCTGCTTGCGGCAGGCCTCGCTCTTTTGCCCGACCACAATGCCGATGACATAGCAGAATGGATTCTCGAAATTTCATGGGCGTTCGAGGACATCGACCCCGAAGAGCTGAGCGTGATCATAAACGAAGAACGGGTTGTTTCCGGTTTTCCAGAAGTATCAGACCTCTCGGCCGTCGAAGCGGCAATCCAGGAACGGCGAAGGCACTATCGCCAGGTCATCAAGTCGGCCCTCGATAACCTTTCGCCAAAGGAACTCGTGAGGGCCGTTACCGTTGCCGTTGAGTCTGCAACTAATGACGGGGAGAAGCATGGGCCGATTCTGATAGATGACCTTGTTGATTCGTATGAAGTAGAAGCTCAGGGATTCCTTGATAAGGAGGAAGGCAATATAAAAGCCTTAGTCGAGCGACTGTGGGCTGCGGTGGATGCAGAACAGTCCGATTCGATAATGGCACCCATGGTGAACCAGTTAATCCAGATTGTGAAAAATTGGGATACCGTCGCCCAGCCAATACAGGTCAGTACTATGAGTCGAGGGCTTGCTCACGATGCAAGCCACCGTGTTGCTGGCACGGTGCGTGACCTGGCGATTCATATGTTCAACGAACACGGCATGCTCGATTTCTCGCAGCAACTTACGAATATGCTGCAGGAAGTTTTCGCTGAGGTAGTTGAAGTTGCCGAACGTACTGCTGAGGATGCGGATGCACTTGATGGGATTGCAGAACAACGCGATCGTTTGATTGAGGATGCAAAGAACAGCGCAGAGGAATGGCGAAGAGAAATAACGTATGAGGTCGATATAGGCGCCGTCTTTAAAGACAAGCTTCGGATTTCCCCCGAAGGTATCGAGTGGAAAGGGCGCCGCTGGGATCTTGACTCAATTACGCGGGTTCGTTGGGGCGGAACCCGGCATTCGGTCAACGGCATTCCAACCGGAACAACTTACAGCATTGTTTTTGGCAACGGTTCCAATTATGCCTCCATCGAGCTGAAGAAGGAGGCAATCTATTCCAGCTTTATCGAACGATTGTGGAAGGCGGTTGGGGTTCGTTTGTTGACGGAGTACCTGGAAGGTCTGCGTGATGGCAAACAATACCGGTTTGGTTCAACTGTTATGAGTGACCTAGGAATGGAATTGGAACGCAAGAAACTCTTTGGCAGTAACGAAAGGGTCTTTTGCCGCTGGGGTGAGCTAGTGATCTGGAATGGCGCCGGCGCTTTCTGTATCGGAAAAAAGGAAGACAAAAAACTGGCCGCCGCTTTCTCGTATCAGGACGAAGATAACATCCACGTTCTAGAGGCCGCTATCCGTATGTTCTGGAAACGGGGTGGAGATAGGCTGAGCAGTCTTTTGGGGGGATAAGGATCTATGGATGATAAAGACAACAAACGTGGATTTACCGGGCTTTCCGACCTGACGTCGGATGTAGAGTCCGTCTCCTCTAAGCAGCATGAAAATCGCGCAGCATCTCCCACTCGAGTAAGTACAGGGAAAAACCGTGAACCCGATTCGAGACAGTTGCCTGGTGAAGGCAATGCGTCTGGCAGCAAATCGGTTAAACCTGCTTCTAGTGGTTTGTTTTCGGGAATTACGAAATTACTGCTGGCTATTCCTTGGCAACTTTATCTGGTGGGGGGTGTTGCAGGTTATTTCTATTACCAGGACACCATGGAAGACCGAGTGATTGATTCATTCCATGGAAAAATGGCTTATTACCTAACGAGAGGTACTGACTCGAACAGTATTCCGCGTCTTGCCCCAGGTGTTCTACCTGTTGATCTTAAAACAAGAGCTGTCGACCGTATGTATTTTCAGTTGAAGGACGGTTACAAACCGAAATCGGCTGCAGACGTCTCATCGGTTGTGGGTTTTAAGTGCTCTGACGAAGTAGTTGGGTCATATTCAGATGGCGCTTCCGGTTATCAGAAGAGTTGCGACATCTATGTTATAGAGGTAAGCAATCACACATGGAGTTATGTAGGCAACTTTACCGGCACTGAACCCCCGAATTCGAAAAAAGGCAGTGGAAGCAGAACGGGATCACATCCAGCAAAGGACTACCTAAGAAAAGCGGGTGTTATGTGATCGGCTTATTCACATGGAAAGCCGTTTTGAAACTCGGTGAATATGCAGGGATTATTATGCCGGCATTGGTGGGGTGGAAGCTGTGGACTGACGTTTATATGAGGGAACTCGGTAAAAAAGTTATATGTGAAAAGGAAGGGAACGAAGCCCATGGCTGGCGATAACGATAAGGATAAAAAAGGCTTCTCCGGGCTTTCAGACCTGGCGTCTGAGGTCAGTGGGGTTGACGAACCGATAAAGCCTGAACCAAAAGCGGAAGCCAAGCCCTCAACGCCCAAGCCACCGCCACAGCCTCAACGGGAAAAAGACACTCCCGAGCCCGAGCGAAAGAGCAAAAGATCACCACCACCTGTTGAAACGGTTACTTCTGGCACTAACACCGGCGGTTCGGGCGGCAAATGGATTCTTGGCATTATCGGTGTCGCATTTGTGATATGGCTTATTAACAATGAAGGACAAAATAACAGGACGTCCTCATACAACCCGCCATCGACGCCGCAAAGCTACGGCTACCCGCAGAGCAGCCCCGCTCCAGCTGTCAGGGCTCCAAGCTCGGCCCAAAACGCCGGACTGCAATACACAAAACCTTCGGTCGGTACCAACAACGTGCTCTCGGTAGCGCAGATTCGCTGGTGTATCCGGGAGGGCATACGCATTGAGGCGATGCGGAGTGTCATCGATAGCAATGCGGAAGTCGGAAAGTTCAACCGAATCGTCGACGATTACAACAGCCGTTGTGGGAGCTACCGGTATCGTCAGGGTTCCCAGTCGCGAGCTGAGCGTGATGTAGAATCATATCGGAGCCAGATCGTCGCGGAGGCAATTCGCGAGGCCAGAAAGTTGAGTGGCTCGTATCAACCGTCGTATCCATCTATTTCATCGGGCACATCGAACAGTAGCGCTCCCAAGAAGCCCAGTGCCAAATACACCAGAGAGGCTCAACAGCTTTTAACCGATCTTGGATACGACCCTGGCCCGATAGATGGTGATTATGGCCGCCGGACCGCGGCCGCGGTGAGCGCTTTTCAGCGTGACGCTGGTATTACTCAGGATGGCTGGATTGACCAAGATTTACTGAATGCGCTCAGAAGAGCGAAAGCTGCACGTAAACCGACTGCCGTCTCCCAGCCCAAACCTCAAAGACAAACAAATGTGCAAACGCCTAAAAAATCAGGAACCACGGGAGGTATGCCTGCAAATGCGCATCTTCATTATTCGGGGCGCAAATGGGAATGTGACGATGGGTATCTTCAGCAGGGCAATGAATGCATAAAGTTCCATGTGCCTGCCAACGCGCATCTCCATTATTCAGGTCGGAAATGGGAGTGTGATGATGGATATAACCCTCAGGGAGATAGGTGCATAAAATTCAGTGTGCCAGCCCATGCGCATCTTCATTATTCGGGTCGCAAATGGGAGTGTGACGATGGGTATCTTCAGCAGGGCAATGAATGCATAAAGTTCCATGTGCCTGCCAACGCGCATCTCCATTATTCAGGTCGGAAATGGGAGTGTGATGATGGATATAACCCTCAAGGAGATAGGTGCATAAAATTTAGTGTGCCGGCCAACGCGCATCTTCATTATTCGGGTCGGAAATGGGAGTGCGATGATGGATACAAACAGCAAGGGTCTGTATGCGTTTCCATTTTCGGGAAATAAGTTATGCCTTGGGCGTCTGATCACGCTAAATGGCTCGTCGACACCGGTGAACGACTGGAGACCACCGATGGCAAGGAGGTCGAAGTCTGGGAATTCAGTCATAAGGAAGACGAGACCGTGCTCTCCGCTTGGGCAAAGCACTTCCGCAATCACTACTGCTTTGACAGCGAAATCGATTATTGGCGCAAGGGATACAAGTGCTCTCGCGGAGAGTATCTCAACACCATAAAGTTCCCTGACCCAAAAGATGCGCCAGGGCCAAGTATCCGCGCAGGCGACTTTGCAGAAGTGCTGGTTGCTGATTTTCTTGAATACCTACTTGGCTACTGGGTTCCACGCACCCGCTACGGTGACAAAACTATTCGGAATGAGTCTACCAAAGGCAGTGACATAATCGGCTTTCATATTGTCAAGGATGGAAAAGCGTCTTCGAAGGATAGGTTGGCAATTTTTGAAGCGAAGGCGCAGTTTTCAGGAAAGAAGGCCAAGGCGAGACTTCAAGATGCAGTAGATGGCTCGGTAAAAGATATTGCCCGGAAGGCGGAATCGTTAAACGCCATCAAGCAAAGGGTGCATGGAAGAAATGAGCTTGATGATGCCGAAAAAATAGAGCGCTTCCAGAACGAAGTGGATCATCCATACAAGGAAGTGTATGGAGCTGCCGCACTTTTTGAAAATCCGCTATTTGACAGCGGCCTGACGTCCTCGACCGATGCTTCCTCTCATCCACATTCAGGAGATCTTGCGCTGGTTGTCATCAAAGGAGATCAGATGATGGCGCTTGTCCACGAGCTCTACAGGAGGGCTGCGGATGAGGCCTGAACAGAAATCCCAACTCCTGCTGGGCGTTACTCGGTCAAAGGCCAAGATGCTCGAGTACGGTGTTCCGGAAGAGCATCACATCAAAATCACCCAAGATCCGGCCAAGCTCTTTACTATCTCGATTGGCCTGCTGGGTGATCTCGCTGCCGCTATCAACCGGGAGGAACCAGATCCCGGCTCCCTCTCAGAGCTGAGAACCAACCTGCTTTTCTCTGCCCGCTTTTTTGACTCCTATTTCCAATCAAAGCTGAATGAGACAATTGATCCATACCTCGTGCTTCTTGGCTCTGCATCCTATTACCTGTGCGATCTTCCTGGAAGCGCGTCGGTATTGGCGAAGCGTATCGATGGTGACTGCCCGGATCTGGATGGCGATGGTTTGGAAGACCTGTTGCTCTGGTTGTTGCAGGCCGATCTGGGAACCTATTTTGATGGAGCAGAGGGACCATTCGGCGGATTCATCGATGGGATTACAAAATGGATTCTCCAGTATTTCGAGGATGGGAATGGCGAAGATAATCTTCTAGACTTGGCCACGAAGCTGAGGGACGCCGTCTATGAATTCGGTACACCCAGGCAGCTTCTTTTTGGTGATGTGATCGCGGCCGTTCTGAGGAAAAAGCTCGATAATTCCGCCTGGAAGGCTTTGCCGTCATATTCGGGGTTGCCCCTCGACAAATGGCTCCACGCGCTGCAAAAGGAGTCGTTCATCAAGGAACTCTGGCCTGCGCAACACCTGTTGGGCAAGGCTGATGTTCTCAAAGGTGAGTCCGCCATTGTCCAGATGCCCACAAGCGCCGGCAAAACCAAGGCAACAGAACTGATCCTTCGAAGTGCGTTTCTGGCTAACCGCGTAGCACTGGCCATCATCATCGCTCCGTTCCGGGCGCTGTGTCATGAGATCAAGAACAGCCTCGTCGAAGCATTCCATAATGAATCCACCAAGGTTGATGAATTATCCGATGCCCTACAGACCGACTTCGAGATTGCCGAACTCCTGGGGCATCAACAGATCCTGGTTGTAACTCCCGAGAAGCTGCTCTACGTCCTTCGGCATGCACCGGAGCTGGCCACACACGTTGGGTTGCTGGTTTTTGATGAAGGCCACCAGTTTGACAGCGGCACCCGAGGCATCACATACGAGCTGCTCCTAACATCGCTGCGATCCATGATTCCTGTAGGAACTCAGAAGGTGCTGATATCGGCTGTGATCAGCAATGCCGAGGCTGTTGGCCAATGGCTGAACGGCGAGCCTAATGTCGTCGAAGGTACTACCCTGATTCCGACTTTCAGGTCGGTAGGGTTCGCAAGCTGGCTCGATCAATTGGGGAGGATCGAGTACGTTGACAGCCGTGATGCAGAACAGAACGAGTTTTTCGTTCCGAGGGTGATTGAGAGATTCAATCTTGGGAGGAGAGGCAGAGAACAAAAAGACCGCTACTTTCCAGAGAAAGATGATGGCCAAGCCATTGCGCTTTACCTCGGTCTGAAATTGGTACCGAATGGTAGCATCGCTGTTTTCTGCGGGAGGAAGTCGACAGCGGCAAACATCTGTGAAAAGGCTGTCGATGTTATCGAGCGAGGTGCACCCCTGGATTTGCCGTCGGATTATTCAGACGCAGAGGAAGTTGAGCGCCTGACTCATCTGCACGTTGAGAATCTCGGAGCAGACGCCCCGGCGTCCCAGAGCGCGGCACATGGCATTTTTTCCCATCACGGCAATACACCACATGGTATTCGGCTGGCGGTGGAGCATGCCATGCGTGACGACCTTGTGCGATTCGTCGTTTGCACATCCACCTTGGCGCAGGGAGTAAACCTTCCTATTCGATATCTCATCGTGACAAGTGTCTACCAGGGCATGGAGCGGATCAAGGTTCGCGATTTCCACAACCTGATTGGCCGAGCGGGCCGAGCCGGGATGCATACCGAGGGCAGCATTCTGTTTGCAGACCCGGTGATCTATGACAAGCGGAAGGCCCGTAACGACAAATGGCGATGGAATCAGGTGAAAGAACTTCTCGAGCCGCACAATTCGGAGCCATGCATCAGCAATCTGCTGTCGATCTTCGATCCCATCAAGAGTGATGACAAGAAATACACCATCACTATGGAGGCTCTGGATTTTGCTAAGGCCTACATCAGCAACCCCGATGAAATTTCCCAGATCGCTGCAGGAATAGCTGCTCAACATGGAGATAAAGGGTTCTCACGAGACGGTGTCGAGCGGCAAGTTGTATGGAGAATCAGCCTCATTTGTGCCGTCGAGAGCTTCCTGTTATCCCATTGGGATGAGAAGGACGATGGTCTTTCAGAGGCCGATGTGTCCCGCCTGGCCGAAGGGACACTTGCATTCTTCCTGGCCGATGATCAGAAAAAGGAGCATATCCACGAGTTGTTTCAGCTTCTCGCTGGGAACATCTCCGCAAATATCACCGATCCGGCTCGCCGTATAATCTACGGCAGAACACTTTATGGTGTTCAGGATGCCCAAGCTATTGAGGAATGGGTTCAGGCGAACGCTGAGCGCCTGCTTTCGATTGTTGATGAAACAGAGGCGCTGGACCTTGTTTGGCCTTTAATCTCCCGGCATATCAGCAGCGGTATATTCACAAAGTTCGATAAACCGGAGGTGCTTAAAGAAATCGCGCTTGGATGGATCAGTGGTCAGCCTTTCAGTGACTTACTGGAAATCATCCGTCAGCACAAAGTAAAAATGATATGGGGCACCCGACGGAGGGAGTTCAAGATCGATCATGTTGTTGACGTCTGCGAAGGGACGCTCGCTTATGACGGTGCGCTGCTGGTAGGCGCAGTGTGTGAATTCATTGGAACGCTTGGCCAAGATGGTGCCGGAGACCTGGTCGACCGCCTGCAGGTTTTTCAAAAACGCCTTAAATATGGTCTGCCAACGGAAACCACCATTGCCCTTTATGAGCTTGGAATTGCGGACCGTGTTATCTCACAGGACCTCGCCACATCATTGAATCTGGCTGCGAGCCAGAAGACTGATCTCGTGAAGGCGCTTAAACAAACCCGGGACGGAACCAAAGCGATGATGGAGACATACCCAAGCTATTTTCAGGAGCGAATGAATGAACTCCTGCAGTAGAAATCATGATCAGCGATCCGAACTGACCCGAGCTCAGCAAATGCTTCGTGGTCAGCTTGAAAAGAGCAAGATGGAAGAAACGTCATTCGTCGAAAAACATTAAGAACTGAGGGGCGCATCTAACTTATGCGTGATTGTCTAAAATGAGTTATGACATCATTGGCGATATACACGGGCATAGCCAAAGCCTGGAATTGATTCTGACCAAGCTTGGGTATAAGAACCAGTCCGGCATCTATCGTCACCCTTCGCGCAAGGTGATCTTCCTGGGTGATTTTATCGATCGCGGTGATTATCAACGCGAGGTGGTCGGTATCGTGAGAGCGATGATTGACTCTGGAAACGCGCTTGCCGTGATGGGCAATCATGAGTTCAACGCGATTGCCTATTACACCGCCGACCACGAGGGCGGGGGTCACCTCCGGCCGCATTCTGAGAAGAATACAGGGCAGCATCAAGCCTTCCTCGATGCCTACCAAGGCTCCCCGGCTGCTTATGAAGATGCCATTAACTGGTTCAAGACTTTGCCCCTCTGGCTGGATCTTGGCGATTTGAGAGTCATTCATGCTTGCTGGGATAAACATGAAATCGCTGAAATTCTGGAGTATCAGGACGGGGAATGCTATCTGAGTGAGAAGCTTCTCCGAGAGTCTTGCCGTAGTGGTACATGGCAGTTCAAGGCAGTAGAAACGATATTGAAGGGTAAGGAAATTCCATTGAAGCCTGGCGCCAGCTTCAAAGACAAGGACGGAAACGTGCGCCACAACATCCGAGTGCGCTGGTGGGACCGGGAGGCAACCAGTTACAAAGATGTGTTTATGGGGCCAGAGAGTGCTCGAACCCATATACCCGATGACCAGATCGAGGGTGACCATATGGTTGAGTATTCACACGAAGCACCACCGGTCATTCTTGGTCATTACTGGATGGAGGGCGAGCCAGTACCCTTGGCACCGAATATCGCTTGTCTCGATTACAGCGTAGCGAAGCCCGGAGGCAAGCTGGTGGCATATCGATGGGATGGTGAGCAAACATTAGATCCTGGCAAATACGTCTGGGTTGAACGCATTGAGTCATGAGTTTCCGTCCCCTGAGCAACTGGACTCAGTTGTGCATTACAAAAGGTAAGATAAAGCTACCATTAGGGGCTGATGGCAGCGGGGTGCCTCGTTGCGTAGGGAAACAGGCCTTACGCTATGACCGGAGATGCAATGATGGCCCTAACGAAAGATTTTAAGGACACCATTCACGCTCGCGCCCAAAGGGATCCGGCGTTTCGCAAGGCTCTGTTACAAGAAGGGGTTGAATGCCTGCTCGCCGGTGACGTCGATACCGGCAAAGCAGTGCTGCGCGACTATATCAATGCGACGATCGGGTTCGAGGAACTTTCCCAAGTCTTCGACAAATCGAGCAAGAGCCTCATGCGTATGTTCGGGCCAAAAGGTAATCCCCAGGCGAGCAACTTGTTCGCGGTGATCCAATACCTGCAGGAGCAGGAGGGGATTCACCTGGAAGTCAAAGCCCGGAAGGTAGCCTAGTTACAACATAAAAACACACTACGAAGCAAGGAGCTGAAAAACTGTAACCAGTAGTGTAACTTTTGTTCTATTGATCTTAAAAAATCCTTGTTAAACAATGATGAAACACCTGTGCATCATCGGTGTGTGTGCGCTAACGGGTGTTTCGGGAGCTGACATAGGCGCTGATTCGAACTGCAAGTTGGCGGATTCTACGTGATTCAGTGCTGGTAATAAAACAGGGTTGCGGGGAGTTGCTGTGTGGCTTACCGTAGCGCGATGCTAACTACTGACGACGACAATCCGTATATTCTGGCGCAGCGGCTGGGGGCGGAGTTATTGCGTCGCGCCTGGACGGTCACCTCCGCGGAGTCCTGCACCGGTGGAGGAATTGCTCATGGCATTACCGCTGTAGCGGGGAGCTCTCAATGGTTTAACGCAGGCTTTGTGACCTACAGCAACACCGCAAAAATACAGTTGCTGGGTATTGAGGCGACGCTGCTGGCTGAGCACGGCGCGGTGAGCGAAGCGGTGGTGTGCGCTATGGCGCGAGGGGCAGCGATCGCTGCCGGTGCGGACGTGGCGGTGGCCGTCAGTGGCATCGCTGGCCCGGACGGGGGCAGCGTCGACAAGCCGGTGGGTCTGGTATGGCTGGCGTGGTTCGGTCCAAAGGGTACGGTGGCGCGACGCTATCAATTTGAGGGTGATCGCGAGCAGGTCAGGCAGCGGGCGATCATCGTTGCTCTGGCCGGGCTGGTGGCACACGTTGCTGGTCGGGATACTGTATAGCTATACAGGTATGAGAAATTGCGGTAAGCTCATTTGCGAAGATCTGTTGATCGGCTCGGCTGGTAGTTTTGGCCGAATATTTTTACCATAATCTATCGATGCGAGGTGAACAAAATGGACCCCAATAAGGAAAAGGCGCTACAGGCGGCACTGGGACAAATCGAGCGCCAGTTTGGCAAGGGAACTGTAATGCGTATGGGTGATCGGGAGCACGTGGCGATGCCGAGTATTTCCTCTGGATCTTTGGGTCTGGATATTGCACTGGGCATCGGCGGCCTGCCGAAAGGGCGCGTAGTGGAAATTTACGGGCCGGAGTCGTCCGGGAAAACCACTCTCACCCTGTCGGTGATTGCCGAAGCGCAGCGGGCCGGGGGCACCTGCGCGTTTGTCGATGCGGAACACGCTCTCGATCCGATGTATGCCGAAAAACTCGGCGTCAATGTGGACGATCTGATGTTGTCCCAGCCGGATACCGGCGAACAGGCGCTGGAAGTGACCGATATGCTGGTGCGCTCTGGCGCCATTGATGTGCTGGTGGTGGATTCCGTGGCGGCACTGACTCCGAAAGCGGAAATTGAAGGTGACATGGGCGATCACCATGTGGGACTGCAGGCCCGGCTGATGTCCCAGGCGCTGCGAAAATTAACCGGCAATATAAAGAATTCCAATTGTCTGGTGATATTTATTAACCAGATTCGTATGAAAATCGGTGTCATGTTTGGTAACCCGGAAACCACTACCGGCGGCAACGCACTGAAGTTTTACTCGTCCGTACGTCTCGATATTCGCCGTATCGGCGCGGTCAAGGAGGGCGAGGAAGTAGTCGGCAACGAGACCCGGGTGAAAGTGGTAAAAAACAAGGTTGCGCCGCCCTTTAAACAAACCGAATTCCAGATTCTGTACGGTTCGGGTATCAATCGCCTGGGGGAAGTTATCGACCTGGGGGTGAAATGTGGATTGGTGGATAAGGCTGGTGCCTGGTACGCCTACAATGGGGATAAAATTGGTCAGGGGAAAAGCAACGCCTGTGAATACCTGAAGGCCAATCCCGCTGTAGCAGCTGAGATAGAAGGCAAGATTCGTGAACAGTTACTGCCCCCGCCCGTCAAGAAAGACGCTGCAAAAAATGGTCAGGCCAGCGCGGATGGGCAGGCAGACGTCGAGGCGGGTAGCGAGGCGTGAGCTCACCTGGTACTTTTGGCTCAGGGTAAATTCGCGCCCTGGGCGGATACTAGATTTGGTCCGTAAATCTCGATAAATTGCCGTGGCAAACGTGCGGGGCGGCCGGAGCTGATATTGATACAGACCAGCTGCCAACGGCCGGTGAACAAAGTTTTTCCGTCCGCGTCACGGACGATCTGAAAGCGTCGCTCCATGGTCAATTTCAGGTCCGATGTGACGAGCCAGGTCGCCACACTGATTTGTTCGCCGGTAAAAGCTGCCGCCAGATAGTCGTACTCGGCCCGGGTAATTGCCATGGCCCGATCCACATTCAGCCAGTCAGTCATTGTCAATCCCAGGTGCGCCGAATGTTGCCACGCCGTGTCTTCACACCACTTTAAATAGGCAATATTGTTGACGTGCCCCAGGCCATCAATACTTTCCTCAGCAACAGTGAGTTGCCGAACAAAGGGTTTGGGATAGAGCCATGAAATCGGCATGGTCAATACTCGCCCTGGTGGAGGTTAAGCGGTTCCGAGCGCGGTTTGTAGATCGGAATGCGACCACAATGTAGCAGTATCCAGTGGTGCGGGACAACGTGGCCGCTGTTGAATCGGTTGGTCAGTACCGCTACCCTTACCTTAAAGGTCGCCTGCATCTGGCGGGCCCGATTAATGTTAACCAACTGGCGACACGCGCTTAACTGATATTTTGCCGGACTCTGAGAAACGCATATGGATGCTTATCAGGAAATGATCACCACCCTGGCTTTGGTTATGGGTGTGGGCTGGGCCAGTGGTATCAATCTGTACGCTGCGGTGGCGGTGCTGGGGTTTTTGGGAATCAGCGGTAACATCGATTTACCCCCCGACCTGGAGGTGTTGCAGAACCCCCTGGTGATTGGGGTTGCCGGATTGATGTACGTAGTGGAATTCTTTGCCGACAAAACCCCCGGTGTGGACACCGCCTGGGATACCTTGCACACCTTTATCCGCATTCCCGCTGGCGTACTGCTGGCGGCTGGCGCTGTTGGCGATGTGACACCGGCGTTGCAGATCAGCGCCGGGTTAGTCGGCGGCGCCATGGCTACGGGCAGCCACTTTACCAAGGCGTCATCGCGGGTGCTGATCAATACTTCCCCGGAACCGTTTAGCAACTGGGCGGCTTCCATTGGCGAGGATCTGATGGTATTGGCCGGGATCTGGGCCATGCTCAATCACCCGGTGCTGTTCATTATTTTGATGCTTTTGTTTATTGCACTGGTGATCTGGTTGCTGCCGAAAATATGGCGGCTGGCTGGCGCGGTATTTCGCCGCATCGGGCGCTGGTTGGGGCTGGTCAAAGACGCCGAACCGCCATCAGGTGCGCATAGACCTTCCGACGGCCCACCTGTATAAGCGCTTGCCGCTTTTAGTGAGGTGTTGAACAGCAGGTTTGATGTGTTGCAGAGCGTGGTGTTATGACCGAGAGCCAAACAGCCGACGTCCGTGAAGTTCAGCAGCTCGGGAAAAACCTGCGCATAGCCGCCATGAATCTGCTGGCGCGCCGGGAGCATTCGCGGCAGGAGCTGGAGCGTAAACTGCACGGTAAGTTAGCCCCGGACGCCGCCCAGTTGGGCGCGGTGCTGGACCGCCTCGAGCAGGACGGACTTCTTTCTGACAGCCGCTACGCGGAGGCATTTTGCAATGCGCGCATGCGCGTTGGCAAGGGGCCGGTAAGGATTCGAGCGGAATTGCGCGAGCGCGGTGTCGCGGACGATCTGGTGGAGGCTGTGTTGCGCGAGCTCGACGTCGATTGGGTGGTGCGGGCGCAGGACGTGCTGGAAAAACGGTTTGGCTCGGCAGCGTCCCTCAACCAGCGCGCCACGGCGCGGCGCATGCGGTTTTTGCAGTACCGGGGATTTACCACTGAGCAAATTCGCGCCGCGCTGAAATCCGTTGCATCTCTGGATTAATCGTCGTTACGCAGGCCGCCATATGGTTGGCCCGATTTAAGTATTGCAGCTAACCCGGTATCTCGTTAAAAATCTCTACCAGGCGTCGTTCGACCCAGCTGTCGAGTCGCAGATTGCGCAAAAATCCACAGTGTCCCCCGTTGTCGGTGCGTTCGATGGTCAGCGTACCCGGTGGTTGTATTGCGCTGAGATCGGCTGCGGGAACCAGCGGGTCGTCGGCACTGGTAATCAACCAGGCGGGACAGGTCAGATGTACGAGGCGCTGGCCGGTCAGTGCGTAGGAAGCAAAATAATCCGCAGGGGTTGGGTAAGGTGTGTGCTCGGGAATAAAAAATTGGTTAATGTCGTGCAGATTGCGGCAGCGGGCCAGCAGTGGGCCGTAGGCCAGGTCGGGGAAATAATACAATTTGGTGGCCAGCGATCTTTTCCATTTCGAAAAAAAGTAGTGCTGATAAATGGACAGGCGGCGCTCCAGAATTGCCATGGTATGGGCGGGCACCAGGGGCGGGCTAATGGCGACGGTGGCGGCCAGATTCAGCTCGGCGCCGCTGTCCGCTGCGATGCGCAGCACAAAATTCCCCCCCATGGAGTAACCGGCAAGCAGCGTGTGGCGCGCGGGATACAGTTGTTGTATGCGGCGGATAGCCGCGGTAACTTCTGGTGTCAGTGTGGCGTTAAACAGGCCGCGGTTGAGGTGCAGGCTGGGCCCGTGATCCCGTAAATTGAGGCGAAACACATTGAATCCGGCGCTCAACAGGGTGGTGGTGGCGGAAACGACGTAGGTGGAGGTAAAGCAACCCTCCCAACCGTGCAGCATAATCACCAGGCTGTCGGTGGCGTGCTTACTTTTATTAAAAGCACCGATCAGACGCACGCCGTCGCCGCAGTCAAGCAACTGAAATTCCTGCTGTGCCGCGAGGGCGTGGCGCTGCCTGTCCATTAACCAGCGGCGCGGCCCGGCACTGTTGAGAATACTCTGGGTATGGCCATTGCGCAGCAATAATGGTGGAGTAAACGGGGTCACAGCGCGAGGGTTTCCAATGTATGATTCTGCCTGGTCCAGTTAATCACGGATTGCCCGGTTTTTTTCCGCCTGCTTTTTCCGGATACCATGAGAAATGGAATAGTGGACTGAAAGGTAATGCAGTAATAACTGACTGTGGGCGTGGTTGCAACTGCGATTAATAGACCGATCAATGGGCCAGTTTATCTATATGGGGATCAAGGTACATAGTCACCACAGTGGCCCCATTAAACTAAACGGGTAAAACAGCACTTTAACGCAGAGAGATAGCCGATGAATGTGGCTCGCACAGTAACTCGCCTGCAATATTTTTGCGCCATTGCAATGGTGTTTTCCAGCGCAAGCCTGGCACTGGAATTTCAGGGTGAATGGACCCAGGGCGGATTGGTGGTTGGCAATATAGCTCCCGGTGCGTCGGTACGTTTCGACAACAAGACGGTACCCGTAACACCGTCGGGCCGTTTTGTAATTGGCCTGGGACGCGATGCGCCGCCCCAGGTGGCGCTAACGGTGGAGCGCAACGGTGCTATAACCACTCACACATTTAAGGTTGAACAACGTCATTACGACGTGCAGCGGGTGGATGGTGTACCTCAGGAGACCGTAACACCACCCAGATCCGTACTGGACAGAATTAATCGGGAGGCGGCGCTGGTGAGCCGGGCGCGTGCTCATAGCGCGTCCCGCGAAGATTTTATGCAGGGGTTTGTGCGCCCTATGGAGGGTCCCATCACGGGTGTGTACGGTAGTCAGCGGGTTTACAACGGCATCCCTAAAAACCCGCACTTTGGTCTGGATATTGCCGGACCCACTGGCACTCTGGTGAGGGCGCCCGCACCGGGCAAGGTCAAGTTAGTGCATCGGGATATGTATTTTTCCGGCGGTACATTGATTGTCGATCACGGCTACGGGGTGTTCTCCACATTTATTCACCTGAGCGATATTTTGGTGAAAGAAGGTGACCGGGTGCAGACGGGGGACAAAATTGCCCGGGTGGGCGCCACTGGCCGCGCTACTGGGCCGCATCTCGACTGGCGCATCAACTGGTACGACGTGCGCGTCGATCCGGCGCTGGTGCTTGAGAATTTCCCCGCCCGTGAAACTGCCCATGGCACTCCCCACAGTGCTAAAAAAGCCACCGCGCGCTGATTCTTCCAGCAACATCGAACTGGACCACTGCGTACCGCCGACGCTGCGGTCCCGTGGAGTTGTCGCGGCGTTTGCCTTACACTATTCGACCAGATTAGTTGGCCTTCAGAACGAGTGCGGCATCAATGATTGACAAACAGTTGCTGAGTATTCTGGTGTGTCCGGTGAGCAAGGCGCCCCTCGAATACGATCGGGAGCGCCAGGAACTGGTGTGTCGCGCCAGCGGGCTCGCCTATCCCATTCGCGACGGCATTCCCGTGATGCTCGAGGCCGAGGCGCGGGCGTTGACAGCCGACGAAAAGCTCGATGGTAAAGCGACGACCCGGCCCGCGCCCTGATAGATGCGAATTGAGAGGTCACCATGAATCGGGAAACCCTGTTCACCAAAATTATCGACGGCGCGATCCCGGCTGATAAAGTTTACGAGGACGAGCACTGCATCGCGATCAAAGACATATCACCCAAGGCGCCCATACACCTGCTGGTGATTCCGCGCAAGCCGTTGCCACGGCTCGCGGATGCTGGCCAGACAGATCAAAACCTGCTCGGACATCTGCTACTGGCTGCTAACGAGATTGCGCGGCAGGCAGGTATCGGCGACAGTTTTCGCCTGATTATCAATAACGGCGCTGAAGCAGGGCAAACCGTGTTTCATCTGCACATGCATATTCTCGGTGGCAAAAATTTTTCCGAAGGCCAACTCGGCTTCTAATTCGCTCAATTAACGATCTGGTGGCGCCCGCGCCTTCGGCGGCAACGGTGTGATACAGATAACGAATGCACGACAGGAACGACGAGTTGATGAACAGTGCCGATATTCGCCAGGGCTTCCTGGATTTTTTTGCCAGCAAAGGTCACACCATCGTGCCCAGTAGCAGTCTGGTGCCGGGCAACGACCCGACATTGTTATTCACCAATGCGGGTATGGTGCAATTCAAGGACGTGTTTCTGGGAGCGGACAAACGGCCCTACAGCCGTGCCGCGTCGTCCCAGCGTTGCGTGCGCGCCGGGGGCAAGCACAATGACCTGGAAAATGTCGGCTATACAGCCCGACACCATACTTTTTTTGAGATGCTCGGCAATTTCAGTTTTGGCGACTATTTCAAGGAAGATGCCATTGCCTACGCGTGGGAATTTCTCACCGTGGTACTGGGCCTGCCGGAAGATCGCCTGTGGGTAACCGTGCACGTCTCCGACGATGAAGCGGCGGATATCTGGCTAAAAAAAATAGGCGTCAGTCCCGAGCGTTTTTCTCGCCTCGACGAAGATAATTTCTGGCAAATGGGCGATACCGGCCCCTGTGGCCCCTGTTCGGAAATTTTTTACGACCACGGCGCCGATGTGCCGGGGGGGCCGCCGGGTAGCGCGGGGGATGATCTCGATCGCTACATCGAAATCTGGAATCTGGTGTTTATGCAGTACGAGCGTAGCACCGATGGCACGCTGACGCCATTGCCCAAGCCCTCCATTGACACCGGCATGGGACTGGAACGCATTGCCGCCGTCATGCAGGGCGTACACAACAATTACGACATCGATTTATTCAAACACCTGATTAGTGCTGCCGCAGGTGTTACCCACACGACAGATTTAGCCAACCAGTCCCTGCGGGTGATTGCCGATCACATTCGCTCCTGCGCGTTTCTGGTGGTGGATGGAGTGTTGCCGAGCAACGACGGTCGCGGCTACGTTTTGCGACGCATTATTCGCCGCGCCCTACGTCACGGCCATCAACTGGGCACCACGGAGGCATTCTTTTATCGCCTGGTAAAACCCCTGGTAGAAGTGATGGGCGACGCCTATCCCGAACTCGCCAGGCAACGGGTGCAGGTAGAGAAAGTGCTGAAGGCTGAAGAGCAGCAGTTTGCAAAAACCCTCGAAAAGGGGATGGGCGTTCTGGAAACTGCCCTAGCCACAGTGCAGGGTTCACAAATCCCCGGGGACGTTATTTTCCAGTTGTACGACACTTACGGTTTCCCCACGGATTTGACCAACGATATCGCCCGCGAGCGGGGGCTGTCCATGGATATGGATGGCTACGAGCGCTGTATGGCGGAACAGAAAAAACGCGCGCGGGCTGCCAGCAATTTTGGCGCGGGTTATACCGCCACGCTGACGATAGAGGGTGAAACGGTTTTCGATGGTTACAATAATCTGGCGCAGCGCGCCACCATTGTTGGACTGTTCGTCGCGGGCGTGGCAGTGGACGAAGCGGCAGAGGGACAGGAGGCGGTCGTCGTCCTCGATCAGACGCCCTTTTACGGAGAATCCGGTGGGCAGGTTGGCGATACCGGCTATCTGACCACCCTCGCGGGGCGTTGCGAGGTACTGGATTGCCAGAAACAGGGTGCCAATCACTTGCACATCGGCCGCGTATTGCACGGTGTTTTGCGGCGTGGCGATGCGGTTACTGCCGAGGTTGATAGCGCTTTGCGCGGCGCTATAGCACTGAATCACTCCGCCACCCATCTACTGCACGCGGCGCTACGGGAAATCCTGGGGGAACACGTAACTCAAAAGGGTTCCCTGGTGGATTCGAAGCGACTGCGTTTTGATTTCGCCCACGGGGAACCCATGAGCCCCACGCAGATCAAGGTGGTGGAGCGACGGGTCAACGACGAAATTCGCCGCAACACACCCGTGCAAACCGCACAGATGTCCATGGTCGAGGCGCAGCGCAGCGGCGCGATGGCGCTGTTTGGGGAAAAATATGGAGAGACCGTGCGAGTGTTGACCATGGGCGACGGATTTTCCGTCGAACTGTGCGGCGGCACCCATGTTAAGCGCACCGGCGATATCGGCTTGCTGCGCATAGTGTCCGAGTCGGGCATTGCCGCTGGCGTGCGGCGGGTGGAAGCGGTAACCGGCGACATCGCGCTGGCACTGTTTGACGACGTGGAACAGCGCCTGGATGCGGTCGCGGAGGTGCTTAAAACCAACCGCGTCCAGGTGCTGGAAAAGGCGACCCTGGTAGCCGAACAACAGCGTGCTCTGAGCCGCGAAATCGACGGTCTGAAGAAAAAACTTGCGGGGGCGGCGAGCGGCGATATTCTCGCGGACGTGCGCGAAATAGCAGGTGTCCAGTTGCTGGTCAAACATATTGATGGAGTGAATGCCAAAACCCTGCGCGAAGTGGCCGATCAGGCGAAATCCCGCCTCGCATGCGGCGCGCTGCTGCTGGCGGCCACTGATGAAAATAAAGTCCTGCTCATCGGCAGTGTCACAAAAAACCTGATCGATCGGGTGGATGCTGGCGATCTGGTGCAATTTGTCGCGGCGCAACTGGGTGGCAAGGGCGGGGGCAGGCCCGATATGGCCCAGGGGGGAGGCACCGATATACAGGCCTTGCCCGCCGCTTTGACGTCGGTGCCAGACTGGTTACAGCAACGGCTGGGCGGTTGAATTTCGGCTGATCGGTTCGTTTCCCCCGGAAAAAATGTTAAATTTGCGCCCCGCGCAGCGGGGCCAGTTTATTAATGGATTGAGCAATGAGTTTAATCGTACAAAAATATGGCGGTACGTCCGTGGGCAGCGTAGAGCGTATTGGTGCCGTGGCGGAAAAAATAGCGGCGTTTCGCACCCGCGGCGACGATATTGTGGTGGTGGTGTCGGCCATGAGCGGAGAGACCAATCGGCTGATCGCGCTGGCCAAAGAAACCATGGAAAACCCTACGCCACGGGAGCTCGACGTACTGGTCGCCACCGGCGAGCAGGTCACGATTGCGCTGCTGAGCATGGCCCTGAATGCACGTGGGTGTCCGGCCCGCTCCTACACCGGTGGCCAGGTGCGCATTCTGACGGACAGTGTGCACACCAAGGCGCGCATCGAAGATATCGATGTGGATCGTATGCGCGCAGATCTTGCCTCCGGTAATGTGGTGGTTGTGGCCGGGTTTCAGGGGGTCGATGGCGATGGCAATATCACTACCCTGGGGCGGGGTGGTTCCGACACCACCGGTGTGGCGCTGGCGGCCGCACTTAAGGCCGACGAATGTCAGATTTATACCGATGTGGACGGCGTCTATACCACCGATCCACGGGTGGTGCCGGAGGCGCGGCGACTGAATCAAATTACCTTTGAAGAAATGCTGGAAATGGCCAGCCAGGGCTCCAAGGTATTGCAGATTCGCTCCGTTGAATTTGCGGGTAAATACAAAGTCCCGCTGCGGGTGCTATCCAGCTTTGTGGAAGGCCCCGGCACGCTGATTACTCTTGAGGATGACGATACGATGGAAAAACCGGTTGTTTCAGGCATCGCATTTAATCGCGACGAAGCCAAGTTGACCATTCAGGGAGTGCCGGATACACCGGGTGTTGCCTATCGTATTCTGGGTCCCGTCAGTGAGGCTAATATCGAAGTCGACGTCATTGTGCAGAACGTGTCGGAAGATGGTTCCACGTCGCTGACCTTTACTGTGCATCGCAACGATATGCATGCGGCACGGGGTCTGCTGGAAGGCATTGCCAAAGACCTCGGCGCAAAGTCAGTGATTGCGGACGATCATATCGCCAAACTGGCCCTGGTTGGGGTGGGTATGCGCTCCCACGCCGGGGTGGCGGCCAGAATGTTCCAGTGTTTGGCGGAGCACAACATCAATATTCAGATGATCACGACCTCGGAGATCAAAATTACCGTAGTTATCGAGGAAAAGTATCTGGAACTGGCCGTGCGCGCCCTGCACGCCTCATTTCAGCTTGACCAGCCGGATCAGGAGGGCTGACAGGCCGCCAGCGGGTACCTGACGAGACGCGGCAGTCACCAGTTGTTGCATAATAATTAGGCATTATATGGAATAGTTGGTACAATATAACCAAACGCAGCAAAGGGGTCTCTTTGCTGCGTTTTGGTGTCGGAACAAAAACAATCGCCGACATTCCTGGAAGGGCCGCATGAAGCGGTATATTGCAGTTTAAAAGGAGAGATGCATGCTTATTTTGACAAGACGTGTAGGAGAGACGCTTGTAGTAGGTGATGATGTCACTGTAACGGTTCTTGGAGTGAAAGGTAACCAGGTGCGCCTGGGAGTCAACGCCCCGAAGGAAGTATCCGTGCACAGGGAGGAGATTTACCAGCGCATCCAGCAGGAAAGGCAACAAGGCGAAGGGGCTATCTAGCCCCTTCGTTTTTTCGGTCGATATGCTATTATTCCCGCCTCGAAATTCACGGACAGTTCGTTACTAAAAACCATTATTAAAATCCTCGTTAAAATGCCCGCTTTGCGTAAATGCGCGCTGTTCTGGTGGGTCGGGCTGCGTTATTACTCGCCATCCTAATTAGATATGATGGGGCAAGGGCGCTCCCGGAGAAGCTGACAAAGAGTTATCAAAGGGTTCGAGTAAGTTAAAAAATTTGGTGAGGTGGCCGAGCGGCTGAAGGCGCTCCCCTGCTAAGGGAGTATACCCTTATCCGGTATCGAGGGTTCAAATCCCTCCCTCACCGCCAAAAGCGTAGAAAACCCTCCCTTGTGAGGGTTTTTGCGTTTTGGGCGCAAGAAATGAAACCCCGATTCAAAAATGCCAAATAACCCAGACCATCAGTTCCAGTCTGGATTGGTCGTCGCCCACAAATGCTCTGGCGGCACTTTGTGGTTGTGCGTAGTTCACTGCCAAGCCATAAATTCGCGGCCCCGGGGGCGTCCAGTCGAAAATGGTATTGATTTCCCGGGACCAGTTGCGTCCCGCGCCGGGGCTCCACTCGCGATCGAGATTAATGTCGTAAAACTGTATTCGCAGGCGGGTGGTGGTACTCGGTTGTAAACCCAGTTCAATCAGGGAAACTCGTTCGTTGGTGCTGAAAACCTCCCAACTGCTGATACTGCCAACGAACCAGGTTCCCCAGTCCACCCAGCCGAATAGCATGGGATCGTAACCCTCGTAGTCGCGGGTGTTGGGATCGTCCCCGCTCATCACAATGCGACTGATTTTGAGGTGGGGTTGCAGGGGCGCGGAGAATTGCCACCTGGCGTCCAGGTGACCACCCCAGGCATCGCGGTCCTGCGTGCTGGCCGATGGCAGACCGTGCAGTAACCGCACCGTTCCCGACTCTTTGACCAGTTCACCCGTCAGTGTCAGTGCCGGGAACAGTTTTGCGTTGTACTCCCCGCGCACACTCAGTGCCAGCGTGTCGGCCTGTATTTCGCTATCGTCATCCCGCAAAAAAGCCGCGACTTCCCAATTGCCTGCGGTAGTAGCGTCGATGGCGAGGTGTATACCGTGTATGCGACTTTTACCGTGGTGCTCTCCGAGATAGCCGTCCAGCACCAGAATCGGTTTGTCGGTGCGGGCGCTGAACAGAGTGAGATCCAACGGACCCTGTTGAAAATTGACGCGAACCCCCGGCATGGAGCGCATACCGGCTGTCCACACCGTGGCTTTGTCGCTGACGCCATCCCATACCAAAAAGCCATCCCCGAATCCGAACTCCTGGCGTCCCACCGTAAACCCGAAACTGCCGCCCAAAAGTCCTTTGCCCTCCAGATTCCATATGTCGAGGAGGGCATCTGTTTCGTCCTGCACGAAGGTGAGATCTCTAGATTGCCCCCATACCGAGCCGAACGCACCGCGCAGGTTAGCGGAAAGGTGTTCCCCGAGGGACAACTGGGTGCCAAGCTTGAAGGTAGTTTCGATAAAGCTGGCATCGAGATTACGATTATATTGTGGATGGCTATGATCAACCGCAAAAATCATCAGTTCGCCGTGAATCGGTGATTCCGCGGATACGGCACTGAGCGGTGTGCTAGCGATGAGTACAAGCAACGCGGCGCACAGGCACTGACGAAGATGGTATTCGACAAAAAACATATCACTATCCCGTTAATAGTCCGGTTGTGGAAAAAAGCGGATACAGATGTAAGAAAATAGTTATTGGTATTGATTTGCAACATGTCTTGCCGAAGCGGTTTCATCCTGCAACACCGGCAAACGCTAAAAAATTTTGCAACAGAGTGCGTTTATCCGCCAACATGCTGCCGACGCGCTATTACCTCAGGCAATGTCTATGCCATTCGCTATCTGCCGCCAGTATAGCGCCTGTGGGTGCCGCTACCAAAACTGGCTGACCGTGTGCGCGGCCATGTTAAGCTGTCACCCATCCGGGTCACTCAGCTGACGGCAGAGATGGTGGTCTGGTTGATCGATATGCGGGAAAACAAACTTAGATGGTGAAATTACAAGCAGTTACCCGATCCATGCGACTCCCATTCCTGCTCCTGAGTCCCGTTTGTGTGTTTCTCGGCGCAAGTATTGTCGTGGCGACTTATGGCGAGATCGACATGCTGTTACTGGTGTTGACGTTGCTGGGCGCGTTGTTCGCCCATATCAGTGTCAATGTTTTAAACGAGTATTTTGATTTCAAAAGCGGCCTGGACGCAACCACCCTGAGGACACCTTTTAGCGGCGGCAGCGGCGCGTTGCCTGGCAACCCGGAATCTGCGGCTGTGGTATTAATGGTGGGCATAACGTCGTTGTTAGCCACTGCAGGTATCGGCCTGTATTTTATCTGGACGACGGGGCCGGGTATCCTGCCTATAGGCCTTATGGGTTTACTGTTAATCGTTTCCTACACCGAATGGGTTAATCGACGCCCGTTGCTATGCCTGATAGCCCCCGGTCTGGGTATGGGAATCCTGATGGTGGTGGGCACCCAGGTTGTGCTACAGGGATTGCACACGCCATTGGCATGGCTGGTGTCGGCCGTGCCATTTTTTCTGGTGAATAATTTGTTGTTGCTTAATCAGTACCCGGATATTCAGGCCGATACATGGGTAGGGCGCAACAACTTCCCCATTGCATACGGAGTGAACCGTAGCAATCTGATATATGGGCTGTTTGCGGTTGCCGCAGCGGTGACGATTGTCTGGGGGGTGGCAACGACTCTGCTTCCCCGTGAAAGTTTAATCGCGCTGGTGCCGCTGCCGCTGGCGGTATTTGCATTGTATGGCGCGCGCAAACACGGGGAAAACATTGGGTGCTTCCCTCAATATCTCGGGGCAAATGTGCTGGTTACATTATTAACTCCGCTACTCCTTGGGATATCATTGGTTAAATAAAATACAATCACAGCGGCGGTCACCAGGCCGTTAATCTGTTGATAACTATTAAGGAGTACAACATGGGGATTCGCACCGGCGCGCAATACATTGAGGGATTGAAAGACGGGCGCTCGCTGTATATAGCCGGGGAGTTGGTGCGGGATGTCACTGCCCACGCCCCTCTGCAGGGTATTATTCGCACCATGGCAGAACATTTCGATGCCTTTCACGATCCCAAGTTACAACCGATCTACACCTTCGCGTCCCCCAAAGACGGCAAGCCCGTTAGCAATTCCTTTGAAATCGCCACCAGCGTCGAACAGATACAGCGGCGGGTCGAAGGGGAAACCCTACGCAAGGAGGCGACCTTTGGTTTGATGGGCCGGTTGCCGGATTTTATGAATGCGTTTATGACCGATATCGCGATGATTGCACCCCACGTGCTCGGCCACAAGGACAAACAGTTTGGTGAAAATGCCATCGCCTACTGGGAATACTGCCGGGACAATGATGTCTGTCTGACTCATACCCTGGTGGACCCCAAACGGGATTACAGCAAGGATGTAATGGATTCCGGTACGGTGAAAATTGTCAAGGAAAGTGACGCCGGAATTTATGTGACTGGTGCCCGTATGCTCTCCACCCTGGCGCCGGTCAGCGATGAATTGTTCGTGGGCGCTTTTATGCCGCGTCGCCCGGGAGAGGAGAAACTCGCCTTGAGTTTTGCGGTACCAGTGGCGACGCCAGGGCTAAAATTTATTGCCCGGGAAAGCTACGCCCGGGGTCGCAGCACCTATGATCGCCCGTTAAGCGAGCGCTATGACGAGGGTGATGCGCTGGCGGTCTTCGACAATATGTTCGTGCCCTGGGAGCGGGTATTTGTCGCCGGTGACTTGCTGGCCCACAACACCATGATGTCCATGTATCCCGGTTATCTGGGTTTGCAGGCCAATATTCGGGGCCGTGGCAAACTGCGCTTTATGACCGGCCTGGCGAGCAAAATGGCCAACGTGATTGGCCGTTCCGAAATTCAACGCTATCAGGAAATGTTGGGGGAGTTGATTGCACTCAACGAGCTGGCGGATGCCCTGATCGATGCCTGCGCCGTGGAAGTTGCGAACCGCAGTGTTCAGGAGCTGGCCCGCCAAACCGACTCCAGTTTCGACCTGGGGGCAATATCGCACAAGTTGATGGCTGTATTTGGTTCGCCGGGGGAAAGTAATGTTGCCTGGGCCATGTTGCGTTTCTTTGTCCCCCAGGTAAACACCAAGGTCAACGACGTTATCCGTCTGTTGGGCAGCAGCAGTCTGGTGCTGACCGCCACCGAAGCGGACTTCGCGAACCCGGATATCGCCCAGGATTTGGAAACCTATATGTCCGGTGCGGGGGTGTCTGCCCGGGAGCGCATACAGGTGATGAAAATGGCCTGGGACGCGGTAGCGTCGGAATTTGGGGGTCGTCAGGAAATTTATGAAATCTTCTTCGCCGGAGATCCCGCACTGGCAAAACAATTGTTTTACCGTTCCCCAAAACGCATGGATTACGAGGCGATAGTGGATAAACTGCTGACCAAAAAATAGTCAACAACTTGAGTAATGAAATTGGTGAGGGCAGTTGCATCGAATGGTTAGCGCAGTGATCGCGCCGCGTATCCTGCTTCTGGGTCGGTCACTTCTAATGCGGTGGTGGGTAGTTGGTGTCCTTGCGTTGTGCGCGATGCCTGGCCTGAGAGCGGGTGACAACCAGTCCTCTCTGGCGCTGGATGTACAGCCAATTTTCGACAGTTATTGTGTGCAGTGCCATATGCTCGAAGCACCGCAGGCGGGTCTGGTGCTGGAGGAGAGTGAGGCGTACCCGAATCTGGTTGGCGTAAAAAGTACGCAGTCGGCTCGGCTGCGTGTGCATGCTGGCGCGCCAGAGAAAAGTTATTTAATCGATAAGCTACACGGAACTCAGGTGCGCGGTGGGGGCTTCGGTTCGGGTATGCCGTTGTCGGAGGGTGGCTACCGGCCGCTGGCGCAGAAAGATATACAAATCATCGTAAACTGGATAACCGGTGGTGCCGAGGACAACTGATTTGGTAGCGACTAATTTGGTAGCGACTGAAGTGCCCGACACAGGCGCAAAAGACAATAGATCAAGCTTTTCACAGCGAAACATAATTAATACCAGCATCCTGTAAACAAGATGGATTAGATATTCTGAAATGGATTGGTAACCGGGAGTAGATTATGAAAGATAAATCAAAACAAACCGATCCTTCGCGACGTCGATTTTTGCGCGGTGCTGCCACTGGCATCGCGGCCACCGCGCTAGCGGGTTACGACTCACCTGGCAGCGCGAACGAGTCGCCGCAATCACAATCGGTAGCACCCTGGGATGATGAAGTGGATATTCTGGTGGTGGGGGGTGGGGCCGCGGGTTGCAGCGCTGCCTTAACCGCCCACCAGTTGGGTAGTAGCGTGATGATTATTGAAAAAGCACCAGCGTTGGGCGGCACGACGGCTAAATCCGTCGGCGGTATCTGGGTGCCTAATAATCGCTTTATGCGCGCGGCTGGCATCGCGGATCGGCGTGAAGATTGTCTCAAATATATGGTGCGGCTGAGTTTTCCGCAAACCTATAACCCCGACGTCGAATTCTTCGGTGCGCAGGAATCGAGTTACCGACAGATGGAGGCGTTCTACGATAACGTCAATCAGGTCGTTGAGAACCTCGAAAAACAGGGCGCGCTGGAGTTAATGGCGCTCAAGGGTGGCGATCAGTTTATGCCGGATTATTTTGCGCATTTACCGGAAAACAAAGCCCCCCGCGGTCGCGCGCTGGTGCCCGTGCAAGCCGATGGCGCCATTGGCAATGGTGCCGAGATGATCAGGCGTTTTGCACAGGCCCTGCGTGAACGGCGTATTCCCGTTAAAAAACGGCATCGGGCAACGAGTTTAATCCGGGATCAAAGCGGCCGAGTCATCGGGCTGGTCACACAAAAACGCGACGGCTCGTTGTATAAAATAAAAACCCATCAAGGGGCGATATTTACCACGGGTGGCTTTACCCACAATCCACAGATGCGTGCGGATTTTCTGAAAGGCCCGGTGTTTGGTGGTTGCGCGGCACCCACCTGCGAAGGGGATTTTGTGCACATAGGTACTAAAGCCGGAGCGCAACTGGGTAATATGAACAATGCGTGGTGGGCACAGTTGCCGCTGGAACAGGCGCTGGAAAACCCCAGTGTTCCGAGTGGCATCTGGTGTACCCCAGGGGACAGCATGATTCAAGTCAACCGCAATGGTCAGCGGTTTTTTGACGAAAAATTTGTCTACAACGAACGTACCCAGGCCCATTTCACCTGGGACCCCGTCAGCGCCAGCTATCCGAATTTACTGTCCTTTATGATTTACGATCAGCGCACCGCAGAGCAGTTTGCCGGTTTTGCACCCATTCCGCCAACGGGCAGCAGTGCGCCACACGTTATGAGCGCAGCTACGTTGGACGAGTTGGTTGCCACGGTACAGAAAAAATTGGCCACTATTGCGGGTAATACTGGGGGTTTTACCCTGCACAATAAGTTTTCTGAGCAACTCAAATACACCATCAGGCAATTCAACCAGGCGGCTACAACGGGCGTCGATCGTGATTTCTCCCGAGGCGCACAACCGATTGATCAATTCTTTCATTTTTTCGGCCCTGGTGTACCCGTGAACACCTATCCCAACGCAACCATGCATCCGATTGCGGACACCGGGCCGTACTACGCTGTCATTATGGCGGCCGGAACCCTGGATACCAAAGGTGGGCCAAAAATAAACCGGCACGCTCAGGTGCTGGACACGGAGGGCAAGCCCATCCCCGGTCTGTACGGCGCTGGCAACTGCATCGCTTCGTTCTCCGGCCCAGCCTATTGGGCCGGCGGAGCCACCCTTGGTCCAGCCATAACCTTTGGTAGTATCGCTGCCAGCCATGCAGTTGGTGCCACCGGCAAGACAATGTTGCGCCAGGACCCATCTGGTTAGTCAGAATTAGTTGTTACAATGCCGCCAGTTGCCATCAGGGACCTGAAACACGATGCAATACAATCTATTTTTGAACTGCCTGTTATTTCTTGCTTTGGCGTCGACTAACGGTTTTGTGTTCGCGAGCACGGACGACCGAATTAATCTGGAGTGTGACAACGCGGCGACCGTGCTGACCGAACAACTGAGTCGTGATGGACTGTTGATAGGCGATCCTGAAGCACCCGAGCGGGCACACGCCATTGCGCTCGAACTGTGCGCGCAAGCCCAGATGTCTGCTACGGCGCAACACCAGGCCCAGAAACAACAGGCGCTGGATAACTGGTTTGTGGAATACAGTGCCGACAAGGCGGGTAATCGTCGCCTGAAGAACAAGCGTTAACTATCTCCAGGCAACAGTTGCTGCCTCGCATATGGGTTTCTGGACAACAATCCGTTGATACAGTCTTCTATAAATTACGACGTCGTTATTCTCGGTGCAGGTGCCGCAGGTCTGCTGTGCGCGGCTACGGCCGCGGACCGCGGTCGGCGCGTGTTGGTACTGGAGAAAGCCAACAAAGTCGGTAAAAAAATACTGATGTCTGGTGGGGGGCGCTGTAACTTCACCAACTATGTGGTCGAACCGGATAATTTTATTTCGGGCAATCCACATTTTTGTAAAGCGGCTCTGAGTCGCTACACCCAGTGGGATTTTGTCGCCATGGTCGAGCGCCACGGTATTGCCTACGAGGAGCGCAAACACAGCCAGTTGTTTTGCAAACTCTCTGCTAAAGAAATCGTGACGATGTTGCTGGAAGAATGTCGCGCCGCGGGAGTAGTTATAAAAACCCACTGCGATATCGGTGGGATTACGTCGTTGCCAGCCGTTTCCGCGGCAAACTCACCAGCTGAGCTACCGCAAGATACGCAATCGCAATGCCGCGCCAGCTATCGGATTGAGCTAGCCGAAAGTCGCGGGTCAGACACTCAGAAATCTGCCGGACCAATGTTTGTGGTATGTAACTCTTTGGTCATCGCCACGGGCGCGCTGTCGGTCCCCACGTTAGGTGGCAGTGGCGCGGGTTACGAGATTGCCCAACAATTTGGATTGGCCGTTACACAACGTCGAGCCGGGTTGGTACCGTTTATGTTTACCAGTTCCCTGAAACTGATGTGCGAACGTTTGGCCGGGGTGGCAGTAGAAGTAGCGGTGCGTTGCAACGGGCAGCGCTTTACGGAAAACCTGCTGTTTACCCATCGCGGTATCAGTGGCCCGGCGATATTGCAGATATCCAGCTACTGGAAACCGGGGGATGAAATATTTGTTGACCTGCTACCCGGTATCGATGCCGGCCAATGGTTAGTTGACGCTAAACATCGCCAGGGAAAAAGCCTGTTGAAAGCATTATTCACGCAAAAACTGCCAAAAGCGCTGGTTGGGGAGTTACAGACCCTGTGGTGGGTGGAATTGGCCGATACACCGTTGGCCGAGTTGAGTGATGGAAAACTACAGCTCATTGGGGAGCAATTTAACCGTTGGCGTTTAAAACCATCGGCCACGGAAGGTTATCGCACCGCTGAGGTGACTCTGGGGGGCGTCGATACCAGCGCCATCAGCTCCAAAACCATGGAGGTCAAACATCAGCCGGGGCTGTATTTTATTGGTGAAGTGCTGGACGTTACCGGGCAGCTTGGCGGGTTCAATTTTCAGTGGGCCTGGTCGTCCGGTTATAGCGCCGGGTTAGTTGTTTAACCGTATGGGTCCCCGGCATGTGGGTGGTGTTGCGGATGGGGGCAGGCGGATGGTTAGTGTTGAACAACCGTGTACTGATGGAGTGTGCAAGTTGCGCCGTGCTAATATTTTGCGGCCGAATAGTTGGCGAGTAGACATGTTGCAATTTTACTGGTGGAAAGAAACGTAGCCAAATTATGCTGCGACTTAACGATATTAAACTGCCTCTCGAGCATAGCGAGGCGGATCTGGTTGACGCCATCGTTAAGCGCCTGGCTATTCAGCCGCGCGACTTGATAGCTTTTAGCATTTTTAAACGCAGCTACGACGCGCGTAAGAAGCATAGTATCTCGCTTGTTTATCAATTGGATGTGACGCTCGATGTGACAGCGGACCAAATTGTATTGGAGAAATTTGCTGGGCAATCCTGGGTAGGGCCAAGCCCGGAGACTAATTATCACTTTGTGGCACAGGCACCTGGGGAATTTCCGGCAGGCCATCAACAACGGCCCATTGTTATTGGGTTTGGGCCCTGCGGTATTTTGGCGGCACTGGTGCTGGCGCAGATGGGACTGAAGCCGATTGTGCTGGAGCGCGGACAGGACGTGCGCCAGCGCACCCGCGACACCTGGGATTTTTGGCGCAAGCGCAAGTTACACACTGAATCGAACGTACAGTTTGGAGAAGGCGGCGCGGGCACATTCTCCGACGGTAAACTTTATAGCCAGGTCAAGGACAAGCGTCATTTAGGTCGCAAGGTGTTAACCGAATTTGTGGCGGCCGGTGCGCCCTCGGAAATTTTAACCGTCAGCAAACCCCATATTGGCACCTTTAAACTGGTCAAGATGGTGGAAAACATGCGCGCCGAAATCACTCGTTTGGGTGGTGAAATCCGGTTTGATTGCAAGGTGGAAAGCATTCACCGCGATGTTGTAGATGGTGCGGGTACACAGGGCGCGGGTAGCGATAGCGACGGCCAAATTACCGGCGTAACCCTGACGAATGGCACAAGCCTGTACAGTCGCCATATTATTTTGGCGATCGGTCACAGCGCCCGCGATACATTTGCAATGCTGCTGCAGCAAGGCGTGTACATCGAAGCCAAGCCATTTTCCATTGGTTTTCGGATTGAACACCCACAAGCACTGATTGACAGTGCGCGCTTTGGCGCCCAGGCCGGACACCCATTGCTGGGTGCCGCGGACTACAAACTGGTACACCATTGTGCCAATGGCCGCAGTGTCTACAGTTTTTGTATGTGTCCCGGTGGCACCGTGGTGGCGGCCAGTTCGGAGGAAGGTCATGTGGTGACCAATGGTATGTCGCAATATTCCCGCAACGAACGCAATGCCAATGCCGCCATTGTGGTGGGTGTTACACCCGAGCAAGACTACCCGGAGCACGTGTTAGCGGGCATTGACCTGCAACGTAAACTGGAACAGCTGGCCTATCGCCTGGGGGGCGAAAATTACAATGCGCCCGCGCAGTTAGTGGGGGATTTTTTGCAGGGCATACCCTCCACCCAGTTGGCTGGTATTGCCCCGTCCTACCAGCCCGGTATTACCCTGGGAGATTTATCGCAGGCCCTGCCGGCATTTGCCATTGCCGCCATTCGCGAGGCCATTCCGGTATTTGATAAGTATATAAAAGGATTTGCCATGCCCAATGCCCTGCTAACGGCGGTTGAAACCCGCACGTCTTCGCCCATTTGTATCAAACGCGGAGCAGATTTTCACAGTATCAATACCAGGGGTTTATATCCCGCCGGTGAAGGCGCCGGGTACGCGGGCGGTATTTTGTCGGCGGGAATTGATGGCATTAAAGTTGCCGAGGCGTTGGCCCTTGATCTATTGCAAGAAGCACAGCAGGCAAAGTAATTTCTGTTAGTAGTGTATTTTCTGAAATAGCCCATGAAAAATTGAGTCTAGCGAAAATCCCTGGAGGTAACCGCGAGTTCTGCGAGCAGGTGACTGTAATCAATAATTTCGCCCGCTATCACGTGAATCACTTCGTTTTTGCATTCCATAATACCCTTGATCATCGCCAATTGAGCGCCCAGTAACGCCTGCCGATAGCGGTTTTGTAAATCCTTCCAGACAATGATGTTGATATTTCCGGTTTCATCTTCCAGTGTGAGAAACACCACTCCCGAGGCGCTACCGGGTCGTTGTCGCCCGGTGACCAGTCCAGCGACGCGCACAAAACGATTATTGTTGAGGGCGCTCAAATCACATTGGCGTTTGCAGTGACGAAAGACTGCGTGGTCGCGCAACAGGGCCATAGGGTGGCGGTTAAGGGTGAGTCCAGTGCTGTGGTAATCCGCCAGCATCTCATCCACTTCGGTGGGGACAGGCAGAGTTACGCGCTGGTTGTCATGCACGGGTTCTCTCTGTTGCGCTTGTTGTGATTGCTGCGATCTACTTTTCGCGTCGATGGCGCGATCTGTTTTGGTTAATAGAGGACGCGGTGTTTCAACCCCCAGCACCTGCCAGTGGGCCTGATGTCGATCACCGCTAATGGCCTGTAGCGCATTGGCACCGGCCAGCGCCTGCATTTCCTTTTTATTGAGGCGAGCGCGATGGGCAAGGTCGTTGATGCTGGCAAAAGGTTGTGCGCTGCCCTCGCTGGCGATGCGCTGCGCAGTTTCCTTGCCCAGTCCTTTCACAAGGCGCAATCCAAGACGTAATGCGGGTTGTCGCTGTGCGCTAACCTTGTCCGCCGGCAGTTCCAGTTGATGCTCCCAGCGGCTGTGGCGAATATCCACCGGCAGTACGTTAATGCCGTGACGTCGCGCGTCCTGCACCAACTGGGAGGTGGAATAAAAGCCCATAGGCTGGCTATTGAGCAATGCGCAGCAAAATGCGGCGGGATGATGACATTTTAGCCATGCGGACACATAGGCGAGCAGGGCAAAGCTGGCGGAATGGGATTCGGGGAACCCGTAACCGCCGAACCCCTTGATCTGTTCGAACAGGCGCCGCGCAAAATCCTCGCTGTAACCCCGCGCTAACATACCGTTAACCAGTTTGTTTTCGAATTTCATCAGGTTGCCGTTTTTACCCCAGCTGGCCATGGCCCGGCGCAACTGGTCGGCTTCGCCACCGCTGAAACCGGCGGCCACCATGGCGAGCCGGATAACCTGTTCCTGAAAAATAGGAATGCCCAGGGTGCTTTTCAGCACAGCCTCTATTGCCGCGCTGGGATAAGTTACCGCCGCAGGGTTTTGTCGTCGCTTCAGGTAGGGATGCACCATATCGCCCTGAATCGGACCGGGGCGCACGATCGCGACCTGAATAACCAGGTCGTAGTAACAGCGTGGGCGCAGTCTGGGCAGCATGGACATTTGCGCGCGGGACTCCACCTGAAAGACACCGATAGTGTCGCCCCGGCACAGCATATCGTAGGTGGCACGATCGTTTTCCGGAATCGCCTGCAGGTTGGGAACCGCGGCGCTGTAATCGCGCACCAGCTCCAGGCATTTACGAATGGCACTGAGCATACCGAGAGCGAGAACATCCACTTTCATCAAGCCGAGGGCCTCGATGTCTTCCTTGTCCCACTGAATTACCGTGCGCTCGGGCATGCTGGCGTTTTCCACTGGTACCAGTTGATTGATTGGCCCCGCGCTGATAATAAAGCCGCCAACATGCTGGGACAGGTGTCGGGGAAAGCCGAGAATTGCCTGCACCAGCGACAGAAAATGTTGTGCCAGTGCTTGATGGTCGAGCAGGTTGTTCTCGACAAAGCGTTGTTGTAAATCGCCACTGCGATCCCACCAGGCAAGAGAGGTCGCCAATTGATCCACCAGTGGCGGGGGCAAACCGAGGGCTTTGCCAACATCCCGTATGGCGCTACGAGTGCGATAGGTGATCACGGTGGCCGCCAGTGCGGCGCGTTCGCGGGAATACTTTTTGTAAATATACTGAATCACCTCTTCGCGCCGCTCGTGTTCAAAATCCACGTCGATATCCGGCGGCTCGTCCCGCTCTTTGGAAATAAAACGTTCAAATAACAGGGCCACACGGGTGGGGGACACTTCGGTGATAAACAGGCAGTAACACACTACTGAGTTAGCGGCGGAGCCGCGACCCTGACACAGAATGCCGCGACCGCGGGCGAATTGCACAATATCGTAGACCGTTAAAAAATAGTACTCGTAGTGCAATTCACGAATCAGCGTTAATTCCCGCTCGATGGTGGCTTGTATGGCTGATGGTATTGTCTGTGGCCAGCGCTGCCCGGCGCCAGCCATCACCAGATCGCGCAGATGCTGATGGGGTGTCACCCCTGCGGGTACGACTTCCGCAGGATATTCGTAGCGCAATTCGTCGAGGGAGAAGTGGCAGCGCGCGCTGATATTGAGGGTTTCGTGGAGCAGCGCTTCAGGGTACAGGCGTTGCAGCGTGGAGATGGGGCGCAGGTAGCGCTCGCTGTTGGCCTGCAAGCGGGTGCCCAGTTGTGGAATGCTGGTATTGAGGCGAATGGCGGTGAGGGTATCCTGTAACGGTTTGCGGGTGCGCTCGTGCATATGTACATCGCCACAGGCGACCATGGGAATGCCGAGGGTCTGTGCAAGGGTATACAGCTGCAGATAGCTGGCCTGTTCGTCGCTGCGCAGGAGTCGCGTGACTCCGAGCCACAGGCGACTGCCAAACATTGTGCACAGCCTGCGACCAATCTCGACAGCTTGCGGCGCCTCGAGGGCCGCTGGCCAGATCGCCAGGCAGCGTCGTATACGGCGCTGAATATCTGCCAGTGCGAGGCGATACGCTCCCTTGGGACTGCGGCGGCGGGCCAGGGTGATCAGGGCTGAGAGTTCGCCATAGGCGGCGCGATCTGGCGCGAGCAGAATCAGTTTGCATTGCTCCTGTAAATAAAATTCACTGCCGATAATCAATTGAATATTTTGTTCACGCGCGGCGACATGAGCCTTGACCACACCAGCCAGAGAGCATTCGTCGGTGATGGCCAGGGCGTGGTAGCCCAGTTCCGCAGCGCGTCTCACCAGCTCCGCGGGGTGGGAGGCGCCACGCAGAAATGTGAAGTTACTCAGGCAGTGTAATTCTGCGTACACGGCGTTAACCAAAAATACCGTGGACAAACCAGCGCCGGGTGTCGAGCTCTCGGTAAATCCAGTACACCGCGCCCTGCGGATGGCGGGCAATAAAGTAATCCCGGCGTACGGGGTGATGCCACCATTCGCCTTCGATACGTTCCGGGCCCTGTAGCAGTTGCAGTACGCCGCGCCAGTACAGCTGCTGGCCACGGTGTTGGATTTCTTCCGGTCTGGATAACAACCAGGCGGGGCGCTGTGGGGTGGTTGAGGCCGTAGCATCAGTCGTATCAGATAGCTGAATGCTGGGCGGGCGCTGCGGGGGTAGAGCGGGTGTGTGGAGTACTTGCCAGGCATATTCCGGAATATGGCTGTCGGCCAGTGCCAGCCCGGAGATGGCGCTGGCGCCGAGACGTGCGCGCAGGCGATCGATAAGCTCGCCGATGGCATCATCGCCAGTACTCGCGCTGCCCGTTGCAGCACTGCGGGGCGCAAGCAGATCGCGTTCCACATGGCGCGCGGGGTGTAATTCCGTGGCGGCTAGCGCGATCTTTTCGACCGGCGCATCAAGGGTCAATGACGGCAGTTTGAGGCGGCTGAGGGATAGAAAATAATCGGCCTCGTTGCGCGGGTTGGCGCAACACAGGGCAATGGTTTTAGCGGCGCCATTTTGTTGTTGTAAACGCCATTCGATACCACCGCAATGCAGTTGTCGAGCGCGCAAATAACCGCATAGGGCCAGCAATAGTCGGCGCATGGGAAACAGCAGCATTTCGACACTGGTTAATCCATCCATGAATTCCAGTGCGTCGTTAAATTGTGGTGGCAATTGCAGCGTCTTGCGCAGGTCTGGCCGCTGTCCGGTGACCCGCTGTAAATAGTGCAGCAGATCCTGGCCACAGCGTTTGCCGACGGCGGCGGCGGGCAGGCGCAGCACATCGCCAAGCTGCCGCAGGCCGGTGCGCCGTAAACTGGCCTGCAACGCGGTAGAACAGTCCATTACGGACAGGGGCAGTGTGTGCAGGATGCGATCAAACAGCGTGGCGTCGATGACGGCCCCCGTGCGATCATCGAAAGCGGCGACAGAATCCGCAGCGCCGCGGCTGATCAGTTGCGCGGCGGCGGGGGTGGGGGCAAGGCCAGGGGTATAACTGTAGCGGTGTGCGGCGACCTCTGTGGCGATCAGCGCGCACAATCTGCGCACGCCGCCAAATAATTTCAGGCTACCCTGAATTTCCAGTAGTAAATTATCCGGGGGCTGTACGCAAACGATGGAGGTAAAGCGGTAACACCCGTACGCCAGGTGTTGCAACGCCCGTTGTTCGCGGGCGCTGTCCCGCCTGCTGGTGTGCAGCTCGGGACACAGGCTATATGCCGTGCCGAGTGGAGTGTCGGGTGTAATGCCACAGGCCAGTGCCGCGGGATTACAGAACTCGATGCGGTGTCCGCTAATCACCGCTGTGGGTTTAAAGAGTGATTGCCCGGTAGTTTCAGCGTTGCCCGTACCACTGGCCTGGCGATCAGCGATAACGTCGTCGAAAATTTCCAGGGGTAATTGCGGTAAATGCAGACATAGCCACAGCATAACAAGCGCTCACTGTAACGCCGGGCGCAGAGGCAGGGCATAGGGGTGTATCCGCAGCGGCGAGATGAGGTCTGGTTCAGAATCCGTGGTGCAAACGGGTTGTGGCGTTGGCAGGTGCTGCGTGGACACGGCGCGCTGGCTAAGACTATCGGGACGCCGTAAGCGGACGGATTGCCCGCTCCAGCCACCCCGCTGTTTGAGGATGGTGAGCTGGCAGCCATCTGCGTTGGACTCGACGGCGATGCGCAATGCCGCTGGCGAGGGCTGCTTTGCCGTCTGCCAGGAACGGAACAGAACCGCCAGACCGGCGCCAGCCTGGGCGGCCAGCTGGAGCTTGCGTAATTGGGGTACGCTGAGGTTGGCTGCTGTCAGCCAGGTCAGGACGGCGCCCCCCGAGATGGCGCGCAGTCCCTGCTCCGTCGCCCATAATTGGTCGCGCAGGGTTGTTGTCTGGACCACCAGCAAGTGCTCCAGGCCGATGCTCCAGTGTTGCCATGCAGGTGCATAGGGCAGGTGGGGGGGTGCGATCAGCACCAGGGGGCGTCCTGCGGCACTCAGTTGTGCCAGTGTCGGCGCCAGCAGTTGCAGCTCCCCGCTACCGGGTTGGCGACACAGGAGCTCAGTCAGGGCGCCGGTTGGCCAGCCGCCCTGATGCAGGCTGACATTCAGAGACGCATAACCGGTGGCTATGCCGTGGGTTATATCCGGTGTTGCCGAGGCCTGCCAGAGATCGGGCCGTTTGAGCAGTGAAGCGAGTGTCGAGTTCATAGTCTGTGGGTTGTGCTGTTGCTATACAGGGTGGTTTTTTCGCGGAAACAGGGTTCTGAGATAATACTGTAAATATATACAGTATATTGGGTGTTGTCACCCATTATTGATTAACGGTGACTCTGGGTGTGATAAGTCGTGCTGGACGACTGCCTTGGGGCGCTACGGCGGCCTGGGTGCGACGGGTGCCAGCAACGGGAGTGGTAAGATAGGAGCGGCTTCGGCCCCGATCAACTACGGGAGGTGTCTATTAGCGTTTCTATCGAAATGGCAATAATTCTCACCACCATCGCATTTGCCGCAGGGTTTATCTCCTCCATGGCCGGAGCGGGTGGTTTGCTGACACTGCCAGCTCTGCTCTGGGCGGGTTTACCACCGCTCCAGGCCCTGGCCACCAATAAGGTTCAGAGCGCACTGGGTACGGCATCATCGGCCTGGAATTTTTTTCGCAAAGGGCATTTGCAGCTCGGGGAGATAGGGCCCGCGCTTGGCTTTGCGCTGGCGGGTTCTGTTGCGGGTACGCTGGCTGTTCAGCAGCTGGGCAACGAAGTGCTGCGGCGGTTATTGCCGGTTTTTCTGATTATTATTGCAGGCTATTTTTTACTATCCCCGCGAGTATCTGACGAAAGTTCCACACCGCGCCTGTCCCGCTGGCAATTCGGCGGTTGTGCGGCGTTGGGCATGGGGTTTTACGGTGGTTTTTTTGGTCCCGGTATGGGTTCGATATTCCCTTTTTTGTTTGTCTGGTTACTCGGCCATAACCTGCGCAGTGCGACGGCGCACACCAAAGCCATGGTGCTAACCATTAATGGTATCTCCGCACTGCTGTTTATTTACCACGGCAGTGTGTTGTGGGATCTGGCCCTGCTCATGTCCATTGCACAGATCATCGGCGCGTATCTGGGTTCCAGCCTGGTCATTCGCCGCGGCGCGGCACTGGTGCAACCACTGATTGTTGCGGTTACACTGATTCTGTCGATTAAATTGTTGTGGTTTCCATAGGTTTGTCGGGAGCGGATTGCTATGAGCTTGTCCATATGAGGGTGTCTACATGAGCGTGTTCATATGAGTTATGTGCTGACCCTCGCATTAACATTGGCGGTGGTGCTGGTGGCTATGTGGGTGTTTATCAGGGTGGGAACGCCGGTATATCGACTCCAGCGGGAAAATATTGTGAGCCTGCTGCGGTTGCTGGTGAGTGGTCGCGCCACCCGGCAGGATTGGGATGTTTTTGTGGCCATACCCATTCGCCACGATGCCTTGTTGCGGGACATTCAGGAGCGCTGCATAACGATTGCACAAACCGAATTTACCGGTGGCCCAGGCTTGCTTTTTTCCACACAGGGGATTGCCAGGCTTGAGTGTTTATTAAAAGAGTTAGCCCCCGAGGTGGAGACAACCCCGCTGATAAATTCTCCAGAGAAAGGTTATCAGCGCGAAGCAAGCAAGTAAAAATAAAATCTGTTAAGGAAGGAAATAAGTGCGATGGATAATGTTTCTGCGGTAGCAAAGTTTGTGTTGCTGTTTGCGGCTTTTGTGGTGGTGATTGCCGGCATGAAAATGGCGGAGCCTTTGTTGGTGCCATTTTTGTTGTCAGTGTTTATCGCACTGATCTGTTTTCCGATCCTGACGTGGCTTAAATCGAAACGGGTGCCGAATAGCGTGGCCATTCTGCTGATTGTGCTGGCGGTGGTGCTGGTGGGAATGTTGATCGGCGCGGTGGTGGGCGCATCCATTCGCGATTTTCGCGAAGAGTTGCCGGCCTACCAGACTCGTTTGCAGGGGATGAGCGTGGTGGTGCAGCAATGGCTTGCGGAGCGGGGCCTGGTATTCGATGGCAATCAGTGGCGGGAAAGTTTTAACCCCAGTGCAGTGATGCAACTGGCGGGCAATACGCTCGCATCATTTGGCAATGTGATGACCAATGCTTTTTTGATTTTGCTCACAGTTATTTTCATTTTGACGGAGGAAACCGGGTTTCGCGATAAATTGCGAACCGCACGCGGCTCGTCCGAATCACTGGCGGGACTGGAAACATTTATTCACAGTGTTAATCGGTATCTAACGATCAAAACATTATTGAGTCTGGCCACTGGCGCACTGGTGGTGGTGTGGCTGTGGCTACTCGGCGTCGATTATGCGGTGATGTGGGGGCTGCTGGCATTTTTGTTGAATTTTGTACCCACTATCGGTTCGATTCTCGCGGCAGTGCCCGCGGTGCTGTTAGCGTTAATCCAGCTCAATCCGTGGTCGGCCGGATTGGTGGCGATTGGTTATGTGGTTATCAATGTTGTATTCGGTAATATTCTCGAACCACGGCTGATGGGGCGCGGCTTGAATTTGTCGCCGCTGGTGGTATTTTTATCGTTGGTATTCTGGGGTTGGGTGCTGGGCCCGGTAGGCATGCTGTTGTCCATTCCGCTGACGATACTGGTCAAGATCGCCCTGGAAAACGACCCGCAAACTCGCTGGCTGGGCATTATGCTGGGTGCGGGCAAGGTGGCGCCCGAACCCGATAGTGAACAGAGTGAACCGACGGCAATTCACGACACAACGTATTCCAGAGATGATTAACGGGGCACTCGACAATTTGTCTTGCCAGTGGTGGCTGCAGCTAATGCTGCTGTTGCTGCTTACCGGTTGCGGGGCAGGGGACAAACACCCGCCGGCGGAGGAAAGCGATGGGTCGGCAACCGGCATTCATTGGTTCGTCGGTTCGGTAGAAGAAGCTTTTGCCTACGCTAAAACGGTGAACAAGCCGGTGTTTCTGTATTGGGGCGCCGACTGGTGCCCGCCCTGCAACCAGCTCAAGGCCACGGTGTTCGAGCAGCGCGAATTTATCGAACAAAGCCGTCTGTTTGTTCCGGTGTATCTCGATGGCGACACCCCCCGTGCGCAACAAATTGGCGAGCAGCTTGGCGTGATGGGTTATCCGACGGTGATTGTGTTTAATCCGGCCGGTGAGGAGTTAACCCGAATTCCTGGGGGCATTAATCTCGATCATTATCTGCGGGTGCTTGCGCTGTCCCTCGAACAGTTGCGTCCAGCCACAGTGCTGGTGGCGGCGGCGGTGAACGGAGAGGCCCTTTCGGCAGACGATTGTCAGTTGTTGGCCTGGTATAGCTGGGCGCAGGATAATGGGCAAGTGCTGGCGGGCAGGGACCCACTGGCGGTGTTTACCCGATTGTTGGAAATTTGTGACGACACCGGCGCAGTGGTGAACAGTCGTCTGGGTATGGCGGCGCTGAATGCCTGGTTGATGGCAGATCGCAGCCAGGAATCTGCACTTGCCAAAATTGACGAGTACCAACAGTTAGTCGCAACCGTACTCAATGATCGCGCGTTATCCATTGCAAACATCGAGCCGCTGATTTATCAGGCCGGAGATATCGTTGCCACGTTGACCAGTTCAGGGGCGGAACGGGAAAGTTTGCGGCGGCGTTGGCTCGATCGACTACGGAGCCTGAGCGTGGACTCCGATGTGGCGCTTGCGGATCGTCTTGCCACACTTTACGGGGAGCTACAGCTTGCGCGGTTGGCGCATTCTTTTGCCGGGTATGAACCGGAGTTAATTGGCAGGGTGCAACAACAAGTTGACGCAGCGGACAAACAGGCGACGACAACCTATGAACGCCATGTGGTGATCAGTGTGGCGTGGGATGTGCTTTACGCGGCAGGCCTGGAACGCCAGGCCAGCGACTTGCTGCTGGCAGAAATGGAAAAGTCCCAGTCGCCGTATTATTTTATGCTGGAGCTGGCCAATATTGCGGAAAAGGCCGGTCGGGAAGATGAAGCTTTGGCGTGGCTGGAGCGCGCCTGGCGCGCGGCGACCGGTTCCGCGACGCGTTTTCAGTGGGGCGTAAACTATCTGCAGGGGCTGTTAAAAATGTCTCCTGAAGATACCGCACGGATCGAAGAGACCGGTGTTGCGGTGCTGTCGGAACTGGCACAACAGGATGCGCCGCTCTTTCAGCGCAATCGTCAGCGCCTGGAACAACTCGGTACAGCGTTGGTGGAGTGGAATGAATTTTTTGAGCAACCCGCGGTACTCACGGCGTTCAGAGCAACATTGATGCCGCTATGCCAGACGGAGGCGGCGGCATCTCCGGCAACCGCCTTTTGTCAGGAGTTTTTGAAAACCGAGTAACAGTGTGCGGTGAGGCATACGAATGCCGACAGCTTACCAGGGGGGGATGATTATCGCTGACCCGCGAGTGTCGAACGTCGCTGCCGACGGCAGTACGAAAATAAAGATTCAATGGTCGGTACCCAACGGGACCTCGGGGAACCTCCACAAGCGGGGCTGGTTACGTTTTATTGCGCGCATAGCAGGCGATAATAAGGGGCGTATTGTGAGATTTGACGTTGCAGTTGGTCTGTCGAAACAGGCCTCTGGCGATGTTGTTCTTCATAACGGGGGGGTTTATCGGTAAGATCGGCCCAAACTCGACATAACAAGAGTGGCAGGTACCGAAAACAGGTGGTAAACGTGAAACAATCAAATGGGATTAATACGGCGTGGCTGGCGCGGGTTGTCGGTGCGCAGCAAGCGGAACAAAAAGCGATATCGCGTCTGTTACACGATGAATTTGGCCAGTCGCTGGTGGCGGCCAAAAGTTTTGCCGTTGCGGTTGCGCAAATGCGTGACGGTGAGTCCCTTGACGATATTCGCGATATGGCGGACGCCGTCAAGGAGATGATCGAAGGTACCTATATCGCGGCTTACGATTTGATGCGGGAACTCGACACGGGAATCGCGTCGGAGGCACCGTTTGCAGAACATATACAGGGCTTATTGCAATACCTGCGCTTTGAGCAAAAGCGCATTGCATTGGCATTCATTGGCGGAACTCAAATTGATTCCTTGCCAAACTGGGTGAGGGCCCTGCTCTTGCGTTTTACGCGCACGCTGCTAACCTGCGTTAATCGCCACGCCAGTGGCGTTAATAAAGTCAAATTAACGGTAGCTGCGGAGACCACCGGCCGCACGACGTTGTCGGTAGAGCACAATGGCGCGGCCACAGGGCCACAGTTTGAGCGACATCCTTTGTTGCTGGGACTAGTCCGCAGCGTGCAGGCATTAGGTGGAGAGTGCGTGTTGAGTGAAGATACGTCGCAACAAGAGCATATAACACTGACCTTCGATTTTCCTATGGAATAGCCGGACGCAATATGGCCGACGCAACTGTCTCGGTATTACTAGTTGACGACCACTCTGTAGTGCGTGCGGGTTTTCGCTATTTGCTCGAGCGGGTCGATGGTTTTGTCGTTATCGAATCCGATTCCGCGGAGGCGGCTTATCGTATTTATCGGGAAAAGAAACCTGACGTGGTAGTGATTGATATGTCCATGCCGGGTATTGGTGGGCTGGAAGGGATTCGCAGATTACGCGCCAGCGACGAAACATCGTGCATTATTGTCCTGAGCATGTACAACGATCCCTCTTTCGTAACCCGAGCGATAGAGATGGGTGCGCGGGGTTACCTGAGCAAAAATTGCGGGCCCGAAGAGCTGGCTAAAGCGATTGCCGCGGTGATGAAGGGAGAGCGTTATTTTAGCTCCGATATCGCCCTCGAAGCGGCCGGTGATGCCGGCGGTACCGAGCTAAACAGCTTATCGACCCGCGAATTTCAGGTGTTTCGCATGTTGGCGGAGGGTGCTTCGGTCAAGGATATCGCGGATACCCTTAGTCTGAGCCCCAAAACCGTAAACAATCACCGCAGCAATATTATGGAAAAACTGCAGCTGCACAGTGCGGTAGAGATGACTCGCCTGGCCGTGCGCGAGGGTATTATCGACGCCTGAAGCACCAAAACCGAGTATTCGCACTGACGTTGCGTTGCAAGCATTGTCGAGTGAGCACACAGCGGCGTTGACGGCAAAGGTTGAAAAGAGTATAAATTTCATTCGTAAGTGATTGATTAAAAAGATTTAATAAGTAAAATCAAGGCGTTAGATCAGGTGCATTTTCCTGCTGAAGAAATTTAGTTGCTTGACCGTGGTAAATCGACTGGAACTAAAGTTTTCAGTGTGACTGACGCTATATCGTGAACATGACGGAGGTGGTCGCTTGAACGACATAATCAAAATATCCTGCATCGGTGTCGATGACAAGGACGTGGCGGTGATTAGCAGTATTCTCAAACTGGCGCCTGAGCTGAAGGGTAAGTTTGAATTGATTGATGCCGAGCAAAAAAGTGAGGCCAATCTGCTGTTTGTAAATGCCGATGATGCAGAAGCTCTGGGCGCATGGCAGGCTTTCAGCGCTGCGCATGGCGATGTGGTACCCATTGTCATTTACAGTGGCGAGGCGCCCGATATTGACGCGATCACCATGAAGCGTCCGTTGGCAATGCGACGCCTTATCGACAGCCTGAAAACCACCATATCCACCGAACGCGAAGTGGTGGTGGCAACCACCGGCGGCATTAAAAAAATTCTGGTGGTGGACGACAGTTTCCCGGTGCGTAAATACATGGAACAAAAACTGCCGTTGTTGGCGGACGGTGAACTCAGTTTGAATTTTGCAGAATCCGGTGCCGAGGCGGTGGATCGGGTCAAGGAAACGGCTTATGACCTGATTTTCCTCGACGTTATGATGGACGATATGAACGGGTACAAAGTTTGTAAGTGGGTGAAAACGGTGCGGCCCGAGACGGCGGTGGTGATGTTGACCAGCAAAAACTCGCCGTTTGATAAAGTGCGCGGCACGATGTCGGGGTGTGACGACTACGTGGTAAAGCCTCCCAAAGACGAGACCCTGAAGGATATATTGCAGCGCTTTTAAAGCGTGCTGAGCCGCCAGTATCGACGCGTGGGCTGTGCGGAAAAACATTATGAGGGTGAGATTAAAATGGCAGTTGCGAAAGTCCTGGTGGTGGATGATTCGCCGGCGGAACTAGAAAATATTCGATCCATGGTGGCGGCGACAGGCCGCGTGGTATTGACTGCCACTTCCGGGCGAGAAGCTGTGGCGCAGGCCGCCAGCGAGCTTCCCGACCTGATTTTTCTGGATATAGTCATGGACGAGATGGATGGCTATGGCGCCTGTCAGGCCATTCGCGAACATGCGGACACCAGCCACATCCCGGTGGTGATGGTAAGTTCAAAAAATCAGCGATTTGATTGTATCTGGGCGGATCGTCACGGCGCCCACGGCGTCATTTCAAAACCCTATAGCGCGCAGGAAATCGCTGCGGAACTGGAAAAATACTGACTGGGCACTCTGTGGAAAATCAAGAATCGCGATTGGTGGCTCCCAGCGAAGCTCTGCAAAAAGAGTTTGTGCTGGCCAGTGCGCCGACGATTACTCCCGACAAGAGCGTATTACAAGGCACCTTTCACGGCTTCGTCATTGGCGAAATAGGCTTGCTGTTGCCTAAAGAAAAAATTTCCGAAGTGCTGGAAAGTATTAACAGTTGTCGTTTGCCGAATACCTCTGCAGTGCTGTACGGCATGGCCAATCTACGCGGGAAAATAGTGCCGCTGTTCGATTTACATCGCTTGCTGGGTATTGAACCTGCGCAGCAACGCATGTTTTTGGTGATTGGCGATGGCGGCAACGCAGTCGGCGTATTGCTGGATCAATTGCCGCGCCGGGTGGTCATTGCGGCGCCGGATAAACTACCGATAATTCCGCCATTGCCACCGGCGCTACGGCCATTTGCACGGGGGGCCTACGATGCGCAGGGGGTATGGCTCGACTGGGATTTGGCGGGATTTTTTGAATCACTACAGGAGCAAGTCGGTCAATAATTGTAGCGATTCCGGTGCTGAGCGAATCCTGGATTTATTAATGCGAGACTGAGTAAGGCGATAACTATGAAACTGAAAATCGCGACCAAACTGGGCGGCGGTTATTTGTTGTTGACACTATTTGTACTGATTGCCGGTGGCGCAGGGGTGTACGGTGTGAATCGCCTTGCCAAGACCTTAAATTATGTGACCACCGATGCCTGGAACGCGGCGGACGGTGCCATGGAGCAGTCCATCGCGGTGCGCGAGCAAATGCTGGCGGTGCAGGAAATTGTCCGTTGGACGCAAAGCGGGGATCGCCTGGGTGGTCAACAGTATGGTGAAAAAAGCAATGCTGAATATTTGCTTGAGTCGCAAGCGCGACTGCAAACTGCGGTCAGATTCGGCTCGGAAGCGGGTGAGCGCATGCTGGAGTCTACGTTGATCGATGAGCAGGTGGCGAGATCACTTGCCGGGGCGATTAGCCAATATCAGGGCACGCGGGATCAGATGCTGGATGCGCATGCCCGTTTTGTAACCTTCGATACAGACCTGCAGGCGGGCATCAATAGTTTTAGAGAATTGCTGGACAATCTCAAGCGTGTGGCTGAGCAGGCAACCGGCGAGTTCGTAAAAAACGCAAACCGTCAGTTTTCATGGAATAGTGGGCTGCGGGAAAAATGGCAAGCGGCAGAAGGAGTTGCTGGTATCGAGAACGCGTTTTTGCAGCGCATCGACGCCTACAAAATATTTGTGGCCGGTGGCAGCAGCAAAACGCGAGCGGATGAGGCACTGGCATCGAGTCTGACGAAAATGCGAGAGCATATTTCCACCATCGGAAGTCTGGCATTGTTCAGGGATTTTCGTTCCGACAAGGAAGGCGCGTCGATAAATCCGGAACTGATGGAACAGCTCGGCGTCACCCTGCAGAAAGCCAGCGTGAGTGAAATGTTGACCGACGAACTGGATATTCACGCAATGGAGTTCAAAACGGCCGTCGAAGCCTATAACGCCTACCGTGTAACGCTACAGGATTACGAGCGCGTGGCTGCGTTATTGGTTGCGCTGCTGGAGGAGGTGGAGCGCATCGGCGATGCGGCGGTGGAAGGGCAGGCGGAACCGATTCAGGCCACCATTACCAGGGCCTACGGTGTGATTGCCGTGGTGGTATTGCTTGCTCTTACCTTCGCGCTCGCCGTGGCGGTAGTTATGACTCGCCTTATGCGCGCCACATTTCAACGACTCATTGGTGTTGCCGAAGGCGTTGCCAAAGGCGAACTCGAAACGATCGAGATCGCTGACGCAGAGCTGGGAGACGAAATCGGCGATACGTTAGTCGCAGTTAAGGCCATGGTGGAAAAACTTAGTGATGAAAACCGGCAACTGAATGATTCGATCATTGATCTATTGGAGGCCACCGCGCAACTGAGCGAGCGGGATCTTACCGTACAGGTTCCGGTGGCCGACGATATTACTGGACCCGTATCGGACGCGGTAAAGGTGCTGGCCTACGAAACCGCCAAAGTGTTGAAGGAGATACGCGATGTAGCGGAATTGGTTGAGGGGGCGTCCAATACGGTGCGCGACCAGGGTGTTAAGGTGTCCGAGGCGTCGGCAGTGGATCGTGAAATGACATTTGGAGCGATTGCCGTGTTAAATGACCTCTCCGGCGGCGTGGGCCAACTGGCGGACCTGGCGGAAAATTGTAATTCGATGGCACGGCGCACCACGGAGTCCATTAGCGATGCACTGCAGGAAGTATTGGCCACCGGTAAAGGGATGAATGATATTCGCGAAACGATTGCCGAAACAGAAAAGCGTATTAAACGCCTCGGCGAGCGTTCCCAGGAAATTAGTTCGGTGGTGGAAATTATTAATAATGTGGCCGAACGCACCCATATTCTGGCGTTGAACGCCTCCATGCAGGCGGCGGCGGCGGGTGATGCGGGGCGCGGATTCGCAGTGGTAGCAGACGAGGTGCAACGTCTTGCGGAATCGTCCCGCCAGTCCACCTCGGAAATAGCCGCGTTGGTCAGTAATATTCAATCGGAGACGGCGGAAACCATGGCTGCCATGAACAAGGCGATCAGCCAGGTAGTAGATGGAACGGCGATGGCAAAAAAATCCGGGGACCAGATGGAAGCAACTGTGAAAACCACCGAGGAACTATCTGGAGTAATTGGAGAGATTGCGCAATCGGCAAGAAAACAATCAGACACTATTGACGTGGTAGCAGGGCAGGCAGAGCAGGTGACTACCACGTTGGCCAAAACTGGCGAAGAAATGGAGCAGCAGGGTGCGGTGATTGAAAAGCTGCTCGCCTTTGCGCGACAGCTTACCGAATCAGTACGGCAATTTAAGCTGCCCGGCTAACCGGGTGTTAAGGTTTGCGGCCGTCGAACGGGAATTGCGGTTAAAGAGAAATTTGCATGGGTATGACGGCTGAAATTGAAATTCTGCACGGCGTTATTGGCGCCACGGCAGAGTTGCTTCCCGAACTCATCCCGTTGTTGCTGGGGGCGGGCGATGAGCCTGTGCAAGGTTTAACCCGCTTGCAGGAGCAGTTGGATAACATCAGTATGACGGCCGGCTTTGCTGGCCTGGAAGGTTTGTCGCGGACTGCCCAACTTTTATCCGAACACCTCGCCACCCGCTGTGGTAACGATCAACCTCTGCCCTCAGCTGAGCTCGACAAACTCATTTATTGGATAACTCAGGCACAGGTGTACCTGCAATTCCCTGCACCTGCGGAAACCGTTGCCGCCTTACTGGATCCGTTGCCCGAAGAGCGTCGCGAGGTGTTGTACGAGGTGTTGATGCAGGAGTCGGGTGGAAATTCTGCCGTGGTTGATCCGTCAGATGCGGAGGACGAATTTTCCGAAATGACTGACGTCGCGCCCGGACTGGCTCTGGTCAGCGACTCGCCCGTGGCGCACTCCGAACCAACTATATCCATGGACGATATGGACGATATGCTGGCGGGTGACGGACCCGGCAGTGTGGAAACCAGCATCCTCGGCATGTTGCGACAGGAAATCGAAGAAATAAAGCCCCGCCTGAGCCAGTGCGCTGCGGCAATTGGTAGCGCAGCCGAACTCGCCGATGCTACGACAGAGCTGGCCAACTACGGTGACCTGGTAGAGCGGTTACAGGCTGCAAGCACAGGTGCGGAACTCGACGGCATGGTGCAGATCGCAGATTTTTTAACCGCGAACCTTGGCTTGTTGTTGACTGCTACAGACGACCAACGCTCTGCTGTGGCGCCCTTGCTGGCCGGATGGCCGGATCCGGTTACCGCGCATTTGGCGGAACCAGCGGATAATAGTCTGTGCCTGGCTGCGGTTAACTACCTGGAAAACCCGGCTTGGCTACAACCGCTGATTGACGAAAACGTCAAACAATTGTTGAAAGGGTTAGTTAAGGATGCGGAAACCAGCGGCGAATGCGTTGGTGAAGCGCGCGCGACACAAGCCACACCCGAAGACGTCGAGCTAAAAATAGCAGACGACGTAACCGCCGAACTGGTAGAGGCATTTTTTACCGAATCGCCGCGCTACGCCGAACAACTGGCAACTCATATTGCCAGCATCGCTCGGGGCGAGGACGTGCAGAATAATCTCGCTGCTGCGCAGCGTATCTCTCATACCCTGAAAGGTTCCGCCAATATGCTGGGGGTCAAAGGCCTGGCAAATTTGTCTCATCACCTGGAGGATATTTTTGAGCACCTGGCCCAGGTAGATGTTGCGCCACCGAAGCCGTTGGCGGCTACCATGCAGGAGGCGGCCGACACTATAGAAGTCATGCTTGAGGCGCTGCAGGGCATCAGCCCGCCGCCCGCGGATGCCCTGCAGGTATTACAGGATGTGCTGAACTGGGCCAATCGTATCGATCGGGGCGATATTCGCAGCGAGGATTTCCACGAGGGTGCCCGCGCGCCCCGTGTCAACGTGGTGGGCGGCGCGCCCGAGATCCCCGAGACCAGTGATGGGGCTGGCGAACAGGAAGGGCCCGCGCCGGCGCAGGTGCAGGAAGCTCTGCGGGTACCGCGGGATATTATCGACAATGTATTAAACATGGTCGGCGAAGCGGCTATTTCCCTGAGTCAAATACAGGAGCGTTTGCAAAATCTACGGGCGTCGGGCGTGGCGATGCGGCGCAACGACGGCGTACTGCAAACTCGCCGCTTTGAACTGGAAGAGCAGGTCAGTGTGCGTGGGGTAGCGGCCCAGCAGAAGGGGTTGGTCGCCAATGGCGAGCACTTCGATACCCTGGAAATGGATCAGTACGATGAGTTTTACACCGCGACCCACAGTTTTATCGAAGCGGTTTCCGATACCCGCGAAGCCTCTCGTGAAATCATCGAAGAAGTTTTACGCCTGGAAAATTTATTTCTTCACCAGCAACGCCTGAATCGCGCCCTGCAGGATATGGTGATGTCGACGCGCACGGTGGCAATCAGCTCGATTAGTCCGCGTTTGCAGCGGGCGGTGCGTCAGGCGGCACGTATGACCGGTAAGGATGTGACCCTCGATATTCGCGGTGAACAATTGATGGTGGATGGCGACGTAGTGGCGAAACTGGTGGATCCGCTCATGCATCTGTTGCGCAATGCCGTTGACCACGGCATTGAAGCGCCCCAGGAGCGCATTGCAAAAGGTAAAGACGCCGCAGGACTCATTACTCTCGAATTTGAGCAGGCGGGCAATAATATCGTGGTGAGCTGCCGGGATGACGGTGCGGGTCTCGATTACGATAGAATTTTAAAGTTGGCTATAGAGCGGGGGCTTGTTCGGGAAAATGATACTCTGGAACGGGAGGCTATTGCGCGCCTGATTATGGCGCGGGGGTTTTCAACCCGGGAGGAAGCGACACAGGTGTCTGGCCGCGGCGTGGGGATGGATGCTGTGCACGCCGCCATTGTGGAACTCAAAGGTACGCTGGAAATTGGCGACAATCGCTCGGGCGGCACGGCGATTGAGTTGCGCTTGCCAGTCACGTTGCTGACCAGTCACTCTGTGGTGATTAGTGTTGGCGATTTACAGTACGGAATCCCGACAGACACACTGATGCAAATACTGAGCGCGGGTGTGGGTGTCGTCTCTAATATTGGGGGCGAACTGGCGTATACCCTGGGCAGGGATATTTATCCGCTACGGGTGTTGAGTAGTTTGTTAGGGCAGGGCGATGCCGGGAATGGTGATGCAGTTCACTACGAGGGCAAGGTTATTCTACTGGCACGTACGGACCAGGGGGTTGCCGCCATTGCTGTGGATCAGGTGCTGTCGAGTCACGAACTGGTCGTCAAAAATCTCGGTAAATATGTGGGTCATGTACGTGGCATCGCGGGTGTTTCCCTGTTGGGAGATGGACGGGTAGTGCCGGTACTCAATTTAATTGAGCTGACCAGTAACGCGCCACGCGCGGCCGTCGTCGCCAGCGGTCCTTCCGGGGACGAGAACGGGAGCGCCGCGCAGGTGCGAAAGGTGCTGGTGGTTGATGATTCGTTAAGCGCCAGAAACACACTGATTGAATTGGTGCAGGACGCTGGATTCGAACCGGTGGCGGCGCGCGATGGTATTGAGGCCGTTAAATTACTGCAAAAAATGGTGCCCTCTTTGGTGCTGACCGACCTGGAAATGCCCCGTATGAACGGCCTTGAACTTACCGCGCATATTCGTGGTACCGAAGGAATTAAACACCTGCCCATTATTATGATTACCTCCCGCACCTTGCAGAAACATCGTGATCAGGCCGATAGCGCGGGGGTGACGGACTATGTGACCAAGCCGTTCTCAGAAGAGCGATTAATGACGCTGGTTTCAAGCCATATGGCGAGAGCGCGCTAGTGGAGCCAGTGGAGACGGTGGACGAGGGCGGCGGACTTGCGTTGCTGGCTTTTGGTTCTCGCTTACTGGCCGTGCCGTTAAGTAGTCTGGTGTTGATAGAGCACACCGGCAAACTGACCGGGCGGCAGGAGTCTTCGCCAGGGGCATTTGCGGCACTCGATGTCGCTGGGCAGTACACAGCGGTCTACGCCTTCACGGATGAGTTCACACTGTTTAATCAGGATCGGTACCCCGGACATTTTTGCGTGGTGTTGCGCGTTGATGAAGGTGCCCGCCAGTTTGCACTGGCGTGTGCTAATGTGGAAGAGCTGCGTACTGAGAGCGAATACGCTGGTTTGCAAATGATTCCCGATTGTATGCAGCTCCCGGGCAACCCGTTTGCAGGATTATTTATGCGCGGGGAGAAACTGGTATTAACGGCCGACTCGTCGAGCTTGCTCGGCTATATCGACAGACAGTGCAACCCGCATGAGTGATGGCGACGAAACCGGGAAAAAAGTGCCGGCGTGGCTTTTGAGGGGGGCGCCGGAGTACCAACTGGCGGTCGGTATTCATGAAGTTCAGGAGTACATGGTCGCCCCCGGTATCTTAGATGTGCCGCTGACGCCACGGCACTGCGCACGGGTAATTCTGTGGCGCGACCAGTTTGTACCGCTATTTGATTTACGTCACCTGCTTGACCCTGATCTGACGAGCTCTGACGTGGTAGTCCCATCTTCTGGGGTGATCGTGCTGGCTTATCAACGAGAACCGGGGTTAGCCCTGGAATATCTGGCGCTCTGTCTATACGCTGAACCGGAGAAAGTTCTGGTGGACGATAGCACGGTTGCCGCTTGGCCAGGGGACTATCCGCCGGCCTTGCGCGGTTTGGCGCGCTCCCTGTTTACCCACGACGACCAGTTGGTGTCGGTGCTCGAACTGGCCGCCCTCGCCAGTGCTCGCTATCTGAATTTCCTGGTGCTCAATGGCTTTACCGATTAATGGTTATAAGGCGCCACTGCATCAGAGTTGTCCATAGCGCCGTACTTTTTCTAATACCTGGCCATCGGTAAACGGTTTGCAAATGTAGGCATCGCCCCCCTGGCGTTCCGCCCACATACGATCGACCCGTTGGGTGCGGGCGCTGACAAAAATAACCGGAATATGGCGTGTTTGGGAGTCGAGTTTTAGCAGGCGACAGGCATTGTATCCATCCAGACCCTCCATCACGACGTCCATAAAAATCATGTCCGGCTGCTGCGCACGGGCCACATTCACCGCGTCGTCCCCATCGCAGGCGGTGATTATCGTGACGTTCAAAGACCCCAGTGCAAGCGCGAGCCGCTGCAGGTCGGTTGCAGAATCATCGACTAACAATACTGTTTGAACGGCCATAGGCGGCCCCGTCATCGTTATTTTTGGTCGGCTGTACCGATGGAGCATTCGATGGTGCGCTAGTATGTAAGGTTTTTAAAAAAATACAAGGCGTGGCCGGCAGTCCGCGGAGAATGTCTTCTGCTCGTCGGTTTTTGCGTCAGGACTTTGTTAAACGGTTAGTTTCGTGGTGGTACTCAGGTAATTAATTCTGCTGCAGCTTGAATTCGATCGGTATGGTAAATGTCGCGGAGTCGAAATCCATACCCTGTGTAAACGCTGCAAACGGGCTCGCCTTGATTGCCGCTGCACGGGCAGCGCGATTAAGCGCCGGGTGAAGTGAGCTTTGGGTTACCTCCGAGGATACCAGCGAGCCATCTCGGTTAACCGTCAGTGTCAGGGTGATGCTGCCTTCCTCACCTCGCCGGATTGCGGAGCTGGGATAGCGCGTCGAAGCGTACACCTTTTTTAGCATTTCTTCGGCATACGCAACCATCTGCGGTGAATCTGTTGACTCGACAGGGATGCTGTCAGCGCTGATGTCGGATGCCGTGCTGTCGAATTTCCACGCCGCGACTTCCTGCTTGCGCTGGCTGGTGGGTTGCAGGGCAATATAGCGCCGTATCAACGCAGGGTCTCTGGAATTACCCAAAATATGGTCAAGAAATTCGGGCGAAGGCGCGGCCTTTCCCACCATGCAATTGACGAGCAAGGTAAAAATCTCCTTGTTTGGGTAAATGTCCCCGAGTCGCGTATCGTTCAGGATTAACGCGGTGCCTTCGCCGGGTCGATAGGTTGCGCGCATATTATCGCCAGTTTTCAGGTCGCCCTTGATCGTAGCGAACATGGTAGTAAGGGCCGGTGTAGTTTTATCAATCAGGGCTTGCGGATTATTTGCCGATGTACAGGTCTGCCAAAGAGCCACCCAGTCGGCGCGTTGGACATCCCGCACAATATGGACCTCCGCAGTCTTGGCTACCTCCGCGTCGAGCAGGAGTACCGGATCGTTGGTCGGTTGTTCGGTGAGGACAGCGGCGATAAAGATCTCTTCGCCACCACTTTGGTAGGAGGCGATGCCATTGAGCTGTTCCGTAGCCCCGTAGCCAATGCCTGAAAAGCTTGTGGCGGAGATCATCAGTAAACAGTTTTTCAGCAGGTTGGACATGGACGTGGCTTCCAAAAGGCGGTGTTTGGATGGTTTACGGTTGCATAAAGGTGCGCATTCTACCATGCGGTATAGCGTCGGTGAACCGCCGGTCGTAGTGTCCGATGAGCGCAGGTACACCGTGCCCGCTGGCGATCAATTGCCCTCGTACCCGGTCACAACGGCGTACATAAAGGGTATGATTACCTGGAGAAAAAATTATCCGGTTACGTCTGCCAGACGGCGTTGTGAATGTCTCTGAACGGGTTGCGGGAAAGAATTATTGCCAACATTCGCGTTGGCCAATCACTTTCCCGGGTATTGCGATTGATCATACTGGTTGTGGTCAGCCTGATTCGGACCGGTGTTGGCCGCCGATATATGGGGAATTAGAATGCAGATAAAACGAGCCACTGCGCTTGATGATCAGGAGCTGGCGCGAAAATTATCGCCCTTACATTATTTTCAGGAAATTCGAAAAATTGATGAAAATCAGTTTCGTACACTGATTTTCAATTCCCGGTTTGTGGAACTGCAACCCGGTGAATTTCTTATGAATCAGGGGGATAGTGATCAGTATATTTATTTTTTGATGAAGGGAGCCCTGGAAGTTTGTGCTGACAATCGTGGCGAGATGGTGCTCGGAACGCTGATGCCTGGCGAAGTGTTTGGGGAAACCGCAGTGATTTTGGGAAAGCCGCGCACCGCTTACATTCGCGCCCCGGACAAGGTGCGGGAAGCGCAGGTGTTTGCCACCGACTTCAGTATCTTTCAGGAGTTACATAGCCATCAGTTGGTAACGCTGCAGACTAAATTGATTGTGTACCGTCAGATGGTGCACGTGTTGCGCTGGCGTAACGATCAGCATCAGGCGCGTACGGAGGGTGGTGCTAAGGCCCGGGCCGCGTACGGAATATTGCCGTTCAGCGGAAAGCTGGGCACTCAGGCGGAACTGGAGTCTCTGGTTGGCCAGGCGCGATACTATGCTGAACGATTACAACAACTCAACGAGGAGCTTGGCGTTGTGCGCAATAGCGTTGCGGGTTGATCTGCGGGGTGCGCCGCCAACTGTTGGCTGTAACAAATAATGTCTTTTGTACCGTCAAAAATACGAAAAATTATTCATTGTGACTGTGACTGTTTTTTTGCTGCAGTGGAAATGCGCGATGAGCCGACACTGCGGGATGTGCCATTGGCGGTAGGTGGCGCGGCGGATAAACGGGGCGTCATCGCAACCTGTAATTACCTGGCGCGGGACTATGGCGTGCGCTCGGCAATGCCAACGGCGCGCGCACTACGCCTGTGTCCCGGGTTGGTCGTGATCCCGCCTAATTTTGCTAAATATCAACAAGTCGCCCGAGAAATCCGGACTATTTTTTGCGACTATACCGAGAAAGTCGAGCCTTTGTCGCTGGATGAAGCTTTTCTCGACGTGACGGATTGCACCCAGCACCGCGGCAGTGCCACGCTAATCGGCGAAGAAATTAGAACACGAGTGTCCGCGACCCTGGGCATCACCATTTCGGTGGGCGTTGCGGAGAACAAATTTCTGGCCAAAATCGCCAGCGACTGGCGTAAGCCCAATGGACTTTTTGTCATTACGCCAGACCAAACGGATGATTTTGTGCGCGCACTGGCGGTGCGAAAACTATTTGGCGTGGGTGACGCGACGGAAAAGAAGCTCTCGCAGCTGGGTGTTAGCACCTGCGCTGAGTTGCGCACTGTCGACTTGGCGACCCTGCTCGACAAGTTTGGTGCCATGGGGGAGCGGCTATTTCAATTGTGCAGAGGTGTCGATACCCGCGCTGTGGTCCCCGACCGACGCCGAAAATCGTTAAGTATCGAGCACACCTATGACGTCGATCTAGCGGGCAGCGCCGCATGCCTGAGCAAAATTCCCGCGTTGGTGGACGGTTTGATTGCGCGACTGGCGCGTGTAGACGACAGTTACACAATCGTCAAACAATTTCTAAAAATGCGTTTTGATAACTTCAGTATTACCACCATCGAACGTAGTGGTAGTCAGGTCGATACAGCGTTTTATAGGCTGTTGTGTGAAGAGGCGTGGCAGCGTGGTGCCAGGCCGGTGCGTTTACTGGGTATTGGCGTAAGGTTCGGGAATATACCCGCGATAAGTGACACCCGTGTGGTGAAAGTTCAGCCTCAGCTTTTTCCGTGAGGAAAAGCCCGAGCTCGGTGCAATCTGCGCCCGGGTTTCCCACAACCTTAATAAACCTGCGTTACAGCTTGAACTTGTTCAGTAAGCCATACAGTTTTTCATGGGCGTTGGTATAGGGGGGGTAAAACAGATCGGGTTTACCAAATTTGGGGAAATTGAACACTGGTCGCAGCTTGCTGAATTCCAGAAAACCTTCGTAGCCGTGGTAATGCCCCATGCCGCTGGCGCCGACACCACCAAAGGGCAGGTCGTGTTGCAGTGCGTGGAATAGACAGTTGTTAAATAATACGCCGCCAGAAAGGGTGCTATAGAGAATTTTTTCCTGAATTTGTTTGTTGTGGGTAAAGGCGTACAACGCCAGGGGACGATCCCGCTGGTTAATATAATCGAGCACTTCATCAAGGGAGCGGTACGTCATAATGGGCAGCAGCGGGCCAAAAATTTCCTCCTGCAATAAACGCATGTCCTGGGAGACGTTGATTACCAGATGCGGCGGAAACTTGCGCAATTCGCTGTTAAAGTCCCCGTCCACCAGTCTTACCGCTGTCGCACCCTTGCTAACGGCATCATCCAGGGTTTCACGCAGGCGCGTAAAGGACGGACCGTCAATCACCGAGGTGTAGCTTGCTTCGTTAATATCGGGATAGCGGTCACCCACTATTTTTTTGGCATGGGCAATAAATTCGTCCACTTTACCTTCCGGCAAAAACAGGTAATCGGGGGCGATACAGGTCTGGCCAGCATTGAGAAATTTGGTGTACAACAGGCGTTGTGCCGCTTCCTGGAGATCGAAATCATCGCATACGATAGTCGGCGATTTGCCACCCAGTTCCAGGGTTACCGGGCACAGATTTTCCGCCGCGGATTTCATCACGGTGCGGCCGCTCTCGGCGGAACCGGTGTAAATAATATGATCGAAGGGCAGCGAGGTGAACTCGGAGCCGCGTACCCCCGGCAAAAATGCCACCAGGTCGTCGCCGAATGTCTCGGCGCAGAGTTTTTGCAGGAGACGGCACAGATTGTCCGAGTTGGTTGCCAGTTTAACCATGCAGCGATTGCCGGCGGCCAGGGCGCTTATAAGAGGACCCGTACACAAAAACAAGGGGTAATTCCAGGGAGCGACGATACCGATCAGACCTTTTGGCTGGGGTATTACGCGATTTTTACCGGTGGCAAACAAAATGGACACGTGGCGCTTGCGGGGTTTCATCCATTTTTTGAGTTTTTTGCGGGCGTCCCGAATGCCGGACAAGGTACTGAATATTTCCACCAGTTTGGTTTCAATCACGCTGCGGTGGCCAAAATCACTGGAGATGGCTGACGCGATGGCATCCGCATTGTCGTTGATCAGGTTTTCCAGTTTGGTCAGGTTCTCCATACGGCGTGCATAACTGGGGTAGGGGTCAGCGCGATAGGCGGCTTTTTGCCGCATAAATATACGCTGTGCGTCATTTTGGGGTGCTACAAACTCTTTGATTTGCGCTGCTTGAGCCATGACTGGTTTCCTCGCTATCGCCGCAGATGGGGTAGATGACAGGCCTGGTTGATGATCGATCCAGCGGAGGATTAAAGCCTATTCGATGCTCCCGGTAAAGTACCCTGTAGTCAGCCCATTTCCTCCCCTGACCTTGGCGGGTCAGGTGTGTAGTGGTCCAAATCGCTAGTCGTCCAGGTAATCACTGAGCGGCGGACAAGTGCACACCAGATGGCGGTCGCCATAGACATTGTCGATGCGATTAACCGTCGGCCACACTTTCGCGGTCTTTAGCCAGGGCGCCGGGCGCGCCGCGGTTTCTCTGTTGTAGGGTCGTTCCCAATTTTCGGCAAGCAGGTCATTCAACGTATGGGGAGCTTGTTTGAGGGGATTGTTCAGGCGATCCCAGGTGCCGTTAGCCACCTGCTCAATTTCCCCACGAATGCCGATCATGGCGGCGATGAAGCGATTGAGCTCCTGCAGCGACTCGCTTTCGGTGGGCTCAATCATCAATGTTCCCGCCACCGGAAAGGACATGGTGGGAGCGTGGTAACCGTAATCCATTAAACGTTTGGCGATATCTTCTTCGGTGATGCCGCTGACATCTTTAAGGTCGCGAATATCGATAATACACTCGTGGCCGACACGGCCGTTGCGCCCGGTATACAGCACCGGAAAGTGATCCGCCAGTTTCGCCGCGATGTAGTTGGCGTTAAGGATGGCCACCTGGGAGGCTTTTTTTAAACCGGATGCGCCCATCATGGTGATGTACATCCAGGGGATGGGCAAAATTCCCGCGGAACCCCAGGGCGCGGCGGCGACTGTGCCGCTCTCCCCGCTGCTCTCCGGAATCTGTTGTAGAGGGTGAGCGGGTAAAAACGGTGCCAAATGGGCGCGCACGGCAATCGGCCCCATGCCGGGCCCACCACCCCCGTGGGGAATGCAAAAGGTTTTATGTAAATTCAGGTGCGAGACATCGCCGCCAAAGCGTCCCGGTTCCGCGATACCCACCATGGCATTGAGATTGGCGCCGTCGATGTATACCTGGCCACCGTGCTCGTGAATTAGATCACATAGCTCTGTTATGTTTTCCTCGAACACGCCGTGGGTCGAGGGGTACGTCACCATCAATGCCGACAGATGGACGCTGTGGGCAGCAACCTTGGCGCGCATATCGTCCATATCGATATTGCCATCGCTGTCGCAGCGTACCACCACCACCCGCAGGCCCACCATGTGGGCGGTGGCGGGGTTCGTGCCGTGGGCAGAGGAGGGAATCAGGCAAATGTCGCGGTGCGCCTGTCCGCGACTGGCGTGGTATTTTTTGATGGCGACCAGGCCCGCGTATTCACCCTGGGATCCTGCATTGGGTTGCAGCGACACCGCGCTGTAGCCGGTACAGGTCGCCAGCATGGCCTCCAGTTCGGTGAATAGTTGTCGGTAGCCCTGCGCCTGCTCCATGGGCACGAATGGATGCACGTTGGCAAATTTTTGCCAGGTGATCGGGAGCATCTCGGCGCTGGCATTAAGTTTCATGGTGCACGAACCCAGGGGAATCATGCTATGGGCAAGGGTCATGTCCTTGTTTTCCAGGCGTTTCAGATAGCGCAGCATTTCCGTTTCGCTGTGATAACTGTTAAAAACCGGGTGGGTCAATATTCTGTCCGCACGACATAAGTTCGCGGTTAATCCGGGACGGGGCTGGCCGGCGGAGAGGTCGTGGCGACGGGTATGATCGGGGCAAAACAGGTCAAGTAGCTGCTCCACCAACGACGTGGTACTGGTCTCGTCGAGGGAGATGGTTAGCGCCGACTGGTCTCGCGCGAACAAATTAATACGGGCGGCGCGGGTGCGTGCGAGGAGTTCATTTCGCCGGTCGCCAACCTCGACAGTCAGGGTGTCAAACCAGGTATCGTGGCGCAATTGGTAACCCATGGCGACGAGCCCGCCCGCGAGACAATTAGTCAGGGCGTGGATACGACGGGCAATGATCTGCAGGCCCTTCGGGCCGTGATACACCGCGTAAAAGGCACTGATAACTGCCAGTAGCACCTGGGATGTACAGATATTGGAGTTGGCTTTTTCGCGGCGGATATGTTGTTCCCGGGTTTGCATCGCCATACGCAACGCAGGGTTGCCCCGCGCATCCACTGATACGCCAATAATGCGTCCCGGTGCAGCGCGTTTGTAGTCTTCTCGAAAGGCCATAAAGGCCGCGTGGGGACCCCCGAAGCCGAGGGGTACACCGAAGCGCTGGGCGCTGCCCACGACGATATCCGCACCCAGATGTCCGGGGGCCTGTAGCAACACCAGGCTCATGAGATCCGCCGCCACGATGGCCAGGGCGCCCTGTTGGTGAATCAGTGCGATGGTTTCATCGAGTGGGTTTACCGCGCCGCTGGAACCGGGGTATTGCAGCAGTGCGCCAAAGTATTTGTGCTGATCGAGGCCCTGGTGTGAATCGCCTTCGACGACGTCGAATCCGAAGTGCTCCGCCCGAGTGCGCACCACTGCTTTGGTTTGTGGATGACAATCCGCGGCCATGAAAAATGTCTGACAGTCGCTATCGCGCTGCACTCGTTTCGCCATCGCCATCGCCTCTGCGGCGGCCGTTGCCTCATCGAGTAGTGAGGCGTTGGCCAGAGGCATGCCCGTCAGGTCGATTACCATCTGCTGAAAATTTAACAGTGCTTCCAGTCGGCCCTGGGAAATTTCTGGTTGGTAGGGGGTGTAGGCGGTGTACCAGCCGGGGTTTTCGAGCACATTGCGCAAAATAACGTTGGGAGTAATTGTGTTGTGGTAACCGAGACCGATCAGCGAGGTAAATAGCTGGTTGCGCTCGGCGATGCTCTCCAGCGCCTGCAGCGCGTCGCGCTCGGAACGGGGGCCGGGGAGTTCGAGTGCATCGCGCTTCAGGATACCGGGCGGCACAATACTCTCAACCAGTTGTTCCAGACTGTCGGCCCCGAGGGCAGCAAGCATCGCCGCGATTTCCTGTGGCCGTGGTCCAATGTGACGGTTTACAAAGTCGTCGTATCCGGCATTGGCATCGAGGAGTAGATTAGAGGGCATAACAGCAGGGTACCCGGAGCAGCAGGTTGGCGGGCAGATCGTGATCGGCAATTCAGGATCCGTCGCTTAGACGCTGCATCATAGCAACCGTTATCTTTACCCGGCAAATCGGATTCTGGAAAACTGCACATGTTGGTGGATGTGTTCCCTGGCCAGCACCAAGGCTTATCCCTGATCTGCGAGGGCAGCAAATACCGCTTAAGAAAACTCTGCCGGTGGTCGATAACGGTGCACAACCTCATGTGTGGATAGAATGATGCAGCCGGGTTTGACGACATATGCACAGCCAGGCTCCAGCGGGCAGATTCCCGAGGGTCTGGAAAAAACTCCAGTTGGAAAGCTGCAGGTTGGCATGTTTGTGGCCGACCTGGATCGTCCCTGGCTGGAAACACCGTTTTTGATTCAGGGCTTTGAAATTCGCCACCAAAGCCAGATCAGAACGCTGATGAGCTACTGCAGACACGTTTACGTGGCCCGGGAACGCTCCCGCCTGATGGGCGGAGAAAAAACTCTGGCCCCGGCGGGTATTCGTTCCGTGGCCCACGATGCGGCGAAGGCCGGGGATATCTATCAGGTTCGGCGTTGGGGTAAGCCCGCTCGTCAGCGGCAATTACGGTCCCAGCCGGCGCACGTCAACCTGGTTCCGGTCGAACAGGAACACAGCCAGGCTCGAGCTATTTACGAACTGGCTCGAACTGACGTCACAGACATCTTGCGTTCGGTGTCGGTTGAACAGATGCTGGATACTGAGCGGGCCGAGCAGGTCGTCAGGGCGTGTGCAGAGAGTATTTTTCGTAATCCGAACGCCTTGCTGTGGATGGCTAAAATCAAGCGCAAGGACGAATACATTGCCGAGCATTCCCTCGACGTGTGTATCCTGGCGGTCGCGTTTGGCCGACACCTGGGTTACAGCGATAGCGCACTGCAGTTGCTGGGCTTGTGTGGGCTATTGCACGACGTCGGTAAAATGCGCATAAAGCCCGAAATTTTGTATAAAAAAGAACCTTTTACGGAGCGGGAAGCGGAATATTTGCGGCGTCACACCGAGGCCGGGTACCAGTCCCTGGCGGCCCACAAAGGCCTGCACAAACTGGTGCTTGATGTGGCGCTTAACCACCACGAACGGGTTGATGGCACCGGCTACCCCCGTGGGTTGCGGGGCCACGAAATAGCGGAATTCACACGTATTATCGCGGTGCTGGACGCTTACGATACGATGATTTCCGGGCGCTCCTATGCGGCGGCCCGCACCCCCTACGAAGCACAAAAAATCCTTTACGCCAACAAGGGCACGCAGTTCGATGAAGACATTGCGTTGCAGTTTATACGGGCTATTGGCCCGTACCCCCCTGGCACCCTTGTGCAATTGTGTAATGGTATGGTGGGCGCAGTGTTATCGGGACGACACAAGTTTCGCCATTTGCCAACTGTCCTGGTGGTGCGGGATGAAAATGGCGCGCCAATTCCTTCGCAGATCATAGATTTGAGTCAGACCGACAAGGGCAGCCTGGACAAAACATTCTTGATTAAACGGGTGTTAAAAGACGGTGATTGTGGCGTACACCTCGATACATTACGTGTCGAGACCGGTGATGCGCTGTCGACCCTGGATACTCGCCACAAAATTCTTCCAGCCCAGGCCGACTAGCCCGTCCCTGGAGGCAAACAAATGGTCAGCCATTGATACCTTTCTCCGGTTGACGATTACCCACGCCCCGTATAATGACTCGGCTGTTGTGCTCGTCCGGCAATTTCAACCATTTATCCGTTGATGTTCGTTGCGTTCGGTCCTATATTTAACGCGTGGACACGGTGTACCGCGGCCGTTGGCGGTTACGGTCATCGCAATGTGCAAAACGGATGGCCCACGCATACCAGGGAATACGAGATTTATGGCCAATATTTTTAGTGATACCGAAAAAAAATACACGCCCGAGCAGTTGATCAAAACCCCGGTGGGTCAATTGCAGGTGGGAATGTTCGTGGCCGAGCTGGATCGTCCCTGGCTGGAAACACCATTTTTAATTCAGGGGTTTGAAATTCGCCACCCGAGTCAAATTAGAAGTCTCAAAGAGCATTGTTACCACGTTTACGTGTTGCGCCCGGGCGTGGCCAAAAAAAATGCGAAGTCGGGTGCCCCGACACTCATGCCCAAAGCGGGTACACCAAAAATTCAGACCACCGGAAAAATGCTTTACGGCGGTGTCAGTACCAAAATTAATCGCGGCAAACCAAAACGCGTGCTGGCGCCAGTGGTGCGCAATCGGCCAGCTTACAAGAACTCCGTGTCGGCGCGGGCCGAACACCCGTATGCACGCCAGGCTTTTCGCGAAGCGCGGCAGAATCTCGATGGCATATTATCCGCCGCGCAAATGGGTAATATGATTAGTACCGAAAGCGCCCGTAGTACCGTGACGTCCTGCGTGTCGAGTATTTTGCGCAATCCCGACGCCATGATGTGGATGACCAAGATCAAGCACCAGAACGAATACACCGCCGAACACTGTCTTAACGTGTGCGTACTGGCCATTGCATTTGGGCGCCACCTTAATTTTTCCGAAGCAGACCTGGAGAGCGTGGGTCTGTGCGGCCTGTTGCACGATGTGGGGAAAATGCGTGTGCCCCCTGATGTTCTGGATAAGCCGGGCCGGCTTACCGACGAAGAATTTCGCGCTATTCAGCGCCATACCATCGAAGGGCGTGATTTACTGGTAGCCAGTTCTGGGGTCGACCAAAAAGCTATTGATGCAGCTTTTAATCACCACGAACGGATGGACGGACAGGGTTATCCACGTGGGCTACCGGCGGAGGATATTCCGGAGTTTGCCCGGGTCATCTCTATTGTCGATGCCTACGATGCCATGACCAGTAACCGCTGTTACGCCAAAGCCCGCTCGCCCATGGAGGCGATTAAAATTATTTTTGAAAATCGCGGTTCCCAGTTTGACGATGAGCTGGCGTTACAATTTATCAAGGCCATCGGCCCGTATCCACCGGGTACGATTGTGGAGCTACGCAACGGCATGGTGGGAATTGTTATTTCCGCGAAACAAAAATTCCGTCATTTACCCACCGTACTGGTGTTGCGAGACGAAAACAAACAACCCATCGCCGAGCGTACCCTGGAGTTGCATCTGACCGACAGCGGCGAGCTGAGTAAGGATAATTTGATTAAAAAAGTACTTACAGACGGAGAATACGATATTTATCTGGAAAATTACGAGGTAAAACCTGCGTCGGGCGGAGAGTCGTTCGAGCCCGAATAGCGTATACGTACTATGGAGTAGCGGTGACTGACGCCGCCAGCGTGAACTTCCACTGTTTGTCCTGGCACCTTTCCCAATAATGCTCTGGCCAGGGGTCCATCAACACTGATGTTCTCGGCAGAGAAAGCGATTTCGTCCGCGCCGACAATACGATAAATCAATAATTCGTCGCGTTCGTTGTGCAAGGTTACCCAGGCGCCAAAATAGATTTTTTCGGTGTTGTTGGGTGTACGATCAACGATCTTAATTTCCGCCAACCGGTGGTGTAGATAGCGCACCCGTCGATCAATTTCCCGCAGGCGTCGCTTGCCATAAATATAATCGCCGTTTTCCGAGCGATCGCCATTTTTGGCGGCTTCGTGAACCGCTGCGGTCACCTGTGGACGTTCGGTGCTCCACAGTTGGCGTAATTCAGCGCGCAATGCAACCGCGCCCTCGGGCGTAATATAGGGGGCACTGCCTGGTGTTGGTGTTCGGTAACGTCCCATGGTCAGTGCTCGGCCGGCAGTTGCGCACCCGGCGCGTGCGGCGGCAATGCGAACACCTGTTGGTAAAATTCCAGTTCAGCCTGTAATGCCGTAGCTATGTTCGCTGCCTGGCGAAAGCCATGGCCCTCTCCCGGGAAAGGGACGTAGGCTACTGGCAGGCCCTTGCGTTGCATGGCCTCCACCATCAGTTGCGCCTGTTGGGGCGGCACCACCCGATCATCGAGCCCCTGAAAGAAAATAACCGGACTGCTCAGCTTGTCGATATGGTGAATCGGTGAGCGCGCCTGGTAAACATTGCATGCTGCGGGGTATGGACCGATGAGTTTATCGAGATAACGGGATTCGAATTTGTGGGTGTCCCGGGCCAGGATTTCCAGATCGCCAATACCGTAGTAACTGGCGCCCGCGCCAAAATCGTCGTACCGAGTCAGTGCGGCGAGTACCGTGTAACCTCCCGCGCTGCTGCCGCGAATTATCATCCGGTTGGGATCCGCCAGATCGCTGGCTATCAAGTGGCGCGCGCCAGCGACCGCGTCGTCCACGTCGACAATTCCCCACAGACCCGCCAGCGCATCCCGATAGCGGCGGCCGTAACCGGTGCTGCCGCGGTAGTTAATATCAACTACCGCGAAACCGCGGCTGGTCCAGAACTGGATTTTATAGTTCAGCGCAGTGTCGGCGCAGCCGGTTGGACCGCCGTGGCACATAACGATCAATGGCGGTCGAGTATCCGCCGGGCCGGAGAATTCCGGGTTGCACGGGGCGTAGTAAAAGCCGTGGGCAGTGCCGTTGTCGGTGGTCGGAAAACTGATAGCCTGTGCCGGGGATATGCCGTCGGCCGGTGACGGCGACGAAGTGGGGGGGTGAATCGGCTGCGTTGCACCGCTGTCGATGTCAATGCAGATCAGAACACTTGTGCAGGTGGGAGACGCCCCAATCAACCAGGCTTGTGCGCCGGTAATAGCTACGGACCCAATACTGGAATAAGGAACAGATAAATCGCGCAATTTTTTTGCAACCGCTTTTCCATCTAAATGGATGGATGCGAGATACCACAGGCCATGTTGTGCGTAGGCTGCAATCACATGGTGATGGGCATCGAAGCCGTAGGTGGCGACGCCGAGCCGCCACGGGGGGCCGCTAAATTCTGCGGACATCGGATAGATTGCTTCAATGGTCCCGCTGTTCGTCTGGCGATAGAGGTTCCACCAGTTACTGCGATCCGATACGAAAAATAATTCGCCGCCGGGGGACCATTGCGGTTGGCAAATACTTTCCTCGGAGTTTCCGGCAACCCACTGCGGCCGGGTGGGACAGCCCTGGTCGTCGATCCCAGCGCGCCACAGTTCGCTGCCGTCCCAGGGCATTTGCGGGTGGCTCCAGCATAGCCATGAGAGTGTGCGTTGATCCGGACTCAGGCGAGGACAGGCATAAAAATCCGCTCCCCCTATCAGTTCGCTGACCTGCTGCGAACCGTCGAGGGGTATCGTCGCAATAAAATTACGCGGTTCCGGCGCGTCAGCGCTATGCCGCTCCGCCACACACAATAAACGCTGGCGGGTGGCATCCAGCACCAGGTCGGCAAAGCGATAGCCCTGATTCTCGGGGGTGAGGGGTTCCGGCTGCGGCCGAACCGCGTCCACTCCCATGCGATAGATGCGCTGGTCGTCCTGGAGGACAAAATACAGGATGTTCTCGACCACCAAATAGGGCGCACCGCCGTATTCGTAAACCCGGCTGCCGGCGCTGAGCGGATTGGGTAAAATATCGCGAATTTCGCCCCGCCCGTCTCGCTTAAAAATAGTCGTTCGACCATTTTCCGAGGGTCGCGATTCGAGCCAGTAAAGATTTTCCCCGTCTACCGAGGGTTGCTCCATGGCCGGGGCGGCGGTGGCTACCAACTGGGGACTGACGGGTGATGTCCAGGTGCCGTAGGGGGCAACTTGAGTCACGGGCGCTCAGCCCCCCGCAAGTTTCACAGTGTAGCCCCGGGCGGCGAGGAACGGGCGGATGGTGTCGCGTTTGTCCCCCTGTATTTCGATCACGCCATTTTTAGCCGAGCCACCTACGCCGCACAGGCGCTTCAGTTCGCCGGCCAGCTGTTTAAGTTCCGCCTCCGCCAAATTGAGCCCGGTAATAGTGGTGACGGCTTTGCCCTTGCGACCACTGGTTTCACGGCGAATACGCACAATGCCGTCGCCCCGGTTTACGCCATCGGTGGCGCCAGCAGGTGTGGATTTTTGGCCTTTGACACGCCCGTGCTCAGTAGAATAGACCAGTCGTGAATTTTTGTTCATGATGAATTGATTATGCTATACCTTGGTGCCCGAAAAGTTCGAATTGTACAGCTCAGTCGGGTGCATCGGTATTTGTCGTCAGAATAATTTTTCCGATATGGGCATTGGTTTCCATCAGACGATGTCCCGCCGCGGCTTGCTCCAAGGGGAGTGTGCTGTGAATAATCGGCTGGACCACGCCGCTGTTCAGCAGTGGCCACACCTTGTCGTGCAGCCCGCGGGCTATACGGGCCTTGTTGGCGACCGGCTGACTGCGCAGGGTAGAGCCGGTTAGCACCAGTTGTTTGAGCATAACCGGCATCAAATCCACCTCTAATTTGGAGCCGCGCAAAAACGCGATGGAAATCATCCGTCCCTGAAAGGCAAGCGTGCGAATATTTTTCATCACGTAATCGCCACCCACCATATCCAGAATCACATTTGCGCCCTTGCACGCCGATTTAACTCCGTCGACAAAGTCTTCATGGTGATAATTAAACGCTTTTTCGGCGCCCAACTGTTCGCAGGTCAGACACTTTTCGGGAGTGCCAGCGGTGGCAAACACCCGCGCCCCAAACGCTTTACCCAATTGAATGGCCACCGTGCCGATGCCGCTGGCGCCACCGTGAACCAGCAACACTTCCTGGGGTTGCAACGCCGCCCTTTCAAACAGGTTGTGCCATACCGTAAAAAAGGTTTCCGGCAGCGCCGCGGCCTGAATATCGCTATAGCCCTCAGGCACCGGCAGACAAAGACTGGCCTCCGCGACGGCGTACGCGGCATAGCCTCCACCGCTCAGCAAGGCACAGACCCGGTCGCCGACCCGCCACTGCTCCACGCCCTCGCCCAGTGCGACGACAGTGCCGGCCACCTCAAGTCCCGGCAAGTCCGATGCCCCCGGCGGCGGCGGGTAGCCTCCCTGACGCTGAAACACATCGGGGCGATTAATGCCTGCCGCCGCGACGCGAATCAGCACCTGATCGGCCCCGGGAGCCGGCAGGGGGCGTAGACCTGGTTGCAATACCTCGGGGCCGCCGGGGGCGGTTATTTCGATGCATTCCATCGTCGCCGGTAACGTTGCTGAATTGTGTGCCATAGGTAATCAGTCTCTCACCACTGCCAAACGAGAATTGTAACCCTAAAGCTGTAAGGCCAGAAAAGCAGCGCAGGTTACTGCACCCGTCGACGCTATAAGGAGCGGCACGGGCCGTTTTTTTTCGTCCCGCCAAAGAATCCGCACTAGCGCCAGGTTAACAATGGTAAACACCATCAAAATTGCCGTGCTGGTTATCTTTGCCAGCGTTAACAGAGGCAGGGTCAGTGCCAGCACCAATATTGTCGCGCCCACCAGAGCCGTCGATACCAGGGGTGTGCGCGTGCGGGGGTTGACGCTCGCCAAAAAATGGGGGGCCAGATGTTGTTTGCCCATACCGTAGAGTACACGGGCGACCATAATAATCTGTAAAAATGCGCCGTTGATAATTGCGACCAGGCCAATCCCTGCAATGACGGACGCTGGAATCGCCGTATTACGCGCCACTACCAACGCCAGGGGCGCTTCCGAGCGGACTAAGTCGGCGAGGGGTACTGCGGCCAGCGCGGCCAGTGCTACCAGTATGTATAGCACCCCGGTGATAATTAGTGCCAGAAGGATTCCCCGCGGCAGATTTTTTTCTGGGCGTTTAACTTCCTCGGCCAGATTGACCATATCTTCGAATCCGATCAGGGCGAAAAATGCCAGAAATGCCCCCGCGCCGATGCCCTGCCAGGCTTCAGGTCGGGGCAGTAGCCATGTGCCGGGTTGCGACAGTAATTCCCCCAATCCTGCGTAACCTGCGAAAATCACCATCAGCAGGCCCGCCAGTTCGAGTACCGTGGTGGTGACCGCAATCGACATGGAGAGGCGTATGCCGCTGGCCGCGACAGCGGTCATGGCGGCCACCAGGAAGGTAATAATCACCCCGTCGGGCATGGTCAGGAACAGCGACAAATAGCCCACAAATCCGTTGGCCAGAGTGGCAGCCGTGACCACGCCGCCAAACGCGATGGTCAGACCGACCGCGCTGGCAAGGTGTCGCGACCGAAAGGCTTCGAGTGCGTAGATTGCGGCACCTGCACTCACGGGAAAACGTTGTGCAAGCTGGCCGTAGGAATACGCGCTAAGGCTCGCCACGCTGACTGCCACCAGAAAACTGACGGCAAGGTAGGAGCCACTGGCAGCGGCGACTTCACCGATTAAAACGTAAATTCCCGCACCCACAATAGTGCCCACACCATACAGCGTGATCTGGGTGAGACCGATGGTGCGCAGCAAGGATGTGGCGGGCGGGACGCTGGCGTTTGACATGGGTGAGTCGCTGTGGTCGGTTTTAAGGTTGGCGGGTGTCAGCTATCATGCTGCGGTACACTGCGCGGGTCAAAGATTGGATTGCAAGGGTAACGCCGGTATGACGACACAGCGGGAAACATTGCGCACCAGATTGAGCGTGATTATTTTTGGGACTGACACGCCCGCCGGGCGGGCATTCGACGTGGCGCTTATCTACGCCATCATTATCAGTGTGGCGGCAGTAATGCTTGATTCAGTCACCGCACTGCACGATCGGTTTGGCGCGATATTTTTTTATACAGAGTGGGTTTTCACTCTGTTGTTTACCGTTGAATACTTTTTACGCATCTACATCTCGCAACGCCCGCTGCGCTACATCTTCAGTTTTTTTGGCATGGTCGACCTGATATCGGTCATTCCCTCTTATCTGGCGCTGATCGTGGTTGGCGCGAACTATTTACTGATCATCAGGCTGGTGCGGGTGTTGCGGGTTTTTCGTATTCTCAAAATGGTGCGCTACACGTCGGAAGCCAACGTATTGATGCGTTCACTATACGCGGCGCGGCACAAGATATTTGTGTTTTTTTCTGGTGTTATTGTCTTGAGCTGCATATTTGGCAGTTTGATGTTCGTGCTGGAGGGGCCGGGCAATGGTTTTACCAGTATTCCGAAAAGTATTTACTGGACCATAGTGACTATCACTACCGTCGGTTACGGGGATATTGCACCGCTCACCGTGCTTGGACAACTGGTGTCAACCCTGGCCATGCTGACCGGCTATTCAATTATCGCTATTCCTACGGGCATAATAACCGCCGAACTGGCGTCGGAAATAGGGCGCGACAAACAGGATCGAATTTGTCGCAACTGCGGTCGGCGCGGACACGAATTAGACGCTATTCATTGCAAGTTTTGCGGGGTCGACCTGTATCGGTGATGCGTCACAGCGGCGTATCGCTCGGTTAGCGTTGCGCAGGTTCAGTGTGTATGTCATGAATTTTTGAGGACAAGGCAGATGGCAAGTAAAAACAGCGACGATATGGGTAATTATGCCAAGGTCTACGGAGCGTCGCAGAAAGATCCCGCGGCTTTCTGGGGCGCGGCTGCAGAGGCGGTGGACTGGTATCGTAAACCTGAACAAATCCTCGACGACACTAATCCACCGTTCTTGCGCTGGTTTCCCGACGGCGTGACCAATGCCTGCTACAACGCGCTGGACCGCCATGTGGAGAATGGCCGCGCCGAACAAACTGCGTTGATTTACGACAGTCCCGTCACCGGCACCAAGCAGCGGTTTACCTATCGCCAACTGCTGGAGCGGGTGTCCCGCTTTGCCGGCGCATTGCGGGCGCAGGGCATTGAGCGCGGTGATCGGGTGATTATTTATATGCCCATGGTGCCTGAAGCAGCGATTGCCATGCTGGCCTGCGCGCGCATCGGTGCGGTGCACTCGGTGGTTTTTGGTGGGTTTGCGGCCCACGAACTGGCGGTGCGGATCGACGATGTGGGCGCGCGCCTGGTGGTGAGCGCATCCTGCGGTATCGAGCCGGGACGCCTGGTCGCTTACAAGCCACTGCTCGACGAAGCCATCAGTCTGGCTAAAAACAAACCTCATGCCTGTATTATCCTGCAACGAGAGCAGCAGCCGGCGCAGATGACCGCAGGCCGCGATTACGACTGGGTAGATGTAGAAAACGCGGCACAGACGGTGCCCTGTGTGCCCGTGGCGGCGACCGACCCTCTGTATGTGTTGTACACCTCCGGCACCACCGGGCAGCCCAAAGGTGTGGTGCGCGATACTGGGGGCACTATTGTGTCACTGCAGTGGAGCATGCGGCAGGTGTACGGTGTGGAGCCGGGCGATGTATTCTGGGCCGCGTCCGATGTCGGCTGGGTGGTGGGACATTCCTATATCGTGTACGGGCCGCTGTTTAATGGCAGCACGTCAATTCTGTATGAAGGAAAACCAGTGGGTACGCCAGACCCGGGTGCGTATTGGCGAGTGATTGCGGAATACGGGGTAAAAGCGTTTTTTACGGCGCCAACCGCCTTTCGTGCCATCAAAAAAGAAGACCCCCGCGGGGAATACATTGGCAAATACGATTTATCGAAATTTGAGGCATTATTTCTGGCGGGCGAGCGCTGTGATCCCGACACGCTAAGCTGGGCGCAGAACAAGTTACAGGTGCCGGTTATCGATCACTGGTGGCAGACCGAACTCGGCTGGCCGGCCTGCAGTAATTGCCGGGGTATTGAGTTGTTACCGGTCGTGCCCGGGTCGCCATCCAAACCGGTGCCGGGTTTTGATTTGCATGTACTCGATGAGGCGGGTCGTCCAGTTCCCGCGGGTACCATTGGCGCGCTGGTGATCAAGTTGCCGTTGCCGCCCGGTACATTTACCACGCTATGGCAGAACGACGATCGGTTTGTTGCCTCCTATTTTGCCAATTTCCCGGGCTATTACGAAACCGGTGACGCGGGCTACATCGACACTGATGGCTACGTGTTTGTCATGGCGCGCACCGACGATGTGATCAACGTGGCGGGTCATCGGTTATCCACGGGTGCGATGGAAGAGGTGCTGGCGTCCCACCCGGATGTGGCCGAGTGTGCGGTGATCGGGGTGGCCGATGAAATGAAAGGCCAGTTGCCCCTCGGTATGGCAGTGCTCAATGATGGTGTTGAGCGCGCTAGTGGAGAGATTTGTGCAGAACTTATCGGCCGGGTTAGAGAACAAATTGGCCCGGTGGCAGCGTTTAAATTGTGCACTATCGTCAAGCGTCTGCCCAAAACCCGTTCCGGAAAGATACTGCGGGCCACCATGCGCAGTATTGCCGACGGGGAACCCTGGAAAATGCCAGCGACCATTGACGATCCGGTGATATTGGACGAAATCACGGAAAAATTAATGGTTCTGGGCTACCCGCGCGATTAACGTTCAGAGAGGAAAATGAGAACGCGTGAAAATTAAACGCTGTGGCGTGCGCCGAAAAATATTTCTTCGGTTATTACGTAATTAGTTATTTACAGGGCGCGGTGGTTTCCGGTATAAATACACGGACCATTCTATATGCTGTACGCTGATGGTCGGCGCAAAAAAAATTCCTCGACGACCTCCGGAGGTTTGAGGTTGAAGCCGACAAACATTAAAGACCCCGAGTACTTTCATCAGGTAGTGGATTGCCAGTACGCCTGTCCCGCACATACTCCCGTACCCGAATACATACGCCTTATCGCGGCGGGGCGTTATACCGACGCCTATATGGTGAACTGGGAATCCAACGTGTTCCCCGGTATTTTGGGGCGCACCTGTGATCGCCCCTGCGAACCGGCCTGCCGTCGTGGACGGCTGGAGCAGGAACCGGTAGCCATTTGCCGCCTGAAAAGAGTGGCGGCCGATAACAAGAGCGATATCAGCAAGCGCCTGCCGTCCGTGCCCACAAAAAAAAATGGTAAACGGATTGCCCTTGTGGGTGCTGGTCCCGCTGCGTTGACGGTAGCCCGCGATCTTGCTCCCCTCGGTTACGAATTACATGTGTTCGACGCGCAAAAAGCGGGCGGCGGATTTATGCGCAGTCAGATTCCAGCGTTTCGGTTACCGGAATCCGTTCTCGACGAGGAGGTTGGCTATATCCTCAACCTGGGCGTCGCGGCGCATTTCGATACCTATGTGGAGAGCTTGAAGGAGTTGCTCGACCAAAATTACGATGCGGTATTCGTGGGTTCCGGAGCGCCCCGTGGACGGGATTTAAAAAACCTGCCGGGTCGGCAAGCGGGTGGTGCGGCTATTCACATCGGCATCGACTGGCTGGGTAGTGTCGCGTTTGGGCACGTTACGCAAATTGGTAAGAAGGTAATTGTTCTCGGGGGGGGCAATACGGCCATGGATTGTTGCCGTACTGCGCGACGCCTGGGTGGCGAAGAAGTGAAAGTGATCGTGCGCAGCCCCTTTGCGGATATGAAAGCGTCCCCCTGGGAAAAAGAAGACGCTATCAGCGAGGATATTCCCATCATCGACAACCATGTGCCGGTTGAATTCGTGGTCGAGAATGAGCGGTTAGTGGGGATGAAATTTGAAAAAGTGGCTGCCGAATACGACGCCAATGGTCGACGGTCCCTGGTACCCACCGGGGAAGAGCGGGTGTTTTTCCCCTGCGACGCGGTGCTGGTGGCGATCGGTCAGGAAAACTCGTTTCCCTGGATCGAACGGGATATCGGCATCGTGTTCGATAAATGGGGCATGCCGCAGCTCGATGCCAGCACCTTCCAGTCCAGTAATCCCAAAGTGTTTTTTGGTGGTGATGCCGCGTTTGGTCCAGAAAATATTATTACCGCGGTGGCCCATGGCCATCAGGCCGCTGTATCCATTGATTTGTTCTGTCGCGGTGAAGATGTGACGCAACGTCTGGCACCCGGGGTTAGCCTGGTGACGCAGAAAATGGGTATTCACGAGTGGAGTTACGACAGCAAGATTGAGGACGATCCGCGCTTTCGTGTACCCCATGCGGAAAAGCACGCGTCGTTGTCCGATCGTAAGCTTGAGGTCGAACTGGGGTTTGACGCGGCGACGGCCTTTAAAGAGGCCCAGCGTTGCCTGAATTGCGACGTGCAAACCGTTTTTTCAGAAGTGCGCTGCATCGAGTGCGATGCCTGCGTGGATATTTGCCCAACTGATTGTATTAATTTTATCGACAATGAAGAAGAGCCAGTCCTGCGGGAACAGTTACGGGTGCCCGCGCGCAATCAGCAACAGCCACTTTATGTCTCCGAACAGTTGCCAACCAAGCGGGTAATGGTCAAGGACGAAAATGTTTGTCTGCATTGCGGTTTGTGCGCCGAGCGCTGCCCTACGGCGGCCTGGGATATGCAGAAATTCCTGTATCAGGTGAGTAAGGCCAGTGCCCTATGAAACCTATTAAATCGATTAATGATTTTGTGATTCGCTTTGCCAATGTCAACGGCACCGGGTCGGCCAGCGCAAATAATATGTTTGTAAAGTCGGTATTTCGCATGGGTGTGCCAGTCAGCCCGAAAAATATTTTTCCCTCCAATATTCAGGGGCTCCCCACCTGGTACGAAGTGCGGGTGTGCGAGCAGGGGTACATCGGTAGTCGCGGCGGCGTGGATATTGCGGTGTGCATGAACCCGCAGAGTATGGCAGAGGACATCAGAGCGGTGGAGGCGGGGGGGTATGTGGTCTACGACAACTCCAAGCCAATGGATTTGCGCATGCATCGCGATGACATCACTTTTATCGGGTTACCCCTCACCGAGATTTGTCGCAACGAATACAGCGATCCGCGCCAGCGGCAATTATTTAAGAATGTCATTTATATCGGCGCGCTGTCTGCATTATTGAATATTGAGTTTGGCGTACTGAAAGATTTGGTCGGAGATCAGTTTCGTGGCAAGGAAAAATTGATCGCGCCCAATATCCACGCGCTGGAACTGGGATATCAGTACGCCCGAGAAAAATTCAAATGTCCACTTGGTGTTCACCTGGAACGTCGCGATCTGGTGGGCGATAAAATATTGATTGAGGGTAACGACGCGTTGGCGCTGGGTGCGATTTACGGCGGAGCAACAGTGGTCGCCTGGTATCCGATCACGCCATCCACTTCTGTGGTCGATGCCTTCGAAAAATACGCCAAGCGTCTGCGCATCGACGCCGGCAGCGGCGATCGCAAATTTGCAATTGCCCAGGCCGAGGATGAACTGGCGGCGATTGGCATGGTGATCGGCGCGGGCTGGATGGGAGCCAGGGCGTTTACTGCAACATCCGGCCCCGGCTTGTCGTTGATGAGCGAGTTTCTCGGTCTGGCTTATTTCGCGGAAGTGCCGGCAGTATTATTCGATATTCAGCGCGCCGGACCGTCCACCGGGATGCCGACGCGCACCCAACAATCGGATATTCTATCTGCGGCCTATGCATCCCACGGCGACACTCGACACGTGCTGCTGTTTCCCGCAGATCCAGCAGAATGTTTTGATATGGGCGCCACCAGCTTTGATCTGGCTGAACAATTACAGACACCGATTATTGTGCTGTCCGACCTGGACCTCGGCATGAATGATTACATGTCAGAGCCCCTGAGCTGGAACGGTAAAAAAACCTATCGGCGCGGCAAGGTACTGGGTAGCGATCAGCTTGAAAAGCTCACAGAGCGTTACGGCCGTTACCTGGATGTGGACGACGACGGTATCTGTTATCGCACGCTGCCGGGTACTCACCCGAGCAAAGGCGTGTTTTTTACCCGTGGCACGTCGCGCGATGAATATGCCCAGTACACCGAATCCGGCGATGCCTATGTACGCAATATGGAGCGGTTGCTGAAGAAATTTGAAACGGCAAAGAGTTACGTTCCAGCCCCTGAATTTTATGCCGCAGCCAAGTCTACCAGGGACGGCATGATCTTTTTCGGCACCAGTACGCAAAGTTGTCTTGAGGCCCTGGACGGGCTCGCCGCCGAGGGCATTCACTGTGATGGCATGCGGCTACGGGCGTTTCCATTTAACTTGGAAGTCGAAAATTTTATTGCCAGCCATGATCGTATTTTTGTTGTCGAGCAAAATCGCGACGGACAAATGCGCAAGTTGCTGATTGTGGAGTGCGAAGTAGACCCGAAAAAGCTGGTGTCGATGACCCATTACGACGGTATGCCGATCACCGCGCGAAAAATAGTTGGAGCGGTACGCAGTGCCGTCGGCGGCGCAACCGTGACGCCCATTCGGCGCAAAAAAGCGGGAGAAAAATCATGAGTTATATACGGCCTAATTTTCGCCATCCCGAGCTGCCGGCGAACGAAAAGGGTTATACCAAACGGCACTATGAGGGGGCAATTTCGACACTCTGCGCCGGTTGTGGCCACGATTCGGTCAGTGGCGCCATTATTCAGTCCTGCTATGAAATGGCCATTGAACCGCATCGCATTGCAAAAATTTCCGGAATAGGTTGCTCGTCGAAAACACCCACGTATTTTCTGGGTAACTCCCACGGGTTTAATTCCGTGCATGGACGCATGCCATCCGTTGCAACCGGCGCCAATCTCGCTAATCGGAATATGATTTATATCGGCGTTTCCGGCGATGGCGACAGTGCATCCATCGGGCTTGGTCAGTTTGCCCATGTTGCGCGACGCAATTTGAATATGCTGTATCTGGTGGAAAACAACGGGTGCTACGGTCTCACCAAGGGTCAGGATTCCGCGACCGCCGACGTGGGTTCCGCCAGCAAGAAGGGCGAACCGAACCCCTATGAGCCTATCGATTTGTGCGCGCTGGCATTACAGGCCGGAGCTTCGTTTGTGGCACGTAGTTTCTCAGGTGACAAAGAGCAATTAGTCCCTTTGATCAAGGCGGCCATTGCGCATACTGGCTTCGCGTTTATCGATGTCATTTCCCCCTGTGTTACGTTTAATAACACGGCGAGCTCCACCAAGGGCTATGAATTTGCCCGTAGCCACATCGAAGCGACGGGAAAAATTGATTTTGTGCCATTGCGTAAGGAAATCACCGCAGACTACGCGCCCGGATTTAGCCAGGAAATTACCCTGCACGACGGTTCGGTAATCCACCTGTACAAGCAGGAGGAGCTTGATTGTCATGATCGCAACGGTGCGCTCGCCGCTATTCAGGACTACGCTGGCCGTGGTCAAATACTTACTGGCCTGTTGTACATTGATCCCGATACGCGGGATTTTCACGATAATCAGAACACCACAAAAAAACCGCTGGTTGATCTCGGTCAGAGCGAACTGTGTCCGGGCAATCGAGCCCTCAAAGCGATTAACGCCAGTTTGCGCTAGACTGCAACGCGAATCGTTAACACGGGTGGTTGGTGCGTGCCCAAATGGCAGTTCTGGATTGACCGTGGCGGTACCTTCACCGATCTGGTGGCGGTATCGCCGGACGGGCGTCTGCAAACACTGAAACTTTTATCGATAGATTCCGCTCGCTATCCCGATGCGATACTGGCGGGTATTCGCCAGATTATGTCGGTAGCAGCCGACGCGCCTATTCCTTCCACCCAGATCGCCAGCGTGCGGATCGGCACTACGGTTGCCACCAACGCCTTGCTGGAGCGCAAGGGAGAAGCCACCCTGTTGGTCATTACCCGTGGATTTGGCGATGCGCTGCGCATCGGTTATCAGAACCGCCCTGACATATTTGCGCAGCAGATTGAATTGCCTGAGCAACTGTATGGCGATGTGCTGGAAGTCGATGAACGGCTGGACGCTTCGGGTGCGGTGGTTACTCCTTTGCAGGTTGAACGTTATCGAGAACCATTGCGCCAGGCGCTGGCCCGTGGATTGTCGTCCGTTGCCATTGTGTTTATGCATGCCTACCGCAATCCCGTGCACGAGCAGACGCTGGCGAGGCTGGCGCAGGAAACCGGTTTTACTCATGTCACCACAAGTTATCAGTCGAGCCCCCTGATAAAACTCATTGGACGCGGCGATACAGCAGTGGTCGATGCCTACGTCTCGCCCGTGTTACAGCGTTATGTCAGTGGTTTGGCAGCAGCGTTGCCGGACACCCAGATTTTATTTATGCAGTCCAGCGGCGGGTTGACGGACGCCGCTAATTTTCAGGGTCGCAACAGCATCCTTTCGGGACCCGCGGGAGGGGTGGTGGGTGGCGTAAAAACCAGTATGGCGTTGGGTTACGACAGAGTCATCGGCTTTGATATGGGCGGCACTTCCACCGATGTCTGGCACTTTTCTAATGCGCATATCGATAACCTTAGTGATAAAAGCGATATCGCAGATTACGAACGGGTTTTCGATACGCAGCTAGCGGGTGTTCGTCTGCGCGTACCAATGATGAATATTCATACGGTCGCGGCGGGCGGCGGTTCGCTGTGTTATTTCGACGGTTCTAAATTGCGCGTAGGATCGGCTTCAGCGGGTGCAGACCCCGGTCCGGCTTGTTACCGGCGCGGTGGTCCGTTAACCATTACCGATTGCAATTTGCTGCTGGGTAAACTTGCCATCGAGCACTTCCCAAAGGTGTTTGGTGCGCACGGCGATCAACCCTTAGACGTTACAGCCGCGGAAGAAAAATGCACTGCATTAGCAAGAGACATTGAATTATCCAGTGGACAGGTGTTTTCGGTGCACGAACTCGCGGCAGGGTGTGTGCAAATCGCCGTGCAAAATATGGCCAGCGCAATAAAAAAAATTTCCACGCAACGGGGCTACGATGTGCGACGTTATGCTCTGGCCTGTTTCGGTGGTGCCGGTGGGCAGCACGCCTGCCTGGTGGCCGACGCGCTCGGTATGGAAAATATTTTGATTCATCCTCTCGCAGGCGTGCTATCCGCGTACGGTATGGGGTTGGCGGATCTTGGGGCGATGGCGGAATGTACTGTAAATGAGCCGCTGCATGTGGAGGCGCTGCCGGACCTTGAAAGGAGATTTGCCGAATTACTTACAGAAGCCCAGGCGCGCTTGCCCGTTGTGGATAAGGCGTCGGTTAAAATTTGTACCCGGCGCAAAGCTTACATTCGTTATCAGGGTTCGGATACCACGCTAGCGGTTGCCTATGGCGATATGCCAACTATGGCGAGTGCTTTTACTGCGGCACACCAACAACGGTTTTCATTTGTGATGGAAAATCGGCAACTGATCGTCGATAGTCTTTCCCTGGAAATCAACGCGCGGGAAAAAGGTGTCGCGCACTCGGGCAACGGTGTCACCACCTCCTCGAGCCCCTCGATCCAGCAGCACACAAGGGCCTTTTGCGATGGCAAGCTTGTTGATATGCCTGTGCGCCAACGTTATCAATTAGTTGAGGGTGACGCACTGTTTGGGCCGATGATGGTAGTCGATGCGACTGCGACCACCATTATCGAACCGAACTGGCGAGCCGAGATTGTTGGTAACGGTGTACTGCATATCACCCGCGCCAGTAAGCGTGCGCCTGAAACTTTCACTGGATGGGCCGTCGCCACCGCGCGTAATCCTGTGCAACTCGAAATATTTAACAACCTGTTTATGTCCATTGCCGAACAGATGGGTGCGGTGCTGGCTAATACGGCCCACTCGGTCAATATCAAGGAGCGACTGGATTTTTCCTGCGCACTGTTTGATGGTGCTGGCAATCTGGTTGCCAACGCCCCCCATGTGCCGGTGCACCTGGGGTCCATGGGTGAAACGGTTAATGCGTTAATCGCCAGCCGCTCTCAGGATATATTTCCCGGAGATTCTTTTTTGGTGAATTCTCCTTATCATGGCGGTACCCACCTGCCGGATCTTACGGTGGTTACACCAGTTTGTGCAGAGCCTTCCAATGCGGATAAACATACAGACAAACCCGAAATATTATTTTACGTGGCCTCCCGTGCCCACCACGCGGACATTGGAGGCAGCACACCGGGGTCCATACCGCCCCATAGTCGGCATATCGACCAGGAAGGCGTACTGATCGAAGATTTTCGTGTGGTTGAACGGGGTAAATTTCGCGAGCAGGCGCTACGCGAATTACTTTGTTCCGGCCCACTGCCAGTGCGCAATATCGAACAGAACATCGCCGATTTACAGGCGCAAATAGCGGCAAACACCAAGGGTGTTCAGGAACTAACCGCACTGGTGGACGATTATGGCCTTGATGTGGTGCAGGCCTACATGGATTATGTGCAGGATAATGCTGAAGAAGCCGTGCGCCGTGCCATCGCCAGACTCCGGGACGGTCAGTTCACCTACGCCATGGATAACGGCGCGCAAATCCGTGTGGCAATCACAGTAGATGTCACACGCGGTGAAGCACTTATCGATTTTGCTGGCACTTCACCCCAGCAGGATAACAACTTCAATGCGCCGTCGGCAGTGTGTAAAGCAGCGGTGTTATATGTGTTGCGCACGCTGGTTGATGACGCAATTCCCCTTAACGCCGGTTGTCTCAAACCTGTAAAAGTGCGTATACCCGAAGGTTCGCTGTTAAATCCTCGTTATCCCGCTGCGGTGGTAGCGGGTAATGTGGAAACGTCCCAGTATGTCGCCGATGCTCTATACGGCGCGCTGGGGGTGCTCGCAGGCTCCCAGGGCACCATGAATAATGTCACGTTTGGCAACGAACGTTATCAGTACTACGAAACCCTGTGCGGCGGAGCAGGTGCCGGGCCGACTTTTAATGGCGCCAGCGCGGTGCAGGTACATATGACCAACTCTCGCTTAACTGATCCCGAAATACTGGAACTGCGCTACCCGGTAAGACTGGAGGAGTTCAGCATCCGCAAGGGAAGCGGCGGAGGGGGTCAGTATCGGGGCGGCGACGGGGTTACCCGTAAAATCCGCTTTCTCGACGTCATGAACGCGGCCATCGTCTCCGGGCACCGCAGGGTCCCCACCTTTGGTGCCGCGGGGGGCGGTGCAGGAGCAGTGGGTAGAAATTCCGTTGTTCGCGCCGATGGTCAGGTGGAATCCCTCAACGGCACGGACGAAATATCGGCGCGGCCGGGTGATCTATTGGTGATTGAAACGCCCGGTGGCGGTGGGTTTGGTATGTCGGAATAATCGGGGAGTGCTCTCGCGCCAGGTGGAACTAAGTGAAATCGTTAGATGTGTAGACGAGTGCTGTGGCATGCGTCGGGAGCAACGGTGACGCCCACGTAGATTTGGACTAAGCTGTGGTGACGATATAAGCCATCTGCCGAGAGATTGCCATGTTAGATCAGCACAAAGGACTACCTTATACCAAATCTGAAGCCAAGGCCTGGGCCCAGGAAGTTATCGTGGATTGGTACGATTGCCCGGTCACGCCGTTTTTAGCGGATGACACTCTGGACGAGGAAGGTTTGCGCCGCAACGTCGAGTATTACATCGATATCGGTGAAACGGGGCTGGTGTGCGGTGGCTTTGTGGCGGAATGCTGGAATACCACCGTTACCGAATGGATGCGCTACCACGAAGTGATTGCTGAAGCAGCGAGTGGCCGTATTCCATTGCACACGATTATTTTTGATCCCAGTGTCCATCAGGCCATGGAGAAGCTGGATTATGTACAGAGCCTGGGTTACGTGGCCGCCGAAGTGGTCACCCCCATTGTCCAACTGCGGGCCGATGACGAAATTTTTGATTACTTCAATTATCTGGCCGATCATTCCAGCCTGGCATTGCTGTATTACCGCTCGGCGGTGTCCGGGCATTTGATGAATCTCGAACTGTGCCGACGTCTGTCAGAAATTCCGACCATGGTGGGCATGAAGCAGGGTAGCCTCAACCATGTGGATTCGATAAAGCTGCGTAAAATGTGCGGTGATGATTTTATCGTTAGCGACCCGATTGAAACCCATTGGCTGAACGATTTACGTCACGGGGGAACGGTTTTGTATGGCGCGTTTCACCATATTTTGTACGGCAAGAAACGCCATCTTCTTGAAGAGTATACTGCTCTGGCCCGCGCCGGGAAGTGGAATGAGGCTTATGCTATCTGGGATTCGTTGACGCCAGTGCGGGATTTGCTCGACGAAATTATGCTGGGGCCATTGTCCGGCAACTTTACCTACGCGACCACACTCGGCAACGTCAAGGCGTGGTACGACGCCATGGGGCTGGCCGCTGGCAAGCTACGCTCGCCGATGCGGCAAGTACCCCCGCAGTACCGGGAGTGGATCAAGGATAAGCTTGCTGAATATGGTGTGATCTGATCGAGTCCCTGACACGTCGACAAAACCGCGTATGAACCGGGCGCAGTTGTCGTACCCGCATCATCCGGATCCTCCCTCGTCCAACGACGCTGCACCGGTCAGGCAATCGATGGGCTTAATGCTTGCGTGGGTACTTTGGCGTCAGCAAGGCTGGCCCTATGTGAAGTTGGGCGTCCCTTTTCGTTTAATGCCACGAACACCATTTTGCTGATCTCGATAATGGGTTTTTGCGTGGCCTTGTTGCGCACCACGCACGCAATGGTCAGCGACGTGCGACCAACCTTCACCACTTCCATTCCGAATTCAACGACGTCGCCGCTGACGGATGGGCGAATAAAATTAATTTCCGAGATCAATTTGGTGACCACTCGCTGGCTCTTCATCTGACAGGCAGCAAAAATTGCGACTTCTTCGTCGATCCAGCTCAGCAAAGTTCCACCAAACAACACATTGGCCGGGTTCAAATCGGTCGGCCTGACTACGCGACGAGAAAAAAATTTCATGTTGGGATCTCCTGCCCACGTCCAGGGGGTGTCGATAACAGCGGCAATTCGCCCGTTCTCAAGGTGGTGATATATTGTCACTTATCAAATATTCAGCAAAACTCATGCCATCAAAGTGAGAGCGGATACAGAACGAAAAAGCGCACACTGGTGCACCAGTTTGAGGTATATACCCCAAGTTTCGTTCGCTCAGCGCACCATTTTAAGGCGGATTCCAGGGTAGGATGGAGCAGACAGGCATCGGCTTTAGCGTGCTGGCGAAGCGAACGATAATCGGAAATGAAAGTGGGTTGCAACCAGTCCTCGCGAAGTTGTGCGAACATGTCCCGGGCACAAAGGTCACTTCCAGAAAAATGACCTTCTGTGGGGCAGTTGGCAGGCTTATAATTAACGCAATTACGGAAGGTGGTGCATGAAAAAGTCAGCGGGAAAAGAACTTACCGCGCCCTGGGAAAGGGCGTTTGACCGGGTATTAAGCCCCCTGGAAGAGTTTATTCATCGCCAGACTACCAGCGGCGTGCTGTTGATGGCCTGTGCGCTAGTGGCGCTCTATATCGCCAACAGCCAGTGGAGCGATGCTTACCAGCGTTTGCTCCAGCTGCCTTTTACCGTAGGTATGGAGGACTTTGGGCTGTCCAAATCAGTTCACCACTGGATTAACGATGGTTTGATGGCGGTGTTTTTTTTCGTGATCGGACTGGAGCTTAAACGCGAATTGCTGGTCGGAGAGCTCGCCGATCTACAACGGGCTATGTTACCGATTATTGCGGCGTTTGGGGGTATGCTGGTGCCCGTTCTGCTGTATGTGGGGTTCAACCCGCAGGGCTCGGGGTTGGCAGGCTGGGGCGTACCGATGGCGACTGACATTGCCTTTGCTTTAGGTGCTCTGGCGTTGCTCGGCAAGCGGGTGCCACGGAGTTTGCTGACCTTTCTGGTGGCGCTGGCAATCGTGGATGATCTGGGGGCCGTGCTGGTGATAGCCCTGTTCTACACCGACACTATAAATTTTGTTGCCTTATCTATCGCCGTTGGCATATTGCTGGTGTTGATCAGCTTAAACTTGGGGGGCATCCGCCGCCCGTCGCCTTACCTGTTGCTGGGCATAGTACTCTGGATAGCGACATTAAAAAGTGGTGTGCATGCCACTGTCGCGGGCATTCTACTGGCATTTACGATTCCCATGCGGCCCAAGTACGATGCGGTGCGCTTTTTGGCGCAGATTCATGAACTGGTTGAGCAGATTAAACAGGCTTACCAGCGCGAGGAAAATATTGTTAAAAATGATGAGCTACGCTCGCGAGTTAGAGCGCTCGGGGAGGGTGCTCAACTGGTCCAGGCTCCGGCGCAAATCCTCGAATACCGCATGCATCTGCCGTCAGCATATTTGGTTATCCCCATTTTTTCGCTAGCTAACGCCGGCATAGTCATCGACTGGTCATCATTCGGCAGCATCGCCACCCATCCGGTGGCGATGGGCATTACCGTCGGCCTGGTAGGCGGTAAATTGCTGGGTATTGCAGGATTTTCGTGGATTGCTGTCAAGCTGGGTTTGACTACATTGCCTCGCGATCTAAACTTTAAGCATATTATTGGCGTGGGTTTAATGGGTGGCATCGGCTTTACGATGTCCATCTTTATCGCCGAACTGGGTTTCGCCGGGCAAGCTGAGGAGCTGCTGATGGCAAAAACCGGCATACTAATCGCGTCGGTACTTGCCGGTTTTGCAGGATTTTTATGGCTGTACTTAACTTCTCAGAAAATCACAGAATAGCTTTATGTCAACATCTGGTTTGCCCGAGTAGAACCGGAGTGGTTTTGCTGATAATGAGTTAACTGAATTACAGGGTTGATACTATGCCTTCGTTCGATATCGTTTCCGAAGTAGAAAATGAAGAAATTCGCAATGCTGCGGAGAATTCCCAGCGCGAACTGGCCACGCGCTTTGATTTTCGTGGAGTCAATGCGGCAGTGATGTTTGAGGAAGGGGGAATAACACTGTCCGCCGACGCGGATTTTCAATGTCGCCAGCTGCTCGAAATTGTGATCAAAAATCTGGTAAAAAGAAAAATTGACCCGCATTGTATCGATGCCGATGAAGAAACGACCCATAGCGGAAAAACGTTTTCGCTACAGGTGAAATTCAAGCAGGGTATTGATCAGCCCATGGCCAAGCAGATCGTCAAGCTGGTCAAGGACTCCAAAATGAAAGTGCAGGCGGCCATTCAGGGGGATAAAATCCGGGTCACGGGAAAAAAGCGCGACGATTTGCAGGCAGCCATGGCCCTGTTACGTGGTGCCGATCTGGGGCAGCCGGTTCAGTTTGATAATTTCAGAGATTAAATATTTTTATCTATTTTCAGTGTAGCGATCGAGACGTTTTATTTCGATTTATGTTGTTAGATGGAAAAAAATATTTGTTACGTATATTTAAAGTTCCGCAATACGCTTTTTCTGGTCCCCCATTTTTGCAAGCGCCGTTTCTATTTCTTCAGCGCGGGCACGTTCTTTGGCGACGACATCCGCCGGGGCGTTGGCGACGAAACGCTCGTTGTTAAGCTTGCCCAGAATTTGCTGCAGATTTTTTTGCAGCTTGTTGCTTTCCTTGTCGAGGCGGGCGAGTTCCGCGTCCTTGTCGATCAACCCGGCCATGGGCACAAGAATTTCCATATCACCTGCCAGGGCCGTGGCGCTGGCGGGTGCAGTGTCGCCGGGCGTCAGCCAGGTCACGGTGTCGAGGTTGGCGAGTCGGGTCAGGAACTGACGGTTTTCATCGAGACGGCGGTGGTCTTCAGGGTTGCCATTTTTGATAAATATGGGCAGTGGTTTTTTCGGTGGAATATTCATTTCGCCGCGTACATTGCGGATTGCGAGAATAACCTGTTTGACCCATTCGATATCCGCTACGGCAGTGGCGTCGATTTTTTCTGTTTGCGGTAGCGGAAAGGCTTGCAGCATGATGCTGTCGCCCTCGGCACCGGCAAGGGTTTTGATTTTCTGCCAGATGTCTTCGGTGATAAACGGCATCAGCGGATGGGCCAGGCGCAGGGTGGCTTCCAGCACCCGAATCAGTGTGCGGCGCGTACCTTTTTTGAGGGCCTGTGGCGCATTGTCGTCCCACAGCACCGGTTTCGATAGCTCCAGATACCAGTCGCAGTAATCCGACCAGATGAAATCGTAAAGGGCCTGCGAGGCGAGGTCGAAACGGTAACTGTCGATGCCGTCCGCTACGGCCTGCTCCGCTTCCTGCAGCCGACTGACAATCCAGCGATCCGCGAGTGTTAGTTGATAATCGTCGCTGCCATCCTGGCCACAGTCCTGATCTTCTGCGTTCATTAATACGTAGCGTGTCGCATTCCAGATTTTGTTGCAGAAATTACGAAAACCGCCAATCCGTCCCACGTCGAACTTAATATCCCGGCCGGTGGAGGCGAGGGAATAATAGGTGTAGCGCAGGGCATCGGTGCCATAGGCCGCAATGCCATCGGGAAATTCAGTGCGGGTTTGTTTTTCAATCTTTTCACGCAAATGCGGCTGCATCAGGCCCGCAGTGCGCTTGCTAATCAGGGGGGTGAGTTCAATGCCGTCGATCAGATCGATGGGGTCGAGTACGTTGCCCTTGGATTTGGACATCTTGTCGCCGTGGCTGTCGCGCACCAGGCCATGCACATACACAGTGCGAAACGGTACTTCACCCATAAAGTACAGGGTGAACATGATCATTCTGGCGACCCAGAAGAAAATTATATCGAAGCCGGTGACCAGTACGCTGGTGGGGTGAAACATTTTCAGCTCGGGGGTATTTTGCGGCCACCCGAGAGTGCCGAAGGTCCACAGTCCAGAGGAGAACCAGGTGTCGAGTACATCTTCGTCCTGGACGAGGGTGATATTCGCCGCAATACCGTGTTTGTCCCGGATGTCCTGTTCGCTGCGTCCCACGTAAATTGTGCCGTCTTCGGCATACCAGGCGGGAATGCGGTGCCCCCACCATAACTGGCGACTGATGCACCAGTCCTGAATATCCCGCATCCAGGAAAAGTACATATTTTCATATTGTTTGGGCACAAACTGGATGGCGTTGGTTTCTACGGCGGCGATGGCCTTTTCCGCGAGGGGTTTGGCGCTCACATACCACTGATCGGTGAGCCAGGGTTCAATCACCACACCGGAGCGGTCACCCCGTGGCACTTTGAGGGTATGGTCGACAACTTTGTCCAGCAAACCGAGGGCATCCAGATCCGCGACAATTTGTTTGCGCGCCTGGAAGCGCTCCATGCCACGGTAAGCTGGCGGTACGTTGTCGTTAAGTCTGGCGTCGCGATCGAGAATGTTAAGCATAGGCAACTGATGGCGCTGGCCCATCTCGTAATCATTAAAATCGTGAGCGGGAGTGATTTTTACGCACCCGGTGCCAAAGGCCATATCCACGTATCCGTCGGCGATAATCGGAATCTCCCGGTTGGCGAGGGGCAACAACAGGGTTTTACCGATCAGGTGCTGGTAGCGTTCATCGCCCGGATTAACCGCAACGGCGCTATCGCCCAGCATGGTTTCGGGGCGGGTAGTGGCGACGGTGAGATGGCCGCTGCCATCGGCCAGAGGGTAGCGAAAGTGCCACAGGTGTCCCTGTTCTTCTTCCGCGATGACTTCCAGATCGGAAATGGCAGTGTGCAGTTGCGGATCCCAGTTAACCAGACGCTTGCCGCGATAAATCAGACCGTCTTCGTAGAGACGAATAAACGCTTCCTGCACGGCCTGATAAAAACCGTCGTCCATGGTAAAACGCTCCCGGGACCAGTCCGGTGACGCGCCCAGGCGGCGCAATTGTTGCGTGATATTACCGCCGGACTCCTGTTTCCACTGCCAGACTTTCTGAATAAATTTTTCGCGGCCCAGATCGTGGCGCGTCAAGCCGTCTGCCTCGAGCTGGCGCTCCACCACCATCTGCGTGGCAATGCCCGCGTGATCGGTGCCCACTTGCCACAGGGTGTTGCGACCGCGCATGCGTTGGTAGCGGATCAGCGCGTCCATAATCGCTTCCTGAAAACCGTGGCCCATATGCAGGCTGCCAGTCACATTGGGCGGCGGAATCATAATGCAATAGGGTTCCCCGGTGCCGGACGGCCTGAAATAGCCATTTTTCTCCCACAATTCGTACCAGTGAGTTTCGATAGCCTGGGGATCGTAGGTTTTTTCCATAAATTTTCAGCAGGTCGGCAGGGAAGTGTTCGGGAATCAGCAAAGCGCGCAATTATACGGACATAAACACGGAGCCACTAGGGAACAGTTAGTCGGGGTCGGAATCTTTGTGGTATTGGCGAGCCGCCGCCAGTCCGCTGACGTAATCGTATAGCCGAATCCGTAGTTCGTGCTCCAGGCGAGGCAGAAATTCCGCCACCAGGTCCTCGACAATGGCCTCGATTTTCTCCACCTCGTGGCTGCCGGGCAGGGGTAAATCCTGAAACAGGGGCGGCTGCTGGGAAGGTGATTCGTGTTCCTCGTCGCCGTTCTCAGCGCCGTGCAACTCCGTAAGGATGGGTATATCCAGATCGTCCGCGTCGAGTTGATCCTCGGGTAGTGCCACCAGGTCATCTACCGTGGGAATGCCGTCCTCTGGCGGGGACGTCCCTGACCCACCGACGTTGCGGTGAAATGGGTCGAGGGAAATTTTGTGCGGGGCGTCGTCGTTCATTAGTTTTTACGCGGTGGCCGCGGCAGGTGGACGGTTCTGTTCCTGGAAGCCTAGGGGGTACCCGCGATCCCGGTAATAGCGGTATCGCGCCCGTTTGTGTTCGATCACGGCGTGGTCATCGTAGACAATTTCGATCAGCTTATCAAAACGACTGAACCAGTCCGCCGTGGCGACAGGGCACAGATTGATTAATAACCCGTGGTGCTGAAGCGGCGTGTCACCCCAGCTAATACTGAGGGGATGACGCGGTTGCGCGGCGACACTGCGGGTGGTCAGCGCCGCGGCGGGGTGGTTGGCCAGCAGTTCGTCGAGCCGCGCCCCGGCGCGGTGGTCGGGCACGTGTAATAACACGTCGGGGTGGCAACTGACCGCATGCACGGCTAGCTCACAGGCTAATGCCAGTGCACTTTGATAATCCCCTGGCACTTGATAGAAGCTAATATGGGTCACGACAACGCTCAGCCGGCCAGGTTGCGCAAATATTCCATTAACAGCGGTACTGGTCGTCCGGTCGCCCCCTTGGGGGAGCTGTTCCAGGCGGTGCCCGCGATGTCCAGATGGGCCCAGCGGTAGTCCTTGGTGAATCGTCCGAGAAAACAGGCCGCAGTCACACTGCCGCCGCCCTGGCCACCGATATTGGCCATATCCGCGAAATTACTTTTTAACTGCTCGTCGTATTCTTCCCACAGGGGCATTTGCCAGGCCCTGTCACCAGCAATCTGACCTGCGTTGAGCAGCTGCTCCGCGAGCTCCTGGTTGTTGCTGAACAATCCGGAGGCGTGATTGCCCAGTGCCACCACGCAGGCGCCGGTCAGGGTTGCAATGTCGATCACCGCAGCTGGTTTGTAACGGGCGGCGTAGGTCAGGGCGTCGCATAAAATCAGGCGACCTTCGGCGTCGGTATTGAGGATTTCAATGCTCTGCCCGGACATGGAGGTGACCACATCGCCGGGTTTGGTAGCGGCGCCACTCGGCAGGTTCTCGACTGCGGGCACGATGCCCACCACATTGATCGGTAGCGCCAGTTCAGCAAGGGCCTGCATGACGCCAAACACGCTGGCGGCACCGCACATGTCGTATTTCATTTCGTCCATTTTGGCCCCGGGTTTAAGGCTGATGCCACCGGAGTCGAAGGTGACCCCCTTGCCCACCAGGACCACGGGTTGCTGGGTTCGGTTTTTAGCGCCCCGATATTCCATGGCAATTAGAAACGCGGGCTGCTCGCTGCCGGCGGTAACGGATAGCAAGGAACACATCTTTAGCTCGGCCATCTGTTTTTCGTTGAGTACCCGAGTGGTAATTGCCGCATGTTTGCGGCCCAGGGCGCGTGCCTGGCTTGCGAGGTAGGCCGGGTTACAGGTATTGCCGGGCAGATCCCCCAGCAGGCGTGCGGCGTTAGCCCCGTTAGCCACGGCGGCGCCGTATTTCAGACCGGCCTTGATAGCTGCCAACTGTTTGGCATTCGGACTGATGACGGTGATGTGTTTGAGCCTGGCCGCCGGTTGAGGTGTGGACAGGCTTTGGCTATAACGATACTCCGCTTCGTTGAACAGACGCGCAAGGTGCTGTGCGGCCCACTGGTTATCGCCCTGATCTATCTTGATGTGAGCGAGGTCGAATAACGCCGATTTGGCGGGTGTTTTGCTCAACGCCTGAGCAGCCGCACGCATAATCTTCAAAAATCCCTGGCGGGACACAGGTTCCGCACCCACGCCGATCAGCAACAGCCGCTGTGCGGCAAGACCCCGCGGCTCGCGCAGGAGCAGGGAACTACCGGGTTTGCCGTCCATGTCGCCCGCCTTGATGCAGCGTGAAATCAGGCCGCCGGTGGCCTGATCGACTTTCTTTGCGGTCGCCGATAAACCTTTGCCTGATGCCAACGGCAGGACCAGGCAGTCAGTGTTGGTAGTAACGGCATCGACGTGACGTGCAGTGAACTTCATGGTTCCCCCGAGACAAAGATGGATGAATACTGGATAATTGCAATCTGGCTAGTGTATGCCAAGCGCGTCACCAGACCAACCGATGGCGCGGTATTCTGGTGCCGCAAGCCAGTACAAGCCAGTTAATGTTGAATAATTGCTGAGTGGCTATGGGGTCGTTTATGAAATTGCCGGTTGCACCGCCTGTGCTGCACGTCCGTATTTTGAGACACAAGGTCCTCGGGCATTGATTATTTTCCGTTATCTGGCCCGGGATTTACTCGCAATCACCGGTGCCGTGTGCTCAGTACTGCTGGTGGTGGTGATCAGTAGCCGGTTTGTTAAATATCTGGCGGAGGCAGCCGCGGGTTACCTGGATGCGAATATTCTGTTCGCCCTGATTGGTTATCGTATTCCGGGATTTCTGGAACTTATTTTACCGCTGGCATTTTTTCTGGCGATTCTGCTTGCCTATGGACGTATGTACGTCGATAGTGAAATGACTGTACTGTTCGCCTGTGGCATGAGTAAAAATACACTATTGGGTTACACCATGGCGGTGGCGCTGGCGATGGCGCTGCTGGTGGGTTGGCTGAGTCTGTCAGTTAGCCCAGGTGGGCTTGCAAAAGTCGATGCTCTGTTCCAGGCGCAGACACAGCGCGATGAGTTTGATGGAGTGGAGGCGGGCAAGTTTTATCAATTGCGTGAAGCGCGGGGGGTTACCTACGCCGAGTCCATTGACGAGCAGCGTAAGTTGCATAACGTATTTCTCGCCGAATCCGGTGGCGAGGCGCGTAAGGAACCACGTTTGGTGATTGTGGTGGCAGCCAGTGGCAGCCCGCGCACAGCGCAGGCCAACGGCGAAAGTTATCTGGTGCTCGAAGACGGCTATCGCATTCAGGGTGTGCCCGGGCATGCGGATTTTCAGATCACCGCGTTTAAGGAATATGGCCAGCGCCTCGCGCGACCCCGGGAGAGCAATAAACTATCCGTCAGATCCCTGCCGACACACACGCTTAGAAATTCCGACGATCCGAAACATATCGCCACACTACAGTGGCGCTATTCGGTGCCGATGCTGGTATTGGTGGTCAGCCTGATGGCGGTGCCGTTGAGTCGCGCCAATCCACGTGCGGGCCGGTTTGTAACAATTTTGCCAGCGGTGCTGTTATACATTCTGTATCTGGTTGCGTTGAATGGCGCAAAAAGTTTTCTCGCGGACGACAAACTACCGCCCTGGATTGGATTGTGGTTTGTACATCTAATTTTTCTCGCCATCGCGGCGGGACTGCTGGCCTGGGATAACGGGTGGCGTCCACGTTGGTCGTTACTGCGTCGGTGGACCGCGTAATGCGGCTGTTGTCCCGCTACGTTGCCACCACGGTACTGGGTGCCATTGGTGTCGTGCTGTTAATCGTGGTGGGCATTGATTCGATAGCAAGCCTGGTGGACGGCGCGGGCGATATTCGCAATCAATATCAGTTTGCCGATGTGTTGTACAACACCTTACTCGAAGTGCCGTCGAGTGCCTATGTCAACCTCCCGTTTGCCGCACTGATTGGATGCCTTCTGGGTATGGGCTTGATGGCCGGTAACAGTGAATTGGTGGTGATGCGTACCGCCGGCGTATCACTGTTGCGCATTGCCGGGTTTGTTACCCGGCCGGTGCTGGTGCTGGTGGCCATCAGCGTAATCATCGGCGAGTGGATCGTGCCATTTACGGATCAGCTCGCGGAAAGTCGACGCATGGTATTACGTGGCGAACAAAAAATGTTATCGGCCACCAGTGGGGTCTGGAATCGCGAGGGCAATGAATTTGTGCATTTCAGTGCGGTGTATCCCAACGGCCAGTTGTATGGCGTTACCCGCTATCAGTTTAACTCGGAGCAACAATTGCAGGCGGCGAGTTATGCCAAACGCGCAACGTATTTGGGTACCCACTGGCAGGAGGAACAGGGCGAGGTAACGCAATTCAACGAAAACGGCACCGCGATTAGTACATTTGATGTGCGTGAATGGCAGACGCCGCTGTCGCCGGATTTATTGCAATTACTGGTCATGCCACCCGAATCCTTGTCGATGCGCAGTTTGCATCGCTATGGCAATTACCTGGAAGAGCAGGGGCAGGAGTCTGTGCGCTACTGGTTGTCGTTCTGGAGCAAAGCCTTACAACCGGCGATTGTGCTGAGTCTGGTGTTGATTGCGATCTCATTTATTTTTGGGCCGTTGCGGGAAGCGACCATGGGTTACCGGATTTTTTCCGGCGTGCTGGTGGGTATCGCGTTTCGCACCAGTCAGGAATTACTTGGGCCGTCCAGTATTGTGTTTGGCTTTTCGCCATTCTGGGCGGTATTGGCTCCGGTGTTGGTGTCCTGCCTGATTGGTATGATTCTCCTGCGTCGCGCTGCCTGAGGGATTTATTTCTTTTCTTTGGGTAGTTCCACAACCTGTGTATGCGTTAGCTGATCGTGCCAGGCGTCGCCGCGGGGGTTAAGAAAGCACCACAGGTAACCTGCACCAAAAGCAGCCAGTGCCAACGGCGCTAGCGCGCTGCGCAGCCAGCACTGTTTCCAGCTCGGCGTTCCCCCAACGCGATTCTGCAATTGCAGGCGCCAGGTTTTCATGCCGAGGGTTTGGCCACTGCGTCGCCAGCACCAGCAATAAAATAGCGCCAGCGAGCCCCACCAGCCGCTTAACAGCAGGAAGCGCCACACTCCGGTGAGTGGCGTCTGGGCGCTTTCGACCCCCGCGAATAATACCCGGGCACCGAGTATAAGCGCCGCGTACGCGAGACTGATGGCAAACAGCAACAGACTGTCGTACACCAGCGCCATCAGGCGACGCAGCACGCCAGCGATACGGGGTTGTGGCGCTGAGGTATCCGTGTTGTCGGGGCGGGTTGTTTCTTGCAAGAGAGGATTCCCGTTGAATAGCCGTATTCGGCACCTGGGCATTTTAGCAAATGTAATGCCCGTGCGGCGACGGCTGCCACTTGTTTCAGGTGTAAATATCCCGATAATACCGCAGCGCCGGATTTGTTCATGGTGCATTGTCTGAGCAGCAATCAAGTTTTACGGGCCAGTTGTCTACGCCAGGGGCGATCCATGCGAAAAAAATCGGAACATCTTCTCGAAACATTTATTTTTAACAGTCGCTGGATTCTGGCGCCTTTCTATCTCGGATTGGTACTTGCCATGGCCATGTTGCTGGTAAAGTTTGGTCAGGAGTTTCTGCATATTGTGCCGCACATCCTCGACAGCTCGGAAAGCCAGATGATATTGGCGATCCTCACCCTGGTGGATATGTCCCTGGTGGCGAGCCTGTTGCTGATTATTGTCTTTAGCGGGTACGAAAATTTTGTCTCTAAAATCGACACTGGCGACCATGAAGACCGCCCGGACTGGATGGGTAAAGTCGATTTTTCGGGACTAAAAATAAAATTAATCGCCTCCATTGTGGCGATTTCAGGTATCGAGTTACTCAAAGCGTTTGTGAATATTTCCACTATGACAGCGGAAGACATGGCACTCACCGAACGCCAGATGATGTGGCGCGTGATTATTCACATGGTGCTGGTGATTTCCGGGGTCCTTTTTGCGTTGATGGATCGTATCGCGGGCACTCACGATCATTAAATGCAGTTTTAACCCGGCAGGGTCGACCACAGCAAACGCCGATTAATAGTGCGAACATTAGGTTGGCCAGCGAGGATCATACCGCGTTCCACCTCCCGTCTGAGCAAGCTCAGCACAAGTTCCACGCCCGCCTGCCCGCCCGCCGCCAGGCCGTACAGATAGGGGCGGCCAATCATGCAGGCGGTTGCGCCCAGGGCCAGCGCCTTGAGCACATGGGTGCCGCGGCGAATACCGCCGTCCACGATAATTTCCAGTTGTCCGCCCACCGCTTGGGCAATTTCCGCCACGCAATCGATGGGTGCACGGGCCGTATCCAGTTGGCGCCCGCCGTGGTTGGAAATAATTACTGCCGTGGCGCCGATTTCTGCGGCGCGTTTGGCGTCCGCCGCACACAGAATACCCTTAATGGCGAACGGCCCATTCCAGCGTTTGGCCACCTGTTCTGCATAGTCCCAGTTCAGGGCGCGATCAAACTGGCTATTGATATAGGCTCCCAGAGAACTGACTTCGCTGCTGCCCTGGGCCATGCGATGGAAGAGGTTGGCCATGCCCAGTGGTGGCGTCGTCAGATAGTGATAGCACCAACGGGGGTGGGCGGCAAAACCGGCCAGGGTGCGCAGCGTCGGTTTGGGGGGCACGGTCATACCAGTGCGCAGGTCGCGCTCCCGATTGCCCTGTACCACCGTATCCACAGTCAGGCACAACGCGTTATAACCGGCGGCCCGGCAACGGGCCATCAGTTCATCGTTGATGCCGTGATCCCGCAGCACGTACAGCTGAAACATCTTCGGCCCCTGAGTAGCGCTGGCCACGTCTTCGATAGTGGTCGTGGCGACCGTCGACAGGGAGTACAGCGTGCCGGACGTTTGCGCTGCCCGGGCCACCGCCAGTTCGCCGGTGTGGTGAAAAAACCGCGACATACCGGTAGGGGCCAGAATCACAGGCCAGTCAACATCGCTACCCAAAACCCGGGTGCGCAGGTTTAAGGTGGTGACATCCTGCAACGCGCTGGGAACCAGCTGATAGCGATCAAACGCCGCCGTATTGTTGCGCAAACTAAACTCGTCGTCCGCGCCGCCATCCAGGTAGTGAAACAGGGCGGGCGGCAGACGTCGTTGGGCCAGGCGGCGAAAATCGCTGACATTGATGCAACGCTGCAATGCGCGTGAGCTCATCGTCTACTCCTCTGCACTACGGTGGGTCAAAAGCATGGGGCCGGGGTCGAATGCACGGGTTGAACAGTACCAATATTGCGCCGAATTGCACACCACAAAAATGCACCCCCGTAGCATTGATTCAGGGTTTTACAGACCGCCAATATTCGCGTATCGGCCACTATTGCTTGCCGGGTTTGTGACCAAATTCCCGTAAGATTCCCCTTAGTAGTTTGAAAAGTGCGAATTGCGCCTTTAGACTTCAGCACAGCCGTCGACATAAGCAGATGAAAGTGCGGCGAGTATCAGGGCTGATTCAAATGCAAATGGAGGAGAGAACTATGCCAATTCACAGACTAACGCAAGCCCGCATAAAACGACTGCTGGTAAAACTCACTTTTCTGGCCACTGCCGCTCTGGTTTCCGCGTCGGCCTGGGCCGACCACTCGTGGAACAACTACCACTGGGCGCGAACGGCCAACCCCCTGCCCCTGGTGGCGGTGGACAGCGTGGACAACACCTGGCAGGCGGAGTTCGACGCGACGCTCCTTGCCTGGTCGGGTACACCCAACGTGTTGACGGTCGTCAAGGGTGCCACCGATGATAGCGTCAAAGCGCGTAAGCGGTGCAAAGCGGTAAGTGGGCAGATCCGCGCGTGCAATGCGGCGTACGGCTATAACGGCTGGCTGGGTCTGGCGTCGATTTATTTGAATAGCGACGGACATATTACGCAGGGAACGGCCAAGGTTAATGACAGCTATGCGTCCTACTGGGAAAGTCAAGCAGAAAAAAACCATGTGATGTGTCAGGAGGTTGGTCATTTGTTTGGCCTGACCCACACCAGCGAAGATGGCTCGTCTCAGGCGACTTGCATGGATTATTCCAGCAGTGAAAGTAGCCAGTGGCCAAACACCCATGACTTTGAGCAGCTCGCGCTAATTTATGCCCATCTCGACGCCTACAACAGCTACGACGACAGCGGGACGACTCCGCCGGGTGGCGATGGTGGTGGCGGCGGTTGTAACGCACCACCTGGAAAGGGCTGTAATAAAAATGGCGCGGGGCCCGTGGGGGTATTGGTGCATCGCGGAAAGCTCGAAGAAATCTGGGTTGCGCCGCGGGATGGTGGCGGTCTGCTGATTCAGCATGTGCGCCTCGCACCAGAGGGTTATCCCGGCAGCAGGGCGGGGAAGTAATGCATTCGACAGCAAAAAAATAATTCGATCCCCATAATTAAAGGGGTGTCGCGCAAAGCCGGCGCCCCTTTTTATTGTCCGCTCATCGTATCCGGACTTGGTATCTGCACTGGTATCTGTCCGGGTTGCGGGCAAAGCGCGGGTGCGAATATATTTTTTCTAATGCCTCACTATCTGCCCTGTGTTTAACTCGCAGACACCTCATGAATTGCGAAACCCGTCAGGTTTGATTCTGGGCCATAATACGAGTTGTTAACTAACCGTAAGAACCATACCCGCCGGAGGAACTACCGATGCTTCCCGCATACACCACGCTGTCACTGGAATTACAAAACAACATAGCCCACCTGCAACTGAACCGTCCGGATCGCGCCAATGCCATGAACCGCGCGCTGTGGCGGGAGTTGGGGGAGGCCATGCAATGGGCCGACAGCACGCCAGAAGTGCGGGTGGTGGTGCTGAGTGGCAAGGGCAAAAATTTTTGCGCGGGAATCGACCTCGCCATGCTCGGCGAGCTGCTGGACGATTCGCCAATCTGCGGCGCGCGCAAAAGTGAGGCGCTGCGGGAAGACATTCTCTGGTTACAGGGCCGCATCAGCGCCATCGAACAATGTCGCAAACCGGTGCTCGCCGCCATTCACGGCGCCTGTGTGGGCGGTGGGGTGGATTTGGTGACCGCCTGCGATATGCGTTACTGCACCGACAACGCCGTGTTTTCCATCAAGGAAATCGATATCGGCATGGTGGCGGATGTCGGCACCATGCAACGTCTGCCGCGGCTGATTGGCGACGGCATTATGCGCGAACTGGCCTACACCGGGCGGGATGTCAGCGGCAGCGAGGCGGTGCAAATCGGGCTGGCCAACCGATGCTTTGCCGACCAGGACAGCATGCTGACCCAGGTGCTTGACATCGCCGCTAGCATTGCCGCCAAGTCGCCCCTGAGTATCCGCGGTAGCAAACAGGTCATTTTGCACGCCCGCGATCACAGCGTCGCCGATGGCCTGAATCACATCGCCACCTGGAATGCCGGTATGCTGATGTCCGACGACGTGAAAATTGCCCTCGAAGCGCGGCAAAAGCGCGAAACGCCGCAGTTTGAAAATTAAAATCTTAGTAAATACAACGTTTCGCTTGAGTTTAGTGGAACGAAAAGTCAAAATGGACTTCCCAGGGTTCGCTAGACACCCAATAGCGTTAAAATCTAACTCTATGAGAGGTGTTTATGAAAGGCAAACGATATACCGAAGAATTCAAGATTGAGGCCGTGAAGCAGGTCACAGAGCGCGGCTATTCGGTCGCAGATGTAGCCGAACGACTCGGTACGACCACCCACAGTCTGTATGCCTGGCTTAAGAAATACGGCGAGCCACTCCCCCAACAAGCCGCCAAGTCTGATTTGCAGGATGAAGTGACCAAACTAAAGTCAGAGCTCAGGCGAGTCACCGAAGAGCGCGATATCCTAAAAAAGGCTACCGCGTACTTTGCCAAAGACCAAAAGTGAAGTACGCGTTTATTCGCGATCATCGAGATAGGTTTTCAACTAAGGCAATGTGCAAGATGATGAGACTGCATCGCAGCGGTTTTTACTCGTGGCTTGATAAGCCGCAGTCGAATCGAGCCATTGAAGATCAGCGCTTATTAAAACTGATCAAGGAATCCTATGTGGCCAGCGGTGCTACTTATGGAAGCCCGTGGATTCATCGAGACCTTCGCGATGCTGGCGAGGTGTGTAGCGTTCATCGAGTGGCAAGAATCATGCGAGAAAACAAGCTCAAAGCACAGATCGGCTATAAGCGCCGTTACTTGAAAGGCGGCAAACTGTCGAGTGTCGCAGATAACATTCTGAACCGGGAATTTAGTCCTGATACGCCAAACCAAACCTGGGTAAGTGACATCACTTACGTGCGCACACATGAGGGATTTCTGTATCTGGCAACGGTGCTGGATTTGTTCTCACGCAGAATTGTCGGTTGGGCAATGGACAAAAATATCGACCGACATTTGGTGATTAAAGCTCTAGTGATGGCCGTGTGGAAGCGACAGCCGAAAGAGGCGGTATTGGTTCATAGCGACCAAGGAAGCCAGTACGGTAGCGCAGACTATTTGTCCTTTATGAAGTCCAATAACCTGAAGCCATCCATGAGTCGCCGTGGTAACTGCCATGATAACGCGGTGGCCGAGAGCTTCTTTGCCACATTCAAAAAGCGCGTAACCCAGAAAAAGATATATGCGACACGCGATGAGGCAAAAACGGAGATATTTAATTTTATTGAGATGTTTTACAATCCCATCAAGCGGCATTCCCATACAGGGGGCGTGTCGCCAATGGCGTTTGAGAACGACTATTTGTCCAAGCTAGAGAGTGTCTAGTAAAGTCTGGGAAGTCCAGACGTCAAGGCTTGGCAAAGCTTAAGTAGTGAGGGATCGTCTGCCACATATCGAAAGATAGACGCTAAAGATTCAGAAGTCGATAACATAGTTAGTAGAGTAGATAAAGGATTAGAATATAGTGCAGTGCCAGAAATACAAGGAGGTGTTAATAGTAATACAGCTGCAGGAGTAGTCGCCAAAAAGGCTGACGGGGGATCACCTTCGGTTGACAACGGTGTTAGACAGCCCGGAAGCGGCGTTGTTGATCGTATTAAGTTCAAAAATGAATAAGTTAAAAAATATGAATATGAACTATAGAAAAATTATAGTAAAAATATTTGCATGCAGCGCTGTAGCTGCGGCACTGTTAATAACAGCCTATATGGGTTATCTATGGTTCACATATATTGATGAAACGGTAACCTTTGGGCATGCTTATGGATTTTCTATAGGTGACGATAAGTTGACAGCTTACAAAAAGGCGCCGGAGGCCTTGGCCGATTTAGAGGGGCATGGCTCTACCGCCTATATTGAAGTTAAGGCCGACGTTGTCAGCGCTAAATTATTAGCTGTTAGGCCAAATTATACGCTGATGGTAGAGGCGATATTACATGATGTGGGCTATCCAATGTTTAAAGAAAAAAATCAGTGGAACTTTTATATTAATGGTTCGTATTTTAATATGTTGTCGTTAAAATTTTGTGGTGATAGCTTGTGTGAAATATATAGGCATAGAAAATATTTTGAATTGCCTTGAAGCGGTCACTTAGGACGCTGATAGTTATTGGGCTGGGTGATATCGCGTTGAGAGCTATTCCAGGAGGGGTTGGGTTGGTCGTGGCAAAAAGATTGGATGTTGATGCATACTTAAAAAAGGTACCGAATTGTTCCGTGTCCACGGACCAAATAATCCAGGTGTTGAAGGGAAGTTTTGGGCGACTAAAGATTTTCGGTTATCTAAAGATTTTAGAAATGATGCGGGCCTGCCAGATAGTAATACTGGGGAAACCCTGCTCCAAGGGAAACTAAAGTAAGGTACCTTTGCTGGTAGTGGAAAAGCATCACGCGTCGGCGATAATAAGGGTGGTTGGCCGGAGACGCGCTTGCGAAAAGCTGAGAAAAAGGTGGAATTGAAAGAATGATCACGATTTCGATGAAGCTAAATTATAAAAGTATAGAATTAAAAAACTATGAAATTATTCATAATGTAAAGATGCTGAAAAGACTTGGTCGAAAAAAAATATATGTGGAATTTCAGCCGCCTTTGCCCAGGGATATTTATAATCGCGCGAATGATATAGATAAAGCTATCTTGATTCCTAGATATCCCTGTATTTTTTTTGCACCAGCTCTTATGGTCTTCAAGGTTTTCGTCAATTTGTGTATAGAAAAAAAAGATGACCTAGATCGTTCATCATTGACAATTATTGATATAGGTTATTTGGTAAAAAAATATAATTTTCGTGCTAATCAAAAATTTCCGATCAGTTAAAATATATGTGTATTTTTGATACAAAATGCAGACTATACGATGTTGGAATGGAGGTGATTGGCTTTACCCCAATCTTAGTGGAAAAGCCGGAAAGCTTGTAGTTCATTTAAACGGCCCGCTACGCAAGTACAATTAGAGGTAGGCAGGAGGGTTTAGATCTTCTGCGTAGTTGCCCAATTCATTAGTGCTTTCTGAGGCGGTCACCGTGACGGTGCAAAACGACGGCCCCGATGTTGTCGCTCCCGTTACGACGTTTGCGACGCAAACAAAAATCGTGAAGGGGAAACAGCAACATACCGTCAGCTTGACCGTCAATGAGCCAGCCACCACCTATTTTCGCTTTAGCGGTCAGGGCGCTATAACCGGCGGTGGCAGCGCCACCACGAATTGGCAAACATATACCGTACCCGTGGTTATCCTGCTGGATAAAAATGGATCGGGCACCTTCGACTTCTACTCGGAGGATGTAGCCGCCAATATTGAAGCCACGCGCACGGAGGTGCTGCAATGAAGCCGATCACGGGTAGCGGGTGGGGATGGATGCCCCGGCTGATTGTGGCGCTGCTGACGGCGATGATCTGGGTGCTGGGTGCTTCCCAGGCCCACGCCTACGAAGAAGTTATCTATTATCACAACGATGCCCTGGGTTCCCCGGTACTGGCCACCGACGCCAGTGGCAACGTCAAGTGGCGGGAGGCCTACGCCCCCTACGGCGCCCGGCTGTTGTACCAGAGCCGGGAAACCGACTGCACCCAGGGGGCCTGCAAGCAGGTCGAATCCCCGTGGGATGAAAAACAG